>NZ_JALBYU010000060.1 GCF_029963765.1 Pseudomonas sp. UYIF39
TGAGGCAATGGTCTCACAGGCATGAGGAGCTTTATTTGTGAGACGGCACACTAGACATCTCTAAGGTGGTGAACATTTCCCCGATAGCGGATGTTTGCGGCCCTACCTTGGCAGAAATAACCTACAAAGACTCTGAAGGCAAAATTCATATTCTTGGATATAGCGTAATGGGTACCGGCTGCTCCAACTAAGAGCCGATTATCACTACCAGGCGTTATTGTCCGCCATGTGCCATGAATGCCGACTCTATTTAACCGCAGTTCAATTCACACACTATTGGAGTTAAAAATATGCTTACTGTCACCATGTACGCTACCGCCACCTGCCCCTATTGCCAAGCAGCAAGACGCTTGTTTGCCAAAAAAGGAATCCAGTTCAATGAGATTGAAGTGACGTCAGTAGAAAAACGAGTTGAGATGATCAACCGCAGCGGACGCCGGACGGTACCGCAGATTTTCTTTGGTAACTGGCACGTCGGGGGATACGACGATCTGGCTCAACTAGAGGAGGAAAGCGGACTGAATGAGGCGCTCAACTCGCGCGTTGCGTGTTGAGACACCTCAGTAACCAATCGTTTGAACTCCATCTAAACTTACATTCCACCAAAGGATTTTAGCCATGAGTTACCAGTCCTCACTACAATCGGCGCTTCAGAAAGCCAGCAAGCTTGATAGCTTGGGCGTTCACCTGATTCGGATCGCTGTTGCCATCATATTCATTTGGATTGGGGCGTTGAAATTTGCCCCGTACGAAGCGGATAGCATTACACCATTTGTGGCTAACAGCCCGGTTATGTCGTTCTTCTATGAACATCCGACCGAATACAAAGACCACCTGACTCACGAAGGTCAACTCGACCCTGCGAAACGCGCATGGCAGACGCAGAACCACACCTACGCGTTTTCAGACGGCCTTGGTACCGTTGAAATTCTCATCGGCCTAATGGTCCTCACCTACGCCTTCTCACGCCGGTTGGGCATGGTGGGTGCAATACTCGCTTTCCTAACACCTCTAGTAACGCTGTCGTTTTTGATCACAACTCCCGAGGCTTGGGTGTCGAATATTGGTGATGCTCAATATGGTTTTCCTTACCTATCCGGTGGAGGGAGGCTGGTGCTCAAAGATGTATTGATGCTTGCAGGAGCGGTAGTAATGATCGCGGATTCGGCACGTCAGCTCTTGCAACCAACTACCCAGATCAGCAGATGCCTTGCGTCAAAAGAGCCGACGCAACAATGGATAGGCTTGCCATAACAAGGTGCTCTGGCAAGCCCCGGGCACGCCGTTGGTCGATAGACGAACTCTCGTGCCTGTTTTGCAAATCGGTGGGGCCGCAAGTTCCGGCCCTTGCGGGATTATTTCATTCAACTGAATGGAGTCATCAGATTTTTGCTCCTTCTCATAAACCAATTAGAAGGGGAAACTGAAGGGATGTTCTCATTCGAGACTTCCCTCAGAGTTCTCCGTTCTAGGAGTTCCGAAATGCTCGACAAAACGTTCCGTAACTGCACAGATTTGGATGCCGATAAATCCGGCCTCCCTATGCGCGAGCACGAAAGTAGTTTTTTGCTACCGCAAATGATGATGATCCATGGCATGCCGTCTGGAGTTTCGTGGCAACAAACGAACTGCTATCAGGTCATGCATAACGCTGAGCCCTCGCACTTTTTCAATCGGCTTATGCACGTACTGAAGCGCCGTATCGCCCCTAAACACTTTTCATAATCTAGCGATGTATAACCCCATCAGGGAACTAAGATGACTTACGACTTCGATCTGTTTGTTATTGGTGCTGGCTCGGGCGGCGTACGGGCGGCTCGGTTTTCCGCGGACTTTGGCGCCAAAGTGGCGGTTGCTGAAAGCCGCTACCTAGGCGGTACTTGCGTAAACGTGGGGTGCGTACCGAAAAAGCTGCTCGTGTACGGTGCCCACTTTTCAGACGATTTTGAACAGGCTAAGGGCTTTGGTTGGAGTACCGGAGAAGCGCAGTTCGACTGGGAAACTCTTATTGCTAACAAGAATCGTGAGATAGAAAGACTCAACGGCGTATATCGCAAGCTGCTGAGTAACAGCGGTGTCACTCTATTCGAAGGTCACGCGCGGCTCACTGATGCCCATCATGTGGAAGTCAACGGTAAGCGCTATAGCGCCAAGCAAATTTTGATTGCAACTGGTGGTTGGCCGCAGATACCCGATATCCCTGGGCGTGAGCATGCGATCACGTCCAATGAGGCATTCTTTCTGAAACGGCTGCCTAAGCGGGTACTGGTTGTTGGTGGAGGTTACATCGCCGTTGAATTCGCTGGCATTTTCAATGGCCTGGGCTCCGATACACGACTGCTGTACCGCGGTGACCTGTTCTTACGAGGGTTCGATCAAGCGGTCCGAACTCATTTGGCTGAAGAACTGACCAAAAACGGTGTGCAGCTGGAATTCAAAACGAATATCGTCCAGATCGCCAAACAGCCAGACGGAAGCCTCCTCGCGACGCTTGAAGACGGTCGTCAGTTGGAGACAGACAGTATTTTTTACGCCACAGGTCGACGGCCAATGCTCGACAATTTGGGGCTGGAAAACACCTTTGTAGAGCTTAACGATGCAGGCTATATCTCGGTTAACGAAAATTTCGAAACACGTGAGCCTTCAATCCTGGCACTTGGCGATGTGATTGGTGGTGTCCAGTTGACGCCGGTTGCAACGGCGGAGGGATCAGCAATCGCTCGACGCTTGTTTAAACCTGAGCAGTATCGTCCCGTCGACTACCGGCACATCCCGACCGCGGTTTTCAGCCAGCCGAGCATTGGTACCGTTGGCCTTACCCAAGAGCAGGCGATAGCGGAAGGTTTCAGGGTGACCATCTTCGAAAGCCGCTTCCGTCCAATGAAATTGACCCTGACCGAGTCTTCCGAAAAGACGCTCATGAAATTGGTAGTCGACGCTCGTACCGATAAGGTATTGGGGGTCCACATGGTTGGCCCTGACGCCGGTGAAATTATTCAAGGTTTAGCGATCGCGCTCAAAGCAGGAGCAACCAAGCGCCTATTCGATGAAACCATAGGCGTGCATCCTACCTCAGCTGAGGAGTTCGTCACGTTACGTACACCGGTCATGGTTTCTTAAGAGTCAGGTTTGGATGCCCACCTTTAGGTCTTCTAATCACGATGCCGTGGGTCGGCTGATTAGCTCGGATCGCATCTCTAAAGGTTCGCAGGATGGATCCTAAATTGATGCGCTCGGCCATAACGACCTCACAGCGCCCTAGTCGATTACACTGCTGGCTATCTACCTCACCTACGAGTGGTTCATGCGATGCTGCTAAGACATTTACGCTATCTGTTAGCGGTCGCTGATAACGGCGGCTTCACGCGGGCGGCCGAGGTTCTCCACGTTTCTCAACCTACTCTTTCGCAACAGATCCGCCAGTTAGAAGAAACGCTCGGCGTTGTGCTATTTGATCGTACCTCGCGAACAGTTACGCCTACAGATGCTGGCCAGGCGTATATCGAATGTGCCCGCCGCGTGCTCGTAGAATTAGCAGCAGGCAAGCGGGCGCTTCACGATGTGAAGGACCTGTCGCGCGGTACTCTAAGACTGGCCATGACCCCGACTTTCATGGCGTATCTAGTGGGGCCAATTGTCCGTGATTACACAGCTAGATTTCCCAATATCCATCTAGAAATTTTCGAGCTGTCTATGGACGACATTGAAATGGGGCTTGCTGATGACTCACTGGATATCGCCATCGCTTTTGATCATTTTAGAAATCCTGACCTGGAATCAATTCCAGCATTTGTCGAAACGTTGGCGCTGATGGTCGGGCGTGAGCACCCGTTGTACGACTGCCGGAAAGCATTAACAACTGAACAGGTTGCCGAATTGGATTTTGCATTATTGACTCCAGATTTCGCTACCCGGGTATGTATTGATGAGTATTTCACTAAAGCAAAGATCACCCCCAAAGTGGTGATTGAGGTGAACTCAGTAAACACACTACTGGAGGTCATTCGTCACACTGGCGTTGCCACTATCCTTCCAGAGCCCATCGCCACGCAAGATCGGGCACTGCACAAGCTAGAGATGAAAGACAAGGCGCCTCAACGTGGAGCATCGTTGCTAAGACGCAAAAATAATTATCACAATGCGGCGTCGGTGGCTTTCGTCGAATTAGTGCAGGAGACCATAGGTAAAAAAGGTCAAAAGGGGGTCTGATGGTCCGCATCAGAGGCCAGAGAACATCAGCATCTTACATATGGCCCCGACGGATTCATGAGGGGACCCAGCGGCAACCCAGCACTGGAATTTTCCGGCAATGCCGGGTATTGCAACCAAGGCTCACTGCCTAGCCAAGGCCGAAGAAAGCCGCTTCTGCTTTGTACGTTGGATCTATCTCGTTGCAACCCACGTCATCCCCTCTAAGCGATGGCCTCCTATGCTAATTGACGCCTACAAGGATAGAAGCTATCTAGCCCTAAAACGGCTCAAATAAACCACATGGGGCATCCTAAAAAAAACCGCTCATCACTGAGAGTATTTAGTGAAGATCAAATCCGTCGCAGGAGGCAATTTCGTGTGGCAGGCGAAGCAGCTATTCACGATTTTTTCACTTGGGTTGGGCTTTCCATTTTCAAACTGCCCATACCCCCACCCACCTGTACTTGCGTAACGCTTAGAGTCTTTAACCTCGATCTGAACGTTCGTTGGCTCTCCAGCGACGAATGACTGATCTCTACCAAACACGGCATTATTTTGTGGAGAGGATTCGTATTTGTAGGCCAATCTCGCGATGATCGTGCCATCCGGAAATGGCAGAGTCCCTTCCCTGTAAGCCTTCATAGCTATGTCATTTCCCAAGATCACGCGGATGTCGGGCTTCTCACCTTCTTCATGAGCAATGCTGACAAACTGCCAATTACGATAGCCTTCAGGAAGTTTGACTCCGAACACAGGCGATCCTTCCGCGTCTGCACCAGGAGTTGAATCTGCGTGCGCAACAATCGATAGGCCCAATAGCACACCGATGATGCCGGCGGTCGCAGGTAAAACGGCAATTTTCCAAGTCATCACACACGCTCCGAGTAGGGCGCTACACGAGTTTCTTCTTGGAACAAATAGCGCCGATATTTATTTCAAGGCGATTTGTAGTGGTCAACTGATCCCGGACACGGTTTTAAGGTTTTCTTCGGTTTTTG
>NZ_JALBYU010000061.1 GCF_029963765.1 Pseudomonas sp. UYIF39
TGCGCGCCTCGGTTGAGACGAAAGATCTTAACCAACCGCTCTTTAACAACTGAATCAAGCAATTCGTGTGGGTGCTTGTGGAGTCAGACTGATAGTCAACAAGATTATCAGCATCACAAGTTACTCCGCGAGAAATCAAAGATGTAACCAACGATTGCTGAGCCAAGTTTAGGGTTTCTTAAAAACCCAAAGATGTTTGAACTGAAGAGTTTGATCATGGCTCAGATTGAACGCTGGCGGCAGGCCTAACACATGCAAGTCGAGCGGCAGCACGGGTACTTGTACCTGGTGGCGAGCGGCGGACGGGTGAGTAATGCCTAGGAATCTGCCTGGTAGTGGGGGATAACGCTCGGAAACGGACGCTAATACCGCATACGTCCTACGGGAGAAAGCAGGGGACCTTCGGGCCTTGCGCTATCAGATGAGCCTAGGTCGGATTAGCTAGTTGGTGAGGTAATGGCTCACCAAGGCGACGATCCGTAACTGGTCTGAGAGGATGATCAGTCACACTGGAACTGAGACACGGTCCAGACTCCTACGGGAGGCAGCAGTGGGGAATATTGGACAATGGGCGAAAGCCTGATCCAGCCATGCCGCGTGTGTGAAGAAGGTCTTCGGATTGTAAAGCACTTTAAGTTGGGAGGAAGGGCATTAACCTAATACGTTGGTGTCTTGACGTTACCGACAGAATAAGCACCGGCTAACTCTGTGCCAGCAGCCGCGGTAATACAGAGGGTGCAAGCGTTAATCGGAATTACTGGGCGTAAAGCGCGCGTAGGTGGTTTGTTAAGTTGGATGTGAAATCCCCGGGCTCAACCTGGGAACTGCATTCAAAACTGACAAGCTAGAGTATGGTAGAGGGTGGTGGAATTTCCTGTGTAGCGGTGAAATGCGTAGATATAGGAAGGAACACCAGTGGCGAAGGCGACCACCTGGACTGATACTGACACTGAGGTGCGAAAGCGTGGGGAGCAAACAGGATTAGATACCCTGGTAGTCCACGCCGTAAACGATGTCAACTAGCCGTTGGGAGCCTTGAGCTCTTAGTGGCGCAGCTAACGCATTAAGTTGACCGCCTGGGGAGTACGGCCGCAAGGTTAAAACTCAAATGAATTGACGGGGGCCCGCACAAGCGGTGGAGCATGTGGTTTAATTCGAAGCAACGCGAAGAACCTTACCAGGCCTTGACATCCAATGAACTTTCCAGAGATGGATTGGTGCCTTCGGGAGCATTGAGACAGGTGCTGCATGGCTGTCGTCAGCTCGTGTCGTGAGATGTTGGGTTAAGTCCCGTAACGAGCGCAACCCTTGTCCTTAGTTACCAGCACGTAATGGTGGGCACTCTAAGGAGACTGCCGGTGACAAACCGGAGGAAGGTGGGGATGACGTCAAGTCATCATGGCCCTTACGGCCTGGGCTACACACGTGCTACAATGGTCGGTACAGAGGGTTGCCAAGCCGCGAGGTGGAGCTAATCCCAGAAAACCGATCGTAGTCCGGATCGCAGTCTGCAACTCGACTGCGTGAAGTCGGAATCGCTAGTAATCGCGAATCAGAATGTCGCGGTGAATACGTTCCCGGGCCTTGTACACACCGCCCGTCACACCATGGGAGTGGGTTGCACCAGAAGTAGCTAGTCTAACCTTCGGGAGGACGGTTACCACGGTGTGATTCATGACTGGGGTGAAGTCGTAACAAGGTAGCCGTAGGGGAACCTGCGGCTGGATCACCTCCTTAATCGACGACATCAGCTGCTCCATAAGTTCCCACACGAATTGCTTGATTCATTGAAGAAGACGATAGAGTAGAAAGCTTAGAAATGAGCATTCCATCGTGAGATGGTGAATGTTGATTTCTAGTCTTTGATTAGATCGTTCTTTAAAAATTTGGGTATGTGATAGAAAGATAGACTGGACGTTACTTTCACTGGTAACGGATCAGGCTAAGGTAAAATTTGTGAGTTGCTCTTAATTGAGTATTATCGAATTTTCGGCGAATGTCGTCTTCACAGTATAACCAGATTGCTTGGGGTTATATGGTCAAGTGAAGAAGCGCATACGGTGGATGCCTTGGCAGTCAGAGGCGATGAAAGACGTGGTAGCCTGCGAAAAGCTTCGGGGAGTCGGCAAACAGACTTTGATCCGGAGATGTCTGAATGGGGGAACCCACCTAACATAAGTTAGGTATCTTAAGCTGAATACATAGGCTTAAGAAGCGAACCAGGGGAACTGAAACATCTAAGTACCCTGAGGAAAAGAAATCAACCGAGATTCCCTTAGTAGTGGCGAGCGAACGGGGACTAGCCCTTAAGTGGCTTTGAGATTAGCGGAACGTTCTGGAAAGTACGGCCATAGTGGGTGATAGCCCTGTACGCGAAAATCTCTTAGTCATGAAATCGAGTAGGACGGAGCACGAGAAACTTTGTCTGAATATGGGGGGACCATCCTCCAAGGCTAAATACTACTGACTGACCGATAGTGAACTAGTACCGTGAGGGAAAGGCGAAAAGAACCCCGGAGAGGGGAGTGAAATAGATCCTGAAACCGTATGCGTACAAGCAGTGGGAGCCCACTTTGTTGGGTGACTGCGTACCTTTTGTATAATGGGTCAGCGACTTATTTTCAGTGGCGAGCTTAACCGAATAGGGGAGGCGTAGCGAAAGCGAGTCTTAATAGGGCGTCTAGTCGCTGGGAATAGACCCGAAACCGGGCGATCTATCCATGGGCAGGTTGAAGGTTGGGTAACACTAACTGGAGGACCGAACCGACTACCGTTGAAAAGTTAGCGGATGACCTGTGGATCGGAGTGAAAGGCTAATCAAGCTCGGAGATAGCTGGTTCTCCTCGAAAGCTATTTAGGTAGCGCCTCATGTATCACTGTAGGGGGTAGAGCACTGTTTCGGCTAGGGGGTCATCCCGACTTACCAAACCGATGCAAACTCCGAATACCTACAAGTGCCGAGCATGGGAGACACACGGCGGGTGCTAACGTCCGTCGTGAAAAGGGAAACAACCCAGACCGTCAGCTAAGGTCCCAAAGTTATGGTTAAGTGGGAAACGATGTGGGAAGGCTTAGACAGCTAGGAGGTTGGCTTAGAAGCAGCCACCCTTTAAAGAAAGCGTAATAGCTCACTAGTCGAGTCGGCCTGCGCGGAAGATGTAACGGGGCTCAAACCATACACCGAAGCTACGGGTATCACTTAGGTGATGCGGTAGAGGAGCGTTCTGTAAGCCTGTGAAGGTGAGTTGAGAAGCTTGCTGGAGGTATCAGAAGTGCGAATGCTGACATGAGTAACGACAATGGGTGTGAAAAACACCCACGCCGAAAGACCAAGGTTTCCTGCGCAACGTTAATCGACGCAGGGTTAGTCGGTCCCTAAGGCGAGGCTGAAAAGCGTAGTCGATGGAAAACAGGTTAATATTCCTGTACTTCTGGTTATTGCGATGGAGGGACGGAGAAGGCTAGGCCAGCTTGGCGTTGGTTGTCCAAGTTTAAGGTGGTAGGCTGGAATCTTAGGTAAATCCGGGATTCTAAGGCCGAGAGCTGATGACGAGTTACCCTTTGGGTGACGAAGTGGTTGATGCCATGCTTCCAAGAAAAGCTTCTAAGCTTCAGGTAACCAGGAACCGTACCCCAAACCGACACAGGTGGTTGGGTAGAGAATACCAAGGCGCTTGAGAGAACTCGGGTGAAGGAACTAGGCAAAATGGCACCGTAACTTCGGGAGAAGGTGCGCCGGTGAGGGTGAAGCATTTACTGCGTAAGCCCATGCCGGTCGAAGATACCAGGCCGCTGCGACTGTTTATTAAAAACACAGCACTCTGCAAACACGAAAGTGGACGTATAGGGTGTGACGCCTGCCCGGTGCCGGAAGGTTAATTGATGGGGTTAGCTAACGCGAAGCTCTTGATCGAAGCCCCGGTAAACGGCGGCCGTAACTATAACGGTCCTAAGGTAGCGAAATTCCTTGTCGGGTAAGTTCCGACCTGCACGAATGGCGTAACGATGGCGGCGCTGTCTCCACCCGAGACTCAGTGAAATTGAAATCGCTGTGAAGATGCAGTGTATCCGCGGCTAGACGGAAAGACCCCGTGAACCTTTACTATAGCTTTGCACTGGACTTTGAATTTGCTTGTGTAGGATAGGTGGGAGGCTTTGAAGCGTGGACGCCAGTTCGCGTGGAGCCAACCTTGAAATACCACCCTGGCAACTTTGAGGTTCTAACTCAGGTCCGTTATCCGGATCGAGGACAGTGTATGGTGGGTAGTTTGACTGGGGCGGTCTCCTCCTAAAGAGTAACGGAGGAGTACGAAGGTGCGCTCAGACCGGTCGGAAATCGGTCGTAGAGTATAAAGGCAAAAGCGCGCTTGACTGCGAGACAGACACGTCGAGCAGGTACGAAAGTAGGTCTTAGTGATCCGGTGGTTCTGTATGGAAGGGCCATCGCTCAACGGATAAAAGGTACTCCGGGGATAACAGGCTGATACCGCCCAAGAGTTCATATCGACGGCGGTGTTTGGCACCTCGATGTCGGCTCATCACATCCTGGGGCTGAAGCCGGTCCCAAGGGTATGGCTGTTCGCCATTTAAAGTGGTACGCGAGCTGGGTTTAGAACGTCGTGAGACAGTTCGGTCCCTATCTGCCGTGGACGTTTGAGATTTGAGAGGGGCTGCTCCTAGTACGAGAGGACCGGAGTGGACGAACCTCTGGTGTTCCGGTTGTCACGCCAGTGGCATTGCCGGGTAGCTATGTTCGGAATAGATAACCGCTGAAAGCATCTAAGCGGGAAACTAGCCTCAAGATGAGATCTCACTGGGACCTTGAGTCCCCTGAAGGGCCGTCGAAGACTACGACGTTGATAGGTTGGGTGTGTAAGCGCTGTGAGGCGTTGAGCTAACCAATACTAATTGCCCGTGAGGCTTGACCATATAACACCCAAGCAATTTGCTGACTTCGAGCTGAAAAGCGAAAGAGCGCCAGATTGCGGTGTGTGAAGACGAAACGAACCGAAAGTTCGA
>NZ_JALBYU010000062.1 GCF_029963765.1 Pseudomonas sp. UYIF39
CTTCAAATCTGACCACCACACGCTCCCACGTCCGTATAGGATGGTTCGCATAATGTATATTATGTTAAATTATGTGTCTGAGTGGAACTTCTTCCAAGGTTGTCATGTCAGCGTCGCTAATTAACCGGAATGCCCTGCCTTTGTAAACGTTGAAAACAAAACGGATTCCTGTCGCATCACCGGAAACGATTATTACTCAACGTGTTGCTCCTGACAGCTCATGTAATACCTGAGATGCGGGCCGACTACAGTCGGGATCAAAACGGAACGTTCAGGGGCTTGGTCGACGCAATCCCACTTTTGTACCGTCCTTATCTGTCGTAACCAAAACGGAAAAATTTTTCGACTCCAATTTCCGCCACTCTTAACCTTTGAAATTCCTACTTTTTTTAGAAACGCATTTTCGGCGGCTGGGCGTTGCTGTCGTAACCAAAACGGAAAAATATTGCGCTTAGCCATGCGCTCGTCTTTTAGGATTGCCAAACCTGCTAACTTCGCTACATTGATGCCGGTGCATAGTTCACAACGACCTCTTCAAGGACGTAAAGGTGTTCCCGAGATCAATCCTGACAGACCGTGGTGAAACCGCACATCGTGCCAAAGCCAACTGTAACGCCGGGGCCGACGAGCCATCCACATCCCAATCGACCCTGATCTTGAACTACCTGTCCTCGTACCCAGCCGAAACAGGCGCAGTCGAAACCTACGAGCATTTTTGTCGCTACGCCGATACCCTTTCTGCTTCTATCCGCAGTAAATCAAGCATCATGTTGTCCCTCGAAAAATTCGTCCTCTGGGCGATTTGCATCGCAAGGAAGCCATTGAGCGACTTTGCCGCACAAGATCTCAGGGACTTTAGATCCTTCTGCGCGCGGCCCCCGGTGGCCTGGGTTGGCGCTCGGAAGGCAAGATTTGTCATCAATGAAGGTACCGAACGCCATAACGAAGATTGGAAGCCATTCGCACAGTCGATCGCAGATCCGGTACTTGGATACGTGACTAACCGATTCTTCAAGTATTTAAGCTCGGACTCAGGTGTACAGCCCAGGCTGTCAAGCTCCGAGCTTTATAAAGCACCGCGAGCGCCGTTCAGTAGCCATGATGACTCCCAAGCCCAGCAATACCTTCAATACCTCACAGACCTGACGCCAGCCACTAAGGTTTCTGAGCGTAGTTTGTTCGTGTTTTCGGTCTGCTATCACCTTTACCTCAGCTTCAAAGAGTGGCGCTCAGAGCGTAGTCACTTTTCAATGGCGTGCTTTTCATCGATAGGTTCCAGCGATCCGCGCTTCATCATGCGAGGTCATCTTCGTGGCTACAACATCGCGATCCCTCAGGCCCTCATAGACTCGATAATCAGATACAGGCATGGTCTGGGCTTGAGCTCCATACCTTCCTCGGACGAAAGCGATCCAATACTCACGGAATCCTTGCTCGGCAAGCTAATGTGGAGACTCCCCAAAATGCCGGGGTTGGGACGCTCTCCTAGCCAACTGCTTGCTCGAGCCGTGGGTTTTCGTATCACTCAACTTGATACGCCAGCACAAGCTCGTATCTCAAGAAGCGAAAGCTCGCGCCAGTACCGATTGAGTTGGAAGCGTAAGCAGGCTTCGAAAGCACTTGGGTCTGTCGATCACCAAGACCATGCGGGTCTGGACACTGGTTATCATACGCAGGAGCGCCCGTCTCCATTATTTGGTATGCAACAAAGAGAGGTACTCCTTCTTTCATCGGCTCAGGGGCAAGCCTATATATCAGGGTTTTTTCCAACTAATCGTTTCAAGATTGCACTGGAGTCTTTAGAGGTACTTCGGGCATACCGATCATGTAGTGCTGATCGGTTAAAGCTGGTGGCACTTGAGAAATTGCTACTGTGGTCAGTTTATATCAAACATAAAAGCTTCTACTCGTTGGCCCCGCTTGATGCTCGGGAGTTTTACGAATTCTGTCTCCTACCACCTTCGAGCTGGACTGGCAATTATGGGCAGTCAAGGCTGGGTGTGGGAGTTACAGGCGTACTGCCAAATCCAGATTGGGCTCCGTTTGTCCGAATCTCTGGCGGAGATCAAGCAAGGATCATTCGGGCAGGCCGAATCATGGACTGGTGCGATAACGTTTGTAATTCGTTATTGGTGATTGAATCGGTCAAGCTTAATATTTTTTCTGGCCTGCTGGACTAGGGCTGCTAGCTAAATGAGTCGTGAAAGACGTCCTTCGGTAGTGGATGACCGGATAAGTCCCCCTCCTCGGCCCCTGCCATCACGCTGATAGAACGCACTCTAGTGCTCATCGTATTCAGCGAGCACGCCCCCCTCGCCGGCGGCCGAGTAGGTTTCGTGATGAAGTACAGCGCTTCGAGGCTATCTCGGCTCACCTTTGCCGGCCGTTTATTCGACGGCTAACCAACGCATAGCCCGAAAACTGGATGGGCCTGGGGGGCAATTCTAGTTCTTAGGCAATGTCCTCGATGTCGTTGACACAAAGCGCTACCACGGCATCTGGGCGGCCAGGGCTGCGTAAATCGTCCCTGGATCTGTCGCCCTTGGGTTATGAGCGCATACGTGACAATCAGCCCATCGTGGAGTCGGTTATCTACTGACTCCTGCGCGAGCCGGCAACGTCCGGCTCGCTATGTGATGCATCCTCGGTTACCTAGCGGAATTGAACGTGACAGCTGTCTCGAAAGTACTCATCCCCTCCTCCTCTTCCCTTCAGCAAAACCAAGTGCCATCGGACTTACCAGCTGCCTCGGGATACATCGAGACAGGAACCCCTGAGTTTCGTAGAACCTCATGGGCACTTCTAGCAGGTGGGTTTTCCAGTTTTGCTCTGCTTTATTGCGTTCAACCGATGATGCCTGCTCTGTCAGAGGCTTTTTCAATCAGTGCAGCCCAGAGCAGTCTCATCCTGTCTGTTTCAACCATTACCTTGGCAATTGGCCTCCTTTTTACTGGCCCAATTTCAGATGCCTTAGGTCGAAAGCCCGTGATGGTGGTTGCATTGATGGCGGCTGCGCTATGCACGATCCTGGCATCGATGATGATGCCAAACTGGCAAAGCTTGCTAGTGATGCGTGCGCTCCTCGGATTGTCGCTTAGCGGCATAACGGCGCTTGCTGTGACCTACCTGAGTGAGGAGATACATCCTCGCAACATAGGCGTCGCGATCGGCTTATACATTGGCGGCAGTGCGATTGGAGGTATGTCAGGACGCCTGGCCAGTGGCCTGATTCTGGAGTACGGATCATGGCGCATGGCCGTGGGTGCGATAGGCATATTTGGTGTGGTTGCCGCAGTACTTTTCTGGCGCTATTTGCCGGAGTCCAGGCACTTCACACCGCGCGCGATCAACACGAAAAATTTAGTGGGAGGGTTTCTTCTCCACTTCCAAAATTCGGCATTGCGCCTCCTCTTCCTTCAAGCATTCTTGCTGATGGGCAGCCTGGTAACCTTTTTCAACTACATCGGTTATGTAGTGGTCTAATGATTCCGGACACCCATTTAGGCGAGAATGCTCGCCAGA
>NZ_JALBYU010000063.1 GCF_029963765.1 Pseudomonas sp. UYIF39
AGTCTGGCGAGCATTCTCGCCTAAATGGGTGTCCGGAATCATTAGACCACTACAGGTGGCACCCTTGGGCGTGCCGCTGAACAGCCATGCCTTGCGCCCGATTACAAACGGCTTTATCCCGCGCTCCGCCGCGTTGTTGTCGATCGGTAAAAAACCGGCCTCCACGTATCGCTCCAGACGGCTCCAGTTGTTGGCCAAATAATTCACGGCTTTACCCAACACACTTTGCGGTGTCACTTGGGACTGTGTTTTATCCAGCCAGCTTTTCAACTGCCCCAGAATCGGTAGGCTCTTCTCCTGACGACCGATAAAACGCTGTTCATCGCTGACGTCCTTGAGTTCACGCTCGATGCCGTACAGCTTATTGATCATTGTCAGCGCGATATCGGCACGCCCGGTTTTTCCCTTGGGCTGCACCTTCTGCGCGTCGACAAACTTACGATGCTCATGAGCCATGCACGCCAATCGCTCAACACCGGGCTGCAACGCCAACGCGTTGTAACCCGCGTAATCGTCGGTCATCACGTAGCCGCGATAACTTTCCAGCAGGCGTAGAGGCACTTCCTGCGCACGGCTGGTGGTGTAGTCAAATAGCACAACTTTTCGATCCGGCGGCCCGCTGGCCTGCACCCACATCCACGATTGGCTGGTTGGGTCTCGATCCGGCTCTTTCAGTACCTGGATTCTTGTTTCATCGCAGTGGATGACCGGACTTTCCAGTTATCGGTCGCGCATTAAATTCAACAAGGGCTGGAAGTGTTCGCTGCACTGAATGACCCAGCGCGCCAGTGTTTGTCTTGGAATATCCACACCGTGTCGACTCAGCACGGTTTCGAAACGATGCAACGGCAGACCATCGACGTACTTGGTGGTTAAGAGCATGGCCAATACGCTGGGGGATGGCCATGCTCTTTTCGATCATCTGAGCGGGTTTGTCTGCGGTGACCGGCGCAGTTTCACAACCGCGGCAACCGTAAACTTTGCGTATGTGTTTGAGTACGTGAATCTGCATCGGCACAATCTCCAGCTGTTCGCTGGTTTCTTCACCGATGACGTGTTTGCGGCAGCCGCAAGCGCAGGTCAGTTCGTGCTCGGGCAGTTCGTGGTTCACTTCGACGCGTGGCAGATCAGCCGACAGTGGCTTGCGTTTGCCGCGACGTGGCGTCGAAGCAACAACTTCTTCGTCAGCGTCGCCGACTGGAAGCATCGGCTCGCTTTCGGGCTCATTGAACAACGCCAGTTGCGGCGTATTGGGCTCGATGGTCTGCTCGGATTTTCGACCGAACTAACGGTCGCGCAGAAGCTTGATCTGTTCTTTCAAATCGACGATATGAATCTGGTATGCCTCAGCCGTTACTTGCTGACGACTGAGTGCCTAAAGCAACATTTGCTTGAGCAAAACAGGATCATCGGGAAGGTCTTCGGGTATCAAATTCATGCCGGGGATTATACCCGTCAGGCGACGAATCTTGCCGTTAAAACCTTATGAGGACGATTGCGCCAGAGATCAAAGCCATCCAGTAACCAGTTCAATTCCTGGACAGTCAGCACGATCGCCTCGGCGACCTCATCAGGGAAAGTTTGAAACGTTCAGACTCCAGGCGCTTGAGCCAAAGGCAGAAGCCGTTGCGCTCCCAGTACAACACTTTGACGCGGTTGCGGTGGCGATTTAGAAAGACGAAAAGCACCGGGTCGAACACCGCAACTTTGATGTCCAGTTCGACCAACGCAGCCAGGCCGTCGATGGACTTTCGAAAATCTACAGGCTTCGGGTAGAGGTACACTTTTTCAACGCTGGCATTGGGACGCATCATGGTGATGGGCTCCTGATGGAAATCGGGAGCACAGCATCAGCCGTCAGCTATCCGCTTGGAATGTGGAGTTCATGGAGCGGATACGCTTAAAAGGCTAGAAATGGTGTCCACTTAATTTAATTGCACACCATCGCCCTTTGGCGTCGGGGCCAGGACGGTGTGTTGGCCGGACGGATACCAACCTCCGTGCCAGTCTCAGGATGCTTTTTTCGAGGACAAACAAAACCCCTACCTGCATACGCAGATAGGGGTTTCGGAATTTAATCTTGACG
>NZ_JALBYU010000064.1 GCF_029963765.1 Pseudomonas sp. UYIF39
CGCGTTCTGGTTGGTTGCTTATCCCAGCCAAGGTCACGAGATGTTGTTCGATGCCCACACCCGCTCTTTTGGTGCGCTTGGCGGAGTTCCGCGTCGCGGCATTTACGACAACATGAAAACGGCTGTCGACAAGGTCAACAAAGGCAAAGGTCGCACGGTTAATGCCCGGTTTGCTGTCATGTGTGCCCACTACCTGTTCGACCCGGACTTCTGCAACGTCGCCTCGGGTTGGGAAAAAGGCATCGTTGAAAAGAACGTCCAAGACAGCCGTCGGCGCATTTGGATCGACGCTCAAGACTGCATGTTTCACACTTTCGAAGAACTGAATATCTGGCTCGGTCAACGCTGCCGGTCGCTCTGGAGCGAGCTGGTGCATCCCCAGTACAGCGGGCTGACGGTGGCCGAGGTTTTGGAGCTGGAGCGGGTTGAAATGATGCCGATGCCGACAGCGTTTGATGGCTACGTCGAACGTACGGTGCGGGTCTCCAGCACCTGCCTGATCAGCGTGGCGCGAAATCGCTATTCAGTGCCATGTGAGCGAGTCGGCCAGTGGGTCAGCAGCCGTCTGTATCCTTCGCGAATCGTGGTCATCGCCGATGAAACGGTCATAGCCAGCCACGAGCGCCTTTTTGATCGAGATCAGGTTAGTTTTGACTGGCAGCATTACATCCCGCTTATCGAACGCAAGCCCGGGGCACTGCGTAATGGCGCGCCATTTGCCGATCTACCGAAGCCGTTACTGCTTCTCAAACGGGGACTGAGGCGTCACACCAACGGTGATCGAATCATGATGCAGGTACTGGCTGCTGTGCCTATCGCCGGTCTCGAACCGGTGCTGGTTGCGGTGGAGTTGGTACTTGAGTCGGGAAGTCTGAGCGCTGATCACATCCTCAATGTCCTTGCCCGCCTGACCTCCACTGCACCACCTCCCTGCGTGGAAACCAGCCTGCAACTCAAAGTGGCGCCTGTTGCCAATACGGCGCGCTACGACCGGCTCCGTACGACCGATGAGGAGAATCGCAATGCGTGACTTAATGACAGAACTCAAAGAGCTGCGCTTGCACGGCATGGCCGGTGCTTGGGAAGAACTGGTCTCTCAAGGAACAGCCTCGACGGCTTCATCGAAATGGCTGCTGGAACATCTGCTCCAGCAGGAGCATGCGGATCGCGCGGTGCGCTCGGTGAACCACCAGATGAACATGGCAAAACTCCCTATGCACCGTGATTTAGCTGGCTTTGACTTCAGCGCTTCCAGCGCTGATGCCCGGCTGGTCAGCGATCTATCCAGCTTGGCGTTCACTGAAACCGCGCAGAATGTCGTGTTCATCGGTGGGCCGGGAACCGGAAAAACACACCTGGCCAGTGCCTTGGCGGTATCCGGAATCACGGCACATAACAAACGCGTGCGCTTCTTTTCTACGGTGGATCTGGTGAACCTGCTGGAGCGTGAAAAGTACGATGGAAAGGCAGGGCGAATCGCCCAGGGGCTGCTTCGCACAGACCTGGTGATACTTGATGAGCTGGGGTATTTGCCTTTTAGCCAAAGCGGCGGCGCCCTGTTATTTCACCTGCTGTCCAAACTGTACGAACACACCAGCGTGGTTATCACCACCAACCTCAGCTTTTCGGAGTGGTCGAGCGTATTTGGCGACGCCAAGATGACTACTGCGTTGCTGGATCGGTTGACACACCACTGCCACATCGTCGAAACGGGCAACGAGTCGTACCGCCTTCAACACAGCACCTTGGCCGCCCAGACAAAGATCAAATCAAGGGAGCGAAAGCGCAAGAATGGGGATGATTTCGAGGACGATGAGCAGTCTTGATCCGCTCCATAATTGCCCTGCTGCATGCATACATGCGGTGGGGCTGGATGCGTCCTCAACCAGAACACTGCTGCTAAGCTTATCCACAATTGCTGGGACAAAAATCAGCAATCCGTCCTGGGTCATTTTTCAATCGGCAGGGTGGGTCAGTTTTCAATCAGCGCCAACA
>NZ_JALBYU010000065.1 GCF_029963765.1 Pseudomonas sp. UYIF39
TGTAGTGGTCTAATGATTCCGGACACCCATTTAGGCGAGAATGCTCGCCAGACTGAGGTGTCAGATGACCAAGCAACGCCGTACCTTTTCTCCAGAATTCAAACGCGAGGCTGCCGACCTCGTGCTCAAGCAAAACTACAGTTTCATTGAGGCTAGCCGCTCACTCGCTGTTGGCGAATCGGCACTGCGCCGCTGGGTCGACCAGCTTCAGAGAGAGCGCACCGGCATCACCCCGCAAAGCAAAGCGTTAACCCCAGAGCAGCAAAGAATCCAGGAGTTGGAGGCGCGAATTGCTCGCCTTGAGCGCGAGAAGTCGATACTAAAAAAGGCCACCGCGCTCTTGATGTCGGAAGATCTCGAGCGTACGCGCTGATCGATCAGCTAAGTGCCCATGAGCCTGTTGACTGCTTGTGCGAGGCATTTGAAGTTGCCCGTTCGGGCTACTACGCACATCGTCTCAGGCGGCGAACACCAGACGTTGAGCGACTCAGGTTGCGAAGTAGAGTGAACGAGCTGTTCACCCAGGGACGAAGTGCTCCGGGCAGTCGAAGCATCATGTTAATGATGCAAGAAGAGGGTGAGCAAATTGGACGCTTCAAGGTGCGCAGACTAATGCGTGAACTGGAGCTAGTCAGCAAGCAGCCGGGATCACACGCCTATAAAAAGGCGACAGTCGAGCGGCCTGATATCCCGAATATCTTGAACCGGGAGTTTGATGTCGAAGCGCCCAACCAGGTTTGGTGCGGCGATATAACCTACATCTGGGCACAGGGAAAATGGCACTACCTTGCGGTTGTTATGGATCTTTACGCCCGCCGAGTGGTGGGCTGGGCGTTATCCGAAAAGCCGGATGCAGACCTAGTGGTCAAGGCACTGGACGTGGCTTACGAGCAACGTGGCAAGCCTCAAGGGCTACTGTTTCACTCGGATCAGGGGTCGCAATATGGTAGCCGCAACTTTCGCCAACGGCTGTGGCGTTACCGGATGCGCCAGAGCATGAGTCGTCGAGGAAACTGCTGGGATAATGCGCCGATGGAACGAGTATTTCGCAGCTTGAAAACAGAGTGGATACCGACCACTGGGTACATGACCGGCCAGCAAGCTCAGCGAGACATCAGCCAATACCTGATGCATCACTACAACTGGATCCGGCCCCACCAATTTAACGATGGGTTAGCTCCGGCAAAAACCGAAGAAAACCTTAAAACCGTGTCCGGGATCAGTTGACCACTACA
>NZ_JALBYU010000066.1 GCF_029963765.1 Pseudomonas sp. UYIF39
ACCTAGTGTCCTGTCTCCGAAATAAGTTTCCAGCCTGAGCTATGCTTCTGTGGTCAGTCAGTGCATGGAGCGATCATATGAATTTTCAGGACATTGTGCTCAGTGAAGCCGAACAAGTTGAACTGAGTCGGCGCATAAGATCCGCCACGATCAGTCAGCGCGACGGTCGTCGAGCGCGGGTGATTTTTCTGGCGGCTCAAGGTCGTTCGCGTAACGAGATTGCCCAATTGACCGGTCTTTCCGTTGTTTCAGTCACCCGTTGGTGCAAGCGGTTTCAAGAGCTGCGTCTACAAGGCCTGGTGGATCTACCCGGACGCGGTCGCAAGCCATCCTTGCCGGCCGAAGCATTGAAACGAACCCTTGAACAAGTCACTCAACCGCGTATCGGTCAACCTCGCTGGAGCTGCCGAAGCATGGCGCGAGTCGCCGGTATCTCGCCGGCCAGCGTCCAGCGCATATGGGCCGCCAACGACATAAAGCCGCACCTGACACGTACCTTCAAACTGTCCAACGATCCAAACTTCGAAGAGAAATTCTGGGATGTTATTGGGCTGTATCTGGATCCGCCGGATAAGGCATTGGTGCTCTGTTGCGATGAAAAAAGCCAGGTTCAGGCCCTGGAGCGCACTCAGCCTGGACTGCCTTTAGGGATCGGTCATATCCGCACGCAATCGCACGATTATATCCGCCATGGCACCGTCACCTTGTTCACAGCGCTGGACTATCTTCAGGGACGCTTGATCAGTTCCATCGAGCGACAACACCGGCATCAGGAATGGCTGGAGTTTCTCAAGAAGATCAATCGCGAAACGCCCAAGCACCTTCAGTTGCATTTGATCGTCGACAACTACGCCACGCACAAGCATCCAAAAGTGAAGGCTTGGCTGGAAAAACATAAACGCTTCCACATGCATTTCACCCCGACTTCCAGCTCGTGGATGAACATGGTTGAACGCTTCTTTCGCGACATCACGGTGTACCTGCGTGACGGAAGTTTCAGTTCGGTTCGTGAACTGGAAAGCTCGATCACCACCTTCCTGGCACTGCGAAATGCGCAGCCGACTCGCTACGTCTGGAACGCCAAGGGGGAAGATATTTTGAACAAGATACAGCGAGCCCGTGAGGCAATGGTCTCACAGGCATGAGGAGCTTTATTTGTGAGACGGCACACTAGA
>NZ_JALBYU010000067.1 GCF_029963765.1 Pseudomonas sp. UYIF39
TGCACCATGAAACTCAACGCCGCCAGCGAAATGATCCCGGTGACCTGGGCCGAATTCGGCGCCCTGCACCCGTTCGCCCCGGCCGCGCAAAGCGCCGGTTACCAGCAGCTGACCGACGAACTGGAAGCGATGCTCTGCGCCGCGACCGGTTATGACGCGATCTCCCTGCAACCGAACGCCGGTTCGCAAGGTGAATACGCCGGTCTGCTGGCGATCCGCGCCTACCACCAGAGCCGTGGCGAAGACCGTCGCGACATCTGCCTGATCCCGTCTTCGGCCCACGGCACCAACCCGGCCACCGCCAACATGGCCGGCATGCGCGTGGTCGTCACCGCCTGCGATGCCCGCGGCAACGTCGACATCGAAGACCTGCGCGCCAAGGCCATCGAGCACCGCGAACACCTCGCCGCGCTGATGATCACCTACCCGTCGACCCACGGCGTGTTCGAAGAAGGCATCCGCGAAATCTGCGGCATCGTTCACGACAATGGCGGCCAGGTGTACATCGACGGCGCCAACATGAACGCCATGGTCGGCCTCTGCGCCCCGGGCAAGTTCGGCGGCGACGTGTCGCACCTGAACCTGCACAAAACCTTCTGCATTCCGCATGGCGGTGGCGGCCCGGGTGTCGGCCCGATCGGCGTCAAGTCGCACCTGACGCCGTTCCTGCCGGGTCACGGCACCATGGAGCGCAAGGAAGGCGCGGTCTGCGCGGCACCGTTCGGCAGCGCGAGCATTTTGCCGATCACCTGGATGTACATTCGGATGATGGGTGGCGCCGGTCTCAAGCGCGCTTCGCAACTGGCGATCCTCAATGCCAACTACATTTCCCGTCGCCTCGAAGAGCACTACCCGGTGCTGTACACCGGCAGCAACGGCCTGGTGGCGCACGAATGCATCCTCGATCTGCGCCCGCTGAAAGACAGCAGCGGCATCAGCGTCGATGACGTCGCCAAGCGCCTGATCGACTTCGGCTTCCACGCCCCGACCATGTCGTTCCCGGTCGCCGGCACGCTGATGATCGAGCCGACCGAAAGCGAATCCAAAGAAGAACTGGACCGCTTCTGCGACGCCATGATCCGCATCCGCGAAGAAATCCGCGCGGTGGAAAACGGCACCCTGGACAAGGACGACAACCCGCTGAAAAACGC
>NZ_JALBYU010000068.1 GCF_029963765.1 Pseudomonas sp. UYIF39
ATTCGGCCCAGGTCACCGGGATCATTTCGCTGGCGGCGTTGAGTTTCATGGTGCAGGAACCCAGCGGGATCATGGTGCGATCCAGCGCCAGGTCCTTGTCGGCGAGCTTGCGCAGGTAGCGCATCAGCTCGGTTTCCGAGTGGTAACGGTTGAACACCGGATGGCTGAGGGTCGGCGACTGGCGCACCAGCGCGGCCGGGAGGGTGCTGACCACCGAGGCGGCGAGGGTGGCGAAGCCTGGCAGCGCCTTACCGTCGGCGAACAGGGCCCACAGGGTTTCCACGTCAGCTTGCGAAGTGGTTTCGTCGAGGGACAGGCCCAGACGTTCAGCATCGACCACGCGCAGGTTGATCTGCTGGGCACGCGCCTTGTCGTGCAACGCGGCAGTGTTGGCGCCGGTTTTAATGGTCAACGTGTCGAAGAAGCTTGCTTGCTCGACCGTCAGGCCCAATGCGCTCAGGCCTTTGGCCAGAATCGCGGTCAGGTGATGAATGCGGTTGGCGATCTGCGTCAGGCCTTTCGGGCCGTGGTACACGGCGTACATGCTGGCGATGTTGGCCAGCAGCACTTGGGCGGTGCAGATGTTCGACGTGGCTTTCTCGCGACGGATGTGTTGCTCGCGGGTCTGCATCGCCAGGCGCAGGGCCGGCTTGCCGAAACGGTCCACGGAGACGCCGACCAGACGGCCCGGCATGTCGCGCTTGAACGCATCCTTGGTGGAGAAGTAAGCCGCGTGCGGGCCACCGAAGCCCAGCGGCACGCCGAAACGCTGCGCGCTGCCGATGGCCACGTCGGCGCCGAACTCGCCCGGCGGAGTCAGCACGGTCAGGGCCAGCAGGTCGGCGGCGACCGCCACCAGTGCATTGGCGGCGTGGAAGCGTTCGGTCAGTGCACGGTAATCAAACACA
>NZ_JALBYU010000069.1 GCF_029963765.1 Pseudomonas sp. UYIF39
TGTCGGAAGATCACGAGCGTACGCGCTGATCAATCAGCTGAGCGTCCATGAGCCGGTTGATTGGCTGTGCAAGGTGTTTGAAGTCACCCGTTCGTGCTACTACGCCCAGCGCCTTAGGCGCCGCACGCCAGATGTCGAACGGCTTCGGTTGCGCAGCCGGGTGAGCGAGTTGTTCACGCAAAGTCGTAGCGCTGCTGGCAGCCGCAGCATCTTGTCGCTGATGCTTGAAGACGGTGAGCAGCTCGGTCGGTTCAAAGTGCGCAGCTTGATGCGTGAGCTTGATTTAGTCAGTAAACAACCCGGATCACATGCCTACAAACGAGCGACGGTAGAGCGACTCGATATCCCGAACATCTTGAATCGGGAGTTCGATGTTCCGGCACCCAACCAGGTGTGGTGTGGCGACATCACCTACATCTGGGCCCAGGGGAAATGGCATTACCTGGCTGTTGTGCTGGATCTCTGCACGCGCCGGGTGGTGGGCTGGGCGTTGTCGGAAAAGCCGGACGCCGATATGGTTATCAAGGCGCTGGATATGGCGTACGAGCAACGAGGAAGACCTCAGGGCCTGCTGTTTCACTCGGATCAAGGGTCGCAGTATGCGAGTCGTTTATTTCGCCAGCGGCTGTGGCGTTATCGAATGCGTCAGAGCATGAGTCGCCGGGGAAATTGTTGGGACAACGCGCCGATGGAGCGTGTGTTCCGCAGCTTGAAAACCGAATGGATACCGGCCATGGGCTACAGAACTGCTCAAGAAGCCCAGCGCGATATCAGCCAATTCTTGATGCATCGGTACAACTGGATTCGACCCCATCAATTCAACGGTGGGCTGGCGCCAGCTCGGGCCGAAGAAAAATTTAACGTCGTGTCCGGGATTAGTTGACCACTACA
>NZ_JALBYU010000006.1 GCF_029963765.1 Pseudomonas sp. UYIF39
CAGTCTGGCGAGCATTCTCGCCTAAATGGGTGTCCGGAATCATTAGACCACTACACGATGATGCTAAGTAGGGAAGAGTTCGTAGCGGTGGTATTTCGAATTGCGAGAGAAATGTCGACAGAGTCCTCGTGGGACGAGCATATAGTTGGGGTTGAAACGCATCACATTCGCTTAAAACATAAGAAGACATTAACTGTAGAAAAGCTAAGTCGTATGTGGCCTGATTTGCTTAAAAGCCGCATCACCCCGTCCTATACTCGCTCCATTATTGGTGCTGCGACAGGTCATCAAACGTCCATCAACGCGCCGAGGCTAGAAATAGTTCGGCGAATTTCTTCTGGTGAGCAACGTAGTCGCCCTACCGATCAAGTCTGTGATTTCTCGGATGTTCTACCCCTTTTAGATCCCAATACTTGACTGAATGCAGCATCGATACTGAACGCAAGGTTTGACTCTCAACCTCCAGATCATGTCCTGAGTTTTGCACACAAGAAGGAAGTCCTATGACATATCCGATAGCACTCCACCAACGCCGCGGGCTGAAGTTTCTTGTGGCTCTCGTCCTTTGCCTGCCGCTGTTTGCCTTGGCGGCCGAGCCATTACCCTCGTGGAACGACGGTTCGGCGAAAAAGAGCATCATTGAGTTCGTCCAGGCTGTCACAGATCAAAGCAGCAAGGACTTCGTCAAACCCGAAGATCGCGTCGCGGTTTTCGACAATGACGGCACCTTGTGGAGTGAGCAGCCGATGTACTTCGAATTTTTGTTTGCCTTGGAGGAGGTCAAGCGCACCGCGCCGCAACACCCGGAATGGAAAACCACACAGCCGTTCCAGGCCGTTCTGGAGAACGATCACAAAGCTCTGGCCGCTTCGGGCATGGAGGGCTTCATGAAAATCTTCGGCGCTACCCACACCGGCATGACCACCGAAGCCTTCGACGACTACGCAAAAACCTGGCTGAGCCAGGCCAAGCATCCGAAGACCGGTAAGCCTTACACCGAAATGATCTTCCAGCCAATGCTGGAAGTGCTCGACTACCTGCGCAGCCAGGACTTCAAGACCTACATCGTCTCAGGAGGCGATACCGCGTTCATGCGTGCCTTCGCCGAGAAGGTCTACGGCATCCCGCCGGAACAAGTGATCGGCACCACGTTTGTCACAGCATTCCAGTATAAGGATGGCAAAGCTTCCATCGTGCGCAGCCCGAAACTAGCCCATAACGATGACGGCCCGGGCAAACCGGAAAGCATCGACGCGGTCATCGGCAGGCGACCGATCTTCGCGTTCGGCAATTCCGATGGCGACCTGCAAATGTTGCAATGGACTGCCGCAGGGCCGGGTAAACGATTCATGGGGCTGGTGCACCACACCGACGCCAAACGCGAGTGGGCCTATGACCGCCAGTCCGACATCGGTCGTCTGGATAAAGCGCTGGACGAAGCAAACAGCCGTGGCTGGACTGTTGTGGACATGGCGGCCGAATGGCGCCGGATCTATCCATTCGATGCCACAACTACCGACCAAGTGAAGTAAACAAGGCAATTTATCCTGTCGGGTTCATGGTGAAATACGCCAAGGGCGTACCCCTAAAATTGGGTAAAGCGAGGTGCGCATTTTCCAGTTGCGCCATGAACGCTCGGGAGACTGCATTGCCTGTGGTTGTTAGACAGGGCAGAAGTCCATTGCTTTTGGCCCACTTTTGGATAATAGGTTCGTTGGCGCATGGCGATCCGCTTGTGGGGCTATAAATGGTATCCACTTAAATGGACACCATCGCCCTAAGCATTGAGATCAGGTAGGTGTGTTGACCGGACGCTTACAGAAAAGAAAACTCACCGCGCTTATGTTTGGGCTTACTGCACCACGCCGTTCTCGGCACTTAAGGCCGTGGTTTATGACTTCAGCCCGAGCCGTGCTGGTGAGCATGCACGTAACTTCCTCGGTTCTTCGAATGCAGCCAAGGCCTTGGATTACAGCCTTAAACGCTGGATAGCGCTGACGCGCTACCTGGACGATGGGGCTGTGCCCATCGACAACAACCAGGTCCGGCCGTGGGCACTTGGGCGTTCGAATTGGTTGTTTGCCGGATCGCTACGCAGCGGAAAACGCGCGGCTGCGATCATGAGTTTGATTCAGTCGGCGCGACTAAATGGACATGATCCATATGTCTACCTGAAGAATGTTCTCACGCGACTGCCGACGCAGCGGGAGAATGAAATTACCGAGCTGCTGCCGCATAAGTTGGCGTCCGTTTAACCACGCGGGTGCAGGGGATGCTTAGCTAGCGTAGCGAACTTTCTGATTGGCCAAATCCTACGATTTACTGCTGCTTTGGCATGCTGCGGTCTGTGTCGTAACGGCCATGATTCAGGTCGTATTTGGATGCACCTCAATCTTACCGGTCAGTATAGTTAACTCCGTCCCGATGCCGGAGTGCCTTAAATTGGACAATACCCGTGAGCGCTTGATTGACTCAGCGCTAAAGCTGTTTCTGTCACAAGGTATATACATTACTGGTGTGATGGCCATCGCCGCGATGGCGGGTGTTACCAAGATGACGCTCTACAGCCATTTCCCCTCCAAGGATGCGCTGATAGTGGCTTGCCTTGAGGAGCGTGACCGACGCTGGCGTGAAGAGGTAGCGCGCACCTTGGCAGGGCATCCTGACCCGGTCAGTGGCATGCTCGCGTTTTTCGATTTGTATCAACGCTTTCTATTGCAAGATAGCGGGCGCGGGTGTCTGTTCGTCAACAGTGCGGCTGAATTCCCCCAGTTTAGCCACCCTGTGCATTTGGCAGTGAGCCGGCATAAACAAGGGATACGCGAAAATCTTACTGCATTGGCCATGAGCGCCGGTATAAGCGATCCTTACGTAGTTGCTGAGGGGCTGTTTATCTTACTGGAGGGCAGTTTTGTCAGCGGCGCCATGGGCCAGGACGTGCGGGTATTCGACACTGCCCGGCACGTAGCTCATTGCTGGATCCGGAAGCAGGGCCAGCAGGAGCAGAGCGTATGACCCTAGGCTTATTAGCGGCCATTGCCGCCACTTTTTCCTGGTCGCTGCTCTACATCTTTCCGGGGCTGGTCGGCGATTACAGCCTCTTTGATCTGGCTGTGGTGAGCTATGCCTTTGCCGGTTTAGGTAGCCTGCTAGTGCTGTTTGTTTACCGTAGCGAAGTGCGGCAATTGCGACTGAGCGACTGGGCCTGCGCCGCACTGCTGGGCTTCTTGGGATACATCGGTTACTTCTTTCTGATTACCACTGCGGTCTTGGCAGCTGGGCCGGTGATCCCTCCGGTGATGATGGGGTCAGTACCGATCGTGCTCGCGATTGCCGGCAACATGCGAAGCTCCAGCGTGCCCTGGCGCGCCATTGCCGGGCCGCTGGTGGTGGCGGCCTTGGGCATAGGTTTGGTCAATCTGAGCGTGTTTGATTTTAGCCGTGCGACTTCAGTGCTCCCGACAGCTTCGATACTGCTTGGGCTGCTCGCATCGTTGTTTGCAATCGGATTTTGGACTGGTTTTGGCCTATTAAATGAAAGTGCTTTGGCTCGACGCCCAAGCATGTCCCCCATGTTGTGGTCAGCCATGCTGATCTTTATGTGCAGCGTCGAAATGCTGGCCTTCATCCCCGTTGGTCTGTACTTGAAACTGTCCCACTTCGCCAGCCATCCGAGTGGGTTAGCAGGTACTCAGGCGCTAATAGTCTGTGGGTTAATTCAGGGGTTAGGGGCCACCCTTGCAGGTGCCTGGGCATGGTCAATCGCAACTCGGCGTCTACCTCTGGCTCTAAGCGGGCAATTGATCGCCAGCGGAACCATTTATGCAACTACGATGGGCCTGCTCATCAACCAACGCTGGCCCTCTCCTATGGAAGCGCTTGGGACAGGGTTGCTATTCGTAGGGGTGGTGTGGGCTATTCACGCCTTTTATCGCAGGCAAACACGCCTCGCAACGCGTGGTGGGATAACTGACCTTGGCCAAAACTAATTCGACTGCGCCGGTATGGGCATTTCAGGTGTCCGCTTTGGATTGATTTGGCATCATTGCCCTAAGTGCTGGGGTCGGGAAGATGTGTTGGGCGGACGGTTACGAATGAACGCGAATCGAATCACCCTATCCTGTGGGGCTATGTGAACGCAGCTAGAGCCCGAACACCAGTTTCAGTTCACTCGGTTGCGCCCGCTACGCTTGGCTTGATAGAGGGCATCATCGGCACGAGTCAGCAGGCTTTCCACATCGTCACCCGCTTTGGCGAGGGCGACACCAAAGGACGCAGTTACAGTGTCTAGCACCTCATCCGTGCCACGAACCTTGATCCGCAGCGCCTGAATTTTCAGGCGCAGCTGCTCAGCAAAAGTATGAGCACTGGTGAGATCAGAACACGTTTGCAGGACTACACAGAACTCTTCACCACCATAGCGTGCCGCCAGAGCCTGAGGCGGGATTGAGTTCCGTAACACCTGACCAACATGCTCAAGTACGCGGTCGCCCAAAGGATGGCCATACCGGTCATTGAACTGCTTGAAATGATCGATATCCAACATGACTAATGCCACCCCATGAGGCGCGTTGATCAACGCATGCTCCAGCAAGCGAGTGAAGGTAGCTCGGTTCAACACCTTGGTCAGACCATCCAAAGATGCAGCCAGTTGGGCTCGCTCGAGCTTGTCTCTCAGACTCATAATTTCATTTTGCGCTGAGTGCAGCTGGGAGAGGAAAAGCTCTTGCTGATCCTGCATGACCTGGGTGCTCTGTTGCAGCTCGCTCAGAATGGCTGGCAACCTATGGTCGACCGGCTCCGCGAGCATTTCCATGCAATGCCCAAGACTGGCTTGAAAGTTGGCACTGCCATTCACGCAACGCGAGACATCACGCTCCATGTCGTCAACCAGGTTGATCGCTTGCTGTTGCCCTGCGCGCGCCTCCTCCAATTCGTCACGAATGATGTAGTCGCGAAAAAGCTTCGAAGCGGATTCTGGAGGGAAACAGTCGAAGTCTTTGACCACCCTGTCCAGATGGCGATTAAGCTCTGGCTCCTGACCTTTGCTGTAGGTGTACCAGAGAGCATAGTGCACGGGATTTGGTGGAATGTTGTGACGCACCATCATTGGTACGGCCTGCTTCAGCAGAGCCGCCGCCTCGCGGGAGTCCTCTGGATACAGCGCTAGGGCAGTCGCACGCGTCTCTGATTGGCTCATAACGTCACTGTGGTTGGTTTTTATTGGCATATATGAAGTCGGGGGGCAGCATATCCTTACGTACACCAAGCGGCCATACATAATGTATGCCTACTACCTGCTGGACTAGCTATAGACCGAACTCGACTACAGCAATTTGCTGAGTACCTGCAGCCCAAATTTTCGACACGATCGATTGGATGTTTCCCAACCGGCCACTGACCCAGTCGATTACTGGGTGCCTGGTTTCCTAATAGGAGTAACAAATTGCTGACCCGTCCCGACAAAAACGCGCTTCGTGCGATGCTCGAATCGCAAGTACAAGAAAAGCTACAGCATGACCCTGACGCGGTAACGACTTATGCAGCGAAGCCTGAACCCGAACGAAAGCCATACACCAGCAAGCCAACGGTTCAGGACAAGGCATTGCACAAGGAACTCCAGCAGATGCGTGCGGATGCTGAAGCCGGAGTGATTCGTAAACCGGAATCCGACGCGGTTGTAGACGACAAACCTAATCTTGCCCTTGATGATTACCCGGGCTTAAGAGAGGCAAGCTCTGCACCAAATCAATGGTGATTTCGCATGCCTGTTATACGGTGCAGTGCCAACTGCGCCACGTTCTGATTCAGTCCAAACTGGCGGTCTGTACAATGAAGCGCGGCATAACGAATCCGTGGTAATCCTGGAGTCGTGACCAATGCCCGCAACGCACCTCGGTCGATCAAGTGGGATAGACAGGCCTTAGGCATGTAACTGCCCCCCACCCCGGACAAAGTCAGCGCTAGCTGCATGCGAAATCGGCCTACAAGATGCCTGGCGGCGTGCCGATGGCCTGGTTCTCCCTGGCGTTCCTGGGGTTTGTTCTCTGCCTGCTGGCATTAAGACCTGACACTCGTATTGCCTTATTGATCAAGCCTGGGTGGTTCATTTGGTTGGCAATTGCTTATCAGCTGACCCATTCCAGAAAGCTGAAATCCGCTGCTGGTTCGCAAGCGTCCGGCTAACACACCTTCCTGATCCCAGCGTTTAAGACTACGGGGTCTGTCTTTGCCGATGGCTACGCTGATTGAGCATCGGCTTTAGATAGATCTACGGAAGCTCTGATTGCATCAATTACGTCTTGAGTGAGCGCCATAACTGTCGTTGTACTGACTTCAATCCGACTGACAATGTCTGCTCGCGGGCCCAGTTTCCAGGCAGCGCTTGCGTAAAAAATATCTTGAGATGCTAGGCGATGGCTCTCGCTTTCATAAGAGCGAATCAGGTGATAGCTGTCACAATCATGTAATGAGCCGCCATAAGAAACGACATCTATGCCAGCTTCTATGTGAAGCGGAACACTTACATTCTGCATTATTCGATGAAAATCCAATCCCGATCCTGGCTTTAAGGTGTACATCAGGATTTCAATAATTCGAGTCATTCCAAGTCTTCCATGTGGAGTTTCAACGTGAGCATCCATATATCCCAGCTTACGTTATTCGGCGGGACTCCAGTTATGCGGCAGCAGCTCGGTAATCTCACTCGCCCGCTGCGTCGGCAGGCGCTAGAACATCCTTTAGGTAAGCATACGGATCATGCCCGTTGAGCCGTGTCGACTGGATCAAACTCATGATCGCAGCTGCGCGTTTACCGCTGCGTAACGAACCTGCAAACAGCCACTTTGAGCGCCCACGTGCCCGCGGTCGGATTTGGTTCTCGCACCAATTATTGTCAATGGGCACAGCGCTGTCATCGAGATAGCGCGTCAGCGCTATCCAGCGTTTGAGGCTGTAATCCAGGGCCTTTGCGATGGCCGAGCCCTCGGGAACGAGCTGCCTTTGGGCCGTCATCCAGGTATGAAGTGCGTTGATGATTGGCACTGCTTTTTCTCGTCGTATTCGCTGCCGGTCACCTGGCACCAGTTCCCTAACTTCGCGTTCGACTTCGTACAACGCCGCGATGTAGTGCCGCGCTTTATCGGCGATCAGGCTCTTGTTGGTCGCGTGCAAATCGAAGAACTTGCGGCGCGCATGAGCCATGCAGCCGTTCTCCGTAACGCCCAGTTCGAAGCCTGCCTTGTAGCCCGCGAAGTCATCGCAGACCAGCTTGCCGTTACATTTGCCGAGGAAGGCTCGGGCATGTTCGCCTGCGCGACTCGGGCTGAAGTCGTAAACGACCGCAGCCAGATCGGAGAACTGACTGGTGGCATAAGCCCAGACGTAAGCGCGATGAGTTTTCTTCGCGCCAGGCGCCAGCATTTGTACCGGGGTCTCGTCGGCGTGGACGACGCCATGCGTCAGCACGGCTTCGCGCAGTGCATCGACATGCGCCGGTACCGGCGCCTGAATCAGCGTTTCTCACTGTTCGCAGGCCCACTTTCCACGGATGTGGCGCTCGACGGTGAACACGCCGGGCGTGTAGTCGAGCTTTTCGCTGGCATCTTCGCCGATGCGCTTGAGGGCGCAGCCGCACTGGCAGTGGCTGCTGTCCGGTTCGTGATGGATCAGCGTGCGAGGAAACTGCGGTGGCAGCGGTGCGCGCTTGGGTTGCTGGCGCACTTTGGCTTCGACAGGTGCCGGTTGCAGCGCCTCAAGTTCGGCTTCGATAGCGGCGATATCCGTATCGATCAAGTCGTCGAGCAGGCTGGCTTGATCCGGGCTAAACTGCTCGCTGCGCTTGGCAAACTGGACGCGTTTGAGCAACGCGATCTCGTGGGCCAGTTTCTCGTTGACCGACTTGTGATCGCACAAAGAGCCCGGCCCAGCGTCGGGCTTTCTCATTGCGGCGACATGTTTTTCACGAAACGCTCACAGAATGGAGTTCAGATTGAACGGACAAAAGGATTTGACCCCATACAGAAGGCCCGCCATGCGCGGGCTTTTTGCTGCCTGGTGATGGCGCTAGGCCGCAATGGTATGATGGCGCCTCTTAGATATGGAGATCTCTGAGTTGGAGCCATCAGAAAAGCAATGCCCCTACTGCGCCGAGAACATCAAGTTCGAGGCTATCCGCTGCAAGCACTGCCAAGCCGATCTGAGCCAGAAGATCGTACTGCCGCCCCGCTTCGTCGATAAACCGAAGAGTATGGGAGTCCTGACCAAGCTTTCAGTTACAGCTGTCGTGCTGGTCGTGTCGTTCCTAGGTTTTGACGCCTATGTAGGCAGCATGCCAGAGGGAAAGGCTAAGGCAAAAGACAGAGCCGCTATCGACCTATGCCATGATCGTGAGTCGGAATTCATGGGGTCGGCAGAAGCCCGTGGCATCATAACTGGCGCCTGCCGAATGCTCGAAGACGACTTCCGAAAACGCTTCGGCCACGCTCCTTAGCATCGCCCTATCGCACAGGCTGAAGGTGTTACTGGCCTGATAACGTAGCCTCCAGAAGACGCGCAGCCTGATAGAAAAAGAGCCATAAGCATGTAACTCCAGCCTTTGAGGTTCATGCGCCACCTCCTTTTGTGCTTATCGGACGCCAAAAGCAGTCATTCGAGCCGGTCTGATCATAAGCAATTATGGTTCAACGAGTGGGAGCGGTGAATCGGTATCACGCTGATCGTCGCCGGTGCGGTGTCCTGTGCATTGCGCAACGCCATCCAGCGCGGGACCAACTTCTAAATAATTCACGCGCACCCATCGCCCCCCAGGATCTGGTATCGGTTCAGCCGATCAAAGCCTGCGATTTATCGATTTGAGCTGTTGTTGAGGGTCCTCGATCATGGGCCACCTTCAACAACAAAAATAAAGGCCCCACCATGACTGCCCGCTTTCACAATCCAGTGGATACCCGCTTCGGCTGGAGCAGCCTTCTCGAACTTGCCGAAATCACCGAAAACCAGAAAGTCGCTCTTGTGACCTTTCCTGAAGCTCGCGGGCTGGGATTGGTCGATCGCATTCAGGACCTGCTGGGCGACCGATTGGTATACATCATCGAGGATGTCCAGCCCAATCCGGACGTGGCCCAGTTACGCGATACTAATGAGCGTTTTTGGCAGGAAGCCGGCGACTGCCATACGGTCGTTGCCGTAGGCGGTGGCAGCGCCATCGACACCGCCAAGGCGTTGATTGTGGGGACCGAATCGGGTTGCTTCGATGAGTTGCTCGCGTTGCTGGCAACCGGTAAACCCTTCGTCCCGGCGCGCAGCAAGTTACTGATTGCAGCCCCGACCACGGCGGGTACTGGAAGCGAAGTCACCCCGTGGGCCACTATCTGGGACTCTGCCAGCCACAAGAGCATTCAGGTTCAGATATTTTCGCAGCAGGCCAGGTATGCGATCACGTCGAGCGCTGAATTTTTCAGAGGGGCTTTTCTGGGTATTCCCGTTGTTTTTTTAAGCAGTGGGGAATTTTCCGTTGAAGATTTCGTTTGATTTACAAGGATTGACTGCTCACTAATCTAACAACGGCCTTTGACCAGGCCTGAGCTGCTTTTTCAACAGAATCGGCCGATATCTGCCCTTCCTGACAGGCAGTTATCGGCCACGATTGAACGATGAATCTCACTCGCCCAGCCCTTCTCGAACCATGTCAAAAAAGGTCGTCAGGATACGTCGCGAACTCTGTGCCCGCAGACATACCAATGTCTCGGTGAAGTGCCGCTGACAGTCAACGATCGGCAAGCCGCGAACCCGGGAGTCCGAGCCCAGTTCGGCTACCGAGACGACCCCGACGCCCATGCCAATCGCCACGGCCTCGCGTGCCGCTTCACGCCCTTCCACTTCGATTGCCTTGCGAATGTGCAAACCCGCCGCAGCCATCTCCTCCTCCAGCGATAACCGTGTGACCGAACCTTGCTCGCGCAAGACCATAGGTATGTTGTCCAGGTCGGCAAGGCAGATGGACTCTCGTTGCGCCCAGGGATGGTCATGGGCGACGAAGGCGAGCATTGGATCGCTGCGCAGGTGCAGCGTCATCAGGCGATCGTCTTCGATGTTGCGCCCCAGCAGGGCGATGTCGGCCTGGTGGCTGAACAACCGCTGCAGGACCTCGTCGGTATTGGCGGTTTCGATCTTCACCTCAACGCCGGGGTAACGGCTGCAGAAGCGTGAGACATAGGGCAAGACGTGCACCGGCGCATCCACGGCAAGGTTCAGGGTTCCCGTCGACAGGGTGCGGTAGTCCGTCAGCATGTCGTGGGCATCGATACTGATATCGAACAGGCGCTGGGTCAGGCCGAACAACCGCTCGCCCACTTCCGTCAGCCGCACCAGGCGCTTGTCGCGGTAAAACACCATCACCCCGTAATAATCCTCGAGCTTGCGCACCTGGTCGGATACCGCGGGTTGTGACAGGCAGAGTTGCTCGGCCGCCCGGGTGAAGCTGCCATTCATTGCAACGGCGTGAAACGCCTTGAGTTGGGTATGGGAAATCGTCATCGGCGCACCTTGCTATAGGTTCAACTTATCTTTCCATACGATAAATCGATTTTATTTATGAACGATGAACTGCAAGCATGATTTTCACAAGTGCCGCCCCTCGTACCCATCAGGAATGCTTTATGGAAATTGAACGTTTCGCTGTGGCAAAACGCCGTTCGGACATGGTCCGGTACGACAACCATCTCTACGTCGGTGGCCAGGTCGCCTCGGACCTCAGTGGTGATATCGGGGCGCAGACCCGCGAAGTGCTCGCCGGTATCGAGCAGCTTTTGCTCAGTGCCGGCAGCAGCCGCGAGCGGGTGCTTTCGGTGCGCATCCTGCTCGCCCATCGCGAGGACTATGAAGGGCTGAACAAGGTCTGGGATGAGTTTTTCCCTGAAGGCCATGCTCCCACACGCGCTTGCACGCTGGCTCAGTTGATCGACCCCGGTTGGCGCGTGGAAATGATCGTGGTCGCCGCGTGCGGCTGATTGTGTCCTGAACCCTGCCTCTAACCGATCCAACGGAGATGACCCTATGCGCCCCTACTGGCTGGACCAGGCCCTGAAAGATCAACCCGCTACGCCCTGCCCTCCGCTGCAACAGAACACCCGCGCCGACGTCTGCATCGTCGGCGGTGGCTATACCGGTTTATGGACCGCCATCATGCTCAAGGAACAGAATCCCGAGCTGGACGTGGTCATCGTCGAATCCGACATCTGCGGTGCCGGTGCCAGTGGACGCAATGGTGGCTGCGCGCTTTCCTGGTCGGCCAAGTACTTCACCCTTGAGCGCTTGTTCGGTGTCCAAGAGGCGATACGCCTGGTCAAGGAGTCGGAGCAGAGCATCTACGCCATCGGTACCTTCTGCGAAAAGTATGCTGTGGATGCCGACTACCGTCTCGACGGCACGCTCTACACGGCGACCAACCGCGCCCAGGTCGGCTCGACCGACGGGGTGATCGCGGCACTGGAGCGCCATGGCATTAACTCTTTCTCCAAATGTGCGCTGCCTGACGTGCAACGCATGGCCGGCTCAACGCGGCACATCGAGGGCTGGTTCTCGCCTGCGGCGGCCAGTGTGCAACCGGGCAAGCTGGTCCGTGGGCTGCGCCGGGTCGCACTGGAACTGGGCGTGCGTATTTTCGAGGGCACGCCGATGACCGGTCTGGAAGAGGGAATGCCGGCCATCGTCAATACGCCAAAAGGGAAAGTGACCTGCAACCGGGTCGTGCTGGCGATGAACGCCTGGATGGCCCGTGCCTTTCCACAGTTCTCGCGTTCGGTGGCCATCGTCTCCAGCGACATGATCATCACCGAGCCGCGACCTGATCTGCTCAAGCGGATCGGCTTGACCAGCGGAGTCACCGTACTCGACTCGCGGATATTCGTGCACTACTACCACAACACTCCGGACGGCCGAATCATGCTCGGCAAAGGGGGCAACACCTTCGCCTATGGCGGGCGCATCTTGCCGGTATTCGACCAGCCATCACCCTACGCAGGGCTGCTGCGCAACACGTTGACGGAGTTCTTTCCGGACTTTGCCGATGTCGGTATCGCCGCCACCTGGAATGGCCCTTCCGATCGCTCAGTCACCGGGCTGCCTTTCTTCGGCCGCATGGGCGCAAGCGGCAATATCTTCTATGGTTTCGGGTATTCCGGCAGCGGCGTCGGTCCGTGCCATATGGGTGGACAGATCCTGTCGTCGCTGGTACTGGGTCTGGATAATCCTTGGACACGCTCGCCGCTGCTGCAAGGTCCGCTTGGCCATTTCCCACCGGAGCCGGTCCGCTACCTGGGTTCATTGATGGTGCGCAATGCCATTCGCCGCAAGGAGCATGCAGAAGACCACAACCGACCTCCTCGTCGACTGGATGTGCGTCTGGCGAAATTTGCGGCGGCCGCCGGCAAGGCGGATAAGGGATAACGCCTCGATCCTAAGCGGTATTTTCATGCGTACCAGCAGAAACCCCCGCCCGGTTATTCGCCGAACGGGGTTTTTCCAGCACCTGTCGTCATTAGCGCGGCATTGGCTCGAGCCGTAGCCGCTAATTGTAGAACGGCTCAACCGACGCCCGACTGCCGACAAAAAAGCTGTCGGCGACCAGTCGCAGCGGCTGGAGGTCCAGGTCACTGGCCCTGTCGCCAATCAGCTGTTGAAAATGCCGATACACCGCCGCGTACTCGCCCTCCTCCGATACGGATTGGCGCACGCCGTCAATACTCAACAGTGCGCCACCGTTGTCTAGTCGCAGGATGCCTTCAGTGCAACGAATCTCGATGCTCCAGAGTTCCTCATGACCGTGATCGAAATCGAACTCCGCGCGGACATCGAGGTGGCGCGCGTCAGACATCTTGATGGACGCGGCAATCGGCGACTGGCAGTTGCTGGGGACTCGCAGTTCGGCAGACTCGACAAACAGCGGCAGCGCCAGCAGATAGGTGACTATCGACAAGGCATTGATGCCGGGATCGAAGACGCCCAGGCCTCCGGGTTGCCAAATCCATGCCTGGCCGGGGTGCCACTTGCGCACGTCTTCTTTCCAGTCGATCTGTACGCTTTGCAAGGTGCGGCTGGCCAGCCAGTCCCGGGCAGCTTCGATGCCGGGCGCGTAGCGTGAATGCCAGGCGAACAAACCGCTGACGCCTTGCTCCCCAGCCTGATTCACCAACGCCATCGCTTCACCCAACGTGGCGCACGGCGGTTTTTCTACCAGCACGTGTTTGCCAGCGGCCAGCGCTTGTTGCACCAGAGCGAATCGTCCTTGCGGTGGTGTGCAAAACGCAATCGCATCGACCTGCGGGCCGTTTTCGAGCAGCTCGCTCAGGGACTGAAAGTTCTCTACCCCGGCGCACGGCTGCCCTTGCGTGGCGACAGACACCAACTGGAACGCGGGGTTGGCGTTAATAGCGGGGACGTGTTGGTCCTGAGCAATCTTGCCGTAGCCCACCAGACCGAGACGGATCGGTTGCATCAATGACTCCTGATTATTTTTCTTATCTTGGTAAGCGAGCGGGCAAGGTTACACCGCTCGGATCATTGATCGCAGCCCCCACCGAACCTTTACCCCGCAACCGCCGTCCGAGCTATAGCCGTCACCGTGGACTTCATGCTGTTTCTCAACAGCAAGATCAATCTGCCGCTAATGCCTCTGTCTTTGCTCGGCTCGGCGTTGGTGGTGCTGATCAGCTTTCGCAACAGAAGTGTCTACAATCGCTGGTGGGAAGCGCGCACGTTGTGGGGGCGATGGTCAATAATTCCCGTAGCTTTGCGCGGCAAGTACTGACGTTGCTGGATGACCCGGATAAAGAGGTCAATACGATGAAGTCAACCCTGCTGCGCCGCCACGTGGCGTGCGTAAATTGCCTGGCGGCGCATCTCAGGGGCCAGCCGTGCCCGCTCGAAGTACAGGCGTTTATTCCCTCCGGGGAGTTCGCGCGCAGCGGCACTGATCTGCAAAGCCCGTTTCGCGACAGCGAACACCAGATCCAGATGGAAGCCCTCTGCGAAACCATCGAAAAAACCTGCACTCAATGCAACGCGATTCGCTGGGTAGCGATCATCTCAGCTACCCCGGCACAGCGGTGATTTAACAAAAAAACGGCGGGGGGGTTATTCAGTGTCCTCATGTATTTGAACCAGTGAACTCGCCAACAACGCCTCCAACCCCATCGGCTTGGCAAAATAATAGCCCTGGGCCTGCCCTGCGCCGATTTCGCGCAGCAGATCCAGGGTCGCTTCATCCTCGACACCTTCGGCCACCACACTCAGGTCCAGCGATTCGGCCATCCGAACAATCGCCCGGACGATCGCGCGACTGCGGGGGCTGGTGGTCAGTTCGAGGATGAACGACTTGTCGATCTTCAAGCCGCTGAAACGGTATTGATGCACATAGCTCAGGGATGAAAACCCTGCACCGAAATCATCGAGCACCACCGACATGCCGTGGTCGGCCAATTGCTGCATGGTCAGCCGGGCAATGGCCGGCTCGGCGACCAGCGCACCTTCGGTCAACTCCAGGCAGATCCGCGACGGCGCGACCCCGTGCCGCGCCAACAGGGCAAGCACATCACTGGCGAAGTCCGGGCGCGTCATGCTGTAGCTGGAGCAATTGACGTGCACCGGCGGCCAATTGGCGTGCCGGGGTTGGGCGAGGATCACTGCAATGCTGGTGAGCATGTACAGATCCAGTCGACCGATCAGGCGCAAGCCCTCGACATCCGGCAAAAACTCGCCCGGCGAGATGACCCGACCGCCCGGCTGATGCCAGCGGATCAGCGCTTCAAGGGCCAACAATTCGCCGGTTTCGACGCTGACAATCGGCTGGAAATAAGGCAGCAGTTCGTCAGTGCGTTTGAGCGCATTGCGCAAGGCACCTTCACGCTCAACCTGGTCCGAGACTTCACGGCGCACTTCCTGGTTGAACACCGCGTAACTGTCGCGCCCGGCACTTTTGACCCGGTACATCGCCGCATCGGCATCGCGCAACAAGTCGGCTGGCTCGTGATGGAACTGACTGTCGGCGCTGACAATGCCGATACTGCAGGACGAAAAAACCTGATGGCCATTGATGACAAACGGCAGGTCGAACGCCACCAGGATCCGTTCGGCGATGTCGATCACCACGTCCAGCGGTGCCTCGGGAGCGAGCACCGAAAACTCATCGCCCCCCAGGCGCGCCAACATGTCGGTATCGCGCAAACAGCCGCGCAAACGGTGGGCGGCCTGCCTCAACAGCAGGTCCCCAAAATGGTGGCCAAGGCTGTCGTTGACCATCTTGAAACGGTCGAGGTCGATGAACAACACCGCCAGGTGCCCGCCTGCGCTGCTGAACTGCGACCAGGCCAGGTTGAGGCGCTGTTGCAGGTAGGTGCGATTCGGTAGCCCGGTCAGCGCATCATGGGAGTTTTCGTGTTGCAACTTGGCATTCGCGTGATCGAGTTCGCGAGTGCGGTTCTGCACCCGGGCTTCCAGCATGAGGTTGGCAGCATGGATCGCTTCGGCGGCGGTGCGTCGTGACAACGCGGTGTCGATGTGCCGCGACACGAACGTCAGCAATTCCTGGTCACGCAGGGTATAGCGCACCTGCGAGGTATAGCTTTGCACCGCCAGCACGCCACGCACTACATCGCCATCGAACAATGGAATGCCCAGCCAGGAGTAGGAGCGGAAATACACATCGGCGACTTCTATTTCACCGTGCGTCGTCAATCGCTCAGCCTCGTCGGCGTCAATCAAACAAGGTCGACGCTGACGGATAACGTATTCGGTCAGACCCCGGCTCCCACGCCGTGCCACCGGGCGGACCGTCTGCCGTTCATCGACATAATAGGGAAAGGTCACTTCACTGGTGCCGTCGTCGAACAGCGCAATGTAGAAGTTCTGCGCGAACAGCAGATCACCGACGATGCCATGCAAGGTTTGAAACAACTCAGCCATGTCGCCAGGCTGGCTCGACAGTTCGGCAATATGGAACAGCGCACTCTGCAGATGTTCGGCACGTTCCCGGTCTGCCACTTCCTGCCTCAATGCGTCGTTGAGTGCCGACAGTTCCAATGTGCGACGCAGCACCGTCTCTTCCAGGTCCGCTCGGTGCAGGATCCGGTCGAGCGCCATGGCCACGTGGCGGGCCACCACCAAAAACAGCGCGCGGTCTTCAGCGCTGTAGATACGGGACACGTCGTAGACCTGCATCGCCAGCATGCCAAACACGTCATCCGAGGCGTTTTTCAACGGTGCGCCCATCCAGAACTCTGGACAGTCACCCACGCAGTAGAAACGCCCCTCGGTCTCCGCCGCATGAATGCCGGCGGCGTCGATCAGCAGCGGCTGGCCAGTGCTCAACACCTGGGCGGTCAACGACAAGTGCGAAGGGTCGAGGTATTCGTAGTTCTCGGATTCCAGGGCTTCAACATCAATGATGTCGACGTAATATGGGTAATCTATCTTGCCCGTGTGCGGGTTATACAGCGCGAGATAGAAGTTCTCGGCGTCGATCAGGCTAGCCAGCAGCCGATGAACCCCCACCAGAAACACTGACCGGTCGCGGGTCGAACTGGCCAGGTAAGTAATTTCATACAGGACTCGTTGAGTAATCTGCGCACGGGCAAGGGTATTGGCCTGTACCTCAACGCCCAGGCGCTGGGCGAACTCGGCGAGCGTCGGGTCCGCGGCATCGTCGACCGGCGCGAGTAACCAACCCAGCACACTTTCGCCTCGACCGGTCGGCCAGCGGTGCAAGCGCCGGGTCAGGCAAAAGGCTTCAAACTCTTCATTGGCAACGATTGACGGCCACTGCTCCAGGGGGGCGCCCTGTCCGACCAAATGCAGTTGTTCACCGGCGCGGTAAACCACCCACGCGGTGGTATGGGCCCAGTTGCGCGCCGAGTTCAGCAAATGCTCAATCGTGTCCTGGGTGCCGGCGCACGCCATGCCGACAGTATCTGAGATCCCTTTAAGTTGAGAGACGACCCCGTCGCAATCGTTCGATTGCCACGGGGAGTCAGTCAATGGACGAACACTCATCAGCGCTCCCTGAGCCAAAAACCGGCGATACTCACTAACTGATTGCTAGCAATTTGCTATCGAGCTTCCCGTTTAAAGCTTATGGGAGTTTTTTTCAATAGTTTTATTCGCTTAGTGCCAACTACGGGACGAACAACGAATTATTCGCTACTTGTTTCATTCGCCGACGAAAAAGAGCCCCGCCACCGAATGCGGTGCGGGGCAAAAATTGGTTGGTTGCGGCCAACCAAAGGAGCGCTGTGAAAAGCGTTTACGGGCCAGGGTCAGATGCAATCCTGTGCGGCGCGTTCAAAACTCGAAGGCAGGAAGTTCGAAGCCAGCAAATGCCGCTCGTAGATAAACACTTTGCCGCCGTTCCCGGCCTTGTAGGCTTCCAGCACGTTGTCCGCCGAGACTTTGCTCGGCACCACGATCCGGTAGCTGCGCTGGGTCTGCGTGACAGTCGGGGTCAACGCACTGCCCTGCAATTTCGGTATGACGCAGTCGGCATATTGGGCCGGGGTCTTGCTGGTCTGCAAGGTCAGGGTCGGATCGTTCGGCGCGGAGGCGCAACCGGCGAGCAGCAAAGAGGCAAATGCCATGGCAGGCACGAAAAAAGGGCGCATCGGTCTCATCCTGAAAATAAAAGGTTCGGTTCATCAAGCAACGGAACTGCGTCACGAGGCGCCGCCATTCGGGTCAATGCCTTCATCACGCAAATTTTTTGAGCTGCGTGTTCGATGGAGGTGATTTTCCGCCTACTACCGACAAAGCAGAACTTGCGTTTCGTAATGGTCACTATTACTTCTAGCGATAGTTGCGCGCCGTGCAGACCACTAATGGGTAGGATGAAATGACCGCTACAAAACCTTTGGATAACGCGCCCAGTGCAGAGGCCTCCATAATTGATGGGAAGGCGTTTGCCGAAATCTTGCGCAAGAATGTTGCTGTCGGTGCAAGGGCCTTCAGGGAGACGCGCGGCAGAGCACCCGGGCTGGCTGTCGTACTAGTCGGGAGCGATCCTGCCAGCCAGGTTTACGTGAAAACCAAAATGAAGAAGGCGCTTGAGTCCGGGATTGACTCTTTCCCTCATCTGCTCGAAAGCGATACGTCCGAGACTGAGTTGCTGAACTTGATCGACAAGCTCAATAACGACCGTTATGTACATGGAATTCTGGTTCAGCTTCCGCTGCCCGCCCACATCGATGAATCGAAGGTTATTGCAGCCATAAACCCACCAAAGATGTCGACGGCTTCCATCCGATCAATGTGGGTCTGCTCGGCCAGGGGAAAGCCAAACTGATTCCTTGCACCCCTCTGGGCTGCTTGATGATGCTAAAGGATCATATCGGCGACCTCAGCGGCAAAAAAAACGTGATCGTCGGCAGGTCAAACATCGTCGGCAAGCCCATGGCGAATTTGCTTCTTCAAGAAAACTGCACCGGCACGATTGTGCCCTCCCGTACGCGAGATCTCATCGCGGAATGTCTTCAGGCAGACATCCTGATCGTAGCGATTGGCTGGGATGAATTCATCGACGCAAGAGCAATCAAGCCGGGCGCAGTGGTCATTGACGTTGGTATCAACAGAGTTGAAAGAAATGGACTGTCGGTTCTGGTGGGTGATGTCGATCTCAACTCTGCCAAGGTCGTTGCAGCAGCCATTACTCCAGTTCCAGGTGGCGTAGGTCCTATGACCGTTGCTTGTTTGATGAGAAATACGCTGGCAGCTGCAGAGGCAATTGAGAGTAATACTGCTGCTCGCTACTGAAAGTGCAAAAGCTCAGACTCGATCTGAGAGTTACCGGGCCTCTGGTTGCCTGTCAGGTCGAGCTTTGCTGGTCAATTTGGCGTACCAGACTTTCTCTCCATCACAAAGAAGTGGTCATCTGCCCGGTATTACACGCCTGCCGCCGCTGGGCCCGCGGATCGATGCCCGTGGCGACCAGCGCCCTGGCAACATCACGCAGAGTGCGAGCATATCGTAAGCTAACTTCAGGACAGGTACCGAGAGACATACGGGGTTGCTTATCCGACCAGGAAAAGCGGAAGTGCCAGCACTTGGCGCCTTTCGTATTCACGAAAAGGGCGAGGCCATTGTAGTCAGGAAGGGTGTAGTCCTTGGCACCGGGCTTGGCGTGTCGGACCGCGGTCTTGGTGAGAGCCATCGCACAATCTCCGTCTCGTATGAATGGAGGAGATTTGTACGGTTTGCGGTGAGACTGGCACCACGAAAAAACCGATCTGCCGAGCGCCAGATTGATGTACTGGAAAATGTACTTATTGAGGCTGGATATGAGTGTTTTCAGGGGGGGGCGCAGCAAAAGTCAAAGAAAGACTTTTCTTTGGACGAAAAAAATGGACCTCTTTTCAGAGATCCATTTTTTAATGCTTGGAGCGGGAAACGAGACTCGAACTCGCGACCCCGACCTTGGCAAGGTCGTGCTCTACCAACTGAGCTATTCCCGCGTCTTGGTGAGGCGCATTCTATAGAATCCAGATGCCGCGTCAACCCCTTGATTCAAAAAAGTTTATTTCTTTTCCACGTCGGTCTTCAGATGCGGCCAGGCAGCCCGCAAATATTGGACCATGGACCACAACGTCAGGCCCGCGGATATCAGCAGCAAGGCGTAACCCAGCAACACCCAGAACGTGAAATCCGACGGATTGGCCAGCAGGATCACCAGCGCCAGCATTTGCGCGGCGGTCTTCCATTTGCCCAGGTTCGACACGGCGACGTGAGCACGGGCGCCGAGTTCGGCCATCCATTCGCGAAGTGCCGAGACGACAATCTCGCGACCAATGATCACGGCAGCCGGCAGCGTGAGCCAAAGGTTGCCATGTTCTTGCACCAGCAATACCAGTGCAACGGCGACCATCAGCTTGTCAGCCACGGGATCGAGGAAAGCCCCGAACGGTGTGCTTTGTTCCAGTCGGCGGGCCAGATACCCATCCAGCCAGTCTGTGGCGGCGGCAAATGCGAACACCGAGGCGGACGCCAGGTAGCTCCATTGATACGGCAGGTAGAACAGTAAAATGAAGATCGGAATGAGCAGGACGCGTAGTACGGTAATCAGATTAGGGATATTCATCGGCACAACTGGCTACGAGGTGAGGGGGCATTCTACTCGCTGTGCAGATTGGCATAAATCAACTCTGCGAGCTTTTTACTGATCCCGGGTGCTTTGGCGATCTCTTCGATGCTGGCACGAGACAGCTCCTGCAATCCACCAAAATGTTTCAACAAATCGCGGCGACGGGTCGGTCCGACACCGGCGACGCCCTCCAGTGTAGACGTGCGGCGAGTTTTCCCACGACGGGCGCGGTGCCCGGTAATCGCGAAACGGTGAGCCTCGTCGCGTATCTGCTGGATCAAATGCAGCGCGGGAGAATCACCGCGCAAGGTGAATTCGTGGGCAGCATCGTTCAGGTACAGGGTTTCGAAACCGGCCTTGCGCGTGGCGCCCTTGGCTACGCCCAACAGAATCAGATCAGGTACGGCCAATTCATTGAGCACGTCACGGGCCATGGACAGCTGCCCCTTGCCACCGTCCACCAGCAAAATGTCCGGTAGCTTGCCCTCCCCGTCCTTCAGTTTGCTGAAGCGTCGGGTCAGGGCCTGATGCATCGCGGCGTAGTCATCGCCCGGGGTGACGCCTTCAATGTTGTAGCGACGATAGTCGGACTTGATCGGACCTTCGGGGCCGAACACCACACAGGATGCCACGGTTGCTTCGCCACTGGAGTGACTGATGTCGTAACACTCCAGGCGCTGTGGCGGTTCGTCCAGGTTCAGCACTTCTGCCAGCGCATCGAAACGTGCAGCAACGTGTTGACGGTTGGCCAGTCGCGCTCCCAGGGCCTGCTCGGCATTGGTGACCGCCAACTGTTGCCAGCGTGCTCGCGTACCACGAACCCTATGACTGATGGTCAATTCGCGACCGCGTAGCTCATCGATGGCCGCGATCAGGGTCGGGAAGTCTTCGTGAACCACGTTGACGATCAGTTCGCTCGGCAAGTCGCGCTCGGGACTGCTGATGAAGTACTGGCCGAGAAACGCCGCCATGACTTCGGAAACGTCCTCTTCAATACCCACCTGAGGAAAGAAGTTCTTGCTCCCCAGCACCCGGCCGCCACGAACACTGATCAAATGAACGCAGGCACCACCCGGATTGACAAACGCTGCGATCACGTCGACATCGCCCGTCCCGCCTTCCATGCTTTGCTGGTCCTGGACCCGGCGCAGTAATGAGATCTGATCACGCAACTCGGCCGCACGCTCGAATTCGAGGTTGATCGCCGCCTCTTCCATTCCTGCAGACAACTCGTCCGTCAACGCATTGCTGCGCCCCTCAAGGAACATCACCGAGTGTCGTACGTCTTCAGCGTATACCTCGGGTTCCACCAGCCCGACACAGGGCGCCTTGCAGCGTTTGATCTGGTATTGCAGGCAAGGACGGGTGCGGTTCTTGTAATAGCTGTCTTCGCACTGACGAACAAAAAACGTCTTCTGCAGCAGGCTCAGGCTTTCGCGAATGGCGCCGGCGCTGGGATAAGGGCCGAAATATTTGCCCTTGGCCTTTTTGGCACCGCGATGGATGCTCAAGCGTGGAAACTGACCATCCGAGAGAAAGACGTAGGGGTAGGATTTATCGTCGCGCAGCAGGATGTTGTAGGGCGGCCGCCACTCCTTGATCAGCGTCTGTTCAAGCAACAAGGCTTCGGTTTCATTGGCCGTAATCGTCGTTTCGACCTGAGCGATACGCGCGACCAGCGCCGCGGTCTTGGGCGCAAGACCGGATTTGCGGAAGTAACTCGACAGACGATTCTTGAGGTTCTTGGCCTTGCCGACATAGAGCAGGCGTGCCTCGCTGTCGAACATGCGATACACACCGGGACGCCCACTGACCGTCGACAGAAAGGCGCTTGGATCGAAGACTTCAGTCATTTTCAGAGGCTGGCATCGACCATGCCGTGACGAACCGCCAACAGCGTCAACTCGACATCGCTGCTGATCGAAAGCTTTTCGAAAATGCGGTAACGGTAAGTGTTCACGGTTTTTGGCGACAGACACAGTTTGTCGGAAATGATCTGGACCTTCTGACAGCCGACAATCATCAGCGCGATCTGGATTTCTCGCTCCGACAAGGCGTCGAAAGGCGAATCATTGGTCGGCTGGAAGGATTTGATCGCCAGTTGCTGTGCAATTTGCGGGCTGATGTAGCGCTGCCCGGCAAACACCAGGCGGATAGCCTGGACCATTTCAGGCAGCCCGGCACCCTTGGTCAGATAACCCGCGGCACCGGCCTGCAACAACCGAGTCGGAAACGGATCTTCTTCGCACACGGTGACCGCGACGACTTTGATATCCGGATGACTGCGCAATAATTTGCGTGTGGCTTCAAGACCGCCGATGCCGGGCATCTTGACGTCCATCAGCACCACATCGGGTTTCAACTCACGCGCCTTGAGCAGGGATTCTTCGCCTGACTCAGCCTGGCCGACTACTTGCAGGCCATCGATGTCAGCCAGCATTCGTGTAATGCCTGTACGAACGAGATCATGATCATCGACTACTAGCACCCTAATCAAGCAGACACCTCGCGATATGGTCTTATTGGGTTGCCGACACCTTAGCAAAAAGCGACTGGCAGACCTAGCGGCAAGCGTCATATAAAAAGTTTCAATTCGTCTTCAAAGGCCTGTCGTATGCATGTTCCAGCCTGGCGAGGCAACGATATCGCGCTGCATTCTCAGGAAACACTCGTCCGTGCCGACCACCTTCAGCCCCTTTCTCTCATACAACGCTTGCGCGGGATTATTATCAAAAACCGTCAAACGCAATGCCGGACGCCGTTCCTTGCACGCCATGGCGAATACTTGATCAATCGTCCAGGAACCGGCGCCCTGCCCTCGAAACGCTTCGATGACGTGCAACTCGCGAATGTACAGGGCTTTGGCATCACGACTCAGACTGACGTAGCCCACCAATGCCTCACCGCGCACAATCAACCAGTTCTCGCGCCCTGCCCAGCCCACATCGAAACCTTCGTCCTGCCACAACAGATCGTGCCGAATGTAATAGCGCAGCATGTTTTTGCGGGTCAGTTCACGAGCGAAGTCGAGATCCCCGAGCGCTGCCGGGCGTAATTCAAATGCCATCAAACCTCCGCGACAGCCACTATTTGCCCCTTCCAGCCATCAGCATCGCGGCGAGCCACGACCATCAGGTTGCCTGTTCCCGGTGCGGCTGCAACCAGCGAGCCGTCCGACGCCCAGATCGCGCTGCGTCCCGCCGCCTCCCAGCCACCCGTTGCACCACCATGGTTGGCCATCAGGACCGCCATCGAATGCGTGCGGGCGTAGCCTTGCAACAACGCGGTATCCGGGGCGTAGCCGTTTTCGGTGATCAGTACGCCCGCCGCATAGAGATCAGCTCCTTCCTGCGTCGCTGCCGCCGCATGACTGGCGTGAGAGAAATCCGCACACACCGCCAACGCGACCGTATCGGCACCTATGGTCAGGGTCGAACCGCCGGTTCCCGGTGCAAATGCCACTTCCTCGCCTGGATGCAAATGTTGCTTGCTGTAGATCCCGAGCGATCCATCAGCGCCCAACACCAGCGCCCCAATCAATACGGGCGAATCCCCCGACAGGCGAATCGGCATCCCGACGACAGTCGTCACACCGACTTCCCGCGCGAAATCCCTTAGCGGTTGCAGAACCTCGGCGTCTGGCGCAATGGCCAATTCAGCCGCAAGTCCACGCTCGTACCCGGTCAGCGACAACTCCGGGAACACCAGCAATTGCACGCCCTGCTCAGCGGCAACTTGCATGAAGCGCTGATGCCGCACCCTGTTTGCGGCAAGGTCACCGGCGATCGAGATCGATTGAGCGGCTGCGATGATCAGTGGCGTCATGGTTCGTCCCTGTGACGTTGTACGTAAGCGGAACACAAAGTGTGTCACAACCGGCAACGCACTCAAGCGATAGAAAATGCCGCCGGTGATCGATAGCATTTTCTGATTGAATCCACGCACCGGCCTCGAGTAAGCTCGGCGCACTCATCGGAGACAAATCATGTTCAACGCCCTCTCACAGCTTCGTACCGTCAGCGCCCTGCGCGCGGTGGCGGCTGCCCGGGTGAATGACGTTTGTGCTCCGGTCAGCTTTTATTTTGGGTATTGGTTTAGCCACTGGCGCGCCTGATACCCACACGGCGCCCACTTTAAACGGGTCGCCACCAGAGAATTCTCAACCCCCGGTCGGCTTCCCGACCGGGGGTTTTGTTTTTTCAGCCCCGCACACTTTTAGCGACACACCAGACAACCAGAGGATTCAAAAATGAACTACGCCACTTATTACCGTTACGACAGTTTTACCGCCTGGCGATTTAGCAGCCTCCGCTCGGGACAGCCTGCCGCCTCCGATCGGTCACCCACAGGTGGCAAGCACGCACACGCGGCCAATCCGGCCAATTGTCGAACACCCCAGTAGGGCCGAGCGCGCGGGAACGAACCCGCTGCCAGCCCAGGAAGCCCGAATATGAACTCGTCCGTCTCTGCTCTGCCGCTGTCCACCTTGAGCTCTGCCAATGAAGCCCTGACCCTGCGTCTGCCCAGCTCATTGCAACTCAAACAGCAACTGCCACTCAGCAACGCCCTGACCCAGCAAGTCGCCGCCCACCGCCAGGCGGTTCGCGCGATCCTCAACGGTGAAGACTCGCGTCTGCTGGTCATCGTCGGCCCCTGCTCAATTCACGATCCTCAGTCCGCCCTCGAGTACGCCAGCAACCTCGCCCGCCTCGCCGCCGACGTCAGCGATGAAATGCTGCTGGTGATGCGCGCCTACGTCGAAAAACCCCGCACCACCATCGGCTGGAAAGGCCTGGCCTACGACCCGCATCTGGACGGCAGCGACGACATGGCTGGCGGCTTGACCCTGTCCCGCGAGTTGATGCGCGAAATGCTCCGCCTGGGACTGCCGATTGCCACCGAACTGCTGCAACCGATGGCTGCCGGCTACTTCGACGATCTGCTGAGCTGGGTCGCTATTGGCGCTCGCACTACCGAATCGCAGATCCATCGGGAAATGGCCAGCGGCCTGAGCATGCCGGTCGGCTTCAAGAACGGTACCGATGGTGGTGTCGGTGTGGCCAGTGACGCCATGCGCTCTGCCGCCCATCCGCATCGTCATTTCGGTGTCGACAGCCAGGGGCATCCAGCAATCATTCAAACGCCGGGCAATCCAGACACCCACCTGGTGCTGCGTGGCGGACACCGTGGGCCGAACTACGACCGCGACAGCGTCGCCCGGGTGAACAGCGACTTGACCAAACTGAAGATCCCGGCCCGGATCATGGTCGACTGCAGCCATGCCAACAGCGGCAAAGACCCGTTGCGTCAGCCAGCGGTGTTTAACGATGTGCTTGAACAGCGCCTGCATGGTGATCGATCACTGATCGGCATGATGATCGAGAGTCACCTGTTCGAAGGCTGCCAACCGCTGGGCCCGTCAATGCGTTACGGCGTGTCAGTCACGGACGGCTGCCTTGGCTGGAACGGGACGGAATTACTTTTGCGCCGGGCAGCCGATCGGCTCAGAGCGCAGAGCAGGGATCAACAATCGGCGTGAGCCCCACCCAACGTCCAGCCCTCCCATCGAGGACTGGACGTCGGAATCGAGACACGATTAACAGGCAAAGGGTGTTCCCGGAGTAGGCCATCGCAGGAAAACGCTCTGTTACAGATAAAAAGATGTCCAAATATTCCGACCAAGACCTCATCTACTTTCGACATTTCGTACATTTTCTATTCCGTTTTCATCAGGTTACAGCGGCTTTTTCATACAACGTCGAATAGCTGGTGTGCTTTAGAGTGAGCCCATCAACACACCTATGAACGACTGCGAAAAAGGAAAGAACATGCTACGGAATGCAACTACTCAGTATCCGATCCTGTTGATCCACGGGCTCTTCGGCTTCGACCGCATCGGCAAGATCGAACTCTTTCATGACGTCAAGCAGGCCCTCAGGAGTGCAGGCGCAAGAGTGTTTATCCCGCACTTGTCGGCTACCCATAGCAATGAAGTTCGAGGCGACCAACTTCTGGCGCAGATCGAACGGGTACTGGAAGGAACCGGTGCAAACAAAGTCAACCTGATCGGCCACAGCCAAGGCGCACTCGCTGCACGTTATGCGGCAGCGACAGCGCCGCAGGTTATCGCTTCGGTGACGTCCGTCAGCGGACCGAATCACGGCTCGGAACTGGCCGACTTCTTGCGCAAGGCGCTGACGCCCGGGCGCCTGCCGGAACAAGTCGCTGCGACGGTTGCAACGTTGTTTGCAGACTTTCTATCGTTGCTCAGCGGCCACCGTCACCTGCCGCAGAACGCCATCGCCGCTCTCAATGCCCTGACCACCGAAGGCGTAGGCGCGTTCAACGACAAATACCCCCAGGGTTTGCCGAAAACCTGGGGTGGCAAGGGTCGCGAACTGGTCGACGGCGTACGTTATTACTCCTGGAGCGGCACGCTTCAGGGTGACATCCTCGACAAAGGGCTTGATGCTCTGAATCCGCTGCACGGGTTCCTCCGCGCCTTCTCCCACTACTTCACCACCGAACCCGAGCAGAACGACGGCCTGGTTGGCCGCTACAGCTCCCATTTGGGAAAAGTCATCCGCTCCGACTATCCGTTGGATCATCTGGACAGCCTCAGCCAGACCGCCGGTCCGTTGCGCAAGGGCATCGACCCGATTGCCCTGTATGTGCAGCATGCAGAGCGTCTGAGAAATGCCGGTCTATAAAGGAATGCCATACCGGCCTGCAGGGTCTGGACGGAACTTTGAGGAGAAATAGGCCACTGAATCCGGTAGGCTCCGCACTTTACTGAACATTGAAAGGAGAATTTTCCCATGGCCAAAGCCACTGCCCGTCACATCCTCGTTGCCAGCGAAGCCAAGTGCAACGAATTGAAAGCCCAAATCGAAGGCGGCGCTGATTTCGCCGAAGTCGCCAAAGCCAACTCCACTTGCCCTTCCAGCCGCCAGGGCGGTGATCTGGGTTCGTTCGGTCCAGGCCAGATGGTCAAGGAATTCGACGCCGTGGTCTTCAGCGCACCGATCAACGTGGTGCAAGGCCCGGTGAAGACCCAGTTCGGTTACCACCTGCTGGAAGTGACCAGCCGTCAGGACTGATCAACCCTTAGTTTTCCGCACAACGGCCCGCCTTTTGGTGGGCCGTTGTGTTTGGGATATGTGATACGGGTGGCGAGGGACGCGCCGCTAGCGTACAAATTGTGCTTATTGACCACCCGGCTCTAAGGCTGACAATGCGACTGGCTTTCCCTACTTTATTGCTCACTGCCGTGACCCTGCTGCTGGGCGTCACCGGTGTGAATGCAGCACCGCAACATGCGTTGACCGTGTACGGTGAACCGGCGAAGTATCCTGCCGGCTTTAGTCATTTTGCCTACACAAACCCGCAAGCCCCCAAGGGTGGCACGATGCGCCGCTCGGCCGTCGAAATCGGTCATTTCGACCATATGTTGCCCTACATCGATAAAGGCATTGGCGTCACACAGATCGACGGCCTGCTTTACTCGCCCCTCGCCCAGCGTTCGCTGGACGAGCCTTACACCGTGTACGGTCTGGTGGCTTCGATGATGGAGCGCTCGGACGACGGTTTGTTCCTGCGCTTCTACCTGAACCCCAAGGCCCGTTTCGCGGACGGCAAACCGATCACGGCCGAAGACGTGCGCTACACCTTCGACCTGTTGATGACCCAGGGTAGCCTGCGTTATCGCACCCAATTTGCCGACGTCAAAGGCGTCGAAGTGGAATCACCTCTGACAGTTCGGTTCGACTTGAAAAGCAATGAGAACCGGACCCTGCCCCTCGATATCGCGACCCTGCCGGTGTTTCCCGAGCATTGGTGGAAGACTCGCGACTTCGCCAATGGCGGCGGTTACGAGCCACCTTTGGGCAGCGGCCCCTACCGAGTGAGCAAGGTCGACTCCGGTCGCAGCATCACCTTCAAGCGCAATGCCAATTGGTGGGGCAAGGATTTACCGGTCAGCCGCGGCCTCTACAACTTCGATCATTTCAGCATCGAGTATTTCGGCGATACCGACGTCGCCCGCCAGGTCCTGCGCGGCGGAGCCTACGACTACAACCGGGAATTCTCCGCCACCGGTTACTCCATCGGCTACGACAGTCCGGCCCTGAGTGACGGGCGCCTGCAAAAGGCGCACCTGGCAACACAAGCGCCTCAAACGGCCCAGGGCTTTGTGTTCAACCTGCAAAACCCGCTGTTCCAGGACCGTCGAGTGCGTCAGGCGCTGGCCATGCTCTGGGATTTCGAATGGAGCAACCGGCAGATGATGCGCGATATGTACATCCGTCAGCAGAGCTTCTTTTCCAACACCGATCTCGCCGCCCGACAACTGCCGGACGCTGGCGAGCTGGCGATTCTCGAACCGTTGCGCGGGCAGGTCCCTGACGAGGTTTTCACCCAGGTATTCGAAGCACCGAAAACCGATGGCAGTGGCGTGATACGCGACAAACAGTTGCAGGCACTCGATTTGCTCGAACAGGCCGGCTGGAAACCCAAGGGTGATCAACTGGTCAACGCCGATGGCAAGCCGCTGAGTTTCACTTTCCTGGTCAGCCAGAACGGCATGGACCGATTGCTGCTGCCTTACAAGCGCACCTTGAAACAGATCGGCATCGACATGAACATCCGCCGCATCGACTCGTCCCAATACGTGAATCGCCTGATGAGCCGCGACTACGACATGATCGTCACCGGCTACCCGGTCACGACGTCGCCAGGGGGTGAACTGATCAATTACTTCGGCTCGGTCTCGGCCAACGACCCCGGCGCCAATAACTACATGGTGTTGAAAAATCCGGCGGTCGACACCCTGATCGCCGGACTGATTCGAGCCACCACCCAACCCGAAATGCTGCACTACGCCCACGCCCTGGACCGGGTGCTGCAATGGAACTACTACTGGATTCCCAACTATTACCCGCCGGGCAGCTCCACCGTGTGGTGGAATCGTTTCGGCAGGCCCAACGAGCAAGCGAGCAATGACGAAGCCATCGAGAGCTGGTGGGAAATAAGCACCACGCCGTTGACCAACCAACAGATGACCGCTGAGAAAATCAGCCGTGGCAAACCCGGAGGGCCGCACTGATGTGGGCTTACATACTGCGGCGGCTGCTGCTGATCATTCCGACGCTGGTGATCATTCTTCTGGTCAACTTCATCATTGTCCAGGCCGCGCCGGGCGGCCCGGTGGAACAGGCCATCGCGCACTTGCAAGGCATCGGTGGCGCGAGTGTCGGTGGCGGTTCCGGTGAACGCATGTCCGGCACCTCCCGATCCAGTCGCGGCCTCGACCCGCAACTGATCAAGGACATCGAAAAGCAATACGGCTTCGATAAGCCGGCGCACGAACGCCTGTGGCTGATGCTCACCAGTTACGCGCGCCTGGACTTCGGCAAGAGCTTTTTCCGTGGTGCGACCGTCACCGACCTGATCCTGGAAAAAATGCCGGTGACCATTTCCCTTGGGCTCTGGGCGACGCTGATCACCTACCTGGTGTCGATTCCCTTGGGCATCCGCAAGGCCGTGCACCACGGCAGCCACTTCGATATCTGGAGCAGCACCGCGATCGTCATCGGCTACGCCATGCCGGCGTTCCTGTTCGCGATGTTCCTGATCGTGGTCTTCGCCGGCGGTACCTCGCTGAACTGGTTCCCGGTGCGCGGTCTGGTCTCGGACAATTTCGAATCGCTGTCGACCGTGGGCAAAATCGCCGATTACTTTTGGCACTTGGTGCTACCAGTGACGGCGCTGGTGATCGGCGGGTTCGCCACGCTGACCATTCTGACCAAGAACTCCTTCCTCAATGAAATCACGCGCCAGTACGTAGTCACCGCCCGTGCCAAGGGCCTGAGCGAACGCCGAGTGCTCTACGGTCACGTGTTTCGCAATGCCATGCTGCTGGTGGTCTCGGGGATTCCCCAGGCGTTCATCAGCGTATTTTTCGCCGGCTCGCTGCTGATCGAAGTGATTTTCTCCCTCGACGGCCTGGGTCGCATGAGCTACGAAGCCGCGGTTTCCCGGGACTATCCGGTGGTATTCGGTTCGCTGTTCATCTTCACGCTGTTCGGTCTCTTGATAAAACTGGTCGGCGACCTCTGCTACACCCTCGTCGACCCGCGCATCGACTTCGCTGCGAGGAACGCCTGATGTTCAAGCTCTCGCCGTTAGGTCGTCGTCGTTTCGAGCGCTTCAAGAAAAACCGTCGCGGCTGGTGGTCCTTGTGGTTGTTTGTCAGCCTGTTCCTCTTGACCCTCGGTGGCGAACTGATCGCCAACGACAAACCGCTGATCGTCAGCTATCAGGGCTCACTCTACTTCCCGGCCCTGAGGCGTCATACCGAGCAGGAATTTGGCGGGCAGCTGCCGTTCCAGGCGGACTACCGCAGCGACTATGTGCAGACGCTGATTCACCAGGACGGTGGCTGGATGCTGTTCCCGCCAATCCCCTTCAGCGATGACACGCCGAACTATGACCTCAATCAACCGGCGCCCAGCCCTCCGACGAAGGTCAACTGGCTGGGCACCGACGATCAGGCGCGGGACGTGTTGGCCAGAGTGATTTTCGGTGCGAGGGTGTCAATCCTGTTTGCCTTGATGCTGACCTTTGTCAGCGCACTGATCGGCATCGCTGCCGGTGCCCTGCAAGGCTATTACGGCGGCTGGGTCGACCTGATCGGTCAACGCTTGCTGGAGGTTTGGTCGGGGCTGCCGGTGCTGTACCTGCTGATCATCCTGTCGGGTTTCGTCGAGCCCAATTTCTGGTGGCTGCTGGGGATCATGGCGCTGTTTTCCTGGCTGGCCCTGGTGGACGTGGTGCGCGCCGAGTTCCTGCGCGGGCGCAACCTGGAATACGTCAAAGCCGCCCGGGCGCTGGGTCTGACCGACCGCAAGGTTATCGTCCGGCACATCCTGCCCAACGCAATGAACGCGACGCTGAGTTATCTGCCGTTCATTCTGACCGGGGCGATCTCGACCCTCACAGCGCTGGACTTCCTCGGTTTCGGCATGCCCGCCGGCAGCGCATCGCTGGGCGAGTTGATCGGTCAGGGCAAGCAGAACCTGCAAGCGCCGTGGCTGGGATTAACGGCATTTTTTACCCTGGCGCTGATTCTTTCTTTACTGGTGTTTATCGGGGAGGCATTGCGAGATGCCTTTGACCCACGATCGTGACGCGGACTGTTGATATGAGTAACAACCTGATCGAAATCCGTGACCTCAGCGTGGCCTTCAGCGGCCAGACCGTGGTGCGCAATCTGTGCCTGGACATCCGCCCTGGCGAATGCCTGGCGCTGGTCGGCGAATCGGGTTCCGGCAAGTCGGTAACCGCTCACTCGATCCTGCAATTGCTGCCCGAGACCGGCACCGAAACCACGGGCAGTATTCGCTACCGTGGCCAGGAGCTGGTCGGCGCTCCGGCCAAGGTCTTGCGAGAACTGCGGGGTAACCGCATCGCGATGATCTTCCAGGAGCCCATGACCTCGCTCAACCCATTGCACAGCATCGAAAAGCAGATCGGCGAAACCCTGCTGCTGCACAAGGGCCTGGCCGGTAAAGCGGCGCAAGCGCGGATACTCGAGTTGCTGCATCTGGTCGGCATTCAGAAACCCAAAGAGCGGCTCAAGGCCTATCCCCATCAATTGTCCGGCGGTCAGCGGCAACGGGTGATGATCGCCATGGCCCTTGCCTGCGAACCGGAGCTGCTGATCGCCGACGAGCCGACCACTGCGCTGGACATGACAGTGCAGCGCAAGATCCTGCTGCTGCTCAAATCCCTGCAACAGCGTCTCGGTATGTCGCTGCTGCTGATCAGCCATGACCTCAATCTGGTACGCAGTATTGCCCAACGAGTCTGCGTGATGAAGGCCGGCGAAATCGTCGAACAGGCACCTTGCGAAACGCTGTTTACCGAACCGAAACATCCTTACAGCTGCGTGCTGCTGAACGCCGAACCGGAAGGTGAAGCACTGCCCCGGGACGAGCGCGAGAACGTGCTTGAGGTAGATGATTTGCGGGTGCAGTTCGCCCTGAGCGGCGGGCTGTTTCAGCGCAAGACCTACCTGAAGGCCGTGGACGGCATCAGCCTCAACATTCAACGCGGCAAGACGCTGGGCATTGTGGGCGAATCCGGTTCCGGCAAGTCGACGCTGGGTCAGGCGATCCTGCGCTTGCTCGACTCCGAAGGCAGCATTCGCTTTCAAGGTGAAGCGCTGGACGGCCTGACGCAGAAACAGCTGCGACCGTGGCGCAAGAAAATGCAGGTGGTGTTCCAGGACCCGTTCGGCAGCCTCAGCCCGCGGATGTCCGTGGCGCAGATCATCAGTGAAGGCCTTGAGGTGCATAGCCAGTTGACGGCTGAAGAATGCAAAGCCGAAGTGATTCGGGCATTGGTGGAAGTCGGCCTCGACCCGCAAAGCCGTCATCGCTACCCGCACGAGTTTTCCGGTGGCCAACGCCAACGCATCGCCATCGCCCGGGCGCTGGTGCTGAAACCGGCGCTGATCCTGCTGGACGAACCAACCTCGGCGCTGGATCGCACGGTGCAAAAACAAGTGGTCGCCCTGCTCCGCCAACTTCAGGAAAAACATGGCCTGACCTACCTGTTCATCAGCCACGACCTGGCGGTGGTGCGCGCCCTGGCCCACGACATGATCGTGATCAAGGACGGCAAAGTGGTGGAAAGCGGCGCCAGTCATGTCGTGTTCGATTCGCCGCAGCATCCGTATACCAAAGAGCTGTTGGCGGCGGCACATCCTGGAGCCGTTCGATGAACACCACCGAAAGCCTCAAGGACTACCAGCGCGTTCGCCTGCTGGCGATCCGTTCATTGTTCGAGATCATCGAGCAGTCGAGTGAAGGCACGGTGATTGTCGACCGCGACGCCAATATCGTCTGGATGAACGAGCGCTATGCCCGGCGCTTCGGCCTGGAATCGGCGGAAGTGGCAATCGGCAAGGCCTGCGAAAGTGTGATCCCCGGCAGTCTGTTGCGCGATGTGGTGCGCACCGGTCGGCCGATTTTGCTCGACATGCAGGACACCCCCAAAGAACCACTGGTGGTGATGCGCCTGCCGATTCATGACGACGCCGGCGTGGTGATCGGCGCCATCGGGTTTGCGCTGTTCGATGAATTACGCAGCCTCTCGCCGATGCTCAAACGCTACATGAGCATGCAGGAAGAACTGGCATCCACCCGCTCGCTGCTGCGAGCGCGGCAAACCAAATACAACTTCGCGCACTTCATCGGCACCAGCGCCGCCAGCCTCGAAGTCAAACGCCGTGCCCGACGCAGTGCCAGCGCGGAATCCCCGGTGTTGCTGCTCGGTGAAACCGGCACCGGCAAAGAGCTGCTGGCTCAGGCGATCCACGGCGCTTCGCCGCGCGCGCACAAAGCCTTTGTCAGCATCAACAGCGCGGCGATTCCCGAATCGTTGCTGGAAGCGGAATTCTTCGGCACTGCGCCCGGCGCATTTACCGGTGCTGATCGCAAGGGCCGTGCGGGCAAGTTGAAGATCGCCCAGGGCGGCACCCTGTTTCTCGATGAAATCGGCGACATGCCGTTGCCACTGCAAAGCAAACTGCTGCGGGTATTGCAGGAGAAAGAATTCGAGCCGGTGGGTTCCAACGAAGTGATCCAGAGCGATGTGCGGGTGATTGCCGCGACCTCCACGGATCTGGAAGCCGCGATCAAGCGCGGCGAATTTCGCGCAGACCTGTATTACCGCCTCAACGTGCTGCCGATCCAGGTCCCGCCGCTGCGTGATCGACTCGATGACCTGCCAGCCCTCAGTGAAGCGATTCTGGAGGAGCTGCGCAGTCAGCACGAATTGAACCGCGAAGCCCTGGAACTGCTGGGTCAACATGCCTGGCCGGGGAACATTCGCGAGCTGCGCAACGTGCTGGAGCGGGCGGCGCTGCTCAGTGATGACTTGATGCTGAATGCCGCAGATATCCACGCGGCGATTGGGACGTTCACACCGGTAGAACGCGTGGTGCCTGTAACGATTGAGCCGGTTGCGCAAGAGACGTTCAGTGCGGCTCGGGAGCGGTTTGATCGGCAGTTGATTGAAGCTGCCCTCGCACAATGCGGCGGGAAGGTTGTTGAAACGGCGGCGCGGTTGGGGCTGGGGCGGTCGACGTTGTACAAGAAAATGGTGGCTCTGGGAATTGCGGAGTCTCTATAAGGAGATATTAATCTCCACTTGTAGACAGATCATCGCGAGCAAGCTCGCTCCCACAGGTTTACCCCACCGCGCAGAAGAATGCGGTCAAATGTGGGAGCGAGCTTGCTCGCGATGAGGCCGGCATTACCGATATAAGTCTCAAACTAGAGACATCCAACTGAAACTCAACTCAAACAATCTACATATATCCTTATATTTCAATAGCTTGTGGGTCTGGCACGAAACTCGCTAAAGCCCTCTCCCACAACAGATCCACCTACAAAAATAACAATCCAGGAGACACACCATGAGTGTGATCATTGCCTTGGCAGCTCTCACGCTGCTAATGCTCGCGGCCTACCGTGGCTACAGCGTTATCCTCTTTGCCCCGATTGCCGCCCTCGGCGCCGTTCTGCTCACCGACCCTTCCGCCGTCGCCCCCGCCTTCACCGGGGTGTTCATGGAGAAAATGGTCGGCTTCATCAAACTGTATTTTCCGGTGTTCCTGCTCGGTGCCGTGTTCGGCAAGCTGATCGAGCTGTCGGGTTTCTCGCGCTCCATTGTCGCCGCGGCGATTCGCCTCCTCGGCACGAGTCAGGCGATGCTGGTGATCGTGCTGGTCTGCGCCCTGCTGACTTACGGCGGCGTGTCGCTGTTCGTGGTGGTGTTCGCGGTCTACCCGTTTGCTGCTGAAATGTTCCGCCAGAGCAATATTCCCAAGCGTCTCATCCCGGCGACCATCGCCCTCGGCGCATTCTCGTTCACCATGGACGCCCTGCCCGGCACTCCGCAAATCCAGAACATCATCCCGAGCACCTTCTTCAACACCACCGCCTGGGCCGCGCCTTGGCTGGGCTTGATCGGCGCGATCTTCGTGGTCTGCACCGGCATGTTGTTTCTGCAGCGCCAGCGCAACAAGGCTCAGCGCGCCGGTGAAGGTTATGGCACCGAACTGCGCAACGAACCGGAAACCGCTGCCGACATCAAACTGCCAAACCCGTGGATTGCACTGTCGCCGCTGCTGGCGGTGGGCATCATGAACCTGCTGTTTACCCAGTGGATTCCGCAGTGGTACGGCAAGACTCACAGCCTCGCGCTGCCGGGCATGGCCGCGCCGGTGACCACCGACATCGCCAAACTCACGGCGATCTGGGCCGTTCAGGCAGCCTTGCTGGTCGGCATCATCATGGTGCTGGTGTTCGGCTTCCAGGCGATTCGCGGCAAGTTGGCCGAAGGCAGCAGAAGCGCGGTCAGCGGTTCGTTGCTGGCGGCGATGAACACCGCATCGGAGTACGGCTTTGGTGCGGTGATCGCCTCGTTGCCGGGCTTCCTGGTATTGGCTGACTGGCTCAAGAGCATCCCCAATCCGCTGGTCAACGAAGCGATTACCGTGACGCTGCTGGCCGGCATCACCGGTTCGGCGTCGGGCGGTATGAGCATTGCGCTGGCGGCCATGGCCAATGACTTCATCGCAGCGGCCCACGCCGCCAACATCCCGCTGGAAGTGCTGCACCGGGTGGCCGCGATGGCCAGTGGCGGCATGGACACCCTGCCGCACAACGGCGCAGTGATTACCTTGCTGGCGGTCACCGGCCTGACCCACCGCGAAGCCTACAAAGATATTTTCTGTATTACGCTGATCAAGACCCTGGCGGTTTTTGTGGTGATCGGTACTTTCTACGCCACTGGCATTGTGTGAGGTATTCATGACGACTCTTTCGGGCAAGACTGCACTGGTCACCGGTTCCACCAGCGGCATCGGCCTGGGCATCGCCCTCAGCCTGGCCAAGGCTGGCGCCAACCTGATCCTCAACGGTTTCGGTGATGCGTCCAAGGTGATTGCCGAGGTTGAGCTGCTCAATAACAAAAGCGGTGGCAAGGTTGGCCATCACCCGGCCGACGTCAGCGACCCGGCACAGATCGCCGACATGATTGCCTACGCCGAACGTGAGTTCGGCGGCATCGACATCCTGGTCAACAACGCCGGCATCCAGCATGTGGCGCCGGTGGAAGAGTTCCCGGTGGAGCGCTGGGATTCGATCATTGCGATCAACCTGTCGTCGGTATTTCACAGCACTCGCCTGAGCCTGCCGGGCATGCGCGCCAAGGGCTGGGGACGGATTATCAACATCGCTTCGGTGCATGGCCAGGTCGGGTCGGTGGGCAAGGCGGCTTACGTGGCGGCCAAGCATGGCGTCATCGGCTTGACCAAGGTGGTCGGGCTGGAAACCGCCACCACCAACGTCACCTGCAACGCCATCTGCCCCGGTTGGGTGCTGACGCCACTGGTGCAGAAACAGATTGATGACCGCATCGCCAAAGGGATCGACCCGCAACAGGCGCAGCATGATTTGCTGGCTGAGAAGCAACCTTCGCTGGAGTTTGTGACGCCGCCACAACTGGGCGAACTGGTGCTGTTTTTGTGCAGCGAAGCCGGTAGCCAAGTGCGTGGCGCGGCGTGGAATATTGATGGTGGTTGGTTGGCACAGTAATCAACCAGTAACCCTGTGGCGAGGGGATTTAGCGGACCGCCGCACCGCCCCGTTCGACTGCGAAGCAGTCGTAAATCCTGCGCTCTCGGTATGTCAGTCATACCTAAGGTGCCGGGTTTGGGGCGGCTTCGCCACCCAACGGGGATAAATCTCCTCGCCACAAAAGGCCGACTGAATGCATTAATAAGAAGAGGCAAGCCATGTCCGACATCCTCTGGCAACCCAGTGCCGAGCGCATCGACAAGACCCGCATGGAGGCCTTTCGGCGCTTCATCAATCAGCGACACAACCTCCACGTCGACGACTACCCTGCCCTGCACCAATGGTCCATCGATCAGCGTGAAGCGTTCTGGCAGGCCATCGTCGATTTCTTCGACATCCGTTTCCACGATCAACCGGACGCTGTACTGGTTGAGGGCGCGCAAATGCCCAGCGCCCAATGGTTTCCCGGCGCCACCCTGAACTTCGCCGAACACCTGATGCGCCGCCGCGACGATGCCGTGGCGGTTGTGGCCATCGGTGAAAACGGTCAGCGCGAACAGTTGACCTGGGCCGAACTGGCGGAGCATGTCGCCGGCTTCCAACACAGCTTGATCGCCGCCGGTGTCGTCGTTGGTGACCGAGTCGCCGCGTGCATGCCGAACACCTGGCAAACCCTGGTAGGCATGCTCGCCACCACCAGCCTGGGAGCGATCTGGTCCTGCTCTTCGCCGGACTTTGGCACCCAAGGGGTCATTGATCGCTTCGGCCAGATCGAGCCGACGGTGCTGATCACCTGCGCCGGTTACCGCTATGCCGGCAAGGACATCGACCAGACCGCCAAGGTCAATGAAATCCTCGAACGATTGCCGTCCTTGCAGCAGTTGATAGTTGTGCCTTACGCCCGACCGCAAGCGCACATCGAACACTTCCACACCCGGGCCAACGTGACGCTCTGGGATGATTTCTACGACGCTGGCGGTGAGCCGGATTTCGTCCCCGTGCCCTTCGCTCATCCGCTTTACATCCTCTATTCCAGCGGCACCACCGGCGTGCCGAAATGCATCATTCACAGCACCGGCGGCGTGTTGCTGCAACACGTCAAGGAACATGGATTGCATTGCGATCTCGGTCCCGGCGACCGCTTGTTCTACTACACCACGTGCGGCTGGATGATGTGGAACTGGCTGGTCTCGGCGCTGGCCGTGGACAGCGCGGTGGTGTTGTACGACGGTTCGCCATTTCATCCCGCCCCCGAGCGTCTGATCGACCTGATCGACGACGAACGCATCAGTGTCTTCGGCACCAGCCCCAAGTACCTCGCGACCCTGGAAAGCAGCGGCATCAAACCTCGCGAAAGCCATGACCTGAGCAGCCTCAAAACCCTGCTGTGCACCGGTTCCGCGTTGTCGCCGCAGAGTTACGACTACGTCTACCGTGACCTCAAGACTGACCTGTGCCTGGCCTCGATGTCCGGCGGCACTGACATCGTTTCGTGCTTTGTGAACAGCAATCCGCTGCAACCGGTACGCCGTGGCGAGATACAAGGCAAAAGCCTGGGCATGGCAGTGGAAGTCTGGAACGACGACGGCCAGCCTGTGATCGGCGAAAAAGGTGAGCTGGTGTGCACCCGACACTTCCCGGCGATCCCCATCGGGTTCTGGAATGACCCTCAGCAGGAAAAGCTCCGCGCTTCGTATTTCAGTCAATTCCCCGGTGTCTGGGCCCAAGGCGATTACGCGGAACAATTGGCCCATGGAGCGATGATGATCCACGGACGCTCCGACGCTGTGCTCAACCCCGGCGGCGTGCGCATCGGCACCGCGGAAATCTACCGTCAGGTGGAGAAAGTCCCACAGGTGCTGGACAGTGTGGCCATTGGTCAGCAATGGCAGGATGACGTTCGGGTGGTGCTGTTCGTACGCTTGCGTGACGGAGTTGAACTGGACGAGGGGCTGGAACAGCAGATCCGCCAGGTCATCCGCGCCAACACCACACCGCGGCATGTGCCGGCGAAGATTGTTGCGGTGACCGATATACCGCGAACCATCAGCGGCAAGGTCGTTGAACTGGCGGTGAGGAATGTGGTGCATGGCCAGAAGGTCAAGAACACCGACGCCCTGGCCAATCCCGAAGCACTTGAGCAGTTTCGGGGTCGGCCGGAACTCGGAACTTAAACGATCATGCGGATGTGTGTTAATCCATGTGCGAACCAGGTGGGCGCCTTCCACTGACAGGATTCGGCGCAATAGAGTTGTTCAGAGTGATCAGAACCGGCTCGTCAATCGCGCTACCGGGGTTTGCTTCAAGCGCGCTGCGCAGGGTGGACATATTGAGTTCATAACTATTCTTGTCCGTATACAGCTGGCTCAGTAGCGAGGTGGTCACAGCCAGTGAGTCAGCATTTTCAAAGGTTTTGGAACTGGCATGACAGGCACGGCCTTCATCCGTAACCGGCAGACGTCCCGACGCCAAGTTCAGCAGCGAAGCCACATCCAGCAATTGCCCTCTTTCGCCGGTGCGCCCTGCATCGCGCGCATAGCTGACATCTTCGGTCTGTGAAACACCGTGGAACACCTCATGAATCAAGTCGTCTGCCACGACGTCATGGTTGAAGCCCAGACCGATGAAGTGCTTGTTGAGATTGGGCGTATAGATTTCGATGAATTTCGTGTCAGATTGGTCTTTTGCATCTTTCCATCGCTTGTAAGCGTCCATGTTGAAAGCAGCAATATTGTTAGTGTTCTTGAGCGGATCGAGAAAGATGTTACTCATGGAAAGACCTGCAAAGTCTGCCCTGACCAATCTCAGATAGTTCAACAACCGTTCGAATGCATCGCTCGAGTTGCTTCCCATCAGTACCTTGATGATTGCGTTGCGTTCCTTCGTTAAGTCAAGACGGGTAAAGACGTTGATCGCGTTTTCGATTTTTGTACGCGCCAGCGGCAAGCTTTGCTCAATGAACTGTCGGGTATAGCTGACGGGCAATGTCTTACTGAATCGCGGCAACCTGATAGGTGCCTGAAAGGTGAAGTTGTTCAGTTTTGGTCCCCAGGGTTTGCCCAGTCGATCAAGGGCATACCATTGTTGGGCGCTACGCTCTGCCACCACCGTTAGCGTGTCACCGGTTGCACCACGGGGTCGCCAGGTACCCTGTCCGGTGGCATCGACGCTTTTGGCTGCGCAAATCAGGTCGTAGGTTTTATGACGGCCATTGAGTTTGTGCAACTGGGATCGCGCCAGTCCGAGCATCTCGTGAGCCTGCCTGGTAAATCGCAGCGCCCCCTTATGGACAAGTTTCCCGACTCCGAACAATGCCGTAGGTACGCCATCCACGGGATTGAAGAGGGAAACAGATGTGACGAAAGCGAGCTTGGTCAGGCGGGCGGCTTTGGAAGCCGTGGAGATAGCCTTCGCCGAGATGCTCAGTGCTTTGGCACCAGCCCCCACAAACGCTCCACCCACTGCGATGACATCCATAACGCAGCCATACATCCCATCGACCATCTTATTGTGTTCCCCGGAAGATAGATCCTCGATGCACTTTTTAAAGGGAACGACCAGATCGACAATATACGTCGCGTTTTCTTCGCCTTTTTTGCGCTGGCTTTCAAGCACTGTTGGCACAGTGGTGACTGCTTCAAGTTCGTCAAACGTCATCATCGGACGATTGTTGACGATGAACCTAGCAATTCGAACAATCTGCGAATTATCAAAATTTTGATAAACGCTCTGCTTCCGCTCCGACGGCGTAGCGGGCGCGGCAAGCTCACCCAACTTGTCAATTATCGCCACGCTACTGCTGGCCGAACTGGCCTCTAGAAGACCATGGGTGTATTCACTAAGGATAATCGGTAATCGTTCTGGATTCGTCGGCACCTGTTGCGCTTTCAGATCACCTTTAAAATCTACTCTGGCCGTGCCCTGCAATTTTCCTGTGTTGGCGATCAGCGCACCAAGCGTGTTGTTTCTACGTAGTTCACCACGCAAGGTAAACAGTTCATAGCACGTAACAGTGTTTCCAAGAGAAGCGCACATGACAATACCAAAACGCCCCGTGACAGCATCTTTGCCTTGTTGAGTTTCATAGTCTGTTTCAAGTATCAACGGCCCCCCAAAACGGTTGGAGGATGTCTCTATCGCCGGGCTGCGAAGGGTAAAGAAGGTGATCTTGCCTTTCAGAAAGGTTTCCAGATCGAAGGGAGGCATGTGTGAAAGGGCCATCTTCACATTCCTGACCACCGCATTATTCAAATTGCCGAGGTAAATCCGCAGTTGGCGGTGATACTCATCATTATTGGGCGCCAGCCGCCGCAGCCTCGGATAACGATCGTGAATGCTGAGTACGGATGGATCATAGAAACTGTTATTTTTATGATTGGTAATATTTCCATGCAAATTGGGTGCGTTAGAGTAGGGGTTGGGGAAAACCGCACGCAGATCCCAGAGGCCACCCACCAGGTCACCGGACATATGCAGGTCGACCATGGACATGGCGGTAGGTGAGGCATATAGGCCGGGTTGCTGATAGATAATTTTATCTTCCAGGAAATCACAAGTTGGCGCGGCTTTCGTCACAGCTGCCCGTGCGATGTCTTCTCTGCTTGGAATGGAGCTGGTATAGGCGCGGGCAAGGTGCGTGCCGTCCACGTACTCCTCGAACACTGTCATTGCCCGCTCAGTCGTTTCCTTTTCCGCTTGCTTAAGTTCCGTTGTCGTCACCACGCCATTAATCAGGGCCCAGTCAACGATTGGATCGATCATTGTCAAACCCCGCAGACGTGCCAGTGGATCACTGACTGGCTCCAGTTCGGCATACGCCATAATCTGCGTATACGTCAAAACCCGCGAAGCTCCCTTGGTGACCGCTTCCACCAAGGCAACTCCAAGGCAGAAGGACACCCAGCCAACCGAACCCATCATCAGCGACGACGGGACACCCTTGACCAGAAATTCTGGCGCGATTTCCGCCAGCAGCAGGTTTGATGCCAATGGCGCCACGACAGGATTCACCCAGCCTTTGCTGTGTAGAAAGGTTTCCAGCTCCTTGCGCACGACCGACGAAGATCGTTCGACATTGGTCGGTGCATACAAATCGAGCCCGCCGATGCTCTTTCTGGCTTGAGCGTTACCAATGTGCGGATACAGCTCCAGCAAAATAGCCGTTATCAATAGTTGCCCAAGATCCTGTGCAGAGACGTCTTGCCCGGATTTTGCACCGAACCAGTCCAGTTCCTTCAGGAGTTTCCTGGCGCAGGCTTGGGCCGCCGGATGCTTGACCAACTGAACGATACGTTCGGCGGCGTTATCGTGCGTTGCAATAGTGCCACCCGTTTCGCGGTACAGTTTATCCAGCAGCTTTTCGTCTGGAGCTATAAGTTTTGCAGTGGCCTGACGAATATCATTAAGTTGCTCGGCAGACAATACGATCAACGATTGATCATCGGTGATGACCTGCCCCCAATAACTGCCAAAATTATCAACTTCAGGAAAGTCAAACTCGAAGTAGCCGATCAGGTTTCTGAGCTGCGCAACGGACTTTGGCACATCAAAGCCATAAAATTGAAGCCACTGATCGATAATTACAATGTTGTCCGCCCACAGACAACCTCCGGCCTCTTTGGCAATATCCGCCAAGACCTCCATTGAAGCTCGGACAGCCTCACGGTGGGCAAAATATCCCAGTGCGACGAGATCTCTCCAACCATGGCCGTCATACACTTCCAGCTTGCCAGAATCGGTAACACGAATAAGTTCGGCATCACTCAAATTTTCTTGGGTTAGTGCGCTTCTTATTGCAACCGTACTGAGTAGTTCGTTCAACAGTACGCTTCCCGGCACATAGACATCATACAAAGATGAGCCCTTCTGCAACTCCATCTCGTAGTCAAACCAGTCTATTGTTTCGTCGCCACTGTAATTTGCCAAACAATCCTTCAGTTTGTCCAAAATCAATTTCCGCTCAGCTGCATCCGCGTCTTGACGCAACGACTCCTCTCTGCCGAAATTACCCAGAGACTTATAGAACTTATCCCTTAATTCAAAATGCATAGCCCAACCCTTAATAAATTAACTGACTGACTTATTCAGCCCAGGTAGATCTTACTTACTCAGGCCGAGCAATCCAGCGCCAATCTATTAAGTAACATTTCCGACAGACCAACCACAGTACAACTAGCCAGCCAAAAATCAGCCCATCAAGTCCCGCACCCAGAAAATCAAGTAACTTACAGAAGTGGCACTTCCCTGATGTGTCAGATGTAACTTCAGGTTATTAGTCAACAATCAGCATGCTGCAATTCTTCTCACCGACATCACCTGCGACAACCAACTTATTACAGGAGCTGCCGAAGGCAGCTCCTTTGGTGTCAGTCCACCAGCCCCCATTCACCCGGTGGTGTATGGGGGCCGGGCGTGGCCTCGGCGTGCATTTTCAGCCGCAGGCGCAGGTTGTTCAATGAATCCGCATGTTTCAACGCCTCTGCCTCATCGATCGCACCCTCGGCAAACAGCTCGAACAGCGCCCCATCGAAGGTCTGCATCCCCGCCTCTGAAGACTTCTCCATGATCCCCTTCAGTTCTGAAAACTCATTGCGCCGAATCAGATCGCCGATGGTCGGCGTGCCGATCATCACTTCCACCGCCGCCCGTCGCTGACCGTCGCGGGCATGCACCAACCGTTGAGACACGAACGCCTTGAGGTTGTTGCCCAGGTCATGCAGGAGTTGCGGCCGGCGCTCTTCAGGGAAGAAATTGATGATCCGGTCCAGCGCCTGATGGGCGTTGTGGGCATGCAGCGTGGAAATAACCAGATGACCGGTATCGGCAAACGCCAGCGCGTGCTCCATCGTCTCGCGGTCACGGATTTCGCCGATCAGCACCACGTCGGGCGCCTGACGCAGGGTGTTTTTCAATGCGGCGTGAAAACTGCGGGTATCGACGCCGACCTCACGCTGGTTGATGATCGACAGCTTGTGCCGATGGATGTACTCGACCGGGTCTTCGATGGTGATGATGTGGCCACTGCTGTGGCGATTGCGGTAGTCGATCAATGCGGCCAGCGAGGTCGACTTGCCCGAGTCGGTGGCGCCGACGAACAGCATCAGTCCTTGTTTGAGCATCACCGTTTCGAGCAGCACCAGCGGCAGTTTGAGGTCTTCGAAACGCGGAATGTCGAGTTTGATATTGCGCGCCACGATCGACACATCGTTGCGTTGTTTGAAGATATTGACCCGAAAGCGCCCGATACCGGTCAAAGAGATCGCCAGGTTCATCTCCAGCTCCCGGTCGAACTCCAGACGCTGTTCGGCGTCCATGATGGACGCGGCAATGGCCGCGACTTCTCCCGGCTTGAACGTCTGATCGGCCAAGGGTTTAAGCACACCCTCGAACCGTGCGCTGGGTGGCGCACCGGTAGACAGATAAAGATCGGAGCCATTCTGGCTGGCCAGGAGCCTTAACAGTGCATCGATTTCCATGGCAAAAAGCACCCGCGAAGCATTCAATGAATAAAAATGACCCAAATTGGGTCATCCAGCGTCTACTGCGGTACAAGGATAGTCGACACCGCTACACCGACTTAAATGCAGGACATCTTGATGAACGCATCACCGACCGGCAGCGACGCCCAGGCCTTGATTGCCCGACTGGACTGGAGGCGCAGCCCGCTGGGCGCTGCCAGTACCTGGCCGCAAAGCCTGCGAACCGCCGTGGATATCGTGATTCATTCGCCGATGCCGATGCTGTTGCTGTGGGGCCCGCAACTCACGCAGATCTACAACGACGGCTTCGCCCTGCTGGCCGGCAGCAAGCATCCACACGCATTCGGACAGCCGACACACCTGATCTGGCCAGAGCTAAAAGACTTTACCGACCCCATTTACAGCGCCGTCCTACAAGGACAGGTGCGGACCTACTGCGAACAGCGCTTCACCTTACAGCGCGATGGCCATGATTCCGACTTCTGGCTGGACCTGACCTACAGCCCGATCCGCGATGAAAGCGCCCAGGTCGCCGGGATTCTGGTCACCGCCATCGAAACCAACGAACGCCGGCGCATCGCCCTCGAACTCGAGCAGCGTTCGGCCGCCAGCCTCAAGGCCCAGCACGAAACCGAGGAGCGCCTGCAACTAGCCCTCGCGGCCACCGACGCCGTCGGCACCTGGGACTGGGACATCGGCGAGGACCGCTTCATTGCCGACACCCACTTCGCCCAATTACACGGTATCGACCCGCTGCTCGCCAGCCAGTTGCCCATCAGCGCCTACCTCCAGGGCGTGCACCCGGAAGACCGCGCCATGGTCGCCCGCAGCATCAAGCACTCCATCTCCCAAGGCACCGAATACGCCGAAGAGTATCGCCTGCTGCAACCCGACGGGCAGCTACGCTGGGTGTTTGCCCGGGGTCGTTGCTACAAGGACCACCATGGCCGGCCGATTCGCTTCCTCGGCGCGGCCCTGGACCTGACCGAACGTAAACACACAGAACAAGCCTTGCGCCAAAGTCAGACCGAGCTGCAACTGATCATCAACGCCATGCCGATTCTGATCAGCTACGTGGACAGCGAGGAACGCTTTCGCCTGAACAATGCGGCCTACCTCGACTGGTACGGGCTGACGCCTCAGGAGCTCTTTGGCAAAACCATCCGTGAAGTACTGGGTGAAGACGCCTATGCCTTGCGCGCCGAACACATCGCCCAGGCCCTGTCCGGCAAGCCTTGTTGTTTCAGCATCAGCACCCCGCACCGTGACGGCAGCATCCGCCATGCCCTGATGAACTACTTGCCGCGCCACGGCGCGGATGGTGCGGTCAATGGTTTCTATATCTTTGTGATTGACGAAACCGAGCGCAAACAGACCGAAGAAGCCCTGCGCAACCTCAACGAAACCCTTGAGGAACGGGTCGCCGCCCGCACCCAGCAATTAGCCGAAGCCAACCAGCGACTGCAAAACGAGATGTTCGAACGTGAGCGCGCCGAGGAGGCGTTGCGCCATGCGCAGAAGATGGAAGCGCTCGGCCAGCTCACCGGCGGCATCGCCCATGACTTCAACAACATGCTCACCGGGATCATCGGCAGCCTCGATTTGATGCAGCGCTACATCGCCGACGGGCGCGCCGCCGAGGTTAGCCGTTTCACCGAGGCTGCAGTGTCCTCGGCCAATCGCGCCGCCGCCCTGACCCATCGCCTGCTGGCGTTTTCTCGACGTCAGTCCCTGGACCGCAAGCCACTGAACGCCAATGATCTGATCCATTCCCTGGAAGATCTGCTGAGCCGGACCAAGGGCGACCACATCGACCTCAAACTGCAACTGGCCGATGACGTCTGGCCGGTCAGCACCGACGTCAGCCAGCTGGAAAACGCCCTGCTCAATCTGGTGATCAACGCCCGGGACGCCATGCCCGATGGCGGCGAGTTGCGGATTGAAACCGCCAACGTTTACCTCGACAGCAGTGACATCAACACCCTGGAACCGGTCAAGGCCGGGGATTATCTGATGATTGCCGTCAGCGACAACGGCACCGGCATGACACCGTCGGTGCTGGCCAAGGCTTTCGACCCATTCTTCACCACCAAACCTATCGGCCAGGGCACCGGTCTTGGGCTGTCGATGATTTATGGTTTTGCCCAGCAGTCGGGTGGGCATGTCAGCCTGTTCAGCCTGCCAGGCCAGGGCACCAGCGTTCGTCTGTACCTGCCGCGGCTGCACGCCGCAGAGCCCGAAAACATCCTGAAGCCGGTCACCAGCGAAGCGCCGGCCGCGATCGCCGGTGAAACAGTGGTGTTGGTGGAGGACGATCCGGCGGTGCGCATGCTGGTGCTCGACCTGCTCAACGAGCTGGGTTACCACGCCCATGAAGCCCAAGACGCGAAGACCGCCCTGCCCCTGCTGGAATCCGACCTGCGGGTCGATTTGCTGGTCACCGATGTCGGGCTACCAGGAATGAACGGTCGACAACTGGCGGAGATTGCCCGCCAGCACCGCCCCAAACTCAAAGTGCTGTTCATGACCGGGTATGCGGAAAAAGCCGCCGAGCGCCAGGGCTTCCTGGAGGAAGGCATGGACATGGTGGCCAAGCCCTTTTCCATTGACCTGTTGGCCAACAAGATTCGCGCGATGATCGGTCAACCGGACTGAGTTGAGGCATAATCGCGCCCCCCGCTGGCACCAACATAGCCACCACCGTTGCAAGGTACTGCCCATGAAAGCTCAAGCCCGCCATATTCTGGTGAAAACCTCGGAAGAAGCCGAACAGCTCAAACAACGCATCGCCAAGGGCGAAGCCTTCGATGTGCTGGCCAAGAAGTATTCCACCTGCCCGTCCGGCAAGCGCGGCGGCGACTTGGGTGAAGTGCGGCCCGGGCAGATGGTCGGTGTTATCGATGCCGTGATCTTCAAAAAACCATTGCGGGTTGTGCATGGGCCGATCAAGAGCAAGTTTGGCTATCACCTGGTGCAGGTGTTTTACCGGGATTGAGGGGCTTTAAAGGCCCTATGAGCTGCCGAAGGCTGCGATCTTTTGCTCTTGATTTTCAGCTGTCCCGAAAGGAGCAAGATCAAAAGATCGCAGCCTTCGGCAGCTCCTACAGGGGATTGCGTTTCAATCTTTGGGGATCAGCGCACCGGGCACCTGAATCACCCGACTCGCCAAGCGATGGCCCGCTTCAGCAGCCTCAACCGGGCTGCCTCCTTTCAGGCGACTGGCCAAATACGCCGCACTGAACGAATCCCCCGCCGCCGTGGTGTCCACCACCCGCTCGACCACCTGCGCCGGCACTTCAAACGACTCTCCATCACACCGAATCAGACACGCCTCGGCGCCACGCTTGAGTACCACTTCAGGCGTGCCAATCTGCTCGTAAGCCGCAAACACCGCCTCGCAATCGGAAAAATGAAAAAGCGCCTGCTCGTCATCAACGGTCAGCAACGCCAGGTCGACATAGGGCAGAACGCTGCGATAAGCCGCCCGTGCGTCCTCGATCGACGCCCACAACCGTGGCCGGTAATTGTTGTCGAACACGATCCGCGCATCCCGCTGCCGGGCTTCGATCAGGGTTTCCAGCAACATCTCCCGTCCTTGCACGCCGAGCACCGCCAGGGTGATGCCACTGAAATACAGCACATCGTAATCCGGCAGTGCCGCGAGGATCGGCGCGGCGGCGGGGGTGGTGAAACAATCGCGGACTGCCGCTTCATTGCGCCAGTAGAGAAAACGCCGTTCGCCGGCAGCATCAGTCTGGATGCAATACAAGCCAGGCAATCGGCCGGGCAAACGCTGGACCATGCCCAGCCCGATGTTTTCGTCGGCCCAGCTCTGGCACATCGCATCGCTGAAACTGTCGTCGCCCAGGGCAGTGACGTAATCCACCGTGCCGCCCTCGCCCAACTCCCGGGACAGGTAGACCGCCGTGTTCAAGGTATCGCCGCCGAAACTCTGTTGCAGGCTGCCGTCGGCGCGTTGCTGCAACTCGATCATGCATTCGCCGATCAGGGCGATGCGCGGGGTGTTGGGGCCGAGGGTGCTGATGGTGTTCATTGTTTTTGTAGTCTCTGGTGTTTCTGTGTTGTCTGGGAGGCCGTTTTCGCGAGCAAGCCCGCTCCCACATGGGATATTCAGTGTTCACACAATCCCTGTGGGAGCGAGCTTGCTCGCGATGGCCGCGCCTCGGTCTGGAGCCTTAGAAACAGGTTTCCATGGTTTCAATGACGTTCAGTTGCTCATCGACCAGACACCCGATACGCCACTTGTCGAACGTGAGGCACGGGTGCGAAGTACCAAAGGAAATAATGTCCCCCACCCGCAACTCAACCCCCGGCGCCACGGTCATGAACGCATGCTGGTCCATCACTGCCGTCACCTTGCAGGCGCTGACATCATCGCCCGTCGCCGGCACCATGCCCGCCTTGTAACGCAACAGCGGCACCGGCAACCCCGCATCGTAGGCCACGTCGCGTTTACCCAGGGCGATCACCGCGAAACCCGGCTCCGGCAACGACTGCACGTGAGCCCAGACTTCCAGCGCCGGGCGCAGGCCTTCGTGCAGGTCGCTGCGGCGGTCTAGCACGCAACATTGCGCTTCTTTGTAGATGCCGTGATCGTGCGCCACGTAGCTGCCGGGACGCAGCACGCTGAGGAAACGCCCGCCGGCGTTCTGCGCTTCGAAGGATTCAGCGATCAGGTCATACCAGGCCGAACCCGACGCAGTGATGATCGGCTTGGCAATGGCGAACGCGCCGCTGTCCTGCAACTGCACGGCCAGGCGCACCAAAGAATCTGCGAACGCACGGATGCCGCTCACCGCGTGATCGCCGTGAATCACCCCTTCGTAACCTTCGATCCCCGTCAGCGCCAATGCCGGTTGTGCAGCAATGGCTTTGGCCAGCGTGACCACTTCGTCTTCCGTGCGGCAACCGCAACGACCGCCGACCACGCCGTACTCGATCATCACGTTCAAGCGCACACCGCGGGAGGCAAAATACGCTCCGAGGTCAGCAACGTTGTCCGGGTGATCGACCATGCAATGGAATTCGAAGGTCGGGTCCGCCAGCAGATCGGCGATCAACGCCATGTTCGGCGTACCGACCAATTGGTTGGCCATCAGCACCCGATGCACGCCATGGGCGTAAGCCGCACGGGTTTGCGTGGCGCTGGCCAGAGTGATGCCCCAGGCGCCGGCGTCCAGTTGGCGGCGAAACAGCGCCGGGGTCATGCTGGTTTTGCCGTGGGGGGCGAGTTCGGCACCGCTGTTGCTGACAAAGGTCTGCATCCAGCGAATGTTGTGTTCCAGCGCTTCGCGGTGCAGCACCAGCGCAGGCAGGCTGACGTCGCGCACCAGATTGGCACCTGTGTGGGCAAAGCCCTTTTCCACGGTGGCGGTATTTTTGGCAGAAAACATGGTCGAACTCCTCACATTCGCGGCCGCAGGCAGCCGCTGTTATTCGTTGATGCGACGGGCCAGGCTGTTGGCGCTGTCGATCAGCACCCGGCGGTAGTCGTTGTAATTGTTCTTGGCATCGGCCCGCGGGGCGACGATGCACAGGGTCGCAATAGCCACGCCGTTCGGGTCTTTCACCGGGGCGGCAAAGCAGTGAGTAAAGGTGTCCGCGACGCTATCGAAAGAGAAGAAGCCATCAATATCGGCCTGACGGATTTCACCGAGAAATTGCTCCAGCGGCAGGCGTTCGCCGTTGGGCAGGATGAAGTCGTCGTGGTCAATCAGGTCGACGATTTCCTGGTCGCTCAAGTGCGCCAGCAGCAGGCGCCCGGAAGCGGTCCAGGGAATCGGCGCGTTCTCGCCGATGTCCGAGGAAATGCGGAAATGCCGCTCGCCCTCTTTCATCAAGGCCACGGTGTATTTGCGTCCGTTGAGCAGGCACATCTGCGCGGTTTCGCGGGTCTGGCTGACGATCTCCTGCAAGGCGTGATCGGCCTCGCGGGTCAGGTCGAAATGGCGCAAATGCGCCTGCCCGAGGAAGTACAGCTGACGGCCGAGGTAGACGTGACCGTCCTTGCCCACGGCCTCCAGAATTCGTCGCTCCAGCAGGGAGGCAACCAATTCGTAGACCGTGGATTTCGGGCTGCCGATGCCGCTGGCGATTTCGTTCGGGCGCAGGGGCTTGCCGACTTCCTTGAGGAAATCGAGGATATCGAACGCCCGGTCCAGACCGCGGGCCCGGCGCTTGATGGTGTCTTCGGTCATGTCATTGGTTCCCATACAAAGTGCCGGGAGTTTAACCAGAGTGCAGCGGCAATCGTTAGGCCGCCTTCGCGACTCGGATCAAGCCTTTTTCTTGTACGCGATGCAGTCGATCTCGACCTTGCAATCGACCATCATGTTCGCCTGCACACAGGCCCGGGCCGGGGCGTGCTCGGGTTTGAAGTATTCGGAGAATACCTTGTTGAAACTCGTGAAATCCCTTGGGTCCTCCAGCCACACACCAGCACGCACCACATCTTCCAGACCGTAACCGGCCTCTTCGAGAATCGCGATCAGGTTCCTCATGGTCTGGTGGGTCTGCTCGACGATGCCACCGGTAATGATTTCGCCATCCTTCGCCGGCACCTGCCCGGAAACGTGCAGCCAGCCCTCGGCTTCAACGGCGCGGGCGAAAGGGCGAGGCTGACCGCCAGCGGCAGTGCTGCCGGTGCCGTATCGAGTAATGCTCATGAGTGTTTCTCCTGATTGAAAATGGATGTTTAAAACCGCGTGTTCTTGAGAAATTCAGCCAGACGCGGTGATTGCGGGCGTTCAAAAAGTTCCTTGGGAGGCCCCTGCTCTTCGATCCGCCCCTGGTTCATGAAAACGATCTTGTCCGATACCTCGAAGGCAAAACGCATCTCGTGGGTCACCAGCAGCATGGTCATGCCCTCATCGGCCAGGCCCTTGATCACGGTCAGCACTTCGCCGACCAGTTCCGGGTCGAGGGCCGAGGTCACTTCGTCGAACAGCATCAGGCTCGGGTTCATCGCAATCGCCCTGGCAATCGCCACGCGCTGCTGCTGACCGCCAGACAACTGACCGGGGAAGTGATCGCGCCGTTCCAGCAGGCCAACCCGCTCCAGCCATTTTTCCGCCAGCGCCACGGCTTCGTCCTTGTGCAGCTTTTTTACTTTGAGCAAACCGAGGGTGACGTTCTGCAACGCTGTGAGGTGCGGAAACAGGTTGAACTGCTGGAACGCCATGCCGGTCATGGCCCGATGCCGAGCGATGACTTTTTCCGGGTGACGCACGCGCTTGCCGTTGACCTCGTCATAACCGATGGACTCACCATCGAGCATGATCTGCCCGCCCTGAAACTCTTCGAGCATGTTCACGCAACGCAGCAGTGTGGTCTTGCCCGAGCCGCTGGAACCGATCAGCGTCACGACGTTGCCGCGCTGCATGGTCAGGTCGACGCCCTTGAGCACTTCGAGCTGGCCGTACTTTTTGTGCAACCCGCGAATGTCCAGCAGGGGCTGACCGTTTTGAGTTTCTTTTAGGATAGAGAGCGAAGATTGAGTCATGGCAAGGCCACCCGCTTTTCAATGTGCCGGCCGAGTAATTCGATGGCGTAGTTGATGACGAAAAACAGAAATCCGGCGAACAGGTAAAACTCGAGGGTCATGAAAGTCCTGGCGATGATCTGCTGCGTGCTGAGCAGCAACTCAGCCACGCCGATCACCGACAGCAGCGTCGAAGCCTTGACGATCTCGGTGGACGAGTTGACCCAGGTCGGCAAGATCTGCCGCAACGCCTGAGGCAACAACACGTAACCGAGGGATTGATAGAACGTCAGGCCAATGGCCTTGCTCGCTTCCATCTGGCCGCTGGGCAACGCTTGCAACGCACCGCGCACGATCTCGGCGACGTGGGAGCCGCAAAACAGCGTCAGCCCCAACGCACCGGCCTGAAAGGCACTGATCTGCCAGCCCAGCGCCGGCGCGATATAGAAGCAGGCCAGCACCAACACAAACACCGGCGTGCCACGAATCAGGTCGACGTAAAACCGAAACGGCGCGCGCATCCAGAACTTGCCGTACGTCAGCACCAGACCCGCGACGATGCCGACCATCGTGCCCAACAAAATCGCCAGGGCCGAGACCTGCACACTCGTCAGAAAGCCTTGCCACAACACTTCACGGGCAACCCACAACTCATGCAACCAACTGGGGGATTCGTACATGTGGCCTCCTATCGGCGAATCGCCAGACGTTGCTCGAGGTAACGCAGCATCATCGCAATGAGGTAACAGGCCGCCACATAGAGCGCTGTGGTCACCAGCCAGGTTTCAATCACCCGGTAGCTCTCGACATTGATCTTGCGCGCGTAATAGGTCAGCTCCGGCACGGCAATCGCCGCGGCCAGCGAAGTGTCCTTGAACAGCGAAATGAAGTTGTTCGACAGGGCCGGCAGCACATTGCGCAGCATCACCGGCACGGTGACGTACGCCTTGACCTGCCACTCGCCCAAACCAATCGCCAACCCCGCTTCACGTTGCCCCTTGGGAATGCTCAACAGCCCGCCGCGGAACACCTCGGTCAGATAGGCCCCGGCATACAGCGACAGGGTGATGATGAACGACGGGATCTTGTCCAGACGAATGCCCAGACTGGGCAAGGCGAAGTAGATCAACAGAATCAACACCAGAATCGGCGTGTTACGGATCACCGTCACATACACCGACGCCAGCACCCGCAAAGCGCGGTGCTTTGACAGCAAAGCAAACGCCATCATCAGGCCGATCACGCAGCCGATGGCGATCGACACCAGCGCCAGTTCAAGGCCCAGACCGAGCCCCGCCAGCAAGGTGTCGAAATCGCGCCACACGGCGGCAAAATTCAACTGATAGTTCATGGTCAGCGGTACCTTGAACGGGGCGATTCATGACCGCCCCGCTCTCACGGGATCATTTGAATTCGACGGGGAAACCGATGGCTGGCGACGGCAGATCGACACCGAACCACTGCTTGAAGGAGGCCGCGTAGGTCGGGAATTCAACGCCGGTCATGGCTTCATGCAATGTGGTGTTGACGAAGTTCAGCCAGTCCTGATCGCCGCGCTTGACCGCGCAGGCGTAGGTTTGCGGGCTCCAGGCATAAGCCGGGCTGCGATAGCGCCCCTGGTTCTGCACCATCAGGTATTTCACCGACGACTGATCAGTGGCCGCGGCGTCGGCACGGCCAGAGTTCACCGCCTGATACATCAGGTCCACGCTGTCGTACTGATCGACCTTGGCCTTGGGCAACGCCTGATGCACCAGTTCTTCGGCGTACACGTTCTGCAGCACCGCCACGGTCACGCTGTCGCCGGCGGCTTTGAGGTCTTCGATTTCCTTGTACTTGCTGTTGGCCGGCAACAGCAGGCCCACACCTTCGCGGTAATACGGCAGTGTGAATGCCACTTGCTGGGCACGGCTGGCGGTGACGGTAATGAACTGACAGCTCATGTCGACCTTGTCGGTCAGCAGGTTAGGAATCCGCGCATCGGACGACTGCACCACGAACTCGACTTTGCTCGGATCGTTGAACAACCCTTTCGCCACCATCCGCGCGATATCGATATCAAAACCCTGCAACTTGCCATCCGCTCCCTGGAAGTGCCACGGCGCATTGGTACTGCCCGTGCCCACAATCAGTTTCCCGCGGGCCAGCACGCTATCGAGCTTACTGTCCGCCGCCTGGGCCACACCCATGACAGCAGCCGAAGCCGCGAGAACAAAAACACACGCTTTAAACAAGGAAGGTCGGCGATGCATGGCAAGCACTCCAGAGTGATGTTTATTCCGCTATACCGGAAGATGGTATGTAACAACGGAATAGACAGCAGAAAGTGTGCCACAGGATTGACGGAAAATCTTCGTGGATCCGGAAAGGCTATTAATTCAATAGGATAGAAAAAACTGACCTGAATACTGCGCACCATCGACCGCGGCGAGGCTGCTACCGCGGGCTACACCCATGAGTAGCAAGGCCACAAAAGGTGCGTGGCGCACCATAAAAACACGGCGCATGCCTGCCCGTTCGCACTAATGCGCCAGGCTATCAGTTTATGACCGTTCATCGGTTTTCAGGGTTGACCTGTCAGATCTGACAGTTGTGGACCGCAGGTTATGAGCGCTCAATCCGTACAACCGCGCAAACCTTCCCCCCATGCGATTGGCCGGGGTCGCGGTTTTTTGACAAACCACTTACAGGAGTTCTCACATGTCTCAACAATCCTCAACCGCCAATTTGCTGCGCAATGGTGAATTCACACAGGAAGGCCAGTACTGGACGACTGATACATCGGAGAAAGCCCGCTATGAAGACGGTTATTGTGTCTTGCAGGCACCAGGCCTAATCACTCAGGACGTGACGATCGCCAGCGAGGGCGAGTTCCGGTTTTCCGTGAAAATGAAAACAGAGCGAGGCTCCGCCTGCACAGCACAAGTTTTGTTGCATCCATCATGGGAGATGCGACGCCTCGATATCGGCGGTGGCACCCCTTGGAGCGCGCACTTCGTAAACTTCACTGTACCTGCCGGCACCAACAAAGTGTCGATCAAGCTGCAAGCAAACGATGGTCCGTTCGACACTTTTGGATCGTATTTTGATGATGTGCGACTCGAGCAACGTTGAAGTCTGACCAACTGGTAGCCAGCCATCTGGCTACCAGCCCCTTCACCGCTACAACACGTGCCCATATTGAAGACGGAGATTTCAATGAGCTCGACAACCACCCCTGCAGCGCTAGCCCCGGTCTACCGCAAGGCCCTGAAAACCTGGCGCCCGGTGATTCTGTATTTCGGCAATGAACACTGCCCGGCCTGCGATTGGGCGGAACCGGTCTTTCGCCAGATTGCCGAGCGATACCGTCATCACGCGAACATCTATGTGTTGAACACCTCCGAATCCCCCCGCCACCCGCACGTCACCGGCACCCCGACCGTGCTGTTTTACAAGGATGGGAAGCTGCTGAAGAAACTCAAGGGAATCGGCACTGAGCAAACCCTGCAGGAAGAATTCGCCAGGTACATCGGCAAGGTGAAACCGGCAGCGGTGAAGCGTAAACCAGTTCGCGATCTGGCGTGGTTGCGCCAGACCCTGCGAAGGATGTGCACTGTGCGTCGCGCAACTCAGCAGTTGAATCGGCGGGTTTGCTGTTAGATCGCTTTCGCGAGCAGGCTCACTCCCACAGGTGACCGTGTCTGTTTGGGTAACTCGGTCAATTGTGGGAGCGAGCCTGCTCGCGAAGCTTTTGCGCTTAGCGATTTTTGACCTGTTCGATATACCGGGTTACCGCCGCGGACTTCTCGAACCGCCGATAAATCAACGACAACCACGAACTCGCTTCGCACCCTTTGATTGCCCGGTACAACACGCCGGGCAAACCCACATGCCCGACCACCGACTCTGGCACGACGGCAACGCCCTGCCCCAACGACACCAACGCAATGACCGCCACCAACCCACCCGGTTGCGCCCCCAATTTTGGCGCAAATCCGCCTTCGGCGGCGACTTGCAAGGTGCCGCTGATTTGCTCCGGCAGGATGAACGTCTCGTTCTGCAAATGTTGCGGGGCAATCTCTGGCAATCGACACAACCAGGACTCGGCCGACAGCGCCAGCACAAATCCTTCTGCGTCCAGGCGAATGGCATCGAGGCCTTCGGGCAAGGTCATGGGTGAGCGGACATAGCCAATATCGAAACGCCCCTCGACCACCATCATCGGCAATGACGCCATGGGACTTTCCCGTACGTTCAGGCTGACGTCAGGACACTCGCGGCTGAAGGCTTGCACCTGTTTCTGCAGCAAGCCCGAGTACACCGCCGAAGCCACGTAACCCAGTTCGATATGGCCAATATCCCCGCGCCCGGCACGCTGGGCGTTGTACTGAGCGTATTCGAATTGCCGCACCGTCGCCTCTGCCTCGATCAACAACGCGGCACCGGCCTCGGTCAGGCTGACTTCACGTGTCTGACGTACGAACAATCGCGTGCCGAGTTCGTTCTCCATGTCCTGGATCTGTCGAGTCAAGGTCGGCGGTGCGATACCGAGTTGTTCGGCAGCGCGGGTGAAGTTGCCTTGCCGGGCAACGGCCAGAAAATAGCGGAAATGCCGTATGTCCATGGGTGCGTTAGCTCAAAGGTAATGAAGTGACAAGGCACGCCTAACAAGGGAAGCGCCAACAGACGATAAGCTGCACTGACTTTCACAGTAGAGAAACGTTGCCATGCACGTCAAACCCAAGGTGAGCCCGCGCCTGACATTACTCACAGCCTCAGGCGTTTGCTCGCTGATCGTCCTCGACACCAACATCGTCGCCGTGACGCTGCCCACGATCGCCCGCGACCTGGGCGCTAACTTTGCCGACATCGAATGGGTAGTCAGTGCCTACATGCTGGCCTTCGCGGCCCTTTTGTTACCGGCTGGCAGCATCGCCGACCGCTTCGGCCGGCAGAAAACCCTGCTCTGCGGGCTGGCCGTTTTCATCCTCGCGTCCATCGGTTGCGGTGCCGCGCCCAACGCGCTGTTCCTCGACATCGCCCGGGCGATCAAGGGTGTCGGCGCGGCCTTGCTGCTGACCTCGGCCCTCGCCTCCATCGGCCACACCTTTCACGATGAAGTGGAACGAGCCAAGGCCTGGGCGTTCTGGGGCGCGTGCATGGGGGTGGCGATGACTGCCGCGCCGACGGTCGGCGGGCTGATCACCGAGTACATGGGCTGGCGCTGGATTTTCTACCTTAACCTGCCCGTCGGACTGTTCCTGATGGTGATGGTCTGGCGCGCCGTGCCGGAGTCCCGCGACACTCAGTCTGCACGCCTCGATCCCTGGGGCAGCCTGGCGTTCAGTGCGAGTTTGCTGTGCCTGATCTGGGGCCTGATCGAGGCGAACCGGATTGGCTGGAGCAACCCGCTGACCTACGCCCGGCTGATCGGCGGCGCCTTGTTGCTGGGGTCGTTCGTGGTGATTGAACGGATGCAGCGGCGGCCGATGGTTGACCTGCAACTGTTCAAGCATCCGCGTTTCATCGGCGCGCTATTGGGCATGTTTGCCTACGCCGGTTGCGCCCAGGTGATGATGACCCTGCTGCCGTTCTACCTGCAAAACGGCCTGGGCTTCTCGGCCATCGCTTCAGGTCTGGGGATGTTGCCGTTTGCCATGACCATGCTGATTTGCCCGCGCATCGGCGTGCGTCTGGCGAGTCGGTTTGCCCCCGCCACATTGATGGCCGCCGGTTTGACCCTGGTCGGCAGCGGCAATCTGCTCAGCGCCTGGGCGGTCAGCAGCGGCGGTTACCTGCCTTTCGCCCTGGCGATTGCCGTGACCGGCGCCGGTGCCGGGCTGCTCAACGGCGATACGCAAAAGAACATCATGGCCTGCGTGCCACGGGAGCGCACTGGCATGGCTTCAGGCATGAGCACCACTATGCGCTTCAGCGCCATCGTGCTGGCCATCGGCGTGTTCGGCGCGTTGCTGTCCAGTCATACCGAACTGTTGTTGCGCACCAGCCTGTCGGACCAAGGCGCGCAATGGCTCGGTCAAACCCAAAGCATCGCCTCGCGGGTGGTGGCCGGTGACATGTCGGCGGCGATGAGCCTGTTGCCCGAAGCCGCTCGCCCGATGGTCGAACCGTTGGCCCGGCAAGCCTTCGTCGGTGGTTTCAGTCTGTTGCTGTGGGTCGCGGGGTTGTTGGCATTATTAGGTGCGCTGGTGGTAGGCACGCTGATGCGCAATCCGATCCCCGCCCCCTCGATTGCAGCCCTCGGCGCTAAGGCTTGAACGACGCCAATACCCGCTGGGCATTCGCTTCGCAGCCCATGCCCTCGGGCCGCGACTGAATGTCAGAACAGTCATCCGCAACTGCCGCCGATTCACTGGAAACGCAAACCCCTGGCCGCACTGGCGAGTATGGCCGTCGTAAAGTTCCAGCTCAATTGCCTGAGCCGTGGGAGCAAGACTCGTCCCGATGTTTCGGCGTTATGGGCGTTGATTATCGACCGCGTGTACATCGCCCGGCGTACTCGTCAGTACCGGCAGGCGATGACACTGAAGTAATCCAATGTGGGCGCGAGCTTGCTCCGGGCGGCGTTCCGACGATAGCCCCCGACCAGTCAATATTGATGTCGGCTGACACACCGCTATCGCGAGCAAGCTCGCTCCCACAAAGGGGCGGCGTTTGCCCCGCAAGCGTGTTTACCGACCGGAAAAACGCAATCTGGAGAGCTGACGCAAATCCCCGTCGAGGTAATAGTCATCGGTCCAGTTGTCATCCGCCGCCAACGGCTGGACCTGCTTGAGCGCGAGTTTCCTGGCGAAGTAGCGAAAGCGGTAATGCTCGTAGAACCGCAGCAGTTCCAGGCCATAACGGTCTGCCAGATCGGTATCACCGCGAATGATCAGGTAGTTTTCGTCATTGCCATTGCTGGCCGCGGCACTGAGGTTATGGCTGCCGCTGATGATCGTCGGCGCATCGCTGGTGAAGTCCGTCACCACGGCTTTGGTGTGCACCAGCAGGTTGCCCTTCTGGCCTTTCATGTTTTCTTTGAGCCAGCCTTCCAGCCCGGTGTTAAGCAGCGCGGTGGCGGCGAATTCGGCGGTGCGGTCGGCGTGGAAACCGGTGATGCGGCTGGCGGTGTTTTGCAGGCCGTAACGCAAAATGTCGTCGTGGGGCTGGCCGAGCAAACCTTTCAGGATATCGTCGGGCAAGGCGAACGCGGTGACGAACAGCACGTCCTTTTTCGCGGCGTTGATGATCTCGACAAACTCATCCAGATCCCCTTCGCCCGAGCGCGGTGAGAACCCGGCGAACAACGGTTGCAGCGGATCCATCGGGTTGTTTTGCGTGAGCCAGTTTCGGGTGGCGCCGACATCCGCAGGGTTAGCCCAGACCTGCTCGAAGGTGTGCAGATAGCTGGCGCTGACGCGTGTGTCGTCCAGCATATGCACCACGTTGGCCTGTCGGTAAACGCCGTTGGGGGTGAAATTGGTGCTGCCGCAAAGCACTGCTTCGGGCTGACGCTGCCCCGCTGTGTCGAGCCGGCTCAGCACCATGAATTTGTTGTGGAAGATATTGTGCGTGACCCGCCCGCGCTTGTTCTCTGCCGGAATCTTTTCCAGGCTGGCCTCGTTCATGGTGGTGTCTTCATCGCCCGGCTGGGCGTGATACAGCACGCGAATGTTTACCCCTCGTTCGAACGCCGCATTCACGGCATCGACAATGGCCTGCAATTCATACTCGTAGATGGCAATGTCCAGCGCCCACTGGTCATCCACCGCACGCTCGATAAACCCCAGCAAACGCCCGAGCAAACCGTTTTCCAGCCATTGCCGTGGGACATCCGGCCAAGCTTCGATGGGCAGGTTCTTGTTGGCGCTGATCAGCGCGTCAAGTTCGGGAAACTTGCGCTGGAACGCCTGGCTGGCGGCCACTGCGCGATTGAAGATCACGCTTTGGTTATTCGGCTGACCATTGTCGGAGGTGACCGTCACTTCAAGGAATTCACCCAGTTGCGGCGCATCAACGCTGCCGTAGGCCAAGTGGATTCGGTAATGGATCGTCATCCCCGGATTGACCGCGTAATCGGCCCAGCGAAATTTCTGCAACGGCGCGATATCGCTGGGGGTGGCGTGAAACTGGGGGAAGGTATGCACCTTGCCGGGGAAGGTCAGGCTGTTGAACAGGAACAGCCAGGGCTTGGGGCCTTGCTGTTTTTCGATGGCGAAACCCAACAGGCCTTTGCGGCGGGGTTCGGCCAGGTCCATGGCCAACAGCACGCCATTGGTGCCCGCGTAGGCCTTGACGCGGAAATCGTCCTGATTATTGACGGCTAGAACGCGCATGACTCACTCCTGTGATCTTTTCGGCTCACTCCATATCATCGATATGTCGATATTCGGCCTGCAACTCGGTAGCCATTACCTTAGCCCGCCCAAGCCGAATCGGCCCCCGTTCGATGTCGATCAGCAGCCCCGGACAATCAAGCGCCGGCAACATCGACCAGTCCTTCAACCGTCCATCGGTGACCAGCAACAAGCGCTGCTGTTCCGCCGGAAAACGCTTCTGCCGAGCCGCCAGCCAGCGCCCTGCCTCACCCAGCGCCGCCAGCAATGGCGTACCACCGCCGGCTCCCAGCCCATCAAGCCAGTTGCGCAAACCCGCGGAGGCTTTCAACCCTTGCACGTGCCACTTCGGCACATGACCACTGGCAGTCAGCAATGCCAGGCGCGCACGCTGGCGATAGGCATCGTCGAACAGTTGCGCCAGCAAGCCCTTGGCATCGCTCAACGCCTGTTGGCGACGAGTCGAGGCCGAGGCGTCGACGATCACCAGCCACAGTTCGTGGGGTGAACGGGTGCGCAGGTGAAACAAGACATCGGCGCGTTGACGCGGGCGGCCGTTCAGCAAGGTGCCCGGCCAGTTGATCGAGCCGCTGCGCGCCGCGTGACGTTTACCCTGCTTGCCATTGTCCAGCCGCCCGGCACGGGGTCTGGCATTCGCCCCCGCGTCAGATCGAGGGCGAATGCCTAGGGCTTTTTTGGCCAGCTCGGCACGTCACGGCGTGCTCCGACCGGTAACGCCTGGGCGGGCATTTCCCCCCATTGGCCCTGGCCTTCGCTCGGGTTGGATTGTTGGGTAGAAGGTGGCTGACTTTGTTGCGGCGCCGGTGGCGATGGCTCGCGGCGGCGATGGCGCAAGGCAAACTCGGCGACCGCGTCGATGTCTTCCTCGGCGATGGCGCTCGCCCCGCGCCATGCTGCGTGGGCACGCGCCGCGCGCAACCAGACCAGGTCGGCCCGCAAGCCGTCGACACCGGCGGCAAAGCAGCGCTCGGTAATCTGCGCCAGCGCATGATCGTCGAGCGGGATGCTTGCCAGCACGCTGCGCGCTTTCTGGCAACGTTCGCGCAGCGACTGTTGTTGGCTTTCCCATTCGGCGCAGAAGCGCTGGGGATCGCTGTCGAAATCCAGCCGTCGCCGGATGATCTGACCGCGCTCGGTCGGCGCTGTGTGGCCACTGAGGGCGACGTTCAAGCCAAAGCGGTCGAGCAGTTGCGGACGCAGTTCACCCTCTTCCGGGTTCATGGTGCCGATCAGCACGAACTTCGCCGAATGCCGATGGGAAATGCCGTCGCGCTCGATCAGGTTGGTGCCACTGGCGGCCACATCCAGCAGCAGGTCCACCAGGTGATCGGGCAATAAATTGACCTCATCAACGTAGAGCACGCCGCCGTCAGCCTTGGCCAGTACACCGGGGGAAAACTGCGCGCGACCCTCGCTCAAGGCTGCGTCCAGGTCGAGGGTGCCCACCAGCCGTTCTTCGGTGGCGCCGAGCGGCAACGTTACGAACTGGCCGCTGGCGAGCAGATCGGCCAAGCCACGAGCCAGGGTCGATTTGGCCATCCCGCGGGGGCCTTCGATGAGTACGCCGCCGATTTTCGGGTCGATGGCGGTCAAGTACAGGGCGAGTTTCAGATCGTCGGCGCCGACCACGGCGGAGAGAGGGAAATGCGGGGTGTCGGTCATCTTTAATACTCGGTCATGGTCGGTAGCAGGCACACCTTGTACCTGTGGGAGCGGTGCCGCAGAGTCAGCCATCTTCTTCTATATCCAGCAACAAATTCTCCAGCGCCTCGCGATACTCGCCCGGCTCCTTCCACATTCCTCGCTGCTGCGCCTCCAGCATCCGCTCGGTCATGTCGCGCAATGCATGCGGATTATGTTCGCGAACAAAATCCCGGGTTGCCGGATCCAGCAAATACGCATCCGCCAGCAACGCATACTGGTGATCGTCGATCAGCTGCGTTGTAGCGTCGAAGGCAAACAAGTTATCGACCGTCGCCGCCAGTTCAAACGCGCCTTTATAACCGTGGCGCTTCACGCCGTCGATCCACTTCGGATTGGCTGCCCGCGAGCGAATCACCCGGTTCAGCTCTTCCTTCAACGTGCGGATCTTCGGCAGATCCGGCTGACTGTGATCGCCATGGTAACTGGCCGCGGCTTCACCGCTGAGGCTTTCCACCGCCGCGAGCATGCCGCCCTGGAACTGGTAATAGTCGTTGGAATCGAGCAAGTCGTGCTCACGATTGTCCTGGTTTTGCAGCACAGCCTGAACCTGGCTCAGGCGCTGGGCGAACTGCGCTCGCGCTGCGGTGCCTTCGTCAGAACCGCCGTAAGCGTAGCCGCCCCAGTTCAGATAAACCTCGGCTAGGTCGTCGCGGCTTTGCCACAGACGACCATCGATGGCGCCCTGCACGCCCGCGCCGTAAGCACCGGGTTTGGCGCCAAAGATGCGCCAACCGGCCTGACGCCTGGCTGCGTCTTCATCCAGCCCCGATTGCATCAATGCTTCGCGCTCGGCACGCACCTTGGCGGCCAAGGGGTTGAGGTCGTCCGGCTCGTCGAGGGCGGCGACCGCTTGCACGGCAGCGTCGAACAGGCGGATCAGGTTGGCAAAGGCATCGCGGAAGAATCCAGAGACGCGCAACGTCACGTCCACGCGCGGACGGTCCAGCAGACTCAGCGGCAGAATCTCGAAGTCGTCGACCCGCTGACTGCCCGTGGCCCAAACCGGGCGCACGCCCATCAGCGCCATGGCCTGGGCGATGTCGTCGCCACCGGTGCGCATGGTCGCGGTGCCCCACACCGACAGGCCGAGCTGACGCAGGTGATCGCCGTGGTCTTGCAGGTGTCGTTCAAGAATCAGGGTGGCCGACTGGAAACCGATACGCCACGCGGTGGTGGTCGGCAGGTTACGCACGTCCACCGAGTAGAAATTGCGACCGGTCGGCAGCACGTCGAGCCGACCGCGACTCGGTGCACCGCTGGGGCCGGCCGGCACGAAGCGACCACTTAGGGCGTCAAGCAGACCGCGCATTTCCGCCGGGCCGCAGGCGTCCAGCCGTGGCGCGACGACTTCGCGCAGGCTGTCGATGATGGCTTTCACCTCTGACCAGCCTGGCGCGTTCAGTTGCTCAACCTCGGTGATCAAGGCTTGCTCTATCAGTTGAGCTGCAAACAGTTCCAGACGTTCGCGGGTGTCACCTGCTGTGCGCCAGACTTCATCGGTGAGGGATTGCAGTTCGATCGGACGCGGCCCGACCCAAGGGTCGGCGAGCGCACAATCCAGCGGATCGAAGCCCAACGTGAACGCCTTGGCCAAGGCCCGCAGCAGACTCGATTGGGCACCGCGCCCATCGCCACGCGGAATACGCAACAACGCCAGCAAGGTGTCGATGCGCAAACGCCCGGTCGGTGATTCGCCAAAGATGTGCAAGCCGTCGCGGATCTGTGACTCTTTCAAGTCGCACAAGTACGTGTCCAGACGTGGCAACCAGATCGCCGCATCGGCATCACTGTCGAGTTTTTCGTCCAGTTGCAGTTCGCGGTCGATGTGCGTCTCGCGCACCAGTTGCAGGATGTCGCGCTGCAATTCCCGGGCTCGGCGCGGATCTAGCAATTGCGCTTCGTAATACTCGTCGGCGAGCAATTCGAGGTTGCGCAACGGGCCGTACGTTTCAGCGCGGGTCAGCGGCGGCATCAGGTGATCGATGATCACCGCCTGCGTACGGCGCTTGGCCTGGGCGCCCTCGCCCGGATCGTTGACGATAAACGGATAGATGTTCGGCAACGGCCCGAGCAGCGCATCCGGCCAGCAATGCTCCGACAGCCCGACGCCTTTGCCCGGCAACCATTCGAGGTTGCCGTGCTTGCCAACGTGGATCACACCGTGGGCGCCGTAGGTGTTGCGCAACCAGAAATAGAACGCCAGATAGCCGTGAGGCGGCACCAGGTCGGGGTCGTGATACACCGCGCTCGGGTCCACCTGATAACCCCGCGCCGGTTGAATGCCGACGAAGGTCAGGGCAAAGCGCAGCCCGGCGATCATCATTCGTCCGTCACGGCACATTGGATCGCTTTGCGGCGAGCCCCAACGCTCCAGCACCGCCTGGCGGTTGGCCTCGGGCAAGGCGTTGAACATCAGGTTGTAGTCGTCCATCGACAGGCTTTGATGACACGGACGCTGGTCGAGGGTGTCGAGGTCGTTGCTGACGCCGCCGAGTAATTGCTGGATCAACGCGGTGCCAGTGTCGGGCAATTCGGCGGGTAGCGGATAACCTTCTTTATGCAGCGCACGCAGGATGTTCAGCGCCGCGGCCGGAGTGTCGAGGCCGACACCATTGCCGATGCGACCGTCGCGGGTCGGGTAGTTGGCGAGGATCAGGGCAATGCGTTTTTCACTGTTCGGGACACGCGCCAGATCAATCCAGCGCCGCGCCAGTTCAGCGACAAAATCCATGCGCTCCGGTTGTGGCCGATAGCAGACCACATCGGATTGACTGCGCTCGCTGCGCCAGGCCAGGTCCTTGAAGCTGATCGGTCGGCTGATGATCCGCCCATCCAGTTCCGGCAGCGCGATGTGCATCGCCAGATCACGCGGACCGAGGCCTTGTTCGCTGGCGCGCCAACCCGGTTCGTTGTCCTGGGCGCAGATCGCCTGGATCACGGGAATGTTGCGGCGAAACGGTCGCAAGTGCGGCGCTTCGGGGCTCGATTGCGCGAAACCGGTGGTGTTGAGAATTACGCCGGCCTCGACTTCATCCAGCCAGTCCTCGACCACCGTCAGGCAGCCGGGCTCTTTCAAACTGGCCACGGCAATCGGCAACGGGTTCAACCCTGCCGCCTGCAAACGCTGGCAGAACACATCGATGAAACCTGTGTTCGCCGCCTGTAAATGCGAGCGGTAGAACAGCACTGCCGCAACCGGTTGACCGGCCTGCCAGTCGGCTTGCCAATCCTTCAGTTCAGCGGGGCTTTTTTGCGGGTGGTAGATCGCTGTGCGCGGCAGGGTTTGCGGCTCGGCCCAGACGTAGTCGCGATCCAGCCAACGATTGGCAAGGCAGCGGAAAAAATCCAGGGCATTGCTCATGCCGCCCTGACGCAGAAACTGCCAGAGCCGGTCGCGGTCTTGCGCGCCCACCGTGCTTAGATCGCTGAGTTCCGGGTCCGGGCGATCATCGCCCGGCACCAGAATCAGTTGCACGCCGCGCTGTGACAATTCCACCAGACGCTCGACGCCGTAACGCCAATAGGCGATGCCACCGTGCAGCGAGATCAGAATCACCTTGGCATGGCGCAGCACTTCGTCGACATACAGGTCGACCGAGGCGTGATTCTGCACCTGCATCGGATTGGCCAGACGCACGCTGGGGTAATCGTCGGGCAACTGCTGCGCCGCTTCGGCGAGCAGCGCCAGGCTGGAGTCGCCGCTGCACAGGATCACCAGCTCGGCGGGGGTTTGTCCAAGGTCGGCAATGTTGTCATCCGACACGAAACCGCCGGGCTGGGTCCTGAGCAGGTGCATGGCTTAAACGCTGAGGGCAGCGCGCAATTGCGCTTCAAGCAGCGTGGCGTCCAGCTCCTGACCGATCAATACCAGGCGCGTGGTGCGCGCTTCGTCGGCGCCCCACTGACGGTCGAAGTGCTTGTCAAAACGTGTGCCCACGCCCTGAATCAGCAAGCGCATCGGCTTGTTCGGAATCGCCGCGAAGCCTTTGACGCGCAGGATGCCGTGCTGGACCACCAGTTGAGTCAACGCGTCCAGCAGCAGGCTTTCGTCGGCTTGCGGCAGCTCGATGGAGATGGAGTCGAAGGCATCGTGGTCGTGATCGTCTTCACCTTCATGGTGGTGATCGTGATGGCTGTGACGGCTGTCGATGTGTTCTTCAGAACCGGCGCCGAGGCCGATCAACACGTCCAGTGGCAGACGACCGCTGCTGGCTTCGATGACTTTCACCGCGGGCGGCAGTTCTTCAGCGACTTCCAGGCGTACACGGGCCAGGTCTTCAGGGCTGATCAGGTCGGCCTTGTTGAGGATCACCAGGTCGGCGCTGGCCAGTTGGTCGGCGAACAGTTCGTGCAGCGGCGATTCGTGGTCCAGGTTCGGGTCGAGTTTGCGCTGGGCATCGACCTGGTCCGGGAAAGCCGCGAAGGTGCCGGCGGCAACCGCTGGGCTGTCGACCACGGTGATCACCGCATCAACGGTGCAGGCGCTGCGGATTTCCGGCCACTGGAAGGCTTGTACCAGCGGTTTTGGCAGGGCCAGGCCCGAGGTTTCGATGAGGATGTGGTCGAGGTCGCCGCGACGGGCGACCAATTCGCGCATCACCGGGAAGAATTCTTCTTGAACGGTGCAGCACAGGCAGCCGTTGGCCAGCTCGTAAACGCGGCCGTTGGCTTCTTCTTCAGTGCAGCCGATGGAGCACTGCTTGAGGATTTCGCCGTCGATGCCCAGTTCGCCGAACTCGTTGACGATCACCGCAATGCGACGGCCCTGAGCGTTGTCGAGCATGTGCCGCAGCAACGTGGTTTTACCCGAGCCGAGGAAGCCGGTAACGATGGTGACGGGGAGTTTGGCCAGTGTTTTCATCGGATGCCCTTTGGCAAGGTGGCGGGCATACGGGACGACAATCGCTGCGACGGATGCGCGCGGAAGAGTTCGCCACCGGATCACCCCGCCCGGTTGTAGTGAGAATCTGTGTCGAGGCAGGTCTCCTGGCTGACGGTGTGCCGGGCTTGTGGGCCTGGCATTCGCTGCGCCTTCCCGCGAACCCGTTGCACAGGGTTTGCAGTGGCGTGGCAGCGAACATCACCGTTCACAGTTGCGGGGGCAGCCGCGGCATCGACCGCGTTCCCTTCTTAGCTTCGGCAGACGCCGAAGAACCTCGAAAGCGCAAGGCTACGCATCGTGTGGGGGCGGGTCAATGTCCATAGGGTTGATTGCGATCCATGTGGCGAGGGGATTTATCCCCGTTGGGCTGCGAAGCGGCCCCCTACATTCTTCAGGCATACCCCGTAAACAGATCTTGCGACGGCTTCGCCGCCGAACGGGGATAAATCCCCTCGCCACAGATAATCCCCTTACCACAGGTATCCACCTGGGTATCGAGATGAGAACCCTTGCCAATTGACGCCCAGCCCCCGCCCATGCTCTCCTACACGCCTTGTTACGGGTGCCCTTCACAGGGTGAAACGGGAAACCGGTGAATCATGTGCTTTACTCTAAAGTCATGTCAGTCCGGTGCTGCCCCCGCAACGGTAAGCGAGCGAAGCGTCAGATCCACTGTGCCAGCAGTTCGGCATGGGAAGGTGATGCTTGCAGGTCAAGGCGAAAGCCAGCGTCCCTCGTGAGCCCGGAGACCGGCCCGCAAAACAAAGTGACCATTACGATCACTCAATAACAAACCCGCGGTGGGCGGGCGCTGTTTGAACCTCTGCGTGCGCGACTCGCCGGGGTCTTCCATGCGCTCTATTCACCCGCTGACAGACCAGAGGGAAGCGCCATGTCGATCATCAGCAGCACCGCCAGCAACACCAATAAGAGCACCGCCAGCACCACCAATACCCTGACTCAACGCCTGACCGCCGCCGTGTGCGCGTCGATCCTGGGTGCTAGCCTTGTGTATTTCGCCGGTTTCTCGCACATCGAAGCGGTGCACAACGCCGCGCACGATACCCGCCACAGCTCTGCATTCCCGTGCCATTGAGATCTGCCGATATGATCAAGCGTATTGCGCAAACCGCAGGGTTCACCGGGCTGCTGGCCGCGTTACTGCTGACCCTGCTGCAAAGCTTCTGGGTGGCTCCGCTGATTCTGCAGGCCGAGACTTACGAAAAATCCGAGCCCGCCGCTGTTGCAATTCACGAACACGCCGCAGGCGCGGTCGCCGCACATACCCACGATGCCGAAGCCTGGGAACCGGAAGACGGCTGGCAGCGTGTGCTGTCCACCACAGGTGGCAACCTGGTGGTCGCTGTCGGTTTCGCTCTGATGCTCGCCGGTCTCTACACCTTGCGCGCTCCGACCAAAACCTCCCAAGGCCTGCTTTGGGGCCTGGCCGGTTACGCCACGTTCGTGCTGGCACCGACCCTCGGTCTGCCGCCTGAGCTGCCGGGCACTGCCGCAGCTGATTTGGCGCAACGGCAGATCTGGTGGATCGGCACGGCGGCCTCCACCGCGGTCGGCATCGCATTGATCGTGTTCAGCCGTCACTGGCTGATGAAAGTGCTCGGCGTGGCCATTCTGGCTGTTCCTCATGTGGTCGGCGCACCACAACCGGAAGTCCACTCGATGCTGGCTCCAGAAGCCCTGGAAGCTCAGTTCAAAATCGCTTCGCAGCTGACCAACGTGGCATTCTGGCTGGCCCTGGGCCTGATCAGTGCCTGGTTGTTCCGCCGCAAAATCGATGGTCAATACCACGCATGACTGAGATCAGCACAGCGCCGACTTTAGTGGTCGGCCTGGGCTGCCAGCGCGGCTGCCCCGTCAGCACGCTGCGGGCGTTGCTCGATCAGGCGTTACAGGCTCATAAAATCGAACTTCACCAGATCAAGGGCCTGGCCAGCATTGACCTGAAGCGCGAAGAACCTGGCTTGATCGAACTGGCCGAGCAATTAGCGTTGCCACTGATGTATTTCAGCAGCGAACAACTGGCCGGCTATCAACCGCAACTCAGCCACCGCTCGGACATCGCGTTCGAACGCACCGGCTGCTACGGCGTAGCGGAAAGTGCCGCCCTGGCCCTGGCCGAACACCTGGCCCAGGCACCGGCAAAATTGCTGATTTCACGACAAAAATATGCCCAGGCCACCTTGGCGTTGGCCGGCGCGGCATAAAATCCTCGATAATCCCTGCCATCGATCATGAGCAATCTTCATCTGAAGCCTTGCCCAGCCCCTTTTTCTCACAGGAACCGACGATGACCGTCTACTTCATTGGCGCAGGTCCCGGCGACCCGGAACTGATCACCGTCAAAGGCCAACGGCTGATTCGCAGCTGCCCGGTGATCATCTATGCCGGCTCCCTGGTGCCCGCCGCCGTGCTGGAAGGCCATCGCGCCGAACAGGTGGTCAACAGCGCCGAACTGCACCTGGAACAGATCGTCGAACTGATCAAATCCGCCCATGCCAATGGCCAGGATGTAGCCCGGGTGCACTCTGGCGATCCGAGTCTTTACGGTGCGATTGGCGAGCAGATCCGCTACCTGCGCGAACTCGACATCCCGTTTGAAATCATTCCCGGCGTCACGGCCACGGCGGCCTGCGCGGCACTGCTGGGCGCGGAACTGACGTTACCCGACGTGTCGCAAAGCGTGATCCTGACCCGCTACGCCGACAAGACCGCGATGCCTGCCGGCGAAGAGCTTGGCAGCCTGGCGCAGCACGGGGCGACCATGGCGATTCATCTGGGGGTCAATCATCTGAAGAAGATCCTGGACGAATTGCTGCCGCATTACGGCGCGGATTGCCCGATCGCGGTAATTCACCGGGCGACCTGGCCGGATCAGGATTGGGTGGTGGGGACGCTTGAAGACATTGCCGCGAAGGTTGAAGCCAAGGGGTTTCGGCGCACGGCGTTGATTTTGGTGGGTCGGGTTTTGGGCAGTGATCACTTCAGTGAATCATCGCTGTATCGCGCGGGGCATGCGCATCTCTTCCGGCCCTAAGCCAGGCACAACCCTGTGGCGAGGGGATTTATCCCCGTTGGGCCGCGAAGCGGACCCTCTGCATTCTTTCAGGCATACCCAGCAAGCAGGTTTAACGACGGCTTCGCCGCCGAACGGGGATAAATCCCCTCGCCACAGGTAAACCCCTTCACTCACAGGTTATCTATCACCCATAAAAAAACGGCGCTCACGGGGCGCCGTTTTTTTATGTCTGCAGCGAACACCTTACTTAGTAGTAGGCGTTTTCTTTCTGCGTGTGGTCGGTGACGTCACGAACACCCTTGAGCTCGGGAATGCGCTCGAGCAAGGTGCGCTCGATGCCTTCGCGAAGGGTGACGTCTGCCTGGCCGCAGCCCTGGCAACCGCCGCCGAACTTCAGCACGGCGATGCCGTCTTCGACCACATCGATCAGGCTGACCTGACCGCCGTGGCTGGCCAGCCCCGGGTTGATCTCGGTTTGCAGGTAATAGTTGATACGCTCGTTGATCGGGCTGTCGGCATTGACCATCGGTACTTTGGCGTTTGGCGCCTTGATGGTGAGCTGGCCGCCCATACGGTCGGTGGCGTAATCGACTACCGCATCGTCCAGGAAAGCTTCGCTGAACGAGTCGATGTAAGCGGTGAAGCTTTTGAGCCCCAGCGCCGTGTCTTCAGGTTTTTCTTCGCCCGGCTTGCAATAAGCAATGCAGGTTTCGGCGTACTGGGTGCCAGGCTGGGTGATAAAGACGCGGATGCCGATGCCTGGGGTGTTCTGCTTGGAGAGCAGATCAGCCAGATAATCGTGGGCGGCGTCGGTAATGGTAATAGCGGTCATGGAAACTCCTCGCAGGCTTGGGCGCAGTTTACGCCAATCATCGCGCCGTACAAAGTCCTAGTATTTTTGTCGGGAAAGAGCCGGGGCCGGCTCACCCATCGATTCCCCGTCGATCCACTCTTTAAGCCACCGATAGCTGCGTTTTTCCACCCATTCATAGCTGAGCCAGGACGCCACGCCGATTGTCGCGGCGCAAACGGCGAACATCACGTAGGGATTGATGCCATAACGCTGTGCGACAAAACCACCCGCAGACAGCACCAACACGTGCATCAGGTACACCGAGTAGGAGCAATCGCCCAGCAGTTTGAGCACCCGGCTGCGCTCGAAATAGCGCTCCAGCGCTATGCAAGCCATCACCAGCACCGCGCTCGGCAGGCCCCAGGCCAGCAACCGTGGCTGCGGCGCCAGGTGATAAATCGCCAGCAACGCGCCGCCAATGCCCAGCAACGGCAGCCAGAACCCGGGCCTGATCCAGCCGCGACGGTAAATCATGCCGATGGCAATCCCCAGCAAGAATTCATAAACAATGTCCGAGCGGTAGAACTCGCTGATCCAGCCGTAGCCGGTCCAGGCCTGACACACGGCAAACAGTAGCGCGGCGACGATCAGCAGCCGAACCTGCAAGCGGAACAGCAGCGCCCAGGCAAACAGCACGTAGAAGAGCATTTCGTAGTTGAGGGTCCAGCCGACGTTGAGCGTCGGATAAATCCCGTAGCCACCGGGGTTTTCAGTAGGAATGAACAACAGCGACAGCAGGAAATGCGACCAGTCGACTGTCTGATCCGGCAACACGGGCTGAGCGAACACCACCAGCAGCGCCATCAGCACCGTATACAGCCAATACGCCGGAACGATGCGGAACAAGCGATACATCAGAAAGCGCCCCGGCGGCAGTGATTTGCCCTCGGTGGACAGGAAAATCACCAGACCACTGATGACGAAGAATATGTCGACACCCACCGCGCCCTTATCGATGAACATCTGACCGATCGGCCCATGGGCCCGGAAGTCGAAGAAAATCTGCATGAAATGGTGGCAGACCACCGCCCAGGCCGCGAGCGCGCGCAGTGCCTGTATTGAAATCAACATCGACCACCCTCCCGATCGCATTCCACAAACCACCGAACCCCTGTGGGAGCGAGCTTGCTCGCGATGGGGGCCTGACAGTCACCTGATATGTCGACTGTCAGATAGCTATCGCGAGCAAGCTCGCTCCCACAGGGGTTCGGTGGTGCCTCTGGATTGGGACAGCAGCCGCGAATCAAAGGTCGATCAAAGATTCTCGTACCGGTTCATGTCCAGCACGCCTTCTTCCACCGGTTCGGTCTCATGGACGTACCGACTCAGGTCATGGAAGTAGAACCAGAACTGCGGATGGCTGCGACGAATCCCCCAGCGCTCGACGATTTTTTCAAACCGATTGGCGTCCCTGGCGTTTTCCATCTCGTCCACGAACTCAGGCAATTGCTCGGCCGGAATGTTGAACATGAAGTTCGGATAGCTGCTGAGCACGCCCGGATAAATAGTCAATGTGTCGAGCCCTGGCTGATACCGCAGGGATTCACCAAGCAGGAACGCGACGTTACTGTGTGCGCGATTGCGCAGCAGGCTGTAGACCTCGCGCTTGCCGCTTTGTGTTTCGATGCGCAGCAGGGTCGCTTCCGGCAACTGATCGATAACCTTCAGCCCGGCCGCTGGACGCGAAGTCAGGCGACTCAAGGCCTGCTCGGCGCTCTGCAAGGCCGGGTCGATGTTCGGCCGCGAGCAATAAGCGCCATCACAGCGGTTGATCGGATCAGGCTTGGCGTTGAGGTCGCCGTAACGGGCCAGCAACTGCATGGCGAAATCGCGTTTCGGGTCTTTTTCGTCCAGTACCAGCGCTGTCTCTTTGTCGTTGTTGATAGCCTCATAGTCCAGCCACATCTTGAATTTGCCGCCGCTCTGGTACCAGTCGTCGAGGTAATCGTCCCGCGAATTGGCCGGCATCAGGCGCAGGAAGTTTTGCTCGGCACCGTTGCGGATCAGGTCGAAGTACAGCCGGGTTTGCGCCTGGTGGGAGACATTGCCGAATACGTCGTAGTTGACCGCCAACTGGTAATACGTGCGCTCCAGCAGCGGAAAGTCGAACAGCCACATCGTTTGCGGCACGTCACCGATCAGGCCTTTGTTCACCGAAGCACTGTCGAAATGCCGGAAGATCGTCAGCAAGGCGTTATCGTTACCGGCCCACAAGGTCGACCAGCTCGGCGCCGGCGCATCGGCGTAACTGTCACGGCGCAGCGCCTCGTACTCATTACGCTTGTTGCGGTAGTCATGCCACAGGCTCAGGACACTGCCGACATCGTCGTTCTGCCCCGGCATCGCCAGCAACGGCGTCGCTTGGCCGCGATACTTCGGATCGATGATGTAGAGGTCGTGCTCAGGCGCCTCGAACATTGCCCAGAAATTATCGCGGATCACGTCGGTGGCGATCTGGCCGCGACACACCGGGCCGCGAATGAAGGTGCGCACAAAGTATTCGGCATTATCGAGCATGAATTGATAACGCGTCTGGGCCGGGATCGCCTCGAACGTGGTGAACGGATTGGCCCGACGCTCCGGCCCGTAGCCAGGCAAGGCGTTGACCTGCCATTTGCCGTTATAGAAGAGGCTTTTGATCCGTGCCATCTTCGCCGCACTCAACGGGTAGGTGATGTGGGTCTTCTGCACAATCACGCCTTGCACCGGCCACAAGCGGTAATACACCTGAGTGCCCGGATCGTCATTCGGGCGGCGTGTGTTGATCAGATCGATAGGCTGGCCGGTCGGCGTGCGCGAACGTACCCACTTAAAGAAATGCCCCGGCTCGCCATCCTTGAAATAGAGGTGAGCGAGAAACCAATGCTCGAACAACCAGCGCCCTACCAGGCTTTGCCGTGCGCCCGGTGCGTTGAGCAGGTTTTCCCATTGCACCACCTGCAAGGCTTCTTTGGCGCTCGGCACAAGGCCTTGCTCGTCAATCGACGCGCCGGACGCGAGCCAACGTTGCAGCGTCTGGTACTGCTGATCGGTCAGGCCGGTAACCGCCAGAGGCATGCCCTCTTGGGGATGTGATTTGGCGTAGCCGTCGAACTCGGCCGGCAGGGCGCACATGTTTTCCCGGTCCAGGCCAAGGACGATGTCCTCCGGCAGCTTGGCATTGGGTTGCAACGGGGTTTTGTGGCCCAACTCAAGCATCCGCGCCATCAACGCGGCCTGACTGCCCTGGGCGTCGAGCACCGAATAGAAGTCCTTTTGCTGCCAGGCGCGTTTACCGAAAGCGTCATAAAACAGCCGGGTCGGCGCGGCAGCCTGTCTGCGTTCGCCGTCGTAGACTGAAAGCTTGCTCCCACCGCGCACCGCCCCTTCACCGCTACCTAGATTGAGCTGACAGGCGGCGTCATAGCAGGCATGGCAGGCCACGCACTTTTCGGTGAAGATCGGTTGGATGTCGCGGCTGTAGGAAATGGCAGAGGAAATAGCCGAATCCTGCGCGGCGGCGCCCCAGCTTAAAAACAGCAAAACCATGCTGATGACGCGAAAAGACATATCCCTGGTCCCGATCATGAAAAAACGCCGCGATTCTAACGGTCTCACCCCCGCACCAACATGAGCGATATTCATGCAAAACCGGGACATGCTCTAAAACCACGCAGGTTTGCTATTATCCCGCCCCTTCGTCATGGTCTTTCCGAGTAGTCCAAATGTCCGATCGCAGTGTTCGCCTTCAAGCTCTCAAGCACGCCCTCAAAGAGCGCATCCTGATTCTCGATGGCGGCATGGGCACGATGATCCAGAGCTACAAGCTTGAGGAGCAGGATTACCGCGGCAAACGCTTCGCCGACTGGCCAAGTGACGTCAAGGGCAACAACGACCTGTTGATCCTGACGCGCCCGGACGTGATTGGCGCCATCGAGAAAGCCTACCTGGATGCCGGCGCCGACATTCTGGAAACCAACACCTTCAACGCCACCCAGGTGTCCCAGGCCGACTACGGCATGCAAGACCTGGCGTACGAGCTAAACGTAGAAGGCGCACGTCTGGCGCGCAAGGTTGCAGACGCCAAGACCCTGGAAACCCCGGACAAGCCGCGCTTCGTCGCTGGCGTGCTCGGCCCTACAAGCCGCACCTGCTCGCTGTCGCCTGATGTGAACAACCCAGGCTACCGCAACGTGACCTTCGATGAACTGGTGGAAAACTACACCGAGGCCACCAAAGGCCTGATCGAAGGCGGTGCCGACCTGATCCTGATCGAGACCATTTTCGACACCCTGAACGCCAAAGCGGCGATCTTTGCGGTGCAAGGTGTGTACGAAGAACTCGGCGTCGAGTTGCCGATCATGATCTCCGGCACCATCACCGATGCTTCCGGCCGTACGCTTTCCGGCCAGACCACCGAAGCCTTCTGGAACTCCGTGGCCCACGCCAAGCCGATCTCGGTCGGCCTGAACTGCGCCCTCGGCGCCAGCGAGTTGCGTCCCTACCTGGAAGAGCTGTCGAACAAGGCCAGCACCCACGTTTCCGCGCACCCGAACGCCGGCCTGCCGAACGAATTCGGCGAGTACGACGAACTGCCGGCGGAAACCGCAAAAGTCATCGAGGAATTCGCCCAAAGCGGCTTCCTCAACATCGTCGGCGGTTGCTGCGGTACCACGCCGGGCCACATCGAAGCCATCGCCAAGGCCGTGGCGGGTTATGCGCCGCGTGAAATCCCGGAAATTCCAAAGGCCTGCCGCCTTTCGGGCCTGGAACCGTTCACCATCGATCGCAACTCGTTGTTCATCAACGTCGGCGAGCGGACCAACATCACCGGTTCAGCCAAGTTCGCCCGCCTGATCCGTGAAGACAACTACACCGAAGCCCTGGAAGTCGCCCTGCAACAGGTCGAAGCCGGCGCCCAGGTGATCGACATCAACATGGACGAAGGGATGCTCGATTCGAAGAAGGCCATGGTGACCTTCCTCAACCTGATTGCCGGTGAGCCGGACATCTCCCGCGTACCGATCATGATCGACTCTTCAAAATGGGAAGTGATCGAAGCCGGCCTCAAGTGCATCCAGGGCAAGGGCATCGTCAACTCCATCAGCATGAAGGAAGGCGTCGAGCAGTTCATTCATCACGCCAAACTGTGCAAACGCTACGGTGCCGCAGTCGTCGTGATGGCCTTCGACGAAGCCGGCCAGGCCGACACCGAAGCGCGCAAGAAAGAAATCTGCAAACGCTCCTATGACATTCTGGTCAACGAAGTCGGCTTCCCGCCGGAAGACATCATCTTCGACCCGAACATCTTCGCCATCGCCACCGGCATCGAAGAACACAACAACTACGCTGTGGACTTCATCAACGCCTGTGCCTACATCCGTGACGAACTGCCGTACGCGCTGACCTCCGGTGGTGTGTCCAACGTGTCGTTCTCGTTCCGTGGCAACAACCCGGTGCGCGAGGCGATTCACTCGGTGTTCCTGCTGTATGCGATCCGCAACGGCCTGACCATGGGTATCGTCAACGCCGGCCAGTTGGAGATCTACGACCAGATCCCGGCCGAACTGCGTGACGCCGTTGAAGACGTAGTGCTCAACCGCACCCCGGAAGGCACTGACGCCCTCCTCGCCATTGCCGACAAGTACAAGGGCGACGGCAGCGTCAAGGAAGCCGAGACCGAAGAATGGCGCGGCTGGCCCGTCAACAAGCGTCTGGAGCATGCGCTGGTCAAAGGCATCACTACCCACATTGTTGAAGACACTGAAGAATCGCGTCAGTCGTTCGCTCGCCCGATCGAAGTGATCGAAGGCCCGCTGATGTCCGGCATGAACATCGTTGGCGACCTGTTCGGTGCCGGCAAAATGTTCTTGCCGCAGGTGGTGAAATCCGCCCGCGTGATGAAGCAGGCCGTGGCCCACTTGATCCCGTTCATCGAACTGGAAAAAGGCGACAAACCGGAGGCCAAGGGCAAAATCCTCATGGCCACGGTAAAAGGCGACGTGCACGACATCGGCAAGAACATCGTTGGCGTAGTGCTGGGTTGTAACGGCTACGACATCGTCGATCTCGGCGTGATGGTCCCGGCGGAGAAGATCCTGCAAGTGGCCAAGGAGCAGAAGTGCGACATCATCGGCCTGTCCGGCCTGATCACGCCTTCGCTGGATGAAATGGTCCACGTGGCCCGCGAGATGCAGCGTCAGGACTTCTATCTGCCGCTGATGATCGGTGGCGCGACCACTTCCAAGGCGCACACAGCGGTGAAGATCGAGCCGAAATACAGCAACGACGCAGTGATCTACGTCACCGACGCTTCCCGCGCCGTGGGCGTGGCGACGCAGTTGCTGTCCAAGGAGTTGAAGCCGGCGTTCATCGAGAAGACTCGCCTGGAATACATCGAAGTCCGCGAGCGCACCGCCAACCGCAGCGCCCGTACCGAACGCCTGAGCTATCCAGCGGCCATTGCCAAGAAGCCGCAGTTTGACTGGACCACTTACGAGCCGGTCAAACCGACGTTTACCGGTGCCAAGGTGCTGGACAACATCGACCTGAAGGTTTTGGCCGAATACATCGACTGGACGCCGTTCTTTATCTCCTGGGACCTGGCCGGCAAATTCCCGCGCATCCTCACGGACGAAGTGGTCGGTGAAGCCGCCACCTCGCTGTTCGCCGATGCCCAGGAAATGCTCGCCAAGCTGATCGACGAGAAACTCATCAGCGCCCGTGCGGTGTTCGGCTTCTGGCCGGCCAACCAGGTGCGTGAGGATGACATTGAAGTCTACGGCAATGACGGCAAGCCGATTGCAAAGCTGCATCACCTGCGTCAGCAGATCATCAAGACCGACGGCAAACCGAACTTCTCCCTGGCTGACTTCGTTGCACCGAAGGACAGCGAAGTGACCGACTACGTGGGTGGTTTCATCACCACCGCCGGTATCGGTGCCGAAGAAGTGGCCAAGGCCTATCAGGATGCCGGCGACGACTACAACTCGATCATGGTCAAGGCACTGGCCGACCGTTTGGCCGAGGCTTGCGCCGAGTGGCTGCACCAGCAGGTCCGTAAAGACTACTGGGGTTATGCCAAGGACGAGACGCTCGACAACGAGGCGCTGATCAAAGAGCTATACACCGGTATCCGCCCTGCCCCGGGCTACCCGGCCTGCCCGGATCACACCGAGAAATCCACGCTGTTCAAGTTGCTGGACCCTGAGGCCTCGGAAATGAAAGCCGGCCGCAGCGGCGTGTTCCTCACCGAGCACTACGCCATGTTCCCGGCAGCAGCGGTCAGCGGTTGGTACTTTGCTCACCCGCAGGCGCAGTATTTTGCCGTGGGCAAGATCGACAAGGATCAGGTGCAGAGCTACACGTCACGCAAGGGTCAGGAGTTGAGCGTGACCGAGCGGTGGTTGGCGCCGAACCTGGGTTACGACAACTGATGGTGGTCCCGGGAGTCGACTGGAGCGACTCCCGGGGTTCTTATGAAAGCTGCAGGTAAACGCTACAACCCCACCAGCGTCCGTTCTTTTTCAGTCAATTCGCGCACCAACTTCCCTTGCTCGAAGAGAAGGTCTGCCTCTATCGCCTGCATGGCGGTTTTGTACTGCTCCTGCGCGCCTTCGCCGTAATTTGGATACGCCTCGTCTACATCATGCTCTCTGCCTGCGAAACCCTCTCGTACCTGGGCGAACCGCTCAGGGTATTTGTCCTTCAAATAGTCGCTCCAGTACTTGCGGCCGACCAAATCATCAATAAATGCCGATGATTGTTCTGCCGCGATCACTTCAGCATGGGCCGCATCCAGCATGGCAGGCGAAACGTTGCCGCTGTAGCGCATGCCTCTTGGTTGCCCCGGCAAGTCAAGTCGCTCGGCAAGGCCGATACGATAGGCCAACCGCACTTCCGCCGGATCGATTGAGCGGCGCTGTGCCTGTCGCTGGACAATGTCGCGGTTAGCGATTTCCTCGACTTTCCCAAGACGAAACAGGTTCCTGCCAAGCGTGAACAAGACGTTGCCTTGTTGGCCCGGGGAAATTGACTTCGACGGCTCAAATTCGAAAGCCTTTACTTCTATATCGCTGAACAACAGGATTTGACCATCAACGCAAGTTGCGCCAGACCTTGCCATTTCGAATATCGTATCCCTCAGACCTGCGTCGCTATCGGCCACCCTCAGTACGGTATGGACCCGCCGCACAAGATCAGTACGTCCCGTCAGAAAGTCTGCTGTACCTTCCATTTTGGTCAGCAGATTGAAGAAGAACTTACTGTTGTGCGCTTGCTCGAAGTCATTCCATATCCGTATCAATTCCTCTGAGTCGGCTGCTGACGGAGCGATCCATCGCTCACGGGCTTCGGTACCTGTCACTTCATCCATATCCACTTCTACGTCACTTGCGATCGAGTCATCGCTATCGCTGTCGTTAAAGCGGTCGCTGTCACTACTGCCATTAAACCGCTCCAGCGCCTCGTCAATCTCTTCAGGCGTCCATCCCACTATCTGCTCGCCCGCCTGCACCTGATTACGCAGCATTAGCAGGCTCGCGCCATCCAGAGTTTCGTTGCTCGCCAGATTCGTGCCCGCACGCAATACCCTGCGCTCGTCGGCCATCAGGAGCGGCGGAATGGACTCGATCATGTTGTCGCGCAAATCCAGTGCGCTGAGCGAGGGGAGCTGAAGCGCTCCCTGCGGCCAGATGATCAGGCGATTGCCACTCAGATCGAGGGCCTGCAAACGGGTAAGAGGGCTGACATCCAGCGACTCAAGCCAGTTTTCCGACAGGTTCAATGACTCCAGGTTGCTCAATCCTGCAAGCTGACGCTGGAGCTGTGGCGCATCGGAAAAACGGTTATTGACCGCAGAAAGTCGCTTGAGGCTGTTCAATGAGGTCACGGACTCTGGCAAGGCACTCAATGCGTTGGCATTCAGCGCCAGGGTATGAACATGAGTAAACGCGCCGAGGAAATCGCTTAGCCCCTCTTCTCTCAGATACACGTTGTTCAGGTTCAACGCACCGACATGAGCGAAGTCGGCGGGTAGAGCCGGGAGATTGCCCAAGGGGTTATCGGACAGATCAAGGATATAACCTCCCGATGCGCTCTCCACGGCCTGCGCCCCGCGGAGGTTCTGCCTCCAGCACGCCATTATCCGGTCAGCCGCCTGACGACGCTCGGTGGCTGCAATCCACACAGAGGATTCACCCATCTGCTGTGGTGGGGTTTCGATCCATGTGTTCAGGGTCTTCGTCAATGCCTGATGTTGTCTGTCCCATTTGGCCAGTTGCTCATACAGGGGGCCAGCGCCGCCATGGCGTAACGTCAGTTCATCAATCATCTGTATCGCCTCGGCGCCTGGCAGATCCGGGTCAAGCCTTTTCAAGCGGGCTTGCGGGGTCAAGCGTGTCAGGTCATTGCCAGGTACAACGGGCAGCGGCAGTAACAAGTCCGGATTTTGCGCGACCAAAACCGGAAAATACTGTGGTTCACCCATGATAAAGCCCGCCTGCAAGCTGGCTCTGGGGATACCCATGGGTGTTTCGGAAGAAGTACTCGCCAGCAAATCGGTGCGTGCCTTGGCCGTCAACCGACAGCCAATCATATCGATCCTTAGAGCGTCATGGCCGGTCAGGGCAGCCTCGGGAATTGTCGTGATCGCGCTGTTGTTCAACTCGAGCCTGCCGAGGCCGGACAAGTCCAACGCACCTTTTGGCCAGTCTTTGATGGCGGTATGACCCACACGCAGGGTCTTCAAGCAGGTCATGGCGCTGACATCCAGCGAACCGACCCGGTTATAGCGCAAGTCCAGGCTTTCAAGGGCGGACAACCGGTTCAAGCGTTGCTGCAGACTCGGGGTAATTGTCAGGTGATTTCGGCTCAACTGCAGATCACTGAGTTTTCCGAGGTTGCCCAATGCCGACGGAAGATCCTGCAGTTGATTGCCACTCAGATCCAACCCGCGAATGTCGGTGAAGCCGCTCAAAAAAAGACTGAAATCCTCGGATGAGGCCACCACACCCGACATTTGCAGGGTTTGCACATGGGCAAAATTCGTTGCTGACAGCGCTGGAAGTTCAGGCAGATCGCCCAGCACCCAGCCGGACAAATCAAGATGCGATGAAATGATTTGTCTCGGCAGGACAGGCCATGGCCGCACCGCTGAAGGGCCGACCTGAGGTTGCGAAGACTGTGCCTCCTCCGTACCGCCATAGCGTTTACGCAGGCCATCACGCCAACACTCACGGATTCGCCGGGCAACGAATTCTCGTTCCTGAATGTTGACTTGCCGGCCATTGGCTCTTGGTGTTCGCTGTTGCCACGCCTCCAGTTGCTGTCGCAATGCCTGTCCATCCTGGCGCAGTGCATTGATCCGTGCCAGCAACGCCCGCCCTGCCAACCCCTCAGCCTTCATTCGCCCAAGGGCAATCTTCGAAAGCTCGTCGCTTGTCTCCAGGGCGCTGTGTAGCGTGCCTTGGCAATAACGATCCAGCATTTGCCCGGCATCCTGCAAATGGGCAGGATTGTCGTGCACATACTCGTATGCCTTCACGAAGTCCTCAGTGCTCAGCCTGGCCCAGTTGAGTTTCATGCCAGGCCACAGTGATTCATGACCGGATAGCCATTCAGAGGGAAGTGTCTTGACCCTTGAGTGAGTGAGATCCAGCGACCTGAGCTGCGGCAATTGCAGAGCGCCGTTCGGCCACAGCTCTGTCGTTCCGTGCACACTCAACGAATGCAGTTGAGTCAGGCGACTGACATCCAGCTCGTCCGCCATGCCGATCACGTCCAATCGTTGCAGTTGTGGCATGGCGTCTATCACCGATTGGGCAGCTTCGGTGAATTGCGGACCCAACGGCCCTGCCATCCGCAGTTCACGAATACTCGGCAGTGCCTTCAGCCTCTCGGCCAGTTGAACCCTATCGACGCCATCCTGGATCCCCAACCTTAGCGACCGGGCGTTGGGGAACTGGCGCACAAAGGCTTCCGGTGTCTGACTCAATACTCCACCAACGCTCATGTTCAGATGACTTACGTGAGGAAAGTTGCCGGCCAGTTCCGGCAAGCTGTCTACAGCGCCCACATCCAGGTAAACACTGGCATCGCCATCGTAAATACCCCTCTGCTGCCAGACGTCTTTAATGTTTCGTGCGACTTGATGGCGGACAGTATTCTGGCCGCCGCTGTGTACCCATTGTTCGAGCTGCGCCGTCAACGCCTCGTATTCCCGACCCCGCATGTTCAGAAAATGGGCGATCTGCGTTTCGGTCATGCCATCAAGCGCAAGCTGGATGACCATCGATTCCGCCAACTCGTCGGTGAAGTTCGGATAGACATCCCGCAACCTGGAGACCAACGAGGGATTCACCATTGCTCCGGCACCTCGCCCGCTCATTGGGTAGCCGACCCTGCCGTCAGCCAGTCGCACCAGCGGACGGAATCGTGACGTGGTGGAGTTGGGCACGAGGGTTTCCATCATCTGGTCACGGTGGCCCATGGCATAGGTGGTCAATGTCTTTTGTAACTTGGCACCCTGCGCCACATTTGGCATGCCCAACTGAGTGCGGACGTCGTCCGGCAACGCATGCATGACCGAAGAGAAAAAGTTGTCGCCTTCTTTGGGCACGCTGTTCAACGAGTTTGTTTGCTGGTCGAAGGCCTGGAACTGGTTGGCTTGATGATGCTGATAGTCGTCCTTGACCAGGTATTTGACTTGCTCGGCCGTCTCGCTACCGATGCTGTCGAGCAGTTTTCCAGCGCAATCGCCCTGACGAACTTCCAGGCGCAGTTTTTTCGGCCAGCCGGGGAGTTTTTCCAGGCTGTGCAGCGCCAGGCGCTGGCTGTCGGATGACGCCATGCTCTCCAGCTGCAATCCGGCCAGGGCCTTGTTCAGCCGAGTAACCCGGGCGCGAGCACGCCCCTTGAGCAACAGACTGCTCGGGAGTCGGCCGGTTTGATTGATGTGCAGCCGCTCCTTGGCTGTGGCATTGGCCAGGACTTCTTGCGCCGCGTCCGCCGATAGACTGGGGAAAGTACGTTGCAGCGCCTGAGTTTCACCCGTTGCTGCCTTGGGGTCCTGGCTTAGTTTGTCGAACAAAGAGGTTTTGTTGCCCGAAAGCCGGTCGCCAAGCTGTTGTCGAAAAACCGTTTCACGCTCTGCCTCGACCCTCGCACCTTCGTCCCCCAGCAAGCGAACGATTTCTTTCTCATCCAGCGCCGCAAGCACTCGTTGGGGCAATTTCCCGGCAGACACATCCTCACGGGAAATCCTGATGCTTGGCTTCACGGGTGTCGACGCCTCACCGTAGCGGGACGAAGCACCGCTCAGGCTTGCATTGTCGAACACGTCGATCACCCGCCCCTGTGGCCAACGCGGCATTTTGATCACTTGCGGCAAGACGTCGTTGTAGCGGCTGTCCGGCACCGGCTGATCGAGACGAATCTGTTCAATCATTTCATTGAGCTGACGGTCGATTTGAAACTGCCGCAACGTGTCGGATAACGCTGATGGCAAGCGCAGGTTATCCGTATGGATCTTGCGCAGCTCGCCGTCGTTAACGCCGCTGATATCAGCGATTTTCTCCAGCGTCGCCGCGTCAATACCGTCGGTGACCGGGCCAAGACGTCGTAACAAGGTGGCACGATCCCACTCCAGCGGGCGCTCGAAACGATGGTGCCACGCGCCCTCACCGTTGTGTTCAAGTACGGGGGAGTAAGCGTTCGGGTCCGTCGGGTGTTTGAGACGCCACTTGTTCAGCTTGGGGTCGAAGGTTTTTTCGTAGACGTTACCGTCGAGGCTGATATAGGTCTTGCCGTCCACTTCATACTGCCCAAGCTTGTTGGGCTTGAGCCCCGCCGGCAAGATCCTGTCGCTCAGGTAAGGCGTCAAGCCAGGACGCCACAGCTGTTCGCTGCCAAACGGCAATTTGACCTTGACCAGGCCATCGGCGATGGGTGTGGACAGCACTTTCGGCGCTTTACTGACAACCGCGCCTACAGCCGCCATGAATGCCACGTTCGCGGCCACTGACTTCAAATAACTCCAGGCCTGATCCGTGTCACCGATGCTCCAGGCTTCAACCCCGTGATAAATGTCTGTGGTCAGTTGCACAGCCATCACAGCCATCATTACCTCGCCCAGGCCAGGCACAAAAAATGCGGCCACGTTGAGTATGTTCAGTCCCCACTCGGCATAGCGGGCGAGTCGTTCATACCAGGCGTCATGGTCGACCTTGGCCGTCGGCACCGCCAGTTGCTCGGCAGTCTCCTTCAGGCGCGTCTGGTGCCGCGTGTACAGCTCGCCGAACAGCTCCGTTTCAAAAAATTCTTCACTGATATCAAGAGCCGGCTCGTCCCGGTAAACATTTTCGTAGATTCCGTCTATGTGCCCCAAGAGGGTCTGTTTACGGTAAGGGAAATCCGGGTTCCATTTGAGTGTTTGCAGAGCATTCTTGATCTTGCCGAGGAACTTGCCCGCATCACCGTGGGGGATGAGCCTGAGGAAAGAGCGCTGGTAATTCACATCGCGCAGCCTGTAGCTCAGGTCATTTTCAAAGGCCTTGAGCGAGGCATATTCCATGACCGGCGCCACCGGATCACCCGGAATGCAGACGATGATCCGCGAGTCCTGGTAACTCAGTACGTCAAACAGGTTTACACCGGGATTGGTCCAGCTGAAGTTGACCTTTTTACCTTTGCGCCGACTTGCGCCAATGACAAACAGCTCACTGACAGGCGACCCCAGCACATGTAACTGACTGAAAGTGACTCGCTCACCATCCAGTGTTGCCGATTGGTCGCCGTTGAGCACGGCCAGCAATGTGCTGTAGGCCGATGGCGTGATCAGCGATTTGAGGTGGGCGATATGGGCATGCACCCGCAGACTGTCCTTCCACCCGTCGACCGTTTGAGTGCGCACGGCGGCCGCCCTGTCCGCGGCGCCAAACATCGCCGTCAGGTGTTCCTGATACTGCTTGCCGATATCCAGTTCACGGCATAGCGAGGCGAAATCGGCGGGCTTTATCGGTAGCTTCTTGATCCTGTAGCGCGTTGAAGGGCCCTTTTCCGGATAGTCCCAACCGTAAGGTCCACCTTGAGTTTCCAGATTGGCAGCCCGTTTACCTCGTTCAGCAATGACGTCACGTTCATCAAACGCCTGGTCTTCTTCAAAGTTGCGCAGTGCCAGTTGCAGCAGTGTCTGGTGAGTGATCAGCGAGCCTGCAAAGGGCTCGTAGAGCCAGGTCTGCGCAACATTAACGTTCAACCCGAACTTTTTTTGCAACGCCGCTTCGAGCAACGGTTGCGCGAATTCGGTGACCCCTTTGAGCCCGGCGAGTGTTTTTGCCAGGGTTTCGTTGGAGGTTCGACTGCGCTTCTGGTCGTCCCGTACAGTTTTTCGTTGGTCGCTGGAGGCCTTCTGAAACCAGTCCGGCATGGCATTTTCGGCCAGGCCTCCCGGTGTTCTCGCCCGATCCAGAGCCCGGATGTTTGCCGGGGTCAGGTGGCGTATCCGATGGTGCAGTTTTTTTTTAATGAAATGGTTGTGAAGGCCCTTTTCCTGGGCCGATGGGACTTCACTCATGGGGCAACACCTGATGCTGTAAATGAAGCACCAGTCAATCAGCAGGTTTGTCGTCCAGGGCGGTACATATTTATACCGGGTAGCGCCGGGGGCGATCTTCTTTCCGTGGGTTGTCTATGCTTGTCTTACTCAAACGGGAGACGAGGGGTTTATGGACGATCCAGCCGACAACAAGCCGCCCACTTTCTGGCAGATGCTGCACAGCGTCTTGGCGGCAGCGTTCGGGGTGCAGAGCGGGAAGAACCGGGCGCGGGACTTCACTCACGGCAAGCCCAGTCATTTCGTGTTTCTGGGGATTTTGTTCACCGCGGTGTTCGCATTGACGCTGTATGGCATCGTGCAACTGGTGGTGCATCTGGCCGGGGTTTAGCGCATCAAGGTTTGCAGACTGAACGGATAGCGATACGACGTCGGCCGGCCCTTGGCTGAAAGTCGACGGAAGTTCACGCCGTAGTCCGGTGATTCTCCCATGACCAGCAATCGCTGGGCCTGGGCCTTGTCGATCAGTTGCAACAACGGGATTCGCCGGTCTCGGCCGCCGTAATGGGTGAGATCCACCCCCTGCTCAAGATCATGCAACTCCACCAGCGCCCAGCCGCCCAACGTGAAGTGGCCGCCCAACAGCACGCTGATGCGTCCGTCAACCTTCGCCTGCAACGCCACCGGCGAGGTGTTGACCGCACTGAACAACGCATCCTTGCCGGGTATCCCGCCCGCCTCCGAATACGCCTGCATGGCGCCAAACGCCATTTCGTCATTGGCTGACCACACCAGCGAGACCTTCGGGTAACGTCGGAACAGCAGTTTGGCCTGTTCATAGGCTCGTTCCCGGGTCCAGCCGCTGTAAACCAGTTGGCGCAAGCGCACTTCAGGGTGCTCGGCCAAGGCCCGCATCATGCCTTGCTCGCGCAGTTGCGCCGAGGGGGTGATCTTCAGACCGGAAAACGCCAGCAACTCGATGAACTGACCGGGCGCCACGGGCGGATGCTGGCGAATCAGTTCCTTGAGCATCAGGTAGCCACCCTCCTCGTCGTTGGGCACCAGGCTGCCCAAGCGCTCAGGGCGCTCACCCAGCAGGCTCATTTGATTGGCCGTCAGGGACGCGTTGACCATGAACAACTTCACCCCGCTGCCCTGGGCCAGGCGAATAATCTGCGGGGCGACGTACTGTTCGTTGACGAACACCAGATAGTCCGGACGCTCGGGGCCTTGCAGCGCCAGGCGGGCTTGCGCCAGGGTGAGCTCCGGCATGCGCCCGGAATAGAGAATTCGCAGATCAATGCCCAGATCCGTGGCTGCCGCCTGCATGAATTGCGAATAGCTGATCCAGAAGGCTTCGTCAGTCTTCCCGGGATTCAGGAACAACACCGATTCCGCGCGCGCACCAGGTCCGTAAACCGCGCCGCACATCAGCAGGAATGAGTAGAAAAACTTCAACATTGATCGTCCGAGCCCCCCGGCAATTCGCCGCGCATTATAGCCAGCGAAGTCCCGGAAAACGGCGTTTATTCGGGTTATTGTCCGACAATCGTCGGAATGGGGCCCGGACGGGGTCGGTTATTGATGGCTGACCCAAAATACCGCAGTGCTCACGACCAGGATGATCAGGAACAGGATGGCCCAAGCATCGATCGTGCTATCGGGCTTTGACGTTTTGGTAGGGTTGCTCATTGCATCGCCTCTTGTCGGTTTTATCGGTGATTGCATAAAGACTCGAGCACAGTTAAGACGATGATTGCCCGCACCACAAATGTGGGTTTTACCTCATTAGTCTTCATTAGTCGTTTTGGTTCTTTACATATACTCAAACATCACTTTTGCGCATAACTGCAAACTGGTATCTTGCCCCGGCTCCGTTGGGAGTGCGCGGCCGTGCGCGCAGAATTGCCGAGGCAGTATCGGAGACTTCCAAGCGAAAAACGCAACTGGATCCGACCGGCCCAAGCCTGAGAACAGGACTTATATGTACGTATACGACGAGTACGATCAGCGGATCATCGAGGACCGCGTCAAGCAGTTCCGTGATCAGACCCGACGCTATCTGGCAGGCGAGCTGAGCGAAGAAGAATTCCGCCCCCTGCGCCTGCAAAATGGCCTTTACATCCAGCGCTTCGCGCCGATGTTGCGGGTGGCGGTGCCTTACGGCCAACTGACTTCGCGCCAGACGCGAATGATGGCCAGGATTGCCCGTGACTTCGACAAGGGCTATGCCCACATCAGCACCCGGCAGAACGTACAGTTCAACTGGCCGGCGCTGGAAGACATCCCGGAAATCCTTGCCGAACTGGCGACCGTGCAGATGCACGCGATCCAGACCAGCGGCAACTGCTTGCGCAACGTCACCACCGACCAGTTCGCCGGTGTCGCTGCCGACGAGCTGATCGATCCGCGCCCGTGGTGCGAGATCGTCCGCCAATGGACCACGTTCCACCCTGAATTCGCTTACTTGCCGCGCAAGTTCAAGATCGCCATCAACGGTTCGACTTCCGACCGTGCGGCCATCGAAGTCCATGACATCGGCCTTGAGCCGGTGCACAACGCCGCTGGCGAGCTGGGCTTCCGTGTGCTGGTGGGTGGCGGTCTCGGCCGTACCCCGGTGGTCGGCGCGTTCATCAATGAATTCCTGCCGTGGCAAGACTTGTTGAGCTACCTCGATGCCATTTTGCGGGTCTACAACCGCTACGGCCGTCGTGACAACAAGTACAAGGCGCGGATCAAGATTCTGGTCAAGGCCTTGACCCCTGAAGTCTTCGCGCAAAAAGTCGATGCGGAAATGGAGCACCTTCGCGGTGGCCAGACCACGCTGACCGACGCCGAAGTGCATCGCGTCGCCAAACACTTCGTTGATCCGGAGTACAAGGCTCTGGAAAACCAGACCCTGGCGTTGGCCGAACTCGATAAAGAACACCCGGGCTTCGCGCGCTGGCGCACTCGCAATACCCTGGCCCACAAAAAGCCCGGTTATGTAGCCGTGACCCTGTCCCTGAAGCCGACCGGTGTTGCACCGGGCGACATCACCGACAAGCAGCTCGATGCCGTCGCCGACCTGGCCGATCGTTACAGCTTCGGTCAGCTGCGCACCTCCCACGAGCAGAACATCATTCTGGCCGACGTTGAGCAGACTCAACTGTTCGCGATGTGGGGCGAGTTGCGCGAACAGGGTTTCGCCACGCCGAACATCGGCTTGCTGACCGACATCATCTGCTGCCCGGGCGGCGACTTCTGCTCCCTGGCCAACGCCAAGTCGATCCCGATAGCCGAGTCGATCCAGCGTCGCTTCGAAGACCTGGATTACCTGTTCGATATCGGCGAACTGGATCTGAACATCTCCGGCTGCATGAACGCCTGTGGTCACCACCACGTCGGCCACATCGGCATCCTCGGGGTGGACAAAAAAGGCGAAGAGTTCTACCAGGTGTCCCTGGGTGGCAGCGCCAGTCGCGATGCCAGCCTGGGCAAAATCCTCGGCCCGTCCTTCGCCCAGGACGCCATGCCTGATGTGATTGAAAAGCTGATCGACGTGTACATCGAACAACGTACCGAAGACGAGCGTTTCATCGACACCTATCAGCGTATTGGCATCGACCTCTTCAAGGAGCGCGTCTATGCAGCGAATAATTAAGAACAACGAGGTCGTCGACGAAACCTGGCACTTGCTGCCCAAGGACTTTAACATCGACGAGATCAGCAACTGCGACGACCTGATCGTCCCGTTGCAGCTGTGGCGCGAACACAGCCGTATGCTCAAGGCCCGCGATGGCGGCCTGGGCGTGTGGCTGGATGCCGATGAAGAAGCGGAAGAAATCGGTGACGACGTGGAAAATTTCCAGGTCATCGCCCTGAATTTCCCAGCCTTCACTGATGGTCGCAACTACTCCAACGCCCGCCTGCTGCGTGACCGTTACGGGTTCAAAGGCGAACTGCGAGCGATTGGCGATGTGTTGCGTGACCAGCTGTTCTATCTGCATCGCTGCGGCTTCGACGCATTTGCCATTCGTGCCGATAAAGACCCGTACGAAGCCCTTGAAGGTCTCAAGGACTTCTCGGTGACCTATCAGGCTGCTACCGACGAACCGCTGCCGCTGTTCCGTCGCCGCTAAGTACGCGTAAAACAAAAAGCCCTGAATCGGAAATCCGGTTCAGGGCTTTTTTGTGTCCGGCGTAAACGATTACGCGACGGTGCTTACCAGAAGCGTTGCTGGGTCAACCGGCTCCACCAGCTCAGCAACACACGATCGACCGAGCCGCTGGCCGCCATGCCAATGCGCTCCTGCAGGCTTTTGCGTTCGGCGTAGTGCAAGTGGTACAGCTCGGACTTCCTGGCGCGCTCGGCGAGGTATTCATCGCTGGTCTTGAGTTCGTCCACCAGTTGCTTGTCCAGCGCCGCGACGCCGAGCCAGATTTCACCGGTGGCCACTTCGTCGATGGCCAGTTGCGGGCGATAGCGGGAAACGAAGTTCTTGAACAACTGGTGAGTGATGTCCAGGTCTTCCTGGAACTTCTCGCGGCCCTTCTCGGTATTTTCGCCAAACACCGTCAGGGTGCGCTTGTACTCGCCCGCGGTCAGCACTTCGAAGTCGATGTCGTGCTTTTTCAGCAGGCGGTTGACGTTAGGCAACTGCGCTACGACACCGATCGAGCCGAGGATCGCGAACGGAGCGCTGATGATCTTCTCACCGATGCACGCCATCATGTAGCCGCCGCTGGCCGCGACCTTGTCGATGCACACGGTCAACGGCACACCGGCATCACGGATACGCGCCAGTTGCGAGGACGCCAGGCCGTAGCTGTGAACCATGCCACCGCCGCTTTCGAGACGCAGCACCACTTCATCCTTTGGTGTGGCGAGGGTCAGCAGCGCGGTGATTTCATGGCGCAGGCTTTCAGTGGCCGACGCCTTGATGTCGCCATCGAAATCCAGCACGAACACCCGTGGCTTAGCCTCGGTTTTCTTCTTTTGCTTTTTCTCGGTTTTAGCTTCGACCTTGCGCAAGGCCTTGAGTTGGTCCTTGTCGAGCAAGGTTTGCTCCAGGCGTTCGCGCAGCCCTTTGTAGAAATCATTGAGTTTGCTGACTTGCAACTGGCCGACCGATTTGCGTCGACCTTTGCTGCGCAACGCCGCGAAACTGGCCAGGACCACCAGAATGGCGATCACCAGTGTCACGGTCTTAGCCAGAAAAACTGCGTACTCGGCAAAAAACTCCACAGGGACTCCTTTAATACGATGCGCTGCAAAAACGCGCGCGGGATACCTCCAGCATACCCATGCACCGCCCTGGCGGCCAGCCGTGAAACCTCTGGCAACAGCCCTGTAACGGGCATTTCAAACAAGCGTATGTTTTTTCATTGACAGCTCACCCTCATCCTCATAACCTCGCCGAACCTTCAACGTACCGGGATGACGCGGACGTGGGCAGTATCTATTTGATTCGACATGGCCAGGCCTCCTTTGGTGCAGACGACTATGACGTCCTGTCGCCAACCGGTATTCGCCAGGCAGAAGTCCTCGGACAGCACCTCGCCGAGTTGGGTATCAGCTTCGATCGCTGCCTCTCGGGCGATCTGCGCCGCCAGCAGCACACGGCCAACAGCGCACTGGAACAGTTCGCTGCGGCAGGCCTGCCGGTACCGGTCCTGGAAATCGATTCCGCTTTCAATGAGTTCGACGCCGACGCGGTGATCCGCGCGCTGCTGCCAGCGATGTTACCGGACGAACCCGAAGCGCTGCACATCCTGCGTAACGCCGCGCAGAACCGCGGTGAGTTCCAGCGAATCTTCGCCCTGATTATCGAACGCTGGCTCGCTGGCACCTATGACACACCGGGCCTGGAAAGCTGGCTGGGGTTTGTCGAACGGGTGCAGGCCGGTCTGCAGCGAATCCTCGACAGCGCCGACAACACCCAGAAAATCGCCGTGTTCACCTCCGGTGGCACGATCACGGCCCTGCTCCATCTCATTACGCAAATGCCTGCCAGGCAGGCGTTTGAACTGAACTGGCAAATCGTCAACACCTCGCTCAACCTGCTGAAGTTTCGCGGTCGCGAGGTGGCTCTGTCTTCTTTCAACAGTCATGCGCACCTGCAACTGTTGAAGACCCCGGAACTCATCACGTTTCGCTGAGTCCGGACTATTGTGACCCTGGCTGTATTCACCCAGCTCTAATTACCCAAGAAAGGATCGAACCATGACCTCCGTAGCTGATGCCGTACAAGCAATGAAAGCCAAGTTCAACCCAGCCGCTGCTGCCGGTCTGGACCTGGTATTCGGTTTCCGCATCGACGACACCAAGAACTTCTCGCTGATCGTCAAGGACAGCACCTGCGAGCTCCAGGAAGGCGAAAACCCGGACGCCCAGGTGACTCTGGTCATGGACGGCGAAACCCTGGAAGGCATCGTCGACGGTTCGACCGACGGCATGCAAGCCTTCATGGGCGGCAAACTGCGCGCCGAAGGCGACATGATGCTGGCCATGAAACTGTCCGAGTTGTTCCCGAGCTAAGACAGCGGCTCCCGGTCTTCGGGAGCACGTCTGGCTGCAAACGAATCCCGCCCTTCGAGGCGGGATTCGTCGTTTTTCGCCATCGGAAAACGGCTACCTGTGGATTTGCCGTCTATATTCCTTCTGGCCGCATGCGTCAGACATCGGCTGTTTGCCCTCGCTTTTTTATAAAGAGCCTTTGCGCGGAGCACTGCCATGAGCCCACCTGACGACCACGACGGATTTAACCGCCGCCGTGTACTGCAAGGCCTTTCGGCAGGCGCCGTCGGTGCCTGGATCAGCCCGTTAATCGCAGGGAGTAAAACCATGCCCGACACCCTCGCCGACCTCATCCTGTACAACGGACGCCTGCACACCGTCGACCGCAAAAAACCTCAAGCCAGCGCCGTCGCGATCAAGGACGGACGCTTCGTGGTGGTCGGCAGCGATGCCCAGGCCATGGCCCTGCAAGGCCCCGGCACACAAATTATCGACCTGCACGGTCGCACGGTGATTCCCGGTCTCAACGACTCGCACCTGCACCTGATCCGTGGTGGCCTCAACTACAACCTCGAATTGCGCTGGGAAGGCGTCCCCTCACTGGTCGACGCGCTGCGCATGCTCAAGGATCAGGCGGACCGCACACCCACGCCGCAATGGGTGCGAGTGGTCGGTGGCTGGAACGAATTTCAGTTCGCCGAAAAACGCCTGCCGACGATTGATGAATTGAACAAGGCCGCGCCGGACACCCCGGTGTTCGTCCTGCACCTCTACGACCGTGCCCTGCTCAACCGCGCCGCGTTGAAGGTGGTCGGTTATACCCGCGACACGCCGAACCCACCGGGTGGCGAAATCCAGCGCGATGCCAATGGCGATCCGACGGGTATGCTGATCGCCCGTCCCAACGCGATGATTCTCTACTCAACCCTGGCCAAGGGGCCGAAACTGCCGCTGGAATACCAGGTCAACTCCACCCGCCAATTCATGCGCGAACTCAATCGCCTGGGTGTCACCAGCGCCATCGACGCCGGCGGCGGTTATCAGAATTATCCGGACGACTATCAAGTCATCCAGCAATTGGCCAAGGACCAACAGCTCACGGTGCGCATTGCCTACAACCTGTTCACGCAAAAACCCAAGGAAGAACTGACCGACTTCAAAAACTGGACCAGCACCTCCCACTACGGTCAGGGCGATGACTTTCTACGGCACAACGGTGCCGGGGAAATGCTGGTGTTCTCGGCGGCCGACTTCGAAGACTTCCTCGAGCCCCGCCCCGACCTGCCGCAAACCATGGAGCAGGAACTGGAACCGGTGGTCCGCCATCTGGTGGAGCAGCGCTGGCCGTTCCGTTTGCACGCCACGTACAACGAATCCATCAGCCGCATGCTCGACGTATTCGAGAAGGTCAATCGCGACATTCCGTTCGACGGTTTGCCGTGGTTTTTCGACCACGCCGAAACCATCACCCCGCAGAACATCGAACGGGTCAAAGCCCTCGGTGGCGGCATCGCGATCCAGGACCGCATGGCATTCCAGGGCGAATACTTCGTCGACCGTTACGGCGCCAAGGCTGCCGAAGCCACGCCGCCCATCGCTCGTATGCTGGCCGAAGGCATTCCAGTCGGCGCTGGCACCGATGCCACGCGCGTGTCCAGCTACAACCCCTGGACTTCGCTGTATTGGCTGGTCAGCGGTCGCACCGTCGGTGGTCTGGCGCTGTACCCGCAAGGCTTGAGCCGCGATACCGCGCTGGAACTTTTCACCCACGGCAGCGCCTGGTTTTCCTCTGAGCAAGGCAAAAAAGGCCAGATCAAGGTCGGGCAACTAGCGGACCTGATTGCGCTGTCGGCGGACTACTTCCACATCGAGGATGAAGCGGTCAAATGGATCGAATCGGTACTGACCATCGTCGACGGCAAGATCGTCTATGGCAGCGTCGAGTTTGAAAAACTCGGGCCGCCTCCCGTCCCGGTGGTGCCCGAGTGGTCGCCAGTCGCCAAAGTACCAGGCCATTGGAAACCCCTGGCGCCGCTGACGGCTCAGGTTCATCAATGTGTCGGGGCTTGCGCGGTGCATGCGCACAGTCACGAGAGAGCGAGACTGTCGTCCGCGCCGGTCAGTGACTTTCAAGGTTTTTGGGGGGCATTTGGCTGTTCGTGTTTCGCCTTTTAGAAAAAACGCATAAAAAAAGCCGGAACTCATTTGCAGTTCCGGCAATCACGTTCGACAGTTCAATGATCAACGAATACGGTGTTCAAAACGAACCGTTTATTTTTATACGACGGCATTCCTGTGTATTAGCGAATGGCGTATTTAAGAATATAAGAATAAAGGTGGTTCACTGCCGACTCCGCATCCTTCCGATCCAGCTGAAGAGTACCCGCCAGAGCCGCGTGACATTCAAGCACCATCTTTTCACGACCATAACGGTGAAAGATCGCCCCATCGGCAATATCGGAAAATGCCTTGTACACCCCGAACAGAACAGCACCGGAGTTGTATTCAATACGCACCTGATTCATGGCCACCGGAACTGAAACACTTCCGTTGCTTATCGGCTGCGGCGTCAAGTCCCCGACTTCTACGCACTGACTGCGGCAAATCATCCTGCTTCTTTTATCTGTAGCAAAGTTACGTTCATACAACGTAATTTCCGAACCTTGCACCCTGGAACAGGCTTCTTCGAAGGCAGTCAATACCGCTTTGGCATTCGCCATGCCCGCGTCTATGTCCCGAAGCGAAACGAAGCGTTCCAGCTTGTTCCCCTTCACGCTGTCCAGTGCCCGCACGATGGTCGACACGTGCGCAAAATCTTTTTTGCTCGCGATGACATGAACTTCATATTCATAGAGACAAGCATGCTCACCCGTTTGAAAACCGGCAAACTCACGGGTTTCAAGGCCCGTCTCCATGATGATGCTGTACTTGTCTTCAAGGGACTTCTCAAAGATCATCGCTCCCAGATCCCTGATAAACGCTTCGGTCTGCTTGTAGGCATACACCACGCCATGCTTCTCGATCTCGTCGTAGTGCGGATGACGGGTGCGATATTCAGGCTCGTACAGCGGGACGTAATTTGAATAGCGGGAGGTTTTGAGCAGCTCATTGAGCAAATGCGTTTTACCCGCTCCCTTCACGCCAACGACCACCAGCATCTTTGGCACAGATTCGTCGTCTGCACCTGGCGTTCTGGACGCGAACAACTCTTCTTCCATTTCATGGAAAACTTTTTCTACATCTTGTTTCGTATAAGCATATTTATTCGACACTTTCTGAAATTCCTTTTCAGTTGAAATAAGTCCTTTAAATAATCCGGATTTCGATACAACAAACGTTATTGACAATCATCGAAGCCGCTCAAAAGACAACTCAAGCTAAAGCCATTTTGTTACATCGAACAACCAAGAAGATCTTGCAAAACATTTCAGAAAAACGTCAACCGCAACTCCGGAAAAACCCCTACAGAGCAAGCAGCAATGGACTACCTAACACACATCATTAAGTATCGCGCTCAGCGAAACTTCATCGACCTATCAACGAATACCCCTATGCTCAACTTGTCAGAATCACTTCCAGAAACACCCTGTTTCTTATAAATCAATGACGCCATTTCAAACTCGAAGACCGGTCTGCGAGGTATCCGTTGCCAGCCCCTGCTCTTACAATGCCTGCACCTCCGACACCGGCCGCCCCATGGATATCGATCTCGCCCGCACCTTTCTGGAAATCGTCCGCCACGGCAGCCTTGCTGCAGCCGCCGAAAAACTCCACGTTACCCAGACCGCGATCACCGCGCGCGTGCAGAAACTCGAGAGTCAACTGGGCTGCACCCTGTTCGTGCGCAATCGCGCCGGTGCGCGCCTGACGCCGAACGGTGAAGCCTTCGTGGTCTATGCCAATCAACTGGTCGAAACCTGGGAAGCGGCGCGACGGGACTTGCCGTTGCCCGAGGGTTACCGCGACGTGTTGCACATCGGTGGCGAGGTCAGTCTGTGCAACCCGCTGATGCTCAGCTGGGCTGGCGCGCTGCGCGAGAAGATTCCCAGCCACGCCCTGCGCATGGAAATCCGTGACGGTGAAAACCTGCTGCGCCAACTGGAACTGGGGGTTCTGGATGCGGCGCTGGTCTACCAGCCCGAGTATTGGCCACGCCTGCAAGTCGAACAGGTGCTGGAAGAAAAACTGGTCCTCATCCGCCTGGCCGCAAGACCCGATCCCTACGTGTACATTGACTGGGGCCCGGACTTCCGCCGTCAGCACGATGCGGCCCTGCCGGAAAAAGCCAAAGCCGCGCTGAGCTTCAACCTCGGCCCACTGGGCTTGCAGTACATTCTGAAAAACGGCGGCAGCGGCTACTTCCGCACTCGGGTGGTCCAGAGTTATCTGCAAAGCGGCGTGCTGGAGCAAGTGCCCAAAGCCCCCGGAATTCAGCTACCCGACTTATCTGGTTTACTCCCGCGACCGCGACTCCGCGACCTTGCAACGCGCCTTCGACCTGCTGCGCGAAGTGATCAGATCCGATGATGACTGGTCGCAACGCTGGAACCCGCTGACCTGAGTCCGGTTTGCACCGAAGCATGGCGGTTGCGTCCTCAAGGTTGGGCCAGCCAAAACGCCGGGATCGTCTAATCTGCTGGAGATAACAATAATTACAGGTGATTGCAGTGAGGCAGACCACCGAAGCTTTCCGCGCCCGCTACCGCGCCGCTATTCATCCGCTCTACAACCCATGGCTGCACGGCGCTTTTGTGCTGCTGTTCGGGGGGCTGGCCATCGGTGGATTCTGGAGCACCGTGCACCAGGTTCAGCCACTGGAATGGCTGGCGATGCCGTTGACGTTGTTGTTCTTCAACTTCGGCGTGTACATGGTCCATCGGCACTTGGGGCATCATAAAAAAAACTTTGCGCGAATGTTCTACGCACGCCATGCCGGTGACCATCACAGCTTCTTCGCCCCCGGTCACATGACTTACGCCAGTGCCCGGGACTGGCGGGTGATTCTGTTTCCAGCCTGGCTGATCGTGTTGCACACGGTCGTCATCACCCTGCCCGTCTGGTGGCTGCTTGAGCAGTTCGATGCCAATGTCGCCGGGTTGTTCGGCGGCTGCCTGATCCTCGGCTACCTGACCTATGAAGTGTTCCATGCCTGCGAACACTTGCCCCCGGAGAACCCCGTCACACGGTTGCCGTGGATCCGCCAGATGCGCCGCCTGCATGAACTGCATCACCGTCGTGAGCTGATGCAGGAACGCAATTTCAACATCGTTTTCCCGCTGATGGACTACCTGTTCGGCACCCTCTATTGGGAACCGGAGCCGACCGACCTGCACCCGACGAGAACGTCCATGACCCGCATGCAGCATCAGATCGACATTGCTGGAGACCCGATTGACGTGCTCGCCTATGCCAGCACCGTGACCCGTTGGCCGGAGTGGCATCCTTCGTCGCTCAAGGTCGATGGCCAGGGCGGTCCGCTGTATGCCGGGGGGCGGTTTGAGGAAGATATCAAGGCGGGCGGGCGTGAGGGACACTTGCACTGGGAGGTTAACGAATACCTGCCAGGACGTCGCTGGAGTGCCTGGGCCCATGACGATCACGGGTTGTCTTTAGTGGTGACTTACGAGTGTGAGGCCCTGAGCCAAGGCACACGCTTTGTGCGCACTCTGGAGTACCAGTTCAGCGGCCTGGCGATGCGCATTGCCAATCGACTGCTGCTCAAGCGCCGCATCGATCGTGAGTCGGCAGCTTCGATGTTGGCATTGCGCGAGATGGCGCAAAAACAGTTGGCCCCGGCAGGAGTCAGCGCGTGAGTCGAACCGTCAAGTTTCGCCATGTGCTGTTGCTGGTGATCGTCGCCATCGGCGCCTTTCTGCTGCTGATGCCGACCAAGGTTCAACCGGTGGCCTGGACACCGCCACCGGTGCCCTCCCTCACCAGCGGCATCTACGCCGACAATCAGCGCCTCAAAGGCGTGGAGCGCGTCGGTGCCGCTGATATCGATGGACCGGAAGCGTTGCTGCTGGAGGGAGACGTCCTCATCACGGGTTTGAATGACGGCCGATTGATCCGTACCAGCCTCGACGGCAAGGTCACCAAGGTTCTGGCCGATACAGGCGGCAGACCCTTGGGCCTGGCCCGTCATCCCAACGGTCTGCTGGTGATTGCCGACGGGGTCAAGGGCTTGCTGTCACTGGATGCCCAGGGCCGATTGATTCCATTGACCACGGCGGCCAACGGCGTGCCCTTCGGTTTCACCGACGACGTGGCGATCGACAAATCCGGGCACTACGCCTATTTCAGTGATGCCTCCAGTCGCTTTGGCTACGGCAGTGACGGCGAAGCGATCATCGAGCACGGCGGCGATGGCCGCTTGCTGCGTTATGACTTCCAGACCGGCAAGACCGCGGTCCTGTTGGATAAGCTGGAATTCGCCAACGGCGTGACGCTGGGACCGGACGATGCCTTTGTGTTGGTCAACGAAACGGGCGCCTATCGCATCAGTCGTTACTGGTTGAGCGGGCCGAAAGCCGGCACCCGTGATCTATTCATCGACAACCTGCCAGGGTTGCCGGACAACCTCGCGTTCAATGGTCGCGACCGCTTCTGGGTGGCGCTTTATGCACCGCGCAACGCACTACTCGATGCCACCGCGCCGCATCCCTTCGTGCGCAAGATGATCGTGCGAGCCATGACTTTCCTGCCGAAACCGGTGGAGAAACGCGCCTTCGCGCTGGGCCTGGACCTGGACGGCAAAGTGATCGCCAACTTGCAGGACGGTAGCCGCGACAACTATTCGCCGATCACTACCGTTCGCGAGTATGGAGATTGGTTGTATTTCGGGTCGTTAAAGGCGAAAAACATGGTGCGATTGCCGTTGAGCAAAGCATTGCAACAGTAAACGTGCCTGACTCAACGCAGATCCACCTCACCATCGCGCACCGCATTATCCGTTTCCTCAAGCACCCTTTCCGGGTCCATGGCGGTGGTTTCATCCTCGTCCAGCGGGCGCGCGCCTTCATTGTCTGGCAGTTCGTCGATGCCCGGCTCGTCTTCGGGATTGAGGGTGGTGCGTCCTGGACTCAGGGGTTCGGGATGTGTCGGGATGGGGTCGTAGCCACCCTGCTCTTCGCTGGGGAATTTTGGATTCATGAGGCACCTCGCATGGAGCCGTAAATTCGGACTCTATTCATTCGAGGTGCCGGTATTTATCGCCGTTCCAATTTTCCAGTCACCGATCGTCGGTGACCACATAGGGCGTGTCAGGACTGCGTCTGGAGCCGATCAACGATCTTTTGCTTAACCTGCACGCGCTTCTCCTTGAGTTTCTTCAATGCGTCATCGCTGGGCGCATCCGATTGGGCGGTTTCGGCCTTTACGACCTCGGCGTCCGCCTGCGAATACTTGTTGATCAGTGAATCCAATAACGGATCCTTGGTGCGTTTTTGCTGGATATCTTCCTTTGAAAGTTTGAGATCCTGATAAAGGTCGTGTGGCACCGGCATGGAACACCTCCGTTTGTTGATCGGAGGCAAACGCGATCAATGGCGTTCACCAACTATCAGAATGGCCTCGGTTAGCCGGTTCTGTCGACCGCCTATCAGACCAGCGGTGCCCGTTCGTCGCCCTGCCTCAAACGCAATAAAACCTTTATCCGCTTGTCGACCTCCACACGTTAACGATCATTCGATCGCCCATGAAAACCTGTGTGGAGAATAACCAATGGACGGATTTACCCTGCGCCACCTCACGTTGGCCGTTGCCTTGAGCACCAGCATGGGCACGGCATTCGCCGCCACTTCCAATGATTTCGTCGACAGCGCGGCCGCGGGCGGTATCGCGGAAGTCGAAACGAGCCGATTGGCCCTGGAAAAAAGTTCATCGGCGGACATCAAGGCATTCGCCAACATGATGATCACCGATCACTCCAAGGCTAACGATGAACTGGCGGCGCTGGCGAAAAAGAATGACATCGAGGTGCCGGACAGCACGACGCTGGTCAAACAGGCGAAAGAGAAAATCCTCGACTTGCGCGATGAATCTTTCGATGCGGCCTACGCCAACAATCAGGTAAAGGCCCATGAAGACACCATTGCGCTGTTCAAGAAGGAAGCCAACACCGTGACGGACGACAAAGTCAAAGGCGCCACGGACCTGAAAGGGTTCGCGCAAAAAATGCTGCCGGCGCTGGAGAAGCATCTGGATATGGCGAAAAAACTCCAGGCGGCCCATCCGGGCAAATAACCCTCCCACAAAAAGGCCGCACCGTTTGAGGCGGCCATTTTCAATGCCTGACTAGCCGCCATCGGTGTCGATGTCGGCATCGGTGTCATCCCCGGGTTTGGGCCGGTCGGGGTTCGGCTTGAAACCCGGGCTGAACTCATTGTCGTTATCGGTGTGGAGTTGCTTCTGGTCGACCGCCTTGTCTGCGCTTTCCGGTTCGGCGGTTTTCGCGTTTTCCTCAAGACCACTGTCATCTTTCATAAGTACCTCGTTCATCACTGCACGTGCGCGGCTGAAACAGTCGGGCCTTGAAGATTCGAAGCCGCCCGGCAAGCAACGTTCCATCGAATGGATCGCAGACCTGTAGGAGCTGCCGAAGGCTGCGATCTTTTGGCGGTTTCGGGGATTGTCGAAGATCAAAGTCAAAAGATCGCAGCCTTCGGCAGCTCCTACTCGAGTCCAGGTGCACCGGATCGAAAAATCCTGCCGGAGCGAACAACTATCCCATTCGGCAAATGTCACTGACTTTACGCCGGTCAATATTCGGGAAACCGGCAAACACTTCCAGCGAGTCAAGGCACATGGCGGCATAGCAAACCAGCACACTCGATGCGATGACAAAAAACCAGACGCAACTGTTGGCCGAATGGACCAACAGCCTTGAAGCCAGCGGTGCCGCGCGCAACCTCAAAGAGCAGGACTTACGGCAACAGACGTCGGATTTCCTGCAACTGATCGTCTCCGGCCTTGAACGATGCACTGGGCAAGCTGACCGGGGGCATCGCCCACGACTTCAATAACTTGCTGACCGGCATCATCACCAGCTTGGAACTGATCCAGAAAAGGGTTGCCGCCTCACGCACCGACAAGGTTCAGTTTTACGCCGAAGCCGCCTTGAACTCGGCCATGAGTGCCGCGTCCCTGACCCATCGCCTGCTCGCCTTCGCGCGCCAACAGCCTCTCGATACCCGGCCCGTGGACATCAACGAACACGTGCGCTCCCTTGAAGAATTGCTGGTGCGTACCATCGGCGAGCACATCGCGCTGAAACTCGAATTGACCTCTAAAGCCGCCATCGCCCTGGTCGACCCCATTCAGCTCGAAAGCGCGATGCTCAACATGGTGATCAACGCTCGCGATGCCTTGCCCCAGGGTGGCAACATTTGGGTCAGCACCTATGCCGCCTATTCCCATGGCGATCCCAATCTGGCCGATGGTGCGTATGTCGCGTTGTCGGTGCGCGATGACGGCACCGGTATCGAACACAGTGTGATCGACAAGGTGTTCGACCCGTTTTTCACCACCAAGCCGCTGGGCCAGGGCACCGGGCTGGGATTGTCGACGATCTACGGTTTCGCCCGGCAATCGGGTGGCGATGCACACATCCGCAGCGTCGCCCGGTGCGGCACCGAAGTCACCATCATGCTGCCCGCCAGCTCCGACCCCACGGCCGGCGAAGCCGAGTCAGCCACCGTCGATCATCAGGGTGCCGGCGAACATGTGTTGATCGTCGAGGACATGCCGTCGGTGCGCATGTTCGTGGCCGAAGTGTTGGTGGATGCCGGTTACCGTTGCACGCAGGTAGGCGACATCGACGGTGCCCTCGAGCGCCTGCAAAACGATGAGTCCATCGACCTGCTGCTGACGGACGTCGGACTACCGCGCATGAGCGGCCGCGAGCTGGCCGATGTGGCACGGGGCTGGCGCGAAAAACTGCCGATCCTGTTCATGACCGGTCACGCCGAGACCGCGATCAACCGTCAGGTGTTCCTCGGCGATGGCATGGAGATGCTGATCAAGCCGTTCCAGATCAATGAACTGCTGGACAAGGTGCGGCGCACGCTGGACAGCGCCTGACACACCGAAATCGCGAGCAAGCTCGCTCCCACAGTGAATCGCTGGCGTACGCAAATTTTGTGCATGACACCGATCAAATGTGGGAGCGAGCTTGCTCGCGATGACGCAGTTTGTAACACCACCCAACTCAAGCCGTACCGAGGGTTCTCGCCAAAAACGGTGCCGTCCGGCTCTTTTTGCTCTTGGCAACTTTCTGCGGAGTCCCACTGACAACAATCTTCCCGCCCTGATCCCCCGCCCCCGGGCCGATGTCGATCACCCAGTCACTCTGCGCCACCACGCGCATTTCATGTTCGACGACGATCACCGTATGCCCCGCCGTCACCAGCGTATTCAACTGCTCGAGCAAGCGATCGACATCCCTTGGGTGCAAACCGGTGGTGGGCTCGTCGAGCACATACAACGTGGCCCCGCGCTGGTTGCGTTGCAGTTCGGTGGCCAGTTTGATCCGCTGGGCTTCGCCGCCTGACAGTTCGGTCGCCGGCTGACCGAGACGCAGGTAACCCAGGCCGATATCGCGCAGCACCTCCAGCGAGCGGCGAATACCCGGTTGCTCGGCAAACACCGTGACCGCCTCGTCCACCGTCAGTTGCAACACCTGGGCGATGTTCAACCCTTGCCAGATGATTGCCAGCGTCTCGGGGTTGTAGCGTGCGCCGTGGCAGGTCGAGCACGGTGCATAGACGCTGGGCATGAACAGCAACTCGACGCTGACAAAGCCTTCACCTTCGCACGTCGGGCAACGGCCCTTGGCGACGTTGAAGGAAAACTGGCCCGCGTCGTAACCCTCGGCCTGTGCCTCGGGTGTGGCGGCGTACAGTTTGCGCACGTTGTCGAACAGCCCGGTGTAAGTCGCCAGGTTCGAGCGCGGCGTGCGGCCGATGGGTTTCTGATCGACTTGCACCAGACGCTTGATCGACTCCAGCCCCGCCGTGACCTGACCGCCGCTGACTTGCGGTGCGTCGTCCTCAAGGCTCAACGCTTCGGGTTCGCTGTCACTTGCCGCGCGCCCGAGATGCGCGCCCACCAGTTCCAGCAGCGCCTGACTGACCAGGCTCGATTTACCGGAGCCGGAGACGCCGGTCACCGCGGTAAAACAGCCCAGCGGAAACTCGACGCTGAGGTTGTTCAGGTTATTGCGAGTGATGCCTTCCAGCCGTAGCCAATCGTTCGCCTTACGGCCGGCTTGGGGCTGAGTGACCTGCTCGGCGAACAGATAAGCGCGCGTCTGCGAGTTCGTCACCTGCGCCAACCCTGGCGGTGGTCCGCTGTACAGGACTTGGCCGCCATGCTCGCCGGCCGCCGGGCCTACGTCGATCAACCAGTCAGCGCGACGCATGGTTTCCAGGTCATGCTCAACCACGAACAAGGTGTTGCCGGCGGCTTTCAGGCGTTGCAGCGCTTCGAACAGCGCTTCGCCATCCGCCGGGTGCAGACCGGCCGACGGCTCATCCAATACGTAAATCACGCCGAACAACTGCGAGCCCAATTGCGTCGCCAGACGCAGACGCTGCAACTCACCGGACGACAGCGTCGGCGTGCTGCGTTCCAGCGCCAGGTAACCGAGCCCCAGATCGGTCAACGTGCTGACCCGTTCCAGCAAATCCTGTGCGATCCGCTGCGCGGCCAGGCGTTTCTCCACTGACAGGTTCGGTGTGTGGCGTACATCCGGCGCGTTGGCGTGACCACTGGCACCGTGGGCCACACGTTGCTCGCGGGCTTCGCGGGTCTGGTCGTGCGTCAATACCTCACCCGCCGCCTCGGTCTGTTCGAGGTAGCTGTGAGCGGCCACTGGTTTCAAGACTTCGGCCACTTGCAGCAAAGGCATCTGCGACAACTCGCCGATGTCGTAACCGGCAAAGGTCACCGACAACGCCTCGCGCTTGAGCCGTTTGCCATCGCACAACGGGCACGGGCTGCCGAGCATGAATTGCGCGACGCGCTTCTTCATCAGCGCGCTTTGGGAATGGCTGAAGGTGTGCAGGATGTAGCGCCGGGCGCCGGTGAACGTGCCCTGGTAACTCGGCTCCATGTTGCGTTGGAGCGCGACTCTGGTTTCTTCGGGGGTGAGCCCGGCATACACCGGCACCGTGGGTGTTTCTTCGGTGAAGAGAATCCAGTCGCGCAGTTTTTTCGGCAGATCGCGCCAGGGTTTATCGACGTCGTAGCCCATCGTCACAAGAATGTCGCGCAGGTTCTGTCCCTGCCAGGCGGTGGGCCAGGAGGCGACCGCGCGCTGGCGAATGGTCAGGCTCGGGTCCGGCACCATCAACGCTTCTGTGACTTCATACACCCGCCCCAACCCATGACATTCGAGGCACGCACCCTGGGGCGTGTTGGGCGAAAAATCTTCCGCATAGAGCATCGCTTGCCCCGGCGGATAACTGCCGGCCCGGGAGTACAGCATGCGGATCAGGCTCGACAACGTCGTCACGCTGCCCACCGAAGAGCGCGTGCTCGGCGTGCCACGTTGTTGCTGGAGCGCCACCGCGGGCGGCAAGCCTTCGATGGAGTCGACGTCCGGCACGCCGACCTGATCGATCAGACGCCGCGCATAAGGCGCCACGGATTCGAAATAGCGGCGTTGCGCTTCGGCGTAGAGGGTCGAGAACGCCAGCGACGATTTCCCCGAACCGGACACACCAGTGAACACCACCAGGGCATCCCGGGGGATGTCGACATCGACGTTTTTGAGATTGTGTTCCCGGGCGCCGCGCACCCTGACCATGCCGGAAGGAGGATTGGAAGTCATGAGCAGCCTTGATTGGAAGGTTCAAAGGAATGATCAGCGCGTAGAGGGTTAGCCGTTGAGGACGGTGCGCACCATTTGGGTCAGCGCCTCGGGACCATAGGGTTTGCTCAGCAAGTACGTGTCGGGACTGAGTTGGTGATTGCGCGAAATAATGTCACGGGTGTGGCCCGAGGTGAACAGCACGGCCACCGGCGGCATCTGCACCTTGGCCCAGGCGGCCAGGTCCGAGCTTTTGATCAGGCCGGGCATGACCACGTCGGTAAAAATCAGGTCCACCGCCGCGCCCTCCAGCAACATCTGCATCGCGACGTCGCCGTTGGCCGCCGTCAGCACTTGATAACCTTCTTCGCTCAGCAACTCCACTGCTGAGCTGCGCACCGCCTCGTTGTCCTCGACCACCAGAATGGTTTCGTGCCCACCTCCCTGTTGCGGGTCATGACGTGTCGTTTCGTTGAGCATCGGGCGCAAGCTGCGAGGGAAATACAGCTGCACCCGAGTGCCCTGCCCGACCACGCTGGAAATCTCGATATGCCCACCACTTTGCTTGACGAAACCGAACACCATGCTCAGGCCCAGCCCCGTGCCCTGGCCATCGGCCTTGGTGGTAAAAAACGGTTCGAAAGCCTGTGCGAGTACCTGCGGCGACATGCCGATACCCTTGTCAGCCACCGCTACGCAGACATAGTCGCCGGCAACGATGCCCTTGCCTGCACAAAACTTGCTATCAAGGGCAATGTGCTCGGCGCTCAGGTCAATGGTCCCCTCGCCGTTCATGGCGTCCCGGGCATTGATCGCCAGATTGAGGATGGCGTTTTCCAGTTGATTGCGGTCCACGTAGATGTGCCAAAGGGCTTCGGCCGTGCTGACATTGATCTGAATGGTTTCCCCTAGCGCCCGCTGCAACAATTCCCCGAGTCCCTCGAAGACCTGGCGCAGATCGCAGACCGCAGGCGACAGGGGCTGACGACGGGCGAACGCGAGTAATTGCGAAGAGAGCTTGGCGCCACGTTCGACCGCGGCAATCGACGCACTGACCCGGCGTTGCACGTTGGCGTTGTCAGGCTCATGCCGCGCCAGCAAGTGCAGGTTGCCGGCGATCACCTGCAACAGGTTGTTGAAGTCATGGGCCACGCCGCCGGTGAGGCCGCCGATGGCTTCGAGTTTCTGCGATTGACGCAGTTGTTCTTCAGCGGCCAGCCGCGCCTCGACTTCGTCGGCAACGCGTTGCTCCAGATTGCGGGTGAACTTGAGCAGGGATTCTTCGGCGGTCTTGCGTTCGTGAATGTCGATCAACACCCCGGGAAAACGGAACGGTTCGCCCTGCTCATTGAACTCGCAGCCACCACTCGCCTGCACCCACAGATAACTGCCATCCGGACGCAGGACCCGATACTCGGCGTTAAAGGGTTCGCCGGTGTCCACTGATTGATTGATCTGCTCCTGTACCCAGCTGCGGTCATCGGGATGGATCCGTGCTTCGGCGATGTCCGTTGGCAGATCGGCCAGGTTTTGCTCTGGAGGGTAGGAAAAGGTTCGTGCGAAACGCTCATCGCCGGAGAGCGCATTGCCCTTGATGTCCCAGACGAACGAGCCGAGCAAAGCCCCGGCATTGAGCGCCAGTCGCACCCGTTCGTTGTCGGCGTGATAAGCATCTTCGGCGGCCTGACGGCGGCGCTCGGAAATCACATGTTCGGTGGTCTCGACCACCATCGCCATGACCCCGGCCGGTCTCCCGTCATCATCCGCCACCGGGCTGTAATAGAGGTCCAGCCAGACGTCTTCGGGTATGCCGTCCCTCAAAAGCACAAGTTCTTTATTGCGATAGGACAATGTGCCGCCGGCCAGGCAGGTGTCGACCACATGCCGATTGAACTCGGCGACTTCCGGCCAGCCCAGTTCCACCGGGGAACCCAACAGGTAAGGATGGCGGCCACCGGCGAACTTCGAGTACGCATCGTTATAGATCATGTAACCGGGTCGTCCCCACAGCATCACCATCGGCAGCGGGGACGCGAGCATCAACTGCACCACACTGCACAGGCTTCTGGGCCAGGTGTCCATGTTCCCAAGCTCGGTCAGGCTCCAGTCGAACGCGCGGATGCGCCCGGCCATTTCACCGTTCCAGCCTGCACACCCATGGCTATCGTTTAGAAACTGCATCGACTGACTCTGTATCCCTGTAGAGGACTGGCTTAAGGGATCGCAACGGCATGAGGACGGTGCGTGCCCGTTTGTTTCGAGCATCGCAGTCGCCAATGGTTTCATAGAGGTTAGCTGATTCTTCACCGGCAGATTTTTGTGGACTTGCCTGAGGAAGACCCCTGTAGCAGCTGCCGAGCAGCGCGAGGCTGCGTTCGGCTGCGAAGCAGTCGTAAACCCTGCATGCGAGTTTGTCCTGACACACCGAGGTGTTTGATTTCACGACTGCTCCGCAGCCGAACGCAGCCTCGCGCAGCTCGGCAGCTGCTACACGGTTTGAGCGTGGTTAAACCTCGATCAGGTGCTTGAGCGGGTGGTAGCCGGTTTTCAGCGTGGCGGCGACGTCGAGAATGGCCTTCTCGATGCCATTCAAATGCATGCAGGTCAGTTCGATCGCGGCGCTCTGGTTGCCGGCTTCGATGTACTCGATCAACCGCAGGTGTTCGTCGTCGCGGCAAGCTTCGTGACTGTCGTCATCCAGCGCGGCAGCGTAAAGCGAGGCGCGGGAAATCAGCTTGCGGAACCAGTCCAGCAACACCGGGTTGTTCAGGCTTTGCGCGAGTTTGATGTGGAACTCGCCAAGCAAATGAATCAGCCGTTCATGGTCGCCACTGCGGTGCGCTTCGTCCTCCAGCAACAGGTGATCGCGCAGGTCCTGGGTCACGGCAGTATCACGACGACGACAGAGCTCGGTGACGATGCCGATCTCGATCAGGCGCCTCGTTTCGAACAGCGAGCGAATCTCCTCATCACTGGGCAACGACACCGACGCCCCTTTGTTGGGCTCGGTGGTGACCAGGCCATCGGCCTCCAACTGTTTGAGCGCGGCACGAACCGACGTCCGGCTGACATTAAAAAGTTCGGCCAATGACGCTTCGCCGAGCTTCATACCGGGACGCAATGAACGTTTGCTGATCGCCTCGTAAACCCCTTGGTAGACGCGGTCGACCGTGGTCTCGAGTTTTTTCTCGGTCATCTGAACACTCCTTTAGCGCTAAACAACCGGCCCCAAGCGATGAACAGCCTTTGAAAAAGGGGGTTGCACGAGCAGATTAATCCGGTTATTTCTAGATTGCATCCAGATATTGCATACAATAATTAGAGGAATGCACCAATATGGGTCATCCAACAGCGATTGAAGTGCGTAACGTCTCCAAGCGGTATTCCGACGATCCGGGGCTGGCTCCAGCCCTCGACAACGTTTCAGTCGACATTGCCGACAACGAATTCTTCACCCTGCTCGGCCCTTCCGGCTGCGGCAAGACCACCCTGCTGCGCACCATCGCCGGCTTCGAACACGTCAGTGACGGCGAGATCCGTCTGGCAGGCGAACCGGTCAATGATTTGCCACCGTTCAAGCGCCGGGTCAACACCGTATTCCAGAGCTACGCGCTGTTTCCACACATGAGTGTCGCGCAGAATATCGCCTTCGGCCTCGAGATGCAGGGTCTTGATCGTAAGCTCATCCCGCGACGGGTCGATGAGATGCTGGTGCTGGTGCAAATGCAACACCTGGCCCAGCGCAAACCGGCCGAGTTGTCCGGTGGCCAACAGCAGCGCGTGGCCCTGGCCCGGGCTCTGGCGCCGAAACCCAAAGTGCTGTTGCTCGACGAACCGCTGTCAGCGCTGGACTTGAAGCTGCGCAAGGAAATGCAGGTCGAACTCAAGCGCGTACAGAAGGAAGCCGGGATCACCTTCATTTTCGTCACCCACGATCAGGAAGAAGCGCTGACCCTGTCCGACCGAATCGCCGTGATGTCCGCCGGCAAGATCCTGCAAATCGGCACGCCGAACGATATCTACGAACGGCCGCAGCACCGCTTCGTTGCTCAATTCATCGGCGACATCAACTTCCTCCCTGGCCACCTCAAGCGCGGCCAGCAAAACGAAAAACTGTTCGTACCGAGCGGCATGCCGGTGGAAATCCCTTGCCCGGCTCAAGGTTTCGACGGTGCCAAAGTGCAACTGGCGTTCCGCCCGGAACGCTCGCAATTGGTCGACCCGGCGCAACCGCATCACCTGCGCGGCGTGATTGAAGCGGTGTTGTATGTCGGCACCGCGACCCTTTACCAGTGCCGGTTGAACAACGACATCAAGGTCATGCTGCGCGAGAACAACGAAGGCCTGAATCGTGGCCGGGTGGTCGGCGATCGCGTCGCGGTCAACCTGCCGCCCCACGCCTGCCTGTTGATGGAGGCCTGAGATGAGCGTCAGCAGCACTTCTCCCGCCCTCAACCGTGCGCTGTTGCTCAGCCCGGTGGTTCTGACTTTGCTGGCGCTGATCGCCATTCCGCTCGGCATCATGGGCTACATCAGCCTGTTGCCGCGCAACGTGTACGGCGGCGTCGACTGGCAGGCCAACTGGCAATTGCAAAGCTACGTGCAGCTGTTTTTCCAGGAAGGTTTCGACGGCGAACTGGAACTGAACTGGGTCTACGCCCAGGCGCTGTTGCGCTCGGTGTTCCAGGCCGGTGGCACCACGTTGCTGTGTTTCCTGTTCGGCTTCCCGGTGGCGTTGTGGATGTCGAGCCTGACGCCGCGTCGGCGCAACCTCATGGTCTTGCTGATCACCATTCCGTTCTGGACCAACCTGCTGATCCGCAACTACGCGTGGCTGATCATCCTGCGCGAGCAAGGCTGGGTTGCTCAGAGCCTTAACGCGCTGTTCCCGCAGGCAGGCGGCATCACCCTGCTCTACAACGACTTCGCCGTCAGCGTCGGGCTGGTCTACAGCTTCCTGCCGTTCATGATTTTGCCGATCTATTCGACCCTGGAAAAACTCGACTGGCGTCTGGTGGAAGCGGCTTACGACCTTGGCGCCAATCGCTGGCATGCGTTGCGGCGGATCATCCTGCCGCTGTCGATGCCCGGCGTGATTGCCGGCGCGCTGCTGGTGTTCGTGCCGAGCCTGGGTGCCTTCATCACCCCGGCGATTCTCGGCGGCGGCAAGACGCTGATGATCGGCAATCTGATCCAGCAACAGTTCGGCACCGCGCGTAACTGGCCGCTGGGCAGTTCGCTGTCGTTCCTGTTGCTGGGGATTCTGCTGCTGTCCCTGGTGCTTTACGCCCTTTATAGCCGCAGCACCGCTAAAACCCTGCGTCGGGGAGCCACCGCATGATCGCCCTGCACCTGAAAAAACTGCCCCTGACCCGGGAAGTCAGCCTGTTGATCCTGGCGTATCTGTACGTGCCGATCTTCGTGCTGATCGCCTACAGCTTCAACGCCAACCGTTCCGCCACGGTGTGGACAGAGTTTTCCTTTGCCTGGTACGCAAGGATTCTGGCCAACCCGTCGATCCAGACGGCGGCGCTGAACTCGATCATCGTCGCCAGCATCGCCACGGTGTGTGCCACGGCGATTGCGTTGCTCGCGGCGTTGGCGACGTACCGGCCGTTCTATGGACAGAAGATGGTCGAGGGCGGGATCAACCTGCCGCTGATCCTGCCGGAGATTGTCACCGCCGTCGCCACCCTGCTGCTGTTCATGGCCCTGGGGATCAAACTCGGTTTGCTGACGGTGATCGTCGCGCACATCGGCTTCTGCATTCCTTTCGCCTACCTGCCGATCCGTGCGCGGCTCAATGACCTGGACAAGAGCTTGCTGGAGGCGGCGAACGATTTGTACGCCAACCCGTGGCAAGTATTTCGGCGAGTGACGCTGCCACTGCTGTGGCCGGCGGTGTTGTCCGGTTCGGTGTTGGCGTTCGTGGTCAGCCTCGACGATTTCATCATGACCTTCTTCGTCGCCGGCCCCGGTTCGACGACGTTGCCGGTGTACATCTTCTCGGCGATCAAGTCCGGGGTAACACCGGAGATCAATGCGATTTCGACCCTGATGCTGGTGATTTCCATCGTGCTGGTGGTGCTGGCCTTCTGGCTGGGACAGCGCGGCAAAAACCAATGAGCCCTTTCCTTCGCGGTACTTTCGGAGCGTAAAACCATGATGTTGAAAAACACGATCATCAAAAGCATGCGTTACGGCGTCGCCGGTCTGGCCCTCAGTTGCTTCAGCGTTTTCACCGCGCAGGCCACCGAACCCAAGGAACTGTTCTTCTATAACTGGACCGATTACTACCCGGTTGAATTGCTGGCCAAGTTCGAAAAAGAGACCGGGATCAAGGTCACCATGGACGGCTACGACAGCAACGAAACCTTGCTGGCCAAGTTGCAGGCCGGTGGCGCGGCGTATGACGTGATCGTGCCGTCGCAGTCGATCATGCGCACGTTGATCAACCAGAACCTGCTACTGCAAATCGATGCGTCGACCTTGCCCAACTTCCAGTACGTCAAACCGGCGTTCCGCGACCCGAGTTTCGACCCCGGCCGCAAGTTCTCCGCCCCGTACCTGTGGGGCACCACCGGGTTTTCCTATGACAGCGCGCGGGTGCCCGGCGGCAAACTCGATGACTCCTGGAAAGAGTTCTTCGAACCGCGCAAGGAACTGGAAGGCCAACTCGCCGCCCTCGACACCTCCAGCAGTGTGATCAACGCGGCCAGCCATTACCTGAACGTCGACGAATGCAGCGAAAACCCGCAGGACGCCAAGCGCATTCTGGAGCTGCTGCAAAAACAGAAACCGCACTTGAAGATGTACAGCTCGGACAACACCGTCGACCGCATGGCCTCCGGTGAAGTGATCATGATGCAGAACTGGAACGGTTCCACCGCCCGGGCCACGTTGCAAAAAAGCACCATCAAGTACGTGTACCCGCGCGAAGGCCTGGCGATGTTCCAGGACAACTTCGCCGTACCGAAAAGCGCCCCGCACCCTGGCAACGCGAAGATCTTTATCGACTGGATGATGAAGCCGGAAAACGCCGCCGCCGTGTCCAACGCCATCGCCTACGACAACGGTATTCAAAGCGAAAAACTGATCGACGCCAAATGGCGGGTCATGGACGCGATCAACATGCCCGACGAGTTCGCCTCGCGCCTGCGCCCGGAGAAAGAGTGCAGCAACAAGGCGCGGGAGCTGCAGGACCGGATCTGGTCGAAGCTCAAGGGTTGATTGCCTGGCTTTAAACCGAGGCGCGGCCATCGCGAGCAAGCTCGCTCCCACTGGGTATTGGGTTGTTCACACATGCCATGTTCAACACAAAACCCCTGTGGGAGCGAGCTTGCTCCGGGCGGCGTTCCGACGATGAGGCCTGCCCAAACACCACAAAATTTGAGGTTTGAAATGACCCAACCCCGCTGGCTACGTAACGTCCGCCCTTACGGCTCCCCCGCCGAAGACCTGCTTCTGGAGAACGGCCTGTTCAAACAACGCCGCCCGGCGTCCAACGCGCCGTTGGCCACCACCGACATCGACGGCCAACACCAGCTCCTCACCCCTGCCCTGGTTGAAAGCCACGTCCACCTGGACAAAACCCTCTGGGGCCAACCCTGGCGCCCGAACAGCGCCGGCCCGACGCTCAAGGACTACATCGCCAACGAACGCCGCGTGCTGCGTGACGTCCAGGCACCCATTGTCCAGCGTGCTGGCGCCCTGCTGGAAAACTGCATCGGCCGTGGCTCGCTGACGATGCGTTGTCACGTCGACATCGACCCGGAATTCGGCCTGCGCCATGTCGAGGCCATGCAACAGCTGCGCGAAAGTTACCGCGACCTGATCGACCTGCAACTGGTGGTGTTCCCGCAAACCGGCCTGATCAGCCGCCCCGGCACCGCCGAACTGATGCGCGAAGCCATAGCTCTGGGCGTGGAGAACGTCGGCGGCCTCGACCCGTGCGGCATCGACAACGACCCGATCGCCCAGCTCGACTTCGTGTTTAAGCTGGCCAGCGAATTCGAGCGTGGTGTCGACATTCACCTGCACGACAAAGGCGAACTGGGCCTGTGGCAGATCGCACTGATCGCCGACTACACCGAACGCTTCGGGCGTCAGGGTCGGGTGATGATCAGCCACGCCTACTGCCTGGGTATGTTGCCGTGGAGCCAGGTCAAACCGGTGTCCGAACGTCTGGCGGCACTGGGCATTTCATTGATGAGTTCGGCGCCGGCCGATTGCGCGGTGCCGCCGTTCCTAGCGTTGCGCGAGACCGGGGTGAACGTGTGCCTGGGTTCGGACGGCATTCGCGATGCCTGGTCGCCCATGGGCAATGGCGACATGCTGGAACGGGCGATGCTGCTGGCCTTTCGTTTCGACTTGAACAAGGACGATGAACTGGCGGCGGCGTTTGAAGCCGCGACGGTGAATGGCGCCCGGGCGTTGGGTTGTGAAGGTTATGGGGTGGAGATCGGGCAACCGGCGAACTTTTTGCTGATGCCGGTGCAGACGCTGGGTGAAGCGGTGGTGTCGCGGCCGGTGCGGCAGGTTTATCGCGGCGGTGAGTTGATTGCCTCCGGTGGCCGACTGCTGGAAAGTCGCTTGTGAAAAGGATTGGATTGAAAGCCAGTTGCGTGGTCGGGTTCGACGGCACGCAGCATGTGCTGTGGCGCGACGGCGAAGTGGTGTTCGAAGATTCGCGCATCGTGTTTGTCGGGCGTGATTATCCGGGGCCGGTTGGTCAGTGGATTGATTACGGCAACGCGTTGATCGGCCCGGGCTTCATTGATCTGGATGCACTCGGGGATCTTGATTCGACGGTGCTGACGCTGGACAACGGCGATGAGCGCGACATGGGCCGGATGTGGTCCGAGGACTATCTGGCGAGCGGTCCTCGAGAGAGTTACAGCCACGATGAAGAAGTCTTCAAATACCGCTACGCCTTCACTCAGCTGATCCGCAACGGCATCACCACCGCCATGCCGATCACCTCGATGTATTACCGCGAGTGGGCCGAGACGTACGACGAGTTTTCTGCGGTGGCCGGTGTGGCGGCCGAGTTGGGGCTGCGGACTTACCTCGGTCCCTGCTACATGAGCGGCATGAGTTACTGGCGTGCCAATGGAAGCCTCGGGCATCACTGGGATGAAGCGCGAGGAATGACTGGCCTCGATGCGGCTGCTCGGTTTTTTCATGATTTCGACGGTGCGCACGAGGGTTTGATACGCGGCGCGCTGCTACCGGATCGCATCCAGACGTGCACCCCGGCCCTGCTGCAACGCACTGCCGCGCTGAGTCGGGAACTGAACGCGCCGATGCGTTTGCATTGCTGCCAGGGGCTCGGTGAGGTGGCTATGGTCGAGCAACTGCGCGGCACTTCGCCGCTGGGTTGGTTGCAGCAATTGAATCTGCTGACCCCGCGCAGTTTGCTGCCCCATGGCATCTACACATCAGGCGATGACGATCTGCAACGCGTGGTGGATGGCGGCGCGAGTCTGGTGCATTGCCCGGTGGTGTTTGCCCGTGACGGCGAGGCGCTGAACTCTTTCGGTCGCTATCGGGCCAAGGGCATCAACTTCGCCTTGGGCACCGACACCTGGCCGGCGGATTTGCTGGAAAACATGCGTCAGGGTCTGAACATCGCGCGATTGATGGAGGGCAGTGGTTCTTTGACAAGTACGCTGGATTTTTACAACGCCGCCACCCTCGGCGGTGCCAAAGCACTGGGTCGCGATGATCTGGGCCGCTTGGCACCGGGCGCCAAGGCCGACATCACGGTGTTCAGCCTTCACGGTCTGCATTTGGGGCCGCTGTTCGACCCACTGAAAAACCTGGTATTGGCCGGGCGTGGTGACGACTGCATCGCCAGCTACATCAACGGCCGCTGCGTGATGCAGGACGGTCAGGTTCAAGGCGTCGACTACCCTGCCCTGCAACGCCAGGCCCAACAACAATTCGGAAAACTGATGCGCAGCCACAGCGACCGGGCCTTCGGCCGACCTGACTGGAAAGGCCTGTTCAAACCGGCCATCCCGTTCGCTGACGACTACAGCGCACACGCGCCGCTGAGCGCGATTGATCCCCTTCTTTAGAGAGTTCTGCCCATGCAAAGCTTCGACTTCAGCCAATTGAGCCCACGAGACAAATACAAGATTCTGATCGGCAGCGTGGTGCCACGGCCGATTGCCCTGGTCACCACCATCGACGGCGAAGGCCGGATCAACGCCGCGCCCTTCAGCTTCTTCAACGCCCTCTCGGCCGACCCGCCGATCCTCGCGTTAGGCGTGGAAAACTACGGTGACCAAAGCCCCAAGGACACCACACGCAATATCCAGCTCAACCAGGAATTCACCGTAAACATCGTCAACGATGCCCTGGTGGAAGCCATGAACGTCTGCGCAGTGCCGTTCGCCCCCGGTTTCGACGAACTGACGGCTGCCGGCCTCACTGCCATTCCCGGCACCACAGTCAAATGCCCACGGATCGGCGAAGCCCCGGTGGCGTTGGAGTGTCGGCGGATGATGGCGCTGTCCATCGGGCAGTCACGGGAGATTATCTTTGGCGAGGTGTTGATGGCCCATGTGCGGGATGAATTGATCGACCCGAAAACCTTGTATATCGATCAGCTCGGGCTCGATGCGATTGGCCGGATGGGTGGGCATGGGTATGCGCGCACGCGGGATTATTTTGATTTGCCGACACGGTCATTGCAGGCGTGGACGGAGGCACCGGGGGGTGGGGAGCGGTTTTGGCCTTTGGGTAAATAAAAGGCATCTCACTCGCCACAGGTCAACGAAAGTCCCGGCTGCGTACGCTGATGCCGTCGAGCAATGGGCTCAAATCGCTCAACCGTCCGGCAATCAAATGCCGCACTTCGCCTTCCTTTTCCCAGCGCCCGTCGACCTTGAGCAATTGCGAGCCCACCAACACCTGGCGCTGCCGGTCGGCCAGGTCGCGCCAGACAATGACGTTGACGTTGCCGAACTCATCTTCAAGGGTGACAAAGGTCACGCCACTGGCGGTGCCCGGGCGTTGTCGACCGGTCACCAGCCCGGCGACGCTGACCGGTCGTCCATGCTCGACCTCCAGCAATTCCTTCGAACTGCGGCAGCGCCGGGCTTTCAATTCACCGCGCAATAAAGCCAGCGGATGCGGGCCGAGCGTGGTGCCGACACTGTTGTAATCGGCCAGCAGGTCCTCGCCAACGGTGGGTTTGGGCAACGACACCGCGCCCTCCTCCTGACTCGGCAGACCGGCAAACAAGCCGAGCTGTTTCTGCACTCCTGCCACTTCCCAGCGCGCCCGATGACGGTCACCCGCCAGTCCACGTAGCGCACCGGCATCGGCCAGTTGCTCCTGGGCGCGGGCATCGAGTCGCGCCCGCTCGCCGAGGTCGGCAATGTCGATAAACGCCCCCTTCGACCGTGCGGATTCGATGCGCCGGGCATCGTCCTTGCGAAAGCCTTTGATCATCCGCAACCCCATGCGGATCGCCGGCTGGGCACCGGTGATCGGTTCGAGACTGCAATCCCAGTCACTGGCGCGCACATCCACCGGGCGAATCTGCAAATGATGCCGGCGCGCGTCCTGCAGAATCTGGTCCGGGCTGTAGAAACCCATGGGCCAGCTGTTGATCAGCGCACAGGCGAAGGCCGCCGGCTCGTGGCATTTCAACCAGCAACTGGCGTAGGTCAGCAAGGCGAAACTGGCGGCGTGGGACTCGGGAAAACCATAACTGCCGAAGCCTTTGATCTGCTCGAAAATCTGCGCGGCAAACTCGGCCGTGTAGCCGTTTTTCTTCATCCCGGCGGCCAGACGATCCTTGTGCGGCTCCAGCCCGCCGTGGCGTTTCCAGGCAGCCATGGAGCGGCGCAACTGATCGGCCTCGCCGGGGCTGTAATCGGCGGCGACAATCGCAATCTGCATCACTTGTTCCTGGAACAGCGGCACGCCCAGGGTGCGCTTGAGCACGGTTTCCAGCGCCGGGGACGGATAGACCTCGGGTTCTTCCTTGTTTCGGCGGCGCAGGTACGGATGCACCATGCCACCCTGGATCGGCCCCGGACGGACAATCGCCACTTCAATCACCAGATCGTAGAAGGTCCGGGGTTTGAGCCTCGGCAGCATCGACATCTGCGCCCGGGACTCGATCTGGAACACGCCGATGGTGTCGGCACGGCCGATCATGTCGTAGGTCTGCGGGTCTTCGGACGGGATCGTCGCCAGGCTCAGGTCCCGATGGCGATGACGGCGCAACAGATCGAAACAGCGGCGGATCGCACTGAGCATGCCCAACGCCAGGATATCCACCTTGAGCAGCCCGACGGCATCGAGGTCGTCCTTGTCCCACTGGATGATGGTGCGCTCGGCCATGGCGGCATTTTCCACTGGAACCAGGCTGTCCAGAGGCTGCTCGGAAATCACGAAACCACCGGGGTGCTGGGACAGGTGTCGGGGGAAACCGATCAGCTGCCCCGTCAGGCTCAGCACCCGACGCAGCACCGGGCTCTCGGGATAAAACCCGCCTTCAAGCAGGCGCTCCACCGGCGGTGTTTCATCACTCCAGTGGCCACAGCAATCGGCCAGGGCGTTGATCTGATCCGGCGGCAAACCCAGGGCCTTGGCCACATCACGCACCGCGCCGGCCGCGTGATACGTGCTGACCACCGCCGTCAGCGCCGCGCGGGTCCGGCCATAACGCTGGAACACGTACTGCAAGACTTCTTCGCGGCGTTCATGTTCGAAATCGACATCGATGTCCGGCGGTTCGTTGCGCTCTTTGGAGAGAAAGCGCTCGAACAACAGCGTGGTGCGATCCGGATCGATTTCCGTGATGCCCAAGGCAAAGCACACCGCCGAGTTGGCCGCCGAACCACGGCCCTGACACAGGATTTCTTGCTCACGGGCGAATCGCACAATGTCGTGAACCGTCAGGAAATAGCTTTCGTAGCCCAGCTCGGCGATCAGCTCCAGTTCCTTGTCGATCTGCGTCAGCACCTGGGCCTGCGGGCCTTTTGGCCAGCGCCACGCGATGCCCTCCTCGGTCAAATGACGCAGCCAGGACGTGGCTGTCTGGCCTTCAGGGACCAACTCCCGGGGATACTGATAACGCAGCTGACCGAGGTCGAAGGTGCAGCGCCGGGCGATGTTCAGCGTTTCGTCGAGCAGTGTTTGCGGGTAGATCGATTGCAGAGCCTCGAGACTGCGCACATGCCGCTCGCCATTGGGATGAAGACGCAACCCGGCCTCCGCCACGGGCAGGTGATGACGGATCGCAGTCATGGTGTCCTGCAAGGCGCGTCGCCCACGAGCGTGCATGTGCACATCACCGCTGGCCACTGCCGGAATTCGCAGTTCGCCCGCCAGAGCCAGCAGTGCGCCCAGTCGCCGGGTATCGTCCTGGCCGCGATGCAGCTGGACGGCCAGCCACAGGCGTTCGGCGAAGGTCTGTTTCAACCAGTGGCCATTTTCAAAATCATCGACAGCGTCCGGCACCCACAACGCCAACAACCCCGGCAAGGGTTCGCTGAAGTCTTCCCGCAGCACCTGATACTGGCCTTTCTGCGTGCGGCGCCGCGCTCGGGTAATCAGTCGGCACAGTGCCTGGTAACCCTCGAGGTTTTCCACCAGCAACACCAGTTTCGGACCGTTCTCGATGCGCACTTCGCTGCCGATAATCAGCGGCAGCTCCACGGATTTGGCCGCTTGCCAGGCGCGGACGATACCGGCCAGGGTGCATTCATCGGTGATCGCCAAGGCCTGATAGCCCTGCTTTTTCGCCCGCTGAAAGAGTTCGAGGGCACTGGAAGCACCGCGCTGGAAACTGAAGTTCGACAGGCAGTGCAGCTCGGCATAGTCGACGCTCATGCGAACCAGCCCTGCAGCCACAACGGGCCGTCCTCACCAACCGCACGATAGGCCCAGCCCTGCTGGCCGGAACGGGTTTCGATCAGGAAGTAATCCCGGCGCACATCGGCACCGTCCCACCAACCGGACTCAATGCGTTCCGGCCCCATCAGGATGCGCGCCGAACCTTCGTGCACCGCCAGCGGTTCAGTCAGCAGCCAGCCCGGACGTTGCACGCCAGGCAGCCCTGCACAGCGCTGTCTGTCGACACTGGCCTGCCACGCGCATTCCGGCCGGTGATCGGCCTGGAATCGCAAGCCCTGCACCGCGTCATCCCCCAACCGCGCGCGCAAGCGTTCGCGCAGTTGCTCCCAGGGTAAGGACTGCTGCGGGCGGTCGTCGAACAGCTCCTGATACTGGGGGACGAAGGCCGGCAAGTCTTCGGCGCGCAGGCGAAAACCGCGCACCGGGGCCTCGACCTGAACGTGCTCCAACCGGCCCCGGGCCAGTTCAAAGAGCATCGCCGGATCACGTTCGGCGCTGAGCAGGCCGACCTTGATGACGGTGTCCGGCAACCCGGCGTGTTCCAGGTGCAGGTCGAAACGCTGCACGCCGCTGTCCCGACCGCAAAGAAACGCCGACAGGTCACCAGTCAGCCGGCGTAATGGAAACAGCAGCGCCTGATGGGACTGCACGTCGAAGTTGAGCTCGATGCGCACATCGAACCGGTCCGGCGGCAAGTAGAACGCCAGCGCCAGCTGCCGTAACCCGAGCAAGGCGTCCAGATGCTTGAGCACCTGGGCCTCGAAACGCCGGGCCAGACTATGGCGAGGCAACGCCTGAACCTGACTCAAGGTGCGCAACCCCATGCGCGACAACGCGGTGGCAACGCTGGTTTCCAGCCCGATCCGGTCGATGGGCAACTGCCCAAGATGATGTTGCAAGGCTTGGTCGTCGGGCACCACCAGACCGTCATAAGCGTTGGCCAGCACCCGCGCTGCCACCGGGTTGGGCGCGGCAACAATCCGATGGCGAAACCCCAGCTCGCCGAGTTCGGTCCGCAACCGCGCCTCGAATTGAGGCCAGGCGCCGAACAACCCCAGGCTGGACTCGATTTCAAACACCACCGCACGCGGGTAATGCACGCTGACTTGTGAACTGAATCGATAAGCCCAGGCGGCCAAAAACTGCTGCCAGTGCTCGATCTCGGCAGCATCGTATTCAGCTGTGACAAACCCTTTGCTCAAGGCCTGGGCGGCGGTCATCGACTGGCCCGGACGCAAGCCCAGCGCCCGGGCCGAAGCGTTGACCGCTTGCAACACCCGACGCTGGGCCGGGCCGGTCAGCAGCGCCAGCGGCTCATCGGGATCGGTGCGCTGACGCAGTACCGCGTCCAGCGCCAATTGCGGGAAGAGAATGCACACCCAGCGCATGGCAACCTCAATGTCCCACAGGGAAGGCAATCGGCGCCGAACGCGCCAACCCGCCCCGGCACTTGAGCACGCGCAATTGCGCAGGTTTGGCATCGATGGCGATGCGTAGCGCCGCGGGCGAAGGGTTGATTGCCTCATTGATCGAGCGGTAGGCAAACGCCAGGGTCGAGCCGGTTTCCGCCGCCACCTGTAAGCGCCGCAACGCCCGGTCATCGGCCTTGTGCGGCCAGCACAGCACTGCGCCGCAACTGCCCGAACGCAGGCATTGTTCCGCTGCCCACAAGGCATCGCGCTCGCGGGCCTGGATGATCGACAACTGACGCAGATCGACCCCGGCATTCTGCCAGGCCTGGGGGTATGGCACGTAAGGCGGCGCCACCAGCACGATGCGCTCGCCTGCGGCGGACAACCGCGCCAGCGCCGGCCACACCAGTTGCAGCTCACCGACGCCCTGCCCGGCCAACAGGATTTCGGTCAGCGCCGCTTCCGGCCACCCCCCCGTAGGCAACGCCGCATCCAGCGCGGCATGCCCGGTGGGTTGCGGGCTGACAGCCGGTGGCGCAGGCCGGCCCTTCCAGACCTGGCCGCCATTGAACAGCGTATCCAGCGCAACGACGGCGCCCATCACCCTTGCCTCACCAGACCGCAGAACACCCCTTCGATGGCCAGGTCCTGATTGGCTTCGACGATGATCGGCTTATAGGCCGGATTGCGTGGCAGCAATCGGACAACCTCGCCGACCCGTTCGAAACGTTTGATGGTGACTTCCCCGTCGAGTCGCGCGACGACGATCTGGCCGTTGACCGCCTCGGGATTGCGATGAACGCCCACCAGGTCACCGTCGAGAATGCCGTCCTCGATCATCGAGTCACCCTGGACCCGCAGCATGTAATCCGGCACCCGCGAGAAAATCGATGGGTCGAGCAGCAAACGGCTGTGAACCTCGGCATCGGCACCGATCGGCGCACCCGCCGCCACCCGGCCGAGTACCGGAATGTCCAGCAATTCGGGCCGCGCCGGTTGCCCGAGCAAACGAATGCCTCGGGCCTGATGCGCATTGACCTCGATGAAGCCAGCCTCGGTCAGCGCCAGCACATGCTTGCGCGCCACGCTACGGGAGGCGAAACCGAACGCCTCGCTGATTTCAGCGAGGCTCGGGGACTGACCGTGCTCGGCAATTCGATCGCGGATAAAGGTCAGGATGGCGGTACGGCGGGGAGTTAAAGTCGTCATGGAGTACATTTGTACTCTTTTGGCTTTTTTCTGGCAAGGACCGCCAGTCAGCTCACTTCCCAGACCTTGTTTCCCCTGTGGGGGCGAGTTGTGCCAGGTAGGGCCATGGGTAGATACCGCGTTCGTGGCCGTCGCTGAAGATGAGCTGAAGGCCGTAGCCCTGGGCGTTCAGTTCGGTCACTCGAATGCGAGGATCGACTTTCACCCTCAACCCTTGCAACCGAAACGCCCGGCATTGCGAGCACGGGCATTGGCGGCGCAACTCAGCGTGATCCAGCAAATGCTCGCGACCATTCGGCCAGTTCAACCGCAACTGTTGTTTGCTCTGGGAATTGCCAATCGCCACCGGGTTCATTGCAGCTGACTCAGGGCGATGCGCACGGCTTTGCGCACTTCCGGGTCGCCGTCGTCCTGCGCAGCCTGCAAAGGTGCGATGGCGCCCCGATCGTTCAGTTCTCCGAGCGCCAAGGCAGCTTCCTTGCGCAGGTTGCTGATGCGGTGGCCGAGGGTTTCGATCAACGCTTCAAGGGCCGGGGCGTACCGCAAACGGCCGAGGCTGCGGGTGGCGCGCAGGCGCACTTGCCAGTAATCGTCGCTCAAGGCTTCGACCAAGGCCGGGCCTGCGTCGACGTGACCGACCTTGCCCAGCGTGGTGGCGGCTTCTTCGCGCACTTGCCAGGCCTCGTCCTGCAAGGCGTGGCGCAGCGCCGGCAGCACGTCCGCGTCGGAGGCCAGGCCCAGGGCACCGGTAGCGGCGCGGCGGACTTCGGTGTCCGGGTCAGCGCTGGCCAATCTGGCCAAGTCTGGCAAGGCATCGAGTTGCTTGAGCCAGCCGAGTACGCCGACGGCTTCGCGGCGAACACTGGGGTCTTCGTCGGTCAATGCCCCTAAAGCGGCAGCGGCGGCATCGGGAAAGCGCAACTCACGCAAGGCCCGGAAAGCGGCGATGCGCACGTTGATGTCGGCATGCCCGGTCCACGGCAGAATCACCCTGCCCGCCGCCTCGGTCTTGAGCAGGCTAAGGCTTTGCGCGGCGGCCGTTTGCACGGTTTGAGAAGGATCGGTCAGCCCCTGGCACAGCGCTTCGACCACGGGTTCGTCCTCCCAGGCTTCGAGCAATCGTGCGGCTTCGGCGCGGACTTCTTCGGTCGGGTCTTGCGCAAGCCGATTGACCAGCCAAAGCAAACCGTCCGGCTCTTCAAGATCGGCCAGTTCAATCAGGGCAATTCTGCGCACGCCGGAATCTTCATCCGTCAGGCGCGGTTGCAGGGCGAGAATGTCGTCGTTATCGGTTACATCGAATAGAGAGGTCATAGGGCAAATCGCGACAGTTTGTTTTCAAGGGGAAGTCCGAGAGGGTTCAGGCGCGGTAACTGCCGACCGTCTTCGTGACGCAGCAACTCGAGGCAATGACGCTTCAAGCGGGGGAAATCGAGGCGCAGGTCTTCGATGATCCGGCCCGGGCGCGAACTCATGACCAGCAGCCGATCGGCGAGGAACAGCGCTTCATCGATGTCATGGGTGACGAACACCACGGTGGTGCGAATGCGCGTCCAGATGTCCAGCAGCAGCTCCTGCATGTACAACCGGGTCAGCGCGTCGAGGGCGCCGAAGGGTTCGTCCATCAGCAACAGACGCGGGCGGTTGATCAGCACCCGGGCGATTTCTACCCGTTGCTGCATGCCGCCGGAAAGCTGATCGGGCCAGCGCTCGGCAAACCCTTCGAGGCCCACCAGGGCAAGGATTTCGTCGGCGGCCTGGTGGCGCTCGGCTTTGCCGATGCCGCGCATTTTCAAGCCAAAAGCGACGTTGTCGCGCACGGTGCGCCAAGGGAACAGCATGTGGTGCTGGAACACCATGCCGCGCTGCGGGGACGGGCCCGAGACCGGCGCACCGTCGACTTTCAGGGTGCCGGTTCGCGGTTGCAGGTGACCGGCCAGCGCACCGAGCAGGGTCGATTTACCGCAACCGGACGGCCCGAGAATGCACACGAATTGCCCCGGCTCGATCTGGCAGTCCAGGCCTTGCACGGCTTCGAAGGCTTGCTTGTCTTCGCCGAGGACGATGGACAGTTGGCGGATGTCGATCCGCCCTTCAGGGGTTTGCATCACGCTCATCAGGCTTTTCCTCGTGGTCGGTGCCAAGGCGTGAACAGCCCGCCCAGACGTTTGATCAGCAGGCTGCTGCCCATCCCCAGTACGCCGATCAGCAACATGCCGACCACGATGTCGGCGTAGTTCTGGATGGTGTAGGACTCCCAGGTGTAATAGCCGATGCCGTATTGGCCGGAGATCATTTCGGCGGTCACCAGGCAGAACCATGAGGTGCCCATGCCGATCGCAAGGCCGGTGATGATGCTCGGCGCAGCGCCGGGCAGGATCACCTCCAGCAGAATCGCCCGGCGCCCTGCTCCGAGGCTTTTCGCCGAGGCGATCAATCGCGGGTCGACGCCTTCGACGCCGTGCACGGTGTTGAGCAGAATCGGGAACAACGCGCCGGTAAAGGTGATGAAGACCATCGACAGCTCTGACGATGGGAACATCAGGATCGCCAGCGGAATCCAGGCCACGGCGGGGATCGGGCGCAGGACTTCCAGCGGTGGCAGCAGCAGGTCTTCGGCCCATTTCGAGCGACCGATGGCCAGGCCCAACGCGATGCCGATGATCAGTGCGGTGAGATAACCGGCGAAGACTCGACTGAGGCTGCTGCCCAGGTGTTGCGCGAGCTTGCCGGAGTCGCCGAGGCCGAGGGCGGCTTCGATGACCGCCAGTGGCGTCGGGACATTGGCGAAGGTGACCAGGCCGAGGTTCCAGTGGTGGCTGGCGGCGAGTTGCCAGAATAGGAGGCAGAGCAGCAGTGAAGCGGCTCGGGAGATCCAGCGTGAAAATGATCGGGACACAATACTACCTCTCAACCCTGAACCCTGAACCCTGTGGGAGCGAGCTTGCTCGCGATTGAGGTGGGTCAGTCAACTTTGATGCCGACTGATCTGGCCCCATCGTCGGAACGCCGCCCGGAGCAAGCTCGCTCCCACAGGGGATTTGCGGTGCTTTGGTGGTTAGCGGACAGCGACGGCCTGGGTAGTGGCGTCGGTGAAGTCGAAGACTTTTCCGCCCTGTGCCGTGGCGAATTGTTGGGCCTGGCCTTTGAGCAAAAACGCGCTGAGGCGCCCTTTCGCATCACTGGCAAACCACGCCTGATCCGCCAGCAACTTGATCCCGCTGTCGCTCGCCTGGGCATATACCGCGCGGATGTTTTTGCCTTCCTGCTTCAGGCTGGCCAACGCGGTGAACGCCGACTCCGCCGAGGCGTACTGCCGAACCTTCGGCTCACCCCGCACCCAGATCTCCGCCACATGGCTGAAATCGGTGATGGCTTTACCGCTCGACGCATCCACCGCCTTGAGCGGCGCCTGCCCGTAGTTGGCCAGTTACGCGGTGTAATCCAGGTTCGAGGCCTTGAATGCAGCGCGGATGTATTGGTCGTCGATGAAGGTATTGAGGTCCAACCCGCGATCAGCCTTCTTCAACAGCTTGAGGGTATCGATGGCGGTCCCGACGGCCTGACGGTATTCCGGCTTCCAGCTCAGGTCGCGGGTTTGCACGCCCAGTGGACCGTGGAACAGGTAATTGACCTCGGCATCGACGCCAGTGACCTTGGCGATCAACTCACTGTATTTCTCCGGCTCAGCCGCGAGTAACTGGTTGGCTTCAAGGCTTGCGCGCAGGTAAGCCACAACGATTTCCGGGTACTTTTTCGCATAGGCCCGATCCACCAGCGCACCGTGGAAGGTCGGCGCATTGGCCTGGGCGCCGTCATAAATCTTGCGAGCGAAACCACGGCTCGGGAACAGCTCAGCAAACGGTACGAAGTCGGCGTGGGCGTCGATCTTCCCGGCCTGCAAGGCCGAGCCGGCGACTTCCGGCGGTTGGGCGATGATGTTCACGTCTTTGAGCGGATCCCAACCTTGGGCCGCGACCGCCCGCAGCAACATGCCGTGCGCCGTCGAGGCGAACGGCACGGAAATGGTCTTGCCCTTGAGCTCGGCCAGGGACTGCACGCTCGAGGCGCTAGGCACCACGATGCCGTTGCCACTGCCCTTGATGCTGCCCGACAGCACGCTGATGAACAGGCTGTGCTTGCCCGCGGTTTCGAACGCCACACCGTTGAACGAACCGGGGAAATCGGCCATGGCGCCGAAGTCGAGTTTACCGGCGACCATCTCGTTGGTCAGGGGCGCGCCGCTGGTGAAGTTCTTCCACTCGACGTCGTACTTGGCGTCTTTGTAGGGGCCGTCGTGAGGCAGGTATTTGTCCAGCAAGCCCAACTCGCGAATCAACAGACCGCCGGCGGCGCAGTTGATCGTGGTGTCCTGGGTGCCGATGGCAATGCGGATGGTTTCGGCCGAAGCCGACAGGGTGAATGAAGCCAGTACCAGACTGGCGATTGCTGCACGCAATAACATGGTGAATCCCCTCGAATCATTTATAGGATGTTCGTCTCCGCCACGATCAGGGCGCGGTGGGAAACGAGGGGTGTTTGAATCAGGCGTCCGGTGGTGGCCGGATGGCTTTTTTGTTGTCAGGGCCGGCCTCATCGTCGGAACGCCGCCCGGAGCAAGCTCGCTCCCACAGGTTTCGTGGTGTAGGCAGGATTTGCGGCTGGCTTCGATCCACTGTGGGAGCGAGCTTGCTCCGGGCGGCGTTCCGACGATAGCGTCCTTTCAGATCAGCGCAGGAGGTACGGGATTTCGACTTTCACTGCGCCAGTCGGGCAGTCCTTTTCACACGGCATGCAGTACCAGCATTCGTCGAACGCCATGTAGGCTTTTTGCGTGGCCGGGTTGATCGCCAGCAGGTCCATCGGGCAAACGTCGACGCACACGGTGCAGCCTTTGTGGGCGATGCAAAGGTCCTCATCGACCGTGACGGGCGCGTTGGAGCGGAAGAAGATTTCCTGGGGTTGATAGGCCATTTCGCGGTCTCTCTTTTTGTGAGGCTCAGGCAGCAAAGGCACCGACCCGCAGCCGGTCGTAGGCCTGCATTTCATCGGCGTCCAGCGGGATGATGTAAGGCTCGACGGCTTTTTTGAAACTGGTCATCAGGCCGTTTTCATCCTTCTTCAGGTGGCAATGGCAGAACCAGTCGCTGTCGTTGCGTTGCGGGTGGTCGACCCGATAGTGGTAGAGACCCCAGCGACTTTCGGCGCGGAACAGCGAAGCGCGGGCGGCCATTTCGGCGCAGTCGCGAATCATGCTGACTTCCATGGCGCGCATCAGTTCGTGGGCGTTGTGGGCCTTGATCTGATCGAGATCGCGCTGAATATCGCTGAAGCGCTGCAAGCCGATTTGCATCTTCTTGGTCACTTTCGGCGGTTGCAGGTAATCGTTCACAAAACGTCGCAGCTTGTATTCGACCTGAGCCGGCGGCAGGCCGTGTTCGCGGTCCAGCGGTGCGTAGACCCGAGCCTTTTCCGTTTCGATCTGCTGGGCATCGACCGTCGAAAACTCACGTCCGGCGACAAAATCCGCCGCGTTGGTGCCGGCAAACCAGCCGTAGGTGAACGCGCCGAGCATGTAGTTGTGCGGCACCGCGGCCATGTCACCCGCCGAGTACAAACCCTTGACCGAGGTTTCCGCCTTCTCGTTGACCCACACGCCAGACGCCGAGTGACCGCTGCAAAAACCGATTTCCGAGATGTGCATCTCGACCATTTGCGTGCGGTAGTCGGTGCCGCGATTGGTGTGGAACTGGCCGCGACTCGGGCGTTCGTTGCTGTGCAGGATCTCTTCGATGTTCTGGATGGTTTCCTCGGCCAGGTGATCGAGTTTGAGGAACACCGGACCGTTGCCGCTTTCGAGCTCCTGGTGGAACTCCCACATCATCTGGCCGCTCCAGTAATCGCACTCGATAAAGCGTTCGCCCTTGTTGTTCGCGGTGTAGCCGCCCAACGGACCGGTGACGTAAGCGCAGGCTGGGCCGTTGTAATCCTTGATCAGAGGGTTGATCTGGAAGCATTCGAGGTTCGCCAGTTCAGCCCCGGCGTGATAAGCCATGGCGTAACCGTCGCCAGCATTGGTCGGGTTTTCGTAGGTGCCCATCAGGTAACCCGAGGACGGCAAACCCAGCCGTCCGGCGGCGCCGCAGCAGAGGATCACGGCTTTGGCCTTGATCACATGGAAGTCGGCGGTGCGGCAGTCAAAACCCATCACACCGTTGACCGCGCCCTCTTCGTCCATCAGCAAGCGTGTGCAGACCAACCGATTGGTGATGCTGACCCGCGCCCGTTTCAACTGGCGATACAGGACTTTTTTGATGTCGTGTCCTTCCGGCATCGGCAGCACGTAGGCGCCCATGTGGTGGACCTTTTTCACCGCGTAGTCGCCGGTCTCGTCCTTCTCGAACTTCACGCCCCAGCGATCCAGCTGCTCGATGGTTTCGAAGCTGTGGGTCGCGTAGGCATACACCGCTGCCTGATTGACGATGCCGTCATTGGCGATGGTGATTTCCTTGGTGTATTGCTCGGGCGTCGAGTGACCGGGAATGATCGCGTTGTTCAGGCCGTCCATGCCCATGCTGATCGCCCCGCTGCGTTTGACGTTGGCCTTGTCGATCAGCAGCACGCGCAAATCGCGATTGCGTTCCTTGGCCTTGATCGCCGCCATCGGTCCTGCGGTGCCACCGCCAATCACGACGATGTCGTATTCCTGTTCGAGCGTCTTTCTAGTCATTGAGCCGTGAGTCATGCCTGCGCCCCTTTTTGCCGGTCGATCCGCAGACGGTACTGGAAGGCATCGCCGCGGTAGTAAAGGTGTTCGAAGTCCACGGGTTTGCCGCTGGCATCGTGGGTCAGGCGCTCGATGCGCATGATCGGCGAGCCGGGCTCGACGTTCAGCGCCTGGGTCAGGTCGCTGTCGGCCAGCACCGCGTCGATGGCCAGATCGGCATGACCGAGGGCCAGGCCGCAATCGTTTTCCAGGATCAGGAAAATGTCGCGAGTGACCAGATCGGCCTTCTCCAGGCGCTCGCCGATGGCCTTGGGCAGGTAGGTGATCTCCAGGGAAATCGGCTCGCGGTTGATCAGCCGCACGCGTTTGATCTGCGCCACCGTCTCGCCTTCGGCGACGTGCAAGCGCTCGGCAACGAGTTTGTCGGCGGGAATGAATTTGAAACTGCGCAGGCGGTTGATCACCTCGTAGCCGCGACCGGTCATGGACTCGGCGAGGCCTTGCAGGGTGCTGACGTTCTGGAAGGTTTTCGGCTTGGCGACGAAGGTGCCCTTGCCGTGGATCTTGAAGATCAGCCCTTCTTTCTGCAGATCCCCCAAGGCCTGGCGCACGGTGATGCGGCTGACTTTGAACAGCGCGCCGAGTTCGCTTTCGGAAGGCATCTGGCTGTCTTGCGGGTATTCGCCGTCGAGGATGCGGGCGCGCAGCACATCCCGTAGTTGGGTGTGCAGCGGAACACTGCTCAGGGATAGAACGTTATCAGTCATGAAGATCACTTGTTATAACGAGTTATGACGTGATCTTAAAGTTCTAATGGGAGGCTTGAGAAATACTGTTTGGGCATAAGGCTAGATGCGTGAATTAGCGAGCGAGGATCTGGTCCATCACCCAATCGGTTTTCAGTGCCTGTTCAGCCACGGCCGGATGCTGCGCCTCACCCCGAATGTGCGCGTTCATGCCCAGCACGTGATGCCACTGGATGTGCTCGTGATTATCGATGTGCAGGCTGAGGTTTTCATCGGCTTCAAGCTGAACCGGATGTTCATCGAATACGGAAAAGCTGATCCGGCCTTTGCTGCCGATCAGTTCGACCCGATCTTCGCGTCGGTCCGCGACGAAATTCCAGCAACCCATGCCCAGGGCGCCCGAAGCAAACCGCCAACTGGCGCTGACGGCATCCTCGGCGGCATACAAACCGGCCTGGTGCGCCGTAAACCCTGCGACTTCGACGATGTCACCCAGCAGGTACTGGAACAGGTCAAAGCCATGACTGGCCAGGTCGGCGAAATAACCACCGCCAGCAATGGCCGGGTCGGTGCGCCAGTTATCTGTACCGCCAAGATCGGTCGGAGATGGGGCTTTGGTCAGGGTCCAGGTCAGGTGCCGGACCTCGCCGATCCGCCCTTCTTCCAGCCATTGCCGCACCTGCTGGAAGCGTGGCAGCGAACGCCGGTAGTAGGAAACAAACAGGTGCAGCCCGGCATCGGCAAAGACCTTTTGCATCTCACGGCTTTGCCCGGCATTCAACGACATCGGCTTTTCGACGCAGCAATGTTTGCCGGCGGCGGCCACCCTCAAAGCGTACGCGTGATGACTGTCAGGTGGCGTGGCGATGTATACCGCGTCGACCTCGGGATCATTGATCAGCGCGTCGACGTCGGTGTAGACCCGAGCGATGCCGTGGCGCGCGGCGTAATCCGTCACCGCCTCCAGACGCCGGCCCATCACCGCCACCAACGCCGAGCCAGGCGCCTTGTAGAAGGCCGGCCCGCTCTTGCGTTCGGCGACGCTGCCACACCCGATCATGCCCCAGCGCACCACGCTCATACTCACTCCCTGATGTTTAGCCGATGCGCAGTGCGCGCAGGTCCAGATGACCGTCCTTGAGCGGCGGGCACCAGTAGTAACCGCCGGTGATCGGCCGGCTGATGCGGTACAAACCGTCGGTGATGCCATCTTCCAGACCGCTCATGCGGCGCAGTTGGGCTTCGAAGGCGTCGAGGGAGAAACCGAAGGCCAGGAACATCAGGCCGGCGCGATCGCCTTCGATCCAGGGCATGGAACGGCGCACCACGAAGGCCTCAGGGGCAAAACTTTCCTGGGCGGTGCGTTTGACGTGAGCGGAGATCGGCGCGTCGTCCAGCTCTTCGTTGTCGCTCAAACGACGGCCCATGATGTTGTCCTTCTCATGGGACGGCATCGCGTGGAAGCCCTTCAGGTCGTGCTGCCACTGCTGGATCGCGGCGAAACTGCCGCCGACCATTCCGTTAGTGCCGTCACTCACCAGCGCAGCGGCAACGGCGGCTTCGTCGTGAGGGTTTTCGGTGCCATCTTCGTAACCGGTCAGGTCGTGGCCGGTGAGGTGGCGGAAGGTTTCGTTCATCTGCACCAGGCGCAGGGCCGGAGCCAGTGCGGCTTCGATGGCGTTGCTGCGATTGAGCAATTCGCCACGGTCGACACCGTGCAACCAGCACCAGAGCGCGTGCTGGGTCGACGGGTTATCGACGCCGACACCGGTCAACGCTGGAAAGGCGCGCAGGCCTTCGATTTGCCCTTTGAGGGCCTTGACCAGGGATTCACCGAAACCGACCACTGCCGACTTCCCGTCCACCAGTCCCTTTAGATTCTCCAGCGCGGCCGGCAATGCAGCGGCGGATTCGAGTGCGAAGAACATATGACGGGCTTGAGGCGGAACTGGGGTGGCGAGAATGCCCGGCTGGTAGTAACTCATATGAACTCCTTCAGAAAGAGCGCGAAGTTTAACCGCAGCATCGGCCGTTGTGTGTTTTCAGGTCAAAAGATCGCGGGATCATGAGATCGGCACTTAAAAAGTCGTGCCAATAAGGCGTATAACCTTTGAAGTGAATCTGAACGGCAAGCCGCCAGCGCATGGCTTACATCACATGGAGTAGCGACATGACCACAGCACATATCCTCGGCAACCTGTTTCCCGACGCCACCGACATCCCGGAAAAATACCGTCTCGACGGCCAGACCGAGCAGCGTGAATACCTTGTCGACGGCGAACTGAAAACCTGGTCCGGGCCCCTCGCCCAGGTCCGCAGCCCGGTGTACCTGACCGGCGAAAATGGCGACGAACAAGTGATCCTCGGCAGCACGCCTCTGCTCGATGCCGACACCGCGTTGACCGCCCTCGACGCCGCCGTCCGTGCCTATGACCGGGGTCAGGGCCTATGGCCGACGATGCGGGTGGCAGAACGCATCCAGCACGTCGAAGCCTTCCTCGCACGCATGCGTGAACAGCGCGAAGCCGTGGTCAAGTTGCTGATGTGGGAAATAGGCAAGAACCTCAAGGACTCGGAGAAAGAGTTCGACCGCACCTGCGACTACATCGTCGACACCATCAACGCGCTGAAGGAGCTCGACCGCCGCTCCAGTCGCTTCGAACTGGAACAGGACACCCTCGGCCAGATCCGCCGCGTACCGCTGGGTGTGGCGTTGTGCATGGGACCTTACAACTACCCGCTGAACGAAACCTTCACCACGCTGATTCCGGCGCTGATCATGGGCAATACCGTGGTATTCAAACCGGCCAAGCTCGGTGTGCTGCTGATTCGTCCGTTGCTGGAAGCGTTCCGCGACAGCTTCCCGGCCGGGGTGATCAACGTGATCTACGGCAGCGGCCGCGAGACCGTCAGCGCGCTGATGGCCAGCGGCAAGATCGACATCTTCGCGTTTATCGGCACCAACAAAGCCGCCAGCGACCTGAAAAAACTGCATCCAAAACCGCACCGCTTGCGCGCGGCGTTGGGCCTGGACGCGAAAAACCCCGGCATCGTGCTGCCTGAGGTAGATCTGGACAACGCGGTCAGCGAAGCGCTTACCGGCTCGCTGTCGTTCAATGGCCAGCGATGCACCGCGCTGAAAATCCTCTTCGTCCATGAAGACGTGGTCGAGGCGTTCATCGAGAAATTCAACGCCAAACTCGCCAACCTCAAACCCGGCATGCCGTGGGACAGCGGCGTGGCGCTGACGCCGTTGCCGGAAGCGAGCAAGGTCGATTACCTGCACTCATTGGTGGCGGATGCCGTGAGCAAAGGCGCCACCGTGGTGAACCCCAATGGCGGTGAAGCCCGCGCTTCATTCTTCTACCCTGCCGTGCTGTACCCGGTGACGCCGCAGATGCGCGTCTATCAGGAAGAACAGTTCGGCCCGGTCGTGCCGATCGTGCCTTACCGGCATCTGGACACGGTGATCGATTACGTCCTGGAATCGGACTTCGGCCAGCAGCTGAGTATCTTCGGCACCAACCCGGTAGCCGTCGGCCGGCTGGTGGACACCTTCGCCAACCAGGTCGGCCGGATCAACCTCAACGCCCAGTGCCAGCGCGGCCCGGACACCTTCCCGTTCAACGGCCGCAAGAACTCCGCCGAAGGCACGCTGTCGGTGCATGATGCGTTGCGGGTGTTTTCGATTCGCACGCTTGTGGCAACCAAGTTCCAGGAAACCAACAAAGAACTCATCAGCGAGATCATCAGCGGACGCAGTTCGAGTTTCCTGACCACCGATTACATCTTCTGAGGAGACCGAGTCTGAGTACATTCAGAGACAGCCGACTACCACCGCTAATGCGCCGACTGCTGCGTCCGTTGCTGGACCCGTATCGGCGCTATCGCCACGCCAGAGTGATCCACGCGGTGCGTGTGTCGCTGGGATTGCTGGCAACGATCCTGCTGACCACCGGCATCCATCTGCCCCACGGTGAGTGGGCGTCGGTGACGATGCTGGTGGTGATCGGCGGCTTGCAGCATCACGGCAACATCGGCAAAAAAGCCGCCGAACGCGCCATCGGCACCTTGATCGGAGCCGGCGTCGGCTTGCTGCTGGTGGCGCAACAGGCGTGGCTGGGGATGCCGTGGCTGACCTATTTCGCGATGGCCGTGGTCTGCGGGTTCTTCTCGTACCACGCCATCGGCAAGGGCGGTTACACCGCGTTGCTCTCGGCGATTACCGTGTTTATCGTCGCGGGACATGGCGACAATCCGATCACCGACGGGTTGTGGCGTGGGGTGGACATCCTGATCGGCATCGCCTTGGCCCTGGCATTTTCTTTCGCCTTGCCGCTCTACGCGGTTTATTCCTGGCGCTACAACCTGGCAGATGCCTTGCGCGACTGCGCGACGATCTATGGGCGCATCATCAATGGCCAATCGGTCACTGATGACGAACACCATAAACTGGTGGGCCGCCTGAACACGGTGATGGTGCAACTGCGCTCGTTGATGCCGTCGGTGTCCAAGGAAGTGCGGATCTCCATGACCGAACTCGATGCTATCCAGCGCCATCTGCGGATGTGTGTCAGCACCCTGGAAATCCTCAGCAACACCCGACCTGACGCCAGTGACCCCGATGCCATGGCCCATCTGCAATCGACCTTGAAAGCCGAACATCGGCTGATTCGGGTGCAACTGATCGGTATGGCCCGAGCACTGAAATCCGGTGCGTCCCAGCGGCTCAGTCGGCCCGTCGAATTGCCGTCGGATTCAAGCCTGACCGCACCGGTTTACAATCCGCTGGACGGCTACCGGTTATTGGTCCGGCAATTAGCCGCCAACATCGGCGAGATGCGCCAGCGCTTGGCCAAGACGGCACCGCGCTGGAACATCTGACGTTTCTTGATGGTTTACTGCGTCGTCACCGTCCGACGAAGCTTAAGGCTCCAGCCCTGTTGCATGCCGGCAGCGGCCAACAGAATTGCGGCGACACCGACCCATTGCAGCGGCTCCAGGCGATGGCCGAAGGCGAACCAGTCAACGAAAATCGCTGCAATCGGATAAATGAACGACAGCGCACCGGTCAATGCCGTCGGCAGTTTTTGAATGGCGCCGTAGAGCAACACGTACATCACTCCGGTGTGGACAATGCCCAGGGTGACCAGACTAGCCCACGCGCTCGGCGCTTGCGGCAGCGCCGAAAAGTGCGCGAATGGCGCGAGTAACAGCACGCCGGTGGTGACCTGGACCAACGCGATCAGATGCGGCGGTGTGCCGGTCAGGCGTTTGATGATCAACGCGGCAATCGCGTAAAGGAATGCCGCCCCCAGCGCCAGAGCGATGCCTATCAGGTAATCATTGCCGCTCTCGCCCTGCCCGCCATGTGCACTGACAATCGCCAGCATCCCGAGAAACGAAATGCCCAGCCAGAACAGTTTCTGCAGGGTGATTTTCTCGTTGAGGAACAACGCGGCCAACCCCACCAGCATGAACGGCTGAACGTTGTAAACCGCTGTGCCTATGGCAATCGAGGCGCGGGAGTAAGAAGCGAACAACAGCACCCAGTTGCCGACAATCGCCACGCCGCTCAGCACGGCCAGCAAGAACGTGGTGCGGGTCAGAATGCCGGGGCGCAGGAAGCCGAATGCCGCGCAGATCAGCAACAACGTGCCGGCGCCGAACACACAGCGCCAGAACACTACGTCCAGCACCGGTTGCCCGGACACCAGCACGAACCAGCCGATGGTCCCGGAAATCAGCATGGCGGCGGTCATTTCGAATGACCCGTGACGTATTGTTTTGTCCATCATCAGACTCCTGTGTTTGAGCACAAAGTATGCCAATCCGCCGAGGGGCTACTCCAGCGCAAAAAGCAGGCTAAACTCGCTTTCTGCCTTTTTTATCAAGGCGGTTTGAATTAACTGCCTAATAGGAGATTCGCCATGACCGACGATATCGACCAAGTGCTGATTACGGCTGGAAGACTCACGCCGCTCGCTCAAGGCTCTGGCGCAGATCAGCGGCCTGTCTTCGCCCAGCGTCGCCGAGCGTTTGCGCCGCCTCGAAGAGCGTGGCGTGCTCAAGGGTTACACCGTCGAGATCGACCCCAAATGCTTCGGCTATCAACTACAAGCCATCGTCCGTATTCGCCCGCTGCCAGGCCAGTTGCAGGAAGTAGAGCGGCAGATCCAGGCCATCCCGGAGTTCACGGAGTGCGACAAAGTCACCGGCGACGACTGTTTCATCGCCCGCCTGCACGTGCGTTCGATGGAACAACTGGACACCCTGCTCGACCGTCTAAACACCCACGCCGAAACCAACACTGCAATCGTCAAGAAAACCCCGGTCAAGCGTCGCTTGCCACCGATGGCGTGACCCTTTACTCAGATCGCAGGCAAGAAAAAACCCGCCGAAGCGGGTTTTTTCCTCAAGGCTGACGATTAGTCATCGCGGCTCATGATGCCGAACAGCTGCAACAAGCTGATGAACAGGTTGTAGATCGATACATACAGGCTGATGGTCGCCATGATGTAGTTGCGCTCGCCGCCGTGAATGATGGCGCTGGTCTGGAACAGAATGCAGACCGAGGAAAACAGCACGAAACCTGCGCTGATCGCCAGTTGCAGACCACTGATCTGGAAGAACAGGCTCGCCAGCGTCGCACCCAGCAGCACGAAGAACCCAGCGGTGATGAAACCACCCAGGAAGCTCATGTCCTTGCGGGTAATCAGCACGTAGGCCGACAGACCGCCGAATACCAGCGCAGTCATCGCAAACGCGGAACTGACCACTTCAGCGCCGCCCTGCATGCCCAGGTAACGATTGAGGATCGGGCCGAGCAGGAACCCCATGAAACCGGTCAGGGCAAATGCCGACACCAGGCCCCAGGCCGAATCACGGAGTTTGTTGGTGAGGAAGAAAAGGCCGTAGAAACCGATCAGCACCACGAAAACGTTCGGGTAGCCGACACGCATCTGCTGAGCGACAAACGCCATCACGCCGCTGAATGCGAGGGTGAGAGCGAGTAAGCCGTAAGTGTTGCGCAGGACGCGGCTAACCTCTAGCTGCTCAGCCTGCACGCTGTTATTAACTGCGTAATCCTGTTCGCGCATGGCGACACTCCTGTTGGTTTGAAACGTTCAGTCGCAAAGATCATAACAGACGCTCTGTAACAAGCTATGCAGAGAGTTTGACAGTGTGTTTCATTCAGGTATTATGGCGCCCGCAACGCAAACGGAGGTGTGGCCGAGTGGTTTAAGGCAACGGTCTTGAAAACCGTCGACTGTAACAGGTCCATGAGTTCGAATCCCATCGCCTCCGCCATATTTGTACCGACAAAGCCCTGATTATTCAGGGCTTTGTCGTTTCTGCGGTACGCAATTCTTGTAGCGCCATTTCCGAATCGTTTCCGCATCTTTTCAGTCATTTCCGCAACCCTACCCTTCTGACTCCACCGCGCCCCGCTCAAGTCATTTGCTAAAAGCAAAATGTGTTGGGGTATTGGGCCGGGCTCGACAGACAGCTTCGGCCGAAGTAGCTAGTCACGTACGGCAGCTTTCGACCGATTCTGTTGAAAAAGTAGCTCCCTTGTCGGGCTTGCGGCAAAATTGCTTCAACGGCCGGCGGGGGATTACACAGCATGATGGGGCAGTTATCGAGTGGGCAGGATCGACTGTTTTACTCGTTCAACCTTGAAGATCACATCCCAGCCAATCACCTTCTGCGCAGCATTGATCAATGTCTCGATCTGAGCGACCTGCGCCAGTACCTCGCCGATTTCTATAGCCCGATTGGGCGTCCCTCGATTGATCCTGAACTGATGATCCGCATGCTGATCGTGGGCTATTGCTACGGCATTCGCTCCGAGCGGCGGTTGTGCGAAGAGGCCCATTTGAACCTGGCGTATCGCTGGTTCTGCCGGTTGAGCCTTGAAGATGAAGTCCCCAGCCACTCGACCTTCTCCAAAAATCGACACGGCCGTTTTCGGGACAGTGATCTGTTTCGCTGGTTGTTTAATGAAGTGCTACGTCGCTGCATGGACGCCGGCCTGGTCAAGGGGAAGGCTTTGCCGTGGACGCCAGCATTATCAAAGCGGATGCGAGTCGGCAGCGCGGCGTACCGGGTGATGAACCGGTCAACTGGAGCGATCCGGCCCTGAGCACCCGCGCCGTGCGTGAGTACCTTGAAGCCCTCGATGAAGAGGCTTTGGCTGAAACGCTACCGAAGCGCCTGTCGCTGACGGATCCTCAAGCCCGTTGGACCGCTGCTCCAGGCGGCCCAGCTTTCTACGCTTACTCTACGAATTATCTGATCGATACCGAGCACGGCGTGATCATGGATGTGGAACCCACACCGGCTCATCGAACCGCAGAAGTCGAGAGCACCAAGACAATGTCGATCGGGTCGAAGCGCAGTTCGACATCAAGCCAGAGCGCCTCATTGGCGACACCGCTTACGGTACAGCGCCGATGCTGGCCTGGATGGTGGAGGAAAAAGACATCGAACCGCATGCGCCGGTGTGGGACAAAACCGAGCGCAAGAACGACAGTTTATCGAGCACCGATTTCCACTGGAATGAAGAAGCTGAGGAATATCGCTGCCCAGCCGGCAAAGCATTGCGCAGCGAATGGCGAGCCTTCAAAAACGAGCGTTCGCATGTCACAAAAGCCAACACCATCCTCTTCCGATCCAGACAGACCGACTGCGCGACATGTCCGATGAAAGCCAAGTGCTGCCCGAACACATCCATTCGCAAGATCGCTCGCAGCGTCCATGAAGCCGCTCGTGATGTGGCTCGACGCATCGCAGCAACGCCGGAGTACGTGCGCTCTCGCCACGAACGCAAGAAGGTCGAAATGTTGTTTGCCCACCTCAAACGCATCCTGAAACTGGATCGCTTGCGACTACGGGGCATGAGTGGTGCGGCCGACGAATTCACGCTGGCCGCCGCAGTGCTGAACCTGCGACGGCTGGCCAAATTTACCTCTCAAGGGCCACCGGTCACGGGATAGCTACACCTGCACTAAGCAAAAAACCTCAAACCAACCCAATAACAGAGCAGCAAAGGTCAACGAAGAGCCGAGAAACCACTCAACGTGGTGAGTAGGTTCTCCGGTGGTGGTCGTGCCTGAGTTCAAGCGAACTGAAAATCCGACTTTTTCAACAGAATCGACCCAAAGCTGACGGTGGCGACAGGCAGAATCCGGCCAAGACTTGGATCGGATCGAGCGGGGTGAATGTGTTGCAGGTGCTGTGCGAACTGCTGGATCTGGTAGATCAAATGAACACGGCGATCGCCAGCCATAAGCATGGTGCGACACCGCCACCTGACAATGCGGGGGAATTTACGACCCACGCGGCCACGGCCTTGGGGCTTGCAGGAAAAGTCAAACCGATTACCGGTTAGCATTTAATAATTTTATTTGGATACGTATATAACAATCTCAGCGCCAACTTTGTAGGCTGAGATTGTTCTATTTGAAACCGGCGACTATCGGCTAAGAAGCAAGGTTTTGCTGTTGAATATCGCCGGCCATGGTGCTATCTACGTTAACTGTAATCCTTAAACGTTTTATCCTGGTACTCACCACTGACTGGGTTAAATACCTTGTCTGGTGTTTGTACAGGTCCCGCCGCCCCCGATCCTGTATGACCTCCTTCAATAGAGTCGATTTGATCAATTCGGACTTCATGCGTTCTGTTGGCATAGGTAGTGGACTCAAGAAAAGCTACTCCACTCGCCACATCTACACGTGTCAACTTTCCCTGCAAGCACTGCTGGCTAGTCGCACCTGGAAATTGGCCCCAAATTCGAAGATATGTGCCGATAGGGGTAGCAACTAGATCATCTGCAAAAGTACTCATTCTGGTTCCCTCAGAATATTGATGACGTACAGCTGCTCATCAATATAGTCAGTTAACCAATAAAGCTTATATTGCTTTCAATGACGCTATATAGTGTTTTGTTGTAAGTGATATTCCGTGCGCGAAATCATCGTAATGCGGGTCCTGGGCGGGGCAGAAGCACAACGTCACGGTGGGCAAGAAAGGCGATCAGGTGTGGCAACACAGCGAGGCCGCCCAGCTGCGATTTCCTTGATCTCGTCGAACAAATGAATATACAACTGGCGAGTCATACCCATGGTCCAACACCCCACCAGGGAATGCGGCAGCGTTCACAACGGCCGCAGCACGCGCGAAAGTAATACTTGGCAGCGCAGCCACTGCCTCGATTTCAAACAACATGCCATCCAGCCAATCTGTTGCATCGACCGGTTGAATCCACAGCCGTTTCCGGCCTTTGGCCAACGGCAGCTTGGGGTCGATTCTGTTGAAAAAGTCCGAGCGGATTGACTCAACCTACACTGAGTTTGAAAAGCGTCCGATTTACGCGTTGGGCCCCATCAAAAGTTAGCCGGCGTATTCGCACTAATAATCTCCGCCTCATCCGCCCCAATATTCCGAAACCGATGCGGCAGCGTCGTCGGAAAGTAATACCCATCCCCGGCATTCAGCACACTAATCTGCCCATCAACAGTCAATTCAACCGTGCCACGAGTGACGAGCCCACACTCCTCCCCTTCCGAATGCACAATCGGCTCTTCCCCCGAACTCGCCCCAGGCGCGTACTGCTCGCGCAACAAGCGCATCTGCCGGCTCGGCACCGAAGCGCCAATCAGCAGCAACCGCAACCCATGACGCCCAAGATCCGGCTGTTCATTGGCGCGGAACACGTATTGATGCTCACGCGGCGGCTGATCAAAGGTAAAGAAGTCCGCCAAAGACATAGGAATGCCTTCGAGCAGTTTTTTCAGGGAGCTGACGGAGGGACTGACGCGATTTTGTTCGATCAGGGAGATGGTGGCATTGGTGACGCCGCTACGCCGGGCCAGCTCGCGCTGGGACAGTTTGTAGCTTTCGCGTACTAGTTTGAGTCGTGAGCCCGTGTCCATGACAGCCTTATGCGAAGAATACTTAAGGGTTATGGGGGTGGATGGCGGGCGACTTTTGGCCGCGAAGATACCGCTTCCCTGTCCCGGAAATTTGAAAGGCGGGTATTAAATCACGTTTGGTGGTGTTGCTCAGCAGGTTCGATAAATGGTTGGGTAAAAAGGTTGTTTTGGCCTGAAGTCGGGTGGTTTGGTTGTGCAAACTGTGGATGCCATTGCTGTGTGTCAGTTGGGATTGATAGTGACTGGTATGGCCTCATCGCGAGCAAGCTCGCTCCCACAGTTTGTTCCTCGTCGTATACACATTTTGTGTATGCCAAAGATCTCTGTGGGAGTGAGCCTGCTCGCGATGGTGGTGTGCCAGTCGATATCAATATTGACTGTGCGGCCGTCTTCGCCAGCAAGCTTGGCTCCTACAGGGATTGCGGTGGGGTTAGATGCCGAAACGATCCCGCAGCGCGTAGTACGCGGCGCCCATGGCGGTGAGTGGGGCCTGGAAGGTGCGGCCGCCGAGCATGGGCATGTGCGGTAGAGAGGCGAAAGCATCGAAGCGTTCGGCGTCGCCGCGGATCATTTCCGAGATCAGTTTGCCGGCCAGGTGCGAGCAGGTGACGCCGTGGCCGCTGTAGCCTTGCATGTAGTAGGCGTTTTTTTCGATGCGGCCGAATTGCGGCATGCGTGACATGGTCAGCAGGAAGTTGCCGGTCCAGCGGTAGTCGATTTTCACGTCCTTCAGTTGCGGGAAGGTTTTGAGGATTTTCGGCTTGATCAGTTGCTCGATGTCGTCCGGTTCGCGGGCACCGTAGACCACGCCGCCGCCGTACAGTAAGCGGTTGTCAGCGGTGAGGCGGTAGTAGTCGAGCAGGTAGTTGCAGTCTTCGACGCAGTAGTTGTTTTTGATCAGGCTGCGCGCAACCTTTTCGGACAACGGTTCGGTGACGACGATTTGCGAGCCGCACGGCATGCTTTTGCGCGTGACTCGGTTGTCGAGGTCTTGCGGCAGGTAGGCATTGCCGGCAATCAGCAGGTACTTGGCGCGGACCACGCCTTTGGCGGTGCGCACGGTGATCGGTTCGCCGTAGGTGATTTCCACTGCGGCGGATTGTTCGTAGATTTTGCCGCCCAGGCCGATGATGGCCGAGGCTTCGCCAAGGGCCAGGTTCAGCGGGTGGATGTGGCCGCCCTGCATGTCGAGCAGGCCGCCGACGTAGTTGTCGCAACCGACTTCGCGCTTGATATCAGCCGCGTCGAGCATTTTCAGGTTCTTGTTGCCGTAGCGTTCCCAGCTGCTTTTCTGCTCGGCCAGGCCTTTGAGCTGCTTTTTGTTCAGCGCAGCGAAGATGCCGCCCGGCTTGTAGTCGCACTGGATGTCGTAGTGTTGTATGCGCTGACGGATGATGTCGGCGCCTTCAAAGATCATGCTGCCGAGGACTTCAGCGGTTTTGTCGCCGTAGCGTTCTTCGATGACGTCGACGTCGCGGCTGTAGGAGTTGACCAGTTGGCCACCGTTGCGACCGCTGGCGCCGAAACCGACTTTGGCGGCTTCGAGTACGGTGACGCTGTAGCCCGCTTCCGCGAGGAACAGGGCCGAGGACAAACCGGTGTAGCCGGCGCCGATCACGCAGACGTCGCAGTCCACCGCTTGTTCGAGCACCGGAAAGTCGCCGGTGAAGTTGCGGGTGGCGGCGTAGTAGCTGTTTACATGCTTTTGATTAACAGAGCTGTGTTTCATAGGTTTCTCCGATGGCCGCTGGCACCTGCCGGCGACCGTCGCTTTTTTTATAGGTGTTAGAGCTTGATCCAGGTCGCTTTGAGTTCGGTGTATTTGTCGAACGCATGCAGCGATTTGTCCCGACCGTTACCCGACTGCTTGTACCCGCCGAACGGCGCGGTCATGTCGCCGCCGTCGTACTGGTTGACCCAGACGCTGCCGGCGCGCAAACCGCGCGCGAAGGTATGAGCCTTGCTGAGGTTGCTGGTCCACACACCTGCGGCCAGGCCGAAGATGCTGTCGTTGGCGATGGCCAGCGCTTCTTCCTCGGTGTCGAAGGTGATCAGCGACAGCACCGGGCCGAAGATTTCTTCCCGGGCGATGGTCATGGCGTTGGTCACGCCGTCGAAAATCGCCGGTTCCACGTACAGGCCACCGGTGGCTTCGAGGGTGCGGCTGCCGCCGGCGATCAGTTGCGCGCCCTGGTCTTTGCCGACCTGGATGTAGCGCAGCACGTTGTCCAGTTGACGCTGATCGACGACCGCGCCGACGGTGGTTTCCGGGTCCAAAGCGTGCCCTGGTTTCCAGGCTTGCAGCGCTTCCACCAGCAGCGGAATGAACTGCTCGCGGATCGAACGCTCCACCAGCAAGCGTGAACCGGCGGTGCAGACTTCGCCCTGGTTGAAGGCAATCGCACCGGCCGCCGCTTGTGCTGCCGCGCGCAAATCCGGCGCGTCGGCGAACACCACGTTCGGGCTCTTCCCCCCTGCTTCGAGCCAGACGCGTTTCATGTTGCTTTGGCCGGAATAGATCAGCAGTTGTTTGGCAATCGCGGTCGAGCCGGTGAAGGCCAACACGTCGACGTCCATGTGCAACGCCAGTGCCTTGCCGACGGTGTGACCGTAGCCCGGCAGGACGTTGAACACGCCTTTCGGGATGCCGGCATCCAGCGCCAATTGCGCGATGCGGATGGCGGTCAGTGGCGACTTTTCCGAAGGCTTGAGGATGAACGAGTTGCCGGCCGCGAGGGCTGGGGCGAACTTCCAGCTGGCCATGATCAGCGGGAAGTTCCACGGCACGATGGCGGCGACAACACCGGCAGGTTCGCGGGTGATGAGGCCGAGTTGATCGTGCGGCGTGGCGGCGACTTCGTCGTAGATCTTATCGATGGCTTCGGCGCTCCAGCGGATCGCGTTGGCGGTCGCTGGAATGTCGATGTTCATCGAGTCGTTGATCGGTTTGCCCATGTCGAGGGTTTCGAGCAGGGCGAGTTCCTCCTGGTTGGCCAGGATGAGATCGGCGAAGCGGATCAGGATGCGCTTGCGTTCAGCAGGTGCCAACCGCGCCCAGATGCCGGATTCGAAGGTGCGGCGTGCAACGGCCACCGCCGCATTGGCGTCGGCTTCGTCGGTGCTGGCGACGTTCGCCAGGAAGCGGCCGTCGACCGGGCTCATGCATTCAAAGGTGTCGCCGCTGAGTGCCGGGCAGTATTGGCCGTCGATGAATGCGCGGCCTTCGAGTGTTAAGGACTGGAAGCGTTGTTCCCAGTCGCTGCGAGTGTTTGTCATGGTTGTGACTCGACGCAGAGGAATAAGTAGTGGAACTGCAATCCCCTGTGGGAGCGAGCCTGCTCGCGAAAGCGGTGTATCAGACAACATCAATGTTGACTGTGCCGCCGCCTTCGCGAGCAGGCTCGCTCCCACAGTTGATCGGATTTTCAGCCTGGATCCGGTGTTACCCGTCAAACCGTGTGCAAGTACCAGTTGTACTCAAGGTCCGAGATGGAGTTTTCGAACTCGGCCAGCTCGCTTTCCTTGCACGCCACGAACACGTCGATGTACAGCGGGTCGATGTAGCGCGACATGACTTCGCTGTCGTCCAGTTCGCGCAGTGCATCGCGCAGGTTGTTCGGCAGGCTCTGCTCGTTCTGCTCGTAGCTGTTGCCTTCCACCGGGGCGCCCGGCTCGATTTCATTGGTCAGGCCGTGGTGAATACCGGCCAGGACCGACGCCATCAGCAAGTACGGGTTAGCGTCGGCGCCGGCTACACGATGCTCGATGCGCACGGAGTCCGGCGAACCGGTCGGCACACGCACTGCAACGGTACGGTTGTCGATGCCCCAGCTCGGCGAGTTCGGCACATAGAACTGCGCGCCGAAACGACGGTACGAGTTGACGTTCGGGCAGAGGAACGCCATCTGCGCCGGCAGGGTCTCGAGCACACCGCCGATCGCGTGACGCAGTGCGGCGTTCTGCTCGGGATCCTCGCTGGCGAAGATGTTGTTGCCTTCTTTGTCGAGAATCGAAATGTGCACGTGCAAACCGTTGCCCGCTTGGCCCGGATACGGCTTGGCCATAAACGTGGTGTCCATCTCGTGGTCATAGGCGATGTTTTTCACCAGACGCTTGAGCAACACCGCGTAGTCGCAGGCCTTGATCGGGTCATTGACGTGATGCAGGTTCACTTCGAATTGCGCCGGGGCGCTTTCCTTGACGATGGCGTCGGCAGGGATGCCCTGCTCTTTCGCGCCTTCGAGGATGTCTTGCAGGCAATCGACGTATTCGTCCAGGTCGTCGATCAAGTACACCTGAGTCGACATCGGACGCTTGCCCGAAACCGGCGAGCGTGGCGATTGCGGACGACCGTTCACGTTGTCCTGGTCGATCAGATAGAACTCGAGTTCGAACGCGGCGCAAATGGTCAGGCCCATGTCATCGAACTTGCTCACAACCTGACGCAGCACTTCGCGAGGGTCAGCGAAGAACGGCTGGCCTTCGAGTTCGTGCATGGTCATTAACAGTTGCGCGGTCGGGCGCTTCTGCCAAGGCTCGATGCTGAGCGTATCTGGGATGGGAAAGCAGATTCGGTCTGAGTCACCGATGTCCAGACCCAGGCCGGTGCTTTCCACCGTAGAACCGTTGATGTCCAGGGCAAACAGTGACGCCGGGAGGTTAATGCCTTTTTCGTAAACCTTATGAAGACTGGTGCGTTCGATGCGCTTGCCGCGCACCACACCGTTCATATCCGCAATCAGAAGGTCGACGTACAAAACCTCAGGATATTTCTTAAGGAATGCGTTTGCTTCGTTGAGTTGAACGGTACGCAGAGGGACCGACATGATGCACCTATTAGCTGTTAATTATTATGTTCACTACCTTGTTGCGAGCTCAGTCAACCCGAACGGCAAAGTGAAGTCAATAGCGAACACTTGGCCTCTCAACCTTTATTTTCTGGCCTTTCTTGGGCACGAGAGTGCCAGATCAGTCTTGCGCACCGCGTAAACCCTGAAGATCGGACGTACGGCGTTTAGAATTTTTTACATGAGAGTTGTTAATTAAAATCAACAAGGCTAAGCTCCGGAAAAGCTCGTTCAAGTGTGAAACTTCGAGGTGATAAAAATGGCACTCAAGCCATTGATCGGCGTTACTGCGTGCGTCAAACAGATTGGCCTGCACCCCTACCATGTCAGCGGCGACAAGTACTTGCGTGCTGTCAGCGTCGCGGCTTTGGGGCTGCCGGTCGTCATTCCTTCTTTAGGCGATCTGACCGAAATCGATGACCTGCTCGCGCAGCTCGACGGTCTGCTGCTGACCGGCTCACCCTCGAATGTGGAACCCTTCCACTATCAAGGCCCCGACAGCGCCCCCGGCACGGATCACGATCCGCAACGGGACGCCACCACCCTTCCCTTATTGCGTGCGGCCATTGCGGCGGGCGTTCCGGTGCTCGGCATCTGCCGGGGCTTTCAGGAAATGAACGTGGCGTTCGGTGGCAGCCTGCATCAGAAGGTCCACGAACTCCCGGGCATGCTTGATCACCGAGAAGCGAATCATCCGGACCTGGCGGTGCAATACGCACCGGCACATGCGGTCAACGTGCGACCGGGCGGTGTGTTCGAGGCGCTGGATTTGCCGCCGGTGTTCCAGGTCAATTCGATTCACAGCCAGGGCATCGACCGACTGGCGCCCGGCCTGCGTGCGGAAGCCGTCGCGCCGGATGGGCTGATCGAAGCGATCTCGGTGGAACACAGCCCGACCTTTGCCGTCGGTGTGCAATGGCACCCGGAATGGCAGGTGCTTTCGAATCCGCCCTACTTGAGTATTTTCCAGGCGTTCGGTGATGCATGCCGGCGACGGGCGGCGCTACGTAACAAGCGCTGACTTAACACTCGATATTCAATTTACTGCCCCCGTGAGTCAGGCGGGCGTGCCTTTGCGCGCCGGTCCCTCACGACAACAACAAACGCGATAACAACAAGTACCACCAGGCAGCCAGGACGGCGGCGCCGAATAAGCCCGCTCAGTGCTGGCTTGCAATCAACTATTAAGTCAGGCCGCGTTGGCCCGACGACTGAAACCTGTTGGGAGTTTCACATGGCAAACGCCTCCAGCATTTACAGGAAGGCTCTTGAAGGTCACCAGTCACCGAAAAAGGTGCTGGTGAAAATCGACCGCGTCACCAAGAAATTCGACGAAACCACCGCGGTGGACGATGTCTCGCTTGAGATCCATCAAGGGGAAATCTTCGCCCTGCTCGGCGGTTCCGGCTCCGGTAAATCGACCCTGCTGCGCATGCTTGCAGGTTTCGAGCGCCCGACCGAAGGCCGGATTTTGCTCGACGGTGTCGACATCACCGACATGCCGCCGTACGAACGGCCGATCAACATGATGTTCCAGTCCTACGCGCTGTTCCCGCACATGACGGTGGCGCAGAACATCGCCTTCGGCCTGAAGCAGGATCGTCTGTCTGCCAGCGAAATCGACGCCCGCGTTGAAGAGATGCTGCGCCTGGTGCACATGACCCAGTACGCCAAGCGCAAACCCCATCAGTTGTCCGGCGGTCAGCGTCAGCGTGTGGCACTGGCTCGCTCCCTGGCCAAACGCCCGAAGCTGTTGCTGCTCGACGAACCGATGGGTGCGCTGGATAAGAAGCTGCGTTCGCAGATGCAACTGGAGTTGGTGGAGATCATCGAGCGCGTCGGCGTGACCTGCGTGATGGTGACCCACGACCAGGAAGAGGCCATGACCATGGCCCAACGCATCGCGATCATGCACCTGGGCTGGATCGCGCAGATCGGCAGTCCGGTGGACATCTATGAAGCGCCGGTCAGCCGCATGGTCTGCGAATTCATCGGCAACGTGAACGCCTTTGACGGCACGGTTGTGGAAGACCTTGAAGGTCACGCAATCATTCACAGCCCGGACCTGGAGCAGAAGATTTACGTCGGTCACGGCGTCAGCACCTCGGTGCAGGACAAGTCGATCACCTACGCCATCCGCCCGGAAAAACTGCTGGTCAGCACCACCAAACCCGATACCCGCTACAACTGGTCCAGCGGCAAGGTGCATGACATCGCGTACCTCGGCGGCCACTCGGTATTTTACGTGGAACTGCCTGGCGGCAAGGTTGTGCAGTCGTTCATGGCCAACGCCGAACGCCGTGGTTCACGTCCGACCTGGGACGACAAAGTCTACGTGTGGTGGGAAGACGATAGCGGCGTGGTGCTGCGCTCATGAAAACACTCAATCAGCAGTTTATGCGGCTGATGCCGAGTGGTCGAAAGCTCGTCATCGGGATTCCTTTCCTGTGGCTGTTCCTGTTCTTCATGCTGCCGTTCTTCCTGGTGATGAAGATCAGTTTCTCGGAAGCGGCCCTGGCCATTCCTCCTTACTCAGAGATCTACACCTTCGCCGAGCAGAAATTCCAGCTGCTGCTGAACCTTGGTAACTACTCATTGCTGACCCAGGATGAGTTGTACATCTCGGCTTACTTCGGCTCGTTGAAGGTCGCGTTTTTAAGCACGCTGATGTGCCTGGGGATCGGTTTTCCGATGGCCTACGCGATCACCAAAGCGAGCAAGGAAACACAAAACGTTCTGCTGCTGTTGATCATGATGCCGACCTGGACCGCGATCCTGATCCGCGTTTATGCGTGGATGGGCATCCTCAGCAACAACGGTCTACTCAACGCGTTCCTGATGTGGACCGGGCTGACCGATCACCCGATCGAGATCCTCAACACCAACACGGCCGTGTATATAGGCGTGGTTTACGCCTACTTGCCGTTCATGGTGTTGCCGTTGTACGCCAACCTGGTCAAGCACGATCAAAGTCTGCTGGAAGCCGCTTCGGACCTGGGGTCGAGCAACTTCAACAACTTCTGGAAAATCACCGTGCCGCTGGCCAAGAACGGCATCATCGCCGGTTGCATGCTGGTGTTCATTCCGGTGGTGGGTGAGTTCGTGATTCCGGAGCTGTTGGGTGGCCCAGAGACCCTGATGATCGGTCGCGTGCTGTGGCAAGAGTTCTTCAATAACCGCGACTGGCCGGTGGCGTCTGCCCTGGCGGTGGTGATGCTGTTGATCCTGATTGTGCCGATTCTGCTGTTCAACCGCAGCCAGGCCAAAGAGATGGAGGCACGGGGATGAAACGCTTCGGATTTTCAAAGTTCATGCTGATTTTCGGCCTGTCGTTTATCTACCTGCCGATGTTGATTCTGGTGATCTACTCGTTCAACGCCTCCAAACTGGTGACGGTATGGGGCGGCTGGTCGTTCAAGTGGTACGCCGGCCTGCTCGATAACTCGCAACTGATGGGCTCGGTGGTGCGCTCGCTGGAAATCGCCTGCTACACCGCGATTGCTGCCGTAGCGCTGGGGACGTTGGCAGCATTCGTGCTGACTCGCGTCACTCGCTTCAAGGGCCGCACCCTGTTCGGTGGTTTGGTGACGGCGCCGTTGGTAATGCCGGAAGTGATCACCGGTCTATCGCTGTTGCTGCTGTTCGTGGCGATGGCGCAGTTGATCGGTTGGCCGCAGGAACGCGGTCTGGTGACGATCTGGATCGCGCACACCACGTTCTGTGCGGCGTATGTGGCGGTGGTGGTCTCGGCGCGCTTGCGTGAGCTGGACCTGTCCATCGAAGAAGCGGCCATGGACCTCGGGGCGAAGCCGTTCAAGGTGTTTTTCTTGATCACCATTCCGATGATCGCGCCGTCACTGGCGGCCGGCGGCATGATGTCGTTTGCCCTGTCGCTGGATGACCTGGTGCTGGCGAGTTTCGTGTCCGGCCCGGGTTCGACGACCCTGCCGATGGAAGTGTTCTCGGCGGTACGACTGGGCGTGAAGCCTGAGATCAATGCCGTGGCCAGCCTGATTCTGTTGGCGGTGTCGATTGTGACCTTCATGGTCTGGTTCTTCAGCCGCCGCGCTGAAGCGACCCGTAAACGTGCGATCCAGGAAGCGATGGACCAGACCGCCAGCGAATCCTGGCAGCAACCTAAAAAGCAAATGGTAGAAGCGACGGCCTAGTGCCATTGCTGATGGGTTAAGTGAGCACAAACCCTGTGGAGTAAACCCAGAACCTGTGGCGAGGGGATTTATCCCCGTTCGGCTGCGCAGCAGTCGTCAACCCAGTGAATGCGGTGTACACGATACTCCGCGGTTGCAGGTTTTGGGGCTGCTTCGCAGCCCAACGGGGATAAATCCCCTCACCACAGGTTTTGTGTTTACTGCATAGGTTTTGTGTTCACTGCATTTTTGCTGTGTGTTTTTGAATAAAAAAGAATGGAGTTGTACCGATGAAAATGTTTGGCAGGACTCTGCTGACACTGTCCTTATTGGGCGCAATGGCTACTGGCGCCCAGGCCAATGACAAGGTACTGCGCGTCTACAACTGGTCGGATTACATCGCCCCGGACACCGTCAAAAAGTTCGAAGACGAGACCGGCATCCGCGTGACCTACGATGTGTTCGACAGCAATGAAACCCTTGAAGCACGGCTGCTCGCCGGCAAATCCGGCTACGACATCGTCGTGCCGTCCAACAGTTTCCTGGCCAAGCAGATCAAGGCGGGCGTCTATCAGGAACTGGACAAATCCAAGCTGCCGAACTGGAAGAACCTCAACCCGGTCCTGCTGAAAAATGCTTCCGCCAGCGACCCGGATAACGGCCACGCCTTCCCGTACATGTGGGGCTCCATCGGCATCGGCTTCAACCCGGACAAGGTCAAGGAAGTGCTCGGCAGCAATGCACCGACCAACTCCTGGGACTTGCTGTTCAAACCGGAAAACGCTGAAAAACTGAAAGCCTGCGGCATCAGTTTCCTTGATTCGCCTACGGAAATGCTCCCGGCTGCCCTGCACTATCTGGGCTATCCGGTGAACTCCCAGGACAAAGATCAGATCGCTGAAGCTGAAGCCTTGTTCATGAAGATTCGCCCTTCGGTGGCGTACTTCCATTCGTCGAAATACATCTCGGACCTGGCCAACGGCAACATCTGCGTGGCGGTCGGTTACTCCGGCGACGTGCTGCAAGCCAAGGCGCGCGCCCAGGAAGCTGGCGATAAGGTGAAGGTCGATTACAGCATTCCCAAGGAAGGCGCGGGCAGTTTCTACGACATGGTCGCGATTCCTCGGGACGCAGCGAACGTCGAGAACGCTTACCTGTTCATGAACTTCCTGATGCGCCCGGACATCATCGCCGAGATCACCAACAACATCGGCTACAGCAACGCCAACTCGGCGGCCACGCCTTTGGTGGATGAAGCGATTCGCGATGATCCGGGCTCGTATCCGCCGCAGGAGGTGATGGCGACGTTGTATGCGATTCCGGACATGCCGATTGGCGTTCAGCGGGTGATGACCCGCGGGTGGACGCGGGTGAAACTCGGTAAGTAATTCAAAGATTTCCGTTCACGCAGCGCCTTACCACCGCTGCACTCCTACCTGTAGAACGGCCTCACCTGGCTTCCTCGGTTTAGGTGAATTTGGGCGCCCTCCTCGGGCGCCTTTTTTTATGATGGAACGAGCGGCCATTCCGCCAGCGCTCGGTAGCGGCCCTTATGGGATTCGAGCAGGGAGAAGTGATCGGCCCGCAGATAGAACTCGGGCGGCGTCGCGGACTCTGGCACCGGCACTCGGTAATCACGCATCAGCGTCAGATGCGGCCGAAACTCCTTCGGTGAATCCTCAAACCCGAACGGCAGCATTGCCTGCTCAAGCGCATACACCAGCCGAAGCAACTCCGGTGATGCCTGTTCCGGCGCGAGCACCAACACCCCTGCCCTGCGCCAGACATCCAGACGATCAAGCGCCACCCTCAAAGGCACACCCGGCGTTCGAATATTGGCAGCGGCCGTGCAGATATCGGTAATCTGCGCCACCTCGACAGCGCCCAAAAACATCAACGTCAGATGAAAGTTTTCCACCGGCACGGGACGTCCGCTCCTGAGCTCAAGAGCGCTGCGCCATTGGGCAATGGCCCGACGTTGCTCGGGTGCGCAGTTCAGGGCAAAAAACAGTCGTTTTAACGGCTCATGGGATTCGTCGCTCATATCTGGCACCTCCTGACATCCAAGTTATAGTTCATGCAAACGATTCAACTGGAGGGGGCCATGCGAGAGATCATCAGCAAGGAACCATGGTGGGCCGTGCCACCGAAACCCGGTCAGGATGAGTCCGAGCTGGAATGGGGCTGGCTGGTTCATTACAACGAAGGTGAGCCGCGCTTCGAGTTCATCAAAGAGCGGCCGACGGACAGCGAAATTCGTAATCGCAAGAGTTGCAGGATCACCCCGACGCCGGAGTGATCCTGTCGTAGGTTTCAGGCTTTTACGATCATTTCGAACCCGCCAAAGATCAGCCTCTGGCCATCGAACGGCATCGGGTTGACGTCCTGCTGCATGCGCGGATCGGTCATGAGTTTTTCCATTCCTGCATCGCGAGTGGTCTTGTCTGGCCAGATGATCCAGGAAAACACCACGGTTTCGTCTTCCTTGAGTTTTACTGCCATCGGAAACGAGGTCACTTTGCCGTCAGGGACGTCGTCGCCCCAGCATTCGGCGACGCTGAGGGCGCCGCTTTCCTTGAAAATGACAGCGGCGGTTTCGGCGTGCTTCTTGAATTTTTCGCGGTTGGCGGTGGGTACGGCAGCGATAAAGCCATCAACGTAGGACATGGTCATTCTCCAGGGTTATGGGGCGATCTGCTGGTTAGTCGATTCCGCCGGCCCCCAATCGACAGATCCGCTGCCCGAACTGACCGACGGTACTTCGGCGCTGCCCGCCAGATTGCCCTCGATCTGCCCCGCCATGTACAACGTACCGGCCATCACGCCGGTGGTCGGGTTTTGCACCAGCTTCAGCCAGGCCTTGTCGAACGTGTTACCCAGACTGCTGCGAATCAGGGCCTCGCTGTCAGGCCGGTCATTGGCCTGGATAATCGCGCGAATCCCCGCCACACCTACAGAAATCAGGCCCCCGGCCAATTTGCCCGCTGCAGCGGCCACTGCACTGGCCGCACCTCGCGGGACCATTTCGGCTTCCATCCGTTGGCTGGCGCGCTTGGCCACCGGCGCCATGGCGGTGTCTGTCGAAGCCACCCCCTTGTCGCCGCCTGCCTTGTGGATTTTCTCGATCAGCGCCGCATAGGCCGGCAACGTATTCAGAGGCTGGGTGTGCATGACCTGATAAAGCGAGGCGTCCCTGGCGGGTGGCGGTCCCAGGGCGATGGCGGGGATTTTCTGGATTCGCCCATTGAGCTGAGCCATCGGTACACCGTGGCGCTGGGAGATTTTCTGCAGTTCTTCCTGAACAATGTCAACGTAGAACGCCGTTGCCAGGCCGAGAATCGCGTCGGGATCAATCTCCACCGCAACCGGCGCCAGCACACGCTCTTGGTATTGCTCCAGCAGATAGGCCGCCAGGCGCTTGGCCGAGGCATCCTGCTCGCCTTTGGCGCTGAGCGTGTACCAGCTGACCTTCATCGATAGCCATTCCTGGGTCCAGTAACTGCTGAACCAGGGGATGAAGTTCTCTTCGGTCAGTTGATAGACCCGCGTTCGCCAGTAATCCATGGCACCGCGCGCGTAGATTTTGGTCTGCTCGGTGGCCGATTGCGACGCCGCAACAATCTCTTGGTCCACCATCTGCCAAGTGCTTTGGGAAATAATCACAGGTACCACTTCCACCGGTGCACGCGCAGTCGTGACGCATCCCGCCAGCACCACTAACACGGCGACGATCAGCGAACGTAGGTTCAAGATCGCGGTTCTCTCGGTTTGAAATCAGATCAAGGGCTATATGCCTGAGTATAGGTGGCGGCCCACCCAGAGGCCGGAACAGTCAGCGATGACCCCACCATCACTTATGTCGATATTCATCATCGCCACGAATGCCTTCCGCGTAAAAACCGTCAGCGTAGGATCAGCCTTAACCCAACATAAACCCCGCATCGGAGGGGCGAATCATGATTATCCATCTCCTGACCTGCCTGGCCCTGACGGCCGTCACCCTGAGCGTTTTTTCCTGGTATGTCCTGTCGGAGGAGCGCACGTCATGATTCACTCCGTAACCCTGGCTGTAAGCTTTGCGGTGTTCGGCAATAACTACTATTCCCAGTCCTTCGTTTCGCGCAAAACGTTCGAACTGGTGTTCGACAAAAACTTCGAGGCGTTACTGATGCCGTCCGCCGCCAATCACTTCAACAATGAAGTGATTGGGCTAAATGATCAGTTCCGATTCTTGAGCGATGTGCTGGAGGAGCACCTGCTGGCGACTGAGCTCGCCGCTACCGCCCCCCGGAATCAATACTTCTGAGCAGCTGCCCCAGGCCCTCGGCAAAACAGGTCGGTGATTTCAAGGAAAAACGCTCAAGCAGGCGACTGTTGTCCGCTCGCGAATGTTTGATATCCCCGGAACGTGGCGCGTCGTAATTCAACGTCAGGGACCGTCCCAAAAGCTCGCTTAACGTCGCCGCCAATTCGTTAACGCTAGTGGATCGGTTAAACCCGACATTGACCGGTTCGATAATCGGCTCTGACTCACCGACCGCCTGTACCAGGACCTTTACGAGGTCATCGACGTATACAAAATCCCTTGTTTGCTCCCCATCACCGTAAACCGTGATGGGGAGTTTTTTTTGCGCCCTCTCGCTGAAAATGCTGATGACACCGGAATAAGGCGATGAAGGGTCCTGACGGGGTCCGTAAATATTGAAGAACCGCAGAATGACCGGTTCGAGACCATGTTGGCGTCGGTAGAAATCGAGGAAATGTTCGCTGGCCAGCTTGTCGGCGGCATACGGCGTCAGCGGATTCTTGGGCGTGTCCTCGGTAATCGCCATGCCCTCGCCATTGTTGCCATAGATCGCCGCACTGGACGCGTAAACCACCCGTCTAACGCCAGCCTCGCGCATGGCTTCGCAGATATTCAGCGTACCGATGAAGTTGCTTTGGTGAGTCGCGATCGGGTCATCGACCGACGCCTGCACCGAGGCCACCGCCGCCAGATGCACCACCGCGCTGCAGTCTTTCATCGCCCGCTCCACCGTCGGCGCGTCGGCGACATCCCCCACCACCAGGGTCAAATGGCAGCGATCAATCGGCAAGTTCGACAATTTTCCACTGGAAAGATCGTCCAGAACCCGAACGCTATAACCGCTTTCAAGCAGTGCTTCGACCAGGTGCGAACCGATAAAACCGGCACCGCCCGTCACAAGAATTCGATCAGCAGTCATGATTTATTTACTCCCCGGCGCAGTGGTGGGTGTTCGATCCATTGCAATGAAGTCGCCTAATTGCTCGATGAATTCACGGCTGTTACTGAGCATTTGTTGCCAGTCGGTCGGAAAACGAACATTCAACGGCAGTTGATCGATTCTCCAGCGCGGCGACAGGGGGCGATCAAACCGGGCGGCGACCTGCAAACCCATCTCGCTGGCAGCGAACGGCCCACGCAACACCGTCGGCGTGCGACCGGCGCTGTCGACGGCCTGAACAACATGGGCTGCCAACCACTCGCCATCGGGCATGCGAACGCGTAGCGGCTGGCCAATCGCGGCGTAGCTGATGTTCAGCGGTTCCAGATAAATCCACAGCAGGGGCTCTTCCAGCCGCTCAAGGCGCATCAACAACGTTCCGGCGCCGACGTTTTCGCCGGGCGTGACCAACACCTCCGCAATTCGACCGCTCTGGGTAGCTTTGACCGACAACGCGGCGAGTCGCGTTTTCAACCACTGTTGCTCGGCGGTCTGTTGAATAATTTCGCGCTCAACGCTCAGCGGCGACTGACGAGCCAGTTGTTCGCGGCGCTCGAACGCCAACAGGTCGGCTTTAAAAGCGTCGAGTTCGGACTGGGCGGCCAGCACTTCTCCACGAGAGACTGCGCCTGATACAACGAGGTCCTCAAGCACCTGCACGCGCTCCTCCGTCCTGCTCACTCGGGTTCTGAGCAACTGACGCTCCCTGGTGTCCAGTTTGGTGTTGTTGGTGGGCACCGTTTTCGTCGGCATCGCGGCGAGCTGCAATAGCCGCGCACGCCATTCGGGATTGTCGAGACTGACCAACGGCTGATCGATCTGGACCTGCTCCCCGGCCATCACGAACAGCTGATCGACCCGACCGGCATCCCGCGCGCGCACCTCAAGAATCGGCAGGCGCAATTGCGCCGGTGCGTCGATCATCAACATGCCGTAAGCCAGCTTCCCTCCCAGCCAAATCAAGGGACTCGCCACCAGGAACAGGATCAAATACCAACGCACGCGAAACGCCATGCGTTTGCCCGGTGCGTACAGCACAGTCAAACCCTGTTCCTGGGTGGGGTTCAGTTCTTTGCGACTATCGAATCGAATCTTCATGACGGCTCACCGTTTTGGAAAGTCTCGCCAGGCTTGCCAGTCAATGCCGGCAATTCCCCGTGGTTGCAGCTGTTCGCGCCAGACATTGGTCTGGTGCTGCAACTGCTCAGTCGACGCGCCGGCCCAGGATTCTGTGGAATCCAGTTGCGGCTCCGTGCTTTGCGCCAGGCGAAACTGCAGATCAGGCCAACGTTGGGCGATCTGCTCTGCCATTCGTGCGCTGTTTTTCGGGTTGCGGGTATAGATCATCAGGCTGACCTGACGCACGCCCGCCTCGGGAAGCGCGCACGGCAGACAGGTTTTTCCGGGTTTTGCCTCTGCAAACCAACGATGATGGCTGGAGATTTCTACCGGCCATGGGCTGGCTGCGGAGGCTGCGCGCAAGGTATCGAGCAAGTCCTTCAAGCGCTGATCCGGGACCGGCACGCCCAGTTGTTCGAGTTCCAGGTCCAAGTGCAGGCTGGTGAATGAAAGCCCCTTCAGCTTCGCCAGTAAATCGGTGAGCTGATGGCGTTCCTGCGGCTCGATCCAGGCCGGATCGCCGAGCAACAGACTGACTTGCACCCCCTTGCCGGCCGCGTCCTGCAGCAATTGTTCCAACCGTTGGCGCGTCTTGGCAAAGTCTTTCAACTGGGCGGACTTGAGGCCAAGGTAGATCTTGTCCATCCCGGCTTTACGCAGTTGGTCGAGCTCCGCCTTGCGCTGATCGGGATCGAGCAACGCTTCGCTGTCCCAGACATAACTGGCCTGGGACCATTGGCTCGACGGCGCCCCCACAGCTTGAGCCGAAAGGGGTTGTGCAGCCAGTATCGTCGGGGGCAACGACAGCGTCAGCAGCAGAAGTATCGATCGCATATCAAAACCTCGTGGCTCGTTTAAGCACCCACCACGGCGCCATCGAGCTTTCTTCGTGGCCCCGGCGAAAGATCTCGTTGAGCATCGCCACTGCGCTCCAGCACCGCAGGAGTAGCATGAACAGCGGGAAGAAAGGCACCAACAACCCCAGGGTCATGTCCTTTCCAGGTCGGTCGGACACCATCAACAACATGGCGCCGAACAACAGCGCGGTGATCGTCAGGTACAGCGCATAAATCAGTACAAACAGAAACAACAGCGTCTTGCCCGGCAGAACAAATAACGCCAGCAAGGTGTAGCTGAAGATGAGGAACGGCAGCACCAGCTGAAAAAAGAAGCCGCTGAGCAGGATCATCAGAAAGGTCGGCCAGCCCAACAAGCTGGGGTTGATGTTGTGGTTATGCTTTCTGATGTACAGAAAAAACAGGTCACCATCCCAGCGCAAGCGCTGCATCAGAAACTGACTGAGCGTCGACGGTGCATCGGTATGTCCAATCGCTTCCGGCTCGAAGGGAATCCTCAAGTCGTGTCGCTTGAAGTAACTTTTGATGCGCAACGTCAGGTCCAGATCCTCCGCGGTGTGCGTGTTCCAGCCACCGATTTTCACCAGAAAGCTGCGCCGGAATGCCCCGAAGGCGCCCGAGACGTTATTGACCAGGTTCCATTCGGACAGACCGATTTTCGACATGTGGATGGATAACAGGTATTCCAGCGCCTGCATTGCGGTCACCCAGGACGCCCAGACATTGCGTACTCGCAGGCTACCGGCGACCGCAGGTACCGACGGGTCCTCGAAATGGCGCACGATGGAGCTGACCATGTTGTTGTCAAAGGACGTATCTCCATCAAGCGCCATCACGATTTCACCGCTGGCTAGCGACAGGCCGGCGTTCAATGACGACACCCGCCCGCCCCTCTGCCATTTGGCGATCGGGCGCAAATGACGCCTGGGGTACAACTGCGGATCCACGTTAAAACTGCGTACGGCGCTGAGCGTCGGCTGGTTCACCGTGGCCCCGTCCACCACCGGAATCATCTCGATGTGGCCGGGGTACGTCTGCTCGCACAGGCTTAACAACGTGGTCTGAACGTCCATCCCTTCGCTGTAGCAGGTAATGATGCAAGAGACCTTGGGCCGATAGAGACTGATCTTCGGTACACGGGTGCGCCGACGTGTGAACCAGCGCAAAACACCCAGCATCACCATGATCATCAGGGGCAATTCAAAGATCAGAAACAAAGGGAAAAGCATGAAAAACACTCGGCTCAAACCATCCGGCCCCATGATCCCGCTGAGTGCGTTGAGGAGTTGCTCCAGGAAAGGACTCATGGCGGTCACGCCAACTCACTGGCTAGACGGGCCAGTAGTAGTTCGCCATCTTCCTGCTCGAGCAGATCCTGGGGCGCCGTGATGCTGACGACACGCAAGGAAATGTCGCTGACCTCCGGTGCTGAAAACAACTCGGCGACCCGGCTCAAGCGTTGTTTGACGGTTTCCAGGCCGTTGCCATCGGTATGGGGAAGCATGATCCAGAAGTACTCTTCTGTACTTCGAGAGCAGCGGTCTGTATCCCTGACGGTTTCCTTCAATCGTTCAGCCACACTATCGATGAAGGCATGGCCGTGGTGTTCACCCAGGCGAGTCAACGTACCGGTCAGGTTGACGAAGCGCAGACCGAGCAGTGAAAAGGCAGGCGACTGGTAGCGGCGTACGACCTGCATCTGCCAGGTCAGCAGGTCATAGAAATCCTTGCCGCCTAACAGATTGAGTCGACCGAAGTGATGGACCGTTTGATCGCTGAACTCCTGGCGGCAGCGGAAACGGCCGGCCTCGGCCAGGCGGAAATCTCTGACCTCGCGTACTCGCAACTTGTCGGGTGTGTGTGACAGGCCGCAATCCAAGCAGCGCGCCTGCACTTCGGCATCGACAAAAAACGCCTGACATGACCGACAGCGATAGTTCTCCATCGGGCGATCGTAATCACTGCCGATATGGCGCAACCGGTTCAAGCAGTTGGGGCACAACAACACCCCGTCTTTGAGAAAGGACTCCTGTGGCCCTACATGCCCACAGGTAAAACAGTGCAATGAAGGCTGCCGTGAGATGTCCAGGGCCTGGCATTCGGCACACACATCAATGTAATTGAGCCGGCCCGAGCCACACTCCGAACACAGGCGAACGCGATCGACCAGGACCCCCTCTTCCAACCAGTCCTGTTGCACCATCAAACTGAGCCAGACAAACGAGTTGACCTGCTCGTTATCAGCCAGGGCGTCCAGCAACGGATAGCGATAATGCTGAGGCACCTCAGGGTCTCGAAGGGCATAGATGTGGGCGTTGTCGCGCAACCACAGCCATGAAAGCACCCGACTTTCAAAACGCTCGGGGGCAGAACCCCGTTTGAACAACCTGTAGCGTTCTTGCCACACCCCCCAGAGGGTTCTTATTTCGCTGGATTCGACAGGGCACGCGCCATCACCCAAGGCTTCACACCAGCCGTTCTGATCACGGCAACAGTAAATGAGGCTGTAGCGATAAGGGTGAGTGGAGCGCAACTTTCGAAGCACCCGCCCGGAATAAACCGCTGGCAGGTCCAGCAGCACCACATCAAATGCGGGTGCAGCCAACAAGCTGCCCAGATCGACGAAGTGCTCAAGCTCCGGAAGATTCAAGCTTGGAACTCTATTACCCAGTATCGCAATCCGTGGAGTTGGAGTCGGCATGACGCATGGCCTCTGCAGACAGACAAGTACGGTTAATAGGAGTTAGAAACACTAGCACCGCATCAGAAAATCGTCAGTATTATTATGAAGTTATTTTATCGACATGTCGGCCGCCAATATTTTGCCATCAATGTTAATTGGATCCCGCCTTACTCGCCGTGTTATGGCTCGACCAACAACCTGATCATCACAAAAAATAATCATTTATATTTCATCAGTTTATACACAACAAGTAACTCAAGCGTTACAACCATACTCACTACTGGTTAATGGCCATCATTGATAGCGTCGCGCTATTTAATGGTATCAGCAGTTAATTCCCATTTGCGACAAAGTCTTTCAGCTACCGCACATACATCAATAAGTTCAAAGCATTTTTATACCAAAACATACTCACTTATAGAACCAGAATAATCATGCAACAGTTACATGAGTGAAACATCATAGTTTCAATAATGAACCATAGATCAAATCTGACAACTTTTTACTCAGAACAAACCTCTCGAAGACAACCCCGCAACCAGCGATGTACAGGATCGGCATCCATCCGCGGATGCCAGAGCATAGCGACGGTGAACGCCGGAACAGACAACGGCAGTGCAAAGCTGTGCATGCCGGCGCGCAGGTTGGCGGTGTGCCGTTCGGGAACGCTGGCGATCAGGTCGGTGGCCCGGGCGAGTGCCAGCGCTGTGGAGAAGCCTGCGACGATGGTTGCAATCTGTCGCTCCAGTTTCAGGGGCTCAAGCGCCTCATCAATAGGTCCCTTGTCGAGCCCACGCCGAGAGACGCTGATGTGGCTGCCTGCCGCATAACGCGCGGGGGTTATCTCGCCTTCGCTCAGCGGATGCCCCATTCGCACGACGCCAATAAAACGATCCCGAAACAAGCCCTGAGTACGCAACTCCGGGCCAGCGGCTGTCCCAACCACACCCGTTTCCAGATCGACCGTGCCGTCGCGCAGTGACGTGCTGTCTTTGTCGGGTTTGTGCATGAAGCGCAGCCGCACGCCAGGGGCTTGCTCGGCGATGCGGGCAATCAGGTCCGCGCCAAAATTCTCGGCAAAGCCTTCACTGGTGCGCAGCGTGAACGTGCGGTTCAGCTGGCTGAGGTCGGGTTGCTCGGCCGGCCGAAGGACCGCTTCTGTGTCCTGCACCAGTTGACTGACCCGCTCGCGCAATTCGAGCGCTCGCGGGGTGGGCACCAGACCCCGCCCGGCCCTGACCAACAGCGGATCGCCAGTGGTTTCACGCAATCGCGCCAGCGCCCGACTCATGGCCGACGGGCTCAGCCGCAAGCGTTTGGCGGCACGCGCCACGCTGCCTTCGGCGAGCAGCACATCAAGGGTGATCAGCAAGTTGAAATCGGGAGTGGACATGTAGCGCCCCGCGGCAGAGTGGTATGGCGTTGAACGCATGTATCAAGTGCAAACGGTGCGCCTTCCGCCATGTTAGGCCGGGGCGTAGCTTTCTGGTAGCTCCACTTCGGGAGTGGCCAGAAAAGAGGGACACAATGAAGTCAATCAGTGCAATCGTAGAGCGTGCGCAACAGGCACCGTCGGTTCGGTGGGCGCTGGCCAGTCTTTCACTGTCGATGCTGCTGTCCTCGCTCGGCACCAGCATCGCCAATGTGGGTTTGCCGACCCTGGCGCAGGTGTTCAACGCTTCCTTCCAGCACGTGCAGTGGATCGTCCTCGCCTACCTTCTGGCGATCACCACCCTGATTGTCAGCGTCGGTCGGCTCGGTGACATCACAGGCAGACGTCGGCTGCTCTTGGCCGGAATCGGCTTGTTCACGCTGGCGTCGGCCCTTTGCGGCTTTGCGCCCACGCTCTGGATGCTGATTGGCGCCCGGGCGCTGCAGGGAATCGGTGCGGCAATCATGATGGCGCTGACCATGGCCTTTGTTGGCGAAACGGTGACGAAGGCGAAAACCGGCAGCGCCATGGGCTTGCTCGGGACAATGTCGGCGATTGGCACCGCGATGGGGCCGTCGCTCGGTGGCCTGCTGATTGACGCGTTTGGCTGGCAAGCGATCTTCCTCATCACCGTACCGCTGGGCTTGCTGACGCTGGTGCTCGCGCATCGTTACTTGCCCGCCGATCGCCAGAAGCCCAAGACCGATCGCGCCGGCTTCGACCCGCTGGGCACACTGCTGCTGGCGTTGACGCTCGCCGCTTATGCGCTGGCCATGACCCTTGGGCGAGGCAGTTTCGGCCCGTTCAATATCGCCTTGCTGTTGGCGGCGGGCGTCGGCGGCGGCCTCTTTGTATTCACCGAGGCTCGAGTCACCTCACCGCTGATTCGATTGGCGATGTTCCGTGATCCCGTGCTCAGTGGCAGCCTCGCCATGAGCCTGCTCGTCGCGACAGTGATCATGGCGACGCTCGTGGTCGGGCCCTTCTACCTCGCGCATGGGCTGGGGCTTGATGCCGTTCTGGTTGGACTGGTTTTGTCGGTCGGGCCGTTTGTCGCGGCACTGACGGGTGTGCCCGCTGGCCGTATTGCCGACCGCTTTGGCGCCCAACGCATGACTCTCGCCGGGCTCGCGGCAATGGCGACTGGATGCCTCACGCTGTCGGTACTGCCTGAGACGTTCGGCATCGGCGGCTACCTCTTGCCCATGGTCGTGATAACCCTCGGCTATGCCCTGTTCCAGACAGCCAACAACACGGCGGTCATGGCGGATGTTCAGCCGGACCAACGGGGGGTCATCTCCGGCATGCTCAACCTGTCGCGCAATCTGGGGCTCATCACGGGGGCGTCCGCCCTGGGCGCGGTGTTCGCGCTCGCATCGGCCTCGGTCGACATTGCAACGGCGCGACCCGAAGCGGTTGCCAGCGGTCTGCGGATCACCTTCGCCGTGGCGCTGGTGTTGATTGCTGTCGCACTGGCCATCGCGCTGGGAAGCCGCGCGCTGGCAGTGCGTCGTAACCGCCGGTAAGCCGGTCGTTTACTTTTCCAGCACGACCAGTGGCGTGTCTTTCTTCACAATGTACGTCGCCAGTTCAGACGCTTTGTTCGCGCCGACGTTCTTCGCGACGTGCGCGGTGCCTGCGGGGATGTACAAGGAATCGCCAGCCTTGAGCGTTACAGGAGGCTGACCCTCGAGTTGATATTCAAACGTGCCTTCAATGACGTGGGCCACTTCCACCCCGGGATGGGAATGCTTGGGGGACACCACACCTGGCTCGAAATCTACGAGGACCTGGATCACCTCACGCCCGGAGACGTCGAGGTCCTTGCGCAGCAGATCGGTGCGGTGAAGGCCCGCCTGCCAGCTTTTTACCGCAGGCGCCTCTTCAGCTTGAGAGAGGCCCGCGAAGGCGGTAAGTGCCGCAGCCACGGCGACGCCGAGCACTCCAGCGGAAATACGGTGGTTGAAACGGGACATGGCATTTCTCCAATGGATGCGCGGAAAGTAGCGCGGAGGTTGCCGCGAATGCGGTGGCTCTATTCAGAGGCCGCCGTGTATCGCGCAAGTGTCGCCAAGGCCCTGGTTTTGTATGCGAAGGTAGCTGCAGGCGCGCGGGATACGTTCCGATACAAACGAATCCCGCGGACACGAAAAAGCCCGCACAAGGCGGGCTTTGTAAATCGAGTAGGTGGCCGGCGCTGGTCTCCGGCTTACAAGGTTTATCAGGCCTCCCACAGAACAGTTTTGTGCTGTCCTGCTTCACACGGCATAAGGGCTGGATCTCAGCGCGGAGATCTTTCTAACCGTGTACCCTTCGGAACGCGCCCCACGTTTCCTCGCCATCCGCTTGCGCATCAGTCTGCGTCTTCACCTACAACTTCAAGAATAGTACAAACTCCAAAGCGCAAGGCGGGCTTTTTAGAACGATTTTGTCCTGTCGCAGGCGTGGCAGGATGGAAAAATGCTATCGCCAGTCACCTGGGGTACACGCCGACAAAAATAGTCGTCGTGTACCCCGCTTTTCGGCTCACTGGGTCGTGCCAGCCGTTTACAGATCGGTGATTTCCTTATGACGTGGAACCAGCGCCTTCATCACGCTCCACGCCACCAGGTAGGCCACCGCACAGATGGCAAACATGATCATGTAGCCGGTATGGATATCGCCGATCAGTTTGTAATGGTCGATCACCCAACCGCCAGTCTTGGTCATCACTACCCCGCCCAAACCGCCGGCCAAACCACCAATGCCGACCACCGACGCGATGGATTTTTGCGGAAACATGTCGGACACGGTGGTGAAGATGTTGCACGACCACGCCTGATGCGCCGATGCGCCCACGCCGATCAGCAGCACCGGCACCCAGAAGCTGATGTAGCCGAATGGCTGCGCCAGCAGTACCAGCAGCGGGAAGAAAGCGATCACCAGCATGGCTTTCATACGACCGTCATACGGCGCATCGCCGCGCGACATGAAATAGCTCGGGAACCAGCCACCGCCGATGCTGCCCACCATGGTCATGCTGTACAGCACGGCCAGCGGCAACACGATGGCCTGGCCCTTCATGCCGTATTGCGCCGACAGATAGGTCGGAAGCCAGAACAGGAAGAACCACCACACGCCGTCGGTCATGAATTTGCCAAAGGCAAAGGCCCAGGTCTGGCGGTAGGTCAGCAACTTGAACCACGATACTTTTTTGGCAGCAGCACCCGAGTCTGTGCCGGTGAGTGCTTGCGCGCCCTGATCGCTGCGGATGTAGGCCAGTTCCTGCACCGACAGACGTTTTTGCTGCTCCGGTTTTTCGTACAGCGCAATCCATACCGCCACCCAAACGAAGCCCAACGCACCGATCACGATGAACGCCGCTTCCCAGCCCCAAAGGCCGGCAATCAGCGGCACGCTGATCGGTGCCAGAACCGCGCCCACATTGGCGCCGGAGTTGAAGATACCGGTAGCGAAGGAACGCTCCTTCTTCGGGAAATATTCGGCGGTGGCCTTGATCGCAATCGGGAAGTTACCCGCTTCGCCGATCGCCAGCACGGCGCGCGCCAGCATGAAGCCGGCGATCGAAACCGGGATGACGGCAATGCCCAAGGCGCTGCTGATGCCGGCAATACCCTCGCCCATCGGCTCCGCAAAGGCGTGCATGATTGCGCCGGTCGACCAGATGCCGATCGCTACCACATAGGCGGTCTTGGTGCCGATCTTGTCAACGAAGCGGCCGGCGAACAGCATGGAAATCGCGTACACAAACTGAAAGACAGAGGCGATGTTCGCGTAATCGGTGTTACTCCAGCCAAATTGCGTCGACAGATCCGGCGCCAACAGACTCAGTACCTGGCGGTCCAGGTAATTGACGGTGGTGGCAAAAAACAACAGCGCGCAAATCGTCCAGCGGTACTTGCCGACGGCCTGGCCGATTCGTTGCGGATTAATGGGCTCGTTCAGATTCATGGCATCACTTTATTGTTGGATTATGGTGATGATCTCTCGGTTTCAAGCGAGATCAATTGTGTCGTAGAGCATCGGCAAAACGCGATGAATCCGCGCCACAGCCCGGTTCAGCTCATTAGCGTGGGCACTGCTCGGACACTGGAATCATAAGAAGCGGCATTCAGAGAGGCGCGCGGGGGGGTTGAATTCATGATGGGGCCGACACTCTTTTTTATTTTTAGGGTTTAACAGTCGATGATCGTCTGTCGTCGTACAACCGTGTCTTTTATATCGAGTTCACTACCTGGCTGTCAATCTGAAAAAACAGCCGTTCGTCTCGACAAGGACCGCCCGTTAACAGTGTGATTTCGTACGCTAACTGCTGGTTGTGGGGCCGTTAGCCTTTTGACGTTTCGGGTGTTGAACGCAGGGTATGGGTGATTTGATGATTGAGCATTGTTGTACGACAACGCGATTCACACGCCATGACGAGAGACATCAATTGCGGTCATCTCGTCAGCGTGCTTTTCGGCTGGCAGATCGGCGAAGACGAATCAGGATTTCGCCGCCGGTTTGGTGCGAGCGGTCGCGCGTGCCGATGTGTTGAGCGCCACTGCGGCGAGAATGATCGCCTTCAAGGCATTATCATCAAGCGCATCTTCATCGTGGTTGTCGCCTTCTTCATGACGGTCTCCAAAGCCTGGCCTTACAGGGTTCTTTGACCGTTCCCGACGTCCCTTGCGATTTTGATTCCCCAGTCAAAAGCGTCTTCCATGTCCAGCAGATGCGGGGATGGTTTGTTGTCTTCCTCGATGACCGTGCCGTCCGGCCGGTAAACACCGATGAACATCTTCAGCGAGCCGTCCCTCAATATCTCGGCTTTGACCTCGATCTTGCATCCGTTCGACAGCGTTTCCTTGTGGTGCATATGGCGTTCAGTCATGGCTGCATTCCTCTCGTCGTTGAAGGCCGAGTAGCGCGTTTACCCATTGGCCATGTTAGCTCAGTGCGGCCCACCAAAAGGCCTGCCAGGACAGCGGCGTAATGCCACCTATACTAGAAGCCACCGCCCCCACGGGGTCTGCACGCCCAACAATAAAAAGCAGAGGTGGAACATGGTCTGGCAGCAAATCTACGATCCGTTCGGCAACCCGATACTTTCAACCATCATGGCCGCAGTGCCGGTCGTGGTGATGCTGGCAGCCCTGGCTTTTTTCCATATCAAGGCGCATCTGGCCGCATTGATGGCCCTGGCCTCGGCGTTGGTGATCGCGATTTTCGCCTTCGGCATGCCGGCGAACATGGCCGGCTCGGCCGCACTGTACGGCGCCGCCAACGGCTTGCTGCCCATTGGCTGGATTGTGCTCAACATCATCTTCCTGCATCGGCTGACCACCGAGAACGGCTCGTTCAAAGTGCTGCAGGATTCCCTGGCGCGCATCACTGATGATCGACGCCTGCAACTGCTGCTGATTGCCTTCTGCTTCGGTGCGTTCTTCGAAGGGGCCGCCGGTTTCGGCACGCCGGTGGCTGTGACCGGGGCGATTCTGATCGGGTTGGGCTTCTCACCACTGGCCGCTTCTGGCCTGGCGTTGATCGCCAACACCGCGCCCGTGGCGTTCGGTGCGCTGGGCACGCCGATCATCACCCTGGCCAAGGTGACCGGGCTGGATGAAATGGAGCTGTCGATGATGGTCGGCCGGCAATTGCCGTTCTTCTCGGTGATCGTGCCGTTCTGGTTGATCTGGGCCTTCGCCGGCTGGCGCAAAATGCTGGAAATCTGGCCGCCGATTCTGGTGGCCGGCGTCACTTTCGCCGTGCCGCAGTTCATCGTTTCCAACTACCACGGGCCGATGCTGGTGGACGTTATTGCCGCACTGATTTCCATGGCCTGCCTGACCGGTTTCCTCAGGGTCTGGAAACCGGCCACGGTGCATACCTCCGCCGCGCTGTCCGGGCGCGTCGACAACTCCAAAATAGCCGAAGAGCATGACGAAAAACCCGTCGCCAGCGCGGCCTTTGCCAGCGATGCCAAGCCTGCGGTGATGCGCGCGTGGATGCCGTGGATCATCCTTACCGTATTCGTGTTCGCCTGGGGCACCCAAGGCTTCAAAAACATGTTCGATACCCGTCCGGCAATTGATCCGGCCACCCATTCGGCCAAGCTCGACCCTCAAGGCAAACCGATGCGCGAAGCGAACCCGATCTTCGCTCCAATCGTGACGTTCACCACGATCCACCAGCAGATCGAGAAGGTCCCGCCCGTGGTGCCCGCGCCTAAAACCGAGGACGCGGTCTACAAGTTCACCTGGTTCACCAGCACCGGTAGCGGCATCCTGCTGTCGGCGATCCTCGGCGGGTTGCTGATGGGTTATTCCATCCCACAACTGATCCACCAATACCTACGAACGCTGTGGGTGGTGCGCTATTCACTGATCACCATTACCGCCATGCTTGCCCTCGGTTTCCTCACCCGCTACTCGGGCCTGGACGCGACCATGGGCCTGGCCTTCGCCGCGACGGGCATCTTCTACCCCATGTTCGGCACCCTGCTCGGCTGGCTCGGCGTGGCGTTGACCGGCTCGGATACGGCGTCAAACGTGCTGTTCGGCGGCTTGCAACGAGTGACCGCCGAGCAATTAGGCCTCAGCCCGGTGTTGATGGCGGCCGCCAACAGTTCCGGCGGGGTCATGGGCAAGATGGTCGACGCGCAGTCGATCGTGGTGGCCTCCACCGCCACCCGCTGGTACGGGCATGAAGGGGAAATCCTGCGTTATGTATTTTTCCACTCGATCATCCTGGCGATTCTGGTCGGTGGTTTGGTGACGTTGCAGGCGTATGTGGCGCCGTTCAGTCATATGGTGGTTGGTGGGCATTGATTGACATAGCCCGGGCTCACCGCCCGGGCATTACGCCCACCCCTCAAGTCGCAGCGTGGCCCGAACCAGACGTTGTTCCTCGCTTTCGATTTCCTTGAGGTTCTCGCAGATGCTCTGGATGTGCGCGATGGCCGCCTTGCGCGCCTGTTCCGGCATACGGCCAGTGACGGCGTTGTAGAGCCGCGCATGTTGACGGTCGATCTGACGCTTTTGCGGTTCGCGGTGATAAAGGTTGTTGACCGAGGCAAACACCGTGTTCAGCAGTAAGTCCGTCAGCGAGCGCAAGGTCTGCACCAGCACCGGGTTGTGCGAGGCCTCGCAAATCGCCAGGTGAAACGCATGATCGAGCCGAGCGTGTTCGGACGCCTCCAGCGAACGGCTACGGGCATTGAGCAACGCCTCGTAGCTGCGGGTGATGAGAACGAAGTCGGCGTCGGTTCCGCGCAGCGCCGCCAGACGTGCCGACTCGCCCTCAAGCAGGCTACGGACTTCGAACAGATCGTAGAGCGTGCGTGGCTGAGAGCTGAATAAGTGCATCAGCGGTGACGCGGCACCGTTCCCCGAAAGATCGGCTACAAATGAACCTTTGCCCTGCTCTGTCTTGATAATCCCGCGAGCGCGCAACAGCTTCAGGCCTTCGCGAAGTGCCGTACGGGAAACACCCAGCTTTTCGGTCAGACGACGCTCCGACGGCAACAGCTGACCGGTCTTGAGCACCCCGTCCACGATCAGCCGTTCTATGCGTTCACAGACCACATCTGCGACTTGTGGATTACGGCTCGTTTCTGCCCTTTCCATTGACTCTCCGACTGGTATGACCAGTCTCACTAACAAAACCACAAATGTTCAAACACACACATAAGCCAATGTTTTATAAACATTTTTTTACGTAAATAAAAAACCGTCGAATACAGAACTGGTTCGACCAGCCAAACAACACATGGACAGTAGAACGCCTCAGGCCAATGATGCAAGTCAGTGGTAAACGGACACAGACCTCCTATAAAAACAACTGAGGGTCGTCAACCGACTATGAACATTCTTTACGATGAACGCGTCGACGGCGTCCTGCCTGATGTCGACAGGGCTGCCTTGCTGCAGGCCCTGCACACGCAGTGGCCGGATCTGGAAGTCCTGCATCAACAGGAAGAGCTCAAACCGTACGAATGCGACGGACTGTCTGCTTACCGCACCACGCCCATGCTGGTGGTGCTGCCGCGCCACATCGACGAGGTACAAGGCGTGCTTCGGCTCTGCCATGAGCGGCAGGTCGCGGTGGTTGCTCGCGGTGCCGGCACGGGTTTGTCCGGCGGTGCCTTACCGTTGGAAAAAGGTGTGCTGCTGGTAATGGCGCGCTTCAACTCTATTCTGCACATCGACCCCGCCGCCCGCACGGCTCGGGTTCAGCCGGGGGTGCGCAATCTGGCAATTTCCCAGGCAGCCGCGCCGTTTGGTTTGTACTACGCGCCGGATCCTTCCTCGCAGATCGCTTGTTCAATCGGCGGCAATGTGGCGGAAAACGCCGGTGGCGTGCATTGCCTGAAGTACGGGCTGACCGTGCACAACCTGCTCAAGGTCGACATCCTCACCGTCGACGGCGAACATCTGAGCCTGGGTTCGCAGGCGCTCGACTCTCCGGGCTTCGACCTGTTGGCGTTGTTCACCGGTTCCGAAGGCATGCTCGGTGTCATCACCGAGGTCACGGTCAAACTGTTGCCCAAACCCCAGACCGCCAAAGTGCTGCTGGCGGCGTTCGATTCCGTCGAAAAGGCGGGCCGCGCGGTGGGTGACATTATTGCCGCCGGCATCATCCCGGGCGGTCTGGAGATGATGGACAACCTGGCCATTCGCGCCGCCGAAGACTTCATCCACGCTGGTTATCCGGTCGACGCCGAAGCCATTCTGCTGTGCGAGCTCGATGGCGTTGAAGCCGACGTTCACGATGACTGCGACCGCGTGCGCCAGGTGCTGGAACAGGCCGGCGCCACCGAAGTGCGCCAGGCCCGCGATGAAGCCGAACGCGTACGTTTTTGGGCCGGGCGCAAGAATGCCTTTCCGGCGGTGGGCCGTCTCTCACCGGATTATTACTGCATGGACGGGACGATCCCTCGCCGCGAGTTGCCCGGCGTGCTGCACGCGATTGCCGCGTTATCGGCCGAATACGACCTGCGGGTGGCCAACGTTTTTCACGCCGGTGACGGCAACATGCACCCACTGATTCTGTTCGATGCCAACCAACCGGGCGAACTCGATCGCGCTGAAGCCCTGGGCGGCAAGATCCTCGAATTGTGCGTGAAGGTCGGCGGCAGCATTACCGGTGAACACGGCGTGGGCCGGGAGAAAATCAATCAGATGTGTGCGCAGTTCAATAGCGATGAGCTGACCGTGTTCCATGCCGTCAAAGCCGCCTTCGATCCGAGTGGTTTGCTCAACCCCGGCAAGAACATTCCGACGCTGCGCCGCTGCGCCGAGTTCGGTGCCATGCACGTTCACATGGGTCAGCTGCCCTTCCCTGAACTGGAGCGTTTCTGATGCGCAGCGAACACGATTTCGACGACAGCGCCTCGCTGCTGGAACAGGTCAACCAGGCGCTGCAAAACGCCACGCCGTTGCGCATTCAAGGCTCCAACAGCAAGGCGTTTCTGGGGCGCATCGTGGCGGGCGAAGTACTCGACACGCGCACCCACCGAGGCATCGTCAGCTACGACCCGACTGAACTGGTGATCACCGCCCGCTGCGGCACCCCGTTGGCAGAACTGGCTGAAGTGCTGGATGCAGCGCAGCAGATGTTGCCCTGCGAACCGCCCTCCTTCGGCGATGGCGCCACCGTCGGCGGCATGATCGCCAGCGGGTTGTCGGGACCACGGCGCCCCTGGTCAGGATCCGTCAGGGACTTCGTCCTCGGGACACGGGTCATCACCGGTCATGGCAAGCATTTACGCTTCGGTGGCGAAGTCATGAAAAACGTCGCCGGCTACGACCTGTCGCGCTTGATGGCCGGCAGTTATGGCTCGTTGGGTGTGGTCACCGAAGTCTCGCTCAAGGTCCTGCCCAAGCCGCGTCAATCGTTAAGCATCAGCCTGGACATGGACAGCGATCGCGCCTTGCTGCGCCTCGCCGAATGGGGGCAACAGCCGCTGCCGATCAGCGCCGCGTGCCACGACGGGCAGCGCCTGCACCTGCGGCTTGAGGGGGGCGAAGGCTCGGTGGCGGCGGCTCATGACCGACTGGGCGGCGAGTTGCTCGACGCCTCGTACTGGGATGATCTCAACGAACATCGATTGAGTTTCTTCGATGAGGACCAGGCACTCTGGCGCCTGTCCGTCCCTCACAACACGCCTCGGCTTTCCCTGCCTGGCCGTCAGCTGCTCGATTGGGGTGGTGCGCAGCGCTGGCTCAAATCTGACGCAGAGGCAGCGTTCATTCGCTCTATCGTGGAAGAAGTCGGCGGGCATGTGACCTGCTACAGCCATGGCCTGATCGACAGCCCGTTCCAACCGTTGCCTGACGCATTGATGCGCTACCACCGGAACTTGAAGCAACAACTCGATCCCCGGGGCATCTTCAACCCCGGGCGCCTGTACGCGGAGCTTTGACCCATGCAGACCACCTTGAGCGAACAGGCCCGCCAACTGCCCCGCGCCGAAGAAGCCGAAAGCATCCTGCGTACGTGCGTGCACTGCGGTTTCTGCAATGCCACCTGCCCGACCTATCAATTGCTGGGCGATGAACTGGATGGACCACGGGGCCGCATCTACCTGATCAAGCAGGTTCTGGAGGGCAACGAAGTCACGCAAAAGACCCAACAACACCTGGATCGCTGCCTGTCGTGCCGTAACTGCGAAACCACCTGCCCTTCCGGCGTCGACTACCACAACCTGCTGGACATTGGCCGGGCGGTGGTCGATGCGGCAGTGCCGCGCCCGCTCGGTCAGCGCTTGTTGCGCGAGGGATTGCGCAGCGTCGTACCCAATCCGGCGCTGTTCAAAGGGCTGGTCAGCAGCGGCCAAGTGTTCCGGGCGCTGTTGCCCAACACCTTGCAGATCAAGTTGCCTCGCCGCGTTTATCCGGCCAAGCCGCGCCCGGTCACTCGCCACGCCCGGCAGGTGCTGATGCTCGAAGGCTGCGTGCAACAGAGCCTGTCGCCCAATACCAACGCAGCAGCCGCGCGGGTACTGGATCGACTGGGGATCAGCGTGACGGCAGCTCGCGAAGCCGGTTGCTGCGGCGCCGTGGATTATCACCTCGACGCTCAGGCGGCTGGCCTGGATCGCGCCCGCCGCAATATCGATGCGTGGTGGCCGAGCATTGAAAACGGCGCCGAAGCCATCGTGCAAACCGCCAGCGGTTGCGGTGCTTTCATCAAAGATTATGGTCACCTGCTCAGCACCGATCCGGCCTATGCCGAGAAGGCGAAAAAGGTCAGTGCGCTCGCCAAGGATCTGGTCGAAGTGCTGCGCGACGAGCCGCTGGAAAAGCTCGGTATCCACAGCGACCAGCGCCTGGCGTTCCATTGCCCCTGCACCTTGCAGCACGCGCAGAAACTGGGCGGTGCGGTTGAAGCAATTCTGACCTGTCTGGGCTTTAACCTCACGCCTGTCGCCGACAGCCACCTGTGCTGCGGCTCGGCGGGCACCTATTCGCTGACCCAACCCGAACTGTCCCGGCAACTGCGCGACAACAAGCTCAATGCGCTGGAAAGCGGACATCCCGAAGTCATTGTCACGGCCAATATCGGCTGTCAGTCCCACCTCGACGGTGCGGGCCGAACCCCTGTCAGGCACTGGATCGAACTGGTCGAAGCCGCCTTGCCCCAACCGAGTACTGGAGAATCCCCATGAAAAGCAAAGCCGTACTGAGCCAGACCGAAGTCAGCCAAATCCTCGCGGCGGCACGCGCCGAAGCGCAGAACAACCAATGGGCCGTGACCATCGTGATTGTCGATGACGGCGGCCATCCTCTGGCCCTCGAGCGCCTAGATGGTTGTGCTCCGATTGGCGCCTACATCGCCACCGAAAAGGCCCGCACCTCGGCCCTCGGTCGGCGCGAATCCAAAGGTTATGAAGAGATGGTCAATGGCGGGCGCCACGCCTTTTTGTCCGCGCCATTGCTGACGTCTCTTGAGGGCGGCGTGCCGATCATCGTCGACGGCCAGGTGATCGGCGCGGTCGGGGTGTCCGGCGTCAAAGCCGAGCAGGATGCGCAGGTGGCCAAGGCCGGGGCGCAATGCCTGAACTGAGCCATACGCCCGATAAAACTGTGTGATGGAGATGCAAAAAAGTGACCGATTTCGTTAATTGCCAAGGCCTCAAGGTGGCGCCAGTCCTGCAACGTTTCGTTGATTCGGACGTGTTGCCGGGAACCGGCCTGGATTCGCAAACATTCTGGGGCGGTTTCGCCGCGCTGGTGCACGAACTGGCGCCGATCAACCGCGCACTGCTGACTGAACGTGATCGGCTGCAAACCGAACTGGACACCTGGCACCGCGCTCACCCGGGACCGGTGACGGACATGGCGGCTTATCGCAGCTTCCTGAGCGGTATCGGTTACCTGCAACCGCAACCCCCAGACGTCAAGGTCAGCACCACCAACGTCGATACGGAAATCAGTGTGCAGGCAGGACCGCAACTGGTCGTTCCCGCCGTCAACGCGCGTTATGCGTTGAATGCCGCGAATGCGCGCTGGGGCTCGCTGTACGACGCGTTGTACGGCACCGATGTGATTTCCAATGACGGCAGCGCCGAACCGGGCCGGACATACAATCCGGTGCGTGGGGCGAAGGTCATCGCGTTTGCCCGTGGCTTCCTGGATCAGGCATTCCCCTTGAGCAGCGGCTCACATGCCGCGGTGGCGCGTTACCGGATCGAAAACGGCACACTGAAAAACACCTTAAAAGACGGCAGCCAAGCCAGTTTATCGAACGCCGCGCAGTACATCGGCTACCAGGGTTCCCTCGCTGACCCCACAGCCATCCTGCTGAAAAACAACGATCTGCACGTCGAGATTCAGATCGATCGCCAGAGTGTCATCGGTCAGGCCGACGCCGCTGGGGTAAAGGACCTGCTGATTGAGGCGGCACTCTCAACCATCATTGATTGTGAAGATTCGGTGGCGGCAGTCGACGCCGATGACAAGGTGCAGGTGTACCGCAACTGGCTGGGTTTGATGAAGGGCGACCTGAAAGAGGACCTGGAGAAAAACGGTAAAACCATCACTCGACGGCTGAACCCGGACCGCGAGTACACCGCAGCCGATGGCAACTCACTGTCGCTGCACGGGCGTTCGCTGCTGTTCATTCGTAACGTCGGGCACCTGATGACCTGCCCGGCGATTCTCGACAATGGCGGGGTGGAAATCCCGGAGGGCATTCTCGACGGCGTCATCACCAGCCTGATTGCCCTGCATGACCTGCAACGCCGCGGCAATTCCCGCACCGGTAGCGTCTACATCGTCAAACCGAAAATGCATGGCCCCGCCGAAGTGGCCTTCACCGAGCAATTGTTCAGCTGCATCGAAGACCTGCTCCAGCTCGAACGTCATACCCTGAAAATGGGCATCATGGACGAGGAACGGCGCACCAGCGTCAACCTCAAGGCCTGCATCGCCGCAGCCTCCGCACGGGTCGCGTTCATCAACACCGGCTTCCTGGATCGCACCGGCGACGAGATGCACACCGCCATGGAAGCGGGCGCGATGTTGCGCAAGGGCGACATGAAAAACACCTCGTGGATCAGGGCCTATGAGCGCAATAACGTGCTTGCCGGTCTGGACTGTGGATTGCGTGGGCGGGCGCAAATCGGCAAAGGCATGTGGGCCATGCCGGATCGGATGGCCGATATGCTCAAGCAAAAAATCGTCCACCCCAAAGCGGGCGCGAATACCGCTTGGGTGCCCTCGCCGACCGCCGCCACATTGCACGCGCTGCATTACCATCAGGGCAACGTGCGCTCGGTGCAGGAGTCCCTTGAAACAACTGACTTCGGTGGCGCCAGCCCGGCACTACTAGACGGTTTGCTCAGCGTGCCGGTCGTCACCGCCCCGTCCTGGTCGGCCGATGAGATTCGACAAGAAGTCGAAAATAACGCGCAAGGTTTGCTGGGGTATGTGGTGCGTTGGGTCGAACAAGGCATCGGCTGCTCGAAGGTGCCCGACATCCATAACGTGGGGTTGATGGAAGATCGCGCGACCTTGCGCATATCCAGCCAGCACATGGCCAACTGGCTGCGACACGGGGTGATCACCAAGGATCAAACCGTCGAGATATTGCAGCGCATGGCGCGGGTCGTTGATCAGCAAAACGCCAGTGATCCGATCTACACGCCAATGGCGCCAGACTTCGAGCAGTCGGTTGCATTTCAAGCGGCCTGCGCACTGGTGTTCGAGGGATGCGCACAACCCAATGGCTATACAGAACCGCTCCTGCATAAATTCCGGCGCGCGTACAAGCAGTCGAGGAGGTAAACAGAGGGAACAAAAGAAGAGGCTCCGGCCTCTTTTTTGTGAACGACTACGCTCGACAGGTATCGCCCACCCTGTCCAACCGACAGAGCAATCGACCCGCCCAAGAGGAAGCGCACAGATGCCCCGTCTTACTGCGAAAGACTTTGCCCCGGAACTGCTCGAACTGTACGACTACTACGCCCACGGCAAGATCAACCGGCGAGAGTTTCTGGATCGGGCGGCGTTGTTCACCTTGGGTGGTTTGACCGCCAGCGCTCTCCTCGCCGCCCTGAGTCCGAATTACGCGCTCGCCCAGCAGGTTGAATTTACTGACCCGGACATTGTTCCCGAATACATCACCTATCCCTCTCCCAAGGGCCACGGGCAGGTCCGTGGCTATCTGGTGCGCCCGGCGAAAGCCACCGGCAAGGTGCCGGCGGTGGTGGTCGTGCATGAAAATCGCGGGCTCAACCCGTACATCGAAGACGTCGCACGGCGTGTGGCCAAGGCAGGCTTCATCGCCCTCGCCCCAGATGGCCTGACGTCAGTGGGCGGCTATCCCGGCAACGATGACAAAGGCCGGGAGTTGCAGGCGACCGTCGACCCGGAAAAGCTCATGAATGATTTTTTCGCCGCCATCGAGTGGCTGATGAAGCATGACGCGACCAGCGGAAAAGTCGGCATCACCGGGTTCTGTTACGGCGGTGGCGTCGTCAATGCGGCGGCCGTCGCCTATCCGGAACTGGGGGCTGCCGTGGCCTTTTATGGCCGCCAGCCAGAGTCCAAGGATGTCGCCCGAATCAAGGCGCCGGTGATGCTTCACTACGGCGAATTGGATACCCGCATCAACGAAGGCTGGCCCGCCTATGAGAAGGCACTGAAAGCTGCGGGCAAGACCTATGAGGCGTACATCTATCCCGGCGCCAACCACGGTTTCCATAACGACTCCACGCCTCGATACGACGAGGCCGCGGCCAAGCTGGCCTGGGACCGGACGCTGGGGTGGTTTCGGCGGTACCTGGCTTAAGGGTGAGGTTGCTCGCCTGTTGCTAAATAGAGTTGGCGGTACGCACCCACCAGTTGATCAAGGGTGAACGCGCGATTTCGCCCGCTAGGATTGGGCAGGATCCATACCGAGGCATTGCCGAAGGTCTTTGGCTGAAGCCCCCATGCAATGTCTCGTTGGCCGGACAGCGCGCAATACGCCGCTTTACCGAGAAACGCCACAAAGCGTGGCGCATAGCGCTCGATTTTTTGTTCAAAGTCCGCAGCGGCAGCGATGAATTCATGGGCAGACAGCTGATCCGCTCGCGCCGTCGGCCGTTCCACCACGGCGGTTAATCCACACTGATACTGCAAGATCGTCCGATCGTTTTCCGGGCGCACCTCCTCAGACGTAAACCCCGCGAGATGCAGCGTGCGCCAGAAGCGATTGCCCCTGCCCGCAAAATGGTGGCCTTGGGCAGCGGCAGTCACGCCTGGGTTGATGCCACAAAAAATCACGGCTAGCTGTTCGGCAAGAATATCGTCGAGTCCTTCACTCACCGTAAACCTCACTCACCGCAGATCACCTTGACCGCACTGCGTGCAAGCTCGGTCAATTCAGCGCGGGATTTTCCCGCCCGCGCACGTATAGAAATGCTATGCAGCAGGGATGACGCGAGTACGGCAAGGGCGGCCGGGTCGACATCGCTTTTCAACTCGCCGGAACTGATGGCCGCTCGCAGACGCGTTTCGAGATCGGCATCGAGCCTGCTGAGCCGGTCCGAAAGCACCTCGCGTATTTCAGAATCTTCGACGGCTTCGGTCGTCGCCGTACCGATCGCAAAGCAACCACGCGGTTGGCCGTCACCCGAGAAGTAGATCGACAACTGCCCTTCATAGAACCGCATCAACGCCTGGCTCAAGGTCAGTTCGTTGTCCGTCAGCGCCTCCTGCATGGCCGCAGCGGCAAACTCCCAATACTGCTCCAGCGCTTTGATATAGAGCGCGTGCTTGTCACCGAATGCCGCATAGAGGCTTGGGCGATTCATACCGGCGGCCGTGGCGATGCTGTCCAGAGAAGCGCCGGAATATCCGGTACTCCAAAAAACATCAAGCGCCTGCAACAGCGCTGTTTGCGGGTCATACGCACGAGGGCGGCCGCGGCCTTTCGCCTCTGCGATCTTTTTTTGTGCCATGTCGTACAAAATCCTTGAAGATGGATGGGGTCGTGGATATTCTTACACCACCGCACAAAATTAAGGAACCAAAAATTCCTAGGCTTTCAGGTTTGTTGAAGCGGAGCTCGAACTGGGTGTTGCTGCGACGAAATTGATGCGGTGGAGCGATCCTCCTGACCGCGCACGGTATGGCTGTTTTTTTGGGTGTTAGCCCTATTTCCCGGTTATAGGTGTATCCGATCATGACTAAACAGTTTGACATCCCAGCTACACAGACCTTCGAGCGCCCTGGGCCGAACCCGTCTGACTCGCCCATCAAGAAGCCGTTTAAAGAGAAATTACGGCCATTCCTGATGATCGGTTTCCCCGTCCTCCTCGCTGCGGTGGGGTACGCCCACTATGTGGCGGGCGAGCCCTTTGTTTCGACCGACAACGCTTACGCCCGAGTGGCGAAGGCATCGATCAACGCGCGCATTTCAGGGCAAGTCGTCGAGATCGCCGTCGAGGACAATCAGCCTGTTCGCAAGGGCCAGATTCTGTTTCGAATCGACCCGAATCCGCTGCAGATCGCCGTTGACCGTGCAGATGCACAACTGAGCGTCGCGCGGCTGCGCATCGATGGCCTCAAGGCCAGCTACCGCCAGCAGCAGGCCGAACTGCAATCGGCCAAAGAGTCTGCCGATTTCGACCAGCGGGAATTTGCCCGCAAGAAGGCGCTGGTCGCGACCGAGTTCGTCTCGCGCGCCATTTATGAGCGCGCCGACACCGACCTGAAAGTTGCCCGGCAACGAATCGCGTCGGTAGAACAACAGCTCGCCAGCACAGTCGTTGCCTTGAACGGTAATCCAAACATCGAAGCCGATAGTCACCCGTCGGTACGCGAGGCCAAGGCTCAGCTCGACGAGGCGCAGCTGTATCTCTCGTACGCGACGGTGTATGCGCCGGACGATGGCATCGTGGCCAAGGTCGACGATTTGCAGGTTGGCAACTATGTGAACAACGGCGCGCCAGCCTTTGCCCTGCTGTCCGGTCGCGAGATTTGGGTTGAGGCCAACTTCCGCGAAACGGAGGTCACCCATATGCGTGCAGGCCAGGAAGCCACCATCCGCATCGATACGTACCCTGATCACCTCTTCAAAGCCCACGTGACTAGCATGAGCCCCGGTGCCGGGTCGGACTTCGCCCTGCTGCCACCGGAAAATGCGACCGGCAACTGGGTCAAGGTAGTCCAGCGGGTACCGGTCCGACTCGAACTCGATGAGGCGGACCCTGCCCTGCCCCTTTTCTCGGGCACCAGCGCTACGGTCAAGGTCGATACCGGGTATCGCACGCCTTGGTGGCATCCGCTCAAAGCGCTGTTAACCGCAGGTAACTTCTGATGAACGCCAATCTTGCCGGACCTCAAGGTGCGGGGGCATTAAGGTTCGCCGCGCTGCTCGCCACCTACATGCAGTCGGCGAACCTGCCGCTTCCGAATGCGGTACTCAGGTTGATTCAGGGCAGCCTGTCGATGACCGACGACCAGGCTGGCTGGATATTCACCTCGTACCTCGCAGCGAGCGCCATCACGATACCGATTGCGCAATGGCTTGCCGGGCGCTATGGCTTGAAGCGGGTTTATCAAGCCGCGCTGGCCTTCTTCGTCCTTGGCTTGCTGCTCGCTACGCAGGCAACGACGCCGCTGGAATTCGTTGGCGCGCGCATTATTCAAGGCCTGGCGAGTGGCGTGCTTGCATCGCTGTCGATGGCGATTTCGCTGGAGACATTGCCACTCGAGAAGCGTGCGAAATTTGGCGCAACGTGGACGGCCATCGTGCTCTTCGGCATCGTCAGCGGCCCGAGCATCGGTGGTTGGGTCGGCGAACATTTCGGATGGCGCCCGATCTTCTACATCAGCCTTCCGCTGTCGGCCTTTATCTTCCTCGTAATGGCGCTGTTGCTGGCCGAGAAAAAGGCCGAGAAACGTCCGTCGTTCGACTTCTTTGGCTTCGGCAGCTTCACGTTGGGTTTGATCAGCCTGCAAATGTTGCTCGACCGAGGTGAACGCCTGGACTGGTTCTCTTCGACCGAGATCTGGCTGGAAGCGCTGGGCTGTGCACTGGGGCTCTATCTGTTCGCGGTGCATGTGCTGACCACGAAGGTGCATTTCCTCAACAAGCGTTTGTTCAACGACCGCAACTTCGTGCTCTCGACGGTCATCTTTTTCGCCGTGGGTTTCGTGCTCTTGTCGACCATGGCGCTGACCTCGCCGATGCTGGACGAGATTCTCGGCTACCCGCCTGACACCACGGGTTCCCTGACGATACCGAGAGGTATCGGGCTTATAGGTGCGTTCCTGCTGATGGGCCGTGTTCCCGAGCGTTTCGACCGTCGATTGTTCGTGGCGGCCGGCGTTGCCGTGGTGATTTATGCCAATTGGATGATGCTCGCCTATTCGCCGTTGATGGACTGGTCGCCCGTGGCGGTGGCGGGTGCGATCCAGGGGATTGGCATCGGCATGCTGATGCCGTCGCTGACCAAGGTCGCGTTCAGCACCCTCGACCCGACGTTACGCCCGGAAGGCACCGGTCTGTTCAACCTGTCACGGGTGTACGGCAGCACCCTGGGCGTTGCGATTGTGCAGTTGTTTTTCTTCAACAATACGCAAGCGATGCACATGGCGCTGGCCAGTAACCTGACGCCGTATCGCGCCGCTGCACACTCCGCGCCGACGTCCCTGCAAGCACTGGCGGGGCTCAACGAAATGATCACCGGCCAGGCAGCTTTTATCGCGGTGATCGACCAGTTCAAGATTTTGATGTTCGCGATGCTGGTGGTGAGCCCACTGGTTGTCTTTCTTCGCAAGCCCGTTCCGACCAACTAGTTTTCGTGGAGTTTGCCAAATGAAATCCCATGCACGCTTCATCAACAGACAGATGTTCAAAACCACCTTCGGTGCGGTGTCGGCGCTTGCGTTCCTGACCGCCTGTACCGTCGGCCCTGACTATCAAATGCCGCCACCGAGCCTGTCGCAGCACTACGATCAACAGGCCGAGCAGCGTCTTGGCCAAGGCGGCAACAAACCCGGTGAACAACGCATTGACCTGGGCAAGAAGGTCAACGGTGACTGGTGGTCTGCGTTTCGTTCGCCGAAGCTCGACAAGCTTGTACGTCGCGCCATTGACGGCAATCTTGAGCTCGTAGCGGCAGACGCGACGATCCGGCAAGCGGCTTCCTTTGTCGCTGCGGCGGAAGGTGCGATGTATCCGCAGGTCGACTTTGGCGCCCAGGCTGGCCGCCAACGGGTGCACAACGCGAAAGAACCTTCCATCTCAAACTTCTATGCAATCGGACCACGGGTTGGCTTCGACCTTGACGTTTTCGGCGGAAACAAGCGGCAGGTCGAACAACAGGAAGCGTTTACCGATCTACAGACGCATCGCTACGAAGCGGCGTACCTGACCCTGACGGGCGATGTCGCGAGCCAGGCGTTGTTGCTGGCCTCGGCCAACGCGCAGATGGCAGCCGTCGAGAAGCTGCTCGCCAATGACGCAAAGAACCTCGACTTGGTGCGCATGGCGCACGCCAATGGCAGCACCACGCAGATCGATGTTTCGCTGGCCCAAACGCGGCTCGCTCAGGACCGCACGCAGTTGCCGCCCCTCGCCCAGCAGCGTGATTCGGCACGTCACGCGCTCTCGATACTGACGGGCAAAGGCCCGGGAGACTGGATCGCACCTGACTTCACGCTCGCCGAGTTTGCCTTGCCGGCAAACGTGCCCGTCAGTCTGCCCTCTGAGATGGCCCACGACCGGCCGGACGTACGGCAAGCGGAGGCAGAACTGCACATGGCCAGCGCCGCGGTTGGCGTGGCGACAGCCAACCTTTATCCGCATGTCGAGCTGTCTGCGTCTCTCGCTCAGGCGGCTTCAGGCAATGGCGGCGCCGCACTCTGGGGTTTCGCTGCCGGGCTCACGGCACCCATCTTCAATGGCGGAACGCTGAAGGCTGAACGTCAGGCCGCCGTCGACGGCTACAAGGCAACTCTCGCCGGCTACCAGCAAACCGTCATTAATTCGTTCGGTCAGGTCGCTGACACGCTGCAAGCCATCAATCATGACACCGAGGAAAACCTGGCCCAGGAGGACGCGTTGCGAGCGGCAGAAACGAGCTTTCGGTTGAACCAACAAGCCTACGCGCAAGGCGAGAACAGCATTCTCCAGGTGCTGGAGGCGGAACGTGCTTATGAGCAAGCGTTGCTGGGTCAAATCAGAGTGAAGACCGCGCAGTACCTCGACACGGTGCGGCTGTACGTGGCACTTGGCGGTAACTCCGTCGGTGTGTTTGAGCAACGAGTGGCCAGTCGCGAAGACCAGAAACCTTCCTATCAGTAGCGCCAGACATTGGAGTAAAAGATATGCCATACGAGTCCTTTCACGATGCACTTCGCGATACCCGATTCCCTTTAATACACGGCTCAGGTGAGATGCCGGCCGTTGGCTTTGGCACGCTGTTCAAGGATCTCAGCGTCACAACGCAAGCGGTCAAGGATGCGCTGGAAGCAGGATTTCGCCATTTCGATTGTGCAGAACGTTATCGAAATGAAGAAAAGGTCGGCGTTGCACTACAGGAAGTTATCGAGGCGGGTAAGGTCCAGCGCGAGGACGTGTTCATTACCACGAAACTGTGGAATACCAACCATCGTCCCGAGCGAGTTGAACCTGCGTTTGAGGCCAGTTGCCGACGGCTTCAGGTTGATTACATCGATTGCTACCTGATCCATACGCCTTTTGCCTTTCAGCCCGGTGATGATCAGGACCCAAGAGACGAGCACGGTCGAGTCATCTACGATTCAGGCGTGACGTTAATAGAGACTTGGCGGGCGCTAGAGCGCCTGGTGGATGAAGGCCGCTGCAAGTCCATCGGCTTATCTGATATCACGCTGGAGCGTTTACAAGAGATTGTGGCAGTGGCCCGGATAAAACCCGCCGTCGTGCAGGTCGAGTCCCACCCCTATCTGCCCGAATGGGACCTGCTTGAATATTGTCAGCAACATGGAATTATCGTTCTTGCGTTTGCGCCACTCGGCCATGGCATGGAGCCGAACGTACTGGAAGACACGGTGATTACAGGGATTGCTAAACACATTCGCAAGACCCCGGCTCAAGTGGCATTGGCCTGGTCTGTACAGCGGGGAGTCGCTTTTCTGACCACGTCTGCTACACCGAGTCATATCCGGGAAAATTTTGATATTTCTACCCTGCCACACAGGGCCATGCGTGAAATTCAGGACGATATTACGATCAGGATTCGATTTAACTCAGTCGTGGAAACGGGTGTACCTGGATTTATTCCGCAGAAAAAGTAATACACCACGAGGGCTAATGCCGATCAATTAAAGGAGTGAACACCACAACCTCTGTGGGAGCGAGCTTGCTCGCGATAGCGGCGGGTCAGTCAGCATTGATTTTGATTGTTGCGCCGCCATCGCGAGCAAGCTCGCTCCCACAGGTTTTGCACCTTAACTGATTGGCATTAACCACAAGGGGGCGGCTGTTTGCAGGGACGCCCTTTTTATCCATACCCCTGAGGTGGAAACGATGGACGTTTTCCAAACCATGCGTTTTTTTGTGGCGGTCGCTCAAAGCGGTAGCTTTACCGCGGCAGCTGAGGTGTTGGACACCACCACAACCAACGTTTCCAAAGCGGTCTCCAGCCTGGAGGCCAGGCTTCAAACCCGCCTGATCAACCGCACAACCCGACGTCTGGCGTTGACCGAAGCCGGTCTGCGCTATTTGCAACGCTGCGAGAAAATTCTTGAAGAGGTGCGTGAAGCGGACGAAGAAGCAGGCACCGCTCACACCCTGCCCGTTGGCAGGCTGAAAATTCACGCGATGTCAGCCATTGGCAATCATTACGTGATCGATGCCATCGCCCGTTACAGGGAGACGCATCCCTCGGTGATGTTTGATCTGACCCTGACCAACCGGCTCCCGGATTTGCTGGAAGAAGGCTATGACATGTCGATTGTCTTGGCGCGGGATTTACCCGATTCAGGGTTTGTCGCTCAGCGGCTCGGCATGACTTACAGCATCCTCTGCGCCTCGCCTGCGTACCTGAAGAAACGCGGACACCCGGAGTCCCCGAGTGCGCTTGGCTCACATGATTGTCTGAGAATTGTGAATACCGTCATGCCCGCTGAAAACTGGGCATTTGAGGGACCCGAAGGCATGGAAACCGTCAACATCCCGCTGTCTCCCTTGCACATCAACACCGCCGATGGCATGACCATCGCGATTACCAATGGAATGGGCATCGGCATTCAGCCTATTGCGTCGGCAGTCGACGGACTCAGGGCGGGTACGTTAGTGCGGGTACTACCTGACTTTCATCTTGAAGCGTTGAATTTGTTTGCAATCTATCCATCACGGAAGTTCGTGGATGCAAAGATCAAGACATGGGTGGAGTTTCTTAAAAGTTACATTCCGGGCTTGTTGGCATCCGATGAAACAATCACAGGCTCACCCAGGAAACGATAACAACATTTGAAATCACGAGTGCTGCAGGTATGGAGTGTCGACCCTCCATCGTCCACACACGACTCAACCATTTGAACAGCCAGTTCCCATGACTTGATACTGCAGGATATGCCGTTGACCGTGAGAGTCTTCGTACGTCATTTGCGCCGGGACTGGCCCGCACAGGTCAGGAATATCTGACACTGCAATGACTTTCTGGATATCCAGCTTCGTATCGTAAGTGTACGTTTCAACAGGCGTCTTGCTGTCCGCGGCAGTTGAATGGCTTTCGCCTGCAAAGGCCTGTGTACCTAAAACGCCAAGCGCAAGAAACATCGCAAGTTTTGAAATTTTCATCGTATTCACCGTATCGTCGAAAGTTAACCTCGTGAGCGGGTTGACCCCGACTCTGTTTGCTCACTCGGTAGAGACGATGCTAGGTGTGTACCCCTCCCTCAAACAGCGACCCACTGGACAAACACTGTTGCCAGATTCCGCATGAATGGGGGATTTCGAACAGGCAACGCCAGGGAGGCGATTAATGAGCTATACCCGCTAATCTCCCTTTGCAGTTCTTCAACGCAGGAGGTTGGCAATGAATCGCAGACTTTCACTTGCAGCGCTAATGGTCACCGCAAGCCTTTTCGGCTGCACCACTTCATCAAACCATGGCGTGAACGTTACTTTGGTTGCCACGCGGCAGAACACCGGTCAAATCGGCAATGTAACGTTGTCCGACTGGGGCAAAGAAACCGGGTTCAGTTTCTTCATCAGTGGTGCTCCAAGCGGAGCGTCTCTGCCCTTGCGCCTCTTCACCTTCATCAATAAAGGCAGCTGCCAGCAACCCGGGCCAGTCGCTTACGCCATGAATGATCATGTCACCACCGAACGCCAGGCCATACGCGGCTGGGCGTTCTCAAGAAGCGCACCGGTCGCAATGCCGGTCCTGCTTTCCGGTGAGTACTCCATCGTCGTGCGAAGTGCACCGGACAGTGGCAACATCGATATTTTTTGCGGAGATATCAAACAGAAAGGCCCGGGGAAATAGCCTCGCTTTGACCTGCCCTCGCCTTCATTTCGAGCGGATCATCGCGCTTTAACAGCCACTCAATGTCGCCATTGAGCCGGGCGACGAAGCCAGCCCACAAGGCTCACCCTGAATGGACCTGATGTTGGTGATGCTGCCCGATGGACCCAGCAGCGTCACGTTGGCAGCCTTGCTCATGTCAGCGCGAAACCGAGCGTTGTCGCGCCCTAAGAATCTATGATTGTCGTCCCTGCAATCGTCTGCGCGAATCCGACGCCAAACACCCGCGCAGGCGTTTCGAAACCTGGTCGCCGATCACCGTTCAGCACCCGGCGCGCGGCCTCCACAGCAGCCAACGGTGTGTAAGTGTAGCCGTTTACGGTCTCGATCACTGAACGCGCACGTGTGCCATCAGCGCCAATGACTTCAGCCACAGCACGGGCGCGATGAGCCTCTCGCTGTTCAGCACTTGGGCCGTCGGGAAGTTGTGACAGTTCGCCTTCAGGGAAAGCGTCGCCGGTAATGTTCACGAACATGGCGATATTGGGAATGCCGGTGGAGTGCCAGCCGGTGACCAGGTCACCGAAGGACAGCGGCGCGCACAGTGCCGGACCATCGCCAAAATCGAAGTGCCGGGGCTGCGCATCGGGTGTTGCAACCAGTAGCCCATCAACCCGCGCCAAGAGGCCCGCGCCAATGATCTCGCTGACGCTTAAGGCCGATCCCCGCGACATTGCGCCAGCGACTTGGAGCGCAACGCTGAGCGACTTCGGCTCCCGCACACGGCGAGCAACATGCATCGCCAGGCAGTCTGTCGGCACCACGTCCCAGCCGACCCCGGGCAGGAGCATGACACCCGCCTCGGCCGCCTGAGCGCCAAGCTGTTCCGCCAGCCGATAGACATTGATCTCGGCCGTGATGTCTAGATAGTCGACCTCGGCCTTGATACAGGCCTGCATCAAGGCGTCTGCGGTCTGAGCAAAAGGCCCGGCGAAATTCAGCAACACGCCGATGCCGTCCAGGGATTCGACGGCCTGGGCATCAGGGGTGAACACTCGAAAAGGCACGCCCAGTTGCGCAGCGAGAGACGCCAGCCTTGCTCCATTGCGGCCAGCGATCACAACGTCCAGCCCCCGTGCTTTGGCGTGCTCGGCTGCCATGCGACCGGTATAGCCCGTCGCCCCGTAGATCATTAATTTCTTCATTGGGCGTGCTGCCAGTTTTTGTAGACGAATTCGAGGCTGTAACCGTCCGGGTCAAGGACATTGGCGGCGTAGTAATCGGGGTCGTAATGCAGGCGTGCGCCAGGCGCACCATTGTCGATAGCGCCATTCTCAATAGCCGCGGCGTAAGCTGCGTCGACCTCGGCCTTACTGTTCGCCACGAAGCCGACATGAACCGCCCGCCCCTCCACAACACCCTCGCGCAACCAGAAAAACACCCGGCCATTGGCACCGAAGCCCTTGAGGTCCGGGTGGCCTGGCGGGCCGTCCTTACCGTCGTAATCAAGCCGGCCGGTAATGCCCAGCGGGGTCAGAGTCGCGGTGTAGAAACGGATGGAACTCTCAACGTCGCTTACCGAGATAAAAATATGATCAAGCATTGCGGTCACCTCGCTTTTCAGATGCTGATTCAGATGAAATACCCGCCCGCGACTTCGATCGTCTGAGCATTGATCCAGCCTCCTTCTTCGGATAGCAGCAGGGTGATAACGCGAGCGACATCCTCCGGCTCGCCCACCCGACCAAGGGCGGTTTGCGACGCGAGCAGAGCCTCGAATTCGTCATTCAAACCGCCGCCCAGTTCGGTGCGGATCGCCCCCGGTGAGACGGCATTGGCCCGGATACGCCGAGGGCCGAACTCTTTGGCCATGTAACGGGTCAGCACGTCGAGTCCGCCCTTGAAAGCCGCATAAGGCGCGACACCCGCAGTGGCCACGCGGGTCGTGGCGCTGGTCAGGTTGACGATGCTGGCGCCCTCTCCCATCAGTGGCAGCAACGCTTGAGTCAGGAAAAACGGGCCTTTGAGGTGTACGTTCAGCAAGTCGTCAAACTGCGCCTCGGTGACCAATTCCAGGCGATTGAACAAACCATGGCCCGCGTTGTTCACCAGCCCGCCGAGGGTTGCCACGCCCCAGGTTGCCTGCAAAGTCAGTTGCACCGTTTCTCTGAAGCTGTCGAACCGCTTCACATCAGCGACATCCAGCTCAAGCGCCACAGCTTTTCCACCCGATGCCTGGATACGCTGGACGACAGCGTTTGCTGAATCAGCATTGCTCTTGTAGGTCAGGATGACCCCCATTCCGCGCCGGGCGCAGTGTTCGGCGGTGCTGGCGCCGATGCCTCGGCTGCCTCCGGTAATGACGATAACGCTCATTTGCTGCTCCAAGATCACTGGGATGAGTCACCACAGTAACCATCGCCGTTGTCACGAGCGCAGCCGTTCCTGCTCCAATCCTGCCTGTTTCTGCTTTTTGCTTGCCTGGGCGTATCAGCCTGGGTTCAGATACTCCCCATGACAAACCAACTGAATGAACTTCGCGTGCTGGCTGCCCGGGCCGAAAACCGCCGCACGGAGACAGGCATCCCCCGCGTCGCCATGGTCCAGGGCGAAATCCCTGAGCACCTGCTGGCCGCGGTTTACGAGCCGATGATCAACCTGATCCTGCAAGGCAGTAAATCAATGACCATCGGAGACCGCACACTTCGCTATGACCCGGCGACCTATTTCGTCATGTCCATCGAGTTGCCTGCGGTCGGCCAAGTACACCCTGCTGCTTCCGGTGAGCCTTATCTGGCGGTCAGCCTGACACTCGACCCGACGGTCCTGGCGACGCTGCTGGCCGACCTGCCAAAGCCCATCGGGCATTACGACAAGGAAGCAGGTTTTTCGGTAGCCGCTGTCACGCCCGACCTGCTGGACGCCTGGGTGCGCTTGCTGCGATTGATGGGCCGACCTGAAGAAATTGCGGCCCTGGCACCTGCCTACGAACGGGAGATTCTGTACCGCGTTTTGCAAGGCCCCCACGGCTGGATGCTGCGTGATATTGCGGCACCCGATAGCGCCATGGCTCGGGTCAGCCTGGCCATCCAGTACATTCGTCGGGACTTCGCCAAGCCCATCCGTGTGGAGACACTGGCGCAACAAGCGGCGATGAGCGTGTCGGCCTTTCACCGGCACTTCAAAGCCGTCACGGCGCTGAGCCCGTTGCAGTATCAAAAAAGGGTTCGCTTGCTTCAGGCCCGGACGCTGCTGGTGGCCCACGCCAAAAGTGTCACGAATGCAGCGTTCGAGGTCGGTTATGAAAGCGCTACGCAATTCAGCCGCGATTACGCACGGGTGTTCGGCTTGCCGCCCTCACGAGATGCCGCGCGGATTGTTGGAGAAACCCTGGGCCATAGCAAATAGCTAAAAAAAGACTGCCGAAGCGTAAAGGAGTCCACCCCGTTACTTGGGGTCAAGGCGAGCGTTGCCCTGTCTTTCTGCGAACTCATTCACGTCTCAATCACATCATCCGCCCAACTGATAGCCGCAACGACAGTGGGAAAACCGATCGTGCTGGTCAGTGAGATCAGCGTGTGACGGATCTGCTCTGGTGTAGCGCCCGCCTCCAGTGCCCGTCGGGTATGGCTGTGCACCGCGCCCTCAGAACGGATGGCCGCCGCGGCCCCGAGCTGGATCAGCTGGACAACGATTTCTTCCAGTGGGCCGGTATGACGCACCGCCGTACCCAAGGCCTCCACGGCGGCCAGGTAATCCGGATACTGCTGTTCGAGACGTTGGTAGGTGTTGTGCGCTTTCTTCTTTGTCATGTTGGTTTCCTCGCGTTGGACGGCGATCAGTTCTCGCCTTTGCGCCCGAGTCATCAGGCTGCGATTTGCGAAACTTGCACACTGCAACAGTAGGCTACTCTTACAGCAGCTCATTGCACACGATGCTCGCGTCTGCAGGTTTTGGTTTGTTCTGGAGAGCGTCTGCAACAGCTATTTCAGACAGGCCCAAACAATTCACGCAGGACTACGTGATGACCGAGCCCCTCCTCAGTTTTGATCAACTCAAGCGTGCCGCCGCCTCCGGCGAGATCGATACCGTTCTTGTTTGCATGGTCGACATGCAAGGCCGACTGGTCGGCAAGCGATTCCAGGTCGAGTTTTTCATCGACAGCGGCCATGAAGAAACCCACTGCTGCAATTACCTGCTGGCCGACGACATCGACATGGAACCGGTGCCGGGTTACGCCGCGGCCAGCTGGAGCAAAGGCTATGGCGACTTCGTGCTCAAACCCGACATGGCCACATTGCGAAAGGTGCCCTGGCTGGAGTGCACGGCGCTGGTGCTCTGCGACGTGCTCGATCATCACCATCGGCGCGACCTGCCGCACAGCCCGCGGGCGATCCTGAAAAAGCAGGTCGAGCGACTGCGCGAACGCGGTTACACCGGCATGTTCGCCTCGGAACTGGAGTTCTATCTGTTCGACGAGAGCTACGAGGCGATCCACGAGCGCAACTACCACAAGCCGAAAACGGCCGGTCACTACATCGAGGACTACAACATCCTGCAGACCACCCGCGAAGAGCCGGTGCTGCGGGCGATTCGCAAGCATCTGCAGGCCAGCGGCATTCCCGTGGAAAACTCCAAGGGTGAATGGGGGCCGGGCCAGGAAGAGATCAACATCCGTTATGCCGATGCGCTGACCATGGCCGACCACCACGTCATCATCAAGCACGCCTGCAAAGAGATCGCGCAACTGCAGGGCAAGGCGATCACGTTCATGGCCAAGTGGCGCTACGACGCCGCCGGTTCCAGCAGCCACATCCACAATTCGCTGTGGGACAAGAACGGTAAAAAGCCGCTGTTCTTCGATGCCAAGGCTGAGTTCGGCATGTCGAAACTCATGCGTTCCTGGGTGGCCGGGCAGCTCAAATACGCCAACGACATCACCTGTTTTCTCGCGCCCTACATCAACTCGTACAAGCGCTTTCAGGCCGGTACCTTTGCACCGACCCGGGCGGTGTGGAGTCGGGACAATCGCACCGCAGGTTTCCGTTTGTGCGCAGAAGGCAGCAAAGCCATCCGCATCGAATGTCGCATTGGCGGAGCCGACCTCAACCCATATCTGGCCTTCGCCGCCTTGATCGCTGCGGGACTGGCCGGTATCGACGAGAAGCTCAGCCTCGCGCCGCCCTTCGAGGGCGATGCCTACGTCGACGAACACTTGCCTGAAGTCTCGAAAACCCTGCGCGAAGCCTGCGCCGCGCTCCAGGGCTCGACCATGTTGCGCGAAGCGTTCGGCGATGAAGTGATCGACCACTACGTGCACACCGCCGAATGGGAACAGAAAGAGTACGACCGGCGGATCACCGACTGGGAACTGCAGCGCGGGTTTGAGCGCTATTGAGACGTCCATCATGACTTCAACGATTCAACTCATCTCCCCGGTCGATGGCCGGGTCTATGCCGAACGCCGCTGCGCCGATGCGGCGCAAATCGACCAGGCGCTGGCAGCGGCCGAAGCTGCCCAGGCGCAATGGAAACGCCGGCCACTGAGCGAGCGCGCCGCCTTCTGTAGCGCCGCGGTGGACGCGATGTTGGCCATGAAAGCTGACATCGTGCCGGAACTGGCCTGGCAAATGGGCCGTCCGGTGCGCTTTGGCGCTGGCGAACTGCGCGGTTTCGAAGAGCGTGCCCGGCATATGATCGCCATTGCGCCTGACGCCCTGGCAGCGCTTGAGCCCACGCCCGTCGCCGGTTTTCGACGCTGTATCAAACGCGAGCCGCTGGGTACGGTGCTGGTTGTCGCCCCCTGGAATTACCCCTACCTGACGGCGGTGAATACGATTATCCCGGCACTGATGGCCGGCAACAGCGTGATCCTCAAACACGCTTCACAAACGCTGCTGGTCGGCGAGCGTTTCGCCGAGGCCTTTCGCCGTGCCAATCTGCCCGAAGGATTGTTCCAAAACCTGCTGCTGAGTCATCTCTATACCGGAGCGATCATTGCCTCTGGACGCGTGCAGCAGGTGAACTTCACCGGTTCGGTGGACGCGGGTAAGGCCATGGAACACGCGGCCGTCGGACGTTTCCTCGGCGTGGGCCTGGAGCTCGGTGGCAAAGACCCGGCCTACGTCCGGGCAGACGCCAACCTCGAACACGCGGTGGAAAATCTGGTGGATGGCAGCTTCTTCAACTCCGGGCAGAGTTGCTGCGCCGTCGAGCGAATTTATGTCGATGAAAAAATCTACCCGGCGTTTATCGAACGCTTCGCCGCCTTGACTCGCCAATACGTGCTGGGCAACCCGCTGGACGAAGCCACCACACTCGGTCCGCTGGTGACACCGAGTGCCGCTGAATTCGTTCGCGGGCAGATCGCCGATGCACTGACCCATGGCGCTCGGGCGCTGATCGACCCAAAGGATTTTCCTGCCGACGCGCCGGGCAGCGCATACCTCGCCCCGCAAGTATTAGTCGACGTCACCCATCAAATGTCGGTGATGCGCGAGGAAAGCTTTGGTCCCGTGGTCGGCGTCATGCCGGTGGCCGACGACGACGAAGCCATTGCCTTGATGAACGACAGTGAGTTCGGGCTCAGCGCTTCCATCTGGACGCAAGACCTTGCCGCCGCCGAATACCTGGGCGACCAGATCGACACCGGCACCGTGTTCATGAACCGCTGCGATTACCTGGACCCGGCACTGGCCTGGACCGGTATCAAGAACAGCGGGCGCGGCGTCACGCTGTCGCGCCTGGGTTATGAAAATCTGACCCGCGCGAAATCCTTCCATTTGCGCCACGAGATCTGAGCCATGAGCCTGACCGCGAACTGGAACTACCCCACAAGCATCCACTTCGGTGTCGGCCGCATCGCCGAGCTTGCCGAGATCTGCCGCAGTCAAGGAATCCAGCGACCGTTGCTGGTCACCGACAGTGGTTTGGCGCGTGCCCCGATTACCACCGCAGCGCTGGACGCCTTGCGCGCTGCCGGCCTTGGCGTCGCGCTGTTTTGCGACCTTAAACCCAACCCGGTCGAAGCCAACCTGGCGGGCGGGCTCGATGCCTGGCGCGCTGGCAAACACGATGGCGTGGTCGCCTTCGGCGGTGGCAGCGGCCTGGACATGGGCAAGCTCATCGCCTTCATGAGTGGCCAAACCCGACCGGTGTGGGATTTCGAAGACATCGGCGACTACTGGACCCGCGCCGACGAAGGCAGCATCGCCCCGATCATTGCGGTGCCGACCACGGCGGGTACCGGCTCCGAGGTGGGCCGTGCCGCGGTGATCATCGATGAGCGTACGCACACCAAACGCATCATCTTCCACCCGAAGATGATGCCGCGCGTGGTCATCAGCGATCCGGCCCTCACCGTCGGCATGCCGGCCAAGGTCACCGCAGGCACCGGCATGGATGCGTTTGCGCATTGCCTGGAATCGTATTGCGCCCCCGGTTTTCACCCCATGGCCGAAGGGATTGCGGTGGAAGGCATGCGCCTGGTCGCCAATGCCCTGGTGCGAGCCGTACACACACCCTCGGACCTGGAGGCGCGCGCGGAAATGCTCGCGGCCGCCGCGATGGGCGCTACCGCTTTCCAGAAAGGCCTGGGCGGGATGCACGCCCTCTCACATCCGGTGGGCGCCCTGTACGACACCCATCACGGCATGACCAACGCCACGTTCATGCCCTATGTCCTGAAATTCAATCGCCCGGCCATCGAGGAACGCATCACCCGCCTCGCGGCTTATTTGCGTCTGCCCTCACCCGGCTTCGACAGTTTTCTGGCCTTCGTCCTCAAGTTGCGCAAGGACATCGGCGTGCCCCATACGCTGGTTGAGCTAGGGGTGGATGACCGGCAGGCCGACCTGATCGCGGACATGGCGATTGTCGACCCTTGCGCCGGCGGCAACCCGTTGCCATTGACCCGAAATGGCGCGGCAGAAATTTTCGAAGCGGCCTACCACGGCCGTCTGTAGAGCAGTTGTCTGTCCATGGCCAAGGTGCGAACGCGCAGCATGGAAAGGGTTTATCCGTAAGAAACAGGAGCAGTACGACAAGGGGTTGAAGGCCAGCCCATCCGGTAACGTAAACCCGGGTGGATGCGTATCAAAACCTAAGGGGCACACAACATGAATCCAGCAAGCCAGCCCGGCACGAGCGCGCCGCAAGACGATGACGTCAAGGTGCTGCACAGCATGGGCTATGCCCAGCAGCTCTCACGACGCATGGGCGTTTTCTCCAATTTTGCCATTTCCTTTTCGATCATCTGCATCCTCTCGGGTGGCATCAACTCACTCGCTCAGGGCACCTCGGGGGCGGGCGGTGCGTCGATCGGCATCGGCTGGCCGATCGGTTGCCTGATCTCCGGGGTTTTCGCCATGGCCATGGCGCAGATTTCCTCGGCCTACCCCACCGCTGGCGGCCTCTATCACTGGGGCTCGATTCTCGGTAACCGCTTCACCGGCTGGCTGACCGCGTGGTTCAACCTGCTCGGGCTGGTCACCGTGCTCGGTGCGATCAACGTCGGTACCTATTACTTCTTTTTCGGCGCCTTCGGACCGGCCCTGGGAATGGAAGACACCACCACGACCCGGGTGATTTTCCTGGCGATCCTGACCGGCCTCCAGGCCTTGTGTAACCACCTGGGTATCGGCCTGACCGCGAAGCTCACCGACTTCTCGGGTTACCTGATTTTCGCCACGGCGCTCGCGCTGACCATCGTCTGCCTGATCTCTGCACCCAGTTATGAGTTCACCCGGTTATGGACCTTCAGCAACTATTCCGGCGAGGCTGGCGGCAGCGTTTGGCCACAGGTTTCGAACGGCTGGATCTTCATGCTCGGCCTGCTGTTGCCGATCTATACCATCACGGGCTATGACGCCTCTGCGCATACCTCGGAAGAGACCCGAAATGCGGCCATGTCGGTGCCGCGCGGCATGGTCATGTCGGTGGTCTGGTCGCTGTTGTTTGGCTGGGTCATGCTCTGCTCGTTTGTGCTGATGCTGCCGAACATGGACGAGGCGGCGAAGCAAGGCTGGAACGTGTTTTTCTGGGCCATGAACACACAGGTCAACCCAACCGTAAAGCTCGCGCTGTACGTGGCGATTTTCATCTCACAGTTCCTCTGCGGGCTGGCAACCGTGACCTCGGTCTCACGCATGATCTTCGCGTTTTCCCGTGACGGTGGCCTACCCTGCTCGAAAGCACTGGCCTCGGTTTCGCCGACCTATCGCAGCCCGGTGGCGGCGATCTGGACGGGTGCCACCCTGGCGGTATTGTTCGACTGGGGATCGTCCGTGATATCGGTCGGCGCAACCCCGGTCTATACCATCGTGGTGTCCTGCACGGTGATCTTCCTGTTCTTCTCCTTCATCATCCCTATCGTGCTGGGCCTGTTTACCTACGGGACATCGAAGTGGCCGGCCATGGGGCCGTGGAACATGGGACGTTTCTGGTACTCGGTGTTCGCCATCCTCTCGATCCTCTCGATGGTGATCATTTTCGTCATCGGCATCCAGCCACCGAACGATTGGGCGCTGTACATCACCCTCGGCTTTCTGGTGCTGACGGCCATCGTCTGGTTCGGTTTTGAGGCCCGACGTTTTCAGGGTCCGCCGATTGGCGATATGATCGTCAAGCGTCAGGCTGAAATTGCGGCGGCGGAAGAGGCGTTGAATAACCGGGGTGGAAGTTGATTGCTGCAGTCATGAGCAAACGGTGGCGAGGGAGCCAGCTCCCTTGCCACAGCGAGCCGCGCCTACGCAGGTAGATCGATTTTATCCAGCAACCGGTTCGCCGTGATCTCCGCCACCTTGATGCTGTTTGAAATGCCCCACAGGGCATAGCGCGACCCACCGTCCAGATGATCCACCAGCTGATGGACCATCACATCGACCGAAGCCAGCGTCTCGACCAAATAAACGGCCAGGGTTTCGGTAGTAGCCCCTGGGTCCACGGAAAACAGAGTGCGGTGGGTACGCCCGGTGGCTTTGATGTCGGCAGTCGACGGGAAGTGAAAGTCGAGGGCCCGTTCGGCGGCCTCGTTGAGTTTGTTCGAATCGGGTTCGTACGGGGACACCGGATCGGTGTCCGGTGGATTGGGCGTTACTTTGAACATAGATGCTTCCCCATTGGCGGGGAACCTGAGAGAGCTATTGGACTCCTCGGGCGAGGGGATGATTTATCGCCACTGCTACTCGACACCGGACATCGAGGTTGCCCAAGCGCTTCAGGCACTTCTCTATCGAAATCCTGGAAGACAAGGCGCTGGAGGCATTTGTCGAGGCTGCGTTTGCCTGAGTGTTGCTGCGGTGAATGTATGCTTTGGGCTGAAGTAGGTGCTGCTGGTACCATCATCCAAGAACTGACAAGCCGAGCAGAAAACATGAATCGTCGTAAAAAAATACAGCAGTTATTGAAGGCTCACGCAAAAAAGGCCAGCGCCAAATTGGCACCGTCAAGCAAGTCTAAATACATTAGTAAAGCTGACCGATTGAAACTAGCAGCTGAACCCAGTGCAGACTCGATCATTTCCCCTGAGAGCTGATCTACGCACTCAATGTCGCTCTCCTCGGTTGCTGGACGCTGCGCGATAAAGCTGGGACCGGGCCGGCGCCCTTAAACAAACGTTAGGCACTTATCCAACCTTACCGTACGGAGCATATAAGACATGTCAAACATCGTCGCATGGACCCTGTTCGCCCTGGGCGTCCTCCATATTCCATTCGGTATTATCAAGTTCAAAACAGCATTCGCCGCCGCCGTAGGCTCTGGCTTCGTTGACCAATTCAAAGCGCACGAAGATCGGCGCACTGCTCTCTGGTTTACCATGCTGGGGCCGCTTTTTATGCTCGCAGGGCAGACAGCGATTCACGCCGTAGCCGTTAGCGATCTCGCGCTACTTAAAATGGTTGGCATCTATGTGCTTATGATCTCGATCATTTGCGTCATTGCAGTTCCAAAATCGGGGTTCTGGGCAACGCTGCTGGTTTCTCCGCTGATCATCGCGGCAGGGTATGGCTGGTAGGCCTAAAAACGCGCATAGAGTTGGACGCCACAAGAGAAACGATCCTACAAGGACGTATTGGCTTTGCTGACTGTTACATTGTTGGCCGCATGGATCCTCAACTCGCGCGAGAACGAGCCAAAGCAGACACCACACGCCGACGGAGTAGATTCGAACTACACGTGCGCCTCCAACAAGCTCTGCGGACCTGGTACTCAGCTATGGATGAAGTGCTTCCCGGCAGAGTTCGATTCAGTTTTCCTTCAGAAATGCCGACCTTGAAAAGCCTTGATGGAAGATATGCGGTAGCGGCCTTTGATCAAATGATCGCATCGCTTCCACGACCTACTCACACCCCAGAACCTCCTGACCGCAGATGAAGTGAAATCCCATTGCCGCCGTGGAATGACCGTAAGCGTACGGGGAATACGCCTTGTGCAGGGTATGCGTGTGGTGAAGGCCGTACTCAAATTAGTGCCGTGGGCCAGTGACATGGACGTTAGCCCTAGGAGACCAATGGCGTGCACTAGAGCTGGAGATTGGTAGATCGCGTTAGCTCGGCGGCTTGCCTTATTCAGTTACCCAATTTAGTTCATGACTTAGGTCCGCCACGGTGGAAGAGCCTCTTCGAAAAGTGAAAAGGCTCGATGCAGGAAACTGTTGAAGCGAGCGGCATCACGCCGCAGCCCTGCCTGTTGACCACCAATCAGGCACAGATGGGCCACCTTACCAATCACTTCTGCTTCGCCTGGCATATGGACCAAGCGGCGGCACGTCCGTATCGCGAAGTCCAGTCGTCTTGTGTCAACACGCTGCTGAAACTCGCCTACCAACGGATCGTGCAGCGACCAGGCTCGGATGGAAACTTCCCGCCCAGGTTGTTTCTCAGCGGCAATACTCAAGTAGCGTTTCAAGGTTTCGCCCGCGCTACGACCCTGCGCCGCATAAGCGAGCATGCGGTCCGTGTAGTCTTCTTCCCAAGCGGCCAGCAAGGTGCGGACAAAGTCTTCGCGATTGCGGAAATGGTGATAGAACGATCCGCGGGTCACATTCAATCGGCGCGATAGACTCTCGGCCGAAACGCCAATATGCCCTATTTGATCGAGAGCCTCAAAACCAGCCGCGATCCAATGGTTACGAGTTAGTTTTCTCACCAGTTATTTCGCTCCATATTTAGCGCCATACAGACTGTGTATGGTGCGCAACCGATTGATACGCTGCGAACACCAGCAAAGATGGCCGTTGCGTTTTGCACGCCAGCACTTTTCATGGAGCTCGCCTTGAAGAAAATCGTTCTGGTTGCTTTCGACCAATTCACTGATATCGACCTATTCCTGATGTGGGACATTTTAGGCCGCAACACTGAGGACTGGCACGTCCGAATATTGGGTTCTAGCTCTATCGTGCGATCGGCGCACGGCCTGCCTGTTTGGGTGCATGGTCCGCTTTCCGCGGCCAATAGTGCCGACGCGGTATTGTTCGTCAGCGGCAAGGAAGGGATACCCGCTGCACTTGCCGCCCCAGATTTCCTGCCGTCGTTTGAACTTGACTCCAGACGCCAGCGAATCGGCTCCATATGCGCCGGAGCTTTCATTCTCGAACGGCTTGGGCTGCTCAGCGGCCAAGCAACTACACACCCGGATGCACGATCAAGCTTGCAAGCTCTGGGACTTGAGCCCATGGACCAGCCTCTTGTATGCCAGGGGAACGTTGCAACCGCTGGCGGATGCCTTGCGGCGCTCTATCTGGTGGGATGGTTGGTTGAATCCTGGTTCGATGTCGACAAGCGCCGTGCGACGTTGCTCCCTGTTCTGCCAGCTGGGCAGCAAGAGCTCTATGATGCCTTGATCGGGCTCAGTATCCGACAAGGAGAAGTTGGCGCCTCAACAACATCCAGTTAATCCATGCTCGCTCAGCGAGGCTCTGGACCTCATCAAGGCGTGGACATTGGTTATCCGGACGGCATCGCCACGACCCATGCGAGCTCCGCTCCTGGTGCGCTACTGCGCCTGGAACCTGAAGTTGCCGTGAACCCCACACTTGAATACGTACCTGATAGCCTAAGTAGGCACGCCGCAATATGGAAAAAGAGCCGCTTGTACAGCGAGATTCCTCCACTATGCAGATACCTCGTGTGCTTGGGAATGAGCAGTGAGCGCGGTTGTCCCTGTCCGGCTTGAAAGTCGGTAACCGTCACTTCTAAGCTAGACAAGCACTTACAGGGCGACAAGGAGCGTTATACGACAAAACCATCGCAACAAGAAACGCGACATGGCATGTCGTCTAATTAGTAGTTAGAACTCAGGAGAGATCCCCGATGCCCCGAGAATTTGAGCTCATTATGTCCGTGCCAGTCCCCTCGAGGTCCGGCATCACCCACCTTTACAAGTCGATGCACCTAGCGGACGCTTTTGCGATTCGGCTCCCTGCGGGCACATCTAGCAATCCAGATTTGCTAGCTCGATTCATCCTTTCCCACCAGCCATCCTGGATCGGATGGCTCTTGAAAGTCCGAGACACTATCGTTGCCTGTTTTGGTCTCAAGACAGCCAAACATTTGGCATCACTCGCTAATCGGATTGGAGCCTTCAAGGTCTACAGCACGAACCAGACTGAAATCGTGTTGGGAGAGGACGACAAGCACCTCGACTTCCGGATATCGATCCTATGTTCTGGAGAGGCAGAGCCAGAAGGCAGTCGCCAACTCGTTTTTTCAACCGTGGTCCAGTGCCACAACCGTCTAGGCCGGGCCTACATCTTCGTTATTGCCCCATTTCACCGCTTGGTTGTTAAGGCCAACCTCCTCCGTGCAGCGCGCGTCGGTTGGCCTCTGGCTACCTGCCCCTAAGGTCCGGCACCCACTGATGCGGTAGCAGTTGCCCGATCTCACTCGCCCGCTGTGTCGGCAGCCGTGTCAGCACATCTTTTAGATAGGCATACGGATCATGCCCTTTAAGCCGTGCCGACTGGATCAAACTCATAATCGCAGCCGCACGTTTTATGATCTGGTTTAGAAACCAGAATCTTTGGAGGCATCGCATGCGCCCTTTGTGCCCAATCAAACCTCCGTCCTTCTCGACGCCATTTCCAGTCCGTCTGCCAAACAGGCTCACGCGGACCTGTCTGCGATGGATTTTATGCCTGAGCATTGTCGTGCCCTGCATCGCCGGCGCAGAGACACGCCCCGAGAACATGGTTTATCTGCGTACGATTGATCAGGGCATCGAGCAAGACATTCGCTATGCCAGCGCTCACAACTTCACCGGGCACCCACTCGACGGTTACGCCGCTGGGGAGTGCCTGTTATCACTGGACGCCGCCAAGGCCCTCGCTCGGGTACAAACAGCCTTGCGGGCGCAGGGCTACGGTTTGAAGGTGTTTGACTGTTATCGGCCCAGCCGTGCCGTTACCGATATGGGGCGCTTCGCTTTGGTGCCGGGTGACCCGCGCAAGGCCGAGTTCTATCCGCGCGTAGACAAGCAGGACTTCTGGCGCCTGGGTTACGTGGCCCGGGTATCGAACCACTCCAAAGGCTCAACCGTGGATCTGACACTGACCGGTCCGGATGCCCTGTCCGTCGATAGCTGGACGCCTTCAGCCGGGCAAGTCGATTGCACGGCCGCCTATGGCCAGCGTTGGCGCGACGGCGCGCTCGACATGGGCACGGGGTTCGATTGCTTTGATGAGCGAGCGCATACCGACAACCCGACGATCAGCGCTGCCGCCAGGGACAATCGCCAGAAGCTCAGCAGGGCCATGGAGAAAGAAGGGTTTTCCGGGTACTCCAAGGAATGGTGGCACTTCACCTACAGCGGTGAAGGTTCGCCGAAAAACGTCATGGACTTCCCCATCACGCCGCTGGGTACGCGCGATGCTCTCGACACCGCCAATCAGCTGATTGTGGTCACCACAAAAAACTGGACTGACATCCAGGGGACGGCCCAGCGCTATGAACGGCAGGGAAAGACCTTTCGTAAATACGAATCGCCGTTTCCGGTGGTGGTCGGCAAGAGCGGGCTGGCGTGGGGCAAGGGTCTGAGCAGCGTTGAGCAACGCGAAGGTCCGGTCAAACGTGAAGGCGATGGAAAAGCGCCTGCCGGGGTATTCAAACTGGGAACGGCTTTTGGCTACGACGGTACGGCCGACACCAAACTGCCTTACCTTGCGTTGACCTCGACCATCGAATGCGTGGATGACAGCCACTCCGCACGCTATAACGAGCTGGTTGATGGAGCGACTGTTTCGAAAGACTGGAACAGCTCCGAACGTATGCGTCGCGATGACGACATGTATCGAAAAGGCATTTTCATCGAGCACAATACGCCAGCGTCCCCCGCCTCGGGCTCGTGCATTTTCTTTCACATCTGGCGTGGCCCCACCTCTCCGACGCTGGGCTGCACCGCCATGGATCCAGCGGATATTGCTCGTTTGTTCAATTGGCTGGACCCTCGCCGGTCCCCTCTGCTGGTTCAAATGCCCGAGGCGGAATATGAGCAAATCCGAGAAAGCTGGGACCTTCCCGAACGTTGATAGCGTCAGCATTGGCAGACGGTGTCTGGAAGTCCAGGCCATCGCCGAAGGAACACCCAGGGGAAATTCGTATACCATATCTGCAATTCAATCCTAACGATCACGACCGTGGCCCTGACCAAACTCAACGCTCCCGACCTTGGCAATTCGCCTTCGACGTCGGAAATCATCACCCGTCATCTGCGTGACGCCATCGTCGCCGGGCATTTCGCCGAGGACGAGCCGATTCGCCAGGACGATATCGCCCGCCAGTTCAACGTCAGCAAGATTCCGGTGCGCGAAGCCCTCAAGCGCCTGGAGGCCGAAGGCCTGGTGATGTTCCAGCGTAATCGAGGGGCGATGGTCACGCGGGTTTCCGATGCGGAACTGGCGCAGATGTTCGAAGTGCGCATGCTGCTCGAAGACAAGGTGCTGCGCCTGGCCATTCCCAACATGACCGAAGAAACCTTCGCCCGTGCCGAACGCATCTGCCAGGAGTTCATCGGCGAAGATGACGTGGGGCGCTGGGCCGAGCTCAACTGGGAACTGCACGCCTGCCTCTACGAACCGGCGCAACGACCGTTTCTGGTCGGCCTGATCCGCTCGGTCAACGACAAGCTGGAGCGCTACCTGCGCATGCAGATGAGCCTGTCGGCCGGCAAGGATCGCGCCGATCACGAACACCGGGGAATCCTTGCGGCCTGCCGCGCCGGTGACGTGGACCTGGCGGTGAAGTTGCTCGACGAGCACATTGCTGGCGTCTGCAAGACCCTGTTCGAGCACCTGCCTCACAGCCACTGACACCTCGCCGCACTGTGCCGATTTCGTCATCGGCACTGGATAAAACCATCAAGCCGCCAAGCCCCCGCACAGGCCACTCTTTCGTTCACTCATCTGAACGGACGTGGCCATCCCATGAAACGCATCACCGTGATCGACTCCCATACCGGCGGCGAACCGACTCGCCTGGTGACCGCCGGTTTTCCTGACCTGGGCAGTGGCAGCATGGCCGAGCGTCGACAGCGGCTGGCCGAACAGCATGATCAATGGCGAGCCGCTTGCGTGCTGGAACCACGGGGCAGTGACGTGCTGGTCGGCGCCCTGCTCTGTGAGCCGGTGGACCCGAGCGCCTGTGCCGGTGTGATTTTCTTCAACAACAGCGGTTACCTCGGCATGTGTGGCCACGGCACCATCGGCCTGGTGGCCTCGCTGGCGCATCTGGGCAAGATCGGCCCTGGGGTGCACAGCATCGAAACCCCGGTGGGCACGGTGCAAGCGACGCTGCATGAAGACCATTCGGTCAGCGTGCGCAACGTGCCGGCCTACCGTTACCGCAAAGCGCTGTCGCTGCAGGTGCCCGGTATCGGTCAAGTGACCGGTGATGTTGCCTGGGGTGGGAACTGGTTTTTCCTGATTGCCGAGCATGGCCTGCGCATTGCGGGCGATAACCTCGATACGCTGACCGCCTACACCTTCGCCGTGCAGCAAGCACTGGAGGCTCAGGGGATCCGAGGCGAAGACGGCGGCTTGATCGACCATGTCGAGCTGTTCGCCGATGACGAGCAGGCCGACAGCCGCAACTTCGTCCTCTGCCCCGGCAAGGCCTACGACCGCTCGCCCTGCGGCACCGGCACCAGTGCCAAACTGGCGTGCCTGGCAGCCGACGACAAATTGCAGCCGGGACAGATCTGGCGTCAGGCCAGTGTCATCGGCAGCGAGTTCGAGGGTTCCTACGAACTTCAGGGCGAGCGCATCGTGCCGACCATTCGCGGCCGCGCCTTTATCAGCGCCGAAGCCAGCCTGATCATCGAGCAGGACGACCCGTTCGCCTGGGGCATTCGCCCGTGAACGAGGGCCTGGTGGCCGATGTGATCGTGATCGGCGCCGGCATCATCGGCGCCGCTTGTGCCCAGGCGTTGGCAGGTCGCGGCTTGCGCGTGCTGGTGCTGGACGCTGGCCTGCCCGGCGCTACGGCCGCGGGCATGGGCCACTTGCTGGTCCTCGACGACAACCCGGCCGAACTGGCCCTCAGTCAATATTCCCTGCAACGCTGGCGCGAACTGGCGCCGGCCCTGCCCGACGGCTGCGCCTACCGTTGCAATGGCACCCTCTGGCTGGCGGCCAATGCCGAAGAAATGGCCGTCGCCCACAGCAAATACCTGAACTTGCAGGCCCAAGGCGTGGCCTGCAAATTGATCTCCCGCAGTGCCTTGCACCAGCGCGAACCCGAATTGCGCGAGGGCCTGGAAGGCGGCCTGCTGATTGATGGCGACGGCATTCTTTATGCCCCGGCGACCGCCAACTGGATGCTCGACACAGCGAACATCAGCCAACGCCGGGCGCGGGTCAGCGAAGTCGATGGCAACCGTGTGCGACTCGACGACGGCCACTGGCTAAGCGCCGAAGCGGTGATTCTGGCCAACGGCATCCAGGCCAACGCGCTTTGCCCCGAGCTGCCGATCGAACCAAAGAAAGGCCACTTGCTGATCACCGACCGCTACCCCGGCAAGGTCACCCACACCTTGGTGGAACTTGGCTACGTCACCAGTGCCCACAACGCCAGCGGTCCCTCGACGGCGTGCAATATCCAGCCTCGGCCGACCGGGCAATTGTTCATCGGTGCTTCGCGACAATTCGGCACCACCGACCCGCAAGTCGAGGGCTGGATGCTGGCGAAAATGCTCCGGCGTGCCACCGACTACATGCCGGGGCTGGCTCAGCTCAACGGCATCCGCGCCTGGACCGGTTTTCGCGCTGCCAGCCCCGACGGCTTGCCGCTGGTGGGTCAGCATCCACAACGCAAAGGTTTATGGCTGGCGGTCGGTCACGAGGGCCTCGGCGTGACGACCGCCCCGGGCACCGCCGACCTGCTGGTCGCGCAGCTGTTCGACGAAACGCCGCCACTGGCCGCGCAACCGTATCTGCCGCAACGTTTTCTCGGAGAGCCCATTTATGCCTGAATTGATGCTGGACGGACGTGCCCTGCGGGTTGCCGAAGGCACCAGCGTCGCCGCGGCACTGGCCCTGTGCGGCGACGGCTGCACGCGCACATCGGTCAGTGGCCAACGCCGCGCACCGCTGTGCGGCATGGGCATTTGCCAGGAATGCCGGGTGACCATCGACGGTCGCCGGCGCCTGGCCTGCCAGACGCTGTGCCGTGACGGCATGCACGTGGAGACTCAAGCATGAGCGAATATGCCGACCTGCTGATCATCGGTGCCGGCCCCGCCGGCATGGCCGCTGCGCTCGCTGCGGCGCCAAGCGGTGCGCGCATCGTCCTGCTCGACGACAACCCGCTTCCGGGCGGGCAAATCTGGCGTGACGGACCTCAGGCCCACCTGCCGAACCTGGCGCGCCAGATGCGCGAGCGACTGGAGGCGTGCAGCAACATCCACCGCCACTCCGGCACGCGGGTGATTGCCTGCGCCGGGCCGAAACAACTGCTGGTCGAAGACGCCGATCGAGGCTGGTTGATCGGTTACGACAAACTGATTCTGTGTACCGGCGCCCGCGAGTTGCTCCTGCCCTTCCCCGGCTGGACGCTGCCCGGCGTGACGGGAGTTGGCGGCCTCCAGGCATTGATCAAGGGCGGGTTGCCGGTTCAGGACGAACGCATTGTGATTGCCGGCAGCGGACCGTTATTGCTGGCCAGCGCCGCCACCGCAAAACACAACGGCGCCCGGGTGCTGCGCATTGCCGAGCAGGCCAGCGCGGCCGCGGTCGCCGGTTTCGCCGCACAACTGCCACGCTGGCCCAACAAGCTGATGCAGTCGGTCACGTTGTTCGACCGCCACTACCGCACCGGGACCTATGTAATGGCCGCCCTGGGCAATGAGCGGCTGGAAGGTGTGCGCCTGCAACAGCAAGGGAAAATCGTCGAACTGGAATGTGATCGCCTGGCCTGCGGTTTCGGCCTGATCCCCAACACCCAACTCGGCCAAGCCCTTGGCTGCGAACTCGATGGCCAGGCAATCGCCGTCGATGCCTGGCAGGCCACTCGCCGCGCCGACCACTTCGCGGCGGGTGAATGCACCGGTTTCGGCGGCAGTGAACTGGCATTGGTCGAAGGCGCCATCGCTGGCCACGCCGCCGTCGGCAACCTTGATTCAGCCCGAGCATTGTGGCCGCGGCGTGCGCGCTGGCAGGGTTTCGCCGACGCCCTGAACAAGGCCTTCACCCTCGACCCGCAACTCAAATCGCTGGCGCAACCCGACACCTTGGTGTGCCGTTGCGAAGACGTGCCTTACGGGTTGCTTGCCGGGCACACTGACTGGAGCGACGCCAAACTGGCCAGCCGCTGCGGCATGGGCGCCTGCCAGGGCCGGGTGTGTGGCGGCGCGTTGCAGCACCTGTTCGGCTGGCAACCTTCGGCACCACGACCACCCTTCAGTCCGGCGCGGATCGAGACCTTGCTGTGCCTGGACGACACCCCGCCGGCCTGAATGCCGGTCCGGGGCTTTCGGCTCCGTCGCCGAGTCTTTATGATCCCGGGCATTGCCTCCAGACGCCCAGCGCCATGTATGCCTCGCTCACTACCTTCAAACCCTGCGACCTGCCCACCCTGCTGAGCAGCCTGCAGCCGATCGCGGCGCTGCTCGACACCCTGTCGGACGTGGTGTTTTTCATCAAGGACAGCGAGGCCCGCTACGCCTTCGTCAACCAGACCCTCGCCCGGCGCTGCGGCTTCAAACACAGTGACGAGCTGCTCGGGCGCACCGCCGACATGGTCTTTCCCGAGCGCTTCGGCCCGCTGTACACCGAGCAGGATCGGCGGGTGCTGTCCACCGGCCGCGAACTGGCCGACCAACTCGAACTGCACCTGTATTACGGTAACCAACCGGTCTGGTGCCTGACCCACAAACTCGCATTGCGCGACCTGCAAGGTCAGATCGTCGGCCTGGCCGGCATCTCCCGCGACCTGCAAGCGCCACAGTCCAGTCATCCGGCGTTCCAGAAACTCGCGGCGGTGGACGCGCACATCCGCAGCCATTTCGCCCGGCCGATCAGCCTCGCCGAACTGACCGCGATCGCCGGGTTTTCCGTGGCGCAACTGGAGCGCCATTGCAAACGGGTGTTCCAGCTCACCCCACGGCAGATGATTCACAAGGCGCGCCTGGAAGAAGGCTCCCGACTCTTGCTGCACACCGACTTGCCCATCACCGAGATCGCCCTGCGCTGCGGTTACACCGATCACAGCGCGTTCAGCCGGCAGTTCCGCGCCTTGACCAGTCTGGCGCCGAGTCAGTATCGCGAAAGCCGTCGCTGAACCCGGGCGAGTGTTCCTTTAAGGGGCGCCCAGCGTACCCACTGCTCCCTTCTGTAACACCGCCTGATACAGCCCATCGAGGCGCTCTTCTCCTACGCTCTATTCCCACAATCTTGTAAGACCTTTAACTCAAGGCTCGGCGATTAATTCTCGCCTTAGTTCGGAAACAGGCACGCTCATTGCTAATCACATATCGTATACGAAATTCACAATACGATATCCAACAGCACTTTCCGACAACGAGGCCTCTATGAAAAACCCCGCATTTGCCGTAGCCCTCAGCGCTGTTCTCAGTACGTCCTTCATCGCCACCGCCCAGGCTGACAAGCTGGACGACATTATTGGCTCGGGCAAGCTGCGCTGCGCCGTGACCCTGGACTTCCCGCCCATGGGTTTTCGCGATGAAGGCAACAACCCGGCTGGTTTCGACGTGGACTACTGCCGCGACCTGGCGAAAATCCTCGGGGTCGATGCCGAAGTGGTTGAAACGCCCTTCCCGGATCGAATTCCGGCGCTGGTCTCCGGGCGTGCCGACGTGATCGTTGCGTCCACGTCCGACACCCTCGAACGGGCCAAGACCGTCGGCCTCACCGTGCCGTACTTCGCCTTCCAGATGGTGGTGCTGACCCGCGACAACACCGGCATCAACAGCTTCGCCGATATCAAGGGCAAGGCCTTGGGCAACACCAGCGGCACCTATGAAGCCATCGCCCTGGAAAAAGACGTGAAGAATTGGGGCACCGGCACCTTCCGCGCCTATCAGTCGCAGAACGACACGCTGCTGGCGGTCGCCCAGGGTCACATCGACGCTACCGTGGTCACCAACACCGTCGCCGCCGCCACGATCAAGTCGGGCAAATACAAGAACCTGAAAATCGCCGGTAACGCGCCGTACACCATCGACTACGTGTCCCTGGGCGCCAAGCGCAACGAGTATGGCCTGCTCAACTACCTCAACCTGTTCGTCAATCAGCAGGTGCGCAGCGGCCGATACAACGAGCTGTTCACCAAATGGGTCGGCACCGAGATTTCACCCGCCGACCTGACCGTGCCCAAGGTCTATTACTGAGGTGTCCGGCATGCCTAGGCCAACCTCTCTGACCGGTCGCAGCCTGGTCGCCGGCGCCGCACAAGGCGCCCTGCTGTTTGCCGATGTCGGGCTGAGTTTCTGGGGCGGGGTCGAGCCGTATAGTGGCGAGGTCATCGACCGTCACCACCCGCTCAGCGGCGAATACCTGGCCGGCCGCGTGCTGGCGATTCCCAGTGGCCGCGGCTCGTGCACCGGCAGCAGTGTGCTGATGGAACTGATCAGCAATGGTCATGCGCCCTCCGCACTGGTGCTGGCCGAACCCGATGAGATCCTGACCCTGGGCGTGCTCGTGGCACAGACCATTTTCGAGCGTTCCCTGCCGGTGCTGTGCATCGGCAGGGAGGCCTTCGCCGCCTTGCGCGGCAAGGCCTTTGCTCGGGTCGAAGAGTCAACGGTGACTCTGTTCGAACACCTGCCGGGCGATGCCTGGCAGGCACTCGACAGTCCGTTGCCGACAGCAGAAAAAAGCACCGCTATCGAACTCACCGAACATGATCAGGCGCTGCTCGACGGCGAGCACGGCAAGGCGGCCCAAGTGGCGATGCAAATCGTCTTGCGCATGGCGGAACTGCAAGGCGCCCGGCACCTGGTGGATGTCACCCAGGCGCACATCGACGGCTGCATTTATACCGGACCTGCTAGCCTGCGCTTTGCTGAACAACTGGTGCAGTGGGGAGCAAACGTGCGGGTGCCGACCACCCTCAATTCGATTTCCGTCGACCAGCGTCGTTGGCGTGAGTTGGGCATTGATCCGGCACTCGGCGTGCCAGCCAGTGCTTTGGGCGATGCGTACATGGCGATGGGCGCACAGCTGAGTTTTACCTGCGCGCCCTACCTGCTCGACAGCGCGCCGAAGGCCGGCGAGCAAATCGTCTGGGCCGAATCCAATGCGGTGGTGTATGCCAACAGCGTGCTCGGCGCACGCACCCTGAAATACCCGGACTACCTGGATATCTGCATCGCCCTGACCGGCCGCGCGCCCCTGATCGGTTGCCATCTGGACGCGCAACGTAAAGCGAGACTGCAAATCGAATTGCCGGTTTTGCGCGAGCTGGACGATGCCTTCTACCCCCTGCTCGGTTACCACATCGGTGCTTTGGCCGGCAGCCGGATTCCGCTGGTGTTGGGGCTAGAACAGAGCAAGCCAAGCCTGGACGATTTGAAAGCCTTCGGTGCCGCTTTCGCCACCACCTCCGCCGCGCCGCTGTTTCATATCGCCGGGGTGACCCCGGAGGCACTCGACCCGACGCAGGTGCTGGAGGCGGATGCCCCTGTGCCGGTGGAAAAAATCTGCCTGAAGGATTTGCTGCTCAGCTGGCGCGAACTCAACAGTGCCCGCGACAACCGGGTAGATGTGGTCTCGCTGGGCAACCCGCATTTCTCCCTCAGCGAATTCGCGCATCTGGCGCGGCTGTGTCGGGGTCGGCATAAACATCCCGAGGTGGTGCTCGCCATCACCTGCGGTCGCGCGGTGCTGGAACAGGCGCGTGAGGCTGGACATATCGCGGTGATCGAAGCCTTCGGCGCCACCTTGGTCACCGATACCTGCTGGTGCATGCTCGGTGAGCCGGTGATCCCGCTGGCCGCCAAAACCTTGATGACCAACTCAGGCAAGTACGCCCATTACGCACCCGGCCTGGTGGGCCGCAAGGTGCACTTCGCCAACCTCGCCGAATGTGTCGACGCCGCTTGCAGCGCCACGGCCAGCGGTCGTTTGCCGGCCTGGCTGCAATCGGCCGCCTCTCTGGAGAGCCAAGCGCATGTTTGATTACACCTTCCAATGGCGCGCAACCCTGCGCGCCCTGCCGGACATGCTCGCCGGCGCCTGGGTCACCTTCGAGACCGCCGCGCTGTCGATGATCTTCGGCGTGCTGATCGCCCTGGCCCTGACGGTGATGCGCGAAACCAAACAACCGTTGTTGCGCGGCATCGGCAACGGCTGGGTGTCGATCGCCCGCAACACCCCGTCGCTGTTCCAGATCTACGTCCTCTACTTCGGCCTGGGCTCGCTCGACTTGCATGTCAGTTCATGGTTCGCGCTGCTGGCCGGGATCACCTTTAACAACGCCGGCTACCTGGCGGAAAACTTTCGCGGCGGCCTCAAGGCTGTACCGGGCACGCAAGTGCGCGCTGCGCGTTCGCTGGGCATGAGTGCCTTTCAGGCTTACCGGATGATCATCGTCCCGCAGCTACTGCGGATCGTGTTCTACCCGTTGAGTAACCAGATGGTCTGGGCGGTGCTGATGACGTCGCTGGGGGTGATCGTCGGGCTGAACAATGACCTCACCGGCGTGACCCAGGATTACAACGTCAAGACGTTCCGTACCTTCGAATACTTCGCCATCGCCGCGGCGCTGTATTACCTGATTGCCAAGGCGATCGTCGCCGTCGCCCGGCTGATGGCCTGGCGACTGTTCCGCTACTGAGGAGGTGAGCATGTTGACCACCAGTTTTTCCTGGAATGACCTGTTGTTCTTGCTTGATGGCGCCTGGGTCACTCTGAAACTCACGTTCTGGTCGATCATCCTCGGCTCTTTCGCCGGGCTGTGTTTCGGCTTGCTGCGGGCGCTGTTGCCGCGCGCCAGCCTGCCACTGGCCTGGGTGCTGGACGTGTTTCGCAGCGTGCCGTTGCTGATCCAGTTTGTGTTGTTCAACTCGCTGAAAAGCATCGTCGGCTTGAACATCAGCGCCTTCAGCGTCGGCTGCATTGTGCTCGGGGTCTACGCCGCCGCGTACTTCACCGAGATCGTGCGCAGCGGCGTGCTGTCGGTGCCGTTCACCGTGCGCCGGGCCAGTCGTTCCCTGGGGCTGAGTTTCCTGCAGGACCTGCGCTGGATTGTCCTGCCGATGGCCACACGGGTGGCTTTCCCCGGCTGGCTGAACCTGGTGCTCAGCGTGATGAAAGACACCGCGCTGGTGATGTGGATCGGCATCGTCGAACTGCTGCGCGCTTCGCAAACCATCGTGACCCGCATTCAGGAACCGCTGCTGGTGCTGTGCATCGCGGGCCTCATCTACTACGTCATGAGCCTGGTGGTCGCTCGCCTCGGCGCTCGTCTGGAAAGAAGGTGGCAAGAAAATGATTGAGATCGACAACGTACACAAATCCTTCGGCGACCTCGAAGTGGTCAAGGGCGTGAACCTGACGGTGAACAAGGGCGAGGTGGTGTCGATCATCGGCGGCTCCGGCTCGGGCAAATCGACCCTGCTGATGTGCATCAACGGCCTGGAGCCGATCCAGAAAGGCAACATCCGCGTCGACGGTGTCGAGGTCCATCACAGCGCCACGGACCTCAACCGCCTGCGACAGAAGATCGGCATCGTCTTCCAGCAATGGAACGCGTTCCCGCACCTGACCGTGCTGGAAAACGTGATGCTGGCGCCGCGCAAAGTGCTGGGCAAGAGCAAGGCCGAAGCCGAGGAATTGGCCGTTAAGCAACTGACTCACGTCGGTCTGGGCGACAAGCTCAAAGCCTTTCCCGGCAAGCTTTCCGGCGGCCAGCAGCAGCGCATGGCCATCGCACGCGCCCTGGCCATGTCGCCGGACTACATGCTGTTCGACGAAGCCACTTCGGCCCTCGATCCGCAGCTGGTGGGCGAGGTGCTCGACACCATGCGCATGCTCGCCGAAGACGGCATGACCATGGTCTTGGTGACTCATGAAATCCGCTTCGCCCGCGATGTGTCCGACCGTGTGGCGTTCTTTCGCAATGGCCTGGTGCACGAGATCGGCTCGCCTGATCAAGTTATTGGCAACCCGGTGCATGCGGAAACCGCGGCCTTCCTGAAATCGGTGAAATAACTAATGGCCCCATCGCGAGCAAGCTCGCTCCCACATTGGCCCGGTGAACACCCCAAACTCTGTGGGAGCGAGCTTGCTCCGGGCGGCGTTCCGACGATGAGGCCCTAACAGACAAAACAAGGAGCAAACCATGCGCTCATCAAAAGTCATCCATGTAGTCAGCTGCCACGCCGAAGGCGAAGTCGGCGACGTGATCGTCGGCGGTGTCGCACCACCACCTGGGGCCACCGTGTGGGAACAGTCGCGCTGGATTGCCAAGGATCAAACCCTGCGCAACTTCGTGCTTAACGAACCTCGCGGTGGCGTGTTCCGTCACGTCAACCTGCTGGTGCCGGCCAAGGATCCTCGGGCGCAGATGGCCTGGATCATCATGGAACCGGCCGACACGCCGCCAATGTCCGGTTCCAACTCGCTGTGCGTGGCCACCGTGTTGCTCGACAGCGGCATCCTGCCGATGACCGAACCGCAAACCCGGCTGGTGCTCGAAGCGCCAGGCGGGTTGATCGAGGCGGTGGCTGAGTGCCGGGACGGCAAGGTCGAACGGGTGGAAATAAAAAACGTGCCCTCCTTCGCTGACCGCCTCGACGCCTGGATCGAAGTCGAAGGCCTCGGCTCATTGCAGGTCGACACCGCGTACGGCGGCGACAGTTTTGTGATCGCCGATGCCAAGCGCCTGGGCTTTTCCATTCGTCCTGATGAAGCGGCCGAACTGGTCGAGGTCGGGCTGAAAATCACCCGCGCGGCCAATGAACAACTGGGCTTCGTCCATCCGCTGAACCCCGAGTGGTCGCATATTTCCTTCTGCCAGATCGCTGCGCCCATCGTCGTTGAAAATGGCATCGCTACCGGCGCCAATGCGGTGGTGATTCAACCCGGCAAGATCGACCGTTCGCCCACCGGCACCGGCTGCTCGGCGCGTATGGCGGTGCTGCAGGCCAAGGGCTTGATGCAGGTCGGCGAGCGTTTTATCGGCCGTTCGATCATCGGTTCCGAGTTCCATTGCCGCATTGATTCGCTGACGGAAGTGGCCGGACGTCCGGCGATCTACCCGTGTATTTCCGGCCGGGCCTGGATCACCGGCACCCACCAATTGTTGCTCGATCCGAGTGATCCGTGGCCCCAAGGCTATCGACTGTCCGACACCTGGCCTGGGGCCTGAGCACAGCCTTACAAACCCTCACCCAAATCTCTGACCAACGGCTAGCAAAAAAACCCTCGTAACTGAAAAAAGCGCTGGCCGAGCCTTTTCACTTGCAATATCGTATACGAAATACAATTAACGAACCGGAGGCAACAATGAGCAAGCGCATTAACTGGAGTGGCGTCTTCCCCGCGGTGACCACTCAATTCAACGATGACTTCACCATTAACCTGGAAAAAACTCACCAGGTGATTTCCAACGTGATCCGTGACGGCGTGTCGGGCCTGGTGGTGTGCGGTTCGGTGGGGGAAAACACCTCGCTGACCGCCGAAGAAAAAATCGCCGTGACTGAAGTCGCGGTCGACGCTTCCCGCGGCCGCGTGCCGGTGATCTGCGGTGTGGCCGAGTTCACCAGCGTGCAAGCGGCCAAGGTCGCCAATGCCGTGCGCCGGGTTGGTGTTGACGGGGTCATGCTGATGCCGGCGCTGGTTTACGGCTCCAAGCCGTTCGAGACCGCCGAGCACTACCGCTACGTGGCCAAGAATGCCGATGTCCCGCTGATGGTTTACAACAACCCGCCGATCTACAAAAACGACGTCACCCCGGACATCCTGATTTCCCTGGCCGACTGCGACAACGTGGTGTGCTTCAAGGATTCCTCCGGCGACACCCGTCGTTTCATCGACGTACGCAATGAAGTGGGCGACCGTTTTGTGCTGTTCGCCGGCCTTGATGACGTGGTGCTGGAAAGCATCGCAGTGGGGGCCGAAGGCTGGGTCTCGGGCATGTCCAACGTGTTCCCGAAAGAAGGCGAAACCATCTTCCGTCTGGCCAAGGCCGGTCGCTTCGCCGAAGCCATGCCGATCTACGAATGGCTGATGCCGATCCTGCACCTCGACGCCCGTGCCGACCTGGTGCAGTGCATCAAGCTGTGCGAAGCCATCGCCGGTCGCGGCAGCGCCCTGACCCGTCCGCCACGCCTGGCCCTGCCGGAAGCCGATCGGGTTTTCGTCGAGCGGATCATGGCCAAGGCCCTCGCCAACCGTCCGGAACTGCCGGACGTCGGTCTCTGAGTGATTGCCGGGCGGGTCCTTGAGGACCCGGCCCGGCTGCCTGTCTTTGCTCCTCTACAGGAAACGTCAGCATGCCCAATCCTCACAGCACCGCCCGCGCAACCACGCCCTCGGGGCTCAAACGTGTCGTGGCCGCGGCCATGGCCGGCACGGTCGCGGAATGGTATGAATTCTTTCTCTATGGCACCGCCTCGGCACTGGTCTTCGGCCAGCTGTTCTTCCGCCAGACCGACAGCCCGATCGATGGCATCCTCGCCGCCTTCGCCCTGTATGCGGTCGGCTTTCTTGCACGCCCGCTGGGTGGCTTGGTGTTCGGTCACTACGGTGACAAATTCGGCCGCAAACGCCTGCTGCAATTGAGCCTGGTGGTGGTCGGCATCACCACGTTCCTGATGGGTTGTCTGCCCGGTTTCGACCAGATCGGCTACGCCGCGCCCGTGTTACTGGTGCTGCTGCGGCTGATCCAGGGTTTCGCCTTCGGTGGTGAATGGGGCGGTGCGATTCTGCTGGTGTCCGAACACTGTCCGGACAATCGCCGAGGCTTCTGGGCCAGCTGGCCGCAAGCCGGTGTCCCGGCCGGTAACCTGGTGGCGACCGTTGCGTTGCTGCTGTTGTCGTCGAACCTGTCGGAGGCGCAATTCCTCGCGTGGGGCTGGCGTGTCGCGTTCTGGTTCTCGGCGGTGGTGGTGCTGATCGGCTACTGGATTCGCACCAGCGTCGATGACGCGCCGATCTTCAAGGAAGCCCAGGCCCGTCAAGCGCAAAACAAGCAACAACAGCTGGGTGTGGTCGAAGTGCTGCGTCATCACTGGCGTGCGGTGTTGGTCGGTATCGGCGCGCGGTTTGCCGAGAACATCCTTTACTACACCGTCGTGACCTTTTCGATTACCTACCTGAAGCTGGTGGTGCACAAGGACACCTCAGAGATTCTGTTTCTGATGTTCGGCGCGCACCTGCTGCATTTCTTCATGATCCCGCTGATGGGTTATCTGTCCGACCTGGTCGGGCGCAAACCGGTGTACCTGACAGGTGCGATCCTCACCGCATTCTGGGGTTTCATCGGCTTCCCGATGATGGACACCGGCAACAACTGGCTGATCATCGGCGCTATTACTCTGGGTCTGGCGATCGAGTCGATGACCTACGCGCCCTACTCGGCGCTGATGGCCGAAATGTTCCCGACCCACGTGCGCTACACCGCGTTGTCCCTGTGCTACCAGGTGGCACCGATTTTCGCCGGCTCATTGGCGCCGCTGATTGCCCTCACCCTGCTCAACAAGTACCACAGCTCGACACCGATCGCCTGGTACCTGGTCGGCGCCGCGCTGATCTCTATCGTCGCCGTCGGCCTGACCCGGGAAACCCGTGGCAAGTCGCTGCATCTGGTGGATAGCGAATCCGCCGCGCGGATCGCCGCGCTGGACACTGCTGAACCGGCTGCCACTCGCCGGGGCGATTCGTTGGCTTGAGCCCACCTTCCTGACAGGAGTTTTTCATGCCCCACATCATCGGCCACAACTACATCGGCGGTGCTCGCAGTGCCGCCGGCAACATCACCGTGCAAAGCCATGACGCCAGCACCGGTGAAGCGCTGCCCTACTCGTTCATGCAAGCCACCATCGAGGAAGTCGACGCCGCTGCCCAGGCAGCGGCTGCCGCCTACCCGGCCTTTCGCAACTTGCCGGCGAGCCGGCGTGCGGAGTTTCTCGAGGCCATCGCCGCGCAACTGGATGCCCTGGATGATGAGTTCGTTGCCCTGGTCACCCGCGAGACGGCGCTGCCGACCGGGCGCATTCAGGGTGAGCGCGGTCGCACCAGCGGCCAAATGCGGCTGTTCGCTCAGGTCCTGCGCCGTGGCGATTTCTATGGCGCGCGCATCGACCGCGCCTTGCCCGAGCGTCAGCCGCTGCCACGTGTGGATTTGCGCCAGTACCGGATCGGCGTCGGCCCGGTCGCGGTGTTCGGTGCGAGCAATTTCCCGCTGGCGCTCTCCACCGCCGGTGGCGACACCGCTGCTGCCCTGGCCGCCGGTTGCCCGGTGGTGTTCAAGGCCCACAGTGGGCATATGGCGACTGCCGAACTCGTGGCCGATGCAATCATCCGCGCCGCCGAGCAAACTGGCATGCCCGAGGGTGTGTTCAACATGATCTACGGCGCGGGTGTCGGCGAAGCGTTGGTCAAGCATCCGGCGATCCAGGCGGTCGGCTTCACCGGCTCGCTCAAGGGCGGTCGCGCCCTCTGCGACATGGCTGCCGCACGGCCTCAGCCGATTCCGGTGTTCGCCGAAATGAGCAGCATCAATCCGGTGCTGGTACTGCCCGAAGCCCTGCAACGTCGCGGCGAAAAAATCGCCAGTGAACTCGCCGCGTCAGTGGTGCTCGGCTGCGGCCAGTTCTGCACCAACCCCGGATTGGTGATCGGCATTCGCGCCCCTGAATTCAGCGCATTTATTGAATCGCTCAGCGCGGTAATGGCCGACCAGCCGGGGCAAACCATGCTCAACGCCGGCACGTTAACCAGCTACGCCAAGGGCGTGCAGGCGCTGCGGGTGCATCCGCACATCACCCACCTGGCCGGTCGCGAACAACAGGGCAAGCAGGCCCAACCGCAGCTGTTCAAGGCAGACGTGAGCGTGCTGCTCAACGGCGACCCGCTGCTGCAGGAAGAAGTCTTCGGCCCGACCACGGTGCTGGTAGAAGTGGCCGACAAGGCCGAACTGCAACGGGCGTTGCAGAGTTTGCACGGTCAACTTACGGCCACCCTGATTGCCGAAGCCGGGGACCTGCAAACCCATAGCGAACTGTTGCCGCTGCTTGAACAGAAAGTCGGCCGGGTACTGTTCAACGGCTACCCGACCGGCGTCGAAGTCTGTGATGCGATGGTGCATGGCGGGCCCTACCCGGCCACCTCCGATGCCCGTGGCACCTCGGTCGGCAGCCTGGCCATCGAGCGTTTTCTGCGTCCGGTGTGTTACCAGAACTGCCCGGATGTACTCTTGCCCGAGGCGCTGAAAAACGCCAATCCACTGGGCATCGCCCGTCTGGTCGACGGCAACAGTCATCGCGAACCGATTTAAAAACACTCAAATGTGCAGCGAAATCCTATGGGAGCGAGCTTGCTCCGGGCGGCGTTCCGACGATGAGGCCATCAGATTCAACATCTTCGTTGACTGACGTGACGCCATCGCGAGCAAGCTCCCACAGGTCCGGCTTTCACTCAGCCCAGCAGTGCCTTCAAGTCGTTGTATAAGGCTTCGGGTATCTGCACGCCCTCCACCAAACTGCGTGCTCGCGCCTCATAACGTCGTTGCGACGGCAAGCGTGCGCCCTGCCCTTGTATGCTTTGGAACATGACTTCGGCACGGGCCAGGTGCTGCTCAGTGGCCTCGCCGAGAAAGCGTCGCGGATCGAGGGCGATGATCAGCTCGCCGTGGTACGGCGACGACTTGCTGCCCGCGTCGTACGCCAACGATTCGGCACTGGTCAGGTCACCAATCAACGGCCCGGCGATCAACTCCACCATGGCGGCCAGCGCCGAGCCCTTGTGCCCACCGAACGTCAGCATCGCGCCGGCATCGAGTACCACGTTCGCATCGGTGCTCGGTTGCCCGTCTGCATCGACGCCCCAGCCTTCGGGGATCGCTTTGCCGGCACGCCTGTGCAACTCGATCTCGCCACGGGCAATCGCACTGGTGGCGAAGTCGAACACAAACGGATCCTTGCCCGAACGCGGCCAGCCAAACGCAATGGGATTGGTGCCGAACACCGGTTGACTGCCCCCCGCCGGCGCGACCCAGGCATGGCTGGGATTACACGCCAGCGCCACCAGGCCGGCACCGGTCAGTTGCTCGATCTCGACCCACAGCGCGGAAAAATGCACACAGCGATTGATCGCCAAGGCCGCAATCCCGTTTGCCCGGGTTTTCTCCTCCAGTAATGGCAGACCCGCCTGGAACGCCAACTGGGAGAAACCACCCGCCGCATCGACCCGCACGATCGAGGGGGCCTGGTCGATCACCCGTGGCTCGGCATCGGCCACCACCTTGCCGGCCCTGAGCGAATTCACGCACCCCAATACCCGATACAAACCGTGGGAAGCGCAGCCATCGCGCTCGCCGGCAATCACCGTGGCGGCAACCGCCTGAGCGTGGGCAAGGTTGAAACCGTTATGCAGCAAGATCGATTCGGCCAGCTCGCGAGCTTCGGCCAGGGACAGTCGTTTCATCATCAACTCCTTGGACAGACCGCCCAGACTGGCCCATTCCAGACACCACGGCTTGATCGCTTTAGGCTCGGTCGACGACGAATTCGGCATACCACCGCAACCCGACCATTCGTCGGCTGGACCTCATACCACCTCTTGACACCGATTGAGCTCTGCGCGAATATTATTTAAATCGCATACGATACGAACGTATACGACAGATAAATACCACCTATTGAAACGTTGAGGATTCATTCCATGAGCAAGATCGAAAAAGTACTGGTCACCGGCAAAACCCACACCACGTTCAGCGACGCGACCCGTGCCCACGGCAACCTCGACATCACCCTGTCGTCGCCAGGTGACGCAAAGCCGGCCCATGTGTTCGAAGCCACCCAAGCGCACCCGACCGCCGAGCAACTGTTCGCCGGTGCATGGTCGGCCTGCTACATCTCCGCCATCGAACACATAGCCAAGGCGAAAAAAGTGGTGCTGCCAGCCGATGTGTCCGTCGACATCGAGGTCGACCTGGGCCAGACCGGTCAGGCTTACTTCCTTCAGGCTCGATTCTTTGTCCGCTTGCCGGGCGTGGCACACGACGTCGCAACAGCGCTGGCGCACGCCGCACACGAACTCTGCCCTTACTCGAAAGCGACGCTGGGCAACATCGACGTAGCGGTGAACGTCCTGACGGCGTGAAGATCGCTTTAATCCATTAATTATATCGTATGCGATATAAGCGCATACGAAAACAGTAGAAACTTAGGAAATCATCATGAGCAAGATCGAAAAAGTACTGGTCACCGGCAAAACCCACACCACCGTCAGCAACACTGGCACTACCTCGCGCGGCCATGACGGCAGCCTCGACATCACCCTGTCGACGCCTGGAAATGCCAAGCCCGCCCACGTGTTCGCCGCCACCCAGCCGCACCCGACTGCCGAGCAATTGTTCGCCGGCGCCTGGTCGGCCTGCTACACCGCCGCCGTCGGGCTGGTGGCCGGTGAGATGAACGTGGTGCTGCCGTCGGATCTGTCCGTCGATATCGAAGTCGATCTGGGTCAGACCGGTCCGGCCTACTTCCTTCAGGCTCGATTGACCCTGCGTGTACCGGGTTTGTCGCACGATATCGCAACGACACTGGCACACACCGCCGATCAAATCTGCCCGTACTCGAAAGCGACGCGGGGTAACATTGACGTGGCCCTGAACGTCCTCACGGCTTGACGCACCGCGCGGCGTTGCTATCGATTGGAATGGTCGATACGCCATTTATATCGTATGCGCTTTAAGCGCATACGAATCACAGACCCAACAAAACGTTGAGGACTCAACCATGAACAAGATCGAAAAAGTCCTGGCCACAGGCAAAACCCACACGACCTTCAGCGACGGTGACAACTCTTCCCGCGGCCTCTCCATCCAGCTCTCGTCGCCTGGAAACCCTAGACTGGCACACGAGTTCGCAGCCATTGTGCCGCACCCAACGGCAGAGCAGTTTTTCGCCGGCGCATGGTCGGCCTGCTACACCGCTGCCGTCGAGCTGGCAGCGAAAAACATGAAGGTGACACTGCCGCCCAATCTGGCCATTGATATTGAAGTCGATCTGGGCCAAACCGGTCCGGCCTACTTCCTCCAGGCCCGGCTGACTCTTCGCGTGCCAGGCTTGACGCAAGACGTCGCGACGGAGCTGGCGCATGCCGCAGACCAAATCTGCCCGTACTCGAAGGCGACGCGAGGCAATATCGACGTGGTCATCAACGCCCTGACCGCATGATGCACCGTACGACCGGTTCGACTTTCGCCGTCGAACCGGTCGCCACCGTCAGTTAGAGTCGTTCCGACACAATCGCATACGAGGTATATTTCACTTTTTTGCGAGCCATCCGTCTTTGGCCAACGAGGATGCACATGAAATCCACCGACAACGCCGCCCCCGACAACCTGAAGCTTTCCGAATTCCTGTGTTTTGCCGTCTATTCCACCAACCTGGCCTTCGGCAAGGCTTACAAGCCGATACTCGAACAGCTTGGGCTGACCTATACGCAATACATCACCATCGTCGCGCTGTGGGAGGAAGACAATCAGACCGTCGGCAGCCTGGGCGAAAAGCTGTTTCTGGAATCGAACACCCTGACCCCGATCCTGAAGAAGCTGGAAGCGATGGGCTTTTTGCAAAGGCAGCGCGACCCCGAGGACGAGCGCCAGGTACGGATCAGCCTGACGAAGAACGGTCGACAGTTGCGCGAAAGCCAGCCGGAAATGGGCCTCGCCGACGCGACGGGCCTGACGCTCGACGAATTCACGACCATGCAGAAGGCGATCGTGAAGTTGCGCGGCAATCTGATCAAGTCGACGAAAGCCGGGGAATGAGCCCGGCCAGTCGATCTGGACATTTTCGTGCGCGAACTAGCGCACCGCCTCATCCCGCACCACCCCGCGCTCCTCCAGCAAGCGCACAAACATGGTCAGACTTTGCGACACCGTGCCCCGGCGCCACACCAGCCAGGTGCGCAAATAGCGGAACGATTCCGATAACGGCCAGACGCTCACAGTGGTGCATCCGGGCATGCTGTTGAGCATGCTGCGGGGCATCAGCGCCAGGCCTGCACCGGCGCTGACGCACGCCAGCATGCCGTGATAGGACTCCATTTCAAAAATCTTGCCGGGCACCGCCGCGTCCTTGGCGAACCAGCTTTCAAAGTGATGGCGGTAGGAGCAATTGGAGCGGAAGGCATAGATGTTTTCGCCATTAACATCCCGCGCACGATGGATGGGGGAATGGTTGAGCGGCGCGATCACCACCATCTCTTCCTCAAACGCCGGCACGCCTTCCAGTGCCGGGTGCAGCACCGGTCCATCGACAAACGCTGCCGCCAATCGTCCCGATAACACCCCGTCGATCATGGTCCCCGAAGGTCCGGTGGACAGATCCAGCTCAACCTTGGAGTGCTTCTGGTTGTACGCGGCCAGCAGCTCAGGGATACGCACCGCAGCGGTACTCTCCAGTGACCCCAGCGGAAACGAACCCTGCGGTTCTTCGCCCGCCACGGTGGCGCGGGCCTCCTGAACCAGGTCGAGAATGCGCCGGGCATAGTCGAGGAAACTCCAGCCGGCCGGCGACAAGCGCAAACGGCTCTTCTCGCGGATAAACAGGTCCACGCCCAGATCCAGCTCCAGCTGTTTGATCCGCGTCGTCAGGTTCGACGGCACCCGGTGGATGTGCTGAGCCGCCGCGCTGATGCTGCCGTGTTCGGCGACGGCTTTGAAAATTTCCAGCTGAACCAGATCCAAGTCATTCTCCAAACGTGAACGATATGCTCAGTATTATTCAGTTTCCAGAAAACAAACGCCACCGTAACCTGAGCGCATCCCCACCTCGCAGGACGGTGCCATGACCCAAGTCTCCAGCCTCACCCATGCCATTTCGATCAATCCCGCCACCGGCGAGCAGATCGGCCACTACCCTTTCGAATCCGCATCGGTACTGGATGCCGCCCTGTCCCGCGCCGCTGCCGGGTTTCGCGTCTGGCGCAACAAACCGGTTGATCAACGCTCGCCGTTGTTGATCGCCTTGGCTCAGGCATTGCGCGACAACGCCGCCGCGATGGCGAACATGATCACCCTGGAAATGGGCAAGCCGATCACTCAGGCGCGCGGCGAAATCGAAAAGTGCGCGCAGCTCTGCGAGTGGTACGCCGAACACGGCCCGGCGATGTTGAGCGCTGAACCGACGCTGGTTGAAGGCGGCAAGGCTCGCATTGAATATCGCCCGCTCGGCCCGATTCTCGCGGTAATGCCGTGGAACTTCCCGATCTGGCAGGTCCTGCGCGGCGCCGTTCCAGCGTTGATCGCCGGCAACACCTACGTGCTCAAACATGCGCCCAACGTGATGGGCAGTGCCTATCTGTTGCGGGAGGCCTTCAAGCAAGCCGACTTCCCCGAAGGTGTCTTCGAGGTTATCAATGTCACGCCGGACGGCGTCTCCACCGCAATCGCCGATCCACGCATCGCGGCAGTCACCCTCACCGGCAGCGTGCGAGCCGGTATGGCCATCGGCGCTCAAGCCGGTGCGGCATTGAAGAAGTGCGTGCTGGAACTGGGCGGCTCCGATCCCTTCATCGTGCTCAACGATGCCGATCTCGACGAAGCGGTCAAAGCCGCCGTGATTGGCCGATATCAGAACACCGGGCAAGTTTGCGCGGCGGCCAAACGCTTCATCGTCGAGCAAGGCATCGTCGAGGAATTCACGCGCAAGTTCGTCGAAGCCACGCAAAAACTGGTGGTCGGTGATCCACTGGCCGCCAACACCTACATCGGTCCGATGGCCCGCTTTGATCTGCGTGATGAACTGGATCAACAGGTGCGCGACACCCTGGAAGAAGGCGCGACGTTGCTGATGGGCGGCAAGAAGGCTGAAGGCCCTGGCAATTTTTATGAGCCCACGGTCTTCGGTGATGTCACCGACCAGATGACCTCGTTCAAACAGGAGCTGTTCGGCCCGGTGGCCTCGATCATCACGGCGCGCGATGCGGCGCATGCACTGGAACTGGCGAATGACAGTGAGTTCGGCCTCGCCTCAACCATTTACACACGCAACGTCGAGCTTGCCGAACAGATGGCCGGAGAATTGGAAACCGGTGGTGTGTTCATCAATGGTTATTGCGCCTCCGATCCGCGTGTCACCTTCGGCGGCGTGAAGAAAAGCGGGTTTGGCCGTGAGCTCTCGCATTTTGGCGTGCGCGAATTCTGCAATGCCCAGACGGTGTGGCTGGATCGGCGCTGATTGCATAACGATGCCCGGGAGCTTTTTGGCTCCCGGGCTCACGCGCTATTCGTTCAGGTAATACAGCTTGTTCACAATCATCCAGCGGTAATTGATGTTTAGTAGCGACAGGTAATCGGTAAATCGCATGCCGAGATATTCATCAGTAACTTTTACCGCGGCGGCATCGCCCGTGACATCGACGCTGAGTACTTCCCAAAACGGTTTGACCTCTTTGGCTGCCGGCCCCTCCGCCTTGATCGCGCTGATAAATTCCTCCAGGGATGCCCATTCAAGCTTTTCTTCGTAATGGCCAATGATGCGGCAAGAAGGATGAAAGGCCTGTCGCAGCAAGGCTTCATCAGCGAACACCATGCCTTCTACATAATTGCGGACCACCACGTTGATGTGTTCTTTAGCCAGCAGTTGAGTCGTCATGTCATACCTCCAGCGTTCTCACCATCGCACCGCCGGATCAGGTTGTTCGATCATCCATCCCACCCTGAAAGTCTAGCACCGCGTACTTAACAGTCCCGGACGACGACTATGATGATGGGGGTCACTTGCCTTTCGAGGAGCTGAGAGATGTCGCTGACTCTTTACTACCATCCGCTGTCGTCGTTCTGCCACAAAGTGCTCATCGCGCTCTACGAAAACGCTGTCGAATTCGAGAAGCGGATCATCGATCTCGCCAACGATGCAGACAGAGCAGAACTGCAAGCGCTGTGGCCGCTCGGCAAGTTCCCGGTCATCCGCGACCACGCTGGCCAGCGCAACGTGGCAGAGACCACGATCATCATCGAATACCTGGACCGATTTTATGCCGGTGAACATCCACTCGTTCCCAGCGATTGGGACACCGCGCTGGAGGTCCGTCTGTGGGACCGTGTCTGCGACCACTATCTACAGGCGCCGCTGCAACAGATTGTGCTTGATCGCCTACGCGGCGCTCACGGCGATTTGAGCAGAGAACGTTCCACACTGCAGACGACGTACGGCATGCTCGACCACCAATTGGCCTCCAGAATCTGGCTCGCCAGTGCAGATTTCAGCCTGGCCGATTGCGCCGCGGCCCCGGCACTTTTCTATGCCAGTACGCTCGAGCCGTTTCCCAACGACTACGGTCACTTGAAAGCCTATTTCGAAAGGTTGATGAACAGACCGTCCGTCCAGCGGGTCATCGACGAAGCCAGGCCCTGGTTTTCGTTTTATCCGTTTGCGGAGGCCATCCCGGAGCGGTTTCGCCAGACGCCGGACAACACCTGACAGGCCTCGAAAGCTCGCCTACCCCACCACGTCGATCAACTGCTCGCGCTGCGCCCCCGTCAGCATCGGACCGAAACCGGCACCGGCGTTTTCCGCCATGTAACGCGGGTTGCCAGTGCCGGGGATGACGCAGGTCACCGCCGAATGCGTCAACAGGAACTTGAGCGCCAGTTGCGCCCAGCTATTGACCCTCACATCCGCAGCCCAGCGCGGTAACGGTTTGTCCTTCAAGCGGGCGAGCAAATCGCCGCCGCCGAAGGGCCGATTGCAGATCACCGCCACGCCTCGCTCGCGACACAGCGGCAGGATGCGTTTCTCGACGCCGCGATCGTCCAGGGCATAGTTGATCTGCAAAAAGTCCAACGGTTCGGCCTTGAGTACCGCTTCCACCTCGTCATACGCCGACGCCGTGTAATGGGTGATGCCGATGTAGCGGATGCGCCCTTCTTCCTTCCATTTACGCAGCGTGGGCAAATGGGTTTTCCAGTCCAGCAAGTTGTGAATCTGCATCAGGTCGATCTGGTCGGTCTGCAGCAGTTTGAAGGACTGTTCCATCTGCGCGATGCCTTCTTCGCGGCCACGGGTCCACACCTTGGTGGCCAGAAAGGCTGGCGAGCGCGGTTCATGAATCGACAGCAATTCACCGGTCGTCAGTTCGGCGCGACCGTACATCGGCGAACTGTCGATCACCTTCCCGCCCTTCTCGAACAACGCGCGCAGCACAGCAGGCAGCTGCTTGTAGGCGGGGCTTGAAGGCTCGACATCAAAACCGCGATACGTGCCCAGCCCAACGATCGGTAAGAGTTCGGCGCTGGATGGAATGGCCCGGGTCAGCATGTTCTTGCCTCCTGTTTCGGTCGACGGCGTGGATGCTGCAAATGCCGGATCGAAGGTGAAAACCGCCGAAACACCGGCCGCCAGCGTGAGTATTTTTCGACGCGTGTACCCATCAGTGTGGCTCATGGAATTGTCCGCGATCGGTCTACTACACTCTGACAGCGATCAAGCGATAGCTGTCTTCAGGCCAGAGCCGTCAATGCCGCCCACTAAAGTTAGCCGAATGCCACGAATCCTGGGGTCAATAGTCGTCATCGTCGCCGTTGTGTATCTGGCGCTGTGCGCTGCGCTGTTTGTGTTCCAGCGCGCCCTCATCTACTTCCCGCAACCCCGCGCTGTCGGCACCTCGGAAACGCTGCTCACGCTGTCCGTCGACGACGCGCAGGTGCTGGTATCCGTCAGGCCGCACGAGGGGCCGAACGCGTTGATCTATTTCGGTGGAAATGCCGAGGACGTCTCCCGGAGCCTGCCTTCGTTTTCTGCAGCCTTTGCCGATCACGCCCTCTACTTGCTGCACTACCGAGGCTACGGTGGCAGTTCCGGGTCGCCCTCCGAGGAGATGATCTCGCGCGACGCCATGACCTTGTTTGACCTGGTCTACGCCACCCATCCACACATTACGGTGGTCGGTCGCAGCCTGGGCTCGGGCGTCGCCGTGCGCCTCGCCAGCCAACGTCCGGCGGCGCGTCTGGTGCTGATCACGCCTTACAACAGTGTTGAAGAACTCGCCGCCCGGCAGTTCCCCATCTTCCCCGTGAAGTGGTTGCTCAAGGACACCTTTGAATCCTGGAAGTACGCCGCCCACATCACGGTGCCGACGCTCTTGATCGCAGCGGAGCACGACGAAGTGATACCGCGCTCCAGCACCGAGCGGCTATTCACGCATTTCGCCGATGGGGTGGCGTCGCTGAAGGTCATACCGGGTACGGGGCACAACTCAATATCCGAGAGCCCCGAGTACCTCAAGGTGTTGGGCGATGGTTTGTAAGTGGCGGTGCCCGCCACGCCGAGAAGACAAATGCTTCTGCGAAGTGCGCGTCTCGCGACTTAGCGCAGCGATCGGAACGCCGCGCGAAGTTCCTCGGTAAAAAGTTGTGGCTGTTCCCAAGCCGCGAAGTGGCCGCCCTTGTCGGCCTGGTGAAAGTAGATCAGGTTGCGATAGGCGCGCCGGGCCCATGTTTCTGGCGGGCAGTAGACATCCTCTGGAAACACCGTAACGGCCACCGGCAACGAAATCTCGGTGGTCTTCTGTGCGGCCGAAGACAGAGGGCTTCGCCCCATATTTTCCCAATAGAGCCTGGCTGCCGAGGCGGCGCTATTCGTCAGCCAGTAGAGCGTGATGTCATCCAGCACTTCATCCTTTGTCGGCGACTGTTGGGGGTCGGCGCCGTATGTCCAACGGGCAAAGCCTGGATGCACGAGCATGAGCGCGGCGAGGAAGGCCGGTGAATCCGTCGCGCCGTAACCGATCATCTGCGGCCGCGCGGCCATCATCGTGCTGTACGCCAGGTTTCCCTGTTTGACTAGCGTGGCGACGGCGTCGTAGGTCGCGCGTTCCTTCTCGGAAAATCCCTCCGGTGCCGGTCCGCCGACAGCGAGCGCCGCGCTCGCTTCCGCCGGTATCGTGGCGGGCAGGTTAAGGTGAATGCCGCGCAACCCGGCCGGCGCCTGGCGCGCCATCGCGCTGGTAATGGGCGCGCCCCAGTCGCCACCCTGGGCCACGTAATGGCTGTACTCGAGGCGCTGCATCAGCTGGGCCCAGACCCGCGCGATGTGGTCCGGATCCCAACCGATACCACTCGGTTTGCCGGAGAAGCCGTAGCCAGGAATGGACGGAATTACCACATCGAAGGCATCTGCCGCATTGCCCCCGTGGGCGGGCGGATCGGTGAGCGGACCGACGACCTTGATGAACTCGAACACCGAGCCTGGCCAACCATGGGTCATGATCATCGGCAGCGCGTTCGGGTGGGGGGAACGCACCCAGATAAAGTGGATCTCGACCCCGTCGAGGGTGGTCACGTACTGCGCCAGATTATTGAGCTGCGCCTCGGCCTTGCGCCAGTCGTAGTCCGTGCCCCAGTAGCGAACCAGCGCCTGTAGTTGTTCCAGCTGTGCGCCCTGTGATCGATCGGAAACCGTCTCTTTGTCCGGCCAGCGGGTCGCGGCGATACGGTTGCGCAGATCGGTGAGGTCCTTGTCCGCAACATTGACGTGGAAGGGTTGAATGGCCTGGGGATTGGCGGCGGGAGCGGCGCTGGCGAGGGCCGAGACGCAAAGCGCGAGGGTCGCTAAAGCGACCGCGAATAGGTGCTTCATCTTCATTACCTCAGTTGAGGGTCACGATGAGTGATGAGTTTGCGCTTATCGGTCACCGAAGACGCTTTACCAGCCGGTCAGAGAAAGCATTGGGCACGTAAGCCAAATCGCAAGGGCGAAACCTAAGTTTCACCCTTGCGATGCCTTGCCCAAATTGCGTAACCGGTCCGGCTCAGACCAGGTTGATTTCGACGTTGATGTTGCCCCGCGTCGCTTTGGAATACGGACACAGCTTGTGCCCTTCATCCACCAGCGCCCGGGCCGTTTCGCGATCCATCCCTGGCAGGCTGATGTTGAGGCGAGCCTGCAGAAGGTAACCGCCTGTGTTGGTGCCCAGGTCAACTTCGGCGTCAATGGCCAGGTCAGGCGGGAGCGTGACCTTCATTTTGCCGGCAGCGACCTGCATCGCACCGATGAAGCAGGCTGACCACCCGGTGGCGAACAACTGCTCCGGATTGGTGCCGTCGCCCTTGGTGCCAGGGGACGAAAGCTTGACTTCGAGACGTCCATCATCACTGCGTGATGCGCCGTCCCGCCCACCCGTGGTGTGGACTTTGGCGGTGTACAGTACTTTTTCGATCTGGGTCATGATGATCTCCTGATTGAAAATGCTGGATTAAAAAGATTGCCCTCCGTGAGCGTATTGACCAGTCCTTTTTGCTCGATGAATTCGCCATCCGTCAGGGCGCTTGCATCACCTGCAGCGGACTGGATCTTTCAATATAGATGGCGGTGGGCGACTTCGAACTATGAATAAGCACCAATCACCCACTTCACTTTTTCCAGCGCCTCACGCAGTGCGCCCATCTCCGCCGACCCCAGCGCCAAGCGAATCGCATGCGGTACATGAGCAGAAGTCGCAAAAGGCTCAGCGGTTGAAACCGCCACTTTTTCACGCAGCAGCGCCGCGACGATCTGATCAGCCCTTGCATCTTCAGACAAAGGCAGCCAAAGAAAATAGGACGCCGGGTGGCGAATACACGGAAGGCCCGCCAGCACTTCTACGGCCATGGTTTGTCTGGCCTGCGCATCCTGACGTTTTTCAGCTTCCAGTTGCATGACGGTGCCATCGTCGAGCCACGTGCTCGCGATCGCCGTCAGCACGCCGGGGGTATTCCAGGTGGTCGCCCTGATCGTTCGCTCAAGCGCGGGCACTTTTTCGGCCGGGGCGGCGACGAAACCTACGCGCAGCCCAGTGGCCACACTCTTGGAGAGCCCTGAAACGTAAACGGTTCGCTCGGGTGCGAGTTGCGCTATCGGTGCAGGCGGATCCTCGGCAAGGAAGGCATACGCGGCGTCCTCGATGATGAGCAAGTCATGCCTGCGCGCAATTGTCACCAGCGAATCGCGCTGACCGGAACTCATCACCCATCCCAGCGGATTGTGCAGCGTCGGCATCGAGTACACCGCCCGCACGCGGCGACTCCGGCACAGACTGTCCAGCGCCTCCAGATCAGGCCCTTGTTCGGTCACGGGAATGGGCACGATTTCAAGGTGCAAGGCTTCGGCCAGCACGATGAATCCTGAATAGGTCAGCGCATCCGCTGCTATCACATCACCGGGTTGCAGCAGCGCCATCATCGTCACGGCCAGCCCATGCTGAGCACCACTGACCATTAACACTTGCTCGGCATCCACTGTCAGCCCTCGGGCGAGCAAATGCCGCGCCACCGAGGCGCGCTCATGCAGGCGCCCGGCGTGTGGCTGGTAGCGCAACAAGGATTCCAGATCACCGCCGGAGGCGAGCTGGCGCAGTGCATTTCGCAAGAGTTCTGCCTGCCCTGGCAGCGAGGGATAGTTGAAGTTGAGGTCGGTCATGCCCACGGCAACTTTTTTCTGGTCGATACCCAAACCCGGCGGCAACGACGTCTCCCGCACGAACGTGCCGCGCCCCGTCTCGCCGCTGACCAGACCCATGGCTTCGAGCTCAGCGTAGACCCGACTGGCGGTCACCAGCGCCAGCCCTTCGGTTGCCGCCAGTTGGCGATGCGTCGGCAAGCGCGTGCCCGGCAACAATCGGCCTGACCGGATGTCAGCCGCAAAAGCATCCACTAATGACTTGTACCGTGAGCGAGGCATGTCGAGATGTATCCATGACAATTTTTTGATTGTAGTGATCGTCGATCATACGATGGATCTCTGCAAATTCAGAGTGCCCTCAAATGGAACGGACCCTGCAAAACCCAATGACGGAAAAGACCGCGAGCGGATGGCTCAACGGATTTATCGGCGTGCTGATTTTCAGCGGCTCGCTGCCGGCGACACGGTTGGCCGTGCTGGAATTCGACCCGGTTTTCCTGACCGTTGCCCGAGCGACGATTGCCGGGCTCCTGGCGCTTTGCATGCTGGTGCTGTTTAAAGAACAACGTCCCGCCAAGCGTCAGCTTCTACCCTTGGCGATCGTGGCAATGGGCGTTGTAGTAGGGTTTCCGCTATTGACGGCGCTGGCGCTGCAGTACGTGACGTCGGCGCATTCCATCGTCTTCGTTGGCCTGTTGCCGCTTGCTACAGCGGTGTTCGGCGTGCTGCGCGGCGGGGAGCGTCCACGGCCGGTGTTCTGGTTCTTCTCGGTACTGGGCAGCGCGTTGGTCGTGGGATTTGCCGTCTCGCAAGGCCTGACCGCTTCCCCGACCGGCGACATGCTCATGCTGCTGGCCATCCTCGCCTGCGGGCTGGGGTATGCAGAAGGCGCAAAGCTTTCAAGAACACTGGGAGGCTGGCAGGTCATCTCGTGGGCATTGCTGCTGTCGCTGCCCGTTATGATCCCGTTGACCTGGTTCATGGCCCCTGCTTCGTTCTCGGGAATCACCCCATCCGCGTGGCTCAGCCTGGCGTACGTATCGATCTTCAGCATGCTGATCGGTTTCGTATTCTGGTACCGAGGGCTGGCCCAAGGGGGGATTGCCGCCGTCGGCCAGCTGCAACTGCTGCAGCCGTTTTTTGGCTTGGCGCTGGCGGCCACGCTGCTTCACGAGCACGTCAGCATCGGCATGCTGGGGGTTACCGTCGCGGTGATCCTTTGCGTGGCCGGGGCGAGGAAGTTTTCGAAGTAAGCGGGCGCGACAAGCGTTGCTGCCAGTTCCCGGCATGGGTGCGCTGACATTCTTCTTCAGAATCGAACTGCACATGGGCCGATACCGGGCTGACGGGAACATCCGCTTCGTTTAACGCATTGGCGGTCAACTCGACCATGCGCTCGCCCTGCCCACTGGCCAGCGCCTGTTCCTTATTGGCCTGCGTATCGAAGACCCAGATGACCCGCAGACTGGAGGGAAATAGGTCGTAATCGATCTCGTGGGTCAGCCAGCAGAACCCGACGATTTCCACTTTGGCCGTCTCACACGCCTCGGTCAGGGTGGCAATCAGACGACGCTCGATGTGCGCCTGATCGCGTTTGCTTAACGGCATGGGTGAATCCTTGTGACGGGTAAAAAGAACCCATCATACGACACCTCCATGTCCTCTTTGGCAGACGCACTGCGCCCAGCGCAAATATGTCTATTTGGCCCGTGAACCATGTGTTGAAGCGCCAGTCTTAGCGGAGCTAAGAAACCCACTTGCCCGCTCAGAGCTGTCTATCCATGCGCCAAACCCTCCTGTCCGTTCGCGTTGCCTCGCTCTGTTTCATTCCTCTGTTTTCCCTGTTCGCCAACCCCGCCCATGCCGGTGCCGAAAGGCAGTTGGTGGAAGCCATCAACGACTACCGCGCTCACCCCGATCGCTGCTCGGGGCGCGCGGGTCGAGCGTTATCGCCGCTGGCATTGAAATCGAACCTGGCCTTGCCGATCGGCTATGGCGGCGGTGTGCGCGATCGATTGAAAGCGTCCGGCTATCAGGCGGTGAGCGTGCGCACTATTCGTGTGGTCGGTGCGCAGGATGCCGATGAGGCCTTCGACATGCTCCAGAGCGATTACTGCGGGGCGTTGCTCGATACCCAATATGCCGACATTGGCGTCAGTCGCGCCCGGAGTGAGTGGCAGGTGGTGCTGGCGCAGCCTGTGCTTGACAGTCGCATAGGTGATTCGCGAGCCGTCAGCAAAGCATTACTGGCACAGGTCAATGTGGCCCGCTCAAAGTCGCGCCTCTGCGGTCGTCAGCGCTTCGCTGCCGCACGGCCATTGGCCTGGAATGCAGCCTTGGGCGCTGCGGCGCAAGGACACAGCAAAGCGATGGCCTACGGCAACTACTTCGCCCACCAGGACCCCGACGGTGAAATGCCCGCAGACCGGGCCAGAGCAGCTGGTTTCCGTGGCCGGCAGATCGGCGAGAACATCGCTGCCGGCCAGGGCTCACCGAGCAAGGCCATGTCGGGCTGGCTGGCCAGCCCCGGGCATTGCGCCAACCTGATGAACCCGGTGTTTACCCAGGTGGGTGCGGCCTATGCGGCGGACGCGCGCAGTGATGAGGGGGTTTATTGGACGATGTTGTTTGGCGCGCAGTAAGTGATTGAGAGGCGCCTTATTTAGGGCGCCGCACCGCCCTCACCTTTCCACTGCCACCGCCGCCGCAGAAAAACTGCTCGGCGCCGTCCGATTCAAGCCCCGACACCCCGACGCCGGCCGGCAGTTTCACACTCTCCAGCACCTCACCGGTGGTCGAATCGATATGGCGTAACTCACTCTCGTCTTCTTCCCAGGTGCCATGCCACAGCTGTCCCTCGACCCAGGTCACCCCGGTGACAAAGCGGTTGGATTCAAGGGTGCGCAGAATCGCGCCGGTCTCGGGATCGATCTGATGGATCTTGCGATCCCGATACTCGCCGACCCACAGCGTCCCTTCCGCCCACGTCAGCCCTGAGTCACTGCCGCCAGGCGCTGGAATAGTCGCGAGTACACGGCCGGTCTCCGGGTCAATTTTCTGGATGCGATCCTCGGCGATCTGGAACAGGTGCTGGCCGTCGAAGGCGGTTCCGGCATGGGCGGCGACATCGATTGAACGCAGTGTCTTGCCGCTCGCAGGGTCCAGCGCGTTGAGTTTGTCGCCGGTGGCAAACCACACGTGCTGGCCGTCCCAGGTGACGCCATGCACCTTGTCGACACCGGCAAAGGGTCCATATTCACGAACGATTTTGGCTGCTGACTGTTTCATGTTGGCATTCCTCGTTACGGGGGTGTGGCGTTCATCCTAGTCACCCGGCAGCGGCACCGGGAGTAACAAGGTCGTCGCGAAACCCGGCACCGGCGGGGTCATCCAGCGACGTGCCCGGCCGCGACCGAACGACTGCACTTTGCCCGCGCGGGCCAGTTCTTCGAGTGCCCGTTGCACCGTCCGCTGGCTGGCACCGAGGGCCAGTGCCAGGGCCGAGCTCGACCACGACTCACCGTCGACGAGGAAAGCGAACACCCCCGCGTGCTTCTCTTCGACGTGTTGCGCCAGCACCACGACGTCAGAGGCAACCAGCGACACCAGCGCAAAACCACGTTGGGTTGCAGTGACGCCGGCCAAGGGTTTCAGCGCCGCGCGCAGTCGCCCGACTTCGACTCTCAACCGCGCGCGAAGGGACTCATCGGCGTGCTTCAAACGAAAGGCCTGGGTAATCAGCGTTTCCCTCGACACGTCGCCCGGCCACGCTTCGGCCAGTGCCCGTGCGAGGGCGAACAAGACCGGGCGTGTGGCGAGGGAAACCGACATGCCGGCGCCACGCACGACGTAGCGACAGGCGTCCACGACCAGCGACGTGGACGCCAGCAACGCTTCAACCTCATCTAGCAACAGCGGCCGTTCTTCGCCATGGGCAATCAAACGCGCGACGGGCGTGTTCAGGACAAGGGCAGCGTTTTCCACCTCGGCCGTCAGCGCAGGAATATCGGCGTCGCGCGCGGCGTGCTCGGCTCTTGTGAGTGCAGACCGCGCCTTGTTCGTCTCGAGTCGTCGCATCGCGATCCCGGCCACGACCAGTTCGTGGGCGGCACGCAATGCCGGCGGCAATGGCGCAGGGTCAAGCTCGGCGAGCAGCACGTCGGCCTCTTCGAGATGCCCGATCAGCAGCAAACGCCGAATCTGCAAATACCGCGCATGAGCGGCGTTCACTCGATCGCCGTGCGCCTCAAGCGTCACCCGCGCCGACTCGAGTGCCTTCACCGGCCAGCCCAACTCCCGGGAGGCCAGCGCGATCTCGGCCTCGGCAACCACACAGCGCGCTCGAGCCAAGACCTCCTTCGGCCCGAAGGCCCGCGCCGCCCTCTGCACCAGCGCCTTGGCTCGCACCAGATCGCCGAGTTGCGCCATCGCAATCCCGCGCAACGCCAGCGCCGGCGCATCGTCGCGCAACGCGACCCGGTTCAGCGCGCCGAGCGGATCACCCGCCGCCAGCGCCTGCGCTGCGGCCGTGATCAGCGAGTCCATCGGAGTCCCGCCACCGTTGTCACTCCCACCGTTGGACGTCCGGTGTTTAGTCTAATTCACGATCCTCCACCAGGCTCTTCCAGAAGCGCTCGTAACTCTTGTTTCGCAGCACGACAGGACAAGCATTATCTATGCACATGGGATTCCCATGCTTTTGACTTCGGTGAGCAACCGCATGTTTATCAGCGCCACACGACGCCCGTCCGGCGCCAACCGCTCCTCAACCCCATACGGCACAAACCCGAGCTGCGGATACAGAAGCAACCCCGCCGTGTTCTCGTTGAAGCACGACAGCTGCACCTCGCGTGCCCGATGACGTTCAAACGCGAGCCCCACCATCGTCTGCAGCAAAAACTTCGCGACCCCTTTCCCCCGAGCCTTGGGCGACACGATCACATTGCCTATCGCGCAAACGCCGTCGCGCTCAAACCTGTAAAAGTTAGCAAAGCCCATAACAGAACCGTCCGCCTCAACCACCGTTGAGTCGGAACGTTGAGCAATCGATGCCTGCAGTTGATCCACCGTCAGCGGGTACTGCGCCTTCGGGAACATAAAAAACAGCTCTTGGGGATTTTGGGGAAAGTCGCAAATCGTCAGGACATCTTCAGCGCTGACGGGACGGTAGGTGAGGTGCATGGTTTGGATCCATCCAAGAATGTGCGTAAGTAACGGCTTTCCCGCGTCTATGCTTCAAATAGACGCGGAGCCTTCTCGGATACTAGTAAAAGACTCAGCCTATCACGACCCAATACTCCCCCTATTAGCTGACTTCCCAACTGGGGTCTAACCTTGTTCGAGCGCCGGCACCATAAGCTGGCCGGTCAAGAGCTGATAAGGAGATAGGAATGGGTCAGAAACCTGACTAAACCTGCCGTAGGCCACCGTGCAGGCAACTCGATTGCCGCTGTTCAGAATTCCCCTGTGATCAAAACAATCAGTTGATCAAACTGCTGGCCCTGCAGCCTGTGTCATTGGTTTCGCCCGTTGCTGTTTAACGCCCACGTTGGGCCGGATAGCCGGATGAATACGACCAAAGGTAGCTCACACATGTCAAACGAATCGAAATGCCCGTTCATTGGCGCCGCTGGCGGTGGCACGACAAACCGCGACTGGTGGCCGAACCAACTGAATCTGAAAATCCTCCATCAGCACTCGTCCCTGTCCGACCCCATGGACGAGGACTTCAACTACGCCGAAGCCTTCAAAAGCCTGGACTTTGAAGCGGTCAAAAGAGACCTGACTGCGTTGATGACCGATTCCCAGGACTGGTGGCCGGCGGACTTCGGTCACTACGGGCCACTTTTCATTCGCATGGCCTGGCACGCCGCCGGTACGTACCGCACCGGTGACGGTCGTGGTGGCGCCGGTTCCGGCCAGCAACGCTTCGCGCCGCTCAACAGTTGGCCAGACAACGTCAGCCTCGACAAGGCACGCCGGCTGCTCTGGCCGATCAAGCAAAAATATGGCCGCAAAATTTCCTGGGCAGATCTGATCGTCCTTACCGGCAACGTCGCGCTGGAGTCCATGGGCTTCAAGACTTTCGGCTTTTCCGGCGGTCGTCCGGACGTTTGGGAACCAGATGAAGACGTCTACTGGGGCTCGGAAAACAAGTGGCTGGGCGGCGACACCCGCTACGGCAAAAAAAACGAGCCCATGCAAGAGCCCGGCGAAGGCCCACTCGTTGCTGAGCCGGGGGAAAATGAGGAGAGCCGCACCGACCAGGGGCGCTTCCTGGAGAACCCGCTCGCCGCCGTGCAAATGGGCCTGATCTACGTGAACCCGGAAGGCCCGGAAGGTAACCCCGACCCGGTCGCTGCAGGGAAGGACATCCGCGAAACCTTCGCGCGCATGGCGATGAATGATGAAGAAACCGTGGCGCTGATCGCCGGCGGCCACGCCTTCGGCAAGACCCACGGCGCCGGACCTGCCGACAATGTCGGCGCCGAGCCCGAAGCCGCTGGCCTCGAAGCGCAGGGCTTTGGCTGGAAGAACAGCTTCGGCACCGGCAAAGGCCCGGACACCATCACCAGCGGCCTGGAGGTGACCTGGACCACCACGCCTACCCGGTGGAGCAACAACTATCTGGAAAATCTGTTCGGCTTCGAGTGGGAGCTGAGTAAAAGCCCGGCCGGTGCGAACCAATGGATACCGAAAAACAACGCCGGTGCCGGCATCATTCCGGATGCCCACGACCCGTCCAAACGTCGTAATCCGACCATGCTGACCACCGACCTGTCGCTGCGATTCGACCCGATCTACGAACCGATTTCCCGGCGCTTCCTGGCCAATCCCGACCAGTTGGCCGACGCGTTCGCCCGCGCCTGGTTCAAGCTGATCCACCGCGACATGGGTCCCCTCTCCCGTTACCTCGGCCCGGAAATGCCGAGCGAAGAGCTGATTTGGCAAGATCCGATTCCAGAGGTCGACCATCCTTTGGTCAACGACAGTGATGTCGCCGCACTCAAGAGCAAACTCCTGGCCTCGGGCCTGACCGTCTCGCAGCTGGTATCAACGGCTTGGGCGGCGGCTTCGACTTTCCGGGGCTCCGACAAACGCGGCGGCGCCAACGGTGGGCGTTTGCGTCTGGCCCCGCAGAAGTTCTGGCAGGCCAACCAGCCTGACCAACTGGCGAGCGTGCTGGCGAAACTCGAGGGTATCCAGAGCGAGTTCAACAGCAGCGGCAAGAAGATCTCGCTGGCAGACCTGATCGTGCTGGCCGGTAACGCGGGCGTCGAACAGGCGGCGAAAAATGCCGGTCAACCCGTGACGGTACCGTTCACACCAGGACGGATGGACGCCTCCCAAGAGCAAACGGACGTGGAGTCTTTCGGCTTCCTCGAACCCATCGCCGATGGCTTCCGCAACTACCTCAAAGGCAGATACAGCGTAGCGGCCGAGCAGCTGTTGATCGACAAGGCGCAACTGCTGAGCCTCACCGCGCCAGAAATGACCGCGCTCATTGGCGGCATGCGCGTGCTGAACACCAACGTCGGACAAACCAAGCACGGTGTATTCACCAAGCAGCCGGAGGCGTTGACCAACGACTTCTTCAAGAACCTGCTGGATATGGGCGTGGAATGGAAACCGGTGTCGGAGGCTAACGAGGAGTTTGAAGGGCGCGATCGCAAAACCGGCGAAGTGAAGTGGACAGGCACTCGCGTCGACCTCGTCTTCGGCTCGAATGCGCAGTTGCGAGCGTTGGCGGAAGTCTATGCAACCGCTGATGCGCAGGAAAAGTTCGTTAAAGACTTCGTAGCCGCCTGGGCCAAAGTGATGGACCTGGATCGCTTCGACGTTAAGTAACACGAGCGGTATCGCTGAAACTGCAACGCCTCCCACTGTGGAGGCGTTGTGCTTTTTGTCACTTGACGCCTCACACCGTCAGATGGGAAAACGTGCGTGGCCCGGATGCAAGCGTTGGATTCAACACGAATCAAGGAAGACTCATCAAACCATGAAAACCCTACTGTGTTTGCTGATCGCCACCGGCGTCGGCACCGCGCTGCAATACGCTGGTATCCCCCATGGCCTGTTGCTCGGTTCGATACTCGCCACCGCGTTGATCGCCAGCAACTTGCGTTTTTCCCCCACGCTGCCCTTCAGCCTTGGCTACGTGCAAATCGTATTGGGGATCGCGACCGGTCTGATGTTCACGTCGTGGAATAGCCAAACGGCGGCCGCCATGTTGCCGAGCCTGGGCTTCATGCTGCTGGGCCTGACGGTCCAGAGCGCCGTGGCCGGTTTGTGGCTGCTCAGAGTCTCGGGATGGAACCCGAAGGACTCCCTGTTAGCCGTGTATCCGGGCGCACTCGCCGCCGTGTTCGATTTGCTCGAGTCCGAGCGCGCTTCCAGCAAGGTGATCGTCGTGCACTTGGTGCGACTGTTATCGATCACCGTGCTGGTCAGCTTTTGCATTCCCGGACAGACCGACGTGGCACTTGCCGAGAGCAGCCCGCTGCTTACGAGTACCGCGCTGACCCTGCTGTTACTGATCGCCTTGTGCCTGTTGCTCGGCCGCTTGCTGTTGCGTGTCGGCGTTCCAGCACCGTTCATGCTCACCGCGATCGTCGTCACCGGCGTCTACCTCAAGCTGGGCTATCTCCAGGCCTTCCACCTGCCGTCATGGAGTGTCGACACCGCCGTGGTCCTCCTCGGCGTGCTGATCGGCTCGAAATTCAAAGACATCAGCCTCGCAGACCTTATCCGCCACGGACGGGCCGGACTGATGGCCGTCGCCCTGATGCTGCTGATCGCAGCGGCGTTTGCCGCAGTGGCCGGACGGGTACTGGGCAGCGATCCCTTGTCGCTGTGGCTGGCGTACATGCCTGGCGCCATCGAAACCATCGCCCTCGTCTCCTTCAGTGGCGGGCTGAACGTGGTGTTCATCCTGACCCATCACCTGGTGCGGATGGTGGTGCTGCACTTCGCGCCGGCGTTGGTCGTTCAGGCGCGGCGCTGGCGGGAGGATGTCTGATCGCAGGAAGGATTAAGTGGGAGAGATCGTGGCCAGGGCACCAATCAAAATGGTCAACACCAGAAATCCACCCAGGAAAATCGCCATCTTGCCCATTGGGCCTCCTACATTATGAGTTTGCGGTGCAGCGGTTGCCGCGACTGCGGAGCGTGCCGTTATTGTGAGCCGGCGGCTGTGTGCATTACAGATGCAGATAGCGCGGGAAAATACGGATCAGAACACCGAACTGGGGCTAGATCGCCTTTAAACATCAATTCCGCCAGGATCTATTTATGCCGCTGAGTTTTCATAAGATGCACGCCAATGGCGATGACTTCGTCATTGTGGACTCGCGAAACGCGGCCAATCCAATGACAAGTACCCTGGCTCGGCGAATGGGTGATCGGAACCGAGGCGTCGGGTTCAATCAACTCGCGGTGGTGCTCGATTGCGATGATGCAGATGCGCGTTTGATGTTTTGGAATGCAGATGGCTCCACGCTGGATGCTTGTGGCAGTGCAACGCGGGGCGCCGCGGATATGCTGATGCGCGAATCAAATATTACTTCGATAGCACTCCGAACCAACCGCGGCCTACTCACTTGCGAACGAGCTTCAACCGGCGCAATTTCCGTCAACATGGGGGAGCCACTTTTCGGCTGGTCGGACATTCCTCTGTCGCTGGAACGGGACACTGCTGTTTTGCCACTTGCTGGTAGCCCAATAGCTTGCAGCATGGGAAATCCGCACTGCACCTATTTTGTGGACGATCTAACGGCCATTGATATAGCGACAATCGGACCGACAATCGAAACCAATCCCCTATTCCCCCTCAGGACGAACGTGCATTTCGTCCAGATCATTAACCGAAAGCACATTCGGTTGCGCATCTGGGAGCGCTGGGGTGGTATTCCACTCGGTTCAGGTTCCTGCTCTTGTGGCGCCGCTGTTAACGGAATTCGTCGTGGTTTGTTAGACAACTCCGTTGAGGTTGAATGTGATGGCGGAACGGTAACGGTTCAATGGGAGGGCCTGGGACCTGTGTTTCTTATCGGACCGGTAGAGACAACATTTTCGGGAATGATCATGGATGGTTTATTGCAAGCTTTATAGCTGCTATATCGTGATAAACAGAGGCGGTCCAGAGGACTCGGAACCCTACCCGGATGCTTGGGTAGCAGAGCACCACGCCTAGTTGTCAACGCTCAAAAATGGATCGAGGATAGGGAATGAGTATTTTCAGTCGAATAAAAACTTTCGTAAGACGTGGCCAGGAAGAGCAAGTTGCCGGCTACTCCATACCAGAGTTGAAATCGGTTTTTGCTGAGCCTCTATCCCGTCTCCCTCGGTCTCTGACCGACTATCCGCAAGTGGTATATTTGGACGATATCGGTATCTCGGCCTATTACTCTGCTTTCTTAATCGGCAATGAAGACGCTCATAAGTTTTCGGCACTTGTCGAATCGAATTTCAGGTTCAAGACTGAAAAACTATTCAACGACCTTCCCGTAAAACGTTATTCCGACATCCGAGAAAACAACCACCTGATCTATTTCAGATCCGACGGTGAATTTAACACCACAACAATCCAGATGGTTACGAACAGCGTGGAATTTCTAAACATCATTAAGCTTGAGAAACTGGCCGTTCCGCCACCCTGGATAGCGTTTGAGGGGTACAACCCTTCTTGGTGGGGAGGCGATATGCAAGGCGCTCAGGGATACTATAACGAGAGCTACTTCTCACCGTTTTTCACAAATTTAAGCGCAGCAGAAAGGGAAATTTATTACGCAAGATACAGCGCTCCGAATGATTGGATAAAAAGCTTGAAATTAATGTACGACGTTGAGTGATCGTTTACGTTTCTGGGGCCGCTTCGCAGCCCAACGGGGGCAAGCCCCCTCGCCACAAAAAAACTCGTCAGCCTTAGCATTTCGTAATCTGCAAGATCGAATTCCGGACACAAAAAAGCCCACTGACCGTCACCGGTTCAGTGGGCTTTTGATTGGGCGTCTAGTTACAGAGCCATATCAGTAGCAGCATTAGCTTTTGGCGCCTTAGCCGGAGCAGCCGGAGCAGCCGGAGCAGCCGGAGCCACCACCTGACCCATCACCGGCGGCGGAGTCAGTTGCAACACCTTGGCGGTGTAAGCCCACTCCTCAGCCACCTTCTCAGGGCTGCCATTCAACTGAGTGCCATAGCTCGGCACGATCTGGTGCAGCTTCTCCTGCCAGGCTGGGGAAGCAACCTTGTCCTTGAACACTTTCTGCAGCACGGTCAGCATGATCGGCGCAGCCGTCGAAGCGCCCGGCGATGCGCCCAGCAGACCCGCGATGGTGCCGTCTTGCGAGGCAACGATCTCGGTACCCAACTTCAGCACGCCGCCAGCGGCTTCATCACGCTTGATGATTTGCACGCGCTGGCCGGCTTGCCACAGGCGCCAGTCTTCGGCTTTGGCGTTCGGGAAGTATTCTTTCAGGGCGTTGAGGCGGTCTTCGTCAGACAGCATCAGTTGGCCGGCGAGGTACTCGACCAGCGGGTATTCCTTGATGCCGACTTTGGTCATTGGCCACACGTTGTGCGTGGTGGTGGTGGTCAGCAGGTCCAGGTACGAGCCTTCTTTCAGGAACTTGGTGCTGAAGGTCGCGAATGGGCCAAACAGAATGACGCGCTTGCCGTCCAGAACACGGGTGTCCAGGTGCGGAACCGACATTGGCGGTGCGCCAACGGAGGCTTTGCCGTAGGCCTTGGCCAGGTGTTGCTCGGCGATGGTCGGGTTTTCGGTCACGAGGAACGAGCCGCCAACCGGGAAGCCTGCGTATTCCTTGGCTTCAGGAATGCCGGACTTCTGCAGCAGGTGCAGTGCACCGCCGCCCGCGCCAATGAACACGAACTTGGCGTCGGTTTCGGTTTTGGTGCCGTCTTTCAGGTTTTTGTAGCTGACGCGCCAGCTGCCGTCTGCGTTCTTGGTGATGTCTTGCACTTCGCTAGACAGCTTCAAGTCGAACTTCGGCGTGGTTTGCAGGTGCGCGACGAACTGGCGGGTGATCTCGCCAAAGTTCATATCGGTACCGATCGGGCTCCAGGTGGCCGCGACTTTTTGGTTCGGGTCACGCCCTTCCATCATCAGCGGAACCCACTTCTTGATCACAGCCGGGTCTTCGGAGTACTGCATGCCGGCGAACAGCGGGCTCGCTTGCAGGGCTTCGTAGCGCTTCTTCAGGAACTTGATGTTGTCATCGCCCCACACAAAGCTCATGTGCGGCGTGGAGTTGATGAACGAACGCGGGTTCTTCAGCACGCCTTGCTGGACCTGCCAGGCCCAGAACTGACGGGAGATCTGAAAGGCTTCGTTGATTTCAACGGCTTTCGGGATCTGAACGTTGCCTTTATCGTCTTCCGGGGTGTAGTTCAACTCGGCCAGGGCGGAGTGACCGGTACCGGCGTTGTTCCAGCCGTTGGAGCTTTCCAGGGCGACGCCGTCGAGGCGCTCGACCATTTCCATCGACATACCCGGTTCCAGCTCATTGAGCCAGACACCGAGGGTCGCGCTCATGATGCCGCCGCCAATGAGCAGCACATCGACTTTCTTCGCCTCTTCCGCATGCGCGGACGCGATCCCCATCGACAAAGCCAGCCCCAGCAGGGCCGTGTTCATTTTTTTAAACATGTGTAGCACCTATGATAAAACGCCATCCGCCCTTCCATCCTCATGCATGAGGCCCCCTGGTTCACGGCATGCAGGCAGCATGCTGTGGGTTGCGCACTGATCAGGATTGGAGGGTGGGCACACAAGGCCGATTTATGCATCGACCTCAGTTTATATGTCCCTACTGAACTGACTTTTTATCATTATTGGCTTCAGCTACTTGAGCGACAGTGATTCTGTTGGCGCGTCTCAAGGACGCACAAACTGAATAGGTCGTAGCAAGTTGGGGCGAAGAATATCACGACACGGCAAACCCGCGCGTCTGTTCCCGACTTGATAGTCCGGGCACGGGCGCTGAGCCCACTATACTCATCGTGATTTTATAGACGAGCCTGTGAGGAGCAGTCATGAGCGACAAAGACGATTTGCGCAAATATTCCTCCCAAGTGGTCGACGGCGTGGAACGCGCGCCGGGACGATCCATGCTGCGCGCAGTGGGTTTCACGGACGAGGACTTCAAGAAACCGCAGATCGGCATCGCCTCCACGTGGGCGATGGTCACGCCCTGCAACATGCACATCGACAAGCTTGCGATTGAAGCCGAAAAAGGCGCGAATGCCGCCGGCGCCAAGGGTGTCATTTTCAACACCATCACCATTTCCGACGGCATCGCCAACGGCACTGAAGGTATGAAGTATTCGCTGGTGTCGCGGGAAGTGATCGCCGATTCCATTGAAGTGGTGGCCGGCTGCGAAGGCTTTGACGGTCTGGTCACCGTGGGTGGTTGTGACAAGAACATGCCGGGCTGCCTGATCGGCATGGCGCGGCTGAATCGCCCTTCCATTTTCGTGTATGGCGGCACCATCCGGCCGGGCGCTGGCCACACCGATATCATCTCTGTGTTCGAGGCCGTGGGTCAGCACGCGCGGGGGGATATCAGCGAGATTCAGGTCAAGCAAATCGAGGAAGTGGCGATTCCAGGCCCAGGCTCCTGCGGCGGTATGTACACGGCCAACACCATGGCATCCGCGATTGAGGCGCTGGGCATGAGCTTGCCCGGTTCCAGCTCTCAGGACGCCGTCGGTAGCGACAAGGCTTCGGACAGTTTTCGCGCTGGTCAGCAGGTCATGGAGCTGCTCAAACAAGACATCAAACCGCGCGACATCATGACCCGCAAGGCCTTTGAAAATGCGATTCGGGTGGTGATCGCCCTCGCCGGTTCGACCAATGCCGTGCTGCACCTCCTGGCCATGGCGCATGCCGTGGATGTCGAACTCACGCTGGATGATTTCGTCGAGTTGGGCAAGGTGTCTCCGGTGGTGGCCGACCTGCGCCCCAGCGGTCAATACATGATGAGTGAACTGGTGGCCATCGGCGGCATCCAGCCACTGATGAAGCGCATGCTCGCCGCCGGCATGCTGCATGGCGATGCGCTGACGGTCACCGGCAAAACCCTGGCCGAAAACCTGGAAAACGTACCCGATTACCCCGAAGGTCAGGACGTGATCCTGCCCTTCGACCACCCCATCAAAAAGGACTCCCATTTAGTGGTGCTGCGCGGCAACCTTTCGCCCACTGGCGCTGTGGCCAAGATCACCGGCAAGGAAGGCTTGCGCTTTGAAGGCACGGCTCGTGTGTATCACGGCGAGGAAGGCGCGCTGGCCGGTATCCTCAACGGCGAAGTGAAAGCCGGCGACGTGATCGTGATTCGCTACGAAGGCCCCAAGGGCGGCCCGGGCATGCGCGAAATGCTCTCGCCGACTTCGGCGGTGATGGGCAAAGGGCTGGGCAAGGACGTTGCGCTCATCACCGACGGCCGCTTCTCCGGCGGTTCACACGGTTTTGTGGTGGGCCATATCACGCCCGAAGCGTTTGATGGCGGGCCGATCGCGCTGATTGAAGACGGCGACAAGATCACCATCGACGCCGAAACACGGCAGATTACGGTCGATGTTTCCGACGCCGAACTGGCCGAGCGTAAAACCCGCTGGGTGCGCCCGGAATCCAAGTACAAACGCGGGGTGTTGGCCAAGTACGCGAAGACGGTGTCCAGCGCCTCGGAAGGCGCCGTGACGGATAAGTACCTCTAAAGCATCAAAGCCGAAACCGATCCACCGACTGCGACAGCTTGCCTGCCAGGGTGGACAGTTCATCGGTGGTCGAAGCAGTCCGGCCAATGACCTTGCTGTTGCCTTCGGACATGCCGGCAATCATTTCGACCTGATGGGCGATTTCATTGCTGGCCAGGCTCTGCTCACCGATGGTGCGGGTGATGTCGTTGACTAGCTGAGTGGTGTTCAACGTGGCGTCGAGGATTTCGCGGATGGCGCGCTCGACGTCAGCGGTCACGGCCATGCCTTTGTCGACCTGCGCCACGCCCGCCTCCATGCTGGTCACCGCCTCGCGGGTGCTTTGCTGGATGCGCGACACCATCGTGGCAATTTCCTGGGTGGAGGCACTGGTCCGTCCCGCCAGGCTGCGCACCTCGTCGGCCACCACGGCAAATCCACGTCCCTGCTCACCGGCGCGAGCGGCTTCGATCGCGGCGTTGAGCGCCAGCAGGTTGGTTTGATCGGCGATGCCCTTGATCACCTGGATGATGCTGAAAATCCCTTCGGACTCCTTGTCCAGCGTGCGGATCACCTGGGCCGATTGCTGCGCCGAACGCGCAATACCGTCCATGTCGTTGACCACCTGATGGATCACACGACCGCCATCCTTGGCCAGTGCCTCGGCCTGATTGGCCATGTTCAGCGCACGCTCGGCGTGCCGGGTAATTTCCTCGATGCTCGCGGTCATTTCGCTGGCCGCCGCTGCCATGGTGCTGGCGGCTACGCTTTGCTGCTGGCTGCTGCCGGCCACTTCGTGGCAGCCACTACTCAATTGCTCACTCATGCCGCTCACGCCGTGGGCGTTGCTGCGCACGACTTCGATCATGCCGCGCAGGTCACGTTGCATGGTCGCGAGGCTGCGAATCAGGGCGCTCGCTTCGTCGTTGTGAGTGGGCTCGACAATCGATTCGCTCAGGTTGCCATGGGCGATCCTGTCGGCGATGCGGCTGGCGGTCTGCAACGGCCCCATGATGCTCAGCATCACCGAGCGCCCCTGGGCCAGCAGCAATAACAGGCTGGCGATCAGGACGCCGCCGAGGGTGAAGTTGGCGTTACTGATGACTTTCTGAGTGCCGACACTGGTCTGTTGGGTGTTGGTTTCGATCAGTTCGCTGAGGGCGGCCATCTGATCTTCCAGCTGGCTGAATACGCTACTGAAACTGCCCAGTTGTTGCTGCGCGGCCTCCGGATTTTCCAGCGCCAGTGCGACGATGCGTTCGGCTACGCTGATGTAGGTATCGAGGCTGGGCTTGATCTTGTTCAGGCCCGCTTTAAGGGTGTCGTTGACCGGCAGCTTGAGGTTTTCACCGAGCATTTCACGAAAATGCGCCGCATGTTCCTCGATGGAGGTGCGCACCTCGGCTTTGCTGCTGGTGCTTTTGCCCAACCCGACCAGCATCGCGGACAGCACGTCGGCGCGTAACGCGTCGTGCATCATGTCGGCTTCGAGGTGATTGCGCAGCACGGCCATACTGACCTCGTTGTCATTCACCGCCTCAGCCATCTGGGTGTTTCCCAGGTAACTGACCAGACTCATGATCAACGCGGTAATCAGCCCGGTGCCAATCAGCAGAATCAAACGTAATTTTATGGACACTCTGTGGATCCTCTCTTAGCACGTTTGTCAGTGGCGTGAAGCCAACTGCGGATTGGTTTGCTGAAAAGGTTATCGGCTGGCACGAGTGGTTAATGAAGCGAAGTACCCATACGCGCATGTCTTTACGACATGCGGTATGTTTTTTCGGTTTTGAGGGCGCCCGAATCAGGCAGCAGAGAAGAAGTATCGCGTCAGGTGAAAGAAGATCGGCGCTGCGAAGCAAATCGAGTCCATCCGGTCGAGCATGCCGCCGTGACCTTTGATCATGGTGCCCCAGTCCTTGGCGCTCAAACTGCGCTTGATCGCCGACATGACCAGGCCACCGAGGAAGCCCATCACCACGATGACGAACGACATCATCAGTGACTGCCAGAAGCTGAAGGGGGTCATCCAGAACATGCAGCCGCCAATCAGCGTTGCGGACAGGCCGCCACCGACCAGACCTTCCACCGTTTTTGACGGACTCACCAGCGGCGCGACCTTGTGTTTGCCGAAGAGCTTGCCGAACACGTACTGCAACACGTCACTCAACTGAACGACGAACACCAGATAGAACAGCAGCAGCGCGTTTTGGCCCGTGAATCCTTCCAGATCCAAAAGCAAAAGCGCGGGCGCATGGCTGATGCAATAAATGCAGATCATCACGCCCCACTGGATTTTTGCCGTCCTTTCCAGGAAGCCGTCAGTGTCCTGACTCAGCACCGCAATCGCCGGCAACAGCAGGAATGAATACACCGGAATCAGCAGCGTAAACATCGAATACCAGTGAGTACCGATCAGAATGTATTGCAGCGGGATCAGGATGAAAAACGCCGAGAACAGGGCGTTATGGTCACCCCGTCTGGTCGGCGTCAGGGTGATGAACTCCCTGAGCGCGAACAGTGAGATGAATCCGAACAGGACGACCGTTGCATTGCCGCCCAGCAGGTAGGAAACGAAGAAGATGATGACCATTCCCCACCAGGCATTCACGCGCTGATTGAGGTTTTCGATGGTCGAGACAGCGCCTTCCGTTTTGGCCCGCCGGGCCAGCAATCGACCGGCGAGCGACGCAATCGCCAGCAAGCAGGCCAATCCAAAAAAGAACCACAAAAACTTTGCTTCAAGACTCATTTCGACAGCCCCACAATGGCGTTACGCGCGCGTTCCAGAAACACCTGTTTGTCCTCGCCAGCAATCCTTTGCATCGGATTGCCGATACGGATCGTGCAGATGATCGGCAGAGGGACGTGTTTGCCTTTGGGCATGGAGCGATGAAGGTTTTCCAGGTAGATCGGCACCAGATCGACATCGGGGAAGGTCTCGGCCAGCCGGAAAAGACCTGATTTGAATTCCCCGGGCAGTGCCTCGGATGAGCGAGTGCCTTCCGGAAAGAAGATGATCGAATGACCTGCCTGCACCACATCGAAAATGGGCTCCAGCGCGTTTTTACCAGGCGCCGGTTTACGGTCAATCAATACGGCATTCAGACCTTTCTGGGAGATGTACGACAGAAAACGGTTCTTTCCCCAGTAATCGGCAGCGGCGATCGGCTTCACATTTAACCTGGCCTCGGGCGGCAGGGCCGCAATGATGGCCAAGGTGTCCATGTGACTGGTGTGATTGGCGAAATAGATTCGCTGACGCGAGAGGTCCGGTGGGCTCTCCCATCTGGCCGTGACGCCAATAACCAGTCGAAGAACAGAAATCAGCGCATTACTGATCCACATGGTCGGCCCCCTTCAGCTGCTTGGCGATCGCCAGCGTTCGCGTGACGCAGGTTGCGATTGAGCCAATGGCGATGACAGCCAGCGCGATCAACAGTCCGTAGTGAGTGCCGTAAACGGATGCTTCGACGGCATTCAGCAGCAGTCCTGCGGTCATCACGGCCATTCGATGCTGCTTGGCCATAGGGCCGATGAAGGTCTGCTTGAGGCCAATCGAGCCGCCGAACACCCTGACATAAGCAGTAAGGGCAGCGGCCAGGGCAGCAAACCATCCGAGGTCGGATTGCCCAATGGCATACCCCAGCCCAACGATCAGCAAGCTGTCGGCTATCCGGTCCGGGAATTCGTTGTAGAGACTGCCGATATCGGACTTCTTGCCGCCTTCTATCGCCACCATCCCATCGAAGAGATTGCACAGCAGGCGCAACTGAATGCCGATCGCGCAGCAGATCGATCCAATGACACCACTATCGATATTGAGCGCCACGACGCCGGCGAACGCGAAGGCAATGCTGGCGACGGAGATCTGATTGGGGGAAATGTCTCTTTTCACCAGAATGTCGGTGATGTGTTTTGCCCAGCCCGCAGAGCGCGTCTTGATGGGTCTTCTGTTGTCATCCACTGGCCAATATCCCTATAAATGATGAGTTACTACAGATCGCATTGTAGTGGCGAGTCGCGCTGACCACACCCCGCAATATGCAAAACCGTTGGCGGTGTTATCGATTTTTTTTGAACACCGTTACGCCCTTAAACCTCGAGACAAGCCCTCAACGCACGTTCGTTTTTTTCTCGGCCGTATGCTAGGTTGTACGACGACCGATAAGTGATATTTTCACTTTCGCTCCGACGACCCACAACAACAAGGAAACACCTATGAAAAAAGTGAAACTGCTGATTGGATTCTTGTGCCTCTTCAGTGGCTACGTAGCCGCCGCTCCTGTTTCCGCGGACAAAGATGTTGCGCAAGCTGTCGATCATCTGACGCAGGCCATGTTGCACAAGAACATTGCTGATCTGAAAGCGCTGACCGCCGAGAACCTGACCTACGGGCATTCCAGCGGGAAGATCCAGGACAAAAAAGATTTCATCGCCGATATCGAAACAGGCAAAAGCGCGTTCAAAACGTTAGAGATGCAGAACCAGACCATCACCGTATCGGGTGATGTAGCGTTGGTCCGCCATCACTTCTCGGCACAAGCGCTCAAAGGCACCGAAGTGGTTCCGACGGAAATCGAGAACTTCCAGATTTGGCAAAAACAGAAAGGCCACTGGTTGCTGGTAGGCCGACAAGCGTTCAAGTTCTGATTTTTGTTTAACGAAGGGGACGCCGGTTAGCCAGGCTACGGTGTCCCTACCGCCGGCAAACGCGCTGAAGGCGGGTTGGCCGGACGCGTTCAAGTATTAAAACCAGGTTTCCATTTGTATCCCGTATTGCCACACACCTCCGTCGCTGAAGTCTGTCTTGCCGAAGTTGTCTGTGGAACTGTATCTGTCCAGATCCGAAGACCAGTTCATGAAACTTGCGAACACTCGTAATTCGGGACGTGTGAGAAGGTCTCCAACGTCAGGCTTGAATGTTGGGGCGACAGTGAATTTCCAAAAGTTACCGTCAACCGCATTACGTTGTAGATAGCCCTTGGGGTCGAGATTCATGGTTTGCCAGCTCATTTCGTAGGCCATCTCGAAATTGCTGTTGATTGCATTGGCCAAACGCATGTTCAGGGTCATCCAGCGGTAATTGTCACCCTTGACGTATCTATCCTTGCTTTGTTCGGCCAACAAGCTTGGGCCGATGCGCCAACCAGGCGCAATGGGGGTCTCGCCGTAAAGTGCCAGACGTAGAGCGCGGGCATCGTCAATCAGCTCACCATCCGAGCCGACATTCTTGACCTCTGCCCCCAGCCCTTGCCCGTAGAGCAGCGCCGTCTTGAAGAAGCCTTCCCTGCCGAAAAAGTTTTTCTGATGATTGGCGATCATGCTGTGCAAGCCGGAGTCCGCAGGCGTCAGCCCTGCTTCATTGCGGCGAGTGCCAATGTCGTTTTTCTTTGAGCCAATGGCGTTGAACATCCACTGCCATTGACCACCGTCGAAGAACTGGTTTGAGGTCAGGATGTAGCTTTCCACATCGGCGTTGATACCGCCCTCACTGAAATCCCCGTAGTTACGACCGATCAAAGAGTAATTCGAGCGCCAGTTCTTGTTCATCTGCACATCATAGATACCACCTCCGGTGCCGGCCAGATAGACCACGTCGGAGTCCAGCCAGTGGATATCGAAGTTATCCCTATCGAATCGTTTGCCTGCCCACAAGGTGGAGTTCTCGAACACTGAGTTGCCCTTGAAGGCGGCGAGATGATCGAGTTCGGTAAAGACCTGACGCACGTTCAGGTTGCTCTCGTCGGCCGTCCAGTCATTGGAGCTTTCCACACCATCGGCGATGGACACCGTGAATTTGGAACGGGTGCCATTCTGCGCATAGGTTTCTTTCGACAGATCTATGCGCATGTAGGTGTCGTCTTCGTTGCCGAGTCGCCCGACTGCACCACCGACTGAACCTGCAGGGGTTGTATACGGGCCGCCACGACCGCCACCCAGTCCATCGTTAATCAGCAATCCGGAACGGGCATAACCCTTGAAGCTGAAGCCGTCAGTGAGGTGTCCGCTGCTGCCCTGTTTTTCCATGCTTTGCTGACGGGCTTCGAGTTTTGCCAGTCGGGTGTCCAAAGCAGGCGCCGAAATGGCTGCGGCAGTAGACGCAGCGGGCTGCAAGGCGGGAGCTGCGAGTTTGATTTGCTGCAATTCCCTGGCGAGTGCCTGGGTTTGCTGTTCGGCTGCGGCTGCACGCTTTTCCGCTGCGCTAGTACGGGCTTCAAACGCGGCCATGCGTTCTTCCAGAGTCGCGGCCTGAGAGGTTGCCGCCGATGTGCCGAGCACGCCTGCGAGTAGCCAGCCTGGTGCTTTCTGCATGTGGATTTCCCTGTTCTGTTTTTATTGTTTTGTTTCCGCGACCGGCCATTTTTCGTGAGTTATGAATTGTCGTAATCAACGAAAAAAAGGATGCCTCATCGCAAATACGCTGCTACATTTGGCGGTGTTAACGTTAACTTTTCTAAAAACAAAAATAAAGGGGGCTCTATGAAACAGCTGAAATCTCTCCTTCCAGCAGCACTGCTCACCCTCTGTGCCGGGCTTCCATCCCTCTCGAGCGCAGCCAATTTGACGATCTCGTGTGGTGCGGTGGGTGCGGAGTTACAACTCTGCAAGGAGGCAGTCGAGGCGTGGTCGAAACAAACCGGCAACAACGTCGAGGTGGTTTCCACGCCTAACTCGGCGACCGAGCGGTTGTCGTTCTACCAACAGATCCTCAGTGCGCAGTCCGCCGACATCGACATCATTCAAATCGATATGGTGTGGCCAGGGATGCTCGCCAAACACCTGATGGACCTGCGCGAGGTGCTTCCCGCCAACGCGACCCAAGGCTATTTCCAGGCACAGGTGGATAACGCCACGGTGAACGGACGGCTGGTGTCGATGCCGTGGTTCACCGACTCGGGCTTGCTGTATTACCGCAAGGACTTGCTCGAGAAATACAACAAGCAAGTCCCCCAGACTTGGGAGGAAATGACCGCTACCGCCAAAGATGTACAACAGGCCGAGCGCACTGCCGGGAACCCCAATGCGTGGGGTTACATCTTTCAGGGGCGCGCCTACGAGGGTCTGACGTGTAATGCGCTGGAGTGGATCAGCAGCCAACCGGAAGGCGGACTGGTCAATCCACGAGGTGACATCGTGGTCAACAGTCAGGCCTCAAGAACGGCTTTGGCCCTGGCGAAAAGCTGGGTAGGAGACATCTCCCCGCGTGGCGTACTCAATTACACCGAGGAAGAAGGCCGTGGCGTATTCCAATCGGGAAATGCGCTGTTCATGCGTAACTGGCCTTATGTCTGGGCCCTGGTGCAAAGCCAGGACAGTGCCGTAAAAGACAAGGTTGGGGTTGCTCCCCTGCCCCGTGGCGGCAAGACCGGCACCCATGCATCCACCCTCGGTGGCTGGGGTCTGGCGGTGTCGCGTTACAGCGCCCATCCAAAACTTGCCGCAGAGCTGGTGAGCTATCTGAGCAGTGCCCAAGAGCAAAAACATCGTGCCCTGATAGGTGCCTATAACCCGGTTATCGAGTCGCTCTATCAAGATCCCGAACTGCTTGCGGCAATGCCTTATTACAGTCAGCTGCACAGCATTCTCAACGATGGGGTCATGCGCCCCGCATCAATAACCGCCGATCGCTATCCACGGGTCTCCAATGCGTTCTTCGATCGAGTGCATGGCGTGCTGGCGGGCGAGTTGCCTGTCGATCAGGCGCTGGCCGAACTGGAAAGCGAACTCACGCGCATCAAACGCCGGAACTGGTAAGCCACAAGGAAGGAAATCACCATGTCTGTCTCTACTACCCATGCCCCCTGTGACGAGCTCCTGCTCACCAGGGAAACGCTCGTACAACGTCGTCGAGTACGCGCTGCCTGGCTGTTTCTGACACCGATGTTGCTGTGTCTGGCCCTGGTGGCGGCCTGGCCGCTACTGCGAACATTCTGGTTCAGCCTGACCGACGCCAACCTGGCAGACACCGGTGGCGGAACCTTCATAGGTTTGAGCAATTATCTGTTCCACAACGGTTCCAGCTGGTCGGGCATCCTGGTCGATCCTCAATGGTGGAACGCCGTGCGCAACACCTTGCATTTCACCGTGGTGTCGGTGGGACTGGAAGTCGTACTGGGACTGCTGGTGGCGTTGCTGCTAAACATCAAGTTCACCGGCCGTTCTCTGGTGCGTGCGTTGATTCTGATTCCGTGGGCGATTCCGACCATTGTCTCGGCGAAGATCTGGTCATGGATGCTTAACGACCAGTTCGGCATCATCAATCACCTGATGCTGAGCCTCGGCCTGATTGACACCCCTCTGGCCTGGACGGCAGATGCGTATCTGTCGATGTGGGCAGTGATCATCGTCGACGTCTGGAAGACCGTCCCTTTTGTCACGCTGCTGATGCTGGCGGCCTTGCAGATGTTGCCGAGTGATTGCTACGAAGCCGCCAGGGTCGATGGCATTCATCCGCTGAAGGTGTTCTGGCGTGTCACGCTTCCCCTGCTCATGCCCGCACTGCTGGTGGCGGCGATCTTCCGCATCCTCGACTCCCTGCGGGTTTTCGACGTCATCTATGTGCTGACCTCGAACTCATCGAGCACCATGAGCATGTCGGTGTATGCCCGCCAGCACCTGGTGGAGTTCCAGGACGTTGGTTACGGCAGTGCGGCCTCGACGTTGTTGTTTTTAGTGGTTGCGGTAATCGCCATGCTTTATCTCTACCTCGGACGCCGTCAACTGGAGGTCCGGTCATGAACCTACGCCTACTGAAAAAAGCGCTGTTGCGCCTCGGATTCTGGTGTCTGATCGGAGTGTTGCTGCTGTATGCGGTTTTCCCCTTCTACTACGCCATCGTGACTTCGCTGAAGCCGTCCAGCGCCTTGTTCGAGGTGAGCTACTGGATCGAAAACCCCGACTTCTCCAATTACGCGGCGGTGCTCAATCAAGCCTCATTCCTGCGGGCGATCGGCAACTCGCTGGTGGTTGCACTGTGCGTGGTGACGCTGGCGCTATTCCTCAGTCTGACTGCCGCCTATGCCTTGGGCCGGGTGAAGTTCCGTGGGCGTGGCACGGTCTTGATGATGGTCCTTGGCGTGTCGATGTTTCCTCAGGTCGCGGTGCTGTCGGGGCTGTTCGAAGTGATCCGCGCCCTGGGCCTGTACAACACGTCCTGGGCATTGATCCTGAGCTACACGATTTTCACCCTGCCCTTCACCGTCTGGGTGCTGACCACGTTCATGGGGCAACTGCCCCATGAACTGGAAGAAGCGGCAATCATGGATGGCGCCTCGCCCTGGGTCACGCTGACCCGAGTGCTGTTGCCGCTGCTCTGGCCCGCACTGGTCACCACTGGCTTATTGGCCTTTATCGCAGCATGGAACGAGTTCCTGTTTGCCCTGACCTTCACCCTCACCGACACCCAACGCACGGTGCCGGTCGCCATCGCCTTGATTTCCGGCGGCAGCCCTCATGAGTTGCCTTGGGGGTTGTTGATGGCCGCCTCGGTGGTGGTCACCGTCCCACTGGTGATTCTGGTGCTGATCTTCCAGCGCCGAATCGTTTCCGGTCTCACTGCCGGCGCGTTAAAGGGTTGATGCCCAACAAAGACAAGGAACAGCATCGTGATCAAATTGAAACTGGACAATGTGAACAAACAACTGGGCGGCATGCGGATTCTTCGCGACGTCAACCTGGAAATCGCGGCGGGTGAATTCGTGGTGTTCGTCGGCCCTTCGGGCTGCGGAAAGTCGACCCTGCTGCGACTGATCGCCGGACTGGATTCGATCTGCGGCGGTAACTTGGTGATCGACGGGCGTCGGGTCAACGACCTGGAACCGCGCGAGCGTGGCGTCGGCATGGTGTTTCAGTCTTATGCGCTATACCCGCACATGAGCGTCTACGACAACATCAGTTTTGGTCTCAAACTGGCCAAGACTGAAAAGACCAGCCTGCGCGAGCGCGTGCTGAAAACTGCGCAGATCCTGCAATTGGACAAACTGCTGCAACGCAAGCCAAAGGAACTGTCCGGTGGGCAGCGTCAGCGTGTGGCCATGGGCAGAGCCATGGCGCGGGAACCGGACATTTTGTTGTTCGATGAGCCGCTCTCCAACCTGGATGCATCGCTGCGGGTGCAGATGCGCAACGAAATCGCCCGGCTGCATGCTCGGCTGGGCTCGACCATGATCTACGTCACCCACGATCAGGTTGAAGCGATGACCCTGGCCGACAAAATTGTCGTGCTCAACGGCGGGCGCGTAGAACAGGTCGGCTCACCACGCGAACTCTATGAGCGCCCGGCCAGTCGCTTTGTCGCCGGTTTTCTCGGTTCGCCCAGAATGAATTTTCTGCCGGCGCGCCTGCAGACACCAGGCGAAACCAGCCTGGTCGATACCCTCGTATGGGGTATCACGCCCCTGCCCTTCGACAGCTCGAACCTGGCGACGGGCACGCAACTTAGCCTGGGGATTCGCCCGGAGCATGTGTCGCTCAAGGCGGCGGATGGTGCCGCTGGTGTCGTCGTTACCGCGGTCGAATACCTGGGCAGCGAAACCTATGTGCATCTCGATACAGGTCAAGACGAGCCACTGATCTGTCGTTGCGAAGTCAGCGCCGGATGGCAAGCGGGCGATCGGGTTGAGCTGCAGCTGGACATCGACAACCTGCACCTGTTCGACGCCGACGGCGCGGCCTTGAGGCGCCACCCACAAGCCATTGAAACCCTTCCGGACAGCGTCTCTCTGCGCTCGGCACGAGCAAGCGCCCTATGACTGTGTATTTGAATCCTATGAACGAACCAATGTCTTGCGCCCTTGACCTTGCGCAGTGTGCGCTGAGTGATGGTCTGTCTCGCATCATCGACGATTATCGGCCCGGCTATCATCTTGCCCCTCCCGCGGGCTGGATGAACGACCCTAACGGGGTGGTGTACTTTCGTGGCGAATATCACGTTTTTTATCAACACTACCCCTTTGAAGCGAAATGGGGCCCGATGTATTGGGGGCATGCCAAGAGTGCCGATCTGGTCCATTGGCAGCATCTGCCCATTGCGTTGGCGCCTGGCGATGAATTCGACCGTGACGGTTGTTTTTCCGGTAGCGCGGTGGTGTGTGGAGATACCCTGGCCCTGATCTACACCGGGCACACCTGGTTGGCGGACGTGGGTGACGAACGCCACATCCGTCAGGTCCAGTGCCTGGCCACCAGTGTCGACGGCATCCGGTTCGTCAAGCATGGCGCCGTCATCGAGACCGCGCCGCAAGACACGATCATGCACTTTCGTGACCCCAAGGTATGGCAGGAGGATGACTGCTGGTACCTGATTGCCGGCGCACGTCAGGGTGATGTGCCGTTGGTCCCGCTGTACCGTTCCACGGATCTGCATAGCTGGGAGTTCCTCGACTATGTGTCCAGCGGCAGCGCAGGCGATGGCTATATGTGGGAGTGCCCGGATCTGTTCCGACTGAATGGACGCGATGTGCTGCTGTACTCCCCCCAGGGCATGCAACCTCAGGGTTACGATCGGCTCAACAAGTACCAGACTGGTTACCAAGTGGGCCGACTCGACAGCGAATGGCACTTCACGGGCGGGCCTTTTATCGAGCTGGATAACGGTCATGATTTCTATGCAGCGCAAACCCTACTGGCCGCCGATGGTCGACGCCTTGTGTGGGCGTGGCTCGACATGTGGGAAAGCCCGATGCCGACCCAGGCCCATCACTGGTGCGGCATGCTCAGTTTGCCGCGCGAACTTGAACTGTGCGCCGATCGCCTTTGCGTGTATCCGGCACGGGAGCTCACCGCACTGCGCAAAGCGCCATTGCCGGGCACGTCTTGGTGGGACGAGTCGGGAACCCGGCGGGTGCCGGAAGTGAATGGCGACATGCTCGAAATCCATGTGCATCTGGATCTGCTCGGCTGCACCGACGGCCACCTCGGAGTCGCCTTGCGTTGCAGCGATGATGGTCATGAAGAAACCCTGCTTTACTACGATGCATTGCTGCAGCGCCTGGTGCTTGACCGCAGCCGCTCGGGTGCGCAAGTCACAGGTCAACGCAGCGTGGCGATAGACCCGACACAAGGGCGGCTGGAATTGCGTGTGTTCCTCGATCGCTCGTCCATCGAGGTGTTCGACGAAAACGGACGCTTCAGCCTCAGCAGTCGCCTCTATCCGCGACCCGACAGTCTGGGCGTGAAGCTGCTGGCCAGCGGGAGTGGCGGGCGTGTCTCCATTCCCAAGGCATGGCCTCTGGCCTCGGGATGGCTATGAGCAGCGTCATTCGAGTCGCGAGAAGCCCGGGCCCTGTGTCATGATTCTGCGTAAACCTGACCGGCCTCGCCACGCATGACTTCAGTGAAAGACGTTGCACAGCTGGCCGGCGTGTCCCTGATGACGGTTTCTAGAGCGCTCAACAACCCGGAAAAACTGAGCCCCGAAACCCTTCAGCGGGTACGTCGCGCCATTGATGAACTGCAATTCGTACCGAGCCTGTCGGCGCGCAGGATGCGCGGCGACAACCTCCAGTCGCGCACCATCGGTGTGTTCGCGCTGGACACTGCGACCACACCGTTCGCGGTCGAGTTGCTGCTGTCCATCGAACAGACCGCACAGCAGGCGGGCTGGAATGTGTTCATCCTTAACCTGTTGAGCAACCCGCCCACCGACCAGAACATCGACCTGATGTTGTCACACCGTCCCGACGGGTTGATCTTCAGCGCCATGGGATTTCGCCAGGTGTGCATTCCCGAGCGCTTGAAGAACAACCCCCTGGTACTCGCCAATTGCCTGGCGGATGACAGTCGCCTGGTGAGTTATGTGCCCGACGACGAAACGGGGCAGTATCGAGCCGTACATCACGCGTTGAGCCAAGGCTATCGGCGCCCTCTGTTTATCAATCTACCAAAACAGAGCCTGGCCTGGGACCTGCGACAAAAAGGCTTGCTGCGTGCCTGTCAGGCATTCGGTCTTGCGCCTGACGCACTCCTGCAATACGACCTTTCCGATCATGATGCCTATGGTGAAACCGCAGCCATCCTCGACCGGCACATCATTGATGGTCGCCCCCAATTCGACATTCTGATCTGTGGCAACGACCGCATTGCGTTTTGTGCCTATCAGCTGTTGTTGGGCCGAGGCCTGAAAATCCCCGACGATGTCGCCGTGCTCGGCTACGACAATATGATCGGTATCGCTGAGCTGTTCATCCCGCCGTTGACGACGGTGCAACTGCCGTACTACGAGATCGGTCGTAAGGCTGCCCAGCACCTGATCGAGACCCTCGAGGAATCGGGAGCCCAGCCAGTTGATTGTCCATTGGTGATCAGGGCATCACTATAAGAATTAGGTGATAGCACACCCGCTTGCTTTCGATTTGCCATTAGCCTGTCACGCACCAGAAGTGTTCCGCCGATCGGTGGCCACGGACCGAGTGAGCGCTTGTCGGCCAAAAAGCGAAAGCACATGAGGTACATTGATACCTGATCCAAAATTCACTGATGGGAGGGACCGTACTATGACGACGCGAACTGAAACGGCTATCCTGGCCGGCGGCTGCTTCTGGGGCATGCAGGATCTGCTGAGACGCTACCCCGGCGTAGTGTCCACGCGGGTGGGATACTCGGGCGGCGATGTGCCCAATGCGACTTACCGCAACCATGGCACGCACGCGGAAGCGATCGAGATCGTGTTCGATCCGGACCAGATCAGCTATCGCCAGATCCTCGAGTTTTTCTTCCAGATCCACGACCCGACGACGAAGAATCGTCAGGGCAACGATGTGGGTATGAGCTACCGCTCGGCACTCTTCTATCTCAACGATGAACAGAAGCAGGTGGCCGAGGATACGGTGGCCGACGCTGATGCATCCGGCCTCTGGCCCGACAAGGTCGTCACTGAAATCGTGCCCGCAGGCCCGTTCTGGGAAGCAGAACCGGAACATCAGGATTACCTCGAACACTACCCCAACGGTTACACCTGCCATTTCATTCGGCCAGGCTGGAAGCTGCCTAAACGAGGGTGATGGTGCTGCCAAAAAACAGTCTCGCCGACGGCTGTTGGCGAGACCGAGTCCGTGTGCTTCCACGCCGAATAACCGTGCTCTCCCGCTGGAAAAGCCCTGCCCTTCACTGCAACCACAGACAGGTGGTCGGAAGATTTGTATCGCCGTGTATTTCCCCTCGCGATTTTACACAGCGATACACAATCGCCGGATCAGGACACATACGCAGTACATGAAGGTGCAAAAGTGGGTGGCGTCGCACTCCTGGCGTTCTCCGACGAACCCAGGCTAAAGAGCCCAATACCCCAGCAGGAGCCACCTCATGATCAATGAAATCGATACCGTGCTTTACACCGGCAAGACCCACACGACCGGAGGCCGTAACGGCGAGTCGCGAAGCGACGATGGACGTTTGGACGTCAAGCTTTCCGCGCCTGGCTCGTCAGGGAGTGGCACCAATCCCGAACAGCTTCTGGCGGCAGGTTGGTCGGCCTGTTTCATCGGTGCAATGGGTAAGGCGGCTGTCGCATTGAAGGTGACCCTGCCGAGCGACGTCGCCGTCGATGCCGAAGTGGACCTGGGCAAGACCGAAGACGCCTTTTTCCTCCAGGCGCGCCTCAATGTCAGCCTTCCGGGCCTGGACCCTGTTGTCGCTCGGGCGGTGGTGGATGGCGCCCACCAGCGGTGCCCGTACTCCAAAGCGACCCGTGGCAACATCGACGTCACGATCAATCTGGTTTAACCAAAGCACCCCGTGCAGCCTAATGCTGTTCACTTAAGCCGTAACGCGATCTGTAGCAGCTGGCGAAGCCTGCGTTCGGCTGCGAAGCAGTCGTAAAATCAGCAATTGCGATGCGTCAGGTACACCACGGCAGCCGGACTCACGACTGCTGCGCAGCCGCACGCAGCCTTCGGCAGCTGCTACAAAGAATGCGTCGCGCCTGAAATTGCTTAAGTGAACAGCATTACCCGTGCAGCCTGCCTTCCCGACAGGCTGCGCTGGCCAATCCGCTCAATCGTCCTCATGCAACTTGATACCGCGGGCGTGAAGCAGGTGCGGGACTACCAGCACCAGCAACGTCAGCGCGAGGAACGCGGCCGATATCGGTTGCGTGACAAACACCAGCCAGTCTCCCTCGCTGATGGACAAGGCGTTGCGCAGCTGCTTTTCAGCCATCGGTCCCAGCAACATGCCGACGATCACGGGGGCGACGGGAAAATCGAAACGACGCATCAGCACCCCGCCCCAACCGATCGCCAGCATCAGCAAAAGATCGAAGGAAGAATGGCGCATGCCGTACACGCCGATGGTGGCAAACACCAGAATGCCGGCGTTCAGATACGGCCGGGGAATCTGCAGGAGCTTGACCCACAGGCCCACCAACGGAAGATTCAACACCAATAGGATCACGTTGCCGACATACAGCGAGGCCACCAGGGTCCAGACCAGTTCCCCTGAGGTCTGGAACAGCATCGGCCCCGGTTGCAGGTTGTAGTTCTGGAACGCGGCCAACAGAATTGCCGCGGTGGCGGACGTCGGTATGCCGAGCGTCAGAAGTGGCACCAACGAACCCGTCGCGCTTGCGTTGTTGGCCGCCTCGGGACCGGCAACCCCCTCGATCGCCCCCTCGCCCTTGCTGCCCGCAAACTCTTTCGGGTACTTACTCAGTTTGCGTTCAGCCGAATAGGACAGGAACGTCGGAATTTCGGCGCCTCCTGCCGGAATCGACCCGAATGGAAAACCAATCAACGTGCCCCGTAGCCAGGCCGGGACCGAGCGTTTCCAGTCAGCACGCGTCATCCACAACGAGGTCAGGCGGTGCCGGCCGGACGCTTCTTCTTTCTGATAAAGCAGGCTGTACAAGGCCTCGCCCACGGCAAACAACCCGACCGCCACCAGCACGACTTCGATGCCATCCACCAACTCCGGCACCGCCAAGGTGTAACGGGCAATGCCCGAGGTCGAGTCCAGGCCGATCAAGCCGATGGTCAACCCAATCCCGAGCGAGGCAAAACCGCGCAGCATTGAAGCGCCGAGTACCGCAGACACCGTCGTGAAGGACAACACCAGAATCGCGAAATACTCGGCAGGACCAAACTTGAGCGCCAGCGTGGCAACAACAGGGGCAAACAACGTCAGCAACACCGTCGCGATGGTGCCGGCAACAAATGAGCCTATCGCGGCGGTGGCCAGGGCCGGTCCTGCCCGGCCGTTGCGTGCCATGAGATTGCCTTCCAGGGCCGTGACCATGGAGGACGATTCGCCGGGCGTATTGAGCAGGATAGAGGTGGTCGAGCCACCAAACTGCGCGCCGTAATAGATACCGGCGAACATGATCAGGGCGCCCGTGGGATCGACCTTGGCGGTGATCGGCAGCAGCAGCGCAACGGTCAGCGCCGGTCCAATACCCGGCAAGACACCAATGGCGGTGCCGAGCAAACAGCCGATAAAGCCCCACATCAAATTGATCGGTGTCAGCGCAGCGGAAAAACCAATGGCCAGGTTCGCGAGAGTTTCCACCTTGTTTGCCTCCTACGGCCCGGGTCAGATCCAGGCGTTGACAAGGGGCGGCAGGGAAACCCCTAGCCCAGCGTTGAACAGCCAGTAAATCGGCAGGGTCAAGGCAATGCCGATAGCGAGGTCCTTCACTGGACGACGACTGCCAAACCCCCGCGCCGAACAGGCAAACAGCAGCCCTGCGGCTAAGACGAAGCCGGTGAGGTTAATCAGCACGGCCACCCCCACCAGTCCCGCCGTCACCCAGGCTGCGCCGGATTTGCCGCCGGGCAGTGCTTGGTCAGCTTCGTCGCTGTGGTCTGCCAGCTCGCGAAAACCACCGGTGACGGCCTGATAACACAGCAACAGACCGACCACGCCCAGGAACACCGCGACAGCGTACGGATAGACGTGGGCTCCCAGGATGACGAACCCCATCTCGGGAGGAAACCGGAATGCGCCGACCGCCAACACGGCACTGATGGCAATCACTCCGGCGCCGATCGCCAGTTGTACCGGGACTATTGCGCGAGGCTGAGTCATTTCGAAACCAGCCCGACCTCGACCAGCATCGCACGCAACCGCACATGTTCTTCGTCGACGAATGTGCCGAACTCATCGCCGGTCAGGACGTTGGGTGACCATTTGTTGGTGTCGATATTTTCTTTCCAGACTTTGCTGTTAGTGGCGGCCACGACGGCTTCGGTTACTTCTTTGCGCTGCTCGGGCGTGAGATTCGCCGCACCGTAAACACCGCGCCAATTGCCGATGGTCACGTCGTAGCCTTTCTCCTTGAGGGTCGGCGCATCGATGCCTTCAATGCGTTCTGGCGCGCCGATGGCGAGTACTCGGAACTGGCCGTTCCTGATGTATTGGCCAAGCTCGGCATAACCACCGGTGATCACCTTGATCTGCCCGCCCAATGCTTGAGCAACGACTTCCCCCCCACCCGCGAAGGCGACGTAATTCACCTTGTTGACCGGGACACCCATTTTCGCGGCCAACTCGGCAATGCCGATGTGATCGATCGACCCCTTGGAGCCACCGCCCCAGGAAATACTGGTCGGCTTGTCCTTGAAGACTTTCAGCAAGTCCTCCAGGGTTTTGAATTCAGACTCCTTGCGAACGGCAATCACGTTGTATTCGGTAAACAGACGAGCAATCGGCGTCACGTCCTTCAAGGTGATTTGCGGTTTGTTCTGTTCAATGGCGGTGACCATGATCGCACCGACAACCAGCAGCGCATTCGGATCACCCTTGGTGCTGTTGGCGAACTGCGCCAGCCCCAACGTCCCCCCTGCTCCACCCTTGTTCTCGAAGGTGGTGGATTTGGCCGCGTTGGCCTCGATCAAGGCTTTGCCCAGAACCCTCGCGGTCTGGTCATAGCCACCCCCCACAGAACCCGGGGCCATGAACTTGACGGTGTCCAGCGCAAAGGCCGGCGTCGCAAGCGCAGCAGCGGTAACGGCGGTTGCGATGCAGCGGCTGAATCGACGGAACAAAGCGGACATGCGTTTTCTCCCCAGACTTTTTTATGGGCACCCGTTGAACGTCGATCAGGAGTAAACCCTGATCGATGAATATCCATCTCGGGATAAGCGTAGGCCATGGTTAGGGCGATGACATGCAACGAAGAATCTCTTGGAATAAAACCTGGACACATTCCGCGAACTCTCACCGACTGCCTGAGTGCCCGAGTCGATGTTGTTATGTGTTGGTTTTCAGCTTCGTCCAAAGACGGGTAGTCAACCGTGCAATGGCCGCGGGAAGTTCCTCTACGGTGAACAGCTTGTCCAGCACACGTGTCGGCGGATAAATCGCCAAGTCCTGCTTCACGGCCGGAACAACATACTGATCCGCCGCAAGGTTGGGGTTGGCGTAATGGATGCTGTTGCTGATGTTGGCAATGACCTGCGGTGTCAGCAGGTAGTTCATGTAGGCGTAGCCATTCTTCTCGTGCGGCGCGCTCTTGGGCATGACCACCATGTCGAACCACAAGGTGGAACCTTCGTCAGGGATCGAATAGGCGATGTCGATGCCGTTGTTGGCTTCCTTGGCGCTGGCAGCCGCCTGCACGATGTCGCCATTGAAACCGATCACCGCGCAGACATTGCCGTTCGCCAGGTCGCTGATGTACTTGGAGGCATGGAAATACTGGACGTAAGGTCTGATTTTGAGCAGCGCCTGCTCGGCTTTCTTGTAATCTGCCGGCTCATGGCTATGGGGCGGCAGCCCTAGGTAATTCAGAGTGATCGGCAGGATTTGCGTAGGGTTATCGATAATCGCGACGCCGCACTGGCTGAGCTTTTTAATGTTGTTTTCATCAAAAAACAGATTCCAGGAATGGGTGACATCGGTGTTGCCGAAGATCGCCTTGATCTTCTCGACGTTGTAGCCAATACCCGCGGTGCCCCACATGTACGGATAACCGTACTGGTTGCCCGGATCATTGACCTCGAGTTTTTTCATCAGCGCCGGGTCAAGGTTTTTCCAGTTGGGGAGTTGGCTTTTGTCGAGTTTCTGCACCGCCCCGGCTTTGATCAATCGGGACAGAAAATGGTTCGAAGGGCTCACCACGTCATAGCCGGTGTTGCCGGTCATCAGTTTGGATTCCAGCACTTCGTTGCTGTCGTGAATGTCGTACGTTGCCTTGATTCCCGTTTCCTTGGTGAACGTGGTCAAGGTGTCGTCGGCGATGTAGCCGTTCCAGTTTGAAATATTGACGACTTCGTCAGCGTAAGTGGCTGCCGACAACGTCGTCAGCACAACCATCAGGGAAATGTTATTGACGCGCATTTTCAATCACCGTGTGTTTGATGAGTTTTTATTCTTCGATCGCCGGGTTTTCTAGATTTCTGTTTTGGCCCTGATCGCCTCCACGCGCATTCGAAGCATGGCACCGATATCGAGCAAGGGCCGCGGCGGCAGCCAGCCTGGCTGGGCCCTGCGCATCACTGATTCGAGGATGGGCGAGCTGTCACCCGATGCCAGTTCGGCGAGCAAGCGTCCCCAAAGGGTGCCGCGTGCAACGCCCGAACCATTGCAGCCGGCCACCGCAAACACACCTTCGTCGACCTTGGAAAAATACGGTTGCCCGGTGCGCGAAGCACTCAAGTGTCCGGTCCAGGTGTATTGAATGTCCTGCTCGTTCAAGAACGGGAAGCGTCGTTGCAAGCCGAGCACATGGTGTTTACGACGGTGCAGCAGCTCGCTGTTGGATAAATCCCGAGAACGGTATTCCGCCGTATTGCGGATCATCACGCGGCGGTCCGGAGTCAGTCGCACCGTGGCGCCCAGTGGCCGAGTGGACAGCACGCCCCAAGGCTCAACCGCGCCGATGGACTTGAACTCGGCGTCGCTGAGTGGTCGTGTCAGGCTCGCGCTGAGTTCCATCGGGAACGTCCCGCTGTCTTCTATCCCTGAGCGCGGGATGAACGCGTTCAGGCACACCAGGACTTGCCTGGCCTCGATGCTTCCATCGGTGCCATTGGCGCGAATACGCCCTTTGCCCAAACGCTCCAGGCCGGTGATATCGGTGTTCTCAAACAGGGTCACCGTGTCCGGCAGCGTTTCCAGCAGGCCCTTCACGTATTTCGCGGGCTGCAGCAGTGCGTTGCCATTACCGCACCAGATCGCGGCCTGGTAATGCGCGGTGCCCAGTTGTTTGCTCAGCGGTTCACCTTCCAGAAAATGCGCAGAGGCGTCGACAGCGCGTAGCGTTGCCAGTTTGGCTGCGACATCGGTCAACTTGCCGGGATCGTTGACGGCGAAGTAGTAGCCCGACTCCCTGAACTCACATTCGATACCGAGACGAGCAATGCGCTGGCGCACTTCGTCACTGGCGGCACGGGAAATCGAGGTATCTACTTCAAAACCGGCGAACCCCGGGTTGCCGATCAGCTCATCCTTGGCCGGATGTTCGTGACCCACCACGAAACCTGAATTACGCGCCGAGGCGCCCTGTGCGGCCCGTTGTCTGTCGACAATCACGATCCGCGCCTGAGGGTGCATTCCAGCGAGTGTGTGAGCGGCGCACAGCCCGGTGATACCGGCACCGACAATCAGCCAATCGGCTTTTTGCGTGCCTTTGAGAGCAACGCGAGCGGGTGAACTCCCCGCCTGCGCAATCCAGCCACATACATTGGTCATGCATCACCTCATCTGCCTGTCGTTCTGCAAGCACCACACATGACGTCATCGCATGAGTATTTCCGGCCGGTGCTGGCTAGAGCTAGAATCTATAAGGCCTGTAGTGATACAACCAACGTTATAAAATCATCGAGCCATTCAGAAAACGCATGGATAAAATTCACCACGTTCCTTCTCTCCAGGCCTTGCAGGCGCTGGTCGAGGTCGCAGGCTCGGGCAGCTTCACGCAAGCGGCGCAAAAGCTGTGCCTGACCCAAAGCGCAGTGAGCCGAAAAATCCAGCAGTTGGAGAGCCACTTCGACTTGCCGATGTTCGTGAGGAATAGCCGCAGTGTTCGACTGACACCGGAAGGCGAACAGGTGCTTGCGACCGCCCGAAGTATCCTGGCGCAACTGAAAACCCTTGAAGATCGGCTGACACCGCAAAAACGACCCTTCCGCATACGCATGCATGTGTCGCTGGCGGTTCGATGGTTGCTGCCAAAGTTGAGCGAGTTCTATCGAAGTCATCCGCAGGTTTCGCTGTCGATCGAAACCGTGGCCACGGAAGTGGTGGAACCGGCCATCGACAGCGACGCCTACATTCTCTATCTGCCCGAGCCGTCCCGCAATCCTGACTGCCTGACGTTGTTCGAGGAGGCGCTGGTGCCGGTGTGTGCCCCGGGCCTGGGGAGCACGACCCAGCCGTTGGAATCGGTGGCCGATCTCGTGCGCTTCCCGCTGCTGCATCGCTCGGCGGACAAGCATGACTGGTTTCGGTGGCTGCACGCCAATGGCGGTCAATCACTCGAGGACTACCGCCATATCCCCTTCAACCTCGACGAGTTGGCGCTCGATGCGGCGGCGCGAGGGCTGGGGGTTGCCATGACTGACCTGACCCTGGCAGGCGAATCACTCGAGCGAGGCGTGCTCGTCGTTCCGTTCGGCCACCCCTTGAAGACCCGCGGCATTTACGCCTTGAACCTGCAACCTTCCGCCGCCGCTCATCCAGCCTGTTCGCTGATCATGCAGTGGTTTGCCCAACAGGCCGAATAGCCGGCAGGCGAAGTTTGACCACCAGGTTTGAACACTACGTTCCGCGCCCCAACCCTTGTGTCGCATTGGCAAAAGCAGCGCTCGCCTCTTGAACCAGCTTGCGCCATTCAACGCTGTTGATGAGTCCGGTGCGCTCCATCTCATCGGCAGCCTTGAGCAACTCGTCATATTGCTCTTCCGCACCCATCCGGATTTCAGGCACGTTCAGGAGCTGATACCAGGCCGCCAGGGCTTCGCTCTTTTGATCATCACTCATGCTCAAACTCCCAAAGACACTCTTCGCTTTGAAGTTTTTTCATGGGTGGCGTTCATCGCTCCCGACATACGGCAGGCATAAAGACAGGCGCGCGGTGCATTACAAACTTGTCATTGAGTTGTCAGCGTAACCAGCACCCTCACTTCATACCGTGGCGTCGTCAGTCACCCTCCGCGGGTGACAAGGCGATGGAACTGCAACCGATCGCCAAAACCCTGTTCACCGACCGCACCACCGCTGCCGCCTGGCACACCAAACCGTCCAGGTACGCGGTCTCCAGCCTCGACCAAACCATCAACCCGGACTTGGAACGCTTCCTCGCCAAACGCATGAACGCGACCACCATCGAGCTGCCGTCGAGCCACTTGTCTTTGGTCTCTCACTCCAAAGAAATCGCTGACCTGATCCTCGAAGCCGCCGGTCGCCAACCGTAACGTCGGCGCCGTTTCATTACAAAATTGTCATTCAAATGTGGGTCGGCTGTGCGGATCGCCTGGTTAACCTGAATTCACTGTCAGGTAACCCATCGGCAGCCAACCCGCCCCTTAATAGAGGGAATCATCATGAAAATGTTAATCCTCGGTTTTGCTGCTCTTCTCGCCACCGGTTCGGCGTTTGCCGATACCCAGACCGCCGAACCTGTCATCCACGACAAGACCGGTTTCTTCGTCCACCTGGATATCGCCAAAGACCTGTCCAGCAATATCATCACGCAAGAATGCGGCATCGTCCCCGCGCAGCTGATTTACCTCGACCATCAGGGTCGCAAGCACGTGCTGGATTACCAGGCCCAGGGCATGGGTTGCATTGGTGATAATTGATCAGACGCCGGTGCTCACAAAGGATCGGGCTACACTGGCGCCACTGGCTGACCTCTGTAGCCCGCCGCCGCAACATGTATGTTGCCGACACCGAACCAGGCAGATCCCATGAACATCCTCGTAGTCGAAGACGAACCCAAAGCAGGCACTTACCTACTCAACGGCCTGCAGGAACTCGGCTACTCCGTCAGCCTGGCCCGCGATGGCGTCGATGGCTTGCACCTGGCTCTGGAGCACGATTTCGACGTCATTGTGCTGGACGTCATGATGCCGAAAATGGATGGCTGGGAAGTCCTGCGCCGCTTGCGCAAGGAAGCCGACACCCCGGTGCTGTTTCTGACGGCCCGCGACGACATCGCCGACCGCATCAAGGGCCTGGAACTGGGCGCCGACGATTACCTGATCAAACCGTTTGCCTTCGCCGAACTGGTGGCACGCCTGCGCACCTTGACACGGCGCGGTCCCACCCGAGAAGAAGAACAGTTGCAAGTCGCCGACCTGCAAATCGACGTGCTCAAACGCCGCATCACCCGTGCCGGCGTGCGAATCACCCTGACCAACAAGGAGTTCGCCCTGCTGCATCTGTTCGCCACGCACCAGGGCCAGGTTCTGTCGCGCTCATTGATCGCTTCGCGAGTCTGGGACATGAATTTCGACAGTGACACCAACGTCGTGGATGTCGCGGTGCGGCGCCTGCGACTGAAAATCGACGACCCGTTCCAACTCAGATTAATTCACAGCGTGCGCGGTATCGGCTACCGCTTCGATACGCAAGCATGACCTCCCGCCTTCGCCACTCATTAACGCTGCGCCTGGCACTGATGTTTGCCCTGCTCGCCTTTGTCTCACTGACCCTCCTGGGCGTGGCGTTGTACCGGGGTCTGGAACGCGAGCTGATTCGACGCGACGACGCCGCGTTGGTCAACCGCATCGATCAACTGCGCACCTTCCTCAACGACAGCAACACGCTGGACCTGATCAAGACCAAACCGGCACTGTTCCAGAACATGCTCGGCAATCGCGAGGCGCTGCTGACCATCGGCGCCCCCGGACAAAAACCGTTACTGGTGGTCAACCCCGGAAACCTCGCCGTACCGTCGCTGGCACCGGTGGCCATGGACCATCCGTTGGCGCTGGCCGACGTGCAGCACTACCCGAGCGTGGACGGCGTGCCCTTCGCGGCGCTGGCGGCGACCATCGACTCCGGCGACCTGAGCAGCCTGCAAGTGGTCACCGGGCGCCTGATGACCGAGCGCACCGCGGTCCTCGCCCGCTACCGCCTCAACGTGTACCTCTTCGCCAGCGTGGCGGCGATTTTGCTAGCGCTGTCCGGTTACCTGCTGGTACATCGCGGGCTCTTGCCTGTGCGACGCCTGGCCCGACACGCCCAAGGCATCGGCGTCGGCAACCTCACCGAGCGTCTCGACAGCCAGGGTGCACCGCGAGAACTGCTGCCAATGATTGAAGCGTTCAACGCAATGCTCGACCGTCTCGGCAAGGGCTTCGTGCAACTGGGTCAGGTGTCGACCGACATGGCCCACGAACTGCGCACGCCGATCAACAACCTGCTCGGCGAAACCCAGGTCGCCCTGCAGCAAAACCGCAGTATTGAGGCCTATCAACAACTGCTCGCCTCCAATGTCGAAGAGCTGGAGCGCCTGGCCCGGATGCTCGACAACATGCTGTTTCTGGCCCGCACCGACCCGGCCAGTGCTTTGCGCCAACGGCAGGAACTGAATGCGGCCGATGAAATGGAACGCATGGCCGACTATTTCGAAGGGCTGGCGGCGGATGTCGGGATCAGCATCGATGCCCAGGGCAGCGGAGTGATCTGGGCCGAACCGATGTTGCTGCGCCGTGCCCTGGCCAACCTTTGCGCCAACGCGATCAAATACGGCGCGCCTGACTCCGAGCTGCTCATCCGCGCCACACCCGCGGCCGCCGGCATCCACCTGCAAGTGCGCAACCATGGCCAGACCATCCCCGCCGAACACTTGCCCAGACTGTTCGAGCGCTTCTACCGCATCGACGAATCCCGCGAACGCTCGGCGCACTCCAACGGCCTGGGGTTGTCGATCGTCGCGACGATCATGCAGCTGCACAATGGGGCTTACAGCGTTAGCAGCAGCGAGGGCATCACGTGCTTTGAGCTGTTTTTTCCAGCGCGGCAATTGGATGAATAAGGTCCCGGCACGCGGAGCGTGGGATCGATCAAGCCCGGACGTGTACCAGTTTTTTTCATTTTCTTTTCTGCGCTTTTGACCGGATCAGACGGATCAAAACGCGACTTCCACTGAAATGGCCAAAAACGCCACCCCCCTTGAGCAGTTTTGGCATAGGCCAAAATCATCGCTGTGTCTAGACTCACCCCCATATAACAGTGCAAAAGCACATTTGAATCCAGGACTGTTCCAGGGGAGCCCGCATGAACCCATCCGACATTTTTGTTATCAGCGCCGTCCGCTCGGCCATCGGCACCTTTGGCGGCTCGCTCAAAGATGTGCCGCCCATTCAATTGGCCACTGACGTTTGCCGCGCAGCCATTGAACGTTCGGGGCTGGCACCTGAACACATCGGTCACGTGGTGATGGGGCATGTGATCCCGACGGAAGCACGTGACGCCTACATCTCTCGTGCCGTGGCGATGAATGCCGGCCTGCCGAAAGAGACGCCCGCCTTCAACGTCAATCGCCTCTGCGGTTCTGGTTTGCAGGCCATTGTCAGTGCAGCACAAAGTTTGATGCTGGGGGATGCCGGGGCTGCGCTGGCGGGCGGCGTCGAGTCCATGAGCCGCGGGGCCTATCTGTTGCCGCAGGCGCGTTGGGGCGCACGCATGGGTGATATGCAAGCCATCGACTACGTGCTTGGCGCTCTGCAAGACCCGTTTGGCGGTTTCCACATGGGCATTACTGCGGAAAACATCGCCGAGCGCTATGGCATCACTCGTCAGGCTCAAGATGAGTTGGCGCTGCTCAGCCAGCAACGGGCAGCCCGGGCGATTGCCGAAGGGCGATTCACCGACCAGATCGTGCCGATCGAAGTGGCGTCCCGCAAAGGTACCGTGACGTTTGCCACGGACGAGCATGTCCGCGCCGAAGTTAATGCCGAGCAATTGGGCAAGATGAAACCGGCGTTCAAAAAAGACGGCAGCGTCACCGCCGGCAACGCGTCCGGCCTCAATGATGGTGCCGGAGCACTGATCATGGCCACAGGTCAGATGGTTCTTGACCAAGGCCTCAAGCCCATCGCCCGACTGGTCGGTTACGCCCATGCCGGCGTGGAGCCAGAGTTGATGGGGTTGGGACCGATTCCCGCCACCCGCCTGGTCCTCAAACGCGCCGGCCTGACCGTTGCCGACCTGGATGTCATCGAGTCCAACGAAGCATTCGCTGCCCAGGCGTGTGCCGTGGCGCAGGAACTGGGCTTCGACCCGGAGAAGGTCAACCCGAACGGTTCGGGGATTTCTCTGGGCCACCCGGTGGGCGCGACCGGTGCGATTATCGCCACCAAGGCGATTCACGAACTGCACCGTGTTCAGGGTCGTTATGCCCTGGCAACCATGTGCATCGGCGGCGGCCAAGGCATCGCTGTGTTGTTCGAACGCGTCTGATCGACCCAAGCGAAGACGACGCCCATTGCGGGCGCCGTCTCGTTTTACCGCGATGGAATCAGTGCGCAATGCACATCGATTTCAGCTCGGTGCAAGCCTCAATGACCGCACGCCCAAACTCGCTTGGCCCATGCCCAACCGCCCCGACACCCACACCGCGGACGACCCCGCTGCAGGCCAGTAGGTATCTCGATGGGCTTCATTCTTTCAGGCCCGAAGGTTCTACTAAACTACTCAGAACTACGTAGATTCAGTGAATGATTTCACAGTACTGCTAAAGTGAAAGCACGCGTCGCCACATGCTCCCAAAGTCTATAATTTTCGAAGGTGGGTGGCTAATCACGGTGATGCCAACGCTCTCAAGCGAGGGCAGCATGAACTGAATCGCGTCATCATCGAGCGCGAGGGGCAGCAGACATGAGGTCTAAATATGATATTTGAGCCCAACAGTACCCGTTCCGTTCTCCAGCGAAGAAGCAGTACCAGTATCGTTATTCAGGCTGGTCTCGATTGTGTTGCGGTGACCGGTGTTGCATGGTTTTTGATCAATTATCATATCGGCTTCATAACGCAGTCCTATGTCATCCTGCTCCTGTTGCTGCTGGGGGCGTTGGCCGTCGTGTACGACCACTATGCTATTTACCGCAGCAACGTTGGTTTTACCGTCAAAGCCTTCAAGCTTTTGAAAGCGTGGACTGCCACATTTGGCTTTCTCGTTGCCATGGCCTTTCTTACCAAGCAAAGCGAACAGTATTCGCGCTTATTGGTCGGGCAGTTATTTGTTGTTGGATATTTTGCTCAGTTGCTTTTGCACCTCGCGACACGCGAGATGCAAAAGAAATTTTTGACCCACCCGACTCAATTGGAAAACTCGCTCATCATTGGCTCGGGCGAACTGGCCAGCTATCTTCACAAGAAAATCAGCAATAATCCCTGGCTCGGTGAACGCATAGTCGGCTGTGTGTTGATTGGCGCGGACGATGATCGAGGAAGGGAAAGTCTGGAAGGAGCGCAACGTCTGTCGATACTGGGCGATATCTCCGACCTTGATGAGTTAGTTGTTAAACATGCCATTCGTACCGTCTATTTCGTGACCCCTCTGGGTGGTTCAGAGGTCATCCAGGATGTTTATTTAAGGCTGTTCGATAAACACATCTCTGTTAACTGGGTGCCTGATATTTTCTCGTTGCGCTTGATCAACCACAGCGTTCGCGAAATTGCCGGCATTCCCGTGCTGACCTTGTCTGAAACTCCGCTGATGGGGATGCGTCTGTTTCTGAAGAATCTTGAAGACAAAGTCCTGGCCTTTCTCATTTTGGTTCTTGCAGCGCCAGTCCTGGTAGCCGTCGCCATTGCCATCAAGCTCGATAACCCCGGCCCCATATTCTTTCGTCAGCAGCGTATGGGGTGGAGTGGAGAAGCTTTTCGGATCTGGAAGTTCAGAAGCATGGTCGTCCATCAGCCTGAAGACGGCATCGTCAAGCAGGCGCAAAAGAATGACCCGCGCATGACCAGGGTTGGCGCCTTTATTCGGCGGACCAGCCTGGATGAGCTACCGCAGCTGTTCAACGTTTTGATGGGGGAAATGTCTCTGGTGGGGCCTCGCCCGCACGCGATTCAACACGATGTGCAGTACTCGCCCGACGTCTCGGGCTACTTTGCGCGTCACAACATTAAGCCGGGCATCACAGGCCTGGCTCAGGTACGTGGCTATCGTGGTGAAACGAAGGATATAGATCAGATGATCCGACGCGTTGACTCGGACATCGAGTACATCAACAACTGGTCGCTTTGGCTCGATTTCGTCATCCTTGTACGAACCGTGTTTGCCTTCTCCGGCAAGCATGCCTACTAAGCTGACATTACCCAGAATACCGGGGTGGCTTCCTGCCCCGGCATGAATTCAGATATCCGGAAACCTGAAGAAGCTGTTATGCCGGAAATAGATCCAGCGTACGCTCAACCTCATCGGGATCGATCCTAAAGCCATTGCCCTCTTGCGTACCGACCACAAAGCCAAAGTTTTGGTGATCACGATCCGTTAGATATTTGAAAAAACAGAGGAAGCGATTAGGGGGCTGCAAAACCAGCAGCGAACCACCCGGCTGGAGCACATTAACGCCGTGTATTAGATGACTCCCTTCAATCCCTACCACTGTTCTTGCACCGGCACAGGCCGCCACGATAGTCGGAACATCGGATTTTGCAGGATCGATAATCCGAAACCCCCTGCGGTCACGCAGACGCTCGGCAAGTTCCAATTCATTGCGTAACAATCGCAATTCTCCCGTGCCACCTCGCAGAACGAACACGCCTGGGTGATCGCAAACTTTTACGTGCGAGAGTAACTTTTCACCCATCGCCCGAAAACGCAGGTGCTTATGTCGATTTTGACTTAGGTCGTCAAAGATAACGAGCTCACGAAAAAATGCATCGCGTAAACGAACCGGCGTCATACCAAGCCAGTCCTCATAGCCGGGGGCGTGAAGTATGCAGGTCGTAACGGTGGACACAAGGTTGGCAGACACTGCCGTGGTCACCGGAACGCCTTCCTCGCATGCTATTGGATAGGTTATACAATCATCCATTAACCACGAGCCAAACCATTTATTCCCTCCAGCCGTACAAAACATCGCACCGCGATCAATTTCGTTTTTTACGCGAATCTTTGGCAACCATCCAGATCTAGGCGACAACGAAGACTTGGCATTACCTTTGTAAAGAGTGCCATCAATTAACCAGACATCTTTAAGCAGGTAGCCTCGTGTTGACCCATGTTCAACACTGCCCACTCCTTCCATTGTGCGACGGGGATGCTCGTAAGGATAAAAAAGCTCCCCTGCCCATCCCGTCACACGTTCGAGTTGATTGGGAAGGAAAAAAGCGGGCGGAGCAATTGAGATTTCGCCTGGAGCAATTTCCCACGTTTTCACCGCTAGGCTTTGCAGCGTTAACGACGGCTTCCGTATAAGTCGCGTTTCAAAAATGTGTTTATACGCAGCAAGGCTCCACTTTGATTGGCCGCCACTCGTCAATGCGTTAAACTTCGACATATGCCCCCCATCGCAATGTGGTTAAACCGAAACAGCGTTTATGGCCAAACACGTAAACCCTACTTCTTTAAAGCAACCTATTCAGGTGGATACAATAGTTTCCAGTATAGGGGGTAATGCCAGATGAGCGTAGCGGCCGCGCAAGGTGTCGAGAAGCGCCTCTTCCGGCTTTCTAGAACAATGAAGATATATTTTGAACAGTCCACCAAAACCCATTTCACGATATCGACCCGCGACTTCCTCATCACTTGGTCCGTCTGGCAACCCAAGATGAAGTGTCAGCTTTTTGCCTTCGACAGCAAATAGAGGCGTCTCCCAAAGAAATTGCGCCGCGCCCACCTTAGGCAGTCGAACAAATAAATAGCCGTAGTTACCCAGCGTATCGACATCACCACCACGCCGTCTTTTCCATTCGAGAAGTCCATCGTCCGGGCGTGCCAGGCAAGTTCCGATATCATAATAGTCAAAACCATTTTCTATCGCCCATTCAAGCGCCATGAACGTGGTAATCGAGTTAATTTCACGTAATTTCTTAGCATCTGAAAATACACCATCGGGGTAGCCGAAACGGACGGTGCTCCAGTAGCGCTTTCCTGCCCGGGTAATCACGCACCCAAGATGGCATGCAACAATTTCATCCTCCAGCAGTACTAGATCGAGCCGCCCGGCGCTTTTTGCCACCCGTTGAACTTCACGGGATTCAATTTGAGAGGCGGCTGCTCCATGCCTTGCGCTGGCATAGGGCTTCAGCATTTCCCGATCTGCGATTTCAATTTCGTCATCGTTCAAGGCCTGTTTCATACGATAGCGCAACCGGTTCTTGCGCAGATTTCGACGCAACTCGGTATTGTACCTGGCCGTAATATCCTCAATTGACCTGCTCAGTGGAACGACAGCACTTAAATATTGAGGCACATATAATGCCCCCAAGGTCGGCATTTCACTGACCCACACTGTCCGCTCTGAATTATCCAACTTCAATTGGCTATTAACTGTTTGAGATTCAGCGCCCAGTAGAACCTTTACAAATTCCCGCTGTGTTTTCCTGCCCACATAGAGAATGTCATAGGTGCTGTCTTCGCGCAGTTTGAACCTGGCAATTTCCCAGCGCCAAAAACATGCCCTCCCCCATATATCTTGCAGCCAGGCGAGCGCTTTCCGCAGCTCAAATCGCATTGAAGGAGAAATTAACTTACGTATTAATTCGGCTATGTATTTTTTCATTTGGTTATTAGCACACTTCAAGGAATGCCCATTTGAACTTACAAATCAATAAGCTAACTACTAGAAATGAGCGCCTCGACAGTCGAGCACTTTTTTTCAAAATTTGCGGCGTCTGACAACATTTTGTTGACGCCAATCTTAATGATGAAAACGACCCCGAACATACCCGTCAAGTCGATAATTCCAACCTGAGTAAAGGTGCTACGTCGGGGTTTTGCAAGATATTTCAGCCGTGTTTTTTATGGCGCCGGCCAGGCGTCAAATTCTTGTAACGTCAGGAATCCCTGTAGATCAACGTGCGCAACAAGAACATCGGATTACCCACCACATAACGTCTGAATAATCGCTTTGGTTCACCTATCAGCCTGAACACCCACTCACAACCGAGTCGACGCACCCATTGCGGAGCACGAGTCACCTTGCCGCCGAGAAAATCCAGGATCGCCCCTCCGCACACGACCAGACATGGCGCACCGCTGACGGCTAACCTGGCAGCGACGGCTTCTTGCTTCGGCATGCCCATACCCAGCACAACCAATTCCGGCTGAAACTGCCGGGCAAGGTTGATGTAGGTATCCACCGGCGCAAAACCATGGTGAGCAGAGACTACATTGACCGCAAAGAGCGCTTCGCTACGCTGCACCGCGTGGGCTAGAAAGGGCTCTTCAGTACCCCAGAAAGCCACGCGCCGGCCCTTGAACGCGGCCAGCAATTTGGGAATGAAATCGGTGCCATTCATATTCAGCCCCGGCTCCAGGCCGAGGCGACGAAACAGGATGGCCATGCCGGAGCCATCCCGTAATAACACGTCCGCAGCCAACAGCGCGTTAAAGTACTCGGTATTGGCCACCACCAGATTCATGGCATGGGCATTCGCGAACCCGAGCACTGTCGTCACGTCAGGTCTGGATAACGCATCAATCAATGCTTGCTCGTCATCAACATCGCTGACCACCCTGAGTTTCCGGGTAATCGTTTGCCAGCTGTGCTGCCAGGATAAAGCACGCATTAGCTGTCATCTCGCTTCGAACGCACCCATTCAACCTGGCGCTTAATCAAAAATCCGAGATACAAAGGGATTTTCTTCAGCGCGTAGAACGGCGCATACAACAAGGCTGAAAAAGAAATAATACCGCGGCCAAATTGGCTCCATGCCAGCAAGATAGTCACACCCAATATTGCCACCCCGGAGGAAGCTATCAATGCTGGCGCCAAAGCGCCCGACAGCATAAATACCAACCATGACAGACCAAATGCCGCCGCCAAGACCAACGTCAATAGGGCCAAAGGAGGGACCAGCAAATCCAGCGTCATAGCCAGCAGACGCCAGTTACCCTGGCCAATCGACTCCACAAGCAACTTTGGCGTATCCCCAAGGATCACCCCTAGATGACCATGTTCCCAGCGCGTACGCTGGGTAGTTAAACCTTCATCGCTGCGCGGAAAATAACTGGTCACAAGAGCATCGGGGCAGAACAAAGGCGGCTTGCCGCTTCGGCATAAATCCAGGCCCATCTTCAAATCTTCAACAATGTGGCCACTGGCCAAATTGGTCAATGCCAGATCCCGCCAGACAAAAGCCATTCCCGTGCCCATTAACTGACATGGCAAACCAAGCCGGGTCCAACCCTGCGGCCGTACCCGATTCTTCACACACCAGGCAAACTCGGCAAGCCGCACTTTTAGCCCGGAACCTGCTGGAGCACGCATTAAATTAAGTGCTTGCGCTGGTCGCCCTGAGTTGATGCAACAGATTGCCAAGCGCTCAATAGAACCCTCAGCCACCTGGCAATCCGCATCGATAACAATCATGACGTCCGGCGCATCGCTCGCCAAATGACGCACCCCCCAGTCCAGCGCAAAACCCTTGCCACGCTGCTGAACATTGCTGCGCTCCACCACCTCGGCGCCGGCCGTGCGGGCCAGCGCGGCCGTGTCGTCAGAACAGTTATCCGCCACCACCAATAGGCGATCACCCGAAAGCAACTGCGGCCGAATGCTATTTAACGTCGCGACGATGATCGAGGATTCATTGTTTGCCGGTATCAGCACCGCCAACCGCGGTCGCGATCCATGCGCCGACGAGCGCGATCGTGCAGGCAGGCAGGCCATCAGCACCTGCACAAACAGCACCAACACCGGCAGGAGGATGAGTATCAGCAGTGAGCTGAACAGCCAACTAAGTAATGTGATCATGCTTGCGCCCTAAACAAATTAGCCAACTTGGCCGCTTCGGTATCGATGTCGTGTCGCTCCAGCACTCTCTGATAAGCCGCCTCGCCCATCCGCTGCAACACCTCGACAGGTTGCGCGAGGCAATCCGCCAGCGCCGCTGCCAACTCATCCACAGCTCCAGCGGGAAACAACCAACCGTTCACACCCTGTTGCACTAACTCGGGAATGCCCGCCACATAGCTCGTCAGTACGGGTCGGCGCAACGCCATGGCTTCCATGATGACCACCGGCAACCCCTCGGCGAAGCTCGGCAACACCAAGGCCCGCGCCGCAAGAATCTCCGCCCGCACCTGTTCGCTGCTGATCCAGCCGGTAATTCGCACCCGCGCCTGCAAGCCATGCCGTGCAATAAGGGCTTCGATTTCCGCGCGCATTTCTCCATCGCCAGCCAGTACAATCTCGAACTCCACGTTTTGCGCTGCCAGGATGCGGGCAGCCTCAAGCAACAACAGTTGTCCCTTCTGCTCACACAAACGACCTACACAAACCAACCGCGGCGCGGATGGCACGGCAACGGCCGGCACGTCGTGAAACGCCCGCTCCAGCCCACAGTGCACCACTTTTACCCTTGGCCAGTGCACATGAGCCACCCAGCGAAACAGCTGGCTACGCCCATAAGAACTTATCGCCGCGACAAAAGCTGCGCGCCGGACTTTCTCGCCCAAATGAATAAACTGCGGTTTGTCGAACTCTTCCGGCCCGTGCACAGTAAAACTGTACGCCGGCCCACCGAGTACATTGGCCAGCATCACCACCTCGGTTGAGTTGGTGCCGAAATGCGCATGCACATGCTCGGCCCCAAACGCCTGTAACCAGGTCAGCACGCGACACGCCTCCGACAAATAAACCAAATGGTATGGCCAGGGGCGATCGGCACGCTGGCCCATGCGTAGCGCCAGCCAAAGCGCCGAAAAAAAACGTCGCGGCTGGGCGCGCAACACCTGAAGCACAGGCACTAACAGCTCTTTGACTCCGCCCTGCAGCACATACCGGGTTTTATCGCGTTCGGACACGTCCTCGGCATCCACCAATTCGGCATCCCAGCCACGCAGAGCAATGCGCTGCACCACAAACCCCTGACGCTCCAACGCCAAAATCTCGCGACGAATGAAGCTATGGCTGACTTTGGGGTATTGATTGATGAAATAAGCGATACGCATAGGAACCAGACTTAGTTGTCGTTGCGGTGGATTATTACTGCAAGTAATCCCACAGTAGTACAGGTATCAGGAACGTCAACTAGCCACACGGCTGCTGCTATAACTGCCTATCAACACGCCATCTATCTTTTTAAAGGTGTCGTCCAGCAGCTCATAGCGCCTGCGGTACATGGCACGTTTTTTTGAAGCAATACTGTCGAGCGGCTTCCTGGACAGAATCATGGGAATCTCGAAAAAATCTTCGCGCTCTGATGGAGTCGCTCCATGCTCTAACCAGATCACATCGTAATTTGCCGCCAGTTCTAGAGCTTTGTGAGCGCCAAAATACGGATGACGATGGTGGCGATACCCATCCCCTACCGCATAAATTTTTTCAACACCGATATTGATGGCAATGTATTTAGTAACTTCGATCAGAAAGCTTCTCGGCCGAAGGCCTTCAAAGTCTTTTGTCAGGTCCCTGTAGATACTCAACGACAGTTCACTCTCGACGCCTTTATGTATCCCTTGAACGGCGCCGATAAAAATACATAACTCAGTGTCCGTGCGACACAAGGTGAAGGCTATTGATGCAATCCGCAGATCCCCCTGAAACAAGTTCAGCACCAATTCCCCTTCACGCATAAACCAGAAGGGACGATCCAGCACCAGGGAACAGCCAGCAGCAAACTCCGACAAATCACTCAGCATCAAACTGTCACTTCGCCCCAACAGCAATAGCTGCGGGCAGCTTTTGGTAACCACTTCGTAATGCGAGGCTAAAACACTAAGTTTATTCTTGGGGCTCCAGCTTCTACTGATGTATGGCCAATGAACAACGCCCACACAATCCCCGCCTAATTTCTCAACACCGGACTTACCCAGGGCGTTCGACATACGCCCGCAAAACAACTTTAGCTCGGACCAGTTTTTTGCAACTAAAACCAGCATTTTAAACTTATTATTCAATGCCCTTAAGGAATATCCTGCATGCAAAAAAAACACGCTTTTTAATATCACCCAATTATTCATATAAGTCTCACTTGTATTCGATCAACGCCGTCTTGCCGGCACCGAATCTGTTCAGTAGAAACTTGACTTGCCCCAGCATCTCGGGAAACTTCCCCAGCACGAGAAAGAAAGCCCGCAGCCAGTTTTCGCGCGTGGATCTGTCGCCCCCACGGGCGAGGCGCACGACCTGCAATGGATAGACCAGCAGCACAAGCAGCCCAAACCATCCCAACACCAAACTCGCGATAACAGTCGCCAGCGGGACACCTAATCCCCAGAACCAGACACGGCGCGACTCACGCAACCAATGTTGCTCCGGTGCAGCCCCATGTAAAAATGCGCCCTCGGCAAAGGCATAACCACCGCGCAGGGTACGCTGCCACCATTGGCCGAACCGGGTCATGGTTGCATCGTGCAAGGTCATTTCCTCGCCCAGACGCCAGACCTTCCAACCATTCCCGCGCAGACGCACGCACAATTCAGGCTCTTCCCCGGCAATTAGGTCCGGTCGAAACCCGGACGCTTCGGCGAAAGCGTCAGCCCGCATCAGCGCATCGCCACCACACGCCTTGGCCTCACCTACCGGCGTATCCCATTCGAAATCACACAGTAAGTTGTAAACAGAGTGCTGCGGAAAACGTTCACGGCGCCGTCCACAGACCACCGCGAAGTCAGGATGTGTATCAAGAAAAGCCTGCGCATGGGGCAGCCAACCGCCAATAACCTCACAATCACCGTCGACGAACTGCACATAACGCATCGCCGGCAATAAGCGTTGCATGCAGGCAAACCCTTCGTTGCGCGCACGCGCAGCCGTAAAGGGAATCGTCATATCCAACTCGACCACCTCGACCCCAAGCCTCAGTGCCATCTGCACTGAACCGTCCGTTGATCCAGAGTCGACATAAACAACCTTCTCCGCCGAACCGACGAGAGAAATCAGACAACGCTCAAGCCGTAGGCCTTCGTTGCGACCGATAACAACGACACCAATACCCATAGCCATGGCGCTCACTCAGCGACGCAATTGAAGTAATCCATCGAATGATTCATGAGAATTCCCTCGATTCTGCGTACTTCCTTTTCTTGATAGTCGCAGGCACGCCCACTGCCATCGAGTCGTCCGGTACATCGATCAGCACCACGGCATTGGCACCAATCACGACATTGTTACCAATGCGGATATTGCCCAGCACCTTGGCCCCTGCACCGATATCAACATTGTTACCCATCACCGGAGCGATCGGCTCACTCACATTCTTGAGGCCCACGACGACACCATTGCGAATACGACAATCATCGCCGAACTGCGCATAGCCGCTGATCACGATTCCGCCGAAATGATCGATGACGAAGTTGCGCCCGACCACCACCTCACACGGCAGCTCGATACCCGTGACGATCTGCACCAGTTTGAAGAGCACTTTGTATATGAAGGAGAACAACTTACGTAACAGTGCCGGTCTCACACCGTAACGCCAGCGCCCAAAGCGATAAACCACCATCACCCAAAACCCCTGAGCCCCCCAATCTCCGGCGTATGCACGCAAGTCCGCACGTATGTTTTCGAACATAAATGGCTCTACCGTGTTGGTTGGCTAGCGAATTTGGTATCACGCAGCAACGCCCAGGTCACACGAGTATGCTGCCAACACATCCCTAAAGCGGCGCGGCCGCGGCCTTTCAATAGCGCCTTGAGCGCCACAATCAAATCACCCAGACTCACCAGTAGCATATGTGAGGCCAAACCAGGCAGACCGTGGTGCTTGCGGAAGTACAAAAGCTCGCTTTCGATTTGTAACGTGGGTAGTTGACGACTAACCGTATTGAGTTTGTCAACAGACTTGGCACTTTCACCGCCGATATGCACCACCGTGGTATGCGGGTAATAAACCACCTTCCAGCCTGCCTGTTTAACGCGTTTGCAGTGATCTATCTCCTCGAAATAAAGGAAGTAGCGCGGATCGAACAAGCCAACCTGATCGATGACTTCACGGCGGATCAGGTAATAGCACCCGGGCACCCAGTCGCACTCACGCACCGAAGCATGATCCCAGGCCATGTCGTCGACTTTTTTCACCACAGGGAAAAAACGTTCAAGCCCCGTATGCGAAAGGAAGACATTTAACGGCGTTGGAAAATAGCGACAGGAGGGCTGTAAATCACCCTCTCGTCCAACCAACCGAACGCCGAGGACACCGCAATCAGGATGAGTCTCCATATAGTCGAGGGTCTTGCTCAGGGTATCCGCAGCAACAAAGGCATCGGTATTGAGGAGCAACGCATACTTGCCCTGCAGGTGTTCAACCAATTGATTATTGGCACGCCCAAAGCCAACATTATTTTCATTGGCAAGTTGCAATGCCTCTGGACAAATAGTTGCCAGACATTCCAGCGAATTATCGACAGAGGCATTATCCACCACCAAATAGCGCGTGCGATCCACGCTACTTGACTGGCGTAACGCATTAAACATCGGTTGCAACAACTCCGCTGTATTGTAATTAACCACCAACACGTCAAGGGGAGCGCTAACCATTGGGTTGCTCGCCAAAAAAGTGTTGCGCTCTCATTTTTATAAGCTTCGGTTCAAGTGCCGGGTCGTATACACCACTGCGCTGCCTGATAAGGTCAATCCACGGATAAGTGGCGCTACGCTCTTCGACTTTCGCCAACACCTCTTCCATTGTACAAATGACCTTGGCTGGATTACCCGCAACCACTACTCCAGGCGGAACATCTTTTACGACTACAGCACCGGCTGCAACAATCGAATCAGGACCAATAGTCACACGCGGCATGATAATAGAACCATAGCCGATAAAACAATTATCACGTATATCGATAGCGCCGACAGAGTCAAGTTTTTTACCATAGCGCACCTCGAGCAAGCCAACTATTCCATCGTGGCCGAATAGCGTGCAACAAGATAAACCCACATTATTTCCGAGTCGCACTAGCGAAGGGTCAGTTATATTGGCAGCAGGATTGATCCATACGCCTTTACCGATGGAGTGCAGCCCCCCCCACCGAACCATATGTTTAGCCCATTCATACCCGTCCGGTTTACAGAATTTTTTATAGAGCGAGGTCCCATGCCCCGTTGTTTTTGCAATATAAGCAATAGTACGCTTTAGTAGACCAATCATCCTGTCAGCCTCAATAATTCAGCGATAGACACCTGTGCCAAGGTTAGATACACCCTGATTCTTCATTACCACTACCCTAAGCGTAGACGCTTCCCTAAAATCCAACACTCAAATAATCCACACATGCTCCCCCCTTCATGAATATCTGCCCACCCCGGTCCCCATCTGATAGTTAAGATGTTCCGCCAGCCTAAGAACAATTTGCAAAAGAGGCATCGTGGGGTTACAGGCACCGCCTGTAGCGAAAACACTGCTGCCCGCAACGTATAGATTCTCGACACCGAACACTTTGCAGTTCTCGTCGACAACGCCAAACTCAGGCGACGTCGCCATGCGTGTGGTCCCCATATGATGAGCATGGGGATTGAGCCTCAGTGGCAAATCGACGTCATAAACGTATTCTTCCAGCTTGACAAAGCCCAACCCTGTCTCGGCAAAACACTTTGCCACTTCGAGCCCTATGGACTTGACGGTATTTCTGTCTGCCGGGGTCAGTTCCCAATGAACATTTGCCTTCCTCATCCCCAACGCATCTCGCTCGTCGAGCAATGAGATGCGGCTATTAGGGTTGGGAAACTGCTCGATCAGCGTGCCGAGCACCCCATCTCCAGGGCAATCGAACTTGGCAATAAATTCAACCTTGCGCTCCGCACCCGCTTCGCAAATGAGGTTCTCGAAAAAGCTCTTGATGGAAGCCATTCGCCCATATGATTTCACTTCAGCTACAAGCGTGGCCGTCACATTCCCTTTACCTGACTTGTGCTCCATCACGAATGCATCGGTCGTGAAGTACTCCTGCCGAGCATCTGTACCCTGCCCGTCTTTCAGGATGAAGTTTCCCATTTCGACGTTCAGGTGCTCCATGAAGCATCTACCGACGAAACCATCCTTGCTTACGATACCGCCAGCTGCCAGGGACTCGCTATTAAGCAGGTGCCTGGCATTCTCGATCGCGCCTGTCGCCAGAATGAATTGTTTTGCCGTGATTCGCTCTCGATGCAACTCGTAGTCCGAGACGACTATCGTTGCTATGCGGCCGGTCTTGCTGTCGAACTCAAGATCGACGCAATTGCAATGGATGAAGACATCCAGCCCCTCGGTCTCATTAAGTTCCCTGGCATATTTTTGTGCAAATCGCGTCGGCGGGCTTAGCAGGAAACGATCGGCATCAAAGTCGGTGCCGTCCAAACTCGCATTGATAGCCTTGAATCCAGAGTGCGGCGGAAGATCGACAATATCCATGGCCGCCGACAGATTGCGCTCGATCTCGGAAAACGCGATGGGCCAACCGGGCACGGGCACCGGAGGGCCTACGGTAAAGTCCGACCGTTCGAATGGACGGCATCGCCCGGCCCAGTGATTGGAGGTCCCGCCAAGATAACGCAGGCGTGTTTCATGAGGGTACATCTCGAGGCCTGACGATGAGACCGTGTAGAGGTTCTGCGAAGCCGGCGAATACTCGTGCCCGCCGCCCTCGACAAGCACCACACGCCGACCATTACCGGCTAAACGCAAGGCCAGCGTAATGCCGGCCGGCCCACCGCCTATGATGCAGATGTCATAGTGGTCGCGGAGTTCTTTCTGCGATTGGTAGTCTTTGATCATGCTTGTGTTTGCCGAAAATGCCGGGCAGGCAGCACCCATCCGTTGATGACAACAAACTCGGATTTAGCAGCAGAAGGCCGGGCAACGGCTTTGGAAAATCCGAACATGAGCCCCCCAAGACTCAATAGAGCAGAAGCCTGGAGGAAGCCTCTGCGCCCCATCACAGAGGTACTCAAATCAGTTTCTCTCATGATTCAAAACTCCACGACATCGAGATTACGTTGGAAATTTCAACTACACATCAAGGCCACATTTTTTTGGCAACCGCCATCAACACCTCAATGGCGACGCTGTGCCTTAGTTTTGGAAACATCAAGAGAAACAGATCAAATCAAAGCCATTTAGCAAGATCCGTCAATAACTCCCCACACAAAGCCCCCACCGCCAGCATTGGCAGCACTACCAGCTCACGCTTGAGACTGAACATCCCCAGACGACAATTGACATAAAAAACCAGGATAAGCGTAGGAAACGTGTACAGGGCAGCGCCCCAAATCGCATATTTGACCCCGCCAATCGCCAGCAGCAGAGGCAGCAGCACCCACAACGAGACCACGCGAATAATGTTATCAATGGCCTGGTACTTGGTGAGTCCCAAGGCAATCCAGACCTGATTCGCCAGCAGGTAGCGCATTGTGAAAAAAGAGAGCGAAAGAATGGCCATCATGTTGCCGGCCTGAGCGTAACGCTCATCGTACAAGATGCTGATGAGCAGTGGACTGCCGGTCAGGAACAGTCCACAGAGAAACAGGCAGGCAAGATCGAGCATCAATTTCAAGCGGTAGTACAAAGCGTGGAGCCGTACGGTGTCATTAGTTCTTGAGGCCTCACTGAAGGCCGGCAAGGCCACGGCCCCGACTACCTTTTGCAACGCAAGCTGAACAGCTCCCAAAATCAGCACGGCAATGGAGTAAACGCCCAATTCGCTGGCCGTCATGCTGCCGCCGAACCAGACACGATCACCGTACATGGCCAATACGCCCACTGCCGACGACAACAGTATCCAACGGCCGAAGCCGACTAATTCATCGAGCGCAGAACGCTCCCACTGTAGACGGTTGGAAGGGCCCTCAAACCAGAAATGCCCCAACAGCGTGTTGACCATCGATTGGATCAGACCTGCAATCACCAGCGACCAGATGGACCTGGTGAAGTAACCGATGCCCAGCATGACCACCAGCCCCACGACCTGAGACCCAAACTCGGTGAGCACCACTTTCTTTTGCTGGAAAGCGCGCACTGCCAGGTCGATTTTCGTCGACTGAAAGCCAACGATGATTGCCGAGAAACCGGTCACGGCTAACACCAGTGGCAACTCGGGTGCGGCGTAGGTGGAATTGGGCGACCACAGATTAATGGTCTGTGCATACCAGGCGAGGGCCGCAAGGAGAAGTGTCGAAGCACAAAGGATAAAGCCGCGCACGATCTGCACGGTCCAGATGGTATTGAGAAACACCGGATCGTCGCCACGCGGGGACTGGATGATGTTCTGGCGCAAGCCGACATCGGAAAGCATGTGCAGAACCAGAGAAACGGTGATGGCGATCATCATGATGCCGAACATCTCCGGCATCAGCAGACGGGCCATTATCAGGTTGCCGCCCAAGCGAAAGGCTTGAGACGTAACCAGCGCCCCCAGATTCCATGCCCCGGCAGAAATCGCTCGCTTACGAAGGCCCAACGTTGGCGACAAATCAACTAACGACATAACATCATCCCCGGACTCAATGGCTCAAAAGGAACTATAGTCGCGTCTGGCCATTCCACTAGTCGTCGCTCATCAATCAATAAGTCCAATCATCCATGCCTGAGCACTTCCGCGCGTTAATCGTCATTCTGGTCCTTGCTGGCATCGTTTTTGCCATGGCACGTCGACCAGCAGCAGACCTGATTCCCGACCGTAATTTCACTCGGCGGCGCAATCTGTGGTTCGTATTGACGCTACTGGCATTTGTTTCGCACAGTTTCTGGGTGTACGCGGGCATTGCCACGATCATTCTGACCTTCGCACGAAAAAACGAACGCAATCCCGTGGCGTTGTTTTTCCTGCTGCTGTTTCTCATCCCGCCGTCCCCGGCGGAGATTCCCGGCTTCGGCCTGATCAACTATTTTGTTGTCCTTAACCATATTCGTCTGCTGGCACTGTGTGTGTTGCTTCCGGCTTTTTTGGCTCTGCGCAAGCGCGCCGACACGGTCCCTTTCGGGCGCACCGGGCCTGACAAACTGTTAGCCGCCTACCTCCTGCTGACGAGTCTGCTTTTGCTGCGCGAAACCACCGTCACCGACACCTTGCGCCAAATGCTCTACCTGTTTCTCGAAGTTTTTTTGCCTTACTACGTTGCCAGCCGGGCGCTGAAGAACCTCAGCGACTTCAAGGACGCTCTGTTCGGTTTTGTACTCGCCGCCATGGTGCTGTCGCTTATAGGTCTCTTCGAATATTCCAAGCGCTGGCAGCTGTACAGCGCGGTTGTCAACGCCATGGGCATGCAATGGGATCCCGGCTACTTGAGCCGTGGTGGCTCATTACGCGCCAGCGCCACTACCGGCCAGGCCATTGCGCTGGGCTTCGTCATCAGCGTGGCCATCGGCTTTTACCTGTACATGCAGGAGGAGGTACGTAGCAAATTGCAGCGCAGCCTCGGCGCACTGTTGCTCGCCGGTGGTCTGTTCGCACCGCTGTCGCGTGGCCCCTGGATCGGTGCAGCCGTCATCATCGTCGTGTTCATCGGCACCGGCCGTAAAGCGATCAAACGCCTGATGCTGCTGGTCGCCGCCGGGGGGCTCGCCCTTCCCTTGCTGGCCGTCGTACCGGGCGGGCAAAAAGTGCTTGATCTGCTACCGTTTATCGGCACGGTGGAAGTGGAAAATATCACCTACCGGCAGCGCTTGATTGATAACGCCGTGATCGTTATCCAGCGCAACCCTTGGCTGGGTTCTTTCAATTTCCGCAGCACACCGGAAATGCAGTCCATGATTCAGGGCCAGGGGATCATCGATATCGTGAACACCTATATCGGCATAGCGCTGTCGTTCGGTTTGATTGGTTTGACGCTTTTCGTGGTTTTTTTCGTCAGTGTTCTGCAGGGCATCCGCAAGGGGATGCGTTCGTTCCCCAACGAAGACGATGAGGCACGCCGACTCGGACGTGCACTTCTGGCGACACTGGCCGGGATCCTGATCACCATCGTTACCGTTAGCAGTATCACGGTAATCCCCGTGGTGTATTGGTCGGTGGCTGGACTGGGCGTCGCCTACGCTCAGATGGCACGCAGGCTCAAGCACACCTCGACGGCCGTCACGGCGAGCGCCCACCTCCAACTCAGGTAGAACCCATGATCCAGTTGTTTCGTCGCCCCCGGATACTGCTCCTGCCACTGCTGTTTTTTGCTATTTGGCCGTTTCGTACCTGGGCGTCGGACTGGGTCGTCAGTGTGGATGAGCGCAATGGCCTGCCAATGCTGGCGCGTGGTGGCAGTCCGGTAATTGCTACGACATTCTCGTTCTTTGGGCGCAATTGGGACTGGACGTATTTGCAGACCGAATTCAAGGTAAATACCCCTTATCGATACTCCCTTGCAGGTAAAAACAAAGCGCTGGATTTCGACTTGACTGCGCAGATTCAGAAGCAAGACGAGCAAAAGCTGACCTGGAACTTTGTCCTGGATGCACACAGCGGGAAGTCTGGCGTTTCAGGTGGTGGCATCGTCTTCGAATTCGACCCCGCTCTTTTCGCTGGAGAAATGGGCGAGCCCACTTTGCTACCCGACAACCGCGGCTGGACCTGGGGCAATGCACAAGGGCGACGCATCGAAATGCGCTTCGAGCCCGCACTGGCGGGTGTGTACTTTGAACCGGGCAGTAAATCCGAGGTGCGTGCTTTTTTCTACAAGAACACGATCAAACCTGGCCGCCAGGACTTCACAGCCACCTTGAGCGTTTCTGGCGATGTGGCGGTCGGCCCGACCACAACCGAGCGCTTCGGGCTGTCGGACCCAAAGAGCTGGCCGACTGACAAGCTCGACTGGAAAACCTCGCCGGTCGACCTGTCCTTTCTCAACGCTCAGGAAAAACCTGCAGGCAAGCGTGGCTTCATCAAAGCCTCCGGCGAGCAATTGCTATTTGCCGACAACACAGCGGCGCGTTTCTGGGGCACCAACCTTTCGGCCTACACGCTGTTCCTCACATCAGACGATGCAATCAAGCTGCAGGCCAAACGCCTGTCGGCACTGGGCTTCAATCTTGTACGACTGCACCACCATGACTCGCCATGGGTCTTCCCGAACATCTTTGGCGACGGCAGGGTCACGCGCAGCACCACCCAGCAATTGAGCCCGGAATCGCTGAAAAAAATCGACTGGTGGATCAAGTGCCTGAAAGACGAAGGCATTTATGTGTGGCTCGATCTGCACGTCCAGCGAGTCTTTACTGAAAACGACAACATTTTTGGCTTCGATGAATTGCCAAAAGAAGCGGGAAACTTCACCTATCTCAAGGGCTATTCCTATGTGAATCTCACCATTCAGAAAGCCATGAAGCGCTTTGCCGAAGCCTACATGACCCATGTAAACAGCTATACCGGTCTCGCCTACAAAGACGACCCGGCGATTGCCGCCGTACTGATCACCAACGAAAACGACGTCACCAACCACTTTGGCAACGCCCTGTTGCCAGACAAGAATCTGCCGAAGCACAACCGCGTCTACATGGCGGAGGCCGAGGCTTTTGCCAAACAGCACAATCTGTCTGCAGACCAGACCTGGCGCTCCTGGGAGCCAGGCCCCTCCAAGATGTTCCTTAACGATCTGGAGCGACGTTTCAACGTCGATATGATTCAACACCTGCGTGGAATAGGCGTGAAGGTCCCCATCGCCACGACCAGTAGCTGGGGCCGCAATGGCCTAAACTCCCTGCCGGCCCTTACTGCCGGCGACGTAATAGATGTCCATAGCTACGGTGGCTCGGGACAGGTCGAGAAAAACCCGCTCTACAGCGACGGCATAGTGAATTGGATTGCCGCCGGCCAGGTCATAGGCAAACCCTTGACCGTCACCGAGTGGAACAATGAGCCTTTCCCGATACCAGACCGTCACTCGCTGCCACTCTATATCGCCGGCACCGCCAGCCACCAAGGCTGGGATGCACTGATGCAATATGCCTACAGCCAGGAGCCATTGGGGGGCCAAGGGATGAGTGCCAACAACTGGCACGCCTATAACGACCCTGCAATGCTGGCTACCCTGCCCGCCGCCGCCTTGCTTTATCGCCGTGCAGACGTTCGCGAAGCAACAACGACCTACGTCTTCGCGCCGACGCCAGGCACCCTGTTCAACCAAATGATCACACCGGCCAACTCTGCTCTACTGCGCACAGCCATGGAGAAAGGCAAGCTGGAAATCGCGATGCCACAAACGCCGGAGTTGCCTTGGTTGCAACAGAGCGTTATCCCAAGCAATGCACAGGAATTTCATGACCCTGACCAGTCGCTGCTGGACGCCAATGCCATCGAGTCCACGACCGACACGGGAGAGCTAAAGCGCAACTGGAAACAAGGCGTCTACACCATTAATACACCGCGTACCCAGGCCGCTACCGGCTGGATCGGCGGCGAATCGATCAGCCTGGGCAACATTAAGGTTCAAGTGAAGACCGCCAACGCCAGTGTGGTGGTGCAAAGTCTGGACGACGCGCCTTTGGGCCGATCGCAGGATTTACTGATTTCGTTAGGCACACGCGCCATTCCCCAAGACGACGACAAAATACCTTTTTACGTTGAGCCCCTCGAGGGCACGCTAACCATCCAGGCGCCGCAAGGCTTGACACTGTTCACCCACGGCATTCCGGGGCAAATGAAGAAGCTGCCCGCGACCTACCTTGATGGCCGCTACACAATCAAGTTCGACGGCTTGCAGGCGTCGAACTGGTTGTTTTTGAAAAAAGACGTCACGCAAGCACAACCTTAGACGATGCGCAGCCGACCTCAACTTGATGGAACAACGCCTTGCGGCGTTGTTCCGCGAGGGCTATTTAAAGGGCGTCAAAATCAAACGATGGAACATAGCCTGCGCCGAGCAGATGTGGACATTTCGACGATACAAAATCATCACTTAATAAATCATCCGAACTTCTGTACTTACTCGTGAAAACCCCTGTGATATTTAAAAGAGTATGTGGCAAGGAGGATATGCTGATTTTCTGACTTTCTCTTTCCTTCAACTTTAAAAGCTTGAGCGATTGCTGGCTTGAAACATTATCGGATGCCCAGATAAATGCCGAAACCGGAAGATCATATTTATTGCCAATTCCATGACCCAAGAGCCCTCGACTGTCATCCATCATGTTTTCACCATGATCCGATGAATAAAACAAGACAGATGGTTTTTTGCTTGACTTCAATCGATCAACAATTGTGCTCAATAGCCAGTCCGTATACAAAATACTATTGTCATATTCCGCGGTAATTTTGTCTTTGAAGCTGTCTGTTGATGGCTTGAATTTATCGAAGTTTTCCGGGTATCGGCGTGAATACTCGAAATGACTGCCCTTGACATGAATGAATATGGCTTTCTTTTCTGTACCGCTTTTATTCAGTATTTTTTCATATTCTGAAATCAATGCTCCATCATAGCTTCTCTCAAAATACTGACGGTATTGTGCCTCTGCGGCTATTTGTGGAATTATTCCGCCAAAACTATCAACCTCCTGCACAGACAACCAATAGGTCATGTACCCGGCTGCGCGATAGATACTCACCAATGATTTTGTTGACGCAATGGCGTCCCAATCCGATATAGGCTCAAGGCTCAGCATTGAAGGAACCGCAAACGAGGTATAGGGAGCTGTCGTGCAGATCTGATTAAACTTGAAAAGCCCCGCCTGCTTACCGAGATTCGGGGTTGTTTCCTTGTTATAGCCGTAGAGGGACCAGTTCTGCGGCCGTGATGACTCACCGATTACAAAAACGATGGTTTCTATATTGGATTGATTCGACAGACTGGTTATTTTTACATCGGATTCCCGACGGCGCTTGATAAGCTCCTCCGTCCCCAAATACAAATTTGCAGTCAGGGCAATCTGCGACAAATAACCTACTGGCGTGCTTTGATCTTTTGCAAGGAGATCCATGACTGCAGATTTCCCGAAAGAATTAAGTTTGACGGTTTTATAAAAATACGCCCCATAGCCCACTAACAAGGCGCTAACAACCAAAACAAAAATACCCTTGTTTTTATATAATTCGCGCTTATGCAGGCCGATTAATCCAGCCCCATAGCAAAATATGAAAATCACCAGAACGATACTGATTGGCTGCCAATAGGTCGGCAGAAATTCGCTTGCCTCCTGATAGTTTGTCATGCCAATAAATATATAGGCAGCTGTTAATCTCGAGTTGAAATTCAACACCAAAAAGAGATCAATAGCCGCTATCAAATAGAATGGCAGCAGAATGATGTGCACCTTGAACTGATTGGATGAAATAAATCTAATTGCCAAAAGCCACAACACCGACATGCCAAGGGTGTAAACGACCAATAAATCAATTTTAGAGTATTGATTGTTTGTTAGCGCTCTAACAATCAACGGTGATATCAGAAATGACCACAACACTAAATTTGGCCATTCTGCTTTGAATATGTTTAATGAGTAATCGATAATTTTGGCAGGATTTTTCATTTGATTATTATTCTCGCAGGATGCCCATATGCTTCCTCAGAGGGTAGCTCCAATTGGCGCTCTCGCGGTATCTTGTTCAAAATAATCTCTCCTTTGGCGCTCCAAACGTAGCGAGTCGCAAGGCTTGGCACAGTTCACCCTTGGCATTCTGGAGCAAATGAAGAAGCTGCCCGCGACCTGCCTTGATGGCCGTTATACAATCAAGTTCGACTTGCGGTAGCTTGAACAGCGATAGTGCCCAGGAAATCGGAGATCAGGATGAAATTTTTGGTGGTGGGTGGCGCGGGTTATATCGGCTCGCACATGGTGAAGCAGCTACTGAGTGCGGGTCACGATCTTGTGGTGGCAGATAATTTCTCAACGGGTTATCGCAGCGCGTTGAGGGGCGGGACATTGGTCGAACTGGACATAGCCGACGAACAGGCGCTGGACGCCCTGTTTGCGGGACACCACTTCGATGCCGTGTTCCACTTCGCCTCCTTTATACAGGTGGGCGAATCCGTCGCTAAACCTGCCAAGTACTATCAAAACAACTTCGCCGCCACCCTGACGCTGCTCCAGGCGATGGTTCGCGCCGGGGTTAAAAACTTCATTTTTTCCTCGACCGCCGCCGTCTACGGTGACCCGGTGTATGTACCCATCGACGAGGAGCATCCCAAGGTCGCGATCAACCCTTATGGTCGCAGCAAGTGGATGGTGGAGCAGATGCTTGAGGATTTCGACCGCGCATACGGGCTGAAATCGGTCTGCCTGCGCTACTTCAACGCCGCCGGAGCAGACCCTGAAGGACAGTTAGGTGAACGCCATGAACCGGAAACCCACCTGCTGCCCCTGATCCTGCAAGCAGCCTCCGGACGGCGCGCAACCATCACCGTCTATGGCCGTGATTACGACACGCCTGACGGCACTTGCATTCGCGACTACGTCCACGTTGTCGACCTCGTTGCCGCTCACGCACTTGCCGTGGATTATCTGTTGGCAGGGGGTGCAAGCACGGCGTTCAACCTCGGTAACGGTCAAGGTTTCTCAGTACAGCAAGTGATAGATACCGCGCGCTACGTGACCGGCCAGGATATCTCTGTCAGCGAAGCGCCACGTCGCGCGGGCGATCCACCACGCCTTGTGGCCGATCCCCGCAGGGCCAACACATTACTTGGCTGGCAACCGCAATTTGGCTCACTTGAACAGATAGTGGCGCACGCCTGGAGCTGGGAGCAGAAGTACCCTTGGCACTGACCGTCGGCGCTAGCCAATAGCGCCGATCTCCTGCGGGTGATGCTCTAGTAGTAAGAGCGGTTTTCGCGCTCGGCTTTGTTCAACACCGTGCCAATCAGGTTGGCTGTCCCAAGATGATGCAGGCTTTCCTCGATCTCTTTCTTGCTGTTCAATCCATTAGCGACAACGAGCAGGACGCAGTCGAACCTGGGCAAGACGTTAATCACATCATCCGAACTCAACAACGGCGGCAAGTCGAAAATTACGATGCGTGAGTTGTAGCGCTCGCGCAGATCAGCAATCAAATGGCTCACTGCAGGCGATGACAACACCTCGGTGGAAAGAGGAATCGGCTCACGCGTCGGCAGGACCACAAAGCGCGGCAAGGTCGGATTGACCAGTACTTCTTGCAGTTCAGCTTCATCCGCCAACAATTCATTAAGCGATTTATCCATCGGCAGACCCAGATACTCACCCACCTTCGGACGACGCAAGTCGAAGTCCACCAGTAACGCCGTCTTGGTCGTGTGATGCGCGATACTCATTGCCAGGTTTATAGCCAACACCGTTTTGCCTGCCTCTGGAGTCGGCGAGGTGATGGCGAGCGTGCGCCAGCCATTTTCTTCCATGATTTTCAGCACTTGTGTACGCAGTAGATCGAATGCCCCGCCCATACTCGAATTTTTGTTGTAAGCCACAATGCGGTTGCGCTCAAGGTGATCTGGTCGCAAAGGTACAACCTTGGTTTGCACATAACTGAGTGCATTCAGACCTGTGGACTGCGCGGTCGGTGTCATGGCTTTTGACGAGGTCTGTTGCTCGGCTTTTTCGGTATCGAGATTGATTATTTCCATGGTTATATTCCTTATGCAAACCGGCCCAGAGCTTTAAACATCAGAAGATCCAGAGGCATGTAGAGGAAGTGCAGGAGCACCAGAAAGATCGCGATTATCGCGACTCCACAGACGATCAATAGCATTCGCCATTTCCTGCGGCGTGCCAGTTCAGCCTTGGTGTGAATGTAGGGAATGGAAACCAATACGCGTCTACCCAGCACGCTGGCCAAGGCCTGAGCACCGCGCACACGCTGACTCATCATCTCGAGAAGCATCACCAGCGCACCAGCACCCACCGGGGCAAGCAAGAAACCCATGGCAACCACTTTTTTACGGTTCGGCCGTACCGGCTTTTCGGGCATCAGTGGTGACTCCAGAAGAACAAAACGCTCGGCTTTGTTTTCCTGCTCCAGGCTTTCGGAAATTTTCGCACCCATTTCCTTCGTGCGAATCTCCTCATATTTTTTACGAGCGTTATCATGGTCACGCATCACCGTGACCAAGCCGCGCTCGACTTGCGGCGTCTCAAGAATTTGCGCCTCGTATTCGGCTATTTTTCCGAGTATTTGCTGCTTTTGATCGGCCAGCGACTTGATACGTGCTTCTGCTGCGGAGATCCGCGTCTGGGCCTTGGCAACGTCCAGATTGACCGAAGCTGCTCCACCACCAGCACCTTTGCCAGCCTCAAGTGCAGCAATTTTGCGTTTGACGGCACGCACGTCGGGGTGGGCTTGCGTGTACAGCGACTGCAACCTGATGTACTCCGCTTTGAGGCTAGCCAGATCCTGTGGTTTATCAACTGCCGCACCGGGTGTTCCAGGCTTGGTCGCTAGCCCGGCATTCGCAGCGGAAAGCTCCAACTCATTGAAGCGCAACTCCTCACGGGCAGTTTTGTAGTCACGATCGACCTCTTTAAGCTCGGTTTCGGCGCGCGACAACATATTCATGCGCAGTTCCTGATGCTCGGGAAGCGCGTTGCTGTGTGCCTGTTTGAAGTCCGCCAACCGGTTCTCAAGGGTTTCCAGTTCCACCCTGAGTTTGTCCGCCTCCTGCGTCAGGAACTCTGTCGTTTCACTGGCGCGCTCGGTGCGCTGCTTGATGTTTTCATCCAGAAACAGCGTCACCAGCTCATTGGCAACTTTGTTCGCAATCTCTGGCTGCCGGTGCTCAAAGGAAAGACGGAAAGCAATCGTCACCTCTCCGCGCCCCTTGACGGCCGCACTGACCAGAGAGACCACAATCGCATTGCGCATTTCTTCAATCTTCTCGCTAACGCTCAGTTGCCGACTTTGCGAAGCAAAAAGATTGTATTTGTCGATGATCCCTTCCAGATGCTCACGGGTCATCACGCGCTGGCGAATGACTTCGATGCGCTCATCGGCAAAGGTATTGTTGTTGGCCGCCACCAGGTCCGGCGAAATCTGCTGAGACTCCACCAGAATCGTGCCGGATGACTCATAGGTAGGCGGTAGAGAGATCGCTACCGCTATGCCCACGCCGAGTATGACCACGAAACTCAGGATCAACAGCAGGGCATGGTGCTTGATGATAGCTAGGTAGTCGTTGAACGACATTTCGTATTCAGAGGTCATATTTCTCACACAGCTGAATGTCAGAGACCGGGATAACTATAAGTCAGCATCAGCCCGACGACGTTTGCAGTGGCATCCGGCAAGCCATCTTGCTGGCGTTGTTTGTATGTGTAGGATAGGCGTGCAATCCAAAAAGGCGAGAGTTCTTGGCTAAACCAGGCACTGTAATTTTTCAGGGTATTAGGCGTCCGGCCTTTGGCGTCTTGCCAGGCGACATCGAAACCGGTGCGTCGGGTCTCGTCGACGGCATAGCTCCATGTACCCCTCAGGGCATCAACCTCGACGAAACCACCGTCCCCGCTGGCGAGAGTGCTACGACTGGCGTCGATGCTGGTATCAATACGCTCACCGGCATATTGCAACATTAAACCGCCCTGGCCTTTGGGGCCGCTACCTGTGCCGGAAACTTGGTTGAGACCCACGTAGGCCGTCCCCTTAAGCCGCTCGGAGAGTTGGACATTCAAGCCGACCGCTGGGGTGTAGCTGTTTGAGGAAGCCACCGCAGACCCCTTCTCCGGCTCATAGCGCCTCACGCCAAGACGGGTAAACAGCTCGACCTGCTCACTCCATGCATAGTTCCAGCTGAAGCGGGTCGCCAGCTCGTCATAGTTGGTGAGTGTATTAACATCGTAAGTGACATGAGTGTAGTCAGTCTCGTTAACCAGGGTGCTTCGCTCGCTGAGAGCAGTGCTCCAGTTGCCGCCCACCACATACATCTTTTGCGTGCCATCAGAGGCAACTACGCCGGTTTCCTGAACCACCGTGGAAAGCGTAGAGTTTTCTTCATACCTCGCCGTGAGTCCAAAAGCACCCGTTTCGGTCTCGCGCTGCCACCCCAACCTTAATCTGGGATCTTCACGGTCCGAAACGATCGACGTATCCGACGAACGCACGATATTTACCCCGAGACCGAACTGGAACTCATCCCGTCCGGAAGTACCCACGAGGCTGTAATCGGGGGCGATGATGGTACGGGTCACCCCTTTCTCATCACTCGTGAGCAGCAGTGGGTTGCTGTCGTACTCGACCGTCGAAGGCACTGCTATAGCTGATTGCCAAGTAACAGCACAGGTCATGTCCGACCACGACAAAGCCAGGATTGCCGTCGCAACCCCGGTCGTTCGAAATCCAAGCAAAGTAATCCCTAGTGCCTCGCGCAAGGCTAAGGCACGACCAGCGTATCGCCGGCTTTAAGTAGAAAATTGGTGGTCATGTCTTTCCCTGACATCAACTCGCTGTAGTCGACGCGCAGGATCTCTTGTCTAGCCCCATTGAGCCGCACGACCTTAATGTCGCCTTTATCGGCGAATTTGTCGAGCCCGCCCGCCATGCTTATTACCTGCAGCACTGACGTTTGACCAGACATATGCACGGTGCCCGGTTTCAGCACTTTACCCTGAACGTAGACGAGATTACCTTCGGTGCCGGTAACGACAACGCTCACCTGCGGATCAGGTATGAAAGCCTCAAGCTTGAGAGCGATTAGCTTCGCGACAGCGGTGGCATCCAGCCCGGAAACATTGACTTGCCCTGCCAGCGGGAAGGTAATGCTGCCATCGGGGAGTACACGCACATCCTGTTTGAGCTTGTCTTCACCCCAAACGGAAACGGAAAGGTTATCTCCCGGACTCAGCCGGTAAGTCGGGTCGTTTTCGACGGCACTGGAAATGCTGGGCCAAACAGCCAGCGCACAGAGCACAGGTATCAATGAACGGAACATCGGGATCCCTCCGTCTAAGTAGCCATGCAACGAGTTTAGAACAAAAAAACCTAGTCAAATCACTCTAGCCTATTTCTCGCCAGAGAAACTACTAAACTGCATCACTTTGAGCTTCTGGGCGGTACATTCCGCCAAAGCAACACACCCTAAGTCGGAACGCTAGTGCAAAACAGAAAAATAATGTTAATTAACAACAGGTTGGAGCAACCAAATTACCTCTGATGTAATTCGCGCCAATATTAACTACACCATGCCAGCTCGAATCGGCTCAATTGCGACACTGTCAACCTGACTATGAATACATTTGCCAGCGCAACTAATCTGACATCTACAACTACAAACCAAATATCATTGCAAGACGGACATCATCCGCAAAAACAACACATAAGACTGTGTGTCTACCCAACCACCAGAGTGACTGCCTAAATAACCCTTATTGCCAAAAACGTTAACAACACCTATATCTTCCGTCGGTTGGCGACCACAATAAAACCAAACAACGCGGAAGAAAATAACCATGCTGCCGCAGAAAGCGGCACTGCATTCGGTTGGTTGATGTCAGATACCTCAACCAGACTTTTATCCTGGACTGTCGAATCGATCTTGAACTGCTTATTGTCAACCGCCGCCATTAATCCGTCACCCGAAGAAGACTTGACGGTTGCACCCACGCCCAAGTCAGCGTGATGAATGACACTGTTAAACTTGGCAGAATGAGCATCATCGAAGTAAACCTCGGTGATCAACGAAGGTAAGCCAAGGCCCTTACCATAAGAAAGCGATGCGCCATCCGAGCGCTCGTCAAGAGCCGTGCCAAGTTGAGGCTTTGACTCTTCGCTAGTGTTGCTTATGCGACTAATTTCATAGGACGAACTGGTCGTATGTGCACTAGCAACAGCTGAACCACTCAGAATCACAGAAAACAACACAAATTTAATGACAAGTGTTGAGCGCATAACACCGCCTCCTTGCGTAGGGGGTTATTCTTTTGTCGGTTGAAGGAATCTTTATCGGTTAAATTGAGCCTATAAGCACATCGCCATTACGTCAATAGCTCGTCACAATAATAAATTGAAATTTAATTTCAGGGCGAGTGGCGTCAATATAACGCCACAACAAGCGCATCAGCTCTGTGAATTCTATCCATCTGTAACAGCTTCACGCATGGGCGTTAGCCCGCATCAGGACGCTGGCACACGACCCGGCAAAGCGCCCTGCACCGGGCAACGAAGCACCTTGGCAATGGCAAGGGCTCGCCCCCCGACGACGTCTGTAAAGGCGGGTTTGTCGGCAACTTTCTGAAAGTACCCGGCGCCCGAGAGTTTTTGACGCATGAAGATGGCACGGCGGGTAAAGGCTTCCCGTGCATTCTCAGCCCTGGAACACTGTAGAAATCTCGGCGCTGCGCCAGGGAACCATGCTCAACCTCCCTGGCAACCGCGCCGAACAGATCAATGCAATGCGCGTAAAAGGCATCGCGATTGAAAACAGGATGAATGACTGACCATTACTTCGGTTGCGCCACCGTACGCAAATAAGGTTTCACCGTCTTGAAGCCATCCGGGTACTTCTTCCTTGCGTCGTCGTCGGATACCGACGTAGGAATGATCACGTCCTCACCCGGACGCCAGTTCACCGGCGTGGCAACCGTGTGCTTGGCGTTTAACTGAATAGCATCGAGCAGCCGTAACACTTCATCGAAGTTACGCCCGGCACTCATCGGGTAGACCAGCATTGCCTTGATCTTTTTATCCGGGCCGACAATGAACACTGAACGCACCGTGGCGTTGTCCACGGCAGTACGAGCGCCGCCACTGGCGTTCGGGTGAATCATGTCGTAGAGCTTGGCCACCACCAGATTCTCGTCGCCGATCATCGGGTAGTTGACAGCATGGCCCTGGGTTTCTTCGATGTCTTTGGCCCAGGTCTGATGGTTACCGACCGGGTCGACGCTGAGACCGACAATCTTGGTGTTGCGTTTGTCGAACTCCGGCTTGAGCCCGGCCATATAACCGAGTTCAGTGGTGCAGACCGGGGTGAAGTCCTTCGGATGTGAGAACAGGATGGCCCACTTGTCGCCAATCCATTCGTGGAAATGGAGCGTGCCTTCGGTGGTTTCGGCGGTGAAATCCGGTGCTTCGTCGCCAATACGAATGGTCATGTGCGCTCTCCTCGCTGTGAAGGGTAGGGAAACTCTCGGAACGATCCAGTATAGGAGACCTTGAAGACTTCGCTTTGCTCCCCGTCGAAGGGCTGACGCCAGCGGTAAATGCCCGGACCTATCGGAGCTTCCCGCCCGGCGCCCATTCACTGAGCACCTATCTGGCGTGTCTTCTCGAACTGGTGCCGCACACCGATTTACGAGACTAAAACTTCATCCGGAAATGCTGCCTATACTGCAATCCGGGGTCGAGAGAGAAAACGGACACAACCCAGAAGACGTAAGGGATTGCCTCCTGTCGGTAGTGCTTACGTACGATTTTTTCCGAAATCTGCGGGTTCCCCAATCCAACTGCCCTGATTGTCTGAGCTAAGGACCTGACAGATGAATGTGATCGAATATTTTGATCGAGTAAGAATCATCAATATCTCGTCAAGAAAGGATCGCCGTTTAGAAACAGTAGAAGAATTCACTCGCAACGGCTTTCACATCGATGATGAAAAAATAGGCTTTTTTGAGGCTGTTACGCCCAGTGAGGGAAATGGCTTCCCGAGCGTCGGGGTCAGAGGCTGCTTTTTGAGTCATCTGGGGGTGCTGGAAGAGGCAATGCGCCTGAATTTGAAAAATATCTTGATCATGGAGGACGACATACAGTTTTCCAGACATATTTCTCAATATGGGAGAGCGGCGATCGAGTCTCTGGAAGGTATGGAGTGGGACATCGTCTATTTTGGGCATCCGTTTGAAGAAAATTCAAACTTGCCCGCTTGGAAAGCAGTCGACCGGCCAATACATTTGGCCCATTTCTATGCTGTAAACGGGAAATGCTTTGGGAAATTGAGGGATTTTTTATTCCAGGTTCTGGAGCGACCACCGGGACATCCTGACGGAGGTCCGATGCATTATGACGCTGCTCTCAATACGCTTATTCATAAGAATAAAGAAATTCTGGCTTACTACTTTACCTGGAATTGTGGCTATCAAAGGCCCTCGCGGACGGACCTGCATGAGCTTTCCATCTTTGACAGGGTGCCTCTCCTACAGCCGGTAATGGGTATGCTCAGGAGGTTAAAGGCAAAGAACCTGAGAAGAACTCGATAGTTTTCTCTCTTTAGGGAAGGTCTGAAGTATCCAATGCCTGACGTAACCAACCCGGCACGGCGCAGTAGCCGTGTCCGGGTGATTATGGCGGACCGCCCTCCTCATTTGCGCGCCAACTTGTACCGGACGCACTCCTCGTAAAAGCTCTCGCGCAGGGCTGCGGGCTTCATCCGCGAATTACTGTCATAGGTCTGCTCGGTAATGCCCATCGCCATCATGTGCATCCACGGTTTGCTGAACTTGTAGGTATGTAACTTTTGCCGCGCTGCATACAGTGAAACCCCGGACAGCTTGAGTTCTTGGGCTCTCGCCGCAGTACCTGCGCCCCAGCTGCAAATGTAACGATCATTCGAGGCCAGTTCTTTGGCCTGGACAGAGGCGGCAACGCTCGCCAGGCCTAACGAAATCAGCGCAACCATCACATTCCGCATTTGCATTCGATCCTAACTATCTGAAAATTAATTGATTCTGATCAAAAGTTTCAGTCCTCGGGGCCAGCAAAATGCCTTAAGTGCGCTATCGCCTGTTTTCTCAGTGTCTTACGGACATTTCTGGCGAGATTTCAATCCTTAGCTATAGCTAACACCCTCTCAATGCAATCAAGTGAGGCAACGGAATGTCAGTCGCAAAGAAAATGACAGTGGGGCAACTGACGATGTTGACAGCCGTCAATATGTTGGGCTCCGGCATTGTGCTGCTCCCCACAAAACTTGCCGAAGTCGGCGGTATTTCTATTCTTTCCTGGCTGATCACGGCCACTGGCTCCCTGGCGCTGGCCTATGCCTTTGCGCGCTGCGGGATGCTCAGCCGAAAGACCGGGGGCATGGGCGGCTATGCCGAATACACCTTCGGCAAGGCGGGCAACTACATCACGAACTACACCTATGGCCTCTCGCTGTTGATTGCCAACGTGGCGATCAGTATTACCGCGGTCGGCTATATCCAGGAGCTGTTCCATATTGAACTGGGTTCACTGCAAGTGGGTCTGGCGACCATCGCTCTGTTGTGGATCACCACGTTCGCCAACTTCGGCGGCGCGCGGATTACCGGCCGGATCGGTGCGATTACGGTTTGGGGGGTGATTGCGCCGGTGGTGCTGGTGTCCACCATTGGCTGGTTCTGGTTCGACAGCAGTGTCTACGCCGCCGGCTGGAACCCGCACAACATGGGCTGGTTCGAAGCCGCAGGTGCATCGGTGGCGATCACCTTATGGGCATTCCTTGGCCTGGAGTCGGCGTGCGCCAACACCGATGCGGTGGAAAATCCGGAGAAGAACGTACCGATTGCGGTACTCGGCGGCACCCTCGGCGCGGCGGTGATCTACATCGTCTCCACCAACGTCATCGCCGGTATCGTCAATAACCCGGAACTGGCCTCCTCTACTGCACCGTTCGGGCTGGTCTTTGCCAAGATGTTCACCCCTATGGTCGGCGACATTGTGATGGCCGCGATGATACTGGCGTGCATCGGTTCGCTGCTGGGCTGGCAATTCACCATCGCTCAGGTCTACAAAAGCTCCGCGGACACCGGGTACTTCCTGTCGATCTTCGCCAAGGCCAACAAGGCCGGAACGCCGATTGTCGGCATGCTGGTACTGCTCGCCGCGCAGACGGCGCTGGCTCTGCTCACCATCAGCCCGGACCTGAGCAAGCAGTTCGACACGCTCGTCAACCTCGCGGTGGTCACCAACCTGGTGCCCTACATCCTCTCCATGGCCGCGTTGATGACCATTCAAAAGGTCTCCAACGTTCCGGCGGGCACGGCGCTGATAAGCAACATCATTGCGTGGGTGGCGGCGGCTTACAGCTACCTGGCGCTGTACAGTTCGGGCGCGCAGGCACTGATGCTCGGCGGCGTGGCAACAATCTTTGGTTACACGCTGTTTGGCTTCGTCAACAACCGCCTGATCCGTCTCGAAGCGCTCAATAACAGCGTACCAACACAGACCGTCAGCGCTCAGCACATCACGGGCGAGCCGGTGCCGGTCAATAACTTGCAAGCTGTCAAAGTGGAGGCTTAATCATGACGGAATATAGACAGACGCTCGGCATGCTCACGCTGTTGGTCAGCAGCCCTCCGGACAAACGCACCGTCTTTGGTCGCGCCCTGCATCAGTTGATCAACGATGTGGAAGAGCGCGCCGTCCGGGTACTGGCGTCGGAAACCCTAAGCGACGCCACCTCGATCCTGCGCTCGGACCCGGCCATTCAATGCGTACTGCTCAGCTGGGAAATGGACAAAAGCGAAGGCCATGAGGAATGCATCCAACTGCTGGTCAGCCTGCGTGAGCGCAACACCCGGGTGCCGGTTTTCTTGATTAGCGACCGCAGCACCGCGTCGAGCATTCCGCTGGTGGTCATGCAGCACTCCGACGACTTCATCTGGTTGCCCGAAGACACCAGCCGCTTTCTCAGTGGGCGCATCCTGGCGGCCATCGAACGTTATCGCCAAGCCGCGCTGCCCCCCATGTTCGGGGCGCTGGTGAAGTTTTCCCGCACCTATGAATACTCGTGGCATACCCCTGGTCATGCCGGCGGCACAGCGTTTTTGAAGAGCACCGCGGGGCGCGCGTTCTACGAGTTTTTTGGCGAGAACCTGCTGCGTTCGGACCTGTCGATTTCGGTCGGTGAACTCGGTTCGCTGCTCGATCACAGCGGCCCCATCGGCCAGGGCGAGCGCTACGCCGCCAAGGTGTTCGGCGCCCACCGCACCTACTACGTCACCAACGGCTCGTCGATGTCCAACCGCGTCATCCTCATGGCCAGCGTTACGCGCAATCAGATCGCCCTGTGCGACCGCAACTGCCACAAGTCCGCCGAGCATGCGATGACCCTGTCCGGGGCCATTCCGACGTACCTGGTGCCAACCCGCAACCGCTACGGCATCATCGGCCCGATCCTGCCGCAAACCCTGAGCAGCGACGGCGTGAAAGCCGCTATCGCCAGCAACCCTCTGGTCAAGCAAGGCATCGATCCGACACCCGTCCACGCCATCATCACCAACTCCACCTACGACGGCCTGACCTACAACGTCACCCGCGTCGAAGAATTGCTGGGGCAAAGCGTCGATCGTCTGCATTTCGATGAAGCCTGGTACGGTTATGCGCGTTTCAACCCGCTGTACCGCGATCGCTACGCCATGCACGGCAGCCCGGACGATCACGACGACTCGAAGCCGACCGTGTTCGCCACCCAGTCGACCCACAAGTTGCTGGCCGCCCTGTCCCAGGCCTCGATGATTCACGTGCGTAACGGCCGCAACCCGATCGAACACGGGCGCTTCAACGAGTCGTACATGATGCACGCCTCGACCTCGCCGAACTACGCGATCATGGCTTCCTGCGATGTCAGCTCGGCAATGATGGAAGCGCCCAGCGGCCAGATCCTGACCACTGAATCCATCGAAGAAGCCATCAGTTTCCGCCAGGTCGTCTCGCGCATGCACAACGAGATGTTGAGCAAGGATGACTGGTTCTTTACCTGCTGGCAGCCGCCGACCGTGCAGGTGGGCGCGGCCACCGTGCCGTTCCATGAAGTCGACCCGGTGCTGTTGAAAACCGAGCCGAACTGCTGGGTACTGCATCCCAACGCGATATGGCACGGCTTCGGTGACATCGAAGAAGGCTACTGCATGCTCGACCCGATCAAGGTCTCGGTGCTCAGCCCCGGCATGGGCGACGACGGCAACCTGCTCGACTCTGGCATCCCGGCTTGTGTGTTGACGGCGTACTTGGGACGTCAGGGCATCGTGGTCGAGAAAACCACCGACTTCACCATCCTGTTCCTGTTCTCCATCGGCATCACCAAAGGCAAATGGGGCACCTTGCTCAATGCCCTGCTCGACTTCAAACGCGACTATGACGACAACGTCGAACTGGAACTGTGCCTGCCGGATCTGCTGGCCGCCAACCAGTCTCGTTACGCAGGCATGGGCCTCAAGGACCTGGCCGACGAAATCTTCGCCGCCATGAAGAAACACAAAACTACCGCCAACATGGCCCAGGCGTTCGGCACACTGCCGAAAGCCGAATTCAGCCCGGTGGAGGCCTACGAAAAACTAGTCAGAAACGACATCGAACGGGTGATACTCGAAGAAGCCGCCGGACGCATCGCTGCGACCGGGATCGTGCCATATCCACCGGGCATTCCATTGCTGATGCCAGGTGAAAACGCCGGGCCTGCGGACGGGCCGTTCCTGGCCTATCTCAAGGCGCTGGAAGCCTTCGACAAATCTTTCCCGGGTTTCACCCATGACACCCATGGGATCGAAAGCGAGGGCGGGGTTTATAGCTTGCTGGTGTTGAAATGAGCTAGCGCCTGTACGTGCTGCGAAGAAAAAAACGGGCGCCCTGTAGGCGCCCGTTTTATATGTCTTCTCCTGAGCGATTAACCCGTCAGGTTTAAACCCTGACATTGCGTCCCGGCAACGAAGATCGCTGGCTGGTTTCCCAATCCTGGACAAGCCCGACCGGCGCATCGGACGCCGGCAGCATGGTGCGCCCACGAACCAGGTCGGAGGCCCGCTCGGCCAGCATGATGGTCGGTGCATTGAGGTTGCCGTTTGGCTCGGTCGGGAACACCGACGAGTCAATCACCCGCAACCCCGCTATGCCCCGCACACGCAACTCGGAATCAACCACTGCCATCTCGTCCTCGCCCATACGGCACGAGCCGCAAGGATGGTAGGTGCTTTCGAGGTTTTCACGCACGAAAGCGTCGATCTCTTCGTCGGTGTTCACCTGTGGCCCGGGGGCGATCTCGCCGTCGCGGAAGCGGTCCATCGCCGGTTGGCCGATGATCTCGCGGGTCAGGCGGATGCAACGGCGGAAACCTTCGCGGTCTTCTTCGCGTTGCAGGTAGTTGAATTGAATCTCCGGATGTTCGTAAGGGTCAGCGGAACGCACCCGAACGTAACCGCGACTCTTCGGCTTGTTCGGCCCGGTGAGCACCATGAAGCCGTGGCCCTTGATCGGTTTGTTGCCGTCGTAACGCATGGCCGCAGGCAGAAAATGGAACTGAATGTCCGGCCAGCGCAGTCCTTTATCCGAGCGGATGAAACCACCGGCCTCGAAATGATTGGTGGCGCCGAGCCCGTCCTTGAACAACAGCCAGCGCAGGCCGATCAACAGTTTGCTCAGTGGGTCCATTTTGCTGTTGAGCGTCACCGGTTCCTTGCAGCCGAACTGGATGTAAACCTCGGCGTGATCCTGCAGGTTCTCCCCTACTCCCGGCAGGTCATGACGCACGCCAATCCCGGCTTTGCGCAGGACCTCGGCCGGGCCGATACCAGAGCGCTGCAACAAGTGTGGAGAGCCAATGGGCCCGGACGATACGAGCACTTCCCGGTTGCAATAGACCTGGTGCGTCTGGCCTTCGTGGTCATACATGACGCCGACGGCTCGCTTGCCTTCAAGCATGATCTGACGGGTCATTGCATGGGTGATCACGGTCAGGTTCGGACGTCCCATGGCCGGGCGCAGGTAAGCGTTGGCCGTGGAGCAGCGCACGCCGTTTTTCACCGTCATGTGCATCGCGCCGAACCCTTCCTGCATGTAGCCGTTGCAGTCTTCGGTCTTGATGTAGCCCGCCTCGGCACCCGCTTCGACCCAGGCCCCGTACAACGGGTTTTTCATGTGATTGCCGTTGGTGGTGTGCAAGGGGCCGGTGCCGCCGCGATAGCCGTCACCGCCCTCCTCGTAATGTTCGGCCCGTTTGAAATACGGCAGGCAATTGCGATAGCCCCAGCCCTCTGCACCGAGGGACTCCCATTCGTCAAAGTCATAGGCATGGCCACGGATGTACACCAGGCCATTGATTGACGAGGAGCCACCCAGCACCTTGCCCCTTGGGCAGTGAATGCGACGTCCGTTAAGAAAAGGCTCCGGCTCGGTCTCGTAACGCCAGTTGTACTTCTTGGTGTTCATCGGGATCGAAAACGCGCTCGGCATCTGGATCACCACACTGCGATCGCTGCCGCCGAATTCCAGCACCAGGACCGAGGTGGCGGGGTCTTCGCTCAAGCGGTTGGCCAACACACAACCTGCCGAGCCGGCACCGATGATGATGTAGTCGTATTTTTGCGTAGCCATGATTATCTCCGGACCGCCGATTCGTTGAAAACGTGCAACGACGGCTTGGTCAACGTGTCGCCGGTGGTGTATTGCGGGGATGTTTTTTCGATGTGCTGGATGACGGCTTCTTCGCGCTTGAGGTCGATTGAACGGCTGAACCAGTAGTAGACCAGCCCCGACACGATCAGCCCGACCAGCCAGGCGATATCGATGCTGCCGAGCGCTTTGGCGAGCGGGCCGACATACACTTCACGCTGCTCGACGCCGTCGTAGATGTAGAAGAACGGAATCATCGAAATGAAGCCGATGGCATACGCCGCGATGCCGCGCAGGCCCCAGCTGCCGTATATGTTGCCGTGGGGCATGAAGAAGTGCGGGATGGCGTAGCGGCCCTTGCGGACGAAGAAGTAGTCGGTCAGGTTGACCGAGGTCCATGGCACCAGGAAATACAGCATCACCACCAGATAGATGCCCAACACCGACAAGCCTTTGCCCGAACTCTGGATGCTCAGGGCCACGCCCAGTTGCAGCAGAATCACAAAACCAATCGCCAGAATGCGTGCCTTGCGGGTCGGTTCGATGTGCTTGATGGAGTCGACGCAGGTCAGCGTGGTCAACTTCGCACTGTAGATGTTCATGGCGATAACCGGCAGGAACGCCAGGATCGTGACGACCACCACCACAGTCCCCATCAGTGGCGACACGGTGTTGCCGACTTGCCCAAGGGCCACCAGCACGTCCGTGGAATGCAGGTGATCGGCCAGCCAGCCACCGACAGAAATCATCCATGCGCCGGACAACGAGGCACCCAGGAACACCACCGCGATCAGTTTGCCGCTGGAAGTGTTCTTCGGCAGGTAACGCGAATAGTCAGACACATACGGGGCGTAAGCGATGTTGTAACTCGCCGCTGCCGCGAACTGGGCGATGAAACCGGTCCAGTTGAAGCCCAGCGGCGCCGGGGCCACTTCACCGGCCGCGAGTACCGGCACCGCGGCATCGGGAACCCAGCCCATCAGCACCGCCAACGTCACCAGACCGTAAAGCGGAAGCGACAGGTACAGCGCCCATTTGAAACTACGGTGCATCCAGTCATGCCCGAGGATCGCCAATACGGCCGCCGGTATCGTCACCGCCACCGCGATCACCGCGGGGTTGAAGCCGAATAGCGTGTGCAGCCCCTGCATCATCAACACCAGGTTGACGATGTTGAAACCGGCGAACACAAACAGCGTCGCCAGCAGCACCAGGATCACACCGCGATAGCCGAACTGTGCACGGGACTGGATCATCTGCGGCAACCCGAGATGCGGACCTTGCGAGCCGTGAAAGGCCATGAACAGCGTGCCAAACATGATGCCCAGCGTGCCGGCGAGTGTGGTCCAGAGCGCGGTCAGGCCGACGCTCGGGCCGACGAAGCCGATGGTCATGGTGAAGAAGGTGAAATTGCCGAGGAACCAGAACGGGCCTTGGCTCGACAGTTTGTCGGTGCGCTCGCTCTCCGGGATGAAGTCAATTGAATGGCTTTCGACGACGGGTTTGTCGTCCAGGGTTGACACGATCGGGGCTGACTTGGCGTTAGTGTTCATGATGGTCTCTTATTGTTGGAAGATCATGACGAGATAACTGCATTGTTTTGGGTGAACGCCCCTGTGGGAGCGAGCAGGCTCGCTAACACAGGGATTGAGTCAGCCTTGACTCAGGGAAGTGTGATCCAGACCGCCTTGGTCTCGAGCAGATAATCGAGCTGCTCCGCACCCAGGTCCTTGCCGAATCCGGACTGCTTGTAGCCACCGAACGGCATCGACGGGTCGAGGGTGCCGTGGGCGTTGACGTAGACCGAACTCGCTTTCAACCGAGGGATCAGGCTGTGCACCTTTCCAAGGTCATTGGAATACAGTGCAGCCGCCAGGCCGTAAGGCGAGTCATTGGCCAGGGCCAGGGCCTCTTCTTCATCGTCGAACGGTGCGGTGACCAGCACCGGACCAAAGATCTCTTCCTGGACGATGCGCATGTCGTTGCGGCAATGGGCAAAAATGGTCGGCTCGACGAAGAAACCGGGGCCCTCGACAGGCTGACCGCCGTAGACCAGTTCGGCACCTTCTTGCTTGCCGGTTTCGATGTAGTCGGTCACTCGCTCCTTCTGCAACGCCGAGACCAACGGGCTGATGAAGCAGTCTGGATCCAGACCCGGTGCGATTTTCAGCGTGCGGGTGTAGGCGATCAGTTCGCGCAGGAATTCGTCGTAGACGCTGCGATGAATATAGGCCCGCGTACCGGCATCGCACACCTGACCCGAGTTGAAAAACACGCCGTTGGCAATGGCCTGGGCGGCGGCCGGCACGTCGGCATCGGCCAATACGATTACCGGTGATTTTCCTCCGAGTTCGAGGGTTAGTCGCTTCATTTCGTCGAGGGCAGCGCGGCCAACGGTCCGACCGACCGGGGTCGAGCCGGTGAAGGTGAGTTTGTCGATACCGGGGTGCGTGGCCATGGCCGCACCGACCACGCTGCCGCGTCCGGTCACGATGTTGATCACCCCGTCCGGGATGCCCGCTTCCTGCACCAGTTCGGCAAAGCGCAAGGCCGACAGCGAGGTCAATTCGGCAGGTTTAACCACCACGGTGCAACCGGTTGCCAGCGCCGCGCCGAGCTTCCAGGCCATGGTTTGCAGCGGGAAGTTCCAGGGCACGATGGCGCCGACCACGCCTACCGCTTCCTTGCGGGTATAAGCCAGGTAATTGCCCGGCAGCGACGGCTCAACGGTTCGGCCATGCAGCTTGGTCGCCCAACCGGCGAAATAACGCAGCGTATCGACCGTACCCTGGATATCGACGTCCCGCGCGAAGGCGACTGATTTGCCCATGTCGATCGATTCGATTTCCGCCAGTTCGGCGGCGTTGCTTTCAATCAGGTCCGCCAGGCGTTGCATCATCCGCTCGCGTTCTGCCGGTTTGGCCTGACGCCAGGCGCCACCGTCAAACTGTGCTCGAGCAGCTTGCACGGCGCGGTCCAGATCCTCGGTAGTGCCCATCGGAATACGGGTGATCAGGCCCTCGGTCGACGGCTCGATAACATCGGACGTCTGCCCGTCGCTGGCCTCGACAAAGGCGCCGCCGACGAACATTTTCTGAACCTTGCTGAGGAAGGTCTGGGTGGCTTCGGATACACCGAATTTCTGCAAATACTGCTTAACGATCGTGTCCATTTTCATACCCTCTGTGCGGCGGTCAGATCACGCCGTGGCCGTGGTGGTTTCGCTCATGGCGTGCCGTGCTTGAGCCCGCTCGTGGAAGATGAAACCAATACTGTTAAGCAGCAGTTGCGCCGCCAGAATCGAGGTCACGCCGGAAGGGTCATAGACCGGTGCAACCTCGACCAGATCCATGCCAACGATGTTGCCTTGGCTGCGTTTGGCCAAGGCCTGGATGATTTCCAGCACTTCGTAATAGAGGAAGCCGCCGTGACTTGGGGTGCCAGTGCCAGGGGCGATGGACGGGTCGAAACCGTCAATGTCGATGGTGATGTAGTAGTTGATGTTCTGCGGGATCAACGCCAGCACACCTTCGACGCCGAGGCGGCGTACATCACGGACCGAAAGGATCTTCGAACCGGCCGCGTGGGCTGCTTCGTAGTCATCGCGATTGGACGACGACACGTTGCGGATACCCATCTGGGTCATGCCGACGATGTGGTTCATTTCGGACGCACGGCGCAGCGGGTTGCCATGGCCGTAGCGAACGCCATGACGCTCGTCGACGAAGTCCAGGTGCGCGTCGAAGTGGATGATGTGGATCAGGCCACGGCCCTCGAACGCCTTGATCACCGGAGCGTGAACCGAGTGATCGCCACCGAGTACTACCGGCATGACACCGGCATCCAGAATCTTGCGCACGGCGTATTCGGTGTTCTCGTTACTGGTGACCATGTCGGTGTGCACGATATCGGCGTCACCCACATCGACCATGCGCACGTCGGAGGCGGTCAGGTACATGACGTCATCTTCGTGGTCATAGGCGCCGGCATGGCCGAAGGAAAACAGGGTCGATGCCTCACGAATGCCGCGTGGTCCGAAGCGTGCGCCCGAACGCCACTGGGTGCCCATGTCGTTGGGCACGCCGAGGACCGCCACGTCCGCATCCAATGCATCCCAATCGGTGCACACCGGGGATTTTCCAAAGGTGCAGTGACCCACGAATGGCAGGTTCAGGCGACCGGATTCATAACCGTTGTTCGACATTTCAGGCATCTCCAATTCTTGTTATCAGCTAGCGGACTTGGAAGGCGACCGCCGTTGGAATGACTATGGGCGCAGGTTTTCGTGGAAAAAATGCTAAACATCAGATACTCATATCGGCATTACCGATGCATCCACACGCGGGAGGTTCAAGGTGATCCAGCTGCACGATGTCGATCTGAAACTGCTCAGGGTGTTTGCCACGATTGTCAGGTGCGGCGGTTTCTCTGCCGCGCAGGCGGCGTTGAATGCCGGCCAGTCAACCATCAGCGAACAGATGACTCATCTGGAAACCCGGCTCGGGGTAAAGCTCTGTCAACGCGGGCGCAGCGGCTTTCGCCTGACCGAGCAAGGCGTGGCGATCCACGAAGCCACTCAGCGTCTGCTCTCGGCGGTCGAAAATTTCTGCATGGACGCCGATGTGCTCAAGCAACACATCAGCGGCAAGCTCAATCTGGGGATCATCGACACCACCATTACCGACCCCGATTCACCGTTACCGCGAACCACCCAGCGCTTCGTCTCCAGGGGGCACGACGTGCATCTGAACGTGTACGTCGGCACCCCCGCAGAACTGGAAGAACGCGTGCTCGACGGCCGACTTCACCTGGCCATCGGGCACTTCCCGATCTATGTTCCGGGCCTGCTGCACTCACCGCTGTATCAGGAAGCCTTAGGGTTGTATTGCGGACGGCGGCATCCGCTGTATGGCAGCAAGGCCGTGGGCGACGAATTGCTCGAAGAGATTGCCGCTAGCCGGATTGTCGTCAGGGGTTACATGCAGCAGTACGACCTGGAACACTTGGGCGTCAGCAAAGCCGCCGCGACCGTGGACAACATCGAGGCTTTGGCCATTCTGCTGATCTCCGGTGCCTATCTGGGCTTTCTGCCGATGCACTTCGCGGCCCAGTGGATCAAGACCGGCGAGATGCACCAACTGGCGCCCACCAGCTTGCAACTGATGTCGCCGTTCGACGTAATCACCCGACGCGGCACGGCCCCGCCACCGATCCTTCAGGCCTTTCTTGAAGATCTGGCCGCCTGTTCGCGTACCACCGGCAACACCTGACAGACACTGCTGGTGCCGGTCATACTCATTCTGTTCGCAACCCTTGCAGGCCACCCTATGCGCATCCACGTCACCTTCATCGATCGCGTCGGCATCACCCAGGAAGTGCTGGCCCTGCTCGGTGGGCGCCGTTTCAATCTGGATGCCGTCGAGATGGTACCGCCCAACGTTTACATCGATGCACCCACCCTCGGCGCCGATGTGCTGGAAGAGTTGCGTGAGGCTTTTCTTGGGGTGCGCGGCGTGCAGGCGGTGACGATGGTCGACATCCTCCCGGGGCAGCGCCGACGCTTGCAACTCGATGCCTTGCTGGCGGCCAGCACCGACCCGGTGTTGGCGGTGGACGAGCGCGGTCATGTGCTGCTGGCCAACCCGGCGCTGATTTCGCTGTGCGGCCGGGAGCCCGCCGGTGAACCGCTGACGGCACTGTTCGATGATCCCTCCTTGCAACAGACGTTGATCGAACACGGTTACCGCCTGCCCATGCACGAGGTCAGCCTCGGTGGCCAGACGCTGCTGCTGGACGCCATGCCGATCACCGATGCCGGCGCCCTGCTGACCCTGTATCAACCGAACCGCATCGGTGAACGCCTCTCGGCGCTGCATCATGACCATGCCGAAGGTTTCGACGCGCTGCTCGGCGAGTCCCCGGCGATTCGTACGCTCAAGGCCCGCGCCCAGCGTGTTGCAACGCTCGACGCACCGCTGCTGATTCAGGGCGAAACCGGCACCGGCAAAGAGTTGGTGGCCCGCGCCTGCCACGCGATCAGCGCCCGGCATGACTCGCCCTTCCTGGCCCTGAACTGCGCGGCACTGCCGGAGAGCCTCGCCGAAAGCGAGCTGTTCGGCTATGCCGCGGGCGCCTTCACCGGCGCACAACGGGGTGGCAAACTCGGCCTGCTGGAACTGGCCGACCAGGGCACGGTGTTCCTCGACGAAGTCGGCGAAATGTCGCCCTACTTGCAAGCCAAATTGCTGCGTTTTTTAAGCGATGGCTGCTTCCGTCGAGTGGGTGGCGATCGTGAGGTCAGGGTCAACGTGCGGGTGCTCAGCGCGACCCACCGTGACCTGGAGAAAATGGTCAGCGAAGGCAGCTTTCGCGAGGACCTGTTCTACCGCCTCAATGTGCTCAATCTGCAAGTGCCACCGTTACGCGAACGCGGCCACGACATCCTGTTGATGGCCAACCACTTCATGCAGCAGGCGTGTGCGCAGATCCAGCGTCCGGTCTGTCGCCTGGCGCCAGGGACCTATCCCGCACTGCTCGGTAACCGCTGGCCGGGCAATGTGCGGCAACTGCAAAACGTGATCTTCCGCGCCGCTGCCATTTGCGAAAATCCGCTAGTGGACATCGATGACCTCGACATCGCCCGCACCGCCGTCGAGCGCAAAAACGACGGTGAGGTTGGCAGCCTGGAAGAGGCCGTCGAAGGGTTTGAAAAGAACCTGCTGGAACAGCTCTACAGCATTTATCCCTCCAGCCGTTTACTCGCTGCCCGCCTGCACACCTCGCACAGTGCGATCGCTATCCGGCTGCGTAAGTACGGCATTCCCGGAAAACCCTGACTGTCTGCAAATCGATACAGCGTATCGAATTAAAGACAAAACCCCGCAGCTCGTCTGGCCCGGACTAAGTCCCCTCCTCCGTGGATGCCTGTATTGATTTCAATACGAACGCATTCCGCCGACCATCAAGAAGTATCAGCAGCCTATTGATTTATATAGATAAATAAAAACTGGCACCGCCCTTGCTATCAACCCTCAAGCCACGCTCGTTGCCCGACACGAGCCTGCCCATCGCCATCCGCCACCAGCAGTGGATGAGTCTGAACAATGAGGAGTTGATATGAGCGAATTGCGTTTTACCGTCGATCACGAATGGCTGCGTCTTGAGAGCGATGGCCTGATAACTGTGGGGATCACCGCTTATGCCCAGCAAGCGCTGGGTGACGTGGTCTTTGTTCAAGTGCCTGAACTGCGCACCTTCGGCGCTGGCGATGAAGTGGCCGTGCTGGAGTCGGTGAAAGCTGCCAGCAGCGTGTACATGCCGCTGGATGGCGAAGTGGTCGAAGTGAATTCGACGCTGGAAAGCTCTCCCGAATTGATCAACGAAGACGCACTGGGTGAGGGCTGGTTCTTCCGTATGCGCCCCAGCGACACGCGTGCAATGGACGCCCTGCTCGACCAGAGCGCTTACGAGCGCCTGACCAACGACGACGCTTGAGGATTTGCGTATGACCACCCTCCTCGACACCCGCAACGAATTCATCGCCCGCCACATCGGCCCGCGTTCCGGCGACGAGCAAGCCATGCTCAACAGCCTCGGCTTCGATTCGCTGGAAGCCCTGAGTGCCAGCGTCATCCCCGACAGCATCAAGGGCACCAGCGTCCTCGGCCTCGAAGACGGCCTGAGTGAAGCCGACGCCCTGGCCTTGATCAAGTCCATCGCCGGCAAAAACCAGCTGTTCAAAACCTACA
>NZ_JALBYU010000070.1 GCF_029963765.1 Pseudomonas sp. UYIF39
GACTGGCGCACAGCTTCATGTGGGAGACCTGGATGCGTCGAAACAGGCCGCCGATCAGCAGACCTTCTTCGCTCCAGTCAAATTGAAAGGCCTCACCCAAGGCAAAAGTCAGCGGTACAAAAGCACGTAAAGACTTGCCTTGCTCGCCTCGCCAAGAGCGTACAAACGCCGTGAGCTGGCTGTAGCCGCCGTCATAACCCTCAGCCTTGATCTGTTCGAAAAGTGCTTTGGCGCTTCTGCGGTTGTGCTTTGCCCGAAACGAATCGGCTTTGAGCGCCTGTTCTAGCGTGTCGTGGAATGGGCTGAGTTTGTTGAAAATTGCGCACCGTTGGTACGCCGGCTGAGTGGCTTCGGGCGCTCTGACCCACTTTCGGATAGTGTTTCTCGACAGCCCGGTACGCTTGGCTATCTGATGCAGCGAGAGCTTATCGCGGAAGTACATCCGCCGGATTTTTCCCAACATTTCCATGCTGATCACCCTGTGTTCTCCTGCTCGAAAAGTGAGCAGAAGCAGTTGAACACCTGGGTCAGTTTTCAGTCGGCAGAACAGCC
>NZ_JALBYU010000071.1 GCF_029963765.1 Pseudomonas sp. UYIF39
CACCAGTGCATTGGCGGCGTGGAAGCGTTCGGTCAGTGCACGGTAATCAAACACATCACCGTTGCTCGCCGGGTATTGCAGCAAGGCGCCGAAGAATGGCGTCACGTCGGTCAGTTCGAGTTCGTCGCCGACCACCACGTCGATGCCCAACGGCTCGGCGCGGGTGCGCAATACATCGAGGGTTTGCGGGTGGCAATGCACGGACGCGAAGAAGGCGTGGCTGCCCTTGTTCTTGCTCAGGCGTTTGCAGAAGGTCATGGCTTCGGCGGCGGCGGTGGCTTCGTCGAGCAAGGACGCGTTGGCGATCGGCAGGCCGGTGAGGTCGCTGATCAGGGTCTGGAAGTTCAGCAGCGCTTCGAGACGGCCCTGGGAAATTTCCGGTTGGTACGGGGTGTAGGCGGTGTACCAGGCCGGGTTTTCCAGCAGGTTGCGCAGGATCGGCGACGGCGTGTGCGTGCCGTAGTAGCCCTGGCCAATGTAGGTTTTGAACAGCTGGTTTTTGCCGGCGATGGACTTGATCAAGGCCAGGGC
>NZ_JALBYU010000007.1 GCF_029963765.1 Pseudomonas sp. UYIF39
AGCCAATGCGGTGCAGCAGAAAGAGCGCGGTCGCCCCCTTTTGCGACTGCTTCGCAGCCGAACGCAGCCTTCGGCAGCTGCTACAGAAAGCGTGCACAGCGGTCGCAAACACGCGCGGTAAACAGCCGCATCCATTTATCCAGGCGTGACGCTTTTGAAGCGGCGCCTTCCTTACGGTCAGTAACATGCATTTATCGAACATTTCAGTGTTGAATTTATCGTTTGTCGATCTTTGCCCAGATGACAAAACTGCGGGCATCTCAAATAAAAACAACATGAGAGCAGCCCTATGCCCTATCCCGCCTCCGTCCTCCTGATTCCGTTGCGCCTCGTTCTGCTGCCGGCTTCACGCCTGTCTTGCCTGCGCCTTCGCGGCGCCTGCCACTGACAGTTTCGGTTCATCGAAAACCGACCGCGTCTGCCGCTCGCCCCCTCTGCGGCCAGTCGAAAAACGCACTTTTGCACGTTATCGGAGAGGCATATGAAAGACTTAATGACACTGGACGGCGCCCTGCCGCATCCAGCGGTAAACGACCTGTGCACCCAAGTCAAAACGGGCGAGATCAATCGTCGCCAGTTCCTGCGCACCGCCGCGCTGCTGGGCATCACCGCTGCCAGCGCCAGCACCTTCCTCGGTTCCGCGCTGCTCGGTAACGCGGCCCACGCCGCCGATGCGGTCACGCCACGTCAGGGTGGCAGCCTGCGGTTTGCCTGCGCCATCCAGGAAATCCAGGACCCGATGCTGATCACCTGGATCGAAGCCTCGAACCTGCTGCGCAACTCGCTGGAATACCTGACCTGGGTCGACGCCGACAACATCACTCACCCGTACCTGGCCGAGAGCTGGAGCCCGTCGGACGACCTGAAGACCTGGACGTTCAACCTGCGTCAGGACGTGAAGTGGAGCAACGGCGACACCTTCAACGTCGAAGACGTGCAGCACAACATCGAGCGTTGGACTGACGCCGACTCGAAGTCGGTCAACCGCACCGCGTTCCAGGACATCACGGCCTTCGAAAAAGTCAGCGACTTCCAGTTCCGCCTGGTGCTCAAGCGGCCGATGCTGGCGATTCCGGAAATGCTCAACGCCTTCACCTGCGCGATCGTTCACCGCAGCTTCAAAGCCGGGGACGACTGGGCGAAAAACCCGCTGGGCACCGGGCCATTCAAACTGGTGTCGTTCGCGGTCAACAAGCAAGCGACCTTCGCCAAGCGTGCCGACTATTGGCGCAAACCGGCCAACCTCGACGAGTTGCGCTACGTCGACATGGGCACCGATATTTCCACCCACCTCGCCGCGTTGCAGGCTGGGCAAGTAGACGTGTTGTACCGGGTAACGGTCGCCGAACTCGACCTGGCCAAACGCTTGCCGGGTGCGCAGTTGCTGACCTGCAAATCGGCGCAAACCATCGTCATGCGCATGGCCTGCGACCAGAAACCGTTCGACGACGTGCGGATCCGCAAAGCGGTGGTGCTCTGCGCCGACAACGCGCAGATGCTGAAAATCGCCTATCGCGGCATGGGCACCTTGGGCGAAGACCACCACGTCGCCCCGTCCCACCCGGAATACTCCCCGTTGCCCAAACGCGCTCGTGACGTGGCCGGTGCGAAGAAACTCCTCGCTGAAGCCGGGCATCCGAACGGCATCGACATCGACTTGATCGTCGGCAACACCCAGGGCCGCTACGAACAGGATTGCGCGCAGATCCTGCAACAGAACTGCGCCGAGGCCGGCATCCGCATCAATCTCAAAGTGATCCCGGCCACCCAGTACTGGCCAATCTGGGACAAAGCCGCGTTCAGCCTCACCTATTGGGCGCATCGCCCGTTGGGCGTGATGTCGCTGGAACTGGCCTACCGCAGCGGCGCGGCCTGGAACGAAAGCCATTACAGCGACCCGACCTTCGACGCCGCGCTGGATAAGGCCATGGGCATCATCGACCCGAAACAACGGGCCGTAGCGATGCAAAGCGTTGAGCAAATCCTGCAAGACGCCAGCGTCATGGTGCAGCCGTTCTGGGGCGACAAGTTCACCGCCGCGAGCAAAAAGGTCCAGGGCTTCCAGGTTCACCCGTCGGACTTCTACCCAATGGATGAAGTCTGGCTGAGCGCCTGACTCAAGCGCCTCACAAGAGCCCGCCCACTACGCTGCGGCGGGCCGTCATCCCTTGATTAGCCGGAGCGTGCGAGCATGGCTGAGTTTTTATTGCGCAAGCTATTGGCGCTGGCAGCAACCTTGCTGTCGGTGTCGGTCATCGTGTTCCTGGCCCTGGAACTGAACATCGAGGACGTCGCAATCAACGTCCTCGGTCCCTACTCCGCCGCCGACCAACGCGCCGCGTGGCTGGTGGAACACGGTTACAACCAACCCTTTGTCTGGCGCTATTTAGTTTGGTTGAAAGACTTCGTCCACGGCGACTGGGGCACTTCGGTGCACTTTCGTGAGCCGGTGATTGACCTGCTGCTGCCGAACCTTTGGCAAACGTTGATCCTCGCCGGGCTGGCCTTGCTGGTGATGGTGCCCGTGGCGTTGACCCTCGGCATTCTGGCCGGCATTCGCCAGGGTTCAGCGGTGGATCGGCTGGTGTCGTTTCTGTCGATCGTCACCACCTCGATCCCGGACTTCGCCAGCGCGGTGTTTGTCTCGGCGATCTTCGTGTTCTGGCTCAACTGGCTGCCGGGCGTGAGCAGCATGAGCGACGGCTTCAATCCCGTGGAACTGGCGCTGCCGCTGATGGTGCTGTGCCTGTTCGGCATCGGTTATCTGGCCCGGATCACCCGCGCCTCGATGGTCGAAGTAATGCAGGCGCCGTACATCCGCACCGCCCGCCTCAAAGGCGCATCGACCTCCCGGATCGTGCTGCGCCATGCGTTGCGTAACGTGCTGATCGCACCGATCACCGTGATCATGTTGTACATCCCGTGGCTGCTGTCGAATGTGATCGTGGTCGAGGTGTTCTTCGCCTACAAAGGCTTCGGTTCGCTGCTCTACACCGCGTCGCTGAACCATGACGTCTACCTGATCGAAGCCTGCGCGATGATCAGCGGCATCGTGGTCGGCGCGACCAAAATCTTCTCGGACCTGGCCTACACCTGGCTCAACCCGCGCATCACCTTGCGCAGTCTTGGCGGAGGCGGCCAATGAACTTCCTCAATTCGTTCAAACACCCCTTGGCGTTGCTCGGTTTGCTGCTGGTCGGCGGCTGGGTAATGATGGCGCTGTTCGCGCCGTGGCTGGCGCCCCACGATCCACTGGAAAGCTTCACCCCGCTGCTCACCCCGATGACCCCGGATGGCAATGGCATGAGCTTCCTGCTGGGCACCGACATGATCGGCCGGGACATTCTTTCGCGGCTGATCTGGGGCACACGCACCGTGTTGTTCTGGTCGATTCTCGCGACGCTGACCGCGTTCGCCGTGGGCATCGCCATGGGCCTGTGCGCCGGTTACTTTAATGGCTGGGTCGACGCGCTGCTGTCCTATGTCGCCGACACCGTGCTGTCGTTCCCGGTGCTAGTGTTGTACATCGTGATCATCATCGCCCTCGGCGCCTCGGCGCTGAACATCCTGATTGCGGTGACCTTCACCAGCGCCCCGGCGATCTTCCGGATCATGCGGGCGCTGACCATCGACATCCGCTCCCGGGACTACGTGCTCAGCGCCATCACCCAGGGAGAAGGCTCGCTGCGGATCATGCTGGTGGAAATCCTGCCTAACTGCGGCGGCCCGTTGATCGTCGATTTCTGCCTGCGCATCGGCTACACCGCAATCATGATCGGTGCCCTCGGCTTCCTCGGCCTCGGCCTGCCGCCACCGACCCCGGACTGGGGCGGCATGATCAACGAAGGCCGCAGCATGGCCATCGCCTTTCCGCACCTGGTGATCTTCCCGTGCATTGCCATCTCCACCCTGATGCTGGGCCTGAGCCTGTTGGCGGACGGTCTGGACGAACACGCCCAGAAAGGCACAAGGAGTTGAGCATGAGTCAAATGCAAGTATTGCGCGTGGAGAACCTCTCCATCGAACTGCCCGCCGGCGCCGACCGTAGCCACGCCGTAAAGGGCATCAGCCTCGACGTGCGCAAAGGTGAAATTCTTTGTGTGATCGGCGAATCCGGCTCCGGCAAATCGGTGCTCTCGGCGGCGATCATGGGCGACTACGCCAAGGGCCTGCGCCACAGTGAAGGGGTGATCGACTTTCTCGGCGACGATATCTGCCGCATGGATGAGCACTCCCTGCGCCGGTTGCGTGGCAACCGCATCGCGATGATTTTCCAGGAACCGATGGCGGCGCTGAACCCGGCGATTCGCATTGGCCAGCAGGTCGAGGAAATCTTCGACATTCATGCACCACAGATGCCCGCCACCGAACGCCGCGAACGCATGCTCGCCCTGCTCGACTCCACCCAATTGCCCGACCCGCCACGGATCGCCAACAGTTTTCCCCATCAACTCTCCGGCGGCCAATGCCAGCGGGTGGTGATTGCCATGGCGTTGGCGATGAACCCGGACTTGCTGATCGCCGACGAACCGACCACCGCATTGGACGTGACCACGCAGGCCCAGGTGCTGAAACTGGTGCGCGACCTGCGGGGGCGCGGCCAGCACGGCATTTTGTTCATCACCCACGACTTCGGCGTGGTGGCGGAAATCGCCGACCGCATCGCCGTGATGGAGGGCGGTGTGCTGGTGGAAATCGGTGAGCGTGACCAGGTGCTGAATGCGCCGAAACACCCGTACACCCGCAAATTGATCGCCGCCGTGCCGGCGCTGCACCCCGAATTGCACGCACCGTGCGCTGACGGTGAATTAGCCTTGCGCATCGAGCACCTGACCAAAACCTACAACGTCGGCGGCCGTTTAGTGCCGGCGCTCAAGGATGTCTCGCTGCAACTGCCACGGGGCAAGACCCTGGCGATTGTTGGCGAGTCCGGCTCGGGCAAGAGCACGCTGGTCAAAGCGGCGATTCGGCTGGTGGAAAGCGACAGCGGCCACGTCTGGGTCGGTGAAACGGACTTCCTCGCGTTGCGCGGTTCGGCGCTGGCGGCCAATCGGCGGCGGATCCAGATGATTTTCCAGGACCCTTACGGCTCGCTCAATCCGCGCCATCGGGTCGGCGACATCATCGCCCGCGCGGCGCAACTGCGCGGGTTATCGGCCAAGGATGCGTGGACCGAGGCCGGCGATTTGCTGGAGCAGGTCGGGCTCAAACGCGATGCGCTCAAGCGCAAGCCGCGGCAGTTCTCCGGCGGCCAGCGCCAGCGCATCGGCATCGCCCGGGCCCTGGCGATGCGCCCGGAAGTGCTGATCGCCGATGAAAGCGTCTCGGCGCTGGATGTCTCGGTGCAAAAGCAGGTGCTGGAGTTGCTCGCCGAACTGCAACAGCGCCTCAACCTGAGCATTTTGTTCATCACCCACGACTTGCGCGTGGCGGCGCAGATCAGCGACTACATCGCGGTGATGCGCCAGGGCGAAGTGGTGGAATACGGCACGGCGGAACAGGTGTTGCTGCGACCGCAAAACACCTACACCCAGACCTTGCTGGCGGCAGCGCCCGGCGCTTCGGCGATACCGGTGGCCTCTGTCGCCGAACCACCGCTGAGGCTGATCCGACCTTAAGCCAACTGACCTCATAACCCTTTCCCCATGCCGCCGCGTTCGCTGCGGCCCGGGCTGCTGTTGCCAACGATAATTAAAAAATTAGGAGTATCACTGTGCGCACAACCACCCCTCTTGCGGTCCGTTCCATCGCTCTGATTCCACTGCTCGGCGTCTTCGCGGCGCCGGCCATGGCGGTGCAGGTCACCGACAACCTAGACCTTGGTGGCGCCATTCGGGCGCGTTGGGACTATGACCCGGACCGCGACATCCAGAAGTTTGGCCTGGACACGGTGTTCCTCAGCGCCAAGTACAACTCCGATACCTGGATCGGTGAAGCCCAGTACCGTTTCTACGGACGCTCCTACCCTTACCAGTACACCAAGAACTACGGCGATATCCAATTCGCCAAGTTCGCCTGGGCCGGCTACAAGTTCAACCCCGACCAGCAAGTGCAGGTCGGCCTGAACACGGTGCCGTTCGGTTTGCAGCCGTACTTCGGCAGCACCTTTTACGAAACCCTGGGCAACGTCATCGGCCTGGAAGATGTGCAACAGGTCGGCGCCAAGTACATCCAGCAAAGTGGCGACTGGAATATCCAGGCCGGCTACTACTTGCGTCCGGCGTGGCAAGGCAAAGGCACCAGCAAAGGCGTCACTTACTCAAGCGTAGTGTCCGGGGCCGACAGCTACGTTGGCGATGGCAGCGACAACCAGGAGCGCAACACCGTGGTGCTGCGGGTGGCCAAGGCCCTGGACCTGGGGCCGTGGAAATCCGAAGTCGGGATCTCCGGCCTGACCTCGACCCTGGAGAACAAGGACACCGACAACGACGGCCGCCGCAACGCCGTGGCCGTGCACTACCTCGGCAAAAACGGCCCGTGGGGCGTGCAACTGCAAGCGGCGCGGCAACAGATGTCGCCGCGCAACCCCGGCACCGATGAAGTGGTCACCCTCGGCGGTTACGACGGCACTTACAACGTCGCCAGTCGCGGCAATTTGTACGTGGCAGACCTGAGCTACGACGTCAGCGGAAAATACCTGTTCGACCTGATCAGCGGCGTGAAGCTGTACGCCAACTACAGCGCCTTCGACAAATCCGCCGATGAGTTCAAGACTTCGCAGCGGATGATCCTGGGCACCTCGTTTTCCTTCAGCAAACTGTGGATCGCGACGGAGTGGTTGTATGGCAAGAATGATCCGTACATCGGTGGCAGCAGCTATACACAGAGTCTGGGGGCTGGGGGTAGTGACCAGTGGGAGAATCAGTTGTACATGAACATTGGGTATTACTTCTGATCCCGATTATTTGGCGTTTCTGAAGGCTTCTTCGCGAGCAAGCCCGCTCCCACAAGGAACACGCGACCCACTGTAGGAGCGAGGCTTGCCCGCGAAGACGTCAGCCCAAACAACACTTGCATCAGCCCATCCACTAATTGTCAGATAGGCCCTACAAAACAATCACCAAAAACAATAAACCTGCCCCATATTGGCGTCAGGTCCGGAGTCACCCTTTCATGCGTCAACTGCCCTCGCTCAACATGCTGCGCGTCTTTGAAGAAGTTGCGCGGCATCGCAGCTTCAGCCAGGCGGCCCTGGGGTTAAACGTCACCCAAGGCGCGGTCAGCCGTCAAATCAAGCAGCTCGAAGATTATCTCGGTGTGGCGCTGTTCATCCGCACGCCGCAAGGCCTGTCGCTGACCGAAACCGGTCTCGCCCTCTCCCCGCAACTGAGCGATGCCTTCGACCACGTCGAACGCGCCCTGCAAGCGGTGCGCGTACCCAACCTGCGCCAACGCCTGCGCATCGTCGCACCACCGACCTGGGCCACGCGTTGGTTATCGGCGCACTTGCGCGCGTTCTGCCAACGCTACCCCGACATAAGCCTAAGCGTGACCCACCAAAGCGGCCACGACAACCTTGCGGAAATCGACTGCCACATTCGTTTCGGTCTCGAAGCGGCCAGCCACTGCAGCAGTCAGTTGCTGGTGATGGAACGGCACATGGCGGTGGCCAGTCCGGAGTTGTTTATCAATGGCCAACCGCCGGATCTGCGCCAGCTTCCATTGCTGCACATCCTGCACGACGGCAAGCGTTTGAAGGTGTGGGAGAACTGGTTGGCGGCGATGGGCCGTGAGGATGTCGATGCCGAGCAAGGGCTGGAATTCAGCACCCTGGATCAGGTGATTCACACGGCGTTGGCCGGTGGCGGATTGGCGGTGATTGATCGGCAGATGATCGAAAAGGAACTGGCGAATGGCAGCCTGTTGCCGATCACCCCGGTTGAGGTGGTGGGACCCTATGGGTATTGGCTGGATGTGGTGAATGACAAGCAAGGGTTGTCGAAGGTGCGGTTGTTTACGGAGTGGTTGGGGTTGGTCAGTAATCCCTGATCACACACACCTGTAGCAGCTGCCGAGCCCGCGAGGCTACGTTCGGCTGCGAAGCAGTCGTAAGATCAGGTTGCTCGGTCCTTCAGGTTGACCGGGTTGTCTGGACTACGACTGCTGCGCAGCCGAACGCAGCCTCGCGGGCTCGGCAGCTGCTACAGAAGACGGTGGTGAGGCTTGATTAGATCGGTGCCGCGACTTTGGCAGTCACTCCTTCGCGGCTCTCCACCGGGCTCTGCGCCTTGCACGCCTGGCTCAACGTCAGCGATTTGGTTTCCGGCGCCCAAGCCCAGGAAATGATCGCGCCCAACGCCAGAATCGCCGCCAGAATGCCCATGGTCGGGCTCAAGCCAATCCCCGCCACACTCACCGGCAACAGGAAGGTGCTGACCGCCGAACCCAAGCGACTCACCGCCGTGGCCAGGCCAATCCCGCTGGCCCGCACTTCGGTCGGGAAGCTCTCGGCCGGGAACACCCCCACCAGGTTGCTCACCGCCGACAACACCAGCGTGAACACGCCAAACACCAGCACCATCAGGAACGCCGCACTGCCCGGCAACGCCGCCAGCAGGAACAGTGCCACCGCCAGGATGATGAACGAATTGATCAAAAAGCCCCGGCGCGAAAACTTCACCGTGCACCAGATCCCGATCAATGCGCCGAGGATCAGCAGCATGTTCAGCATCAGCTCCGTGCCAAAACCTTCCGCCAGGCCCATCTTCTGCAGAATCGACGGCAAAAAGGTGTAGATCGCGAAGTACGGCATCACGATGCAGACGAAGAACAGGCAATTGAACGCGGTGCGCTTGCGGTATTCACGGCTGAACAACACCGCGTAGCCGGAACGGGTTTCGGTGGAGCGGGTTTCGTCGAGTTCGACGTTGTCGCCCAGGTGTTTCTTGACGATGGCCCGCGCCTCGGCAATCCGCCCCTGATTCACCAGCCAGCGCGGCGACTCGGGCGTGCCGATCCGAGCGATCAAAATCAACGCCGCCGGGATCGCTGACGAGGCCAGCATCCAGCGCCAAGCGTCGTCACCCAGGTTGAGCATCGCCGTACCGACGAAGGTGGCGGCGACGTAGCCAAAGGTCCAGATCACGCTGAACGAACCGAGCAGCACACCGCGATGTTTCTTCGGTGAGAATTCGGCGAGCATCGCGTGGCCAACGCTAAAATCACCGCCCAAGCCGATGCCGATCAGCACCCGACAGAGGAACAACTGCATCGCCGTTTCAGCGTAAAACTGCATCACCGAAGCAATGGTGATCAACACGAAGCTGACCAGGAAGATTTTCTGCCGACCGACCTTGTCGGAGATCCAGCCAAAGAACAGGCTGCCCAGGAACAGACCGATCAGCGCCGAAGCACCGATCAGGCCCTGCCAGAATGCGTCGAGGTGCATCTGCGGGCTTAGCAGGGTGAACGCGATACCGATCAGGCCGAGGATGTAGCCGTCGGTGAAATGTGCGCCGAACGTCAGGCCAGCGATTTTGATGTGGAAGCGCCCGATGGGCAGGTCATCGATCTTTATCGATTGAGCGGACATGTTCGTCTCCAGTTGTTGTTATTGACGGAGAAATGAAACCGATAGCTTTAGCTCTTGTAGGAGCGAGGCTTGCCCGCGAAGGCGGTGTGTCAGTTGACAACGAGGTGCCTGACACGCCGCCTTCGCGGGCAAGCCTCGCTCCTACAGGGGCAGCCTTAGAGGCCGCCCATCAACAGGTATTTGATTTCCAGGTAGTCCTCCAGACCGTACTTGGAACCTTCACGGCCAAGGCCCGATTCCTTGATGCCGCCAAACGGCGCAACTTCCGTGGAGATGATCCCTTCGTTGATCCCGACCATGCCGGCTTCCAGGCCTTCGGCCATGCGCCAGACGCGGCCGATGTCGCGGCTGTAGAAGTACGCCGACAGCCCGTACGGCGTGTCGTTGGCCCGTCGCAGCACCTCGGCCTCGTCCTTGAAGCGGAAGCACGCAGCCACCGGACCGAACGTTTCGTCCTGGGCGATCAGCATCTCGCTGTTGGCTTCGGTGAGGATGGTCGGCTCATAAAAAGTGCCGCCCAGTGCGTGACGGCGACCGCCGCATAGCAACTGGGCGCCTTTCTCCAGCGCATCACCCACATGCAACTCAACCTTGGCCAGCGCCGCCGCGTTGATCAGCGGACCTTGCTCGGTTTCACCCTCCAGCGCACTGCCCACGCGCATGGCGGCGACCGCCTCGGCGAGCTTGCCGGTGAAGGCTTCGTAGACGCCGTCCTGAATGAAGAAGCGGTTCACGCAGACGCAGGTCTGCCCGGTGTTACGGAATTTCGAGGCCATGGCGCCTTTGACAGCGGCGTCCAGATCGGCATCGTCGAAGACAATGAACGGCGCGTTGCCGCCCAGTTCCAGCGAGACTTTTTTCAATGTATCGGCGGCCTGACGCATCAGCAATTTGCCAGTGCGGGTGGAACCGGTGAACGAGAGTTTGCGCACGATGCCGGAAGCTTGCAGCGCACCACCGATGGCCACGGCGTCGCCGGAAACGACGTTGAACACACCAGCCGGAATGCCTGCCTGTTCAGCCAGCACCGCCAGGGCGTAGGCCGACAACGGCGTCTCTTCCGACGGTTTGAGAATCATCGTGCAACCCGCCGCCAGTGCCGGGCCAACCTTGCGGGTGACCATGGCCAGCGGGAAGTTCCACGGGGTGATCGCAGCGACCACACCGATGGCTTCCTTGACCACGATGATCCGCGCATCGGCCTTGTGGCTTGGAATCACGTCGCCGTAAGCGCGTTTGGCTTCTTCAGCGAACCACTCCAGAAAGCTCGCGGCATAGACCACTTCACCCATGGCTTCGGCCAGCGGTTTGCCTTGTTCGCGGCTGAGCAGGGTCGCCAGATCCTTCTGGTTGCTCAGCATCAATTCGCTCCAGCGCTTGAGCTTCTGGCTGCGTTCCTTGGCGGTCAATTTGCGCCAGGCTGGCAAAGCACGGTTAGCGGCGTCGATGGCTCGGTTGGTTTCTTCAGCACCTGCCTTTTGCACGTCGGTAATCAACTCGCCATTGGCCGGGTTGAACACCGAGTAGGTCGGACCACCGGATGACCATTGGCCGTCGATGAAGTTGCCGTTGCGGATCAGCGCGCTCATGCCACAGCCTCAGTCAGGTTGAAGCGTTCCAGACCCGGACGGGCCGAACGCAAGATACGTTTACCGGCGGTGTAATCGTTGATCACGTCGCACGGGGTGTAATTGCGTTCCAGTTCGTACAGCTCATCGGCATCAAGTTTGGTCTCCAGCGCGGCCAAGGCACTGTCGAACTGTTCTGTGGTGTCGGCGCCCACGAGCATGCAATCCACGCCCGGATGATTGGCGACCCAGGCCTGCGCGATCTGTGCGTTGGACACGCCGCGAGCACGGGCCACACGTTGCACCGAATGAGCGATCTCGAACGACGCTTCGTCGCTGTACATCTGCTGAGTGAAAAAGTCGGTCTGGTTGCGAGTCGACTGCACATCACCGGTCAACAACCCACGAGCCAACGGGCTGAACACCGACACGCCCAAACCCTGATCACGGCAGAACGGGATCATCTCGCGTTCTTCTTCGCGGTAGGCGCAGTTCAGTTGCAGCTGCATGTTGATCGGCTTGACCCAGCCATTGCGCTCGCAGGCCATGAGGATTTTCGCCAGTTGCCCGGTGAGCATTGTCGAAACGCCGATGTATCGCGCCTTGCCGGAACGCACGATGTCGTTCATGGCGCTCATGGTTTCTTCGACCGGGGTATTCACGTCGAAGTAATGCAGCATGAACACATCGACGTAATCCGTGTTCAGACGCTTCAGCGACGCATCGATGCTGTCCATGATGTGCTTGCGCGAATGACCGCTGGCGTTGATCCCGGTGCGAGTGCCGTAACCGACCTTGGTGGTGATCACCAGGTCTTCGCGACGGGCCAGGCGCTTGACGATGCGGCCCACCACTTCCTCGCCGACACCGGCGGAGTAGAAGTCCGCGAGGTCGATGAAATTCACACCGTTGTCCAGCGCATGCGCGACGATTGGCTCGCTTTTCTTCTCATCGAAGATCCACGGTTTCCAGTCCGGGGTGCCCATGTTCATGGTGCCCAGGCACAGGCGGGAGACTTGCAGGCCGGAGTTGCCCAAACGAATGTATTGCATGGCGCGGACCTCAGGCTTTTGGGGTGTAGAAAGGGTTGCTGATGTGATTGACCACATCCGCCAGTTGCGCCGTTTCCGGCTTGCCCGTCAGCGCCGCACGAATCGCCGTGCGGCAGGCGTTGTAGTTGTTCAGGTAGACCGCATCCAGGTCATCGCAGGCCGGGTTGACCCAGTTCGCGGTCACGATGGCCCACTCGTCTTCGGCTTCCGGCGGCAAGGTGCCGTCCAGCAATGCTTCAAGCACAGCCTTGGCGATCCCGGCCTGCGACGCGCCCCACGTGGCGTTGCCGTGCAGGTCACTGCTGATCGCGGCTTTGTTGACGTAAAGGGTCATCGGCTTGACCGGGATGTTCGGCTGGGCGATTACCATGAACGGGCAATGCCCTTGGCTCGGCGATGCCAGGCTATTGGCAAACGCCTGCCCTGCCGGGCCGTTGCGCGGACCGATCAGAATGTTGATGTGCGCGGCATTCACGCCTGGGCCTTCGAAGCCTTCACCGATGTACAGGTCGAGTTCTTTCATGAGTCATTACTCTTCAGGGATTTGGGTTGATCGACGTGCACGCGGACCGTGGAGGTCGCGTCACAAATGTCAGGGGATGAAGAGCGCAGGACGTGGCAGTGGGGATGTGTCATGGGTGCAAACGCTCTTTTTTGTAGTTGATGAGCTGTGTTTGCGATTTTTTAACACTGGGGGTTTGCGGGGCTGTAACCATTAAAAGTCATGGGGGCATGACTTCAAGTCATACCCCCATTTGACGGTGTTCGGATCAGTACGACGGCGCGTCTTTTTTCATGGTGTCCTTGGACATCGCGTCCTTCTTCACGCCGTCCTTGCCCATGGCGTCCTTGGACATGGTGTCTTTCTTCATCGTGTCCTTGCTCATGGAATCCTTGGACATGGCATCCTTCTTCATCGTGTCCTTTTGCATGGCGTCTTTGGACATCGAGTCCTTGCTCATACTGTCATTACTCATGCCGTTATTGGTTGTTGCATCGGCCGCAAACACGCTGGCGGCGCCGAATGCCAGGCACATGGATAGTACGGTGGTCGCTAACTTTTTCATGATGAAACTCCTTGAAGCACAGGTTGCGAATGAGCGCAGCGAGCGCTGCGCAGTGAAGTGGCCAGGCGCCATCAGCTACCACCGAACCAGTTGTAGCCCTGGTCTTCCCAGTAGCCACCCGGATAGGTGTTGGTGACGAACATCGCCTGAATGTGTTTGGGGTTCTTGTAGCCCAGCTTGGTGGGCATGCGCAGCTTCATCGGGAAGCCGTACTGGCGAGGCAGCACCGCACCGTCATAGGTCAGCGTCAACAAGGTTTGCGAATGCAGTGCGGTGGCCATGTCGATGCTGGTGTAGTAATCGTCCGCGCATTTGAAGCCGACATATTTGGCATCCGTGTCGGCGCCGACCCGTTTCAGGAAGTCGCTGAACCGTACGCCGCCCCAGCGCCCGATAGCGCTCCAGCCTTCGACGCAGATGTGTCGGGTGATCTGTTCGGTCTGGGCCATGGCGCGCAGTTCTTCCAGGCGCCAGCTGCGCTTGTCGGCGACCATGCCGGTCACTTCCAGTCGATAACTCTCTTCCTCCACCGTCGGCGCCTCGTCAATGCCGTAAAAGGCATTGAACGGAAACGGCCGGGTGATCATTGACTCGGGATAGGTCGGCGCCAGTGCATTGGGGTTGAACAACCAGCCCTGTACCCGATCGTTGAACCGGGACATGGAGGACAACGCGGTGTCGACGCTCTCGTTGTCGGTAAGGTTGCAGCCGGACAACATGGCCACGCCGCCAAGGGTCAGGCCGCGCATCAGGAACGAACGTCGTGAGCGGTCCTCGATCTGTGGGGCAAGGATTTTCCTGGCATCCGTCAGAATGGACGACTCGTCCAGCCCTGAGCCTTGAATGCGCTTTTTCATAAGACCTCCTTGCGACCGACAATCATGGCCCACAACGTTTTGGGAACCAGCGCGACCATCACCAGATGAACCGCGACGAAGGCCACCAACAGCGACATCGCGATGAAGTGCACGTGCCGCGCGCCTTCGTAACCGCCCAGCAGTTCACGCAACAACGGAAACTGGACGGACTTCCACAACACCAGCCCGGAAATCACCAGCAGTGTGATATCGACCATTACGAACAGGTACGCCACCCGTTGCACCTGGTTGTAATGACTCAGATCGGCATGTACCAACCGCCCTTTCAACGCGGCCCACAGGTCATGCAGGACACCTTTGGGCGAAACCGGGAAAAAGCGCCGTTTCAGACGACCACTGACGAGGTTGATGATCAGGTAGACAAGACCGTTGACGGCCAGAAACCACATTGCCGCGAAATGCCATTGCAATGCGCCACCGAGCCATCCGCCCAAAGTGATCGTTTTGGGAAAACTGAAGTCGTAAAGCGGTGAAGCGTTATAGATTCGCCAACCGCTGGTGACCATGACCAGCACCGCCAGGGCGTTCAGCCAGTGGGTCAGCCGTAGCCAGCGGGGATGGCTGCTGACGGTGGGTGGAGCAGGTAACTGCGACATGATGGGCTCCCGGCGGTTGATCGTTGGAGCCGAGTATGCGAGCCGACAGATCGCCAAATCCTCACGTAAAGTTAAATTAATTGTGATAACTCCCCCCCATCACCTGTGGGAGCGAGCTTGCTCCCACAGTTTTTTTGCGTCGTCCGCCCTTGGCTCAATTGTGGTTAAAATGCCGCCCCGACAAATTGCTGGCCCTGCCCGATGAACGCTGACGCCCTCTCCACCCTCCACGACCATTTAATGACCGCCCTGGCAACGGCCCCCGCAGAAACCCGTCGGTTGTTCCATGGCCGTGGCCGGTGCTGGCCGGGGCTGGAGCAATTAACCGTCGACTGGTTGCAGGGCGTGGTGCTGGTGTCGCTGTTCAAGGAACCCGAAGCGTCGCAGCTGGAAGCCTTGAAACAGAAGCTGATGGACGTCACGCAATCGCCTGCGTGGACGCAATCCGGCGCGCATACTCTCTTGCTGCAACATCGCTACCTGTTGCAAAGCACCACCGAGTGGCTGTTGGGGGACGCGATCGACGAGATGACGATCACAGAGGGCGGCCTGCATTACCGGGTGGACCTGGGCCGCAAACAGAACACGGGTCTGTTCCTCGACATGCGTTACGGCCGCGACTGGGTCGGGGCCAATGCCCAGGGCAAGCGCGTGCTGAATCTGTTCGCCTACACCTGCGGATTCTCGGTAGCGGCCATCGAGGGGGGCGCGACGCACGTGGTCAATCTGGACATGTCCAGCCCGGCCCTGAGCCGTGGTCGCGACAATCACCGGCTCAACGGCCACGACCTGAGCAAGGTGACGTTCCTCGGTCATGACCTGTTCAAGTCCTGGGGCAAGGTGATCGGCAAGGGCCCTTACGACCTGGTGATCATCGACCCACCGTCCTTTCAGAAAGGCAGTTTTCTGCTGACCAAGGACTACCAGCGCGTGCTGCGCCGACTGCCGGAATTGCTCAGCCCTCAGGGCACGGTGCTGGCGTGCATGAACGATCCGGCGTTCGGTGCGGACTTCCTCATCGACGGCGTCACCCGCGAAGCACCGAGCCTGCGTTTCGAGCAACGGCTGGACAATCCGCCGGAGTTTCCCGATGCCGATGTTGAATGCGGGTTGAAGGCGTTGGTGTTCAGGCTGGAGGATTGAGCACCAACGCAAACAACTCACCATGCCCATTCACATTGAGCTTGTGATAGAGATTGCGCCGGTGCACCTTCACCGTCTCCGGGGAAATGCCCATCTGCTGGGCGATGGCCTTGCTTGAAAAGCCCTGAAGAATCAGGCGCGCCGTTTCGATTTCCCGCACTGACAGACGCGCGTCGAAGCGATCCAGCAGGGTCGCCAGATCCCCGGCCACCGCCTCGGTTGCCGGTCCTTCGTGCGGCATCAATTGCAGGTGACGACGCATCGCCGCCAGTACCCAATCACGCACGCAAAGCAGGCGGCCCTGTTCCTCAAGCGTGAATCGCGTCGAGCGTCCCAACGACAAACCGAGCACAGCGCCATCGATGTTGACCATGAACTGCAACTCGTCACCGCCCACCACGGTGCGGAAGTAGCTCAGGTAGTACTCGCTCTGCTGGAACTGGTCGGGGGCCACCGATTCGAGGCTATGCAAGCCGTCGGCGATGCCGGCACAAGCGGCCTGATAAAACGGGTCGAGCAAGTACATGCCAGCGCTGTAGTCCGCCAGTTCTTCTTGCTCGGTAGCACCGCCCTTTGAGTCGAAGTCGATCAGCAGGCGCGGCACCCGCCCGGCCCGCATTACCGCGACCAACGCGTTGTCCATCGGCACCAGCAGCCGCAGCGTGTCGACCAGCGCACGCCAGAACCCGTCCTGCCCCAAGGCACCAAATACCCGCGCCAGCCCTTGGTGCACCGGTAACTCTTTCAACAACGCGTCCACGCCCTACCCCTTTCGAGTAACCCATGATGGGAATGGGTGAGTCCACTCCCTGCCGATACGCTGCAAGCACCTGATCATCACCGGCCTGCAACAGGCCAGGAGTGCCGCATCATGAGTCGTCACCGCTCGTATATCAATCTTGGACTGGGCACCTGTTTGTCGGTCTCGCTATCGGCGGTTGCCGCCGAGGCCCCGACCGTTCACGTGTACAACTGGTATGACTACATTGGTCCCACGACCCTGCAGGATTTCAAGCGTGACACCGGTATTGCACCGGTCTACGACACCTTCGACAGTGCAGAAGTACTGGAGGGCAAATTGCTCACCAGCCGCAGTGGATACGACGTGGTGGTGGCCAGCAACTTCAGCTTGCCGACCCTGATCAAGGCCGGTGCCCTTGCGCCTCTGCCCCACGCTCAGATGCCTGACTTCAAAAACATGGACGCTGACCTGTTGGCGAAACTGGCCAACAACGATCCAGGCAACCAGTACTCCGTGCCGTATCTGTGGGGCACCAATGGCATCGGCTACAACATCGACAAAGTCCGCGCCGCGCTGGGCGACAAGGCGCCGGTGGATTCCTGGGACCTGGTGTTCAACGAAGAAAACCTGGCCAAACTCGATCAGTGCGGCGTGGCCATGCTCGACTCGCCGGCCGAGATGCTGCCGGTCGCCCTGCACTACCTCGGCCTGCCACCCAACAGCACCAACCCCGAGGACTACAAAAAGGCCGAAGCACTGCTGCTTAAGCTGCGTCCGCACATCGCCTACTTCAACTCGTCCAAGTTCATCAGCGACCTGGCCAACGGCAACATCTGCGTGGCGGTGGGTTGGTCCGGCGCGATGCTGGAAGCCAAGAACACTGCCGAGCAGGCGAACAACGGCGTGAAGATCGCCTACAGCCTGCCGAAAGAAGGCGCGCCGGTGTGGTTCGACACACTGGTGTTGCTCAAGGACGCGCCGCACCCGGAACAGGGTTTGGCCTTTATCGACTACTTGATGCGCCCTGAAGTCATCGCGCCGGTCAGTGATCACCTCTCCTACCCCAACGGCAACCGCAGCGCGACACCACTGGTGGCCGAAGCGACCCGCAACAATCCTGCCGTGTATCCGTCGGCTGAAGCCATGGCCACGTTATTCACCCTTCAGCCTCTGCCGCCCGCCACCGAGCGAGTGCGGACGCGGATCTGGAGCAAAGTCAAAAACGGTCAGTAAACCCGATGAGATCTCTAGCAGCTGGCGAAGCCTGCGTTCGGCTGCGCAGCAGTCGTAAATCCGGTTAACGCGATCCCCCTGAAGCACCGCGTACTCAGTTTTTGCGACTGCTTCGCAGCCGAACGCAGCCTCGCAAGCTCGACAGCTGCTACAGGGATTGCGTTAGCCAATAACTTTTTTGAATAAATTGAAGATGAGAGAAACGATGAAACCACGTGCCCGCGACCTGAACATCCAGTTCGGCCAACTGCATCCCGGCCCGCTTAACGCCATCACCGATGTGCCCGGCGTACGGGTCGGCCACAGCAATGTGCGAGGACGCACCGCCCACGGCCGCGACATCCTGACCGGTGTCACCGTGATCGAGCCGCGTGCCGGTTCCACCAGCCTGCAACCGTGCTTTGCCGGCGTCCATGTGCTCAACGGCAACGGCGACGCGACCGGTCTTGAATGGATTCGCGAAGCAGGCCTTTTGACCAGTCCGATCGCCTTCACCAACACCCACAGCCTGGGTGTGGTGCGCGATGCGCTGGTGGAGTTGGATCGCCAGAACCAGCCCGATGATGGGCGACTCTACTGGAACATGCCGGTAGTGCTGGAGACCTTTGATGGTCTGCTCAACGACATCAACGGTTTCCACGTAAAGCCTGAACATGTGGCCGAGGCCCTGCGCACGGCGGTGGGTGGCCCGGTCATCGAAGGCGCCGTCGGCGGTGGCAGCGGCATGATTTGCCACGAATTCAAGGGCGGCATCGGCACCGCATCACGGCGTCTGAGCAGTGCTCAGGGCGGCTGGACCGTCGGCGCCATCGTCCAGGCCAACCATGGCATCCGCAACGAATTGCGCGTAGACGGTTACCCCGTCGGGCGCTACATGGAACAGGCCGACTCGCCGTTCCTCAAGGCGTCCTTGCCGCATCCGGGCATGGGCTCGATTGTCGTCTGCCTGGCCACCGATGCACCGTTGCTGCCACACCAGTGCACTCGCCTCGCGCAGCGAGCCAGCCTCGGTCTTGCCCGCACCGGCGGCGGCAATGAAGACCACAGCGGTGACATCTTCATCGCTTTCGCCACCGGCAATGACGTGCCACCCGCCGCTTATGAAAGCAAGAAGGCGCCGACAACCGACAACCTGAGCATGGTCAACAACGACCACATCAGCGAGTTGTTCCTGGCCGCCACCGAAGCCGTAGAAGAAGCGATCATCAATGCCCTGCTGGCCTGCGACACCGCCGAAGGCAATGGCCATGCGGTGCCGGGACTGGATGCCGGGACGCTGCTCAACGCCTTGCGTCGGGCGGGCTGGCCGGGTCAACAGGGCTAACAGGATTGAGGTGTCTGGATGCCGCAAAGAGCTCGCGACCGAAGCTTTTCGCGGCGTCCAGGTGCACCGCAGGGTCCTGAATTTCCGATTCGAGCAGCAGCTCGGACGTCACCACCCGCGCACCGCAATAATCAAAAATCCCATGGTCAATCTGCGTTTTCATGGCCTCGGCATAACCGTGCCGGGCGTAGGTTGTAGCGTCAGCACCGCCCACACCGATCAGGTGAACCCGCAGGTGGCCAAGCTTCTTCTCCAGCTTGGCATCGGCAGTGAAATCAAACGCCCAGCCGTTGGCGAACACCCGATCAATCCAGCCCTTGAGCAGCGCCGGCATCGACCACCAGTAGACCGGATAAACCAGCACCACCGCATCGGCGCGGTCTATCCGCGCTTGCTCGGCAACCACATCAGCAGGAGGCGGCGCTTCCCGGTGATGCACCGCCAGATCAGCGACGCTGAACCTCGGATCGAACCCTTCGGCCGAGAGGTCGGCGATTTCAACGATATGACCGGGATCGTTTAGGGCGATGCCCTGAGCGACTTGCGCAACCAGGCTGTGGGTAAGCGAACTAGGATCGTGATGAGCCACAACGATAAGCGCGTGCATGCTGGAAACTCCTGATTGAGAGCACAAGGCGGACCTTATATACTCTTGGTAAGTTACGATCGGTAAGTTACTTTTGGTACATAGCCATGTCAACCACCGAAATAGACGCGCAAGATTCCACGCCGCAACCGCGACGACGAATGTCCCGGGGGGACCGCCAACGCCAGTTGCTGGACGTCGCCTGGCAACTCGTTCGGGAAGAAGGTACGGACGCGCTGACATTGGGGCGCCTTGCCGAGCTAGCCGGGATCACCAAACCGGTGGTGTACGATCACTTCACGACGCGCCCCGGGCTGTTGGCGGCGCTCTATCAAGACTTCGATGCCCGGCAGACTGCACTGATGGATGCGGCGCTTCAGGACAGCGAACCGACTTTACCCGGCACCGCCAGGGTGATTGCTTCGTCATACGTCGACTGCGTGCTGCTTCAGGGCAACGAGATTCCCGGCGTCATCGCGGCACTGGCCAGTTCCCCGGAACTGGAGAACATCAAGCGCGAGTACGAAGCTATTTTCCTGAACAAGTGCCGAACCGCCCTCGCCCCTTTCGCTGGCGCAGGTGAGATCAAGGCAGCGGGATTGCGGGCGATGCTCGGTGCGGCGGAAGCTTTGTCACACGCCGCCGCAAATGCAGAAATCAGCGCCGTGCAGGCACAGGACGAGCTGTACGAAACCATCATCGCAATGGTCGAAAGAAGTGCCCGTGACGACGTTGGAAAAATCGCGGAAACTGACACCAGAAAGATGGATTCGACTAGCGGTACTTGAGCGCCAACCCCCAACTTTCTACGATGATTCTACGCAGCCGCTTGTTTGCTCAAGCCACTGCGTAGGTGGTGAGTGAACTGAACCCCCAACAAGCTCACCACTTGTTTCATGCGCATCTTGAGCCTCAAGGGCTCTACTTCCTCCCCATCAAAGAGCGTTGAGGCTCTTTTTTAACTGCGCGAAATCCAGACATGAAAAAGCCCTTGGCGCGTTGTCCGCACCAAGGGCTTTTTTTGCGTTGAGTCAAAGCAACTAGACCAACCGCAGTCGAGGTGAAGGAGCTGGTACCGCCCCTTCACCCAATCGCTCCCGAACAAACTCATTCACCTTGCGCGTCATCTGGTCCAGATGCCGGTCACGCTGTTTTTCCGCATCGTGCATGGCCCGCTTGCCGTGTTTTTGCAGCAGGTACGTATGAATCTGTCGCACCTCCAGCGAGCTGTAGATCGACGCCACGTCCAGCACGGCCATCAAGCCATCGCTGCCGTGATCGCGGGTGTTCATCAGCACCTGAGTCGCGCGCACGCCCACTACCTGAAATCCCATTGCCTCAAAATACGGAACCTTGGCCACCGCGCACGTCAGTTCGGCATGCGGGTAACGGCCGACCATTTCCTGCAGCATCCGCCGGGCAATACCTTGGCGCCGATGGCTGGCACTCACCGCCATATACGCAACACCGCATGCATCGGGATCGTCCTTGACCGGCAGGTACAGCAAGAAGCCGACGACCTTCTCCGGATCGTCTTCATCGGTCGCGACAAGCAATTCCACCGCAATCCCTTTCGCCCCGTTCAACGCCTCCAGATAGAGGTGAACCTCGTAGCCGATCGCGTACTGGTACACGTTGTACAACAGGTTGCTCGGCGCGATAGCGACCATGCTGATGTCGGTCAGGTAATCGACCACCATTTGCAGGATCTGGCTATTGATGTGCTCGGGGCACGGGGTTTTGAAATGGGTGATCTGGGGCATTCGTGGCTCTGACTCTGGGGCGGGCGTGAAGAATGTGTTTGCGGGCGTGGCTATCATAACCGACGCCACGCGCGCCTGGCCGAGTTACCGCTGCGGCGCAACCATCCGAAACCGGATATTGATCTTGTCGGAGACGACACCGTCGGCCCATTCACCTTCGCCGATTTTGAAGTCGCTGCGCTTGAGCGTTAACTGGCCATCGAAAATCCCGATAGCGTTCTCGGACTTCAAAAGCACCGGTACATCCACTACATGCGTGATCCCCCTGAGCGTGAGTTTTCCGGTGATCGAGTAACGGTTGTTACCCAGAGCTTTCACTCCGGTCGATTCAAACGTTGCCACCGGGTACGTTGCCGTGTCGAACCAGGCTGGTTTTTTCAGTTCGCTGTTGGCGTCGCTGCTTCCGGCATCGATGCTGTCGAGCTGGATAGTCAGCGCGGCCCGGCCTGCTGATGGTTTTGCCGTGTCGAAATCAAGCGTGGCATTGAACTTGCCGAACGTGCCGTATACCCGCGAGGAAAACTGTTTATAGGTGAAGGAGATCGTGCTGGCGGTTTCATTGACCTGCGTGTATTCGACCGCCTGGACACAAGGCAGCGCGCCAAATGCAAGGGCGGCAACCAGCACGGCGCAGGTCGGGAATCGGTGTTTCATGGGATTCTCCGGTTGGGCTCCCGTCATGAGCTGAGGCGCCGTACAGGTATGCCAGCGATAGGTGGACTAAAGCAAACAAACGCCGTTAATTCCACCTGCCGCTCAGACTTCCGACCACCTGTCGGCCCACTCCAATGGCCGCCGGATACGTCCGCTGCCAGGGTGTTTAATTACTGCCCCAACTCACCGCATCGGGAGACCGGCCATGAAATTCGTCATCATCGGAGGAACCGGGCTGATTGGCAGCAATGTCTGCAAGAACCAATCAGTCGTCGGCACCGAACGGATGCTCGAGAGTGGTTATTTCCGGGCCAAGATGGCCCAGGAAAAACTCATCAAGGCATCGGGTGTTCCCTACACCATCCTGCGGGCCACGCAGTTCTTCGAGTTCATTGGTGCCATTGCTTACTCAGGTCGCGAGGACGGCAACACCATCCATTTATCGTCCGCCGCGTTGCAACCGGTGGCCAATGACAAGTCCCTCACACCAGGCGATAACCCCATGGTCCGAGCGACCCGGTTCCAAGACTGGCTGAACACGTCGCATCCCTCTTGAGTCACCAATGCTGAGCGGCGCTGGACTCTCGCTGCCACGCCCGCTGCGACAGCTTGATGACCTCGGCATCCGAGGTCTGGGTAAAGTCCATGTACCAACGGCTGATCGACATCAGCCAGTCGGGGATGAGCGGGCATATCAGCTCGTCCACTTCGCTGCGCAGCGCCTCCGCTGTCTCAATCGGCGCCACCGGCACGGCGACGACAATACGAGACGGCGCGTGCACACGCACCGCCTGGATCGCCGCCATCATCGAGGCGCCTGTCGCCAGGCCGTCGTCGATCAGGATTACCACCTGATCCTTGAGTTGCACAGGCGCGCGCGTTCCCCGGTAAACCTGCTCGCGGCGTAACAGTTCCCGGGTTTCCCGTGCGACCACCTCATCGAACGTGGCCGGGGCAATCGGGTGAACCCGCAGCACATGTTCATTGAGGATTTGTATGCCGCCGCTGGCGATGGCGCCCATGGCGAACTCTTGATGAGACGGAACACCCAGCTTGCGGACCAGCATCAGGTCGAGGCGAACCTCCAGGGCAGAGGCCACTTCATAGGCGACCGGAACACCGCCTCGGGGCAAGGCGAGGACGATGACATCGGGTCTGTGCGCGTATTTGAGTAACGGCTCCACCAGACGTCGACCGGCCGAGGCCCGGTCCTGCAGGAGGGTGGGCGATGAGGGACTCATTTGAAAACCTCCTCAGACGATCACGCCTGTCGGTTCGCATCACACGGTCACTCAGGATTGTCGGTCTGACGGTGGCTGACATCAAGCTCAGCCACGACGCATGCACGCGCCCGCCGATCGCATCGTCGGCGTCAGCGCCAATGACTCAAAAAAAAGCGACCTCCCTGATGCAGGCTTTTATTTACCTGCACAAACAAGGTCGCCCCTGTCAGCGCCGATAAGCCCTAAGGCTTACATGCGGAATCGGCCTAGCATGCGCTCGCTACTGTCCGTGGCGAAATAACGAAGGAGTCCTGTTGTTTCACCCGCTGAGTCAAAACCAGCATCGTCAGGAAACCCAGTGCAATCAGTACCGGATACGCCATCAACAGTTCGGAAAGGGAGTATTTCCAGGCCAACGGGCGCCCGACCCCCAGCATGGCCGCATACATCCAGGACACGGCCGACAGCGAGCCGCAGAACAACGCCAGCATCCGTGTGCTGAAGCCAAGATTGAGCAAGGAGCCGGCCTTTTGCAGCGCGGGCAATACCAGGCGATGCAACAAGAGGCCGTTGTAACTCAGCAACACGACAATAATCACTTTGGCGTGAAGCTTTGGATTCATAAAGTAACTCATACCTTTTTCCAGGTAATCAATACCGATGACGGCGATGCCGGTCACCCACAACGCTATCAATGCAAAGATGACAGACTTCTGAAGACTTTCCATGTGAGCATTATCATGTTCAGTGAATGTTTTTCGTTTTAACAAGTCTCTGACCATCGCAACATCACTGGTTAATACCAAACCAATAGCCACACAACACGATACTAAATGAACGTAAATAACGCCCAGTCGCAAAAACTCCATAAACTCTTTATTTTCGAGCAGGCTCATAATTGTATTTATCGCCACGGTACTTTCTCCACCTTGTTCGATAGTACAGATCGGTATTTAACAGGGCCTTCAACTCTTCGAAACCCTGCGCGATCTTACTTTTATAAGATATGCCAACTCATAGACCTGGCACTGCTTAGCCCATTGATTTGTCCGGCAAATCAATGACCGGCTTATTATTGCCTCCTGAATTTCAGATAAAAAATCCCCATTAGCATTCAATGCACATGAGGTTTATTTTCCACTTCTTTTCTGCGGCTGCAGGAGCAGGTCTTGAGTGACGTGCTGCAGGATCAGAGGCCAGGGATCCTGGAATGTTCATTTTTTGAGCACACTACCGACAAACGGTGGTTATTATTAAAGATGATCGCGCCGCAGTAACTCGTGCACTTCCCCGAAACGCCCATGGTAACTAGCCTGGTGAATGACATAAGCATAAAACAGTGTTTATTGGATCCATGAGTTGTGAATACACTCACAACATGTGCAATAGCGATCCACTCTCATTTATGACTGACACACCAACTAAATAGTCATACCTTTGTCTTGAAAAACACACTGACTTTATCGAGCGTCCGGACAGCAAGTTGATGTCAACTGTCCGGCACCGCCCTCAGCCTTCGAGAGTCGACGCGAGCGAAAACCAGACGCAGACTTCGAATCCTTCCGTTCGACCTGTCGCCGGCGACACCAGCCGTATTCTCGCGTTGACGCCCTGCACAATGGTTTTGGCAATCGCCAACCCCAACCCTGAACCGCTGATTTCGCTGTTACCCCGCACAAAGCGCTCGGTAAGGCGCTGCAACACCGGCTCGGGCACCGCCGGGCCACCATTGACCACCCGCAGCAGCGCCTGGTCGGTGAGGCTGACTTCGACCGGTTGATCTGCGGCGCCATACTTGAGCGCATTCTCGATCAGGTTACGCAACAGGATGGCGAAGGCGTCCGGATCAATTGTCGAGTACACGCTCGTCTGGGTTGGCAGGTGCAACTCGATCCGGTGCCCACTGTTGTGGTTCCACTCATCTACCACATGGGCCAGCAACGGAATGAGGTCCTGGGGCGTTTCGGACAACAGCCCACCCCCCTCGGCCTTGGCCAACTGCATGAGTTTTTCCGAGAGCCGCGTCAGTTCGCGCAACGAGGTTTCGATTTTAGCCGCGCGTAACCGCAACGGGCCTTCGGGCGCTTCGTGACGCAAACGCTGGATCTGCGCCAGGGTCGCGGCCAGTGGCGTGCGCAGTTCATGGGCGCTGTTGGCAGTAAAGCTGCGCTCGGTCTCCAAGGCCTTGCGCAAGCGCTCCAGCAGATGATTGACCGCCTCGGCCAGTGGAGCGATTTCCGCCGGCAATCGCGCCACGTTGATCGGCGACAGATCACCCACGCCGCGAGCCTCCACGGCACGACGATAGGCCAATACACTGCGCAGGCTGATGCGCACAAACATCCAGGTGCCAAACAGGCTGATGGGAATCAACGCCAATAACGGCAACAACAAGGCAAGCAAAGCTTCGCGGGCGGCTTCACGGCGATGTTCCAGAGGTTCGGCGATTTCGATGAACACCGTCTCACGCAGCGCACTGGCGCCGTACAGACGGTATTTTTTAGTGGTTGAAAAGCCCTCGGCCGGTTGTTGGTTGAAGATCTTCGGGTTGGCGTCGTGGGACTGCATCAGGATCTCGCCCTTGGCATCGCGTACCAGATACGTCAGGTATTCCTTGTGCATTTTCAGGGTGGCGACATGTTGTGCCTCACGGGGGGGTTCCCGGTTGCTGATTTCCAGCACGGCCAGGGGCAGGATGCGCTGGGCGGTCTCTTCCAGCGCGCTGTCGAACGCCTCGTTCAATTCATGTTGCACCACCAGCCAAGCGCCGACGGTCGCCGCCAGCCACAGCAAGGTCGTGCCCAACGTCAATCCCAGGCCGAGACGTTTTTGCAGGCTTGATGACGGCTTCATGCGGACATCAACCGATAGCCCATGCCGCGCACGGTTTCAATCAGGTCGCGCCCGAGTTTTTTACGCAGCCGGCTGATATAGACCTCGATGGTATTGCTCTCGATTTCGGCGCCGAAGGCATACAGCCGTTCTTCTAGCTGCGACTTGGACAACAGCGCGCTGGGGCGCTGCACAAACGCCTCGAACAGCGCCCACTCCCGCGCCGTGAGGTCCACCGTCGCGCCGGCCCGCTGCACCGTGCGGGCACTCATGTCGACCTGCAAATCACCGAGTTTGATCTGTGGATTGGGGTTGCCGCTATAACGCCGGGCCACCGCAGCCACACGAGCGGAGAGCTCAAACAGGTCGAACGGTTTGACCAGGTAGTCGTCGGCGCCCGCGTTGAGGCCAGCGATGCGATCGGAAATCTGATCCTGGGCAGTCAGGATAATCACCGGGGTCACGTCCCCTGCCGAGCGTTGCTGACGCAAAAAATCCAGCCCGCGACCGTCCGGGAGCATCAGGTCCAGCAGGATCAGGTCGTAAGGCGTGGTGCGTACGCTGTTGCGCGCATGGTCCAGACGCTGCACCCAATCGACTGCGTGGCCGTCATCGGCGATCTGTTCGCGCACCGCTTCCCCCAAGCCTGGAGCGTCCTCGACCAATAAAACCCGCATCTGGCACCTCCTGTGATGGTTGTCGTGCAGCACCTTAATTGCCTTACCTGACGTGAATCTGAAGATTCAGCTGGTTGTCAGGAATGCACCTTAGGGTATGCCACAGATGCCGACCTCGGCAGGAGACAGTTCATGAAATCAGGTTTTATTGCCAATGCCGCGCTGTTGAGCCTGCTGCTCAGCGGTTACGCCCTGGCCGATGACGACTGCAGCGACCCGGTGAGCGACTGGCAACCGCGCGAAACCTTGCGTCAGCAGGTCGAGCGGCAATACGGCTGGAGCGTGCAACGCATCAAGGTCGACGACGGTTGTTACGAGCTCAAGGGGTTGGACCGCAAAGGCAATGCCATCGAAGCCAGCTATTCACCGGCATCGCTGCGCCTGCACACACTCGAGATCCATTTCCGGGACGACGGCGATGCCAGGGACTACCTCGGCAGCCCGCTCACCGAATGACGCCTCACCTGTCGATGAATTTTTCCTGCGCTTCAGGTTGCTGTCAGCAAGCAGGTCCAGGCTCTCGACCTAACGATCAAAAGGACACCGCCATGAAAAAGATCATCGCAGCAACCTGCCTCGCCGGCGCCATTGCCCTGCCGGGGCTGGCCCAGGCCCGTGAAGTGACCTTGACCACACAGCTCAAGGACTACAGCGGCAATGATGCCTACCTGGCGATCTACGTCACCGACGCAAATGGTCAATACCAGAAAACCCTCTGGGTGGCCGGCAAGAAGGCCAAATATTACAAGCACCTGGGCGACTGGGCCCGTGGCAGCGGGATGAACCCGAGCGAGTTTGACGGGGTCAGCGGCGCCAGTGTCGGCGGTGGGCGCACGCTCAAAGTCAGCGTCGAACTGGCAGACACCTTGATTGATGCCGGGTATCAGATCCGCATCGACAGTGCCGTCGAGGACAAACGTGACGCCCGCGCCGATGTCAGCGTGCCGTTGACTTCCAAGGGCGCAGGCAAGCCGGCGACCGGCAGTGCCTACGTCGAGTCCTTTACTTACGATCTGTAGCACCTGCCATTTCTGGAGGCTGAACATGCTTCGCCAGTTCCACTCCCTACCTGGCCTGATCGCCGCCCTGTTGGTCATGCTGTTGGCCATCAGCGGCGCGGTGCTGTCTGTCGACCCGGCGCTGGAACGCCTGCACAGCACGTCCTCTCCTGCCGGACAACTCAACGTCGGCCAACTGGCCGGGCGCGTTGCCAGCCACTTTCCGGGCGTGGAGCAGATCCAGCGCTCAGCGTCCGGCACGGTGATCGTCTACTACAACCAGAACGGCCAGGCCGGGGCGGAAAAGGTCGACCCATTGACCGGCCAAGGCCTCGCACCTTACGAGCCATCCGCGTTCTCACGGTGGGTGAAAGACCTGCACCGCTCGCTGTTTCTTGGCACGCCGGGTCATGGGGTATCGGGGGTCGGCGCGCTGTTCATGCTGATGTTGTCGGTGTCCGGCGCGTTATTGCTGGCCCGGCGCCTGGGTGGCTGGCGCAACCTGCTGCGGCCACTGCGGGGCACCTTCAGCCAGCGCTGGCATGCTGAAGTCGGGCGACTGGCAGTGCTCGGGCTGCTGCTGTCGGCATTGAGCGGGCTCTACATGTCCGCCACCACCTTTGGTTTTATCGCCAACGGCAGTCAGAGTGAGCCCGCCTTCCCCGCCCACGTCAGCGCCGGCCCGGCCTTGCCGGTGGCGAAGCTGCAAGCCTTGCAGGCGACCGACCTGAACGACCTGCGCGAGCTGGTCTTCCCGAGCCCCGGCAACCCGAAGGACGTGTTTTCCCTGCGCACGGCCCAGGGCGACGGCTACGTGGATCAGGCCAGCGGCGCCTTGTTGTCCTATCAAGCCCACGACTCGATGCACAACCTCTACGAATTGATCTATCAGCTGCACACCGGCGAAGGCCTTTGGTGGCTGGGCCTGCCGCTGGGGCTCTGCGCCCTCTGCGTGCCGTTGATGAGCGTAACCGGCATTCTGTTGTGGTGGCGTCGCCGCAAGGCTGGCCCGAACATTCGCCACAACAGCGCTGCCCACTCCGCCGACAGCGTGATTCTGGTGGGCAGTGAAAACAACAGCACCTGGGGCTTTGCCAAAACCTTGCACGACGCCTTGCACCAGAGTGGCCATCAAGTGCATAGCGCGGCGATGAATGAATGGAGGGGCGATTACCGCAATGCCCAACGGGTGTTCATCCTTACCGCGACCCACGGTGACGGCGATGCGCCGGCCTCGGCTTCGCAGTTCCTGGCGCGGCTGGCCAAAACCGGCCTCAAACCCGGCCTGCCCTTTGCGGTGCTGGGCCTGGGCGACCGCCAGTTTGCGCAGTTCTGTCAGTACGCCCATCAGGTGCAGGACGCGATGTTGCAGGCCGGTGGCTCGCCATTGCTGGAGCTGGAAACCGTCAACCGCCAATCCTCTCAGGAGTTTGCGCGCTGGGGCCTCGCGTTGGGCGAAGTGTTGGGGCAGGACCTGACGTTGGTTCACACCCCGCAGCAGCCGCGTACGCATCAATTGGAGCTGACAGAGCGCATTGCCTATGGCGAACAGGTGAATGCGCCGACCCACGTACTGCGTTTCAAAACCTCCGGCGAGCTACCGGACTTTCTGGCCGGTGACCTGGTTGGGATTCTGCCCTCGGGCAGCCCGGTCCCGCGTTTCTACTCGCTGGCCAGCGGTTCGCAGGACGGCGTGCTGGAGATCTGTGTGCGTAAACACAACGGTGGCATGTGCTCGGAATTCCTTCATGGCCTGAACATCGGCGCGCAGATGGAAGCTTTTATCCAACCCAACCCGCAATTTCGCCCGGCATCGGGCACGCACCCGGTGATCCTGATCGGCGCCGGTACCGGCATCGGTCCTCTGGCCGGATTTATTCGCAACAACAAGGCTCGACACCCAATGCACTTGTATTGGGGCGGGCGCAACCCGGCCTCGGATTTCCTCTATGAACCGGAGCTCAACCAATACTTGTCGGACCGACGCCTCACGGCACTGCGCGCCGCCTTCTCTCAGGTTCAGGACCGCAGCTACGTGCAAGACCGGCTTATCAGCGATGCCCTGGCCTTGCGCCGACTGATTGAAAAAGGTGCCCAGGTGCTGGTGTGTGGCAGTCGCGAAATGGCCAAAGGCGTGATGCAGGCCCTCGATGAAGTGTTGGCACCTCTCAACCTGAGTGTGCTGACCCTCAAGGCACAAGGACGCTACCGTGAAGACGTCTACTGAGTTGCAGCGTTATAGCCTGAACGGCGAAACCATGGGCACCCGCTACACCGCCCTGTTTTATGCCGGGGCCGGGATCGATACCGACGACGTTGGCCATCGCCTGGCGCGCGCCGTGGCCCGGGTGGACCAGCAAATGTCCACCTGGAAACCCGACTCGGACCTCAACCGCCTCAACGCCGCCCCCGAGCAGGAATGGGTGGCCGTGCCCAAGGAACTGGCCACGGTGCTGTCTGCTGCATTGCGCGTCAGTCAGCAATCCGGCGGCGCGTTCGACATCGCTGTCGGTGATCTGGTTGACGCCTGGGGGTTCGGCCCCGGGGAACAGACGGTCAAAGAGCAGGCGATCGGCACGATTGCGCCCCGCGCCCGGCTGTTAGCCAGCGCCGCGTTGGTGGTTGACCCGCAACGCAATCAGGCGCGCAAGCGCATGCCGCTGAACCTTGATTTGAGTGGCATCGCCAAAGGTTTTGGCGTGGATGAACTGGCTCGTTGCCTGGAGGGTTTGGGCATCACCCGCTACCTGGTCGGCATCGATGGCGAGATGCGCGCCCGAGGCGTCAAGCCTGACGGCCAGTGCTGGGCCGTGGCCCTGGAAAAGCCCAACCGGGGCGTACGTGAAGTCATGGGCGTGATGGAGCTTAGCGATGCCGCTATCGCGACCTCCGGGGACTATCGACATTGGGTGGACGTGGCCGGTCAGTCCTATGCTCATACCATGAACCCGGCCACCGGCGCGCCGCTGTGCAACCCGCTCGCCGCCGTCACCGTGGTGGCGGCCTCGTGCATGCTCGCCGATGCCTGGGCCACGACGCTGATGGTCCTGGGCGAAACCGAGGGCCCACGTCTGGCTCAAGAACGCGGGATGGATGCGTTGTTCGTGCTGCGCGAGGGTGAACAGTTCAAAGAAATATCCATTGTCGGCGGCCAGTTGCAGGCGCAGATTGAAACGCGCTGACGCCGATTGCCGGACCGCTCGGAACCCGTCCTACTTGATTCGCCCAATGACAGGGAGTCTCGTTAAACAATGAAATTCATGCACAGGCACACCGAGGCACACCGAAGCGACCGTATCGGCTGGCTGCGCGCCGCCGTCCTTGGGGCCAACGACGGGATTGTTTCTACCGCCAGCCTGCTGATCGGCGTCGCGGCCGCCAACGCCAGCCACGCCACGTTGCTGGTCACCGGTATGGCGGGGCTGATGGCCGGCGCCATGTCCATGGCCGCAGGCGAGTACATTTCCGTGCACTCCCAGGCCGATACCGAGCGGGCTGATCTGTCCCGCGAACGGGCAGAACTGGCGAGCGACCCGAAAGCCGAACACATCGAGCTCGCCAACATCTACATGCATCGCGGCGTATCACCCGAACTGGCGCATCAAGTGGCCGATCAATTGATGGCCCATGACGCATTGGGCTCTCACGCCCGGGACGAGTTGGGCATCAGCGCCACCCTCACCGCCAAACCCTTGCAGGCCGCCCTGGCCTCCGCCGCCAGTTTCGTGGTGGGTGCCGCGCTGCCTCTGGCGGTGACGTTTGTCGCGTCGGAGCACAGCGTGGTGCCCTGGATATCGGGCATGTCATTGGTGTTTCTCGGGACATTGGGCGCCATTGCCGCCAAGGCCGGCGGGGCCAAGGTCATGACCGGCGCATGGCGGGTGACATTCTGGGGGGCTCTGGCCATGGGGATTACGGCACTGGTGGGGCATTTGTTTGGCGCAGTGGTCTAGCGGGTGCGCGCTCCAAAAACAAAGGGCGCCCGCTAGCCAAAGGGGCGCCCTTTACGGGTTGACGACCTAAACCACGCCGACGAAATCGCTCGCTGTCAGGGCGATATGCCCGACCAGATCAATTTGGAAATCGGCGCCACTGCCGCTGTTCACATTGCCCTCCACATAGGTGTGATCGACCCCGCCGACATTGACGAAGTGGTACTTCAATTGCGCCTGGTTGTTGAACTCGGTGCCGGCGCCATTCCACTCGCCGAGGAAGGTGAAGTCCTGATTGCCGGCGGAACCTGCGCCGGAGGTCCGGGCATCGATCAGGGACAGATCGATGTGGTCGGTACCCTGCGCAAAGTCGGTGATCACGTCACGACTTGCGGCCGAAGTACCCGAGTCGTTGATCGAGCTGAACACAAACATGTCCGCCCCCGCACCGCCGGTCAACGTGTCGCGGTTGCCATTGCCGGTCAATGTGTCGGCACCGCCACCACCACTCAAGGTGTCGATGCTGCCCTGCCCGGTCAGCGCGTTATTGGCGTTGTCGCCGGTCAGGCTGTTGGTGCCGCTGCTGCCGATGACATTTTCGACGCCAGTCAACGTGTCGTTACCGGTTTGCGAACTGCTGGCCAGGCCAGTGGACAAGTTGACCGTGGCGTTGGCCGAGGTCCCTGACAAGTCATAGGTATCGGTGTCGCCACCGCCGTCGTAGCTGTCGTTGCCGTCATTGGCTGACGCCCGGAAAGTGTCATTGCCAAGGCCACCGAACAGGCTGTCCAGGCCTTGCCCACCGACCAGGGTGTCGTCGCCGCTGCCACCGTCCATCCAGTCATTGCCACCCTGGCCTTGCAACACGTTGCTCACGCCGTCGCCCTGAATGTGATCATCGCCAGAGCTACCGGTGACGTTCTCGATCCCGGTCAGGGAATCGTTGCCGGTTTGGGTGCTGGTAGACGTGCCAACGAGCAAATCGACCGTGGCTGGCGCCGATGTGGCCGACAAATCGTAGGTGTCGGTGCCCGTGCCACCGTCATAGTGGTCGTTGCCGTCATTCAGCGAAGCCAGCATCGTGTCGTTGCCTGCCTCACCAAAGACTGTGTCGTTGCCGGCCAGCCCGCTGAGTTGGTTGTTGCCGCTGTTGCCAGTGATCACGTTGTCCAGCGCATTACCGGTGCCGTTGATGTTGTTCGAGCCCAGCAAGGTCAGGTTCTCGACGTTGGCACCCAAGGTGTAGCTGACCGACGACATCACGGTATCGGTGCCCTCGTTCAGATTTTCCTGAACCACATCGCCATTGGCATTGACCATGTAGGTGTCGTTGCCGGCATTGCCACGCATCGTGTCGTTGCCAGTGCCGCCATCGAGCAAGTCGGCACCCGCACCGCCATTGAGCACATCGTTACCCGAGTAGCCCAACAGAATGTCCTGATAGCTGGTGCCGTTAAGCGTATCCCCGAAGAAGAATGAGTTAGTGCCTTCGATGAAACGCCCTACCGCTTCCGAAGGGTCGGACGTCAGTTGTTCCACCGTGCCGCTGTTATCGGTGTAAGTGGTGACGACCCGCAACTGCTGGCCGAACTGCGCCGAGGTGGGTGCAAAGGTCGAAGCATTCGCCCCAGCAATACTCAACCAGGTCGCCCCCACCAGTGCTTGCCACTGATAGGAGAACCCACTTGGCCCAGGCAAGCCGTCGGCGTCCTGGATGGCCGAGGTGTTGGCGGTCAGCCGATATTGGGCGGGCACCGGACGACTTGGGGTGGTGGGTGCGGTGGCATAACCCGACAGCACCACATTGCCGGTTGGCAGATGGTTGGTGATGTTCAGGTTGACCGTGCGGTCGGCGAAACGCAGTTTCTCCACACCGATCACGATATCGGTGCCATCGATGTTAGCCGCACCGACCCGCAAATCCACCACTTTGAACGCCGTGATCAACTCGCCACCCGGCCGGGTGTCGGTGAACTTGGTGATGCTGTAATTGGCGTAGTTGCCAGAGTATATCGCCGTGTCCGCCGCACCATCAGCGGTGCCGGCTGCTTGATGGTTATCGCCCAGAATGAAGTCGGGGCGGGCGGCCTGCAAACCGGTGAAATGCTCGGCAAACCCTTGACTGGCGAGCAGGTGATTCAGATCGGCAAGCTTGATCGAGTCACCGACAATCACGTCATTGCCGCCGTTGCCCTGGGAGACATCGTCACCGCTGCCGCCAATCAGCCAGTTTTCCGTGGCATTACCGATCAGGCCCGCCAAAGTATTGGCCGGGGTGACCGTGTTCGGCCGACTGTCGCTGAAGCGTGAACCGACCAGGCCTTCTATGTCGGTCAGCAAGGCGTTGAACGGTTGGAACAGCACAGCGGTGCCCGGCGCCGCCACGATGTTTTGGTTGTTGAGGTCGGCTGCTGCATCCAGGGCAATGTTCACATCGCTGAACGCCGCGATATCGAAGCCCACGTCGCCAAGGGCTTCATCGCCGTCACCCTGGCCAGGGGCGCCACCCAGACCCGGCAGCAGAATGTCGTCACCCGCACCGCCGAACTCCTGGTCACCGGTGGAGCCGCCGGAAATGATGTCGTCGCCGTCTTCACCGAACAGAATGTCCGGGCCGTCGCCGCCGTAGATCTCATCGTTGCCGTCACCGCCGTGCACCAGGTCGGTGTCGCCACCCGCATCGATGTAGTCATTGCCAGCGCCACCGTAAATTTCGTCGATACCGGCTTCGCCGTACAGATGATCGTTACCCCCGCCGCCAATCACCACATCAAGGGCACCGGCGCTGGTCCCGGCATAGATAGTGTCGTCCCCTTCCCCACCGTCGAGGAAGTCTTCGATATCACCGCCATAGATCACATCGTTGCCGTCGCCGCCGTAGATATGGTCCGCGCCGGACTTGCCATCAAGGATGTCGTCGCCCCCTTCGCCGTAGATCGTATCGTCACCGTCACCGGCGTCGAGCCAATCGTTGTAGTCGGTCCCGACCAGCACTTCATGGGAGTTGTAACCCACCGCGGCAGTGCCATCGGGGTTCTGCCCCTGGTCCAGACGATAGTCGCGGATGTAGGTTTGCGTCGCATGGGTTTCCGGACTGGCCAGGCTTATCAGCAGGCCGTTACCGCCGATGCCGCCACCACCACCGGTGGAATAAACCCCCATATGGTTGGTCGCAATCAACGTCCCGTATTTGTGCTCGCTCTTGTACGCCGTGGCACTGGCGCCGGAGTCGGTGTAGCTCAGCTCGATATAGCTATCGGCGTAACCAAACACATCACCGGCCAGGTGCCGGGCATCAGTGGTGCGCTCAATGATGTCCTTGAACTGCTCGGTCACCACCTGCTCGTTGAGGTTGGTCATCGCCGGCAAGCCGAGGTCGAGGCGGAACAGGTAGTAGAAACGGTCACCGTCCATCAACCGTTCCATCTGATCCTCGAAGATGGCGTTGAAGGTGGTGCCCAGTTGTCCGGTGTAGACGTGTTTTTCCGCCAGGCCGCCAATCCACAGATCGATCGCGTTGTAGCCGTCGTAGCCGGCCACATGATTGCCGTTGGCATCCGCCGCACCGGAAAGGAAATACGCCGCCTGTTCGGCCGTGACGCTGCCACCGGCATAGTTGACGGTGACGCCCGAGACATCGGCATCGATGATCGCCTGGGCGTGGGCCTTGTCACCGTCGAAGGAATAGGCCGCGATGAAGTTCACCAGGGATTCGGGGTGAATCATGTTGTTGGCGAAGTCACTCCAGCTGGTATAGGGCGTCAGGCCGTCCACAATCAGGTTGGTGTGGTGCTGCGCACCGGCTGGCGACGCCCGCTCGGCAATCAGTGCATCGTGAATCTGCTGACGCGCCTGGTTCAGGGTCGGCAGGCCCAGGTCGCGGCCACGGGCCAGGTTGATGGTCGCCAGATCCAGTGGCTGACCGAGTAAGCCTTGTTGCAGGGCCGGGGTGACGAACTCGTCGATTTCGTTGCTGATCTGCCGGGTCATGCCCAACGCAATCGCCGTCGGCCCGATATCGGCGAAACCGCCTGGATTGAGGAAAGCCTGCTCCAGCGCATAGTGGGTGATCGCGCCGGTCAGGTCGTAGCCACCAGCATTTTTTTCCAGGGCATCGATGGTTTCGCGCAGTTGCGAGTGGCCGAAGCGGAACGCGGCCTGACCGTATTCCAGCGAGATGTTGGTATTGATGCCCGAGTCGTAGGTCACGAACTCTGGCAGGTCCGGAGTGATCAGCCGGGCGTACTGGTCGATCGCGACGTGCTGGTATTCCATTTCCACGGTCAGTTTGGCGGCGTAGAACAGCTTGTCCTGATCCCAGGATACCGTCACGCCATCGGCCAGGGTGAAGTTGCCGTTCGCATCGGTGTAAAAACCGCCGCTGCCGTTGCTGACGTGTACCTGCCAGTTGTGCCGGACATTGACATCGGTCTGCCCCAGCACCTCGTTCTGCAGGTTGATCAACTGCACGTTGTGGTCTTCGTGGAAGACGTGGTGAATCGCGGTCAGGCCGAAGTTTTCGTTCACCCGACCGTCACCGGCAATGTAGTGATCGCCCACCGATTGCAGCAGCAACTCGTTGGCCACCGCAAAATCGGCACTGCCGGGCGCGGCGCTGATGGAGAAGTCGGCAAAGTTGACGAAGCTGAACAGGTTTTTCGACCCGGAGTCGTAGTTGAAGACCATTCCATACGGGTTGTTCGCATCGAAAGTGATGCTCTTGATGAGGGGATCCAGCGACATCAGCTTCGCTTGATCGATATGCAGATCGTCGAAGTGCGGGTTCATGTCCAGCAGGATCGCTTCGCGGGTATACACCACTTGCACGCCGGCGGTATTCGGGTCGGCATCCAGCACATGGCCGTTGGCATCGCGCACGCGAAAGTTGGCGATGTCGTCCCAGGTCAGGTCGTCACGACCGGTTGCCAGCACATGGGCGCGCAGTTCGCTCAGGGTCGGCAGGGTCTGGTGGGTCAGCACGCCGTTGAGGGTCCACGCGGCGTCGTCACTTAAGGTCGTGCCGTCGAACAGCGCTGCCCCGGCGATGGACTGGCCAGGGTGATTGGGGTCTGCCACCCACTGACGCAGCAACTGAGTCACCGCGTCGTTGGAGCCGTAAGTCTGGTTCTGATCGATGTACGGGGAGTCGAGGTTGACGTATTGCGCCTGGCCTTGCCCGTCCACTTCGCTGACCGAGGCGCGGTGCACCTTGATCGAATAAACCGGCTGCCCGTCCGGGCCAATCGAGCCGTACAACGGATCATTCGGCGCCAGGGGAATGGTGATCGTGGCGTTCTGGTTGGGCTTGTTGATGAAGTCCAGCCCGTGGTCGAAGAACTGCCCGAACAAGGTGAACCAGCCGGTCGTCGATGGGTCGCCGCTGACGGTGTTCTGGTTGCGAATGTAGTACTGGCCTGAATCCGGCGACGTGGTATCGACTTCGCCAATAGTGCCGAGGATGCCCGGATTAGTGACGATCGCCACGCCTGTGGCGGTGTGCTGGATGTGCCCGTTGGTATCGGTGGCGAAGGTCACCCCGCCCCTGACGATGGTCTGGCTGATCATCCGTGGTGTGTAGTCCACCAGCGAAGCTGTCGGATCGCTATACAGTGAACTACTGTCAGTCATGGGTGTGGCGCCGACGGGAACGCCTGGCCCGGCCAACGCAGCGTTACCCAGGTTTTGGTGAACGTAATGCGTGTAGTCCGAGTGGGTCAGGCGAATGAAGTTCTGACCGAAGCTACCCCAGGCCTGACCGTCCTGGGTCAGGTTGTTGAAGTGGCCGGAAACATCGCGCAAGCCGATCGGGTCCCGTGCGCCGTTGTACCAGCGGGTTTCGCCGGCCGGGATATCCAGCGGGTTGAAACTGCCGAGAATCCCGAGCACATGGACATTGCCGTCCGAACCGCTGTAACCATAAAGCGGTTCACCGGCGGCGTTATAGCCCACGACATGAATGGTCGGAAACGTAACCTGCTGCTCAAGAAACGAAATATCGTTCTGATTGAGGGTGAAGCGCTTTAGCTCATACATGGCAATCTCCAGATATCCGTTGAGGTGCAGGGTTTTCTAACCGACTTATCACGATGATCAGGGAACCGAACCAATGGCAAAAGATGCAAAAGTCGAATCAAAAAACGAGACTTTTGTCGGTGATCGGATTGAGACTTTGGTCGAGCCTCCCCCGGCTAACGAGGGTGGTCGCAAGGCAATCTGGCGCACCCGGTTCAAGGCCCGGGCGCGCAACCTCAGCCGCTCTACGCAGTTCGTGATTGCCGCCGCACTGATCCTGGGACTGACGATGTTTTTTGTCGGCAAACTGGTGAGTGCGCGAATAGAGCGGGCTGCTGTGCAAAGCGCAGCAGAGGCCGGCGCCCACTACATGGAAGCATTTCTGGAACCCTATGTTCAGGAGATGAGTCGCGATAACGGACTGTCGCCCTCAAGCGTCAAATCCCTGGACCGCCTGATGGAAAGCCGTTCGCTGAAACGGCACATCGTCTCGATCAAGATCTGGCGTGCGGACGGCACAGTGGTTTACAGCACCGACAAATCGATCACCAATCACAAATTCCCGATGGATGAAATCGCCGATGCGCTCAAGGGCAACGTGGTCACCGACCTTGAGAACCTGGATCAGGAAGAGAACAAATTCGAGCGAAAGCTGAACGTGCCGCTCTATGAAATTTATGCGCCGCTGCGAGAGTTCAACACCGGGAAAATCATCGCGGTGGGCGAATTCTATGAAATGGCGGCAAGCCTGGAGCAGGAAATCAACCGGATCCGCCAGCAAGTGTGGATGGTCGTCGGGGCCGCAACGCTGGCGATGTTGACGTTGCTGTTCTTCCTGGTTCGACGCGGCGACAAGATCATCCAGCGCCAGCAAGTAGCGTTGCGGTTAAGACTGCTGGAGCAAACCCGGTTGCACATCAGCAATGCCGTGCTTCAGCGCAAGATGACCACGGCGACTCAAGAGTTTTCACGCATCAACGAGCTCACCCTGCGCCGTATCGGAGCAGACCTGCACGATGGCCCGGCTCAATTGCTGACGCTGATTCTGATCCGCCTCGATGACCTGGCTGAAAACTGCACGGCGGTCGATCAGGAGTCCCTGGAAACCATCCGCGGTGCCGCCACCGATGCGTTACGTGAGGTGCGGGATCTGTCGCGGGGGTTGGCACTTCCGGAAATCAATGACCTGAGTCTGCCGGAGGAGTTGCAACTGGTGGCGCAGCGACACGAGCAACGCACCGGCACCAAGGTCAAATTAACGCTGGGGCCGCTGCCCGAGGTTACGTCACTGCCACTCAAACTCTGTCTTTACCGGTTTGTGCAGGAAACCCTCAACAACGCCTACCGCCATGCCCAAGGTCAAGGCCAAGCCATCACCGCCGATTACATCGACGGGCTGTTATGCATCAGCGTCAAGGACAGTGGGCCGGGCATGGCGGCTGACGCCATGGTGGTCGAGACAGAGGGCAGAACCCGACTGGGGCTGGCCGGTTTGCGCTATCGTGTTGAATCTTTGGGCGGGCTGTTCAGCATCGAATCGTCCATCGCAGGCACGTTGGTGAATGCACAATTCAAGCTCTAGTCAGGAGCCACCCTAGGCATCGGCGTGAGTACCCGCCCCGATGTGCAGGCGCCCTACGGCCTCGCGTTCCCAATAACGCCGAAGGGCCGTTACCGCCTCGACACGATTGCGTGCATGCAGCTTCTGCATCACGCAGGTCATGTAGTACTTGACGGTTTTTTCGCTGATCAACAGCTTTGATGCCACTTCCTTATTAGTCAGGCCCTTTGAGACCTCACGAATGATCTGTTCCTCTCGATGGGTGAGGTCGATCTTGCGAACTTCGGCTTCATGTTTCTTGAAGTTGCTTAACAGCTTATTGGCAAATTCGGGGGTGATGTAAGTATCGCCCCTGGCGATCGAACGGATCGCCAGCACCAGATCCGGCCCACTCACACCTTTCAAAACATAGCCGCGCGCACCGGCTTCAAGCGCCGAATAGGCGTCATCTTCAGACTCCGAAACCGTCAGCATCAGCACCTTTACGTCCGGTAGCTGGGTGGAAATGAACCGCACGGCGGCAAACACATCGCCCGGCATATTGACGTCCATCAACATCACATCTGGTCTCATTCGTATAGCGATGGTCCGCGCTTCATCCGCGCTGCCACCCTGCTCCACGACTTGGAAATCCGCCCTTTTCCTCAGCGTATTGGCAACGCCTTCACGCAACAAAGGATGATCATCGGCAATGCCAATCCGGATGTATGGGTTCATGACAAGCTCCTGAAAGGACCAAGTATTCGAATACTCATTGATTAATAGCAGGTAACCCGCAAGGAAGCTGGACGCCGGTCGGAAGTGCCGCAGGATTCGCCATCAAAATTAGACTTAAGTCGGGCTATTTTCACCCGTCAATAAGCAATCATCATTACAACCACCCCAAAACAATACGCCAACCTATTGTTTTTAAAAGCCGCAAAAAGCGTCAAAAAAACATCTGCACTAAAAACCCAGGTCGCCCCTTCATCCGACCAACAGTCGTTCCCCTACGCTAAGGTACATAAATCCACGGCACGGGGACCTTCCGATGGCCAAGAAAACCCAGCAGCGATCCGAGATAGCCGAGGTTCTTTTTCGGCTGCGCCATACGTTCTATTCGCTGGCCGGGTTCAGTGGTGTCATCAACGTGCTGATGCTGGCGCCGGCTATCTACATGCTGCAGGTCTATGACCGGGCGCTGGTCAGCAGCAATGTCACGACGCTGCTGATGCTGACCCTTCTGATGATCGGTTTGTACACCTTGCTGGCCATGCTGGAAGTGGTGCGCACCCGCGTGCTGATCCGGGTGGGCAACCGGCTGGACATGGCCCTGAACCGTCGTGTCTTTACCGCCGCGTTCGAGCGCAACTTGCAGCGCGCCGGAGGCAACCCGGCCCAGGCCCTGCAAGACCTGGCGCAGGTACGGCAATTTCTGACCGGCAATGGCTTATTCGCGTTCTTCGATGCGCCGTGGACGCCTATTTACCTGTTCGTCGCCTACTTGATCCACCCGTTGCTCGGCATCGTCACCCTGTGCGGTTCGCTGATTCTGGTGTCCCTGACCTGGCTCACTGAAGTCGCCACCAAAAAGCCGTTGAACGAGGCAAATCTGGCGTCACAAATCTCGGGCACCTTCGCCAACAACAATCTACGCAACGCCGAAGTCATCGAAGCCATGGGCATGTTGCCAGCTATCACCCAACGCTGGTTCGGCAGTCACCTGCGGATTCTGGAGATGCAAACCCTGGCCTCCGACCGGGCAGCCTACATCAGTGGCCTGGGGCGTTTCGTGCGGATCACCCTGCAATCACTGATCCTCGGTACCGGCGCCTTGTTAGCGATCGAAGGCTCGATTACGCCGGGCATGATGATCGCTTGCTCAATCCTCAGCGGCCGCGCGCTAGCACCGGTGGAGCAACTGATCGGCGCCTGGAAGCAACTGCTGACCAGCCGTCGCGCCTGGTCGCGGCTCAAGCAACTGCTGCAAGAATTTGCGCCCCGAGCCGATTCAATGAAGCTGCAACGGCCATTGGGCATGCTTTCGGTGGAGCATCTGCACGCCGGGGCGCCGGGTATGAGCCAATCGATCATTCGCGGGCCGAACTTCAGCCTGTCGCCGGGCGAATCCTTGGGCATCATCGGCCCGTCCGCGTCAGGCAAATCAACCCTGGCACGCCTGCTGGTGGGGATCTGGCCGGCACAAAGTGGCAAGGTGCGGCTCGACGGTGTGGACGTCTACCTGTGGAACAAGGAAGAACTCGGCCCCTGGATCGGTTACCTGCCCCAGGACGTAGAACTGTTCGAAGGCACCATCGCCGACAACATCGCCCGCTTCGGCGAGGTCGACAGTGACGCGGTGATCGTGGCGGCCAAACGGGCCGGTGTGCACGACATGATCCTGCGCTTTGCCCATGGTTACGACACCACCCTGGATGTCGACGGCAACCCGCTGTCCGGTGGGCAACGCCAGCGCATCGGCCTGGCCCGTGCGCTATACGGCGAGCCGTCGATCATCGTGCTTGATGAACCGAACGCCAACCTCGACGACGCCGGGGAAAAAGCCCTGATCGAGGTACTTGAAGACCTCAAATCCCGGGGGTGCACCACGGTGCTGATCAGCCACCGCCCGAGCATCCTCGGCACCGTCGACAAAGTCCTGATGCTGCGTGAAGGCAGCACGCAATTGTTCGGCCCCAGGGACGAAGTGTTTGCTGCACTGCGTCAAACCAGCGTGCTACCGACCGTGGGCGCACCGACCCTGTCAGCCGTTCGCGGGAGAGAATAAATGGGCGCCTTGAGTCTCGATCCGCGTAGCCAGGAGTTGGTGCGCGCAGCGGCCAATATCGATGTCGACGACCATCGCCCGGTACGTTGGGGCGTGATGCTGGTGATCCTCGGCTTTGGCGGATTTCTGCTCTGGTCATGGCTGGCACCGCTGGACGCCGGCATCGTCGCCACTGCAACGGTCAAGGTCACCAGCAACCGCAAAGCCATCCAGCACCTCACCGGCGGCAGCGTCGAAGCGATTCTGGTGCGCGAAGGCGACAGCGTCAGCAAGGATCAGGAACTGGTGCGGCTTGACGCCACCCAGGCACGCTCGGAACAAGGGGTGGTGAACGCGCAGTACATCGCCACCAAAGCAATGGAAGACCGCCTGGAGGCCGAACGCGACGGCGCCGCCGATGTGGTCTTCGACCCTGCCATGTTGCAGCGCTACATCGGCAACGATCACCTGAACGACGCCATCAACCTGCAACGTGAACTATTCGTCACACGCCGTACCAGCCTTGAGGGCGAGATTGGCATCCTGCGTGAGTCGCTCAACTCCGCCGAAGCACAGATCAAGGGTTTGCAGCACATCTACAGCGCCCGCTCGGAGCAACTCGGGTTTCTCAATCAGGAGCTCGTCGGGGTCCGCCAACTCGCCGCCGAAGGCTATGTACCCCGCAACCATATGCTCGAACTCGAACGCACCGGGTCTGACCTCAACGCCTCGCAAGCCGACAACCTCAACAACATTGCCAGGGTGCGGGGCCAGGTCACCGATATCAAGCTGCACATCCTTCAGCGCAAGTTCGACTATCGCAAGGAAGTGCAGTCGCTATTGGCCGACGTGCAAAAAGAAAACAGCGCCCTCACCGACCGTTTGCAGGCCCTGGATTATCAGGTCCGGCACACGGTAATCCGCTCGCCCATCGACGGTATTGTCCAGGGCCTGAACGTGTCGACCATCGGCGGCGTGATTGCTCCCGGGTTCAAGATCATGGAAATCGTGCCAGCCCACGAACCGTTACAGATCGATGCGATGATTCCGGTGCAAGCCATCGACCGCATGACGCCTGGCCTGCCGGTGACCATCTCGTTCCCCGCGTTCAATCACGTGCAAACACCGAACATTCCGGGCCAGGTGCTGACCATTTCCGCCGACCGCCTGGTTAGCGACGACAATAAACAGCCCTATTACCTGGCACAGATCGAAGTGACGCCAGCCGGCATGGCCATGCTGAGCAGCAACCATATACGTGCGGGAATGCCCGCCTCGGTCACCATCAAGACCGGTGAGCGCAACATGCTCAGCTACCTGTTGAAGCCGTTACTTGACCGCGTCAACAGCGCGTTCAAGGAGCAGTGACGTGAGCAGCGGCCGTCGTATTGTTGGTTTCACCACGTTGCTGTGCCTGGCTCAGCCGGTGGCGGCGCTAGACCTGCGCGAATCCTGGAACTTGATGCAGTTCCAGGGCCCTACCTACCTTTCTGCCGGGCACGAAAGAGATGCCGCCCTGGAAAACCGCGCTATTGGCCAATCCGGGCTGCTGCCGAAAATCGGCATTACCGCCTTCGACAACCACATTAATGGCACGCAAAAACAACCGGACTTTTTCGGCAACAGCCAAACCAACGACCTGAACTACAACTCGCGGGGGGCGACCCTGCAACTACGCCAGCCGCTCTTCAACAAGCAGAAAACAGCCGAATATCGCCAAGGCAAATATCAGGCCGAGTACGGTGTGGCGGTGTTCGACAGCAAGGCGCAGGATGCCGCCGTGAAACTGGCCGGGCGCTACTTCGACGTACTGCTGGCCCACGAAACCGTGGTGCTGGCGACGGCCAAACTCAACTCTTTCAATGAACAAATGGCCTCAACCCAACGACGCAAAGACCTGGGGGACGGCACCATCACCGACGTCGACGAAACGGCGGCCCGTCGCGACCTGGCCCAGGCCGAGTTGATCGAGGCCGAGGACAGCGTGACCGTGGCCCGGCGTCTGTTGCAGGAATACCTGGGCCAGACGCCCGATGAAATCGCCACCCTGCAGGACACCTTCCCGACGCCTCCTCTGCAACCCGACAACCTGCAGGAATGGATCATCCGCGCCGGCACCGACAACCCCTCGATCCGCGCCCGACGCTTGAACGTCAACACCGCCGATGAAGAAGTCGCCAAGGCCAAAGCCGGTCACTGGCCAACCCTTGATCTGGTGCTGGGTTACACCGCCGCCGACAGCGAAACCCTGTCGACCCAAAGCCAGCGCAACCGCTACAGCTCCGCCGGGGTGGAGCTGAACTTTCCGTTGTACAGCGGCGGCTACGTCAGCGCCCGCGCCCGTCAAAGTGTCGCCACCCGGGATCAGGCCGAAGAAGACCTGAACGCCACCCGCGAGGAAATCATCTCCGGCACCACCCGCGAATTTCGCGGGGTGCAGAGCGGTGCAGCGCGCATCCGCGCCCTGGAAAAAGCCGTCAAATCCAGTGAGCGTTCACTGGAGTCCTCGAAAAAAAGCTTCCTCGCCGGCACCAGCACCAACGTTGACATCCTCAACGCCCAGGAACAGATCTACACCGCCCGCCGTGACCTGTTCGAAGCGAAACTGCGCTACCTGCTGGCCAAACTGCGGCTGGCTGCCAATGTGGGTGCGTTAGGGGATGACGACATCGCCAGTGCCAATGCTTACCTGGGACCGAAGTTGTCGTTTTGAGTTGAGCGGCTTGAGCAACGTCACCGATCTATTCAATCGGCGCACTTAACGTTTTTCGTAGATAGATCGCAGACACCGGACATAAATGCTTGAACTGGGCTGTTTGGGTGATGGCGGCAGGCGCCTCCTGCCTGTCGACCCGTTCATAACCATTGGCTGCGAAAAAACCGGCAGCCCCTTGCGTCAACAAGTGCAGTCGGAGTACGCCTTGGGAGGCCGCACACTGCTCCAGCGCAAGCAGCATCCGCTTGCCCAAACCTTTTCCACGACGCTCATCACACACCACCAATGGAGCGAAGCAACATGTCGGGAGCCGAACCCTCCAGCCCTCCAAAAGCCACCCATTGGCCCGCCACTTCGAAACGGTAAAACTGCCGGTCAGGTTCACTGACATCGTCGCAGGGCAAATTCGCTCGGGTCAGCGCATCACGGAGATGATCCAGGCCGTTATCGTCTACTTTAATCATCTGCATGTTCAGTACTTTTACCTCCTCGCCTACACCAACCGCTCAATCTTCTGATGCTGCCAGACCATTTTGTAATACGCCGTCTGCAACACCAGCATCCCCAGATACGCCACCGGAAACGCCATCCACACACCCTGCAACCCGAACCGCGCATCCAACGCATACGCCACCGGCAATTGCACCAGCACCACGCAAACAATCGAAATCGCCATCGGCACCAGCACCGAGCCGCTGGCGCGCATGATGCCACCGACGATCGCCTGGAAACCGAACACCAACAGGCTCCAGAGCATGATGTGCAACAGGTGTTCCGCCATCGTCCGGGTGGAATCATCCGTGAGGAACAACCCCAGCAACCAGTGCGACAACAGATAACCCAACACCACCAAGCCACCGGTCAGGCACACATTGATCAACAGCCCCGTGCGCAGAATCGGTGCCATGCGCTCAAGGCGCCCTGCTCCAATCGCCTGAGCGCCAAGGATCGACGCCGTGATCGCAATCGACAGCGCCGGAAACTGCACGTAATTGACGATCTGCGTCACCGCCCCATACGCCGCCGTCGCCTGCGAACCGTGCTGATTCACCAGCGCCAGAATCACCAACTCCGAAACCGACAACACCACCATCTGCAACCCGGTTGGCAACCCGATGCGCAACACCTTGCCGAGAATCACCAGATCCAGGCGCATCGCCGCAAACATCTCCCGATCCGGCGCCAACGGATGCCCCTTGCGAATCAACCGCCACGCCAGCCACCCCATCGCCGACAAATTACCCGCCAACCCCGCATACGCCGCACTCTGAATCCCCATCATCGGCAACCCGAACCAACCCCGAATCAACGCCGGCGTCAGCGCCAACCCGATACAGGTCGACACCACCAACGCAATCAGCGGCGACACCGTATCGCTCACCCCGCGCAGTAGTTGAGTGAACAGCACGTAGACCAGGAGCGACGGCATGATCCACATCATCACGTGGGCGTAGGACACGGCGTCGTCGATGACGTCGGCCGGTGTGCCCAAGCCTTGCAGGGCTGGCCTTGCGAACACGCTGCCGAGTACTGCCGCTGTCAGGCCGATCATTGCGCCTAACAGCAAGGTTGTGCCGGCGATGGTTTTCACCAGATGCGGTTCACGCGCGCCCCAGGCTTGGCCGATGAGCACGCCCGCGCCGGCGCCGAGGCCGATGACCAGGGCGATGAAGAAGAAGACGATGGGGAACATGCCCGAGACGGCAGCCAAGGCTTGGGTGCCGAGCATTTGGCCGATGTAGATGCTGTTGATGGTGCCTGACATGGATTGGAGAAAATTGGAGAGGACCATGGGGGCGAGGAAAAGGAGGTAGGTTTTCCAGAGGGGGTGTTGGGTGGCGGGGGTTTGCATTGAGGGTCCGTCTCGGGGTTGGCTCGTGTTTTGGAAATTCTACGCTAGGGAGCTGAAGCTAACGCGCTCCCATTTCGAAGATTTAGAGAGTATGGACGATGTCAGCTTTCGGCCCAGGCTGTGTAAAAACGCAGGCACCGTTTTGAAGTCTGCGTTGCTACGTAAAATCTGTCAGTGCTTGGTTAATCAGCAGACCTGAATTTTGCGTAGGAACGCGATATTCGTTCTGGTATTCACCGTAAAATCTGCTCTAAAACGTTTTCACACAGCTTGGGCCAAAAGCAGTCACTCCTTTCCGCTCGAAACAGCTAGCCCCCTACTGCTTCATTGACGCTCAACGCGCTGCTACATCCACTAATTAATAACCAGAGTTCTCTCTATGCAACGGATTGCAGCCCTTTCAATTTTTGCGGGTGTATTTCTTTGCTAGCGTGACACAGGAACAATTCCAAGCGGTATGTCAGATTTGGATCGAAAGCGTCTTAAGAAAACCGTGATGCCCGCCGATATCTTTTTAAGAATGCCTTGGATCTAAGGCGTTTGATCATGCCAGGTGATTCCCCATGCAGATGCTACCCTTCCAAAGCCTACGAGCGAAATTTGCAGTCGTCGTCGCGCTCTCCGTGCTGGTCATCACGTGTATCTTCGGCAGTGTCATCGGCGCGTCCGCGATTTCCAGGCACAAGGAACAGACTGGGCATCAGTTGGCGGAATACGCCGCCTCGATGATTGACCGTCTCGATCGTGACATGCACAGCCGCGCCAAGGAACTCAGCGTGCTGAGTGCAATGGAGGCCCTGCGCAATCCGCAGAACGTCGCAGAAGCCCGGAGCCTGCTCAACCACCTCAACGCTCAGTTCCCCAGCTATTCTTGGATTGGCCTCACCGACGCCCAAGGCACGGTTGTCGCTTCGACCGGGCGTCTGCTTGAAGGGCTCAGCATTGCGCACCGACCCGTGTTCGTGGAGGGGAGGGACAAGACGTTCGTAGGTGACGTGCACGAAGCAGTGATGCTCGCAAAGCTCTTACCCAACCCATCGGGTGAAGCCATGAAGTTCGTCGATATCAGCATGCCAGTACTGGACAAGACCGGAAACTTCATCGGCGTACTGGCCACTCACCTGTCTTGGCAGTGGGCGGCGGAAATAGGCCGGACCATGTTCGAGCCGTTGAAGAAAAGTCTTCCGGGTGTGGAGTTCTTGGTCATCAGCAAAGACGGGATTGTCTTGCTCGGCCCCAAACAACTGATCGGCAAACCGAGTGAGGCCGGCATTGATAACAAAAGCAACACCCGCTGGACGGTCAGCGAGTGGCAGGATGGAAACACATACGTGGTGGGGGCTGCCGAAAGCACCGGTATTGATGGTTACCCTGGGCTGGGCTGGACCGTTGTTACGCGTCAGCCAGCGAAAGTCGCTTTTGCTGAGGCAAACGGACTGCGCGTTGAAATACTGCTGTGGGGCAGTCTACTGTCCATCACCTTCGCCGTGCTGGGATGGTTCGTGGCAGGCGTCATCACTCGACCGCTCAACCAGATTGCCGAGGCGGCCACCAGCCTCTCCGAGGGCGCTGATGTCGACATTCCGCTGGTCAAAGGCAGTCTGGAAGTTGAAAAACTGAGCATAGTCATTCGGCATCTGGTTGAGAAACTGACGCAAAAGAAGGGTCAGTTGGCACTTATCAGGGGCGTTGCCTATCGGGACACCGTGACGGGTCTGCCCAACCGTGCTGCGTTGGACAACTACGTCAAGAGTCTACAAAGAGAACCCGGTCAGCAGCCTGCCTTCGGCGTGCTATGCCTGGACCTCGATGGCTTCAAACCCGTGAACGATTGCTTTGGTCATACTGTTGGGGATGCCCTGCTACATTCAGTCGGCCTGCGTCTGTCAGCCACCGTGCGCGATGGCGATATCGCAGTCCGCCACGGCGGTGACGAGTTCGTTCTGCTGCTGCGGTTGAAGGCCGGCGAATCACTGGGACATGTGCAGAGCGCTGCGCAGCGCATCATCAAAACGATTGCAGAACCGGTCCCGCTCGCGGGCGCGGTGATCAGGGTTGGCTGTAGCATTGGCGGCGCAGTGTGGACCGAGGGTGATTTCGCTGACGTTTTGGCTAAGGCCGATGAGGCACTTTATCGTGCCAAAAGGGCCGGCAAATCCCAAGCGCAGTTTTATCCGGCTGGCGGACTGGCAGATACCTTGATCAGCAAGACCAGCCCAGAGTCTGTTTAGAACAGCGCCGTGCGGGCCGGCGATCGATGAGCGTTTTGACCGGCCGGTAACGACCCATACAGTGCAATCGTAAGGCCGCTTGCAAGCGGTCAGGAATGACCGCTTGTGGCCGAGGTTGTGTAAAAACGTTTTTCAGCGCGACAGGTACTCAAAACCAGACTGGAAATCGCGCTTCTACGCAAAATCCACATCTGCTGACGTGCCGATAAATTTCAGATTTAACGTAGATGCGCACACTTCAATTTTGGCGACGCGTTTTTACACACTCTGGGCCGATTGCTGCCCTTGACCTTTGCAATCAAATGCAGCTTTTTCTTCACTCCATAGTTAATTCTTGGTTCAAGCGCTGATCAGTTCATGCAGGCGCTGATCGCTGATCATTGCATGCGCCCATCACCACAGAGATTTCTAATGGGCGATCTGTTCTGGTAGGTTACGACGCTCACACGGATTTGACAGGAGGTCATAGTGGCTAAGCCAGCAGCGCGTAAGAGTGATCCATACAGTTGCCCGTTGCCGGGGCACGGTACTAATCCCATTGCGGCAGGCTCTCCCGACGTGTTTTTCGACGGACTTTCCGCAGCACGTCAAGGCGACACCTGCACGTGCGGCAGTGCGCTTTCATCAGGGCTGTCTTCGACTGTGTTCATCAACGGCAAGAATGCCGCAACCATCGACACTGGTGGCACCCACGACGGCGTTGTAGTTGGCGGGTTACGCGAGCTGGATCGGCTTCAGAATCCCTGCTGAAGAAAGCTATGAGGGCTTATCGTGCACCGCGCACTTTGAGGACGGCTCATCGCTCCCCGGCGTATTCGATAAGGACAACGCTGTTAGATTTTCGAACCCATCAGGCACGACGTGCGTGATGCTCAAGTTTGAAGAGCAAGCATCCGCAGAGACGCCCTCGCTCACCGAGAGTCTATTGAACCAAATTCTAGGATAAGGACCATCCTATGACAGAGCCGTACATTGTCACCGGCAGCTATGTCGTTCAGCGTGAGCACGCCTTGCAAGACTCGCCCCTCGATAGTGCGTTAGAGCTGATGGAGGGCACTGCCCTGAGGTTTTCTCTGGATGCCATCTCTGATGAAAAAGTCAGGGCAAGCTACACCAGGAACATCAATCGCATGTCTCAGCAAACTCGGGATGACGTGAAAGCTGGAAAGATCACTGCGCAAGAAGGTGTGAAGTTCAGTCATGAGATGCGAAACAAAATCATGATGGAACATCGCAAACTCACCTCTGCGCAGGGTTTGGCTATCGTCCAAAGGAAGAAAAAGGAAGGAAAGGGGCTCAAAACGCTCTTGGATATGTACGCTGAAAGCCTATTCCAAAAGGGTTACGACAGCCTTTCAGAAGTAGAAAAAAATAAGGTCCACTACACCATTCTGGAATCCTCGGGCCGTGATAATGCCAAATTCACGACTGGCACCAAAAAAATGCTGATCATGGGCAAGCTCGGCGTTCTGGTGACCGCCGCTCTGGCCACCTATCAAATATTGGATGCTGAAAACAAACCCAAAGAAGCGGCGCGCCAAGGCATCATTGTTGGTGCGGGTGCGTTGGGCGGTATCCTCGCGGGGATGGGCGTCAGCACGCTTTGTGGCCCTGCCATGCCCATTTGCGCAATTGCAGTTGTCTTGGCTGGGACAGTCGCCGGTGGTGTCGCAGGCGAAGCGGTGGCGAGCTCACTGGATGAAGAACTGGAGGAGTTCACACATTGGGACATCTTCTGACTGAACCACAACTGACAAAGGTCAGAGCCGCACTCTCCGAGCCATTCAACGATTTCCCCGTCGAATATGACTATGTAGCGAAGAAGGTCAGAGGCGTCGACCCTGGCATTCTGTACGAAATCCTTTATTCAGAGGTCGCACCGGTGTGTTTCACCAATCTTGTAGCAGCTGTGCCTCCGGTATGGACGGGCTTTGATCCTGACATACTCAGAGACTCGATAGAGGAAAGGCTGGCAGCAAGAGAACGAAATTGGTTTCGCAGGCAGTTCGATAAAGTGCTGGTTCGCTGGCTGAAATACAACTACGCCTACATCTGGAAGGAAATCGCCAGCAGGCTTTGAACCCGAACGCACAATGGACTAGCGACTCGCTGAACATTATGAAAAACCTCTGACCATTTCTGGCTGCTTTCTACTCATATTGATTGGCAGCTTTTGGCCGAGGCTGTGTAAAAACGTTTTAGCGCAAGGTTGAGGTTCAGAACCCGAACGAAAATCGCGTTCCTACGCAAATTTCAGGTCTGCTAGCTAACCAAGGACTGCCAGATTTTACGTAGCAACGCTGACTTTAAAACGGTGCCTGCATTTTTACACAGCCTGGGCCGATAGCAGTCGCTCAAGGAAGGGCCGTAACGGTCCTAGGACCACCATATAAATTCCTACACAAACCTCGGAATCCCTCACCTTTCCCGCCGTTCTGATGAAGCCTATAGTCCCTCTCGTCGCCCAAAATGGCGATTTCGGGTTTGGCGACCCGAGATATGAGTGCGAGGGCCGTCTGCTCATTTGCAGGCGTCGTCGCAGCCGCAAAACCGCTGTACTATGGCGGTTGCGCGCGGGAGACCTTCGGGTCTGCCGGTTTCTCATTCCCGGTTCGCCAACCTGCGCGCAACTGCCACCCTATCGTTTGGCGACGATCTGTTGGCGGTCTCAACAAACTGAATGAGATCTCCCCTATGGAAAGATACATGCCCCTCACCGGAATCGACCTGATCCCGGCCTCCCTGCTCATCGACACCCAAGCCCCACTCGAAGTCCTGCAAGCCATGGCCGATTACCGCATCCGCACGGTCACGCAGGTGTTGGAAAACATCGCCTTCCGCGCCGAGCTCGGTTGCGACACAGTGGTGCTTTCGGACTTTTCCAAACTACTGGCCATCCCGTTACGCGATGGCTGTGACTTGATGGATGTGATCGGCCGACGCTTGCGGGCTCAAGCAACGGAATAAACGAAAAAACGGGCGCCATTACGGCGCCCGTTTTTTGTGTCCGCAAACAAAGAGCTGCGCCAACATCCATAGGACTGTAAGCGTCTGCCGAATACGCGCCAGGCAATATCCGTCATTTGGCTAATCAAAATCTATGCCTCAACTATGACTCGTTCGGTAGGTCGCAGCGCTCCAGTATCGATTGCCGGTACTTGTATGGCGAGTCCATCCAGCAGCTTCCAGCTGCTTTGCAATCATTCGGTTCATGAATCCATGACCGAGCAGAAGAACTGAGCCTTCACAGCTAAGGGACTGAAGTCGTTGTGCTGCCCCAATGGCCCGTACCCTCGCCTTGTGGGCAGACTCAACATTCCCGGAGAAACCGCACAACCATAAAACACGAAGAATAAATGCCCACGTGAATGGTGAAAGTCGCGGCAATGCCCATCGTCCATAGGGTAACTGCGCCTCGCAAAAAATCTCATCCACGATGGCGGGTTGAAGGCCAAAGGCCCGGATAGATGTGAGCGCACGGGGCGCGCTGCTTGAGACAATTACTTTGGCGGTAACGGCCAGCTCCAAACTCGCTTTAGGGGCAGGCTGATTCACAATTTCGGATAAGTCGTATTGCTCAATCCAGCGCTTCATACCAAGTGCTGAAACCTTGTCGAGCGTAGCCAGATTCGGCTGACCATGACGCATTAAGATAATTTCTTTGCCCACTGGGATCACATCCTTGATTTGCTGCTGAGCGAGTACGTGGATTGCACTCTGTAAGTAGCGAACGGAATGCTCGTGCCTGAGCAATCCTGTTTAACGGACTGCAATAATAACCGCTACCCGAGACAATCAAGCAAGCCCTTGGAATGACAATCAAGCCCTCCGCTTAGAGCAGTACTCCACAATGAGCTGAGTGACCGCTGCCACAATCGCCTGATCCGCTTCAGGCGAGGTGAACAGCCGACATTGCGCATCCGGCAATTCCGGCAACCCTTGTTCTACCCCAATCACCGCCAACCCTTGCCCCAACTGACTGAGCGGCATGGGCGCTACCGCGAAGCCTGCCAGGGCCGCCGCTCGCAACCCGGCAGTGCTGCTGCACAACATCGCCGTGCGTTGGGCGATTCCCGCTTGCGCCAGCCTCGTCAGCGCGGCCTCGCGATAAGGGCACGGTTCGGGGAACAGGGCCAGCGGCAACGGCGTGGGTAACCGGGCGACGGGTTGCGCCGACCAGGCCCACACCAGCGGTTCCTGCCATAGCAACAGCCCCGTTTCGCTGGTTTCGCACAGCGAACCGATGACCACCTCCAGATGCCCTTGTTTCATCAGCGCCAGCAACGTACCCGGAATGTTCACCTGCACCTCGATCTTCATGCCGGGGTACTGCGCTGCGAAATCCTGAACAGTGCGCAGCAATCGAGACTCGACAAAATCTTCGGACACGCCGATCCGCAGCAGCCCGTGAAACGGCGTGCGTGTCAGGTCGGTCCAGGCATCACGGTTCAGCGCGAGGATTGTGCGCGCATAAGAGACCAGTCGCTCGCCATCGGCCGTCAGTTGCTGGGAACGGGTGGTGCGCGTCAACAGGGGTTTACCGATCTGTTCTTCCAATCGCCGCACATGGCCACTGACGGCAGACTGAGTCAGGTGCAGCTTCTGGGCTGCACGGCTGAAGCCGTCTTCATCGACGACGGTGACAAATGTCTTGAGCAGTAGAGTATCGAACATAGTTTTATTCGTGATCAATCGAGTTGTAATTTACGATTTATATTTCAAATATAACTATGTTGCAATGCTCCCACCTGCCCTGCCTCCCCATCATCCAAGGTGTGCCATGAAGACTCTTCTGCATATTCAGTGTTCTCCACGCAAACAGCGTTCGGCTTCCCTTGAAGTCGCGCGCAGCTTCATTGCGCGTTATCAAGCAAACACCCCGGACACCGAAATCATCACCCTCGACCTTTGGAACATGGCTCTGCCGGAATTCGATGATTTGGCCATGGAGGCCAAATACGCCGGGCTCAATGGCACGCCGTTGATCCCCGCACAGCAAGACGCCTGGAACACGTTAAAAGCGTTGGCCAGTCACCTGCACCGCGCGGATGTGCTCGTGATGTCCGTACCGCTGTGGAATTTCAGCATCCCGTACAAACTCAAGCACTTCATCGACCTGGTATCGCAGAAAGACATCCTGTTCAGCGTTGACCCGGAACGCGGTCTGGAAGGCATGCTGCACAACAAACTCGCCGTGGTGATGTACGCCCGCGGCCTGGATTTTTCGGCGCAGTCGAGCACACCGGCGGAGCACTTCGACTTCCAGAAGCCCTACGTGGAAGCCTGGCTGAAATTTATCGGCGTCACGGATGTGCATTCGGTGATTGTGGAGAAAACCATCCTGGGGGAAGACGTTGATCGGCGCGCGCGTGAGGACGCGAATCAGCAGGCCAGGCGCCTGGCAGACAGTTTGTCGCTGACGCTTCAGGCCCACTGCTGTTGAGGCAAGCCCTGACTTGAGACCGGCTAATGGGTGGTCCCTTTTGGTCCCGTGCTTACTCTTGCCGGACAATATCGACCGAGATCTCCACCGCCGCAATCGCGCCTCTGTTCTCAAGCCAGTGTGTGGTGTTCCTGTCCTCGGGCCAGCCCACTCCCGGCCCATAATCCGTGGCGACTCCATTTCGATGGTCAGTGATCGTTCCTTGCAGAATGTAGACGGTGCCTGGTCTGTCGATATGGTTGTGAATCGGCCCGAAGACGCCTCCAGGCTCGATGGTCACCTTGCGCATTCTAAGTTGACGCCCTGCCATACCCTCGATCTCAGGACCCAGGTCAATGGCTGCAAGTAACGTCACCGTAACGCCTTTCGTCTCAGGTGCCGCCTGTTCGTTGTTCATCGCGCGCTCCTCTCTTTATATACAGGGCCTAACTAGAAGTAGAGACCCTAAAAGGTGTGATCAGTCGGGAGGCGACAAAGGGTCGATTGCGCCCACTCGCGACAGGCAGCTTCTGGCCGAGTGTGTGTAAAAACGTGAGATTGGGTTTTCTATATCGACGCTAGGCGACCGTGTTCACGCTTCACAAACCGATCAAGGTCACGACGTTTCCAGGGACAGTCAAAACGGCTCAGCAGCTTCTTAAAGCCCTTGGGATGGGGCAAAAAAGACCGGTTTTTACGCCGTTAACGCTTTCATCAAGCCAGTGGTACCGATGATTTTCATGACCCGTTTCAGGTTGTAGGCCAGCACATTCAAGCTCATCTCGGTACTCACCCTGGCCAGCTTTCGGGTCAGGAAGTGCGTCGCACCCATCCATTGTTTGAGCGTCCCGAAGGGATGCTCAACAGTCCGTTTTCGGACTCGTCGTTCCGTGCTCGGGGTGCATTGCGACTTCAACGCGCAACCTTGGCATGTCGAACTCCAGTAACGATGCAACTTCAGGCCTTTTTCAACGTAGGAATGGTGCCAGATCAGCGCCTCTCCAGCCGGGCAAATGTATTCGTTTTTTGCCGCGTCATAGATGAAGGCATCGTTATTGAAACGCCCGTCAGTCTTGGCTCCAGAGGTCATCGGCTTGGGCACATAGGCGGTGATGCCTGCATCGTGACAAGCCAGGATTTGTTCGCTTTTGAAGTAACCTCGGTCAGCCACTACCGACAACGTATCTGCCGCCATCGCCTCGCGGGCCTGCTTGGCCATTGAGCTGAGTTGATCGCGGTCGGAACCGACGTTGGTCACCTCGTGCGCAACGATCAAATGGTTCTGGGTATCGACCGCTGTCTGCACCTTGTAACCGACGACTCCCGTGCCGCGCGTCATCATGGAGCGGCTGTCTGGATCGGTCAGTGAGACCTGTTGATCCGGCGATTCATTGAGCTGGATTTCGATCGCCTGAAGCTCCTTCATTTGAGTTTTGAGCTTGGCGATTTTCTCTTCCAGCCGCACGGCGCTGGGCGCGGGAGCTGTTGGTTCTTGCCGATCGGCCGCATCGAGTGCCGCCAGGTAACGGTTGATACTCGATTCAATTTCTTCCATTCGCCGCTTCAGTTTGGCGCTGGTGAAATTGCGGTCGCGGTTGTTGATCGCCTTGAACTTGCTGCCATCGATGGCGACCAGATGTTCTCCGAATAATCCCAACTGCTGACACAGCACGACGAACTGGCGACAGACGCCTCGGATGGCCTTGCTGTTGTCTTTTCGGAAGTTGGCAATGGTCTTGAAATCGGGCATCAAGCGGCCGGTCAGCCACATCAATTCGACGTTACGCTGGGCTTCTCGTTTCAGGCGCCGGCTCAACTGGATGCGGTTGAGATAGCCGTAGATGTAGATCTTCAACAAGATTGCGGGGTGGTAAGCCGGCCGGCCAGTATCGGCTGGAATGGCACCTTCAAAACCCAGATTGACCAGGTCGAGTTCGTCGACAAACACGTCGACTACGCGCACCGGTTTGGTATCGCTGACGTAGTCGTCGAGGCTCTCGGGAAGTAAGGTGCCTTGGCCTCGATGTTCACCTTGGATAAAGCGCTTCATGGGCGATCCCTGCGATGAAATCCTCAGAAATCATAGCAAGGGTTCAAGAAAGCGTTTTTACACACTCTGGGCCAGAAGCAGCCGGTGGCTGGAGCAATGGCAAATGTGCACCTATGCTTTGCCTGCTGGAAGAACTGATCAAGCAGAACGTGCTGCTCCGACAATGGTACGCAATTTTTGTAGTAGGTCATCCGAGCGAACCAAGCCGGTACCCCTTAGGGATGACTAGAGCGCAACGAGTGTGACCGACCGCTCCCTGAGAAAAATCACTGCGCCATTAGTTCCTAAGTTTGGGTAGTCAATGCATTTGGCATCCGTCAAGGAGAACTCTATGACGCAATCTCTCAAACCAATAACCGCGTTGACGGCCTTTGTCTCACTGGCGATACCTGCGTTCACCATGGTGCAAGCTGCAGGCGAAATCCCCCCGGCGATCACTACTCCTGATCGCATCGAAACCCGTATCGGCGTATTGGAGTTCAAGGATGGCGCTCCGAGCGCGAAGACCACACAGGATGTCTATGACACCATGGCATTCACTCGCGGCATAGACGCGTTCGTGAACAGTTTTTCGGGCGCCTCGGCTTATGCGATTCGTGAGGGCTTTCACAGCATTGGGGCCGAGGACAATGCGGTGGTCATCTTCTCTGAGTTGATGGACTCCAAATCGCTGTTTCTCACCGCCAACGCCGATACCGTCTATTCGCTTGCGATCCTCGATCTGACGAAAGGGCCGTTGGTGGTTGAAGTACCACCCAAATCGCTCGGCACGCTCAATGACATGTGGTTTGGCTGGATCATTGACATCGGTGCGCCAGGCCCTGATCGGGGTGAAGGCGGCAAGTATCTGATTGTGCCGCCAGACTATGACGGCCCCCTTCCCGACAGCGGCTTTTTCGTAGGCCACTCGAAAACCAACCATGTCCTTTACGCCGTTCGTGCCTTCATGGAGAACAATGACCCGAAACCTGCTGTCGACCTGATCAAAGAAAAGCTCAAGATCTACCCCTATACACCGGGCGGATTCGGCACCAGTATTGCCACGGCGCTCGCGGGTCAAGTCAGGCTGGAGGTCAACCCGCCGATTCCTCCAACGAAGTTCGTTGAGGGGAGTGACAAGTCGTTCAACACCATTCCGCCAAACGACTTTTCCTATTTTCAGATGCTCGACAAACTCGTGCAGTTGGAGCCTGCAACCTCTTTCGATCCTGAACTCCTGGGTCAACTGGCGGCCATTGGTATCGTGAAGGGCAAGCCCTTTGCTCCGGACGAGCGGATGAAGAAGATCCTCACCGACGCTGCGGCCGTGGGTAACGCAGCGGGCAGATCACTAAACTGGCGTGCTGCCGACTATCCCGGTTGGGCCTACTACCCAGACTCGATGTGGTCCAACATGTTGTGGCAAGGCGGTTTTAACTTCGAGACACCGCCGCCGATGATTACCAAGGAAGGCTTATTCAAAGCATTACCGCCCACCGGCGCGCGGACACTCGATTCCCGCGCGGCATTCTATTACGGCTACACCATGGATTCGCCGGGCATGATTATGCGGTTGCCCAATGTGGGCTCGCAGTACCTCATGGGCTTCACGGACGCCGAAAAGAATCCCTTCGATGGTGGCAAGACCTACAAGGTAACCCTGCCACCGAAGATTCCAGCGGCCAAATTCTGGTCGTACACCGTCTACGACAACCAGACGCGATCCATGCTCCAGACACCGCAGCGCTACCCGCGCGCCGGAAGCCAGACCTACCCTACACCAGCAGCCACGGAAAACGCTGATGGGTCCACGACCCTCTACTTCGCCCCCTCCAAGCCAGCTGACGCCAAGGCCGGCAACTGGATCCAGACCATGCCCGATAAAGGCTGGTTTACCATCTTGCGCCTCTACAGCCCCCGTGAGTCGTTCTTCACCAAAGAGTGGCGGCCGAGCGAGATCGAACTGGTTCGGTGAGACAAAGTCACGGTCAGCACAACCGCTCGGGCGTGCTGACCGTGAGGTTGGTCTAAGTCGCAAAGGAGAGAACAGATTGCGAGTACAACTACCGTTAACACTGCTGTCGACCACTGTTATCGCTATGCAGAGTGGCTTGGTACGTGCCGAGGACTCTGCGGAACTGGCAAAAAAGGCACTCAACCCGGTTGCCGCGATGTACAGCCTTCCGGTGCAGTACAACTGGGATCAGAAGATGGGGCCTACGGGAAACGGCATGCACAGCGTCACAAATATCCAGCCCGTTCTGCCCTTTCGTTTAAACGACGACTGGAACCTCATCTCACGCACCATCCTGCCCGTTATTGACCAGCATGGCCTGGCACCCAATGGCGCAGCGGATAAATCTGGTCTGGGCGATGTAACTCAGAGTTTTTTCTTCTCGCCGACAAAACCCACCGACAGCGGCTGGATACTCGGCATTGGCCCGGCACTACTGATTCCCACCGGCAGCGATAAGCTACTCAGCAGCAAGCAATGGGGCCTGGGCCCGACGGCAGTCGCGCTAAAACAGTCAAACGGCTGGACTCGCGGCATTCTCGCTAACCACATCTGGGGCTTGGAGGACAGCCCGCCGGATGACAAAGAAAAGGTTAACCAGACCTTCCTCCAACCTTTCCTCTCGTACACCACAGCTACTTACACGACGTACGGAGTGAACACCGAGTCGACCTATAACTGGCAATCCCGGGAATGGTCGGTGCCGGTCAACCTGACAGTTACCCAGCTCCTGAAAATCGGCGGTCAGCCTCTAACGGTGCAAGCGGGTCCGCGATACTGGCTCGATAGCCCTAAGGATGGCGCACAAGGCTGGGGCTTTCGCATTGCTGTAACGTTACTGTTTCCACGCTGATGGGTAGAAAAGCCTGTGAGTCGAAACTGACAGGCCATTTGACTGACTTCTGCTTCATGCGAATGGCTCGCGTGGGTCGTTTTCAGCCGGTCGCGACAGGCTGAAATCAGCTAAAAGCGTTCATTCGTGTTTTCACGCATGGCCAGCGTGCGTTTTATATTCAACGGTGCTTTTCCCATTGGTCATTACTTGTCGCCAAGCGAAAGCCGAGATGCGACATGGAGTTCATAGGATCTGCGCCCTGCCTGGCGCTGGTTCGAAAACTCGTGCAGTAGGTGTCGCTACAAAGAAAAGATCCGCCTCGGATTACGCGCTGCGGTGCATTGGCCGTCACCCCAAGTTCGGGGTCATAGCTGTCGGAAGGTCCAACCGGGTTTACCGCTGCTTCGCCCGCCGGTTGATGTTTGAGACCAACTCTAAACGCGTCGGCTCGATACCAATCGGCGACCCATTGCCAAACATTCCCGGACATATCGTAGAGCCCGTAGGCGTTAGGTCGGTAACTGCCTACCGGCTTGGTGCCAATTTTGAATTTGTTACTGGCGCCGGTCACGGGAAACGGCTGTATCTCATCCCAGGTATTCGCCATCTTTTCTCCATCGGGCGAGAAGTCATTCCCCCACGCATAGGTCGCTTGCTCCAGTCCGCCTCTTGCGGCGTACTCCCATTCGGCCTCGGTGAGTAGGCGCTTGTGCGCCCATGCGGCGTACGCCTGCACATCTTCACGTGAAACCTGAACAACAGGATGAGTTTCCTTGCGCTCGATTGTACTGTCGGGCCCCAGCGGGTGACGCCAGTCAGCCCCCGGGACAAATGCCCACCACTGGCTGAAATCATTTAGCGGAATGGGTCTGTCTGTGCCGACAAAAACTAATGCGCCAGGCACCAGGTCGCTGTCATCAGGCTCGGGAGTGCCCGGTGGTAGTTGTACCTTTAAATCTTCCCATCGGGGTTTGCGTTCGGCGGTGGTGATGTAATGTGTTTCAGAAATGAAGCGGGCGAAATCGGCATTGGTGACGTCATAGCGGTCGATCCAATAGCCGTCCAGTCGCACCTTGTGGGCCGGCCTTTCGTTTGGACGAGCCTGCTTGTGATCGCTACCCATCAAAAATTCGCCGGCAGGAAGCCAGACCATTCCCAGTGGGCCATTTTTTCCATCACCCAGCGTCAAAGGCACAGGGCCGCGATGCTGATACACCACAAAAGCCACGCAAGCCAACACGATCCCGGCGCAGACGATGGCAATACCCAAACGCCGTTTCCTGATAAGCATGTGTGCTCCTCCTCATATCAGTCTGCGGCCCTTGCTGAACCTGCTGAGTATCAAGATCAGGTATAGACACCACATCTCCAAAGTCAACAGCCACCCGCGTTGCCCATGAGATGGACTGGCAAGCGACGAAAACGGTTCTACACTCGGAGCTTGGGGTTTTGGGGGTTTACAGGAGCTGGCCATGGCCATTGCATACTGGAATCAATCAAATTGGCTGCATAACAGGCTTGGTGCTGGACTGGCCTTTGCCATGCTTACGCTCTCCTGTGCCAATGCAGCGCCACAGGAAGTCAACGGCACGCCCGGTTCACCCAGTGCAACCACGACCATCGACGGGCGATACCTCCCTAATCCTCCAGCCGCATTCGGCGGCGTTATCAACCTCGACGCCACAACCTCGACGCCACGACCTCGACGCCCTACTGGTCGCCGACCGTCGTCCCGCCTAGAGACGCGCCCAATGTGTTGTTGATCATCACCGATGACGTCGGTTTCGGAGCGCCCAGTACATTCGGCGGCATCATACCCACACCCGCCATGGATCGCGTTGCGGCAGCTGGATTGCGCTTCACGCAATTCAATTCGACAGCACTGTGCTCGCCCACACGTGCAGCCTTGATTACCGGACGCAATCACCACTCCGTCGGTTTCGGCGTCATATCGGAAATCTCAACGGGATACCCCGGCTACAACAGCGTCATCACCAAGGACAAGGTAACCATCGGCAAAATCCTCAAGGACAACGGCTATGCAACCTCGTGGTTTGGCAAAAACCACAACACGCCGTCATTCCAGATCAGTCAGGCGGGTCCGTTTGATCAATGGCCCATTGGTATGGGCTTTGATTATTTCTTCGGGTTCATGGGCGGCGAAACCAGCCAGTGGCAACCGGGCAATCTGATGCGCAACACTACGCCGATCCATCCTTACGACGGCAAACCGGGGTGGAACCTGATCACCGCGATGGCGGATGACGCCGTCGGCTATGTCCATGAATTGAATGCGCTCGATCCGAAGAAGCCGTTCTTTCTTTACTACGCGCCCGGCGGTACCCACGCGCCGCATCACCCCACGCCCGAGTGGGTCGACAAATTCAAGGGCAAGTTCGACATGGGGTGGAATGCTGCGCGCGAACAGATCTTCGCCAATCAGAAGCGGCTTGGCGTTATCCCGCCGACTGCCAAGCTCACACCGTGGCCGGATTCACTGAAAAAATGGGACGAACTTTCGGCGGACGAGAAAAAACTGTATGCCCACCAGATGGAAGTCTATGCGGCCTATCTCGCGTACACCGATCATGAAATCGGTCGGGTGATCCAGGCCATTGATGACATGGGCAAACTCGACAACACGCTCGTCATCTACATCAGTGGTGACAACGGCAGTAGCGCAGAAGGCACCCCTAACGGCACGCCAAACGAGATGACCACTTTCAACGGAATTGACGTGCCGGTCGCCGAACAGATGAAGTATCTGGATGCTTGGGGATCGGACCAGACCTATCCGCACATGGCCGTGGGCTGGACCTGGGCCATGGACACTCCCTTCAAGTGGACCAAGCAAATTGCATCGCATTTTGGCGGCACCCGCCAGGGCATGGCCATCTCCTGGCCGAACCGGATCAAGGATGCCGGCGGCATCCGTAACCAGTTCCATCATGTCATTGACATTGAGCCTACGATTCTTGAAGCCACCGGCATTGATGCACCGCTCCAGGTCGACGGCATTGCGCAAAAACCCATCGAAGGCACGAGCATGGCTTACCTCTTCGACAAGCAGAATGCCGAAAAGTCTTCCACACGCACCACGCAGTATTTCGAGATGTTTGGAATGCGCGCGCTTTATCACGAAGGCTGGATGGCATCGACGACCCCCTACCGCGCACCTTGGGACATTACTTCTCAGCCACCCAAGGACATCGTCAATGGTGTCAAATGGGAGCTGTATGACATCACCAAGGACTGGACGCAGAATGACGATATCGCCGCCGCCAACCCCGCAAAACTCAAGGAACTACAGGATCTGTTCTGGGTGGAAGCGAACAAATATCAGGTATTGCCACTCGACGCTTCCGGTTTTACGCGCGTCATTGCACAGAGGCCGAGCATCGTGGCCGGACGCACCGAGTTCAATTACCTTTCCCCAGTGACCGGCATTCTTCCGGGCAACGAGCCCAACGTGTTGAACAAGTCCTACGTCATTACGGCTGACATCACTGTTCCTGAAAGCGGCGGCGACGGTGTATTGGTGACCGACGGCGGCCGCTTTGGGGGTTACGCGCTCTACCTCCTGAAAGGTAAGCCGGTTTTCAACTACAACCTCGAAGGCGTTGCGCGATTCCGCTGGGAAGGGACCGAGGTGCTCACTCCCGGAAAGCACAGCATCAGCTTTGATTTCAAATATGCTGGGCCGGGATTCGGTAAGGGCGGCACCGGCGTGCTGTCGGTGGATGGAAAGCAACTGGCTAGTCAAACAATCCCACACAGCGTTCCATTCGTCTTCGGTGTGGATGAAAGTTTCGATGTCGGTTCCGACACCGGAACCCCCGTCGATGACAAGGATTACCAGGTACCTTTTGCATTCACCGGTTCACTGCACAAACTTACCGTCAAGCTTGAACCAACGCAGTTGAATGTCGCGGGCAAGGAAGCAGTTCAGAACAAGGTCGGCACCAAAGACTAGGAAAAAGCACGCGGGTCAACTCGCACGAGATGATCCGCGACTTACCTGCGACAGCCTCCTTTGTAACCATCAGATCGAATTCGTATGTTGCAACTTTTCCTGAGGGGCCGCTTTGGGTCGATTTTGCCACTCGCGAAGGGCGGAAATCGACCAAAGTTGACAGTCGGCTTGGCTCAGATTCAGATTGAGCAAGCCGGCCTCTCACCCAACCGCTCTACTAACCTTACGAGATAACCGTCGGGATCCTGGACGATGAATTCGCGCTGGCCTACTTCCGCATTGTCAGCCCGATACCAGCTGTCTTTGCATTCTCGATAGAGTGAACATCCAACCTGATCAAGTTTTTGGATGGTGGGCGCGACAGCCTCAACATCAATCTGTAGGTTGATGCCTCTTCCAAACGGCTTAGTCAACGGCGCAGTCAGCCATTGACCCGCGTCCGAATCTACCTGCTCAAGCATTACTTGAGCACCATTCAAATCAAGGTATGCAAATCCGTCTTCCGGGCGTTGATAAGCTACGTTGAACCCCAGGCAAGAAACCCAAAAAGCCAGGCTGCTATCCAGGTTGGTGACCATTAATTCCGGAACCAGTTTGTTACGTTCGAACATGAGATGACTTCCATTTCAAAAGGCTCATTTTTGCGGGCGGGCAGATTCTGCAATTATGGCTTCGATGCCCACAACGGGATCGCTGCGAGCATGATGATGCATGGTCGGGTGGGGATTATCGAGTCGTGTTGAGTGGCAGCTCCTGGCCGATTCTGTTGAAAAAGTCGGATTTTCAGCTGACCTGAACTCAGGCACGAATCCCATTGGAGAACCGGACGTGCCGGTGTGGGACAAAACCGAGGGAAAGAACGACAGTTTTTCGAGCAACGATTTCCACTGGAATGAAGAGACAGAGGAATACCGGCGTCCGGCTGCGAAATTGCACCCTACTTGTCCCACCATTTGCACAGCTACTGACGACCTGTTTGCATTCGACCTGACCAGTCATTTTCATTGGATTTGGCCAGGGTAGCTGTACTGATATCAAACTTGCGACGATAGTCAGTGGTGGAGTCGCTGGATAACTAGCGATTTTCAACCCCACTACCATTGAAGCCAGCGCGGTCCGAGCAGCGCACCGATAACGGTTGGTATCAACATGCCAAGCAAGTACCAGACGCCCCAGAACGGGACTTCCATTTCAGGGCAATGCAGGCAATAGGCAATGGTAGCCATCGCCCCTGCAAGCAGTCCGCCGCAGGCGCCGGCCAGTCTCAGGCGAGTGGGTGCCAACCCGCGCAGCGCCCAAAAGACAGCAATGAACCCCGGAATCGAAAGCAAGGTGATGTTCAGCGAACACACGCGCCAGGTTTTACCGAAGATCATCGAAGCACGCACGTCCGGGGCTGCTGTCATCAGGACATAGAGAGCGCCAGCCCACACCGCTGCAACCGCCGCAATGACCAGCAGTTGTCCGGCGCCTGGCGTAAGTCCGGGCCTCGCCAGGCGCACAATCTGGCTCAACGCGCCGACCATCAGGCACAGGGGTAAGGCAATCTTCGCCCAGAAAATCGGAGTTGCCGCCACTTCGGCCAGATCCGGACGTGCGCCAAACATGACCATCACCAGCAAGAACGCCGTTATCAGACCGACCAGCACCGCGACGCCGAAACGCTTGGCGAGCGCATGCCGGTCGACCGGTGTAACCCCGGTCGCCAGCATGGAAATAAGATCGTCAGTTTTCATCGTGTACCTCTAATCCTGTCGGCCAACGCCTTAAGCCCGCGATGGATGCCAATCTTTACCGCTGACTCCGAAAGCCCGGTCATTTGCGCCGACTCGGCGACCGACAAGCCTTCAAGCTTCACCTGCTGGATCGGCAAACGCTGCCGCTCAGGCAGTTGCTCAAGTAACTTACCGAGGTCGCGATGGGCCTGCTCCGGCTCCAGATGCGGCTCGGCAAACAGCTCCGCCACATCGTCGAGCGAGTCATTGAGCACTTCATTGCGCGACCTGCCACGAAAAAAATCCGTGAGTTTGTAGCGGGTGATGGCAAACACCCAGGCCGTCAGCGGTTGGTCCGCACGGTACGTTTGTCGACCGTTATGGACGGCCAGCAAAACCTCTTGCAGCAAATCCTCGACTTCACCCGGTTGCCGCTGAAGTCGGGTTCGAACAAAGCCGCGTATATGACCGCTCAGCTCCTTGAGGAAAGTGCCATAAGCCCGCTCGTCTCCACCCAGGCCCGCGAGGAACAAGGCCTGAAGATGAATTTCCCGGCTGCGCAATGCGTCGTTATGTGTAGTTCGTTCCATCGTCCACTCTGGTTACACGAGGATGAAAATATTCTGTACTTACATAACGCCAGCGCCAATAACGGGCGATGGATCATGCTTGCCGCCAAAGGCATAAGGCAACAAGCAGATTCATTTTGCGGTTCAAAAAAATATTTTGCGATGGCTGTAACCGGATTTGAAAACTCAGCGAACTACCTTTCGGATCTGAAGCACAGCGCACTCCTGCACTGATGCGACGACCCACCCTCATGATCCCGGAGAATAACCATGAACAATCTGAAGCTTGCTGCCATCGCCGTTGCCTTTTCCTCCTTTGCTGCCGGCGCCATTGCCGCCGAGACCCCAGCCGCCGCAGGCGCCATGGAAAAATGCTACGGCGTCGCCATGGCCGGTCACAACGATTGCAAGGCCGGTGCAGGTACCACGTGCGCAGGTACGGCAAAAATGGATTACCAGCCTAATGCCTGGAAAAACGTTCCCGCTGGCACTTGCACCACCATCAAGACACCAAAAGGCACCGGCACCCTCACACCAATGTAACGTCAACGCCACGGGGCTCGTACTTATCATGAACAAGGCATTCCAGATCGGGGCCGGACTCGGCCTCAAACCGAACCATTACCAAGAGGCCCACGACTGCACGGTCGAAGGTCTCTGGTTCGAAGTTCATCCGGAAAACTACATGGTTGGTGGCGGCCCCCGTCTGGCATGGCTGGAGGCCATTGGCGAGCGGCACCCATTGTCGTTGCACGGGGTGTCACTTTCGCTGGCGGCCGATTGCCCGCCGGACCCGGAGCACTTGAAACGCCTGAAACAGCTCGCTGATCGCGTTCAACCGGCACTGATTTCCGAGCACCTGGCCTGGTCATCCTGGCGCGACCAATACCACCCCGACCTGTTGCCTTTTCCCCGCACAAGCGAAGCGTTACAGCGTATCGCAAGCAATATCCAGCGCACACAAGACGCCCTCGGGCGTCGCATTGCCGTCGAAAACCCGACCCATTATTTGCACATGGACGGGCATGACTACAGCGAACTGGAATTTCTCACCGAATTGAGCACGGTGACTGGCTGCGGCTTGTTGCTGGACGTCAACAACGTGCACATCAGTGCGCACAACCTGGGTTTTAACGCCGCCGATTATCTGGATGCCTTTGCGGCCGACGCCATCATGGAGATTCATCTGGCGGGGTTCACCAAGGATCCGGGTGAATCCACGTTACTGATCGACAGCCATGATTCCCCTGTCGCCGAAGATGTCTGGTCGCTGTACCAGCGGCTGATTGAGCGGATCGGCCAGCGTCCTACACTGATCGAACGCGACGACCACATCCCCGCTTTCGACGTTTTACTGGCCGAGCGTAACCGAGCGCAGACGTTATTGAACCTTGGGCAAAACCTGCAATTGAAGGTGGCGATATGAAGCCCTCACTCGCAAGTTTTCAGGATGCCTTCGTGAGTGCGTTGTTTGGCACTGAATCATCCACGATGGATTCGCTGACCCAACAACCAGGCTTTGCGGTCTATCGCAATACCGTCCTCAAGGGCATGACGGACGCGTTGCTCGCTAATTTTCCTACCATAGAACGGCTGGTCGGCACCGACTGGCTCAAAAGCGCTGCCACCATACACGCCCGGCTTTCACCGCCAACGGATGCCCGATTGCTGAACTATGGAGCGGACTTCCCCGACTTTCTCGACCGCTTCGAACACGCGCAAGACATGCCGTATCTGGGCGACGTCGCCCGTCTGGACCTGCTCTGGACACAGGTTCATTGCGCCGCTGATGAGCCTGGTCTTGGGCTGAACGACTTGGCGCAGATTCCCGCTACGGAATTGGGCAACTTGCGGCTTAAACCACGGGACACCGCCCGTTGGGTCTGGTTACCGGACTGTCCCGCCTACACGATCTGGTGCGTCAATCGTGAACAACGGGAAATGCCTGAAAAACTCGAATGGCAAGGTGAAGGTGCACTACTGACACGCAAGGCCGGCCGCGTGCATTGGCAGGCTGCCAGTGCCGCAGACTGTGCCTTTCTCGACGCCTGCGCGGCCCACCTGCCCCTTGATGTCGCTGCTGACTGGGCCATTGATGTCGAGTCTGACCTGAACCTGGAAAACCTCATTATTCGCCTGGTGAGTGCTGACGCATTTGTAACGGCGGAACTCCTGACAAACAGTTACTGAAGCCATTAACGGAGCACAGCATGGATAACATCCACACCCGCTCACCTGCCGCCGACAATTCCTTGCGTGGCCTCTGGAACCGCGTTGCAACCCGATTGGGCAATCTGATCAGCGATTCGTTTCTGGTGCTGGTGGCACGCATCGCCATCGCCGCCATTTTCTTCATGTCAGGGCGCACCAAAGTCAGCGACGTTCTGACGATTACGCCGAGTACCTACGAACTGTTCCGTACGGAATACGCCTTGCCTCTGATCTCTCCAGAACTGGCGGCACACCTTTCGACCTACAGCGAGCACCTATTTCCACTGCTGCTGGTGCTCGGGCTGTTCACCCGTCTATCCGCCTTGGCGTTGCTGGGGATGACCTTTGTCATTGAGGTTTTCGTTTACCCCGATGCCTGGCCGACGCACCTGTCCTGGGCGGGATTGCTGCTAATCATCATCGCACGCGGTGCAGGAGCACTTTCGCTGGATCGCAGACTGGGCATCCGGTGATCCATTCACGTATGGGGAACTCTCTAGCAGGAGTTTGCGAGTAGTTATCGCCCGCATCAGCGTGAAGTCCGCCTTCATTCCAAGAGCACGCCTTTGTACTAGTTAACAATCCTGCGGCTGCCTTATGTGGGCAAGCGCAGGGCGCGCGCGCATTGCGTAGGCAATACGCAACTAAATAAGCGAATACAGCCGATTTATCTTCAGCCAATTCATCTTTGACGCGATCCACGTCATGCAAATACAACACCTAGCTGTCGTTAGGTTGTCTCTACGTACTGGTGAAAATTATGCAGAACAACACCGTCCGATTCTCCTGTGTAGGCTGCGGTATTTGCTGCAAGGGCCGACTGATACCGCTGACATTGGCTGAGGCACAACAATGGTTAAATCGCGGTCACGACATCGCGGTGATTCTTGAGGCCTTTGATGAATCGAGTTGGCCTCGTTCATCAGCGGAATTTACCCACGCCAAAGGCCGATCTGTAAGTGCAATTTGTGGTAAGGCCCAGTTACAGGTCATCGCTGTGTTTGCCGGCAAAGCACTTGAGCAATGCCCTAATCTCAGAGCTGACAATCTTTGCGGCATCTACGAAGAACGCCCCCTGGTTTGCCGCATTTATCCGATGGAAATCAACCCATTCATCGCGCTACGTCAAGATAACAAAGCGTGTCCACCACAGGCGTGGGAGAGCGACGACATTCTCTGCACAGATGGGCGTGCAGATCAGGCTCTGGAAGCACTCGTCAGTCAATCTCGACAAGCAGACAGAGCCGATGCATCAAGTAAAATCGCCATCTGCGCGCAACTGGGCCTGAATGTGGCGAGTTGGAAAGGCAACGCGCTGGCCGTTTACTTTCCACCACGAGAAAAACTGCTCGAAGCGATACACAACGTCAAAAGTACTCTTGAGGAACATCCAGGCTGCGAGTGGCAGGTGCGGGTCGATGATTTATCGCTGCGCGAGCGATTGACCGCATCGGCGGTGTCTCTGGCTGCCAACGAGTCCGCCGACTACATCTTTCATGTTTTATGAACCGCCTTTAACGCAGAGTTCGCCCATCAATACCGAACTACTGTGCATACTCGCGCGTTTATTTTTCACGCAATATGACCAAGAGGCCACGCGGGTTGATTGCAGTCCTCCGCGACGGGCAGCTACAGGTTCACAGAATAGTTGATCATTTTCACAAATAGCTAATCAGACGCCCCCCGACAGGAAAGTGAATCGCCCCTGATTTCGTAGACGCTTATGGCAGTCAACTCTTGGCTCTATTTGCGCATTATCTCCAGCGACAGTTTTTTCTGAGTTCTGCCCTTGCCGACCGACAGCTCAGGGTCGGATAGCGACCACCACACATGTGACTGATCCACTCTTGTCCTCCCTCAACGTGGAGGACAAGCCATGAACACTATTGCTACATACAGCCATCAGCCTTGGAACAAGGGAAAGCTTGTCGGGCAGAAAGCCCCGCTCCGAGTCAGAGATATCTGGGCCATCCGGGTAAGACTTCAGCTTGCTGAGAAGACACGAGATTTGGCGCTCTTCAACTTGGCCATCGACAGCAAGCTGCGTGCCTGTGACTTAACCAAGCTGCGAGTACGAGACATAGCCCATGGGGAACATGTGTCGTCACGGGCCATCGTGATGCAGCAGAAAACCCAGCACCCAGTGCAATTTGAAATCACTGAGCAAACCCGAACGGTTCTGGAAGCTTGGATGCATCATGCCCGACTCCGCAGCGAGGACTTCTTGTTTCCGACCCGGCTACACAACTCGGACCATCTCTCCACCAGACAATACGCTCGAATAGTCAAAGCGTGGGTTACAGCCATTGGCCTTGACCCAACCATGTACGGTACTCACACGCTACGGAGAACGAAGGCATCGCTGATCTATCGCAGGACGAAGAACCTGAGAGCTGTCCAACCAACTCCTGCTGGGTCATACGAAGCTTGAGAGCACCGTCAGATACCTGGGAATCGAGGTCGATGATGCCCTGGAAATGGCGGAACAGACGGAAGTCTGAGCATCCATCGCGACTGTCGATGCTAGACCGTCGCTATCCGACCCATAACTGCCTGTCGCGAATGTGAGTTCAATATTCCTTGTGGGAATACATTTAATAAAATTAATGAATTTTTATTATTTCAGTATGTGGCGTAGCTTATTTCTAGGACATGGAGAACCGCCTTGAAATCATCCCCTCTAAACGCAGCTGAAAAATTTGATACTTCACGGGCCAATGAGTACGGACGGCAGAGCCGTATCGCATTAGCTGGGTATGACGCTTGCCAGGATCTTACTGCGTGCATGCTGGCGGCAAGCATCGGCAATGTTCGCTCCGCGAAAATACTGGTCGTTGGCGCTGGCGGTACGGCTCAGGAGATTATTGCGATGGCAACGCTGGAGCCGACATGGCGCTTCACTGCCGTTGATCCATCCGAGCCGATGCTGGAGGCTGCGACGAAGCAGCTGGAGGCAAACAATTTGCTCGAAAGAACAAGTCTGCATCTTGGGCATGTTGAAGACCTGGCAGCGGACGAGTCATACGACGCGGCTACCTTGATCGGTGTGCTCCATCATCTCGATGGGGATGTTGCGAAGCGACAAATTTTACGATCCATTCGGGCTCATCTAAAGCCGGGTGCGCCGCTGATTGTCGCGGGCAATCAATATGCTTATGCCAGCCAACCGTTATTGCTTGCCGCCTGGGGGCAGCGGTGGCGACAGCATGGCGCCAGCCCGGATGAAGTGAAGGCCAAGTTAGGAAAAATTCTTCAGGGCGCTGACCCGCCACATTCCGAGGCTGCGGTTCAACAATTGATGCATGACTCAGGATTCGGAGACGCTACTCGTTTCTTCAGTAGTCTGTTCTGGGGTGCCTGGCTAACGCGTAAGACCATTTAAAACGGAACCGATAGTCTGCTCCTGACCGATTCTGTTGAAAAAGTCGGCCATGGTTTCCACGGCAGAAAAGTGCGCTCTTGAGATTGAAATCTTTACTTTGAGCAGAGGATTCCGGGCTCAGATTTCGCGTAGCTGCACGCAAAAAAGGCATTTTCAGTAGTCAGTATGAGGTCAGTCTGGAGGGACCGACTTTTTCAACACATTCGGCCGATTGCTGCCGGCCACGACCAGCCCTAGGCGCCAAAAAGTGCCCTTCAGGGGGGCGACATGATGGTGATACAAACGCCATTTTTTCCAGATTTACGTACAGAAACTAAAGACTAAAATATTGATCTCTTCCACGTTCCTTAGCTATATAGAGCGCTTTATCGGCTTGCGCCAGTAGTACTTTAGACTGGTGCAGTGGACCAAATGTATGAACTGAAAAACCGATGCTTATAGTCAAGTAGCCTGTACTGGAAGCGGAGTGCGGTATTCTCAAATCTCGCACTCGTTGACATAGCGACTTGACATACAGAGCGGCCTGGTCTTTCGCCATGCCGTTGGACAGAATTACAAATTCTTCGCCGCCATACCTGGCTGCAAAGTCAGAGCCTCGCTGGAAGGACTTATTCAAACTATCTGCGACACGTATTAGCGCTTCATCGCCAGCTTGATGTCCATAAATATCATTGAATGATTTGAAGTGATCAACATCAATCATGGCGAGAGTCAATGAGTCGCCATTGCGGCATGCAATTTTACATTGAATTTCGAACTGCGCATCAAAAAAACGACGATTGTAAATGCCTGTAAGCCCATCTTTTATGGATAATTGCTCGAAGTGCACTTTCATTTCCTCGAGAGACTGATGCTCCTCGCGAAGTTGCTGCTGTATTATCACTCTAGGTGTTACATCTTTTTGGATTCCAATAAAGTTGGTTACAGCCCCGCCCTCATCATAAATTGGCGATACACTTAATTCGTTCCAGAACATAGTTCCATCCTTGCGGTAGTTCCGCAAGGTTACGAGGCAGTACTCACCTTTTTTAACGGCATTGTGAACAACTTCCAGCTCAGGCTGTTTTCGATCGTTTCCTTGTAGGTATCGACAGTTAATGTTGGTAATTTCTTCGAACGAGTAACCAGTCATGCGCTCAAAAGCAGGATTTACAAAAATCAACGGATTGTCGTCGATGCAATTGTCGGAGATGGTAATGCCGTCTCGTGAGTCCATAACCGCTTGCTTAAGAATTTCAATCTTCATGTAGAGTCCGCTAGCAGGATCAAAGGGAGGACGCTGTTTTCAAGGGAAATAACATCTAGATATCAAAACTCATCTAATTACTTGATTTACAAGTGTAGCTGCTGGAAAAATACAACGTCTGTTTTTCTATACTATTCGATAATGGTCGGGATTGATTTCAGTCAAAAGCTCCGCTGAAATGGCCTTAGCTGCGCTGAATCGCATCAGAAATGACACTGCATTGGGGCACAATGACGCCAGCGTGTTGAGGGCTTAACCGGTCACTTCTTGCGCGACCGCCTGATGACAGGCAGCTTCTGGCCGAGGCTGTGTAAAAACGTTTTTCAGCGCGACAGGTACTCAAAACCAGACTGAAAATAGCGCTTCTACGCAAAATCCACATCTGCTGACGTGCCGATAAATTTCAGATTTAACGTAGATGCGCACACTTCAATTTTGGCGACGCGTTTTTACACACTCTGGGCCAAATGCCGCCGGTCAGGGCATCTACCCAAAGAGGGCGATTCACTTAGCGTCATGCTATGAAGCAACGTCAAACAATCAACGTCAAAAACCCAGTCATTTAGCGAATTCCTCGCACCTGGAATTTTTTCATGGTGTGAAGTGTAAAGTGCAAAAGGTGTCCTAGACTACAGGCTTAAATGGTCTGATTTCTTGAATTTTTCACCGCTGCATCTACTGGATTTTTATATGAATTCAGACAGTATTCAGACGCAGCACTGCCGTTATCGAAAGCCCTCTATCGGCCCAAGAGCGGGATGAAAATATGAACAGTAGTTCCGTAGCGGGCTCTCGATTCAGCGTACTTGATGGATGGCGCGGCATGAGCATTTTGCTTGTCTTGGCATGCCACCTGCTACCACTTGGCCCAAAGCCTTGGCAATTTAATGCCGCGGCAGGCGTTATGGGAATGGCTATATTTTTTACGCTATCGGGTTTCCTGATAACAAATTTTCTGCTCAACAACAGCAGCGTCGTTGATTTTTTAATCCGCAGAATCTTTCGGGTAGTGCCGCTCGCCTGGTTGTACATGCTTATTGCTTTACCTGTCATGGACAGCACTTCGGATTTCTACATTGCAAACTTTCTTTTCGTTGCCAACTGGCCGCCTATGTGGCTGGGCAGTGTAAACGGCCACCTATGGAGTTTGTGCATGGAGGTCCAGTTTTACTTCGCCATCGCTTTGCTGGTCGTTCTGATGAGAAACAAGTGGGTACTGCTTATCCCTGTTCTCTGTATCACCGTCACGATGTACCGAGTCATGAATGATGTCCATGTCGCAATCAACACTTATTACCGCATTGATGAAATACTTTCCGGATGCATACTTGCACTGATCTACAACAATAGACTGGGCAACATCCTTGCCAAACTTCCGACACAAACGGGGATCGCACAAATATTTTTATTCCTCCTGTTTGTCTTGTCCTGTCATCCCGATGCGGGGTTCATGAACTACTTCCGCCCCTATCTTGCCGCAGCAATGGTGGGGAGCACGTTACTCAATAGCCGGACACGAGTTGCCCAGCTGCTGAATAATCGGGCTCTATTTTATATCGCCACCATCTCGTACGCTCTCTACGTTGTTCATCCACTGCTGATACATACTTGGCTGGGTAGCGGAGACACCGTCATAAAATATTTGAAGCGCCCATTGTTGTTCGCCGCCATTTTTCTCACCGCGCATATCTCGACTTTCTATTATGAAAAATGGTGGATTGCTTTTGGTAAGAGATTTGCCAAGAAAGTAGCTAGCCAATCTGTTCCATCGACCAGTTGAATCCACAGTCGATTGCGGTCCTTCGCGACAGAAAGCAAGCAACGGAACAAACGAAAACGGGCGCCTTTTCGGGCGCCCGTTTTGTTTAGGGTTGCGTGCTGCGGGGTTTGGCAGCTTGAACCCAGGCACCCCGTCCGGGGGATTGCGCGGTCACTACCCGTCGAAGAAGTCGAATTGAGCCCCTGCGTGCGGTAGGCTTTGCAGTTGAGTCTGTTGTACTTCGCTATCAGCCGTTATGGCTGATCAGTACGATTTTTTCGATACCGATGTCCCGGCTTTGCTCAACCCTTTCGTGTTGTGATCGCCTGGCGTCGAGGTCGAGATTGCTCTGGCTTTGGCCACGCCGCGAGTATCTTTGGAATGGGCGATGCCTGAAGTCGTTGGGCCATGACCGCGATCACTATTGCGATCGTTGCCGTAGTGGTTTCCGCTTTCACCATGGTCGCGAACAGCTTTGCCGGCATGATCGCTGCTCAGTCCATTGCCGTGGCCGTTACTGTTAGAGCCGCCGGAGTGATCTGAACCGCTGTGACCGCCGCCTATACCGCCGCCGTGGCCACCGCCATTGCCACCTCCGTTACCTCCCCCGCTACCACCTCCGTTACCGCCACCACCACCACCACCACCACCACCACCACCACCACCACCACCACCGTCTTTCGCATAGGCGGAGTTCATGATGGACAGGTCAGAAGGGAGTAACGGGGCGGCGGCAAGCATCAGGGCGCAGGACATTACAGCAACGAGACTCTTATTCTTTAAAAGCATGATTGCTTCCGTAGGGTTGGTTGATATCGCGAGAGTTATGACGCTTTAAGCCCCAGACAGTTCAAGTCCTGCGACAGACGGAATGCACTGTGCACTGCCCAAATTGGCAGCTGCCAGCGCTAGCGTGCAGCGCTCCGGGCTCATTCAGCGCCCGCCCGTGTCGTACGAGGGGCGACGTAGATTGGGTTACGCCGATTGCCCCCTGTTCGGCAGCAGCTCGGCAATTTCATGGGCAGCCGCCTCAGAACGGCCTTCAAATGGGCATATGGATCATGCCCATTAATCAAAAGCACCGTTGAGCACTTCGTAGATGAGCCCGGTTGCCAGCGCGACCAATATCAAGTCGGTACCAACTTGCTGCCAGTCATACCCATCATAATGAGGCAGCCTGCCGATTAACCGGCCGTCCAGTTTTTTGGCAATCCCGGGTGGAAGCGGCTTACCTCGTGCGAGGTTCTTTTGAATGCCGGGTGGCAAGGCAGGTCCGGGGCTCCAGTAGTCCCGATACCCGCCAATAATCCCAAGAACGCTTCCGCGATTGATGCTTGGGCCATTATCCCAATCGCCGCCCCCGGAGTTTTTGCCTTTGCCTCCCTGACCTCCCTGGTTGCCATGAACCTGGCTGTTTTGCGAGTTTCCCTTGCCGTTTCCCTGGCCCTTTCCATTACCGGGATCGGCCAATGCAGTCACTGAACCGGAAACCAGCGCAAGACATGTAATAGCTGCAATCAATGAGCGAGATCTGAGCATGAGTCGTTCCTTCAGGGTGGCGGGACATCTCTGTAATTTAGACGCTATCGACGATGTTGGTTCCATGTCCTCCCATCGACACCCAAGACCCACGATTCCGGCTCAATTACATGGAGTAAAAGTGAATCCCTTTGACCCCTCGTTTTCTTGACCACTACCGCAAGGCTGACCGAATCATGCTGGGCCTGATCTGGCTGTTGTCCCTCTTCGCTTTGAGTCTGGCTTACTGGCACAACACGTTTATTCAGGCGTTTTTGGTGGGTGGCGGCACGCGGTTGATGCGGTGTTGCGTGGGCATTGGCTTGATGGTCATGGCTGCGTTGCATATCAATCAGGCCGAGGGCGTCATTGAATCCCACTTCGGTATTTTCGCGTTGCTGGCGGTGCTGACTTTTTATCGCGACTGGCTACCGATTCTAGTCGCCGTTGCCACGATCGCCGTTCATCACGTGGTCTTCCATGCGCTGCAACACCAGGGTTTTCCGGTCTACATCCCAGCTCGCCGACGATGCTGGCAAGGGAGACAAGGCCACGGTGCATGTATCGCTCGCGGATCGTTTCGATCAATTCCTGATGCAGATTACCGCCCTGGTTGACGGGGTCGTTAGCGACTCTCACGGCTTGGGTGAGCTGGGCCAGGAGCTTGCCAAGGCGAGCAATACACTGGAAAAAGGGGCCAAGCATCAGCTGACGGAAATTGCCCAGATGACGGGTTCGATGCAACGCATGGGCGACGCGATGGGGCATATTGCCGTTCACGTAGAACATGCCGTTGAGCATGCCGGCCAGGCCAGCGTGCAAATCACCCGAGGACAGGAAAGTGTGAACCGCGCGCAGCAGGAAATCACTCAGTTGGCGCCTCGCCTGAAATGCACCCACTCAACCGTGCAGGTGCTGGCGGGACAGGCGGAGCAAATCGGTACTGTCCTGGAGGACATCAGCAGTATTGCTGACCAAACCAACCTGCTGGCCCTCAACGCCGCCATCGAAGCCGCTCGCGCCGGCGAGCAAGGCCGAGGCTTTGCCGTTGTGGCCGACGAAGTGCGCAACCTGGCGCAGCGCACCGCCCTCTCCACGAAGGAAATCAGAACAATCATCGAGGCCTTGCAAAAAAGCAGCCGCAAAGCCGTCGAGGCCATGTATGACAGCTGTGAAGGCGTGGAGCGCTGTGTCGAAGACAGTCAGCTGGCGGCCGCTATGTTGCAGGCGGTGGGCAGCGACATCTCGCATATCGATGAACTCAATGGGCGCATTGTCGCCACCACCCGCGAACAATCCACGGCAAGCCGTGAAGTTGTCGGGCGCTTGCAGTCTGTGCAGACCATCGCGCAAAACACGTCACACGATGTCGAAACCCTTGCCCTGAGCAGCCAGCGCTTGCCCCCCATCGCCGTTCGCCTGGATGCACTGGGCCGCACGTTTCATCAGTAAGGCTCAATGCGCAGTAGCCGTTGGTGCCACGGTAACTACGGCAATGGCTGTACTTAGCCAGGTTGCGCATACGAGAGATAGCTAGCGGGGGGACGCGTAACAAATTAAGTCGCGAACGTTTACCTACAGCGCAGATCCTTATACGATGACGCCCGCATAATTCGCCCTCCATCAGGCAGAGTAAGCTATGGTTATATTTGACGAAGCGGCTTAACAAATTGTGTTTTATAGTCAAGCAAATATTGCACAGACAAATAAGCGAAAACTGTATACATGTTCAATTATTCCTACAATAACATGCAGCATCATTGGACACCTGAACGATGAATAACACTAGTTTCCTGGCTGACAACTCCAAAACCTTCAGCATAGTTATAGTCAATTACAAAACACCAGAAATCACCAAGATATGCTTAGACTTATTGCACCAGCATTTCGGCAGCCACGGCGTCCCAATATGGGTAGTTGACAACTATTCCGCCGATGAAAGCACTGAGTATTTACGAACGCTTGACTGGATAAATTTAATCGAGCGCTCTGTTTCCGAGCCCGAGCCTGGGCATATCGCGCATGGCAAAGCACTTGACCTGGTTTTGGAGCGAGTTGAAACTGATTATTTATTTCTAATGCACACCGACACATTTGTTTTCGATAAAAATGTTTTCCCGATGATGCTGAATAAATGCTTAAAAAACAAAAAAATCGTAGCCGTCGGCTGCGTTGAACAATTAAACCGTGGCACCACGAGAACACTTTGGCGTTTTAGCTCACGACTATTCAAACACCATTTCAGACGTCTGAAAATCTCCATGGGATTACGTTCCAGAGAACCAAAACCGTACAGAGAAGTCTACTTGAAGAGTTTCTGTACATTGTGGAACTGCAAACTTATCAAACAGCACAACATGCATTTTTTGATGGATGATCGCGTGCCAGGCTACACCCTCCAAGACCGCATGACCGAGCTTGGCTATGTCGTCGAAATGTTATCACCGCGTAAAATCTTCAGTTATCTGGATCACATCCAGTCCGGCACTGTTGCAGCGGCTGGCGGCTATGAAAAGACTCATAGACGAACCAAAATGTACAACGACATTCTTAAGCGCCTGAAAAAAGAAGAAAGCAAAATTTAAGCGACGAAGAGACACAACGAGCAGTGCGCTGGACGCTGCTTGAAGTCACCAAAACGTCTTTATATCAAGTTATTGGAGCGGTAATGGCACCCATCACTCAAGCACTACCTATGACCCTCTCCCCGGAGCTTGATTTCGACCAGAACGCCGCCAGCGCCATGGGTCACTCATTGGCAAGTGGCTATATTCAGGCCACGCCATTTCCGCACATCGTCATCGACAACTTCCTGGATGAAGAGCTGATTGCCAGTATCTGCTCGCACTTCCCAATCGAACCAACCAACAACGAAATGCTCTATGAGCGCGGCTATAAAGGTCAACTAAAACGTCAAATCAGTCCCAACGAATGCACCCCCTATTTGAAGACTATTTTCAACGCCTTCAACTCAGCCCCCATGTTGCAGTTTCTTGAAAAGCTCACAGGCATTGAAGGTTTGATACCCGACCCCTACTTTGCTGGTGGCGGCTTGCATGAAACGAAAAGTGGTGGTTTCCTGGGGGTACACTCGGACTTCAGACTCAACAAAAAGCTTAATGTTGAGCGCAGACTGAATATCATCATTTATCTGAATGAGGACTGGCGAGAGGAATACGGCGGCAACCTTGAACTTTGGGATGTCGACATGAAGACCTGCCTTAAAAAAGTCCTGCCCATTTACAATCGTTGTGTCATTTTCAACACAGACAAAGACAGCAATCATGGGCACCCAGAGCCTTTATCAACTCCAGAGCACATCACACGCAGGTCTATAGCGCTTTATTACTACACCGCAGGGACCATGGTGATCGATCCCGCACAAAGAAATAAAACCCACTACAAGCCAAGGCCCAAAGATCGTTTAAGCCTAAAATACTACTTGGGCAAACTAATCAAGAAGAAAAACTAAACTACGAAACGCCTTAAGCAGGGTTTCTCTTTCAGCGAAGAATGGGAACCTTTGGTCAGTCATCCGCATATCACGGTTCAGACCATGCTTTTGACTGTATGGAACGGACCAACAGGCGGATCGGGGTCGTCAGTACCGACCCCAAATGGCCTCTCAGCACGCCCACGTTTGCCCGAGCGTCTCCAGACCGGCCTTTTGCAGATCCTGCGCGCTCATCACAATACGGAATTTGCAGCTGGCGTTGAAATTGAGAAAAAAGGGCTCCGCCAATGCGGGAATGTCGGAGGGGTCTTGTACGTCGACCACAAAGATCCCACCACGCTTGCCATCCTGCTCGGTAAAGTACGCCGCCTCCGGTTTGATGCTGGTCAGGATGCGCTCAATAACCTCGCCCACCTTCCCGGCTTTGACAAGGGAGTTGAAGGGTTCATTAGGGCACTCGACCATCAGTAACATCCTCATCATTCAATCCTCTGTTCGACTTGCAACCTTGTAGTGTCTTCAAGAATAGCGAAGCGTGAGCCAACTCTCGTGCCGGGCTACGGACGGTCATGAAACATGGCGATTTCGGGCGGCTAAAAGCGCTAACCCAAGGATCATCCTGGCCGGATCGACTTCAGGCTTTTCGCACGAACAATTTGGCCAAAAGCGGTCAATTTCGCTCCATTTCGTTTACCCTCACAAAGCGCCATGCAGCAATCAGCTTGCTGCCTGGCGTATCTACATTTTTGCCTTAATGCACCGGAGAATTTTCATGCTCAACCGTACCCTGGCATTGGCTGTCGGCTTGACGCTGTCTTTTTGCACCCTGTTGGCGCAGGCCGCCGAAACCCTGAAAGTCAGCGCGATTCCCGATGAAGCCCCGACCGAACTGCTGCGCAAGTTCAAGCCGCTGGGCACCTACCTGGAACAACAATTGGGCATGAAGGTCGAGTTCGTTCCCGTGAGCGACTATCCGGCCGTGGTTGAGGCGTTGGCCACCGACCGAATTGATATGGCCTGGCTGGGCGGCTTCACATTCGTGCAGGCACGCCTGAAAACCGGCAATGCCATACCGCTCGTACAGCGCGAACAGGACGCCCAGTTCACCAGTAAATTCATCACCGCCGACCCGGCCGTCAAATCCCTCGCCGATCTCAAGGGCAAGACCTTCGCCTTCGGCTCGGTGTCATCCACTTCAGGCAGTCTCATGCCGCGCTATTTCATGCTGAAGGACGGCATCAAGCCGGAAACCTACTTCAGTCGCGTGGGCTATTCCGGCGCCCATGACGCCACTGTCGCCTGGGTCCAGGCCGGCAAGGTGGACGCCGGGGTACTTAACGCCAGCGTGTGGGAAAAACTGGTCGCCGCCGGCAAGGTCGACACCACCAAGGTCAGAGTGTTTGCGACCACCCCGGCCTACTACGACTACAACTGGACCGTGCGCGGGACCCTCGACCCGGCGCTGGCGGCCAAGATCAAGGCCGCCTTTCTGGCGCTCGACCCGGCGAATCCGAAGGACAAGGAGATTCTGGATCTGCAGGCTGCCAGCCGCTTCATCGAAACCAATCCCGAGAACTACAAGGGCATCGAGGAAGCCGCGCGCGCTGCCGACCTGCTCAAATGACGTTGCATCTGACCCAGGTCAGCCTTACCCACGCCAACGGCGTCGAGGCGTTGCGTGGCATGGACCTGCACATCGGTGCCAGCGAACAGGTCGCCATCATCGGTCCGTCCGGCGCGGGCAAGTCGAGCCTGCTCAACCTGCTGGCCACCGCCCTGCGACCGGACAACGGCGAGCTGCAGGTGCTCGGCGAGCGAGCCTGGCAGCTTTCTGCCCATCAGCGTCAGCGTCTGCGCGCGCGCATCGGCCTGATCCATCAAGCACCCCCGCTGCCACCGCGCCAGCGCGTGGTCACCGCGGTTCTGGCTGGAAAGCTGGGTCAGTGGGGGTTGGGCAAGAGTCTGCTGAACTTGCTGCATCCGGTGGATATTCCGGGCGCACGCGCGGCGTTGGCCAGGCTGGATCTCAGCGACAAGTTGTTCACGCAATGTCAGCAACTGTCCGGTGGACAGCTACAGCGTGTAGGCATTGCCCGCGTGTTGTATCAAGCGCCGGAGGTATTGCTGGCCGATGAGCCGGTATCGGCCATGGACCCGGTGTTGGCCGAGCACACGCTTTCGGTGCTCTGCCGCCATGCCCGGCAGCACAACGTCACCCTGGTCGCCAGCCTGCATGCGGTGGAGCTGGCCCTGGCGCACTTTTCGCGGATCATCGGCTTGCGTGATGGGCAGATTCTGTTCGACCTAGCGGCCAGCGAGGTCGACCGTGAGTTGCTCGACAAGCTCTACGCCAACGAACAACTGCAATCTCCACCGATTACTCCGACGCCCTTGAGTGTGCAGATTCCCCGATGCTGACCCGTGATACCCGAGATCCGGCCACCCGGCCCCGCCTGCTGCTCACCTTGCTGGCCCTTGCCCTGCTGTGGCCGGGCACCCGCTTCAGCGAGTTGGACCTCAGTGTTCTGGTGGCGAGTGCCAGTCAGAGCGAGATGGGCCGGTTTGTCTCAGCCTTCTGGCCACCGGCCCATGGCGAAGAATTCATTGCGCTGTTGTTGCAAGCCACCCTGCAGACCCTGGCCATCGCCACGGCGGGCATGGCCCTGGCGTTGCTGTTGGCCGTCCCCGCCAGCCTGCTGGCCAGCCGCGCTCTGTCGCTGTCTGCGGCCTCCCGTGCCGGCCACCCGAGTTATTGGGGCCAACTGCTGCGTTGGCCGGTACGCGGTTTACTGATCTTTCTGCGCAGCGTGCCGGAAATCGTCTGGGCGCTTTTGTTCGTGCGCGCCGTCGGCCTCGGCCCGACGGCCGGGGTGCTGGCCATTGCCATTACCTACAGCGGGATGCTGGGCAAGGTCTACGCGGAAATTTTCGAGTCGGTCGACCAGCGCCCGGCCCACGCGCTATTGCAGGCTGGCAGCGGTCGGCTCGCAGCCTTTTTCTACGGGATCCTGCCCAATGTCGCTGCGGAGCTGCTGTCGTACACGGTGTACCGCTGGGAATGCGCAATCCGCGCCTCGGTGGTGATGGGCTTCGTCGGTGCCGGCGGTCTGGGCCAGCAAATGGACCTGTCGTTGCGCATGTTCGCCGGCGGTGAAGTAGCCAGTTTGTTACTGACGTTTCTCGTCCTGGTACTGCTCGCCGATCAACTCAGCCGCCTGCTGCGCTGGAGGCTGGCATGAATCGCCTGATTAACCTGATGCTGCTCCTGTGTATCGGCGCAGCGGTGGTCGCCTCGTTCGTCTACTTGGGTATCGACCTCGGCGAACTGGGAGGCAGCGGTAACCTGAAGCAGATGGGCGCTTATGCGCAGCGTTTTCTCAGCCCGGACCTGAGCGCGGGGCATCTGCAAGCCATCGGCCACGGTGCCTTGGAAACCCTTGCCATGTCCGCCCTCGGCACCTTGCTCGCGGCGGTTCTGGGTCTGCTGTTGGCATTGCCCGCAGCCGGGCGCTTCGGCTGGCCTTTGCAGAGTGCTTCGCGTCTGGTGCTCAACGCCTTGCGCGCGGTTCCGGAACTGGTGTGGGCTGCGCTGATGGTCCTGGCCGCCGGGCTCGGCCCCAATGCCGGCAACCTGGCGTTGGCCTTGCACACCACCGGCGTGCTCGGCCGGTTGTTCGCCGAAGCGCTGGAAAACACCCCGCCCGAACCGGCCGAAGCCATCCGCTTGCAGGGCGGCAATGCCCTATGGGCGTTCTGTTACGGATCACTGCCCAACCTGGTGCCACAGCTACTGGCCTACATCCTGTACCGCTGGGAAAACAATATCCGCATGGCCAGCGTGCTCGGCTTCGTCGGTGCCGGTGGTTTGGGGCAAATGCTCTATGTCAGCCTCAGCCTGTTCCAGGAAGCTCAAGCCAGCACGGTCATTCTGGCCATGCTGTTGCTGGTATTTGCCGTCGACACATTGAGCAGCTGGAGCCGTCAACGCTGGGTCAAGGCCTGACGGCTTCGCAGAACCGGATGGCAAAGCGTTGATCCAGACTAAGCCAACGGTTGGTGACTGGTCACACAGTGGAGTGACCGAAGCTCGATTGCAGCGTTAAAATCCGACAAGTTTGGTTCACATTTTTGAGGATGACCACGGTATGTCCAGGCTCGACACCTCCCTGCAAGACACCGCCGCACCTGAAGGTGTTTGTTACGGCGGTGGCAGTAGCAATCCGCACGGGCTTCACATCAAGAGCGTCTGGCATGAGGACGGCGTGCATGTCATGGCCTAACACGTGCCTGATGCCAAGTATTGCGGCTGGCCGGATCTGGTTTACGGCGGGCTGATAGCGATGCTGGTTGATTGCCATTCAAACTGGACGGCGATGGCCTATCACTACCGTATGGAACACCGCGAAGTCGCAAGCCTCCCCCGCATCAATTGCGTCACTGGCAACCTTGGCATCAAGTTCATCAAACCGACACCGATGGGTGTACCGCTGACCCTGCGTGCGAAAGTCGAAGGTGAAGTCGGACGCAAAACTCGCGTCATCTGTGAGGTCTACGCGGGGGATGTGCTGACGGCTATTGGAGACTCCGTTTTTGTTCGCGTAGATACGGAGCAACTGGCAGCCGTTGCTCATAGTCGGTAGGTTGGCGACGGTCGATGCTAGACCGTCGCTGTCCGACCCAATGCTGCCTGTGGAGAACAGAAACCGTCATTCATTTCGGTTTCTCACCGTGGCGGGCTATGAGGACCTGCCCATCCCAATCCGAATCTGCCGCTCCTTCGGTCCGAGAAAGCAGCCGCCCACCGTCAAGAGCGGCCGCCAGCGTGCTGCGCGGTGCATCCACACCGGGCTGTGCTGACGTCAATGTGATGAGGGACAGTGGATGATACAAACGTTCCTCGACAACCGAGCCTATCCACAGCGGTGCAGTTAGCCCGTTTGTGAGCTCGAAATCGACGGCCCACATTCGAAGAACCAAGCGCGATTCTACAGGGGCGCCATCGCTAATGGGTCGAACAAGAGCCAGGCTGGGAAGGCGACCATTGGCGAAAAGAGGAATAACCGGAAGGTCGGCAGGGTCGGTTCGGGCGCTAAGCCAATTCAGGGCATTCAATGGTGTCCAGTCCGTCGAGATGCGCCACCCGTTGCGCTGCAGGACATCTTGCAGCTCCTGCAGTCCACCGGCCCACTGAAACGTCAGTGGCTCATTTTTCTGGCCAGTGAGATCAATTCGCCGTGCAGGCAATTGCTGCCAATCAGACGCCCACCAATTGGTGGCTGCCATGGTCGGCGTCCCAACCTTGACGGCATAACGATCGATGTCCATTGCGTGGCTGCGATAGATATTGGAGCTGCCAGCGAGGATCAGTGCCGTACATCCGATGGCGAGCAGCCGCCCGGGTTCGATGCGCTCGGCCTGCCGCCGCAGATACGACAGCCCGAGCAGCGCTAGCCACGCGACCCCGAAAGCCAGCCCCCCGAGTGCGTCGGATAGCCAATGCGCACCGAGGTAGAGGCGCGAGAATGCAATCAGAAATATCAGGGTTGCTGCGCCAAGCGCGACCGGGATGCGCCATGCGAGGCGGATATCTCGCGTGATGAGAAAAGCGAGGAAACCATACAGTACGACATTGACCGTGCTATGGCCGCTAGGGAAGGAAAACGCGCTCCAGCCGGAGTAGAGAAGCTCACCAGGGCGAGCACGATGCAAAGCTACTTTGATGATTGTGTTGAGAATCGAAGCGCCTGCGATAGCAACTAGCCAATAGGTTGCTGTACGCCAGGCACGCTTGAACAGGAGCCACAGGGCAACAGCAATCGTGACCGCCAACACGACCTTGGTGTCACCGAGTTCTGTGATGGCGATCATCAGCGCATCACCTGGTGTTGTGCGGAGGTCCTGCAGGGCACGGTAGATCGCGCTGTCTGCGAGCAGCAACGGGTCACCGCTGACGACGTCTTCAAGGATACCGAAGAAAAGCCAGGCTGCACCGACCAGCAGGACAGTCGACAGTGCGAGAGCCCGCGCTTCGGGCCGTGCAGGATCGAGCAGGCTGGTGAGCCGGCGGTTCAACCAGGTGTCGTGGGCGCCGGCCCAGTTTCGCAGCCGCCCAACTCCGACAATGAGGTAGGGGATGCCACGACGCAACGTCCAGCGCACGATATGCAGGAACACCCAACCCGCCGCGACGAGAACGACCAGCAGGATAGCGAGCGGCTTTGCGGTCGCACCAAGAATGCTGAACGTCACGCCGACGAGCACACCGGGCAGTATGTGCGACGGAGCCCAGGTGAGCGCCGACGCGATATTCACGGCATAGAACCGACGGACCGTCATTCCCAGCATGCCGGCGAGTAGCGGAACGAAGGCGCGGACGCCCGGTGTGAAGCGCGCTAGAAAGACACTCTTGTCCCCGTGACGGGTGAAAAAGGCTTCGCTGCGCTGAATCAGTTCGGGGTGCTGCTTCAGTGGCCAGAGGCCAAGAATCTCGCGGTGGTATCGACGTCCGAGCCAGAACGAAAGACCATCACCAGCGATCGCGCCTAACGTGGCAGCGAGCAGCAACGGCCAAACCACCAATACACCGCTTGGCACCAAGGTGCTGAGTGCGAGGATCACGGCTGTGCCTGGAACGACAACACCGATGATCGGGATTGACTCGGAAAGTGCCAGGAGAAACACCGCCAGATAGGCGATATGCGGATGCGCCGTCAGGAACTCGATGATCGATGAGACCAGAAACGTCATGATTCACGGGCTGCCTATAGAATGCCAGTGTTGAGGCAACCGACGCGTATGTCTCCAACTCACGGCTGCGAAATCAGTTTGCGCAACAGACCAAGCATAGCTACTAATTCGATACCAATCCGGTGCGCGTAGTCGGCGTCTTTGTCGACGAACTCGACCTGGGCAATCTGGGTTTTGAAGGTGCCATTCCAGCCGATACTGGCGAGGCGTCTGTCACCAGTTCGTTGTGCTGTATCAGCAGTTGGGCCTGTTTGGAGAACATCTGGTCGCCATCGATGGCAGTAAATTCAAAGCAGTCAACAACCGCGACCGCAATTTCACCAGCGCCAAACTGAAACGGCGAATGGAAGAAATTGAATCGAGTATCAACCGTTACCTGGCAGCCCTCGATGCTGCCGATCGGCAAGAACCCACAACTTCCGAGCCCAGCGCCGTTCTATAAAGGCATCCCAATGCTAGTTGTAGTTGGGGCCCGAAGCGTAAGCGATGCCCCAGCAGGCCATCGCGGTTCTGGCTGAGCGGTAGAGCCGACGACAGGAGGATCATTGCCGGCGTCGATAGTCACCATCAACTCAATGAAGTTCTCTTAAAAAATCCGCGGCGTAACATCCGCTCCATACCCAACAACTACACCCCGGAGCACACCATCATGAAACGCCAAACTATCCTCAGCATCGCTTTCTCGGTTTTTGCAGTTAACGCTTTCGCCGCAACCTCTGCTCACCCGGTTGTCGCTGAAGGCGGCTCGGATCGTCTGATTGAAAGTCGTGTGGCTGAGGGTGGTTCGGATCGTTTGATCGAAAATCGCGTGGCTGAAGGTGGTTCCGATCGTCTGATCGAGCATCGCGTTGCCGAAGGCGGTTCAGACCGTCTGATCGAAAACCGCGTCGCTGAAGGCGGTTCGGATCGTCTGATCGAGCACCGCGTTGCCGAAGGTGGTTCCGACCGTCTGATCGAAAACCGCGCGGCATAAATGAATAGCTTGACCACAGCACTCAACGAAAAGCCCGGCCTGACAAGCCGGGCTTTTTCGTGCACAAAATAAATCAGTTCCCACTTAATGCCTCTGCCGCACCTGTGCTACATAACACCTGATTGTGAGTCCCGTTCCCGATGAGGTTTGCCGATGCCCCGTTCCCCACATTTACCGCAACTGCTGACCTGCGCCATCCTCGGGTTATTCGCCTGCAGCGCACAGGCCAGCGCGCCCTCCCCGGCGCCGGATAGCTTGCAACCGCTGCTGGTAACGTTGAACGAACGTCTGAGCATTGCTGATCTCGTGGCGCTGACCAAGTGGGACAGTGGCAAACCGATCCAGGACAGTGCCCGGGAAGCGCAAGTCATCGCCAACGCCAGGAAGCTGGCCGTTGACCGCAAACTGGACCCCGACGAGTTCGCCGAATTGATCGCCGCACAGATTGAAGCCAACAAGCTGGTGCAGTACGGGCTGGTGGCCCAATGGCGAGCGGCTGGCAAGGCGCCTGATACGCCACGGCCAGACCTCGCCAAGCAAATCCGGCCACAGCTCGATGAACTGCAAAACCGCCTGTTGCAGCAATACGCCGCCTTCGCGCCTTATCGCAATGACCCGCAATGCGCGAACTGGCTAGCCAAAGAACGATCCAGCCTGATCAAGGACGGTCTGCATGGCCAGGCACTGATACGCGCCACCGGGGAACTGTGCGTCGCTTATCGATGACAAGGTAAATCACGTTATTGCATGAGCAACACTGAAGCGTTTGCCAAACAACAAAAATACAGGAGTTGAAAATGTCTGAACTGAACCTGCATCCCAAAGCCGCACAATCCCTGAACCAGTGGCACGACATGATCAGCAAGGGTGACTTGAGCGCCTTGCCCGGTTTGTTGGACCCACAGGCGATATTCCGCTCCCCGGTGGCTCACACGCCTTACCCGGGTGCAGCCGTGGTATCGATGATTCTCAACACGGTCATCGAGGTATTTGAAGATTTTGTTTACCACCGGGAGCTGTCGACCGCAGACGGGCTGAACGTCGTCCTGGAGTTCAGCGCCAACGTCGGCGGAAAAGCGTTAAAGGGCATCGACATGATCCGGTTCAACGAACAAGGAAAAATCGTTGAGTTTGAGGTGATGGTCCGTCCCTTGAGTGGCCTGCAAGCCTTGGGCGAGCAAATGGGACAACGCCTTGGCGCTTACCTGGCGGCCAGCAAAGCCTGAAGACGTTGCATCGCCTTGGGCGATGCCTCTGCTCCCGGCTTGGTGTTAAATAGAGCGCATAAAGCAGCGCAACGAGAACACCGATGAATACCCATTTTGAGATTAGTGATGTCCCTGAGCCCAACATTCAGCGTGATGGAAACATTCATCGCGTCGCCCATCAGCATACGGTGGTAACAGCATGATTGAGGTCACCGAAGTTTCCATTGCCGAACTGCGTGTTGCGCTCGAGTCAGGCCGAACCACTGCGGTTGAACTGGTCCAGGCCTATCTTGCCAGGATCGATGCCTACGACGGCCCCGACACGCCCACCGCCCTCAACGCGGTGGTGGTTCGAAACCCCGAGGCGCTGAACGAGGCGCAGGCGTCCGATGCTCGTCGGGCCAAGGGCGAGACGCTGGGTCCGCTCGATGGCATTCCCTATACGGCCAAGGACAGTTATCTGGTGAAAGGGCTCACCGCCGCCTCCGGCAGTCCCGCCTTCGCGAACCTGATTGCCTATCGCGATGCGTTCACGATCGAACGGCTTCGCGCCGCTGGCGCGATCTGCCTGGGCAAAACCAATATGCCGCCCATGGCAAACGGCGGCATGCAGCGCGGGGTCTACGGGCGGGCGGAGAGCCCGTACAACGCTGACTATCTCACCGCCCCCTTCGCCTCGGGTTCATCGAACGGCGCCGGTACCGCAACCGCCTCCAGCTTCGCGGCATTCGGCCTCGCGGAAGAAACCTGGTCGAGCGGACGCGGCCCCGCCTCGAACAATGGCCTGTGTGCCTACACACCTTCGCGCGGGGTGATTTCAGTGCGCGGCAACTGGCCGTTGACGCCGACGATGGACGTTGTCGTGCCGTTTGCCAGAACGATGGCCGACCTGCTCGAAGTGCTCGACGTGGTGGTGGCGAATGATCCCGACACCCGTGGCGATCTGTGGCGGATGCAACCCTGGGTGCCGATTCCGAGTGTCGCGTCGGTGCGCCCCGCTTCCTATGCCGAATTGGCGGTGAAGTCCGATGCACTGGCAGGAAAGCGCTTTGGTGTTCCTCGCATGTACATCAACACGGATCCGGATGCCGGCACAAGCGATGCGCCCGGCATCGGTGGTCCAACGGGGCAGCGAATCATCACCCGCCCTTCCGTGATCGGGCTCTGGGAAGAGGCTCGCAAAGCACTCGAAGCCGCTGGCGCAGAAGTGATCGAAGTCGATTTCCCGCTGGTCTCCAATTGCGAGGGCGATCGCCCGGGTGCGCCGACCGTATTTACGCGGGGCCTGGTATCCAAAGAATTCCTGCATCATGAGTTGTGGGACCTGTCGGCCTGGGCGTTCGATGATTTTCTGCGGGCCAATGGCGATCCCAAGTTGAACCGCTTGGCCGATGTCGACGGACCGCTGATTTTCCCCCACGACCCGGGCACGCTCCCCAACCGGGAGGACGACCTTGCCGCAGGCATGGACGAGTACGTGAAGATGGCCGAGCGCGGCATCACACCGTGGGACCAGATCACCACGCTGCCTGACGGACTGCGCGGACTTGAGCAGACGCGTCGAATCGATCTGGAGGACTGGATGGATCGGTTGGGACTCGATGCGGTGCTATTCCCGACGGTGGCCGACGTGGGGCCGGCGAATGCCGATGTCGATCCGAAGTCTGCGGATATCGCGTGGAGCAATGGCGTTTGGGTCGCCAACGGCAACCTCGCCATCCGGCACCTGGGCGTTCCCACGGTCACTGTGCCGATGGGCGTCATGCCGGACATCGGCATGCCTGTCGGGCTGACATTTGCCGGTCGTGCCTATGACGACTCGACGCTGCTGCGCTTGGCTTCGGCGTTCGAATCGATCGGGACAAAACGACTGATCCCGCATCGAACCCCACCCTTGCCGGTTGGCCAACAATAGAAAGGGCGGGATTGGAGCTTTACACGCTCCAATCCCATCCACTGGTTGAACGTCGCCCCGGAATTCAGCGCCAACGTCGACGGAAGAGCATCAACGAGAGTTTTTCGGCAAAACGCGACGGCCATTCCATGGCACGCCTGGTGGAGATCTTGCGGGCGATGTCCACAAAGGGTGTGACGATCAGGCTATAGAGCGTCAGGTAACGGTCATGATCCTGTTTGCCGGTGCCGAACTGAATAGGCTCGGGCGTCGAGTGCGTGACGTAGAGCGTACCGAACATCCAGTCCCAGAGTGACAGGTTGATACCGAAATTCTTGTTGAAGTGTCGGGGCGCGTCACTGTGGTGAATCTGGTGCTGCGCCGGGCTGTTCAGTACATGCTCGACCACGGGGCCGAATGAAAACCAGACATGGCTGTGACGCAAATTGGCCGCCAAGGCATTGAGGATCAAGACCATGTAGGTCACGCCGAACAAGGTGTACCGGCTGATCTCCCCGCCACAGGCGTACCAGAAGACACCGGCGAAAGCGCCGAGGCAGACGGTGTCAGTCAGTTTTTCGACGATTTTTTCCACAAAGTGAATCCGGCTTGCCGTCGCCGGCACCAGGACGGGCGCGGAATGATGGACTTTGTGGAACGCCCATAGATGCCGGGAATGAAAGGCGCGATGGGCCCAGTAATGGATAAAGTCTTGCACCAGAAACACGCCCAGCCCGTAGAGCAAGGAAAGTGAGAGGTTCTCCCCCACCTGCACGCGCGCGCCCCAAAGATTGTTGAAAAACGAAATGTAGTCACCGGAGCGCAGGACGTACGGGTCAACCAGGCCAACAATGGGCAGCACCAGCGCGACCTTCAGGATGGCCCGCACGAAGTAGTACCGGTAATCCAGCAACGCCGAGGGATGAAAATGAACCCGGTGCCCGCCGATGAACTGCCAGAAAGAACGTGCGTCGGTCAGACCACGATATTTTCTGAATCGGTACAGGCTATAGGCGATGCTGTAGGACAAGCAGAGAAACACGACGCTGAAGCGGCCGTTCAGATCGAAAATGCCAAGAAACTCGTCTGCAACAGGCTCGATCACCCACTTGATCAGGTAGTCATACAGAAGCGCGAAAACATCCATTAACGGCTCCCCTCCGTCAAAAGGGGGGGATTGTAATTCAGATCGTAACCACCGGGTGTTCCGAGCCGAGCGAATGCCTTTCGAACGTCACAAAACCCTATTGCGGCTGAAACGTCTGAAGGTACGCCAACAGGTTGTCGATCTTTTCCGGGTCGCTGAGCCCCCAGAAAATCATGCGGGTGCCGGGCACCACTTTTTTTGGAGCTTCGAGGTACGCGGTTAGCGTTTCGCGGTTCCAGACAATGCCGGCTGATTTCATCGCATCGGAATATTGATAATCCGTGGTGCTGCCCGAAGGGCGTCCAAAAATACCATTGAGCTGCGGCCCGAATGAACCGCGCGCCGACTCCCCGACCTGATGGCAGCCGCCGCATATCCGCTTGAACAGTGTAGCACCCGCTTCAGCATCGCCGGCCGCTTGAGCTTGCACGCTGAATAATCCTGCATTGAGCACCAGGGCGAAGGTGAGTACGGCGGTTTTCTGCATGTTCTGCTCCCAATCATCTGTGGCTTGGCGCCAGTGAATCAACTCGCACCCGCTTGAAACTTCTTCCTGTACGCCGCCGGCAGCAAACCCACTCGCTGGCGGAACAGTCTACGGAACGAATTACCGTCTTCGTAGCCTACGGCGTAAGTGATGCTGTCGAGTGTCATGCGGGTGGATTCAAGAAGCTGTTTTGCCTTCTCCAGACGCAGGGTTTGCAGGTAGGTAATGGGCGTGTAACCGGTGGCTTCCTTGAAACGCCGTTTGAAGTTCCTGACGCCAAACCCGAATTGCTGGGCGACGTCATCAATCAGCAGCGGCTGATCGAAGCGCTCCTCTAGCCAGTGTTGAACCCGCAGGATGTCGCCATCCCCATGGTTCTTCGGCAATGACCACATGACATACACCGATTGCTCGCTGCGCACAGCGTCGACCAGCAAGTATTTGCTGCACTTTTGCGCCAGTTCCAGTGAAGCGAACCGGCGCACGAGGTGCAGCAAAAGATCCATGGCGGCACTCGCGCCCCCGCACGTGATCACGCGATTGTCCTCACAGAGGATCTGCGACTCCTCCAGACAGACCTCGGCATACCGACGACGAAAGAAGTCTGCAAAGGCCCAGTGCGTGGTAGCACGAACGCCATCCAGCAGGCCCGTTTCGGCCAGCATGAATGCCGCCGTGCACATTGAAGCCAGCACGGCCCCCTGCGCATGCTGTTGACGCAGCCATGGCCCATAGGCTGAAAAGGCCGGCAAGGCATCCTTCAAGGTGAAGAGGAATCCGGGGATCAGCACCAGATCGGTTCGCGGGATCTCGACGGTTGACCGGTCCACGCGAAGTGTCTGCCCTCCCCACGCGGCGACATCACCACCATCAAGCGAGGCGATGACCACGTCAAAAGGCGCGCCGGCCGTGTCGGCGAACAGGTTGGCGGCGCTGAGCACTTCCAGGGCCATCGTGGCGCTGGCGGCTGAACATTGATCCGCCAGTAAAAGCGTGATGTGCATAAATGATCCAATTGCGCTTTACGCATGAAAAAAGTCATTTGCGCACCTACCTTACCCGATCCTTCCTCCCTAAAGTGCACGCGTCACTCAATCATCGGCGTACTTATGAATCTCTGGTTCCGACTTTTCCTCATGCTGTTCCGTCGTCCGTGGCGCAAGCCGGTTGACGCCTTGGCCACCACCGTCGTCCACATGCGCGTCTGGCCGCTTGATCTCGACCTCAACCGACACGTGACCAATGGCCGGTATTTCACCCTGGCTGATATAGGACGCATGGACTACGTGTTGCGCAGCGGTGCATTCCGGGTGGCGCTGCGCAATAAGGCCGTGCCTATCGTTGGCGACACCTGGGGCAAGTTTCGGCGTGAACTGAAGCTATTTGAAGCGTTCGAGATTCACACCAGGATGCTGGGCTGGGACAACAAGTGGAGCTTTATGGAGCACCGCTTCGTGAGCAAGGGACGCGTGGTCGGTGTCGTGGTGATGCGGGGTCTGTTCCGCTCTGCCAAAGGCACCGTTCCACCTGGCGAGTACGCCCGGGAACTGGGCTTGGCTGAACAGTCGCCGTCGATGCCGACGTGGCTGACAGACTGGTCGCAAAGCTGCAATGACATAAGCCGTGAGCTTCGAGAGGAAGAGGGTCAGCCTGCCCGGCGCCCGCAGACCGTCGAATAAATTCGGCGCTCCCGCTATCCGCTGACAGCCTCAAGCGCACACTCTATCCTGTGCACCCCGAATCTACGCTTGCCACGACTTCACCGGAGACATCAGTGCCGCCCCTGACCGCCCGCGAGGTTTACCAGCAATTGCGCGACGCCGCGCTGGAAGTTCGGCTTCTGAAGCGCCTCAACGAACAACCCGAGCCTGGCCAGATACAAGTCGAAATCGAGGGCTGGCGTCTGACCCTCGACTTCGATGGCAATCGCCTTCGTCACTGCCAACGTTGCCAAGGCCCGGACGGCCGCGAGGGCGTGTTCGACAGTTGGCAACGTTACGGCACCGATCCGGTCAGTTTGCTCAGCACCTGGGAGCTGGCGCAGATAGAGCGTTTGCTGACTGAACTCAAAAACGCGGTTTGACCGCCTTCCACTCCGGCTTGTAACGCTGCATCTGTTTCACGTCATCGCGCTGACGAATGCCGCACGTCAGGTACTGGTCATGCAGCTTGCCCAGTTGATCGTGATCCAGTTCCAGACCCAACCCGGGTGCGCGGGTGATCTTCACGCAGCCATCGACGATGGGTATTTTGCCGCCCTTGATCACCTCTTCATCCGGCTCCTGCCATGGGTAATGTGTGTCGCAGGCGTAATCCAGATTGGGCACCGCGGCGGCGACATGCGCCATCGCCATCAGGCTGATGCCCAAATGGGAGTTGGAATGCATCGACACGCCTAAGCCGAAGGTGTCGCACATTTTCGCCAGCGCCTGGGTGTCGCGCAGACCGCCCCAGTAGTGGTGGTCGGCGAGGACGATCTGCACGCTGTTCAAAGCAATGCTGCGGCGGAACTCATCGAAGTCGGTGACCACCATGTTGGTCGCCAGCGGCAGACCGGTGCGCTTGTGCAGTTCGGACATGCCGTCGAGGCCCGGCGTCGGGTCTTCGTAATATTGCAAGTCATCGCCCAGCAGTTCGGCCATGCGGATCGAGGTTTCCAGCGACCAGTTGCCGTTCGGGTCGATGCGCAACGGGTAACCGGGAAAAGCCTTTTTCAGCGCCTTGATGCACGACACTTCGTGCTCCGGTGAGAGCGTGCCGGCCTTGAGCTTGATGCTCTTGAAACCGTTGGCCTCAATCATGCGCCGCGCTTGGGCGACGATCTGTTCTTCGTTCAGGGCTTCTCCCCAACTGTCGGGTTTGTAGGGTGAGTCGACGTGCTGGGCGTACTTGAAGAACAGGTAGGCGCTGAACGGAATCTCGTCGCGAATCGCACCGCCCAGCAAATCCACCAACGGCACGTTCAACGCGTGCGCCTGCAAATCCAGGAACGCCACTTCGAACGCCGAATACGCGTTGCTCACCGCTTTGCTGGCATGGGAGCCCGGCGCCAGTTCCGCTCCGGCAATGCTCGCCGGTTTGTTCGCCGCCACCGTGGCCTGCACGATGCGGCGCAGTTGATTGAGGTTGAACGGGTCGAGGCCGATCAACTGGTCTTGCAGTTGCTGCTGGATCAACAGCGCCGGGGCATCGCCGTAACTTTCACCCAGCCCAATGTAGCCGTTGTCGCTTTCAATCTCGATGATCGAACGCAGCGCAAAAGGTTCGTGGATACCACTGGCGTTGAGCAGCGGCGGATCACGGAAAGCGATTGGGGTAACGGTGACTCGTTTGATTTTCAAGAGGCTGCTCCCTTTGAACCTGAACTCAAGGCTTGATGACTGGTGGATTTTTCAGGCGTTGCGACGTCGCCACGCGGTGCCGTGCGGGCGAAAAAGATCACCACGGCCGCGACCAGTGACGTGGCCGCTAAACCGTAGAGGCCGCCTTCGATGGAGCCGGTTTTTTGCTCCAGGAAACCGAACGCCGTCGGGGCGACGAAACCGCCGAGGTTGCCGATGGAATTGATCAAGGCGATCACGGCGGCGGCGATGCGAGCGTCCAGATAGCCTTGCGGAATCGGCCAGAACAATGCCGAGGCGGCCTTGAAACCAATGGCGGCAAAACAGATGGCAACGAAGGCGAGGATCGGCCCGCCGGTGGTGGACATGAACATGCCGAACGCGGCGATCACCAGGGTCAAGGCCACCCAGGCTTGCTGATGTTTCCATTTGCTGGCCATGGCCGCGAAGCCATACATCGCGATGATCGAAATGATCCACGGAATCGAGTTGAACAGGCCCACCTGGAAGTCGCCGAGGTTACCCATTTTCTTGATCATGCTTGGCAGCCAGAACGTGGCGCCGTAGATGGTCAGGGCGATGGAAAAGTAGATAAAGCAGAACAGCGCGATCTGCTTGTCGGCTAGCAGCTTGAACATCGACGGCTTGACGGTCTGTGTGGCTTCCCGGGCCTGTTGTTCCAGTGCGATGGCGTCAACCAGTGCGTCCTTTTCTTCGGCGCTCAGCCATTTCGCCTCGCGCGGATGGGATTGCAGCCAGAACCAGACAAATCCACAGAGCACGATCGAGGCAAAGCCTTCGATCAAGAACATCCACTGCCAGCCATGCAGGCTGAAACCGCTGACATTCAATAGCGCGCCGGAGACGGGACCGGAGATCACCGAGGCAATGGCCGAACCGCTGAGGAAAATCGCCATGGATTTGCCACGCTCGGTCGATGGCAGCCATTGGGTGAAGTAGTAAATGATGCCCGGAAAGAAGCCCGCTTCAGCGGCACCGAGGACAAATCGCAGGACATAGAAGCTGGTTTCGCCGCGCACAAACGCCATGGCCATTGCCGCCGCGCCCCAGGTGAACATGATGCGCGTCAGCCAGACGCGAGCGCCGTAGCGTTGCAGCAGCATGTTGGAGGGGACTTCGAATATCGCGTAACCGATAAAGAACAACCCGGCGCCCAAGCCATAAGCGGCTGCGCCGATGCCAAGGTCGGTTTCCATGTGGCTGCGCACGAAGCCGATGTTGACCCGGTCGATGTAGTTGACGATGAACATCACCACAAACAGCGGCAGCACATGGCGTTTCACCTTGGCCGCGGCGCGGGCGAGTACATTCGGGTCCGGCGGACTCTGGACGGTATTCAAGGGGCAACTCCCGATCATTGTTTTTTTAGGGACGAGCCGATCATGGACGCGCACATTGATCCCGTCTAATCTAACCTGGCATTCGATTGATACCGGATTTAGATCAATGTTCGAACTGACTCAACTGCGCTGTTTCACCACGGTGGCGACCGAACTGAATTTCCGCCGGGTCGCCGAACGGTTGAACATGACTCAACCGCCTCTCAGTCGACAGATTCAACTGCTGGAGCATCATCTGGGCGTCGAGCTGTTCACCCGCACCACCCGCAGCGTCGCCCTGACCGCCGCCGGCCGCGCCTTCTTCATCGAAGCGCAGAACCTGCTGGAGCGCGCCCAGCAAGCCGCCGTCACCGCCCGCCGTTTTGCCGAGGGCGACATCGGCTCGGTCAACATCAGTTTCGTCGGCAGCGCGGTGTATGAATTCCTACCCAAGGTCATCGCTGAAGCACGGCTCAAACAGCCGCATGTGAAAATCGACCTGACGGAGATGAACACCTACCAGCAGCATGAAGCCCTGCGTGCCCGTCGTATCGATCTGGGCATCGTTCGCGCGCCTTTGCTGGAGCCGGGATACGCCACCGAATGCCTGGTGCGTGAGCCGTTTGTATTGGCGGTGCCGAGCCGGCATCGGCTGGCGAGCGCAGACACCGTGTCGGTCAAAGACCTCGATGCGCAGCCTTTCCTGATGTACTCCCACGCCGCCTACCCGCCGTTCAACGAACTGCTGACCGGCATGCTCCGCTCTGCCCGCGTCGCCCCGGAATACGTGCAATGGCTCGGCTCATCGTTGACCATCCTGGCCTTGGTCAACGCCGGAATGGGCCTGGCCCTGGTGCCTCGCTGCGCCACCAGCGTGGTGTTCAAGAACGTGGTGTTTCGCGATATCGATTTGGGCGAAGGTGTGCAGAGCGAGCTGCATTTGATCTGGCGCGAGAACAATGACAACCCGGCGTTTGCAATGTTGCTGGAAGGCATTCGAAGGGCTGTGCGGGAGGGATGGGGCGTTTGAGTCTGTCGTTGCCTGGCGTTTTTTTGGGGTCATCGACCACTTTGCCTTTGACGACGAACCCGGCCCTTGCGCAGTGGTCCAAACATCTGATGGCATCGCGACTGATCAAAGGCCTTGGCCTGGTTCATTCAAAAGCGACGCTTTGCAATTCACACACATCAGGGTGCGCCGGATAACGTTCAGTAGGTTCGGATCCTGTCTGGTGCAGGTGCTGACTGCTGCTCCCATCCCCTGCTCCCTTACCGGAGTACGAAAATGACTCAGTCAATGCGCTTCTTCCTATCGATCTTCCTCGCGACAGCATCGTTGGCATCAGCGAGCCTCCTGAACACTGCAGGTGCGGCAACCGCCGAGGATCTGAATGCCGACTCCCGGCAAGCGTTGCAAACGCTTTACAAGTCCACACCCTCTGCCAAAACCATTTCGCAGAATGCCAAAGCGGTGCTGGTCTTCCCGAAAATCATCAAGGCCGGCCTTGTGTTTGGTGGCAGCTATGGCGAAGGCGTGCTGATGAAGGGCTCAAAAGTGGATAGTTATTACAACTCCGTAACGGGGTCGTGGGGGCTGCAGGCGGGCGCCCAATCGTACGGTTATGCGTTGTTCCTGATGACTGATAAAGCCGTGAATTATGTTCGTGAGACCAAGGGCTGGGAAGTCGGCGTGGGGCCAACCGTTGTCGTGGTTGACGAAGGGGTCGCGAAGAATCTGTCGAGTTCGACACTCAAGGACGATGCCTACGCGTTCATCTTCGACCAGCAAGGGTTAATGGCCGGGGTCAGCATCGAGGGAACCAAGATTTCCCTGATCAAGCGCTAAAACCCGTCCATCAAGGCGCCTTGCGTAGTCCGCAAGACGCCTGGACAGAGCGCTATCACCGTCCTCACCAAGAGGGGACCTAATGAATCTTCCAACCCGATGTAAGGGTGCATGCATTGCTCTGGCGCTATCCGTGGCTGTGCTCCTGACATTTGTGATTGGCTCCAGTGCTTTGCCGAGGATAGTGCCCGACATGGCTCGCGCGCCCTCTGCGCCAGTGCAACTTGACGGGATAAACGGACCTCTGTCAGCTGAGCGCAGCAAAGCCATTCTCGACCGACTCAAGTCCACCGGACCAGAGACCAACATCTTCGATGTGCACCTCGCAATCGAAGAATCCGTTGCCGGTAGCCCGCTAACGGAAGGAAACAAGATCGACTTGCTGCAGGACGGTCCCAGCACCTACCAGTCGATGATCAAAGCCATTGAAGCTGCGCGCGACCACATCAACATGGAGACCTACATCCTCGACGATGATGAAGTCGGTCAGCGTTTCGCCGCCGCACTGATCGCCCAGCAACACAAAGGTGTACAGGTCAACCTGATCCGTGACAGCGTCGGAACCCTTGGAACACCCCCAGCGTTTTTCTCTCGATTGACCGACGCGGGCATCAAAGTGCTGGAGTACCACCCAATCAATCCGGTGACGGCCAAAGCGGGCTGGGACGTGAACCAGCGCGACCACCGAAAGCTGCTGATAGTGGACGGCCGTATTGCCTTTCTCGGCGGGATCAACATCAGCAGCGTCTATTCGGGGGGCTCGTTCAGCACTCACTCGAAGACTCGCCCAACGGGTGATTTACCTTGGCGCGATACCGACTTGCGCATCGAGGGGCCCTTGGTTGCGGACCTGCAGAAGCTGTTCATCGGAACCTGGACGACCCAGAAAGGTGAACCACTCGCGCCTCGCCGCTACTTTCCGCCACTGGAGCGCAAAGGCACCGAGGTGATTCGCGCCATCGGCAGCTCGCCAGATGAGCCGTTCAGCCAGATCTATGCGACGTTGATTTCGGCGCTGCGTAGCGCGCAGACCGAGATATGGCTGACTAATGCCTACTTCGTGCCCGATCCGCAGTTGTTGGCGACACTCAAGGAGGCGGCAGCACGCGGTGTCGACGTCAAGCTGGTGCTGCCCGGCAGCACCGATTCGTGGCTGGTGTTCCATGCCGGACGCGCCTATTACAGCGAGCTGTTGGAGGCCAACGTCAAGCTTTACGAACGCCGTGATGCACTACTCCACGTCAAGACTGCCGTCATCGATGGCGTGTGGTCGAGTGTCGGTTCCACCAACCTCGACTGGCGTAGCTTCCTGCACAACGATGAAGTCAACGTCGTTGTGCTGGGCACCGAATTTGGAAAAAAGATGCAGGCGGCATTCATGGCTGACCTGGCCAAGTCGAACGAAATCAAGCTGGAAAAGTGGCAGCGCCGCTCGCTCGCTTTGAGAGCCAAGGAGCAAATGGGGCGACTGTGGGGATACTGGCTATAAGTCGAGTGGCGCGGTTGCGAATGAGCAACGGAGCTCTGTGTGTTGCGCAATGGAACTGTAAGTAAAGGTGCAGTGCCTTGTGTTTGTAACGCCCACGTTTCGCAATCCATTCAGGTTGAGAGGTGGAATTCATGAACAACATCATCTACATCGTCGGGGTAGTTGTGATTGTCGTGGTTATCCTGTCGTTTCTTGGGTTTGCATAGAATCGAAGAGCGTCTCGTATTGACAAGGCTGTGCCCCGCACCGCGAGGTACAGCCTGGTCGCGCTTGACCTATTTGGCCTTTAGAAACTCCACAGGTTCGCCGCCATGCCCGCCAATATGATTTGCGACACGCCGTGCTTGCGCGGCTGCAGCGCCAGGTCATTGGTTTCCGGGCCATAAATCATGTGCGGTGAAGCAATGATGGTTTTGCCGTCGAGGATGTAGGGCTTGTACTCGGGCATGAAGTCGCCCCAATACCTGTGGGAGCGAGCTTGCTCGCGATGAACGATTACACGGCATCCCGGACCTGACACAAAACCCAATCACCGGCCAGCAGCGGCAACAAACACCGGGAACCTGTGGCGAAGGACCGTGCTCCCGCTGGGCCGCTCAGCGCCCCCCCAAAAAAAGGGAACAACTGCCCAACTCAACGTCAGCTACCCACTCACCACAGCAGACCGCAGTTACGCAGGCGGTTCAATTTTGTCCAGCAATCGGTTTGCCGTGATTTCAGCCACCATGACGCTGTTGGAAATGCCCAACAGGGAATAGCGCGAGCAACCCTCAAGGAGGTCCACCAACTCGTGGACCATCACATCGATCGAGGCCAGGGTTTCGACCAGAAAAACCGCCAGGGTTTCGGTCGTGGCCTCTGGGTCTACGTAAAACAGAGTGCTGCGAGTTCGCGGGGTGGCTTTGATGTCGGCAATCGACGGGAAGTGGTAATTGAGAGCCCGCTCGGCGGCTTCGTTGAGTTTTTTTGAATCGGGTTCGTACGGGGAGACCGGATCGGTGTCCGGCGGGTTGGGTGTGACCTTGAACATAGTGAAACTCCTAGAGAAATGGAGCTGCCACCATTCGCTGCGAAACGATAAAAGGTGGCAACTGTACGCGGGTTCGCAGACCAGGACTCTAGGAACCCGGCAGACCCTAAGGCCTCCCACGCACAGCCGCCATGACATGAATAACAGACCTAACGAAGCGTCTGCTCACGGACGGTAGACGTTGTGCGTCTAGAGTTTACCCAGGCTGCGAAACCCGATCACTGATGGGCAGTGACACGAATCAAGTTACCGAGGGCCCCCAAGGCGCACAAGCCGGCGGATTCTGGCGCAGCCGTAGGCAACGGCGCAAGGTTTTGTAGCTTTCAGGACGTAACCTTGATGGCGCTTAAACAAGCACGCTGTGGAGATGTTTAATAATCTGATGCACGCTTCTTCCGCGAGGTGAAACCTTGAGAAAATCGTGGACGCATCCGACATATTTTTAAGGTTGAGCGTCGCAGGTGTGGTGGGTAGTGTGAACTCTTGAATCAGTCTGATTCCGGCCAAGAGCGGACGGTCGTGTTCAGCCGTTTATCTTAGTTATCTGCGAGGCGGTACAGTGCTTGGGTATGAGATGTCGTCAACCCGGCACGTTGCAGATTTCGGCGACTTTGGGAGCTGGCCAGCGCGGTCGCGGCGATCAAGTGGCAGCCATGCTTCTTTGCTTGCTCAATTCGATGAGATATCAGTGCTCCATGGTAGCCAAGGCCCCGGGCATCCTTTCGGGTGGCAGCCGTTCCAAGGTAGGCAATGCCATTACTGGCCAAATACATTGAGGCTCCTGCCACGACTTTCCCATCAGCCTTCAGGACGCAGATTTTCAGACGTCCGCTCGACGTCTGCTCTGCGAAGGATGCTTGATTCAGCAATTGGTACTCTGGTTTGGTATGAAAACCGCCCGCATGCACATCTGCGAACTGAGCAAGAGTTTTGGACGTGACTTCCTCGATTTCGAATGAGTGGCGACTCAAGACCACCTTCTCGATGGCACACGCGAATTGCAAGTGAGTCCAGCCCCTCAAACGCTCAAGCTGCGCTTCGCCCACAAGTGAGTACTGCCCCAACGCGGAAGGTTTCCCGATAAAGGGAGTTACGACCGAATGTTCCGCTGAATCTTTGAGCAACTTCAACAGTGCCTAAGGATCACGGGCGCTGTCGCCGTAGATGCGGTTGAACATTGGGCTAGGTGATGCGTTCATCTGAAAGCACGGAAAGTCTCCGTTGGAAAAAACACGTGCGCCATAAGGATTTCCACTTATCCCTGCCAAGTTCTGAACACGCGAACGCAAATACTCGCTTTCTGCGGCTTCAATCTGATGTGCCAGTTCAACATCCATGTAAGTCGTCCTTTTTTGAAGATTTCCAAGGGAGGGAAAGCGCATCGAACAATACGCTTGCGCCCAAGTACGTACCAGTAGCTGGCTCTGCTTCACCGGCAGCTTTGGGTCGATTCTGTTGAAAAAGTCGGCCATGGTTTGCGTCGCAGAAAATTACGCGTCCGAGATTGAAATCTTTACTTTTGGCAGAGGCTTCCGGACTCGGATTTCACGTAGCAGCGTGCAAAAAAGGCGTTTTCACCAGTCAATGAACAGGCAGTTTAGGCTGGCCGACTTTTCCAACACAAAAGGTCGGAAGCTGCCACTCACTATGGTTACTCTAAGAGCGCCAGGTGTGGGGCCCTCACAGAGCACGAGGCATACCTCCCATGCGTGACGTCTACGAATCTAAAACTACTAACTCTGATTATAAGTTGAACACTAGGTGCTCAGACGCGAACTGGTCAATTTTAAATATCGGCTCGCAACCTTCCACATCAAGTGAATAGGCGGCGCACGTGAACCAACCATTCAGCGCCAGCGTCATCCACCGTCGCATGCAATCGGTCGATCTGCCTTTTGCGAGGCGAAGATCACCCTTCACCAACATGATGAGTATGGGCGAGTAACGAATCGGGTATCCCATCGCGCATCAATCCGCCCTCTTCTATCCAGGCTTGGGTCGACTGATAAGCACGTTGCAGCAGTTTATCTGTCTGGTTGAAATCGAACACAGAAGCGTCCAGTGGGCACAGCGGCGGCACTACATGGATAGCTGCACGCGCCTTGTACAATTCGATGTCACGCACCAGTTGACGCATGCTCATCAGGTTAAGCGTGTGCAAGGCTAGCGCAACGAGTCCACTGGGCGGACACGGGCAAGCACAACCGAACCCGGTGGGCAGAACGACAACCCGTGTTGCTCCCAATGCAACTGCACTGGCAATCGGCGTGTTGCTGGTTACTCCGCCATCGACCAAGAATTTTTCTCCGACTCGTACACTTGGAAACACTAGCGGAATTGCAGCACTGGCGAGCAAAGCCTGTTCAGCATTACCACTGGACAGAAGTTCTTCGGCACCGCTGAGTAGATTGGTGGTGACAATATGCAGGGGTAGCTCAGTATCTTCGATTAATTCGACCGGCAGAGATCTGCGCACTAAACGATGCAGCGCCGAAGCACTCAGCAGGTGACCGCGACGATTCAGAATGCCCTTGAAGGTGTCGAGTGCCGAGAACGGAAACACATCCGACTTACGTAAGCTGCGCCAGAAATCCGCAAGCTCGCCCACACCTTTAGCATTCGGTCTGGCTGCGAAGTAGGCACCGTTGATGGCTCCGACCGACGCTCCAACCACCAGGTCGAATGAAACCTCAGCCTCAACTAGCGCCTGTAACATTCCGACCTGAACCGCACCAAGGCTCCCACCACCAGCAAGTACAAGAGCAGTTTTAACAGTTGGCATAAACGTACCCTCACGGATAACCCCCTCCTGACGTTAAGCCTAGCTGGCTGACGACCTTGGCTACGAGAATGATTTTGACTCGAAGTAAAAAACTCGATGCTGATTCGAGCTTTGAGCCCAAGCTTCAACGTGTTCGGTTTTTTCATCCAAGCGTCGATTTATCCGGATCAAGTCAAGGTTTTCGGATGGAGGCTACCTGCCTGAGAGACATATTGGACGTACGGTACGCTTCGCCCACCTTGAAGGGAGGCATCGTGTTTTAAGTTAGCGTCTACACTCGATCAAAAGGTTATGACGTTATTCAGATTTGGAGCCTCCTCCAATGCAAGCTGCACCTGAAACGACCAGTGCTGCTCCTGTGGATTCACAAAGCAGTCATCCTGCCTGGTTGAGATTGGCCCATTGGCTGAACGCTTTGGCGGTGTTGGTAATGGTCACTAGCGGATGGCGTATATACAACGCCTCTCCCCTTTATGATTTTAATTTTCCCAAGTCGATTACCCTGGGTGGCTAGCTGGGGGGCGCGTTGCAATGGCATTTCGCAGCAATGTGGATGTTGGTCGTAGTTAGCCTTTTCTACGTACTTTTCAATCTTTTTAGCGGCCGTCTGTCGCGACGTTTTTTTCCTGTATCACCCAAAGGCTTTTTTCATGACCTGTGGTCTGCACTCCATGGGCGATTGGGTCATGACGATATTGGCCACTACAACCACGTGCAGCGTGTGGCGTATCTGTTCGTGATGCTGGACATCACAGTCCTGGTGATTTCCGGCTTGGTCTTGTGGAAGTCAGTACAGTTTCCGCTACTGCGTGAACTGCTGGGCGGCTACGACAGCGCTCGGCATGTTCACTTCATTGCGATGTCTCTGTTGGTGGCTTTCATCGCAGTGCATTTGGTGATGGTCGCACTGGTTCCAAAGACGTTATTGGCCATGATTGTCGGCCATAAGGAGCGCGTATGAGGAAGCGTGAGAAAAGCCCAGAGCTGGATGAGTCGTCCATTTTGAAGGATGCACGGAAAATTATTTCGCTCCAGGTCGAAGATCGCTCACGACGCTCCTTCCTGATGCGTAGCTTGACCTTGGGCGGTGTCGCCATGCTGTCCGGCTGCAATATCACCGATAACGATCACGTTGAAACGGCTCTGTCCTCCATGTCGCGCTTCAATGATAGGGTGCAGGGATGGCTGTTCAACCCCAACGCCATGGCGTCGACCTATGCCGAGTCAATGATCACCCGGCCATTTCCGTTCAATGCCTTCTACGGCATCGACGAAGCGCCCACCGTCGATGAAGACACCTACCGATTGGAAGTAACCGGCATGGTCGCCGACACGCACAGCTGGAATCTTGAGGAACTGCGTGCCATGGCACAGACCGATCAGATCACCCGGAACATCTGTGTCGAGGGCTGGAGCGCCATCGGCCGCTGGGGAGGCATCCGCTTCAGTGATTTCCTCAAGCGCGTTGGGGCCGACACCGACGCAAAGTACGTCGGCTTCAAATGTGCCGACGATTACTACACCAGTATCGACATGCCCACCGCACTGCATGCTCAAACGCTACTGACGCTGACCTACGACGGTGCCGTGCTGCCGCGTGAATATGGTTTCCCAATGAAGCTGCGCATGCCCAGCAAGCTTGGTTATAAGAACCCAAAGCACATTCAAGCGATTTTCGTCACTAATACCTATCCGGGTGGTTACTGGGAAGACCTGGGCTACAACTGGTTCGGTGGCAGCTGCCGCCCATGGCAATCCCATTGCGCAGCCCGGACTGCGCTTATTCGCAACCTGAGTCTCAAGGAGCTTCACTATGAAAAGGTTAACTACTGCAATCCTAGGTATTTGCTTGGCAGTGGGCGTCGCAACTGTGTATGCCGATGACACGATGAGCAACGACACTATGAAAAAGGACTCCATGTCCAAAGATGCAATGCAAAAGGACACTATGAAAAAGGATGAAATGCACAAAGACTCAATGAGTAAGGACACGATGAAGTAAGATTCCATGTCCAATGACAGCATGAAAAAAGACGACATGAAAAAGAATGACATGTCTCAGTAAAGCAGAGCATCACGGGGAAATTATACTGCGTCTGGAAGACCCACCTCGGCGGGTTTTCTCATCTCCCAGCGCCTACTTGTGCACGAGGGCCCGGCGATCAGAAAGGCTTTGGATTAAGGCTTCAAACGTGGGGCGGCACTATCACGTTATATCGATGATGGCGCCGTCCCCATTGTGTTATTAATAACCAAGGCCTTCATGCTGAGCTGTACCCAGATCATAAGGCCCTCAGACAAGCACCTACCGTATCACCCTCGCCAAAACACCTGCGTAGCTTCAACGCTCGCCAGCCCAGGCCCCCCACACTGAATCGCCCCTAATTTCGTAGACTCTGAACGACAGCATTTGGCCGTTTTCTGTCCGTCGCGAGAGGCAGAAAACGACCCGAAGCTGCCTCTCGAATGTGTCTACGGATGTAGGGGCGGCTCAGTAATTGGAAGCTTGACTAGAAAGGTGGTGCCTCCACTCGAGTCAGAGCTGACATCGATTGAACCGTTATGTGCTGCCACGATCTCTGACGCGATGAACAGGCCCAAGCCCAGCCCCTCTGTCGGCCCGTGATCAATTGCAGATCGCTGAGAGAAACGACCCATAGGGTTAAATATAAACGGGAGAATGTCCTCTGGTATGGGCTCACCACTGTTATGGACGGTGAAAATAGCGCAGTCTTCTGAGGTCTCTAACTCCACCTTGATAGGGAGTTGATTATCTCCATGCTGTACAGCGTTGCTGATTATGTTCGAGAAGACTTGTTCCATTCTGGCGCCATCGAATTGCCCTTGAACTGGAGTCTTCGCGTCGAACAAGACCAGGGCCTTTGGATGAAACGCTCGGATTTCTTCGACAACACGTTCGCAAACGTGCGAGAGATCTATATCCGCCGTTTTGACAGGAATGCCTGGGCCCATTTGGCAGCGTGTTAAATCAAGTAGGTCTCCAACAATTTGGCTCGCTCGCCGCACGCTTGTATATATTTGATTGGCAACCTTGGTAGCCCGGGCTCCGGCCCCTTCTGAGCGCCTCAACATATCGGCACCCAGCAAGATCGCTCCAAGCGGGGTGCGCAGGTCGTGGCCGAGAATGCCTAAAAATACGTTGCGTGACGCCTCCACCGCGCGTGAGTAACTGGCGATGGATTCGGCGAGAGCCTGATCGATGGCCTCGTGGAATCGGGTCATGTCGTCGACATTAATCGGCGTGCCATCCTTCACTTGCCTCATCCATTGACTGACGACACTCGTTCTCAGTGCTCGATATTCCGACACCATTTGATCGATCGTGAAACCTGCCATTAACCGCGTCATTGCATGAGTTTCAGCGGCGGTTTCTTCATCATCTGAAGGGGCTTGGCCTTGAGACTTGGCAGCTTGCTCTCGCTTCGTCTGCTTTGTTCGCAGGTCAGTTACAATTGCCTGCAACATCTGTTCGGCATGATCTCGCAGAGCTTCACTTTCGAGGTCCGCACCCGGCGTCTCAATGGTTCTGGCGAAATCTTCCCAGGCCTGCAGAATCGGCTCAAGGTTCTCAAGAATGAAATCGGACAGGCGCATGTCGGTGATCCTAATGGGAGGCGATGCAGAGGCCGGCAAGAAAGCGAGGCTGCGCAGATACGGTGTGAACGGGTGTTCAGCAGTGTAGGAGGTTGTTTATAGCTTTTAAAGCGCGGTCCGTATTAGGCCCGCTTTGTCGATACGCATGATCAAGGCGTCGCCAGCTTTGACACTGACCCTGATTTCTTGCGTCCATTGCCTAGAGCACCCCTCCGAAGTTCGCGCCGAGAGCGTGTGTGATCAGAACGTGAGCCCGAAATGGGCTACTTCTGCGCCGAAAAAGTCATCGGCCGGCTTTTCGTCTATTGAAATACGGATCGCGCAATCATTTCCTGATGAGGTCGCGGCCAAGATGACGAGATGGGCATCAGATGTTTTTGTAAAACCAAAAAGCCGCTCTTGGGGAACAGTGGTGATCTCTTCCGGAACGGATGCCGTTTTGCAGCCTGCTATTAGAGCAAGTGTTAAAAGGAAAGTGACGTACTTCATCCTATTCCTCTACGCAGTTTCTTCTGTCCAGCTGACGCTACAGCCCTAATGTCAGCGACTTCAATCTCTGCTCCACGATGCTGTCAAAATGGTCTGATAACAGTTCGCAGCGCTCTGTGGACAGGCCGTCACAGCATGTTATTCCGAGTATGAACCCCTGGGCTTTAGCGCCGCTTTTAACCGCGAGAATCATTGAGCCTGCGAGTTCGATCTCGCGGAGAATCCTCTCAGCCTGCCGCTTTATGGGCTCGGGCAAATCGTTTGTAGCTTCTCTCGTGGCTTTCTCCACCAGCGCTTACGATCGAACAACAACAAGAGGCACCAGTTCGCTCTGAAAGCATGGACCAAAGGTTGCTCCAAGAGTTTCGCTGGTTCATATCAAGAGATCTTCACCCGTCGACCAGCCATAGTACTGCTGCTTCCGACAAGAGCTCAGCTGCTGCCGCTCTTGACAGGCCGCTTCTGGCCGATTTTTGTCTGTCACCATGGACCGAAACCGACCCAAAGCAGCCCTTGATGTATGTTTGTTGTCGCCATATGTTATTGGCATTCATGGAGGATTCTGACTGATGGCACGTGTGGGATTGATACTGACACCCGGTTTTGCGGACTGGGAATATGCTTTCATTGCTGGAACTGCGTCCCCGTTTTACGGGATCGACGTCAGGTTTTTCACTCCTGCTACGGGGCAGTTCCGCTCGCAGGGTGGATTAGCTGTAACTGTCGATAGCAGTTTGCAACAATGTCTGGACTGGAAACCGGACGTTGTTGTCGTCATTGGAGGAATGGTCTGGGAACGTGCAGAAGCACCGGATATTCGAGACTTTCTTCATGCTAGTCGTTTAAGTGGAGCGACAATTGCCGGTATCTGTGGGGGAACGCTGGCACTTGCTAGGGCCGGGCTTCTCGACACGGTTCCTCATACCTCGAACAGCGCTGACTTCTTACAACAGAATGCCGTAGGTTATGAAGGGCGCACGCTTTATCGAAACAGTCCGGTAGCCGTGGTTGCAGACCGCATCATAACTGCTCCAGGCCCTGCACCCGTTAGCTTCACCTGCGCAGTGTTCGAAGGTGCCGGGCTATCTTCAGAGATCATTTCTCAGTTCAGGTCAATGTTGGCAGCGGAACATCGGTGACTGCTTCGTCCTACAAAACAGCCGATCAGGGTGATGTGTTCGAGTGCCGCTCATGGCCGGAAGCAAGCGTAGGACGACCATCCACTTCTGGTCCAAAGGCGCACGTCGTATGGAGTTACTTAAGTTCAGATCTTTCCTACAGAGCGCTCACCATCACATGCGTCGCGGCGCCTGCAAAATGCTCTTCGCCTCCACCGACGGGGGCTTTTTATGTACGACAACGACGACGAATGATTTCCTCTGCTCGATTGGGTGACAAACATGTCTGCCCATTACCGGGACACGGTACTACCCCGATTTCCACTGCCTCCGCTGACACGAACATCAACTTCATGGGTTCTGCTCGCGTAGGCGATACCTGTGGGTGTGGTGCTGTTATCACGACCGGCTTTCCTTCCATTCAAGTGAACGGCCGTCCTATGGCTCACTTGGGCAGTCCAACCAGTCATGGCGGAACCATCATCACCGGGTCAAGCGATGTTGGCGGTGGATTTGTCATGGGGGATGCTGGTGGTGCAACAATCATCAATTTCATGGCTCTCGGAGCATTCCGACCAGACGGCACTGTGGACGATGAGAAAATGGCCACACTGCTGGCTGATCCAAAACTGAAGGAGAAGGCAACCGCAGCAAATGCCCTTGTAGATTCTAAGGCGGCTGCTAAACAGCCTGACACAAAGCCAGGGCCGGAGGCGGAACCTGTCGTTTGCAAAGATCCTGACGAAATGGAAGGGCTGGCCAGCTACATTGCCGGTGAGATGAACCGAAATATATTGAGTTCGGAAGTTTTAGAGATGCAACGGCTTAATAACTATGATTCCGCTTCCCCAGATAGGGAGCCTCCGCGCCTCACGGGCTTGGGCGGACCAGTAGCCCGTGCCCTGAACAAATATAGAGACACAGCTACGTCCTGGGCAATCTGGGCAAGTAAAGTAGGCCCACATATGGATTGGGATCACAAACCGAAGCTTCGTAAGCTGTTTGTTGGTCTGCACCATAAACAGGGAGCCTATGAGTACTTTTACGACATCTGGTCGAACATCCACTATGGGTATGTTGGAATCATAGGAGGCTTGTCAGAGAGCGAGTTACTGGATGGAGCAGAGGCTGCACAATTTTTGTCTGACGCCGCTACCAAAGCTGGCGAGATGAGCAAGCCTGAAGAGGAGAGAGTGCATCCCGGTCCACATACTACGGCGAGTCCCTGGACTGAACCGCGATCATGGGACGACGTTGCCGATAGGGTTTCCATTGAAATTGGGATGAAGCTGGCCAAACAGCATCCCACAGGGGGAGTAACCGCGAAGATGATCATGGATGAAGTGTTGGCCGTACCAGCAGCGAACTGGGGGGATGGAATCCGTGCCCATAAATGCCAGTAAGCGTCGGACATGGTTCAAGCGGATATTGTGGATACCGGTGTTGTATTTAGTGGTCACTCACTGGGACATAGCTTTGCCGACCGTAAATGTTCACTACTCTAAAGCTGGGCAAGATGAGCTTCGGTACATCTGGAATGTTAATGACCGGATTTACAAAGGTGGAATGCTTCCTGGAGGCGGTGCTGTTGATAATGGGGTGCTTTTCCCAGACGACGAATTCTTCATGGAGTTTTCGTGGTGGAGCAAAAAAGAGGGGCGTAACCATTGCATCAGCATTTCGCCGAATTGGCCCAATACCGACATCTACCTAGACGCAGATGGCAACATCGACATGCGAAAAGACAGCGGAACTGACGCAGACAGGTTGAAAGAGTGTCAATGGGACCGAGCCAAGCCTTAGGTATATGTAGTGTTGCGGGCTGTAGATGATAGCGGCTCGCTCACACCAAAGGACTGTCATCCTGCACTGCGATAAAGCGGAGGATGTGAGCGAGCGAGTGAATTCTACACTAGGGCTCGCCTTTGATTTTGTAGGCACCGCTGATCGGCAGCTAATGGCCGACTTGTGCCCTCCATCACGGCCCGCTTCGGGTCAACAGCCGTCCATTGTAACCAGCAGTAATCGCCCAGTTTCCACCACTGAAACCAATGGCTCTCCCCGTTAGCTATAGCTCAGACCAAGACCAGACCCGAAGGCTTTACACAGTCGTCTTAGAAGGCACAAGCAACGGTACACTGCGTGTCGGCTCACGGTTGAGCGAACAACACGACGTAAATGATTTATAAAGCCAGCCAGCCGCATAGCGCAGCACTGGCTCCTCTCGTCATCACTTCCCATCTCATCTCGCTCATTAAAACCATCACACCCGCCGCGAATCTCGCCTGGCACTCCCACCCAAACCCTTTAAACCCGATTAAAAGCCCCAAACCACTTTCAAGCCCACGCTCTGCTCATTACTCCAGTGCAGCGCACAACCATGAAACCCCTCCACATCTTCAAACCCGGCACCCACACCGCCATGTGTGGCACCAGCTTCAACTTCACCGAATCCGACCTAACCGCCACCGTCGCAGCCTACAACCCATCGCTCCACGAAGCCCCCATGGTCATCGGCCATCCCCAGCACGACGCCCCGGCCGCCGGCTGGGTCAAATCCCTATCCGCCACCGCCCAAGGCCTGATCGCCGAACCCCAACAAGTCGACGCCACCTTCGCCGAACAAGTCGCCAAAGGCAGCTACAAAAAAATCTCCGCCTCCTTCTACCACCCAGACGCCGCCAACAACCCCGTGCCCGGCGTCTACTACCTACGCCACGTCGGCTTTCTCGGCGCGCAACCACCATCGGTGAAAGGCCTACGCCCCATAGAACTCGCCGACGACGAGCAAGGCGTCATCGAATTCAGCGACCACGGCCACTACCTCAGCGCCGACCTCTGGCGCCGCTTCCGCGAATGGCTCATCGGCCAATTCAACAAAGACACCGCCGACCAGGTCGCCCCGTCGTGGGCCATCGACAGCCTCGCCGAAACCGCCAGCCAGCCAGCCAGAACAGCCCATGGCCGCATTCACCCAACCCAAAGACCTGGGCGACTTGCTGCAGGTCGAAGTTAGCCCCGGCTGGACCCGCTCCAAGGCCACGCCGCTGGCCGGCACCGACAACTCGCTGGGCCAGATGCAGGCCAAAGTCGCCGGTAAATACCGCTTCAACCACCCACGCGGTGCCGTCCTGTTGGACTACGGCAAGTCAACCTTTGGCGTCTCGGAAAGCACCGATGCGGCGTACGTGCAGCTAACCCAACGATAAAAAATCAACCCTGTGAGTAAGGGTCTGCAGCGTCCTGCCGATAACGACAAAGCGTCGCGCTCGATTGCCGGCGTTTTATGGACCAGAAAGCATTAGCAGGGACTTTACATACGTCACCTCAGACACCTTACTTCCCCTGTGAATCAGCAAAAGATTGCTGGCGTCACCTTCCATGTCGATCCGTCTGATCAGAACGAACTGGTAACGGTGCTTCAGCGTTTTTTTGCCAAGCCAGATCAACATGCGTTGCTGGATATTCCCGAGCAAACCCGCAGCGTGTTCCTGCTCCAAGGTGAGCGCAAATGGGTGTTGAAACACAACCGCCTGACCCACTGGAAAAAGCAGCTGCAGAATTTCCTGGGCCTCAAGCGTGTGTTCGGGCTGCATGACCTGACCAACGAATTCATCAATCTGTCCGTTGTGTCCGCCAAGTCGGAGTCATCGCCCAGAGTGGCTGCATTCGGCCACGTCGGACGTTTTCCGTTTCTCAAGAAAGAGTATTTGCTGGTCAGTTTTTTCGACAACCATTGCAGCGTCGATGAACGACTGATCGCCCAACCCGAGCAGGCGCAAACCCTGCTGTTGGACATTTTCCATCTGTTTGGGCAGACGCTGGTCGAGGGGTTTGTGCACATGGACCCGCACCCCAAGAACATCCTGATCGGCCCCGATAGCAGGCTGCGCCTTATCGATTTCGAATGCTGCGCGCATTCGGTGCTGGATCACGACTTCAGCCTGGGGTTTCTGCTGGGTTACTTCTATCGCTTCTGGTTCAACAAGTTCATATCTGTTGAACACTACAACGCGTGCTGTGAGCGCTACCTGAAGCATCAGCACCCCGCATTGAACCGTGAAGTTTTCCAGGCGGTGTATGAGCGCTTTCGGGACCGTGATGTTTCCCGTAGCACACGTTACCGCATCCTCACGTGCCCCAAGGCCCAAGCTGCATTCCTGCACGAGTTGATGTAACCGGCAGCGGTTGGCTCAGCGTTGCTTCAAATCGAGGCAGTAGGTGTAGTAACCCGTATCGCGCACATAACCCTGCGATTCATACAACCGTTGCGCGCCGACATTGTCCGTGGCCGTTTCCAGCACCATGCCTTTGGCACCGGTCAACAACGCAAAGGCTCGCGCAGTGTTCATCAGCAACGTGCCGACCCCTTGCCCTCGGGCGGCGGGTGTTGTGAAGAGGTCGCCAAGCAGCCAGGTGCGGTGCGCGTCGATGGAGGAGAACGTGGGGAACAACTGCACGAAACCCAGCGCCTCGCCGTTGGGTGCCTGGGCGAAGAAAATCGCGGATTCGTCCCGGGCAATGCGCTCGCCAATGAAGTCGCGAGACTGCGACAGGTTCGACGGCTGGCCGTAGAAGCCTCGATAGGCGTCGAAGAGGTTGGCGATTTTATCGAGGTGGGATGCGTCGGCGCGCAGGGCCTGGATGTCCATGTTGATCGTCTCCTTGCGGATTGATTTGATGAGCGTGAAAAGGGAAATGTAGATCAAAAGATCGCAGCCTGCGGCAGCTCAGGTGCAGGCTGCGATCTTTTGGGGTTCACCTAATCCTTAAGGCCTTTCAGTTCCGCGCAGGGGCCACCGCCGGCATTGATGTCCTGGCCAGCCCGTAATAAAGAATCCCCGGCACCACCAGACCAACAATCCAGGAAATATCGACACCGCCGAGCTGCGCGACCATCGGCCCGGAGTAGAAGTGCGTATCGACGAAGGGCAACTGGATCAAAACACCGATGACATACACGCTGATCCCGCGCACGTTCCAGCGGCCATAACGGCCCGCCGGATCGGACAGCGCCGGGATGTCATAGCGTTCTTTGTTGATGAAGTAGTAATCCACCAGATTGATCGCGCTCCACGGTGTGAAGAAGGTCAGCAAAAACAGGATGAAGTACTTGAAGGTATTCAAAAACGAGTACTGCCCCAGCAACGCGAGCGTGGTGGATGCCGCGACAATCACCAACACAAACACCATGCGCTGCCGGGCGGATATCTCCAGACGACTGCGGAAACCGCTGATGATGGTGGCCACGCACATGAAGCTGCCATAAGCGTTGAGCGTGGATACCGTGACCTTGCCGAACACCACGCTCAAGTACAGCAGGGACGCCATCACACCGGTGCTGCCCAACCCGACGATGGTCGCCACCTCGTGACCGCGGAAGTTCGCACCGGCCAACGCCGCGGCGAACACCCCCAGCACCATGGACGCCTGGGCGCCCAGCACCGTGCCAAGCCCGACGGCAGCGAACGTCTTCCACGACGAGGTCTTGCTCGGCAGGTAGCGTGAGTAGTCAGCCACATAAGGGCCAAAAGCGATCTGCCAGGAGGCGGACAACGACACCGCCAGCAGGAAAGTACTCCAGCCGAAGTGACGGTTTTCCAGCAACAGGCCGATATCGTTGAGGGTCATCAACCGGGTAAACAGATAGACGAAGGCGATGATGCCCAGCACGCTGGCCACCCGGCCGACCAGGTGGATGACCCGGTAACCGAAGATCGTCAGAAACGCGATGCAGGAGGCGAAAATCAGGATGCCCGCGCTATCGCTGACATGGATCAACTGGGCAATCGCCTGCCCCGACAACACCGCGCCGGTGGCGCTGAAACCGAGGTACATCAGGCACACCAGCACAATCGGAATGGCCGCCCCATAGACCCCGAACTGCACACGACTGGAGATCATCTGCGGCAGCCCAAGCTTCGGTCCTTGCGCCGCGTGCAGGGCCACCACTGTACCGCCGAGCACCTGGCCGATCAGCAAGCCGATGAGTGACCAGAACACATCGCCGCCCAGCACCACGGCCAGGGCGCCGGTGACGATCGCCGTGATCTGCAGGTTGGCGCCGAGCCACAGGGTGAACTGGCTGTAGAGGCTGCCATGACGCTCGGCTTCGGGGATGTAATCGATCGAACGTGTCTCGATCAGGGGACTTCGCTGCTGACTGTCGTTGACCTTGGTCATTACGCTGTTTTCCTTTGAGGCGCTTGTTTTTATGGTGTGGGCTCGAACGCTTAGAACGCCTTGCTGGCACTGGCAACCACAGTGGCGGTGCACAAATCACCATAGCCGTACCAGCTCGTGCATTCGCTTTTCGACAGGTCGGTATCAATGTAGCTAAGGCCCCAGGTCACGCCCACGAAGTCACGGGTCAACTTGGCTTCCCACTCGCTGTAGGCATCACGGCTTTCGCCGTTGGCGGACCAGAAAGCCGGGTCTTTGACATCGTTGCGACCCACGCGCAGGTCCAGGCCGATTTCGGCCGGCAATGCGATTTTGTAGCTGAGGTAGGTGTAAAGGGTGTCCTGGTCCTCGCCAAAGAAGTTCGGCGTATCGTTTGAGTAGTAAGCGCCGAGCTTCACGCCATAAACGTCCAGGACGGCGTAGACCTCACTCAGGTTGAATTGGCTCTCTTTTGGATAGTCGTACTTGATGTACCCCAAATCGAGGCTGATGGCCTCGGTCGCCTGCCAGTAGTAGCCCGCGTAATACTCGAGTTCCTGCCGCGTCTTGAACTCGCCGCCGAAATCGACATTCGAGGTCCAGGCGCCCACGTACAGGCCGCTGCTGTGCACCAGCGTGGCGCCGGCCTGAGCCGCCGGATCACCCAGGGTTTGCGAAATGCCACGGGTTCGGTAGTCGCTGATGACTCCCAGGGTCATGTCCAGATTGAAGTCATCGTTGAGTGTCAGTGCCTGGGTGGTCAGAGGGGCCAATACAAGCGTGGCAAGGGTCAATACTGAGCGTGCGTTCATACAAGTCTCTTATTGTTATGGAGGTGCAGGTTATTTCAGCCATGGCGATGCCGAGCCCCTCGCCATACGAGGAGCCAGGCGTCTTTTGCGTGGTGCGGGTGAACGGAGGGTCAGGACGCGGGCGCGTACACCTCTTTGCCGGCGAAGAAGGTCTTCAGGACCTTGGTGTCGAACAGTTCGTCATCGCTGACCTTGAAGACATCGCGGTCGAGGATGATCAGATCGGCCTGTTTGCCGGGTGTCAGCGAACCAATCTGCTGTTCCAGGCGCAGGGCCTTGGCGGCATTGAGCGTGTAGGCGTAGAACATGGTCTGGCGATCGATGCTTTCCTTGGCATTCAACACGCCCAGCGGCCCTTTGCGCGTGCTGGCCTGAGCGATGGCATTCCATGGATTGGGGCTGGATACCGGCCAGTCACTGCCACCGGCGATGACCGCACCGGCGTTATGCAGGGACTTGGCGGGATACTGATAACCGTAAGCAAACGCGCTGATATAGGGTTTGACGAGCTCGACGGTGTAACTCTCGCCGGTGGCCCACAGCAATTGCATGGAGGCGATCACGCCAAGTTGCTTGAAGCGCGGAAACTCTTTCGGGTTGACCAGTTGCAGGTGGCTGATGCTATGAGCCACGGGTGTCGGGTTGAGTTTGCGCGCGTAGGCAAAACCATTGAGTGATTCACGCACCGCACGGTCGCCAACCGCGTGCATGTGCACGATCCAGTCGCGCTTCTCCGCTGCCACGACCAACTCACCGAAGTGCGCGGGGTCGATCAGCAGTTGACCGTTTTTATGGCTGTTCTTGAAGGGAACGATGACCGCTGCCGTCTGCCCCGGAAACTCGAGAACGCCGTCAGCGAAGACTTTGATGCCAGGAAAACTCAGGTTGGGTACACCCTCGAATTTCTTCATCACCTTGGCCAGCACCTCCAGGTCGGCCGGTCGGCTTTTCGGGTTGGCCAACAGCAGCGCAGCGACGTGGGCATTGAGCTCGCCCTTCTCTGCCAGTTCGCGGTATAGCGGCAGCACACCGTAACTTTGCTCGGTTGCCTTGAAATCGAACAACGAATCGCCACTGCCGGCATTCGCCGCCGCGTCCATCCAGGCGGTGACGCCGTATTGATTATTGACCTTCACCGCCTCGCGGGCGGCTTTCAACATGATCTCGTCGCTGGGCGCGGGGAGCTGGCTGCGTACCAGGTCCCAGCGAGACTCGGCAAAATAACCATTGGGGGTGAAAGCCGCGTCGTGCCCCACATAGCTACGATCCTGTTCCGACAGGCCTTTTACCAGAGTCGCGTCGATTTTCAGACGCTTGAGTATGGCGTTGTTGGCCCAGCCGGTGTGCCCGTCGATCCCGCTGAGGACCACCGGTTGATCCACCCAGCGTCCCTGATTGAAACGCTGGCCCAGCTCACGGCTCTTGTCCCAATAAGCCGAACTGACCCCAGCGATGCTGATCACGTCACCGGCACGGGCAACGCCCGCCTGATCCTGTTCGATAATCCACTGTTCAAGCTCCGGCAACGGTTTGACTTCATCCAGCAGGTTCGCCCCCATGCTGTCGAAGGCCGCCACCACCGGGTGACTGTGGGTATCAATCATTCCTGGCATCAGCACCTTGCCCGCCAGATCGATCCGTTGCGTGCGGGGGTCGGCCAAGGCGTTGATCTCGGCATTACTGCCCACCTTGAGAATCTTGCCGTCTTGCACGGCCACGGCCTGGACCAGTCCCTGACCGGGTTCGGCGGTGAACACCTTGCCGTTGAACAACACAAGGTCAGCGGCGGCCATGGCGTGCACCGAGGAAAAGGCCAGGGCTGCGGCCAACAGGTTTGGAATAAATCGCTGCATCGGAACGCTCTCTTGTTTTTATTGGGCTGGGCGGGCGGCTGATGCCTGGGACAACGCCTTCGGATCAAGGCCAACGAACGGCGCCTTGGCCCACACGACCTGGCCGCCCACTACCGTCAGCAGCACGTTATTTCGAGCCAACTCCTCCTCGGGGACCTGCATGAAGTTCTTGTCCAGAACGATCAAGTCGGCGAACTTGCCGACCTCGACCGAACCGACGACAGCGTCCAGTTTCAGCTGCTCGGCAGCGTTCATGGTGATGGTGCGCAGCACTTCCGTGCGCGACAGCGCCGGGTCGGCATTCAGCCTGCCCGCATACTGGAGGCCGTAACTGTGCGGGTTCAGCGGATCGCCGGAGCGGGTAACACCGATCTTCAGCGCCAGGAACTCGTCGAGCGGGTCGACCGGCCAGTCGCTGCCATACGCAACGCGGCCGCCAGCACGGGCGATGCTGCCGGACGGCTCCATGCGGGCAAATCGTGCAGCCCCCAGATGCTCGTTAGTACCGTCGACCATAGAGGGTGCCTGCTGGGCCCACTGGAAGGACATGTTGGCGGTCACGTCGAGCGCCTTGAAGCGCGCATAGTCGGCAGGGTCCACCGACTCGTTGTGAGTAATGGCTGGGCGGAAGCCATTGCCTGGCAGTTGCTGGCGCACGTATTCGATGCCGTTCAGAGAGTCACGCACCGCGCGGTCTCCGGTAGCGTGAAGGTGCGGATCGAGGCCGGCCTGAACGGCCTTCAGCAGCAGCGGGTTGAGCACTTGCGGCGGGAAGTAAAGCTCACCGGTGTTCTTGCCGGGGGTCCACTTCGGCGCCGTATCGGTGCCGACATTGCGCAGGTACGGCTTCAACATGGCACCCGTGTCGGCTGGTGCGTTGATGATGCCGTCCATGAACAATTTGACGTGGCGCATGCTCACGCCCGGCGCCGGTTTCGCTTCGCCCTGGTCATAGGTGGTGGCCAGTGCCTTGGCCTCGGCGATGGTTTTGTCCGGGTCGGCAGCCGCGGCGGCAGGGTCAAGTTTGATCGCCAGCAAGGCCCGGGCCGTCAGCTCACCCGACTGCTGCAGGGTGGTAAACGCTTTGCCGTTTTCCGGCCCCGACAAGGCATCGAAGAAACTGGTGATGCCTTGCTGACGCATGGCGTCGAGCGCCGCGCGGGTTTGATTGAGTTTCTCTGCATCGGTGGCGGGCGGCACCACGGCGGCGATGGCCTCGGCGGCTCCGTCTTCGCAGATGCCGTTCGGGTTGCCGGCGCTGTCGCGCAGGTACTTGCCATCACCGGGATTGGTCGTGTGCTTGTTGATGCCGGCGACCGCCAGGCCGCGAGAGTTGGTCAGCACCGTATGGAAGTCGGTGGAACGGACTTGAATTGGACGGTTGGTCTTGAGCGCGTCCAGTGTCGACTTGTCGGGATCGCCGTCGAGTCCGGTCATGCCAATTCGGTCCCAGCTACCCACTTCGAGCCAGACATCGGGGCCTTTGTCCTTGTCGGCATCCAGGCACGCCTGAATGGTTTCCTGGAAAACCTTGCGGGTCATCGTCTGGTATTTCAGGTCGCACAACGTCATGGCGCGACCGCCGTCTCCCGGATGCATGTGCGCATCGATGAAGCCTGGCATCACCATGCGGCCGGCCAGATCGACCAGCTGTGTCTGCGTACCGATGTAAGAGGAAACCCCTGCATCGCTGCCGACATACACGATCTTCCCACCCGTGACCGCGATCGCCTGCTGCACGGAATTCTTGCCGTCGACGGTGTAGACATAGCCGTTGCGCATGACCATGTCGGCGCCTGTCGAAGCGTGTGTCTGACACCCCACCAGCGCCACACAGGAAAATGCCGTTGTCGCGGCAATGGCGATAAATAGCCTGGAAAATTTCAACTGCCTCACCTCTGTTTTTATAGTTTTGGAAGTGGCCCGAACGGACGGTCGCAAGCCCCTGATATGCAGGGCATACCCTATAGAGCGCGGCGGTCGGATGGACCTCCACAAATGAGGAGGGGTAAGGCAAATACCGGTCAGTTGAGCAGCAACGCATACTTTGTAGCAGCTGCCGAAGGCTGCGTTCGGCAGCTGCTACAAGGTATGCGTTATGGCTTAAGGCGCTGCGCTTAATTACGACGTGCAGTTTCCGCAAGCGAGGTCGATGACCGCAGGACAGAACCCAGCTCCACTTTGCTCTTCACGCCGAGCTGCAAGTAGCAGTTGCGCAGATAAGTGCGCACTGTGGCCGGACTCAGTGCAAGGATTTTGGCAATTTCCTTATAGGAGTGGCCGGCGGCGAACAGCATCGCAGCCGTGCGCTCGCGTGGCGCCAGCATCGCCCCGCGCGACTGTGATTCGAGCGACAGAATCACATGTTCGGCGTTAGGACTCAGCGTCAGCGCACAACGACCGAGGCGAATCACACACGGCGCCTTTTGCAGTTGTGCGATGACATCAAAGGGAAGCATTGAACCGCTCCACCCGGGTAACTCGCGCTGAATGGCGGCGCACAGACTTGCGCCCACATACAGCAAACTGCCGTCCATCCGGGCGACCCCGAAGTCACTCGCCCCGTTGCCCGTGTCGCAGCGAATCATGTCCTGCACCTGAAAGCGCCACAACTGCAACAGATGGTCGCAGAACGCCGAAAACAACCCGTCCTCGCTGTCGTTGAACGCAGGCGCATCACTGCCACGGTAGAGACAGACGAAGAACATCAAGCCGCTTTCGGGTAACTCGAAGGTGATGCACATCACGTGGTAGAGGTCGTGGCGCCGTGCGAAGTCGTTCACCTCCTCACAGGGATCGGTGAACCCGATGTCGCGCACCACCTCACCGGGTCGACTCAAGGTGTCATGGGAGAATTTGTCGTTACCCGCACTCTTGTGCCATTCGGTGGCAAACGATTCGGGCAGATTGATCCGTCCGTGCATCCAGCTTTTGGGAGGCGCATTAACGCCTGACGCAGACATCTCGCCCCACCATGCCGAAGCGAAGGGCACCAGTTGACGGAAGGCTTGCAAGCCGTCTGCGATGAATTGGGAGGCGCCGCGATCTCGGGCAAGGCGACCCAGGTGCAACACGCAACGATTGAACGCCTTCAGCGTCGCCATCGACGCTTTGGCGCCGACCTCATCACCCTCCTCCATTGTTTTTATCCTGTTTACTACATGGCGTATTTTTTCGACGATGCCATAGGCGCGGTTATGGCGTCCAGCGAGCGCTGTTGTTGCGGGAGAATTCTGGTGACTGGCAGCGTTCGGCAATAGCTGCCGGAAGGCCACGCTGTGCGCAAACGGATCGCCGCTCGCTGTCGTACGGTTTACTCCGGCTGTCAGCAAGAATGACCCAAATGCGCTAATTCCGCTAAACCGACCCTGGGGCGGGCACAACAGCGTCTAATCTGAATGAAGCACAACCACAAACATGCCTCTAGCCTCTTGATACAGGGGAGATGGGATGACCGGAAAAACAGCACGCCGATGCTCGTCATGGGGCCTGCTCTCCCTGCTCGCCATCAACCTGGCGCTGACAGCGGGATGTACAGGCAAAGCTTCCACGGCTCACTATTCGACCTCAAGCATAGGCGACAGCTGCTATGCAAAAGCACTACCCACTGCCGGCGATGGCGGCCTGGCTTGGGGCTCCAACTTGAACATGGCACGCAAAAAATCCCTGGATAATTGCATACGCTATGCCGGCCGATCCGGTGGCACGCCCAATACCTGCAAAGTGGTGTTGGCAGAGTGCAAAAATTAATAGAGGGGCAGTGAAAGCGGGCCGTTCGGTTCGCGGTCAATCACTTGACCGAACGCCAGTCGCGTCATGACCGAAGGCATCTGATTAACACGCCAATTGCCAGAGCCCACAAACATTTCTTGAGCAGCATGATGCACCTCCGCTTGGAGTTGCGCAGTCATCTCCGTATCGAATGCAATGTCCAGTGAATTCGCGGCCGCCCATTGGAGCGGCCAGCCAACCGGCACGGCCATAAATCTGCAGCAATAACGAGCAACTGCGGTTTCCGTACGATCCCTCAGAGCCAACTGCACATTATTGATAGCTACCCCGGTATCGAGGATTTTTGTGCACCGACACTGCCCGCCCTACCGGCAACTGCAAGTGCCACGCAACAAGCCAGTAACGAGAATGCGGCGAATGCGCCCATCACATGTAGATAAGGCAACACGTGATTCCAGGCTCGAGCCACCCCCAGGAAAGCGGCGAATAGCCAACCGCTCATGGAAAGCGCACCCAACAAGGCGAGCCGCGTGCGGCCTGCACTGCGCAGTGCGACGAATGGAGCCTTTTGCAGCAACGGGAAGCCGACTCGATGCAGTAATGCACCGTTGAGGCTAAGCAGCGCGACGACAGTTACCTTGGCCCAGAGTTTCTGATTGAGCAGATACGCGTCGCCTTCATTGAGATAACCCTGAAGCACCAGCAACAGTCCGCTTACCCAAAGGGCCAGTAGTGCGAGGCTGACGATCCTCTGAGTTTCATCAAGGTACTCAAGCCTCGCCTGGTCCAGTATTTCCTTGCGCCAACTCCAAAGCTTGTGATCCGCCTGCAGCACCCTCCCCAAGGCAATACACGTAGCAAGCAGATGACCGTATACGAGAAGCATTTTGAGCATTGACTTGACCTTATTATTGTTTTGGCGCTGCGTTCCCTGCTTCGCTGAATTGAAAACGAATGATACAAATTTGCAATTGCATTTTCAAGATGAGCATTCATTCCTAGGCTGGCACCGACCGCGATACAACTGTCGCGACAGACAGCAAAAGGCCCAGAAGCAGCCATTCACTGATTCAAGCCCCTTTGCAAAGTCACTTCCGACAGATCGTCTTACTGACGTCGATCTGATTTTGGCTTGCTCGATACATACGGATAAACGTATATTCGGATAACCACATGTATTGAAGACGCCTCCATGCTGAACCCTGCCGCCGTATTCAAATGCCTGTCCGACGAAACTCGCACGCGGGCCACCTTGCTGATCACCCGTGAGGGAGAGTTATGCGTCTGCGAGTTGGTCTGCGCCCTGGACGACAGTCAGCCCAAAATCTCCCGCCACCTGGCCCAGCTCCGAGCAGGTGGCCTGCTGCTAGACCGCCGTCAGGGTCAGTGGGTGTATTACCGGCTCAACCCCGAACTGCCAAAGTGGGTTCGCACCATTCTTGAGACAACACTGGAAGCCAACGCCGACTGGCTTGAGGCAAACAGCACTCGACTCAAAGCAATGGGCGACCGTCCTGTCAACACTGCCGCCTGCTGCTGACCCATCACCCATCGAGACTGCTCATGTTTACTGCGTTCGCCATTTTTCTCGTCACCATTGTGTTGGTCATCTGGCAGCCCAAGGGGCTGGGTGTCGGCTGGAGCGCCTCCTTGGGGGCGGCTCTTGCACTGATTGCAGGCGTCGTGACGCTGGACGATATTCCACTGGTGTGGGGCATTGTCTGGAACGCCACCGCTACGTTTATCGCGGTCATCATCATTAGTTTGTTGCTTGATGAGGCAGGCTTCTTTCAGTGGGCCGCACTGCATGTGGCACGCTGGGCCAAGGGCGATGGCCGTCGCCTGTTCGCTTTCACGGTGCTACTGGGCGCAGCCGTTTCCGCCCTGTTTGCCAATGACGGTGCGGCGCTGATACTGACCCCCATCGTTATTTCAATTTTGCTTGCCCTGCGCTTTTCGCCAGCGTCCACTTTGGCGTTTGTCATGGCAGCGGGCTTTATTGCCGACACGGCCAGCCTGCCCCTGGTGGTGTCGAATCTCGTCAATATCGTTTCAGCCGACTACTTCGGCCTGGGCTTCAGCGAGTACGCTTCGGTCATGGTCCCGGTCAATTTCGTTGCCGTGGGCTCCACCCTCGGGGTGCTGTATTGGTTTTTCCGTCGTGACATACCCGAACGCTATTCACTGGATGATCTACAAGATCCACAACGGGCCGTGCGAGACCCGCTGACGTTTCGCGTCGGCTGGATTGTTCTGGGTTTGTTGCTGATTGGACTGTTTGCGCTGGAGCCTCTGGGCATTCCGATCAGTGCCATTGCGGCTGTCTGCGCCGCGATGCTGTTCGCCGTTGCGGCGCGTGGGCATGTGATTTCAACCCGACGCGTATTGCGTGAAGCGCCATGGCAGGTCGTGACCTTTTCGCTGGGCATGTACCTGGTGGTTTATGGGCTCAAAAACGCTGGCCTGACAACCTATCTGACGGTAGCCCTGAACTACTTTGCCGAATTCGGCATCTGGGGCGCCGCGTTGGGGACTGGTTTTCTCACGGCGTTGCTGTCATCCGGCATGAACAACATGCCTACGGTGTTGGTGGGTGCGCTGTCGATCCAGGCCAGTGACGCCACCGGTGTGGTGCGTGAAGCCATGATCTACGCCAATGTCATCGGCTCTGATCTGGGCCCGAAAATCACCCCCATCGGTAGCCTGGCAACACTGCTCTGGCTGCACGTTCTGGAGCGCAAGGGCATCCGCATCACCTGGGGTTATTACTTCAAGGTGGGTGTCGTTCTGACGCTGCCGATTCTGTTCATCACCTTATCTGCCCTGGCCTTGCGCCTGGGCGTTTAGCACCTGCCCGTCTGGAAAGAGGAGTCGTCATGCGCGTTCTGTTCATGTGTACCGCCAATAGCTGCCGCAGCATTTTGTCCGAAGCGATGTTCAATCACCTCGCACCGCAAGGCTTCCAGGCGATCAGCGCCGGCAGCTTCCCCAAAGGACAGGTTCTGCCGCGCAGCCTGACCACGTTGCAAGAGGCCGGGATTGCGATCGACGGGTTAAGCAGCAAAGGAAACGACGCCTTCGAGGCCAATCCACCGGACATTGTCATCACCGTCTGCGACAAGGCCGCCGGTGAAGCCTGCCCGGTCTACTTCGGACCGGCCCTGAAGGCCCATTGGGGGCTGGAAGATCCATCAGACGTGAAGGGTGACGAGACGGTCGTCGCCGCTGCATTCCACTCGACGCTTGCGCGCATCGAAACACGCTGCCGGGCATTCCTCGCCCTGCCCTTCGCCCAACTGGATCGCGATGCACTTAAACGCGAACTCGACCGCATCAGCACGCTGTAACGGGAGCCCCCATGACCCACTCACTGCCTAATCTCGACGCGTCATTGATTCAACCCATTGCCAGAGGTGACGGCCAACACAAGCCACGAATCCTGTTGCTGTACGGGTCGACCCGCGCACGGTCATTCAGTCGGTTGCTGGTCGAAGAAGCAGCCCGGCTGCTCGAACACTTCGGTGCAGAAACGCGGATCTTCAATCCATCGGGACTCCCGCTACCGGACGACGCACCCAACGATCACCCGAAAGTTCAGGAATTGCTTGAGCTGATGCAATGGTCTGAAGGACAGGTCTGGTGTTCACCTGAGCGTCACGGGTCCATGTCTGCCGTATTCAAGGCGCAGATAGACTGGGTGCCGCTGGCGTTAGGCGCCGTTCGCCCGACCCAAGGGAAAACGCTCGCCGTCATGCAGGTCAGCGGCGGTTCACAATCCTTTAACGCGGTGAATCAGCTTCGCGTGCTGGGACGCTGGATGCGGATGTTCACAATCCCTAATCAATCTTCCGTGCCGAAGGCTTTTCTGGAGTTTGACGAAGGGAACCGCATGAAACCGTCCTTCCTCTATGACCGGGTGGTAGATGTCATGGAAGAACTGGTGAAGTTCACGTTGCTGCTGCGCGAACGCCCTGATCTGGTTGACCGCTACTCCGAACGCAAGGAGTCAGCGCAAGAACTGACTCAGCGGGTGAATCAACGGTCGATTTAAAAACAGGGATGAAGCCAACGCGTTTGGCTTCTACCTGCAAAAAGGTTTGTTCGAGGAGTACGCCCAGTTCGGGCACGGGCACGAGCATGAGCATGAGCATGAGCATGAGCATGAGCATGACCTTGCCGCGTTCGACCGGACGCCGGTAAAGCGTCTGCGATCCACCCGCACTTGTCCTATCCTTTAATCCAACCAACAACTCCGGTCACCGACATGTCCACCCCCGAATCCACCCTCCTGCAAAGCTGGCACCACAACGCCCAATCCTGGGTTGAAGCCATCCGCACCGGCGCCATCGAAAGCCGCCTCAAGGTCACCGACCAGGCAATCCTGCTGGCGGTGTTGGGCCGCCAGCCCGAGCGCGTGCTTGACCTGGGCTGCGGCGAGGGCTGGCTGTTGCGCGCGCTGGCTGAACGGGGCATCAAGGCGGTCGGTGTGGATGGCGATGCGACGCTGGTCGAGGCGGCGCGGGCGGCGGGCTCTTCGCCGGTGCATCTGGCGAGCTATGAAGAGTTGATGGAGGCAAAGGTGGACATCGGCAGCGACTACGAGCTGATCTGCGCCAACTTCGCCCTGCTGCACCAGGACATCATCCCGCTGCTCGCCGCCATGAACGCCCTGCTCGTCCCTGGCGGCGCGCTGGTGATCCAGACGCTGCATCCGTGGACCGTGGCGGCGGGCGACTATCAGGATGGCTGGCGGGAAGAGACTTTTGCCGGGTTCAAGGGGCAGTGGCAACCCATGCCGTGGTACTTGCGCACCTTGTCCAGCTGGATCAATGCGCTGGACATGGCCGGTTTTCAGCTGGTCGCCCTGCAGGAGCCGCAGCATCCGCAAAGTCCTGTGCCGCAGTCATTGCTGTTGGTGGCCGAGCCGCAGGGTTCGCTACTCTTCAGTCAGTCCCTTCCCGCACCCACCGCCTGACCTCAGCCTGTATGGCATAAGCCGGCGCCTCCACAGCATTGAAATCCTGTGTATACCGCTGGGCAAATCCTTCTACCCCCCACTCCTGATACTGCTGCACATGCTTTAATTCGTGAGCCCAGAGCGCGACGTTCTGTTCTGCAGCTTGAGCGTCCCGGAAGAGGATGATGTCGATCAGCGTCACGGCACCGACATCGGGGTTTTGCAGCATGGCTGTGGCGGCGCTGAGTTGGCCGTTGTCGCTCACTTTGTAGCGCGCGGTATCGAGAACGCTGGGGTCGTACCAGCGCAGCAGTTGCTCCCGGATGCGCGGTGGAATGGGTTGGATGCCGGCGCTGGCTGCTTCAGCGCGGGCTTGGGTCAGCCACAGCGCCAGGGCAGGTGCCGCGATCTGGTAGATGCCATCAGGCACCACGTCGGGCAGGCAGATGCAGCCGTCCAGGCACACTTGTTTCTCGCCAGGTGGGCAGGCGTTGGTCTGGGCTGGCACTTCAAGCGTCAGGCAAAGAACAAACAGCGCCACCAGGCGCGCGGTGATGGACAGCATTGGGCGCTCCAGGGACGGACGCAGCGCGAACAGGGGGTCACAATTGATCGACGATCCGCATGGCTTCAGCGTAGTCCCGAACCAAGCGCCTCAAAGATAATCGCAGGAAATGGCAGACCACTGTTTCCTTGAATCCACAGTCGATAGCGGTCAGGTAACCCGTAAAGAACCAAAAAAAAGCCCCGCACTTCAACCGAAGGCGGGGCTTTTGATCTGGCTGGCGTCACTTCACATCGGTTACATCGCGGTATGGAAAATCTGCTCGATCTCGTCCTGATTGGCAGGACGCGGATTGGTAAAGCCGCAGGCATCCTTCATGGCATTACTTGCCAGGATCGGGATATCGTCGGCCTTGGCGCCCAGTTCGGCGAGGCCGCTCGGAATACCGATATCCGAAGACAGTTTACGGATGGCGGTGATGGCCGCGGCGGCGCCTTTTTCCGCATCCAGATGCTGGGTGTCGACACCCATGGCGTTGGCGATGTCTTTAAACCGGGCCGGGCATACGCTGGCGTTGAAGCTGGCGACATGGGGCAGCAGGATCGCATTACAGACGCCGTGCGGCAGGTCGTAGAACCCACCCAATTGGTGCGCCATGGCGTGGACATAACCCAGCGAAGCATTGTTGAAGGCCATGCCGGCAAGAAATTGCGCGTAGGCCATATTTTCCCGGGCGGTCATGTCGTCACCCTGGGCAACGGCAGTGCGCAGGTTGGCCGAGATCAATTCCACGGCCTTGAGTGCACAGGCATCGGTGATCGGCGTTGCCGCAGTCGATACGTAGGCTTCGATAGCGTGGGTCAGCGCGTCCATGCCGGTGGCAGCGGTCAAGCCTTTGGGCATACCTGCCATCAGCGAAGGATCGTTGACCGACAACAGTGGAGTGACGTTACGGTCGACGATGGCCATTTTCACGTGTCGGACTTCGTCGGTAATGATGCAGAAACGGGTCATTTCACTCGCCGTTCCGGCGGTGGTATTGATCGCGATCAATGGCATCTGTGGCTTGGCGGATTGATCCACGCCTTCGTAATCACTGATGTGTCCGCCGTTGGCGGCGCACAGGGCAATACCCTTGGCGCAGTCATGGGGTGAACCGCCTCCCAGGGAAATAATGAAATCACAGTCGCTGCGACCCAGCAGCTCAAGGCCTTTCTCGACATTGCTGACCGTCGGATTCGGTTTGGCGCCATCAAACAGGGTGGAGTTGATGTCCTGCTGGGCCAGAAGGCTGGCTACCTTGGCGGCCACGCCGGCTTTGGCCAGGCCTGCATCAGTGACGATCAAGGCTTTACGGAAACCATATTTGCGGATTGCGAGCATTGCTTCGTCGAGACTGCCAATGCCCATCATGTTCACGGATGGGATGAAGAAGGTGCTGCTCATGATAATTCCTCTTTTATTCTGGAAACCCGGAAATCAGGTGAGGTCTTCTACTCATATCGCAGGCTGTGAGGCGGGTCTGATTGTCATCATTGACGAAGTTCAGCGGGAGACGTGCTGCATCAAGTGTTCAGGCGAACAGTGTTTTAAGACGCAGAGGTGAATGGGCCATCGCAGCCGTTATCTTTTGATCATGGGATTGAGCCTAAACCTATGACGCCAGGCTGGAATGGTCCTTTAGCTTTCATTGGCACCTCCTTTAGTACTGGGAGGTAACGCGCAGGACACTCAGAAACTCAACCGCGCACCAGATAGGCTCCTGACGGAACCCGATATCGCAGCTTCTTGCAGCTGCCGGGTGCGGGCTGATGCCCGGGCGGGCGATCAGGAAACCAGATTCGGCATTTACCCGGAGGCGGCCAATGGCCGCGGGGAATCTCAACCTCATCGTAAGCGGACTCTGGCTCGACGGAAGCCACTGGCAATTCCTCTTCGGGCTGTGGTCTGCCAGCCGTCGGCAAATCCGATACCCTCTCTGCCTTTGCGCGAGCGAAGTTGCCAGCGTTGGGTTGTTCAGCCGCGGCCATTTCTGCTTCGCGGCGCTTTCGGGCCTCCTCTTCGAGCCCCTTCTGTACTGCGACCAGGTCCTCTTTGGCGTTGGGTGAGGTACTCGAAGCCTTGGCCTGCTGCGCCGCCTGGATCAATTGGAAGTTGCGGTTGCGTAACTCGACGTTGCTACCAACCCGCATGTTCGAGCGCGCCGCCAACGTTTCAGCCTGCTGGTACTGCCCCTGCTGAAGACGCAACACACCAAGGTAATGCAGCGTCGCGGGATTGTTCGGCTGGATATGCAGGGCACGCTCCAGCGTGGCAGCGGCTTGGTCCCACTGGCCATTTTCATACTGCCGCGAGGCGGTTTCGATTAGCGTGGTTGATGCGCTGTTACTTTGCGAGGGCGCTCTTCGCTCGGCAGCAACCGAGCAAAGCGACACGACGGCGCAGAACACCAGGATGAGACCCGGCAGAAAACTCTTGGTTGGCATCAGGGGGGGCGGACTCGGCTGATCTAGGACGGCACGGCCGTAAAACAGGCCCCAGCGCTGCTCGGCATCTCCGATACAGGGCCCCTATCGACCTGACCAGTACCCTGAAGTTCCCGCTGCAACGGCCACTGCGGATGGCCTGGAATCCGCAGCCTTCTCATGCTGATTGTCTGCGCCAGGTGCCGGGTGATGTGCCGAACTGGCGTTTGAATGCGCGACTGAACGCGGCTTCGGATTCGTAGCCAACAGCAAAGCCGATTTGCGCCACATTACCGCGACCTTCGCGCAGGTGCTGAGCCGCCACGTGCATACGCCAGAGCGTCAGGTATTGCATCGGTGGCTGTCCGACCAATGTCGTGAATCGCTCCGCGAATACCGAGCGCGACATGCCCACTTCAAGCGCCAGTGCTTCTGCCGTCCAGCCCTCGGTTGGACGAGCATGGAGCAGCGCCAGTGCGCGCCCGATATGCGGATCTCGCAAACCCGCCAGCCACCCGCGCCGCTCAGTGGGGAGGTTCGCGACATACTGGCTGACGGCTTCGACGAACAGCAATTCGGATAATTTGGCGAGGACCGTTGTCGAGCCGACACGCCCCGCCGCAATCTCACTGACAGCGAAACGGAATGAGCTTTCAATCCAGGCTCCCGAAGCCGTCGCGCGGACATCTAACTTCAACAAGGATGGCAGCGACGAAAGCAACGGACTGAACGGTGTTTCAGAGCCGAGGAATCCGCACAATAGTTGTGTGGCCTCGCCGCCCCCGCCGTACTTGATTCGTGAAATGCCGCCGACTTCCGGCGGCTGAATAACTTCGCGCCCCGACATGGGCGCAATGCTTAGATCACTGCCAAAAGTATGAACGTCATTGCGGGGAAGCAGAATGAGTTCGCCTGCCCGCACGTCGAGGGGGGCGCCATCGTCGATTCGCAATTGCATGTGCCCAGCGGCGACAAAATGCGACGCAATGACATGTCGAGGTGCCGCCAGGAACGGTTTGCAATCGTCTGCCGAGATTCTTCCGTTGACGCACCAGGGCGCAGTGAACTCCGCCTCGAGGAAGACCCCTCCAGACAGCCGAATCACACGTAACACATCAGATAGCGCATCCAACAATTGCCAGCCCTCCTTTCCGGAGTCCGGAGCATGTAATCAGGCGCGCTGGTCATTCACCGCCTGAACTGCGAGGCCTAGATTAGCACCAACGTGGACTCAGTGATCGAGACGATCCTCAGATGCTTCACCCATGGTCATTGACTCCAGCGTTAACCGTAATTGGCCCATTCCAACTCGACCACGGAAGCCGGAGATCAATATGAACACCGCAGTTACCCTACCCAGCCCGGATTCGGGCAACGCCGCCCGTTATGCTCAACTTGTCAGATCATCGAAGAAAGCGGAATGGCAGATCGATCGCGATTTGCTACAGGGCCGCAGCTTCGACTTCTCGCGCAAATTCTTGCCCGACGGACTATCGCGGATCGATCGCCTGACCTTTCTCGATGCGGACGAGGCGCGCCTGCTCAGCCAGATTCAGGGCCGAACCTATGCGTATATTTTTGGCCTGGTCGAGCGTTTCATCAGTGCCAAAATGCTCGATCAAGGTCGGGCCCATGTATTTGACGATCAGCTCGCACTCGAAGCGCTGGTGCGCTTTTCCAACGACGAGATCAAACACCAGGAGCTGTTCCGGCGCATTGAGACGATGATGGGTACGCAATTGCCAGCGGGATATCGTCAAGTTGCCGATCCAAACGATGTGGCGCGCGCGGTACTTGCGGCCAGCACCTGGTCGGTACTGGCACTGACCTGTCATATCGAGCTGTTTGTTCAGACGCACTACGTGCAAAGCATCGCCCCGCACGAGGAGTTGTGCCCACTCTTCAAGGATGTCTTCAAATTTCACTGGAAGGATGAAAGCCGGCACGTCGTACTTGATGAACTGGAGTGGAAGGCGGAGCACGCGAAACGCTCGCCAGCCGAGCGCGACCAGGCAGTGAACGATCTGATTGCGCTAGTGGCGGCCGTCGACGCAATCCTGCAGGCACAGTCGGCATCCGATGCCGACTACTTCATTCGAAATGCTTCACGATCGTTCAGTGTCGATGAGACAGCGCAAATCGAAGCCTGCGTGCTGAGCGCCTACCGCTGGCAATACATTATCTCGGGCGTGCAGCACCCACACTTTGGCCGGCTGCTTACGCGCATGACAACGCCAGCACAGATGTCCAGGATTCAGACCGCACTGGCACCCATCATGAGCAACTGATCGACAGGGGCGACCGACCGCGCGTCGGTCGCACGATGGTGGGATGACGTGCTGAAAATGATTGATTGAGGATGGCAGCCATGACGATTCCGATGTGGATGCTGCTTGGATTTACGACCTGGACTTTACTGTTGTTGATGGCAACCGTCGGGGTGTATCGCTGGGTCAGAATCTTGTTCTCGAATGTTCCGATTGCTTCTTTCCGAAGCGATCAGCTCGAAGGCGAGGATTGGTATCGGCGCGGGACAAGAGCACACGCGAACTGTGTGGAAAATCTGCCTGTCTTTGCCGTCATCGTGTACGTGATTTCAGCCCTTGGGGTCGACGGCCCTGCAGTGAGCTACTTATCCATAATCGTCCTGATCGCTCGCGTGTGCCAGTCTCTGGTTCACGTGTCCCATGTGCAAACCGATACGTTCGTGGCGGTTCGATTTACCTTCTTTAGCGTGCAGTTGGTCTGTTTTCTTGCGCTCATTGTTATAGCCGCTTGGTACGGCGCCTGAAGACTCAAATAGAGGGATGAATTCAGGCCTGGTGCTGCCAATCAACATTTCGCTCGGACGCGCCCCTGGCGAGCCAGTGATTAGATTCGATCCAGACTATCTTCGGCGCGACCGGTTGAATCCACAGCCAAAAGCGAACACTCCATGCTTCTACTAAATAGGACTTTTCACTCCACAACATCGATTGAAATCAACTCGATACCGGCGAGTTTTCGGGTCAGGAAGTGCGTCACACCATCCATTGCTTGAGCGTCCCGAAGGGATGCCGTTCTGCCCGTCGATGCTGTTGGAGCATCAAGGATTGAGCCGGGAAAGTCGGCGCCCTTAATCTCACACTTTGTTACCGCATACCCCAGCAGGGTGTAAAAACCTGCTTTGGTAACAGCCTCGCAGACTGCCTCCCCCCCTGCGCCAACCTGCCTGCAAAGGCCATCCCAGAGCGCTGTGCAGGCTTTCTCAAACGTCCAATCCGCGAATTGGCCGGCTGATTGCATATGCTTGTCTGTACAAGTATCTGCGTGTGCATAAGACATTACGCTGCGCAGTACACGCGCTCTTGCGGCACAAGCGCTTTCGATGGTCCTTGGGAATAAAATAATGAAAAAAGCATTTCTCTCCCTTTCTGCATTGGCTTTGTGTGTGGCTGCCGGTTCTGCGCTGGCCAAGGAGTACAAGGAGTTGCGCTTTGGCGTCGACCCCTCTTATGCGCCGTTCGAATCCAAGGCCGCCGATGGCCGCCTCGTGGGCTTCGATATCGACCTTGGCAACGCGATCTGCGCTGAGCTGAAGGTCAAGTGCAAGTGGGTTGAAAGCGACTTCGACGGCATGATTCCCGGCCTCAAGGCCAACAAGTTCGATGGCGTGATCTCCTCCATGACCGCCACGCCAGCGCGTGAGAAAGTCATCGATTTCTCGAGCGAGCTGTTCTCTGGCCCGACCGCGCTAGTATTCAAGAAAGGCGCGGCCATCGGCACCGATCCGGCCTCCCTCAAGGGTAAGAAAGTCGGCTACGAACAAGGCACCATCCAGGAAGCCTACGCCAAGGCCGTATTGGACAAGGCTGGGGTAGAAACCCAGGCCTACGCCAACCAGGACCAGGTGTACGCGGACCTGATCTCCGGACGCCTTGATGCCTCAATCCAGGACAAGCTGCAAGCCGAACTGGGCTTCCTGAAGTCGCCACCAGGCGCTGACTTCCAAGTCAGCGAGCCGGTCGAAAGCCCCCTGCTGCCAGCCAAAACCGCCGTGGGTCTGACCAAAGGCAACGCCGAGCTCCAGGCTTTGCTGAACAAAGGTATCAAGGCACTGCACGACAATGGCACCTATGCGGCCGTCCAGCAGAAGCACTTTGGCGATCTGAATCTCTACAGCGGCAAATAATGACCCTGCGCCCATTTCCGGATGGGCACTTTTTTGATTGACGTAGGGCTGCTCAATGCTAGAAAACCTATTGCAGATTCTCGGACTGTCAGGCTTCAGCCTCAAGGGCTTCGGCCCGCTGCTGCTGCAAGGCTCCTGGATGACTGTCAAATTATCCTTTCTGTGCTTGTTGGTGAGCGTTGGCCTGGGCCTGATCGGCGCCAGCGCCAAGCTTTCGAAATCGGCGCTGCTGCGCGTCCCTGCGCAGGCCTACACCACGCTGATCCGCGGGGTGCCGGACCTGGTGCTGATGCTCTTGATTTTCTACAGCCTGCAAACCTGGCTGACCTCGTTGACTGACTTCATGGAATGGGAATACATCGAGATCAACCCGTTCAGCGCCGGGGTCATTACCCTGGGCTTCATCTACGGGGCGTATTTCACCGAAACCTTCCGCGGCGCCATCCTCGCCGTACCGCGAGGGCAGATGGAAGCGGCTACCGCGTACGGCCTGACCCGTGCTCAGCGCTTTCGCTTAGTGGTGTTCCCGCAAATGATGCGTTTTGCCCTGCCGGGCATCGGTAATAACTGGATGGTGATCCTCAAGGCCACCGCGCTGGTGTCGATCATTGGCTTGGCCGATCTGGTCAAGGTGGCTCAGGACGCGGGCAAGAGCTCCTATCAGCTGTTCTTCTTCCTGATGCTGGCTGCCTTGATCTATCTGGTGATAACCACCGTTTCGAACTACGTCTTGCGCCGGCTGGAAATCTTCTACGCCGCAGGCACCCGGGAGGCCGTGCGATGATCGAGCTACTGCAGGAATACTGGAAACCTTTCCTGTTCCAGGACGGCAATCACATCACCGGGCTGGCCATGACCCTCTGGCTGCTCAGTGCCTCGATTCTCTTCGGCTTCGTGATGTCGATCCCGCTGTCGATTGCCCGGGTCTCAACTAATGTCTGGGCGCGCTGGCCGGTGCAGTTCTACACCTACCTGTTCCGCGGCACGCCGTTGTATATCCAGTTGCTGATCTGCTACACCGGCATTTACAGCCTGGCCGCCGTGCGCGCTCAGCCAGTGCTGGATGCGTTCTTTCGCGATGCGATGAACTGCACGATCCTGGCCTTTGCCCTGAACACCTGCGCCTACACCACGGAGATCTTCGCCGGGGCCATTCGCAGCATGAACCACGGTGAAGTCGAAGCGGCCAAAGCCTACGGACTGACCGGCTGGAAGCTGTACACCTACGTGATCATGCCGTCCGCCCTGCGTCGCTCGCTGCCTTACTACAGCAACGAAGTGATTCTGATGCTGCACTCGACCACTGTGGCCTTCACCGCGACCATCCCGGACATCTTAAAAGTCGCGCGGGACGCCAACTCGGCGACATTCCTGACCTTCCAGTCGTTCGGCATTGCCGCGCTGATCTACCTGGCCGTCACTTTCTCGCTGGTCGGCCTGTTCCGCCTGGCAGAGCGCCGTTGGCTGTCTTTCCTCGGCCCGGCTCACTAATTCAGGATGCTTCCACATGTACAAACTGACCGTTGAAAACCTACACAAAAGCTACGGCAACCACGAAGTCCTCAAGGGCGTTTCGCTCAAGGCCAAAACTGGCGATGTGATCAGCCTGATCGGTGCCAGCGGCTCGGGCAAGAGCACCTTTCTGCGTTGCATCAACTTCCTGGAAACGCCCAACGACGGCGCCATGAGCCTGGACAACCAGCCGATTCAAATGGTCCATGATCGCCACGGCATGCGCGTGGCCGACGCCAATGAACTGCAACGCATCCGCACTCGCCTGGCGATGGTGTTCCAGCACTTCAACCTGTGGAGCCACATGACCGTGCTCGAAAACATCACCATGGCCCCACGCCGGGTGCTGGGCGTCAGTAAAAAGGACGCAGAGGATCGCGCCCGGCGCTACCTGGACAAGGTCGGTTTGCCGGCACGGGTTGCAGATCAATACCCGGCATTTCTCTCGGGTGGTCAGCAGCAACGGGTCGCCATTGCCCGTGCCCTGAGCATGGAGCCGGAGATCATGCTGTTCGATGAGCCGACTTCGGCCCTTGACCCGGAGCTGGTGGGCGAAGTGCTCAAGGTGATCCAGGGTCTGGCCGAAGAAGGCCGAACCATGATCATGGTGACCCACGAGATGAGCTTTGCACGCAAAGTGTCGAACCAGGTGCTGTTCCTGCACCAGGGGCGGGTCGAAGAGCAGGGAGCGCCCGAGGACGTATTGGGCAAACCCAAAAGCGAACGCCTGCAGCAATTCCTCAGCGGCAACTTGAAGTAACCGGAGCGCCTTCGAGCGACCGCCGGGTCACTCGAAGGCGCTGGCTCACTCCTCAAAACGCCCACGCTCAACCTGAGCAATCAGCGTTGCCGGCATCCCTATGATGCACGTAAGCGTCCCACAGTGTGCTCGGCGTTGCCGGCAACAAAGAACTTGCAGCTTTTGTCGGACTCGTCGATGCGCGCCAGCAGGCGCTTGCGCGGTGCTCCTTCAACAGGTGCAGGAACAACTCGTCGCCTTCGCAGACCTTGCATGCATTGGCGTCGATGTTCATGCGGGTGCCCGGCCCACAGTGAGCGGTTGACGGCGAGACGCGTCGTTGGTCAGCAGCAAAAAACGCGCAGAGCAAGTGTCGCCGCGGTGAAGCGCGCCTCGACGGCGAGCACATCGTCCACTTCCGGCACAGCTTCTCGCGCCCCTTTGACGATCATGTCGGCGTGGCGCTGGAGGCATGTCGCCTGCTGCATGGAGTTCACATGGCCAGCGATCTGGACGATGGCATCGAGCATGCGGATTGCCACAGCCGGGTTCGATCGAGTGCTTTGCCTTATCTGGTTGAAAGCAGTATCAACGATGCCGGCAAAAGTGGCCCCCGGTGCTACCAGCCGCAGCTTTCCGTGCCCGTCGAATCGATAGGGGGATGGCATGTCGCGTCGGGCCAGGTTGCACAGGGCCGATTCCAGCCGATCCACGCAGGCGACTGCCGTGAACGGATCGTTGATACCCGGTGACAACGCCCGCACGGCGATCTCGACCAACTGCTGGAGAGAAAACTCGACATCCTGGGCAGCACTGCGCTGGTTCCCCAACACGAAGGCGGCGTTCAATTTGCCCGCAAGGGTTTCAGTGACTCGATCACCGGGCCAGGCCATCAGCATCACCCTGCCCTTGGTGAGGTAGTGCCCAGGCCGGCGCTCCAGCCGAAGCAGCAGATCGTCTTTGCTGGCCAACGCCATCAGGGCGTCAGCATCGATCAACTGGAGATAGCCGTCTTCAAGGGCACCCACAGGACATGCCTCGCGCGCGAACTCGGCTGGCAGGTTGGCTTCCCTTGGCGCTTTAGAGGCTTCGGATCCAGGGTTGCCAAGGTCACCGGGAAACAACCTGTCGATACCGTCATCGAGTTCCCGGCCGACCCGAGCCACGACCTGATCCGCCTGTATCGAGACCGAGATGTGGTGGATGAAGTAGATCAGCACCCCAACACTGACAATGGCCAACAACACGCCGATGCTGATGGAGAGATGAGGCACGAATGCAACTTCGTCGGCGCGCCGGATGGTGCGTAGCACGATCAGGCAGTACAAAAACGTGGCCACGAACGTGCCCAGCACCACTTGGTTGCCCGAGTTCACTTCGACAGGTCCGCTTTCCAGTAGTCGTCCACCTTTTGACTCTGCTGGCCGAAATCGCCACGCGGAGAGAACCGGTCTTCTTTCACGAGTGGAGCAGCGTCCAAGTTGCTTTTGGTCGTGCTCAACACCAGCAGGTTGGCGCCGGTAGTCGTCTTGAAGTTATCCTAGGGCACCGGAACGTATTTCTCACCGAATCCGAATACGCCCCCGCGGCCAATTACCAAGTAAGCGATCTTGCCTGTCTGCGGGCTCATAACGATAGCTGTCCTTTTGCGACTGGCTGTTGAAGGCGCGTAGATCGCTCAAGCATTTTTGCGCCGACTGCCTGTTTGAGGCGGCCTTTGTGTCAGGAGACGGCTTGTGCACCCCAGCGGTTTCCGGCGCTGGAGCCGCGATCAGGCGGCGAAGCCAAAGCAAAAGAACGCTGTCAGCGAAGCGGCAAGCGCTGAACGTTTCATGGTTCTTTTTCCCCTATTGCGTTTCATGACGTGTTTTCCCTGTTGCGTTATGGCCCGACTTAAGCGGGTTGCGTGTATAGCTTCAGACCCGGACGTGATGGGCACTAAATCGCTGCTTCGCACTACTCCCCGCCCTCCCAATAGCCGGGACGGCCGTAGTATTCGTAGATTCTTGACTCCTGCTTGCGATCCAGCTGCACCGCTGCATCGTAGGGAGGCGCGTCTTTCACGGCTTGGCGGGTGAGGTTGACCGAGACCTTGTCATCGGGCCAACTCACGTCCTGGATCCATTGCGGCAGAATCAGAACTTGATGACCAAGCCACCAGTTGCTGGTGTCCACAATGATGTATCGAATGGCCCAGGTCTCCACGTCGACGATCAGACCCTGTACGTGGCCGATGTCGCCATCTGCGTGGATATGGTAGCCCTTGACCGCTTTGCAGCTGCGCAGGTGGAGGTCGTCATCCTGATGCGCCGTCGCGTCGGCCTGCTCGTAAGCTTCAGCCACTTCAAGCCGCCCGGAAGACTGCGCCACACCGAGGTTGGAATAGCCGCTCATGAGCATTCCCGGGGAAGCTCCTTCGCCCCAGAGCCCGGCACCTCCCCAATAATAGGGATAACCGTAGTACCCCATGTAATCCATCTCTTGTTGCCGCGATACCGGCTTGTCGCTATCGATGACGGGGCTATTCTTGACTTGCTCGCGGGTCAGCGAAACCGGCAACAACTTGGCGGTCCAATCGGGCGTGCCGGCGGCAATGGGCGAGATCAGAACTTTGCGGCTGGACAGCCATGAGCCGGCCTCAACGACGAGGTAGCGAATCACCCAGGCCTCGTCATCAAAGTAGAGATCCTTCACGTCGCCGATGGCGCCATCGGTGGCGTCTATGACGAGATCCTGCAGGTCTTTCGTCTGGCGAAGCATGGTGCTCTCCCTTTCACAAGTTTTGAACGCAGAACATTCGACCAGGGCAGGTCAGTGGATACGCTACAAGGTGCCTGTCCCGATGAATGTGGCCCCAAGTACGGAAATCCAAATCTGCACGTCTGGCGCCATCACGTCTGTTCGGTAACGAACAGACCTGTAGTGGTCTAATGAAACCAGAAACCCTGGACCGAATTTCTCATCGCCGGCCACGCCGCAGCCCCAACGCACGCCCATTCCCAACTGTAATGGATTGTGAAAGCGCCAAAGAAAGCTTCGCCGAAGAACACGTCAAGGCGCCATTCAAAACAGCAGTGAAGGGTCTGCTCCACGCAGCCAGGAAAGGTGACGACATGGCGGGCCAAGACCCTGGGAAATCCTAAACCTGCTCAGACCTCTGTATTTAAATGAAGTAGCCGACGATAAGAGCAGAGCTATGTGTGCTGCCGAACAGAATTGCGAGCGCAGTTGGCATATCTTGGTGACGTAATCCCGTTCAGCTTGAGAGATAGATCCCATGAACAGTATCGTCTATATCGTCGGGGCAGTTGTGATCGTCCTGGTTGTTCTATCGGTCCTCGGGCTTCGATAAGTTCGGAGACCGTCTTCATAAATCGTTTGCATTTTATTTTCCGGAAACGGACGTTCGCCTCATCACCGCTCCATCTATGGTGGCACGAGCTGTTGGCGCTGATACGAATTTGACCCCGGTGGCTAATTTTGGATGACCCATAAGCAGCTTCTGAAATCCCGAGCAAGGCCATCGTTTGCTGAGTATTCGGGTGGGTAAATGAACTCCAGCAGCTTGGGTCAAAATCTCATCAGCGCCGACTGTCCAGCTCCTACTTGGTCATACGAAGCTTGAAAGCACCTATTTGAATGCCTTGAGGAAGCGTGGTTCAAAGCTCCTCAAGAACCTCGATTTAGGTTGACTGACTTCCTCAGGGGGTGAAGCGGCCCAAAGCCAAGCAGCAAACTGTTCAGATGCATTAGCCCTGATCGCCGGCTTGTGCAAAGTAAGGTAATAGAGATTAACCATTGTTTCGGGTTGCTTAGACGCTCCCCTTTGGCCCGTTGCTGCCGGTAGTAAGCTCCAACCAAAATGTAATCAGCGACAGGAAAAACTCTTAACAGGACGACATTGCAGATGAACACACCCGCGCCCTGCCTGCGTTCTTCGCTTCGTAGAGTTGCTTGTCCGCAGCTTCTATCAAAGCCTGAAACTCAAGATCTCTAGTGGGTGTCAATGTTGCGACGCCTAGAGAAATTGTCACCACACGATCTACATCAGAAGCAGAATGTTCGATGCCCAATGTCCGAACACGCTCTTGCATTCTTTCTGCAATCTCGACCGCACCAGAAAGAACTGTATTGGGCAGAACGCAGGCGAACTCTTCGCCACCATACCGAGCGACTAGGTCGTAGGGCCGTCTAACCGTTTCAGATAACGTTTGGGCAACGGATTTCAAGCAGTCATCTCCAGCCTGGTGTCCGTACCGGTCGTTGTAGCGTTTGAAATAGTCGACATCCACCAAAATGAGCGATAGCGGCTTTTGCTCTCGAAAGCACAGACGCCAAGCCGCCAATATGTCCTCATTAAATTTACGTCGATTGGCCACTCCAGTAAGACCATCCATCAATGCCATGGAACGCAGCAGATCGCTCTGTAGTTTCAGGGTTAGATGTGTTCGTACCCGTGCTCTGACAATGGTGGTATTTATGGGTTTGGTGATGAAGTCCACCGCGCCAAGCTCCAGACCTAGCACCTCATCTGACTCCTGCTGCTGTGCGGTAATGAAGATGATGGGGATGCCCTGGGTTGCAGGGTCAGCCTTGAGTCGACGGCATACTTCATGCCCATCCATGCCTTCCATGACCACGTCCAGCAAAATCAAATCGGGTAGTTGTGTCTGGCAAACGCTGATTGCCTGCTCACCGCTGGTGGCCATGAACACATCGCAGTCCTGACGAAATAGCTCGTGAAGTACCCGGATGTTAGTCGGTTGGTCGTCGACAATAAGGAGTTTTGGACGGTTAAAGGAATGTGGTAACCAGGTTTCCATCGATTGTTCCATCAGGCAGATCTCAACAGGTCACGACCAATCGGCATCGCAGCGGAAAAGTCTAGCGACTGCACCCTGACAACAAGTTCGTCGAACTGTGGGCGCAGGGATTGCGGCATTTTTGACGCCAATGCGTCTGCCAATTCTATGGCTTGAAGGTTACCCGCTTCCAGCAATAGCAAAATTTCCTCTAGGGACTCTCTCCATTGCGCCGGCGCTATGGAGTCCTCGTCAGCACTGCTTTTTACACGCAGTCTCTGGCCAAAATCGGCATTCATTTGCTCAAGGCTTTGTTGCAGTAACCTGCTCAACCCGTCAAACCATATTGGGTCGGCCAAAAGACTCGCTACAGACTCTGAATCGGCAGATTTCAGTTTGTGCTCCAGGTCGCCTGCCAGCAGCGACAATGCCTTGGCGCCCATAGTACCGCTGCTACCTTTAATGGTATGGAGTACAAACGCGGCCCCCGATGCATCTTGCCGCTGGATCTGATCGCGCAACTGGACAAGCTGTTTTTCCATCTCTGGACCAAAGGTACGTAGCACCTTGCGGATCAAATCGAGGTCACCACCAAAGCGGTCAATAGTTGATGAACGAGACTCGATAACGCCTTCTCCTGTATTGACTTGCCCCAAGGTTAAAGATGCCTGGCTATCTTCACGGCCTGATTGAAAGAGCAGCGTTACGACGAGTTGTTCTAGGTCTATAGGTTTGCCGACATGATCATTCATCCCCGCAGCAAGAGAGGCTTCACGGTCGGTACTGGAGGCATTTGCGGTCATCGCCACAATCGGCAGTGTTGCGAAGCGTGGGTTCGATCTAATGCGACGAGTCGCCTCCAAGCCATCAATATCTGGCATCTGGATATCCATTAATACGACGTCGAAGGACACACGCTCATTCATCACCTTGCTCACACCTTCCAGCCCGCCTTCAGCCAGCGTCACCTGCGCGCCTTCCCTTGTCAGTAACTCATCGGCTACCTGTCGATTGAGCATGTTGTCTTCCACCACCAATAGCCGTAGCCCGGCCAGACGCAGTGGTCTCTCAACCGTTGAGCGGGGAATGGGGGAATGCAGAAGGCCTTTGCCATTGAACGCTCGCTGAACAGCGTCGGCTAGCTGCTTGGGAGTGACAGGTTTGGTGAGGAACCCCACGAAGGGAGCGTCTCCCGCCTGGTGGACGTCGGCCAATACCTCGCGGCCGTAAGCAGTGATCATAATGACCATCGGAGGTGGCACACCGTTACCCTGCTGATGAATCAATTGCGCAGCGCTCAGCCCATCCATATCGGACATCCGCCAGTCCATCAGCACCACGTCGTAGGCCTCACCTAGCGCTTGGGCTTTCTTTACCCATTCCACCGCTTGCGTGCCACCACTCACGCGGTCAGCCTTCCATCCCAATGCATGAACGGTTCGCAACAGCAATTCACCCGCCGTGGCGTTGTCGTCAACGACCAGAATCCGTAAGGACACATCGACTCCAGTACATGCGGATCTCAGCAGTGACGTCGGCGCTACATCCAGAGTTATATCGAACCAGAAACGACTCCCGACACCTTGCTGACTCTCCACTTGAAGTTCACCACCCATCAAGGTGACCAACCGCTTGCAGATCACCAGGCCCAGACCTGTGCCACCAAAGCGCCGGGAAGTTGAAGCCTCGGCCTGAGTGAAGCCTTCAAAAATGCGCTGAAGTTGTTCCGGGCTAATACCGATGCCGGTATCAGAAACGGCGATGCGCAAGCTCACAGCATTTTCCGTGCGCTTCAGTTGTTCAACGCTGACCACGACCTGGCCTTCCAGAGTGAACTTGAGGGCATTACCCGCCAGGTTGATCAGTACCTGTTGCAGTCGCAGGCTATCGCCGATCAGGTCGTTGGGTAAATTGCAGTCCAGGTCGAACATGACCTCAACCTCCTTCTCGCCCTGGTTACCTGCCAGCACTACGGCGAGGTCACGCATGAGCGGTTCAAGCTCGAACGGGTGCACATCGAGTTGCAACTTGCCGGCTTCAATCTTGGAGTAATCGAGTATGTCATTGAGCAAACCCAGCAGTGATTTCGCAGCGGTCTGCGCTTTGGTCACATAATCGAGTTGGCGACCATTCAGGTCAGTGTTCTGCACCAACTGCAACATACCCAACACCGCGTTCATCGGTGTGCGTATTTCATGACTCATGTTGGCCAGGAAGGCAGACTTGGCCGCACTCCCTGCATCGGCCTGTTCCTTGGCGTAAAGCAGATGTGACTCTAGCTCGCGTTGGACAGTGATGTCCCGATTGATCCCGGTCACACGCAATGCCGCACCGTTCGGGCTGCGTTCAATCTGCGCGCCGGCCTGTATAAAGCGGATCTGACCGTCCGGGCGAACGACACGAAAAATTGTGTCATACACATCAGTCCCCTCGACGGCGGCATTCAGCTTTGCAGCCGCTGCCACGACATCCTCAGGGTGAACACGTGAGTACCAGTGCATATAGCTCAGACCGGTATTGCGCAACGTCAGTGGCTGCCCGTAGAACTCGAACATACGGTCATTCCACTGCAAGTTATTGTCCGCCAACGTCCAAGACCAGACGCCCAATTCGGCTACTTCAGCAGCCATCAGCAGTTGATCGTGCACCACCATCAGTTCGCTACGTTGTTCCAGTGTCGTCTTCAGGCTCGCAGCCAGTTCCTTTTCTGCCGCTTTACGTTCGGTGATATCTACCGCAATACCCAGGTAACCGTTCAATACCCCATCGGCATCGCGCATGGAGGTGACCACTAGCGTGACAGGAAACCGCGAGCCATCCTTGCGTGTGTAAGTCCACTCTCGGGTTTCTGCACCTTCAAGCTCAGGTTTATGGGTAAACACACGGAAACCGTCGATAGTCTGAGCGTACTCCTCGCTCAGCTCAACGCCACGTGCAGCGACTTCCTCTGGGACATGGAAGAGCGCCGGGGTGTCTTTACCTACTAACTCATCGGCGTCATAACCCAACAAATACTCGGCGCCTTTGTTGAACACACGGATAACGCCATCGAGATCCGTCGCAGTGATCGAAACCTCAGTGGCCGAGCGCAGCACCGTGTCCAACAACAGATTGAGATGCAGCAACTCGGATGTTCGTTGCGCAACCTGCTCTTCGAGGTTGGTGTTGAGTTCAAGAATTCTGGCCTCCGCCACTTTTTTCGCCGAGATATCCCTTAACGTCTTGGACGCCCCAATGACGCGACCACCCTCACCATAAATGGGTGAGATGCTGACGGAGACATCGATCAGTCGTCTGTCTTTGTGATGGCGTTGCGTATCAAAGCTGCCGATACGCTCACCCGCCCTGATGCGCGCAAGGATATGAGCTTCCTCTGTGACAAGCTCCAGCGGAACAATCAAATTGGCCAGTGTCTGGCCCACGGCCTCCTCGGAGGTATAACCAAAAAGGTGCTCGGCTCCTTTGTTCCAGTTGGTGATGATGCCATCGAGTGTTTTTCCGATAATGCCATCTGCCGAGCTTTCAACGATGGAAGCCAGCCTTGCCTGCTCGGCAAATATCTCCCGCCGACGTTGACGGCTGACACTCACGACACTCACCAAGGTCGCCAGAAGAAGCGTGAGAAAACCACCGAAAAACAGGACAACTTTTGGTGAGACCTGATGTAGGCGCTGGATGAACAGCGAATTTGCGCCGAGTTCGATTTGCCACCGCCTCCCGTATACCTCGCGCTCCATCTGATGGGTCATCAGCGTTTCACGGCGAGCCGAGTCGTCGGTGCTTTCATAAAACAGCTTCTCTTGTCCTGGGACGGTGATATCCCTTAATCGTAAATGTACCGTCTCATTTTCTATGCGCAGGCCTCTGAGTACCTCCTCTGTCCGCAACACGACATAGCTCCAGCCAAAAGCTGCGGCCTCGCGTTCAGCAGCAGTCACCGGAGTCACTCCGCCGCGAAAGATGGGCATCAACACCAGGAAAGACTGCTGCGGTTTTCCTATGGACTGTATTAGCGTGATGGGCCCAGTAATCCGTGCCGCACCGCTTTGTATCGAGGATTGGGCAGCCTCTCGCCGCGATGTTTCCGACGCTATGTCCAAGCCAATGGCAGCCTGGTTATCTTTAGCCGGTTCGACATACTGAATAACGTAGCGCTCGCCTGAATGCGCTGAGAATTGATGAATGGAGAAATCCGCTGCGCCGTCAGCTTGAGCCTGCTTGAGAAACTCGTATTCATCGCGCTCTGGTACACGCCTGATAAAACCAAAGGCACTGGCGCCGGGGAACTCGAAAGCGAGGTCACGGGTTCTGTGATATCGCCGAAACACTTCACGGCTAATGTCATGTTCGCCTGCTGTCAGCACCGCTCCACGAGCGCCTCGCAGACCGTATTGGTAAAGATTGAGACGCATTAAAACCAACTCTGCGGCGTCTTCGGTCGCCGCTGTAATCGCTTCTTGAGCCTGCTGTTCGTTGATGCGCTCAAGGATCCAGACACCCAGAATGCTTGCCCCTAACCCCACGGCAAGAGTGATTGCTACTCCCCAGTTCCATGCAAAAAACTTATGTTTTCTCACCCGCATTGTCCCATCGCAGAAGGCCTTCAGCCTTCAAGATTAAAGTTCAAACCCTGTTGGGGGGCCGCAAGATGTCCAACCTGCAAGTCACGAATACGCTCAGGTCAGCCCGGCTAATCGTTGAAGTCTGTCTATGTCTGCTTCGGGTTCGCCGTTGTTCATAGCGGCAGCAAGGCGCATCACCACTTGTTCGCGGCGAACTTGCATGTGGGGCAACGCATAAATTGCGCCTATCAACTCGCGTAGAACCATAGGCAGCCCCCAGCGCGCTTTCAAGCGAATGGCAAAAGGCGCTGAAAAATCACGGACAGCGTGGGTGAGCGTTTCTTCGGTCACGCTATTGCCCTGGTTCTCCCATTTCTAAGTTTGGTACAGAACACAGAGTTCGCCCAAGCGGTGCAACAGGGCGGCACCTTGCAGCGGAGCGGGATCCAGGCCACATTGTTGAGCTAGGAGCACAACCCTTTCAGCTAAACGCTCGGCATCATCCAGATGAGCCTGGATGAAAGTCATCAGCATGCCGTCAGGTTGAGTATTGGTCTGTCGCAGTGCCTGGCTAATCGCCAGATTAACGCTGGTAAGCCCTCCTAACCGTGTCAGAGCACCGTTCAAATTCGTGCATGGCTGGCCGAGCCCGAGATACGCTGCACCGTTGGCGGCGGCGATCAAGTGGGCGCATAGCGCCGGGTCATACTGCCAATCATTGGCGAGTTCTCGTAAATCCATTGACGCCCCGCCATAGCCGAGCTGAAGTTTGTCTTTTACCGAGGCCAGTAAAGGTAAGTCCAACTCACCCGCAGACAAACCACTGAGATAGCTGATCAGGTCTTCAGTGTTGACAGCGATCGCTCGGGAGGGCTCATCAAGCGGAAGGAGCGCGTCCAGGCATTGTACGACGCGCGAAACCTGGAATGGCTTGGTGAAAAAGGCACTGATCCTCAGCGATTTTACCGCCAGCACACTGTCTCGATCAGCGCGCCCAGTGATCATGATCAGCGGCGTGCTTTGATCTTTTTCGCGAATTTTCTGCAGCAGTTTGACGCCGGGGGCATCCGGTAGATTCCAGTCGGCCATCACCAACTGATAGGTGCTTGGCTGCCAAGCCTCTAAAGCGCTAGCGACATCGATAAAGCAATCGACCTGAGCAACCGGACGGATGCTCAACACGAGCTGTTTTAAGAGATCTGATATCCAGGGATCATCATCCAGAATCATCACACGCATTTGATAATCCTCACTGGATTGACACGCAACTTAGCAACGTCTTAGTAACTGACTATCAGCCAAAAGCAAACATAGACGTCGTTGAGATCAAGGGGTGAGGTTGTAACCGAGCGATTTTGAGTAAATCACGGCAATTTCCCTTTAACTTGTAGCTTGATAGGTCCTTGAAGGATCGAATCTATTCCTGACCCGCGAACTATACAAGCAAGCAAACAGCTCACAGGGAGTTAGGCTGGCGGGGGTTAGTGCATGAAACGCCGCCATAGCGGAATTGCTTGAGTGATTCCGTCCTGCTGCTCGCTGCCCTAGGCCCCCAAAAATGCGCGACCCCCTCTGACTCACGGATCCAAGCAGTCTTGGCTAACGGCCCGAGCGACAGTCGCACCAGAGTGTTTCGGCTGGTTTTACGCCAACATTTATGGACTGTTCTGGCATTCTTCCAAAGGAACACGTCCCGAATGGCTGCAACGGGTCGGATCGCGACGGTCTAGCATCGACCGTCGCAACGGGTGGTTAAACTTCCGTCTGTTCCGCCATTTCCAAGGCATCATCGACCTCGATTCCCAGGTATCTGACGGTGCTTTCAAGCTTCGTATGACCAAGCAGTAGTTGAACAGCTCTCAGGTTCTTCGTCCTCCGATAAATCAGCGATGCTTTGGTTCTCCGTAGCGTATGAGTACCGTACATCGTTGCGTCAAGGCCAATGGCTGTTACCCACGCTTTGACTATCCGAGCGTACTGTCTGGTGGAGAGATGTTCTGAGTCGTGCAACCGGGTCGAAAACAAGAAGTCCTCACTGCGGAGGTGGGCCTGATGCATCCAAGCCTCCACAAAAGTTCGGGTTTGCTCAGTAATTTCAAATTGCACTGGGTGTTGAGTTTTCTGCTGCATCACGATGGCCCGTGACGACACGCGCTCACCATGGGCTATGTCTCGTACTCGCAACTTGGTTAAGTCACAAGCACGTAGCTTGCTGTCGATGGCCAAGTTGAAAAGCGCCAAATCTCGTGTCTTCTCAGCAAGCTGGAGTCTTACTCGGATTGCCCAGATATCTCTGACTCGGAGCGGGGCTTTCTGCCCGACAATTTTTCCCTTGTTCCAAGGCTGATGGCTGTATGTAGCAATAGTGTTCATGGCTTGTCCTCCACGTTCAGGGAGGACAAGGGTGGATCAGTCACAATGAGTGGTGGTCGCTATTCGACCCAAAGCAGTCAGTCATGAAGGGCAGAAAACGGCCGTTTTTGTTGATTCGACTGAGACATGGAACGGTTCTTTTCTGGTCAACGTCTGAGTCCAGGTGCCGTTGCGTGGTCTTCGTGTTGACGCTCACGCATTCGCCGAACACGGTCACGTCATGCGGCTTTAGCGACTAAGCCCTTTGCCAGTCGTTAGTCAACGGCAAGGGACTCGTTTCAAGCAACTTGAAAGAGTCGGGGATACCGGGATCAGTGAATGTGCTTCTTGACGAAGGTAGCTGTCGTCGAGATCAGTTCGTCGATCTGCTTCTCGTCTTTTTTCATGTTGAAGAAGTGATCCATGGGCCGGACAAGCAACTCATGTTTTCCAGGGTGATAGCTGATAAAGCTTTTCCCGAGGGCTGGCTGCGGAGAAACGATGTCGTCGTTAGTGCCGACCGCGACGAGCAGTGGACCCTTGTAACGGGTGATCTCGGCGGCGGCATCGAGGGTCATCAAGCTGACGAAGAACGCGGATTTAAGCTTGACCTCGCCACCAGCAGGTAATGCCAGTGCGACGGGGGTGTCACCGCTGTGCAACGCTTCCTTGATCTTCTCGGCGCCCCACAGCAGCGGGAACGCGGCTCCCATATTGGTTGCGGGGTTCCAGAGTGCGACCGCGTCGAGTTTATGCGGGGTCCGTCCTGCTACAGCAGCACCCACTGCTCCGCCCATGCTCCATCCAACAAGCGCCATGCGGCTGGCATCGACGCGCTTGGATTTGGCTAGATAGTCGAGAGCAGCCAGCCCATCCACAACATCCGTATCGAGTGTGCCGTCGGTCTTGGCACCATCGCTGTCACCATCAAAGCGGTAATCGATACGGAGACTGGCAATGCCTTGTTTGGCCCAAAGACGTGCGGCACGGGCAAAAATACCTTCATTGACGGCCGGAATGATGAGCTCATCCCTACTGCCCCCGAAACTGTGAAGTAACAGGATTACTGGGGGCTTTTTAACGCCGTCGGGCAGGTTCAGAGTGCCGACGACGTTCATTCCCTCAACGGAGAAGGTGACTTTTTCTTCTGCCGCAGACGCGAAATATGGGGCTGTAACCAGGCTTGCGAGAAGTACTATACGGGTCAAAAAAGTAGACATGGGGGGTGATCCTCAGCTAAACGGCTAAAGGTTTAATTCTTGGGCTGGGGGGCATCGCCCGAAGATGCAGTCGGCGCTCCGAGCAGTCCGATAGCGCTGTACCAGAGCGGTCCTGGATTGATGCGGTCTGGGTGGAGTTCGATCATCTTGTCGAAGAACTCGCGTGGGGTCGGCTTCTCGGCGAGTAGCTTTATGGCATCCAACAGGTATTGGCGGGTCTGCTCCAGAATGACTGGATCATCGGCACGACTTTTCTGTTTGTGCCCAGCAATAACGATGCGCGGTTTCAAAGCTTCTACTTGGTTGATCGCCTTGACCCAAGCTTGGAGCCCCCCGTTGCCACCTTCGAGGAGATATTGGTGTACACCGTTGTAGGCAACGTCTCCGGCCACCACCAGTCCCATGGATGGCACGTGCAGCACCGTGGTGTCGTCAGTATCTGTATGACCGACATCTATGGCCTGGATGGTATTGCCCTCAAGCGTGAAGCCTTCAGCAGGTATCGGTTGAGCATTAACATCGGTCTTTCCAATGAGCCCGGGAAAGTCCTTGTCATATACCTTTTCGCGTCCGACAGTGGCCTGCTGATGCATGAGTCGGATCGTGCCTTCGGTGGCATATACAGTGGCCCCTGGGAACCGCTCGAGGATCTGTTCAGTGCCGAACCAGTGATCGCCATGTCCGTGGGTCACGTAGATGTATTTCAAGTGCTTACCGGATTGCGCAACCCAGTCGCTGACCTTTTGCGTTTGCTCACGGCTCATTGGCGGATCGATCAGCACAGCGTCGGTTTTCCCGAAGATCAGGGTTGAGGTGATCGGCGATGAAACGATGCGATCACCATTGGGTAGGCGTTTATCGCTCGCCCTAGTTACCCCGTCAGTAACGAGTACTTCATAGGACAATGCCGAAGGGTGGGACATATCGTTCTCTCCTGTACTTTTCGCTGCTGCGGACTCGGCAGCGCCTGATAAACAGGAGGCCGTGACCAAGATAGTGGTGAGCAGTGCTCGAATGGAGTTGCTGGGCATAACTGACCTCTATCTAGTGAAGTGGGACGGAGGTTGGACATCTACTTGCGTTGCCGATGTCAGATGCAGCATTGATCGAACCATTAGCCAGGAGTGTAGATTAGTGCTGGGCGCATGAGTCGGTACTCGATGCGATGCAGCTTCGACCGCTTTTGGCCGATTTCTGACTATCTCGATGAGCAGAGATCGGCCAGGAGCAGCCTGTCGGCAAGGTCGTCACTCATGATGTATCCCGCTTTTCATGTGCCGCTCCTGCCCTCATCGAAACTAGCTGACGGCCCCACGCAACACCGCAATATCCCGCTTGGGTGGTGCGCCAAACAGTCGACTGTACTCGCGACTGAACTGGGAGGGGCTTTCGTAACCGACGTTGAACGCTGCACTCGATACGTCCAGGTGTTCATTAAGCATCAAGCGTTTTGCCTCGTTCAACCGCAGCCATTTCTGGTACTGCAATGGGCTCATCGCAGTGAGTTGGCGGAAATGGTGGTGAAAGGTCGGTGCGCTCATCTGCACTTGTGCGGCGAGTTCCTCGACGCGAAGCGGCGAGGTGTAGTGCAGTTTCAGCCAGTCGATAGCCTTGGCAATCCGATAGCCCTGACCATCCACAGCTGTGATCTGGCGCAGCCTGGCCGCCTGGTCACTCAGCAGCAGTCGGTAGTGAATTTCTCGCTGGATCAATGGCGCGAGTACAGCGATCGCCTCGGGCTCTTCCAGCAGTTCCAGCAGACGCCCAAATGAGGCTAACAATGCCGGGGTCACTGAACTGATTCCCACGCTTGTCCCAGCGGCTTTATCACGGCTTGGCGGCAGGCCGCCCTGGGCGATCAACTCAGCCAACATGCGCAGATCGAGCTTCAACGTCAGCCCCAAACAAGGCTGCTCAGGGCTCGCCACCAGCACTTCAGAATTGGCGGGCAAGCCCAACGAGGTGAGCAGAAATCGCGATGTGTCATACAGATATCCTGCACCGCCGACCCACAGGCGCTTCTCGCCTCGGGCGACGAGAATGATGCTTGGCTCGACCATGCAGACGACTGGGGGTGATGGGTGTTCACGCCGAAAGAAACCGAGACCAGCGATAGGCGTTGGGTAATCACCCGGTTGGGTGATCCGAGCGCCAATGATCTGCGCAAGTGACTCTTGGGGCGATGTGTTCTGCGCGTGGATGTCGTTCTTGATGGTCATGGGTGCGTATACCTCGTGAACGAACTCTAACTCGCCAGCCCGTGTCCTTCCCACCGAGAAAATGAAAGCGCATCGGATTAGGCAAGTAATCCAGCGAAATGCACTACAGGACAGACGAGCAGCGCCGGAGAATGTGTCCCTGACGGGCAATAACTCAACGGCAAGGAATATCACATGAAAAGCATGCTGCTGGCCTTAGGGCTGCTCATCACCTCTTTCTCATCAATGGGAGCCGACATGTCAAACGGCGCGGACAATTTCTACCAGAGCGACAAGGTGACCATGCAAAAGGTCGCCTTCAACAACCAATACGGGATGAAGGTGGCAGCAAACCTGTTCACCCCGAAGCGCCTCGACGCAATAGCCAAGCATGCCGCCATCATCGTGGGTCACCCGATGGGCGCGGTGAAGGAGCAGAGCGCGAATCTTTATGCCACCAAAATGGCTGAACAAGGCTTCGTCACGCTGTCGCTGGACTTGTCCTTCTGGGGCGAAAGCGCGGGCACCTCGCGTAACGCCGTATCCCCTGATATTTACGCGGAAGACTTCAGTGCCGCCGTGGATTTTATGGGCACCCAGCCGTTGGTTGATCGTGAGCGCATCGGCGTCATTGGGGTCTGCGGCAGCGGCAGTTTTGTCATCAGTGCCGCCAAGATCGATCCACGCATGAAAGCTATCGCGACCGTCAGCATGTATGACATGGGTGCGGCCAACCGTAACGGTTTGCAGCATGCCGTCACCCCGCAGCAACGACAGCGGATCATCCGCGAGGCGGCCGAACAGCGCGATGTAGAATTCCAGGGCGGTGCAACCAAGCTCACTGGCGGCACGCCGCAGAAACTGACGGGCAACCCAATCGGTGACGAGTTCTACGATTTCTATCGCACCTCGCGAGGCGAGGTCACACCTGCCGGCGCAACGCCACAAACGACCACCATGCCGACACTGACCAGCAACGTGAAGTTCATGAACTTCTACCCGCTCAACGACATCGAGACTATCTCGCCACGCCCCTTGCTGTTCATTACCGGCGCTGCAGCACACTCTCGCGAATTCAGTGAGGACGCCTACCAGCGTGCAGCCGAGCCCAAGGAATTGCTGATCATTCCGGGAGCAGGTCATGTGGATCTGTACGATCGGGTCAGCCTTATCCCGTTCGCCAAACTGACCGCGTTCTTCCAGAGAAATCTGAAGTGATTGATGGGTGCCTGAGATAGGCACCGTTTCTCTCGCGGTACTGATCCTGGTGCCGCGTTTCAGCATCTGTACCACGCCTTGAGTCACCCTTTCATCAAGGGTTCGGCGGATGACAGAGACCACACGCCTGTCAATTCCACCGGCAGTGCGCATCAAGAAACCCAGGTTCTTCTATCCATGACCGATCAAATTGTCTCCCCGCAGAATCGCCAGCAACCCTGGGGCGCAGTTCTCGCCATGTCGCTCGCCGCGTTTGCGCTGGTGGCATCGGAGTTCATGCCCGTCAGCCTGCTGACGCCAATTGCAGCCGACCTGCACATCACTGAAGGGCAGGCCGGCCAGAGTATTTCCGTCTCCGGGCTGTTCGCTTTGCTGACCTGTCTTGTCATCGCAGCGGTAGCGGCACGGGTTGAGCGCAAACAGCTGCTCCTGTCCCTGACGGTGCTGATGATCGTTTCCGCAACGGTGGTGGCCTTCGCGCCGAACTACTCCGTATTTATGGTTGGTCGCGCGCTTATCGGCGTCGCCATTGGCGGCTTTTGGTCACTCTCGGCGGCTACCGCCATGCGGCTGGTATCGGATGAGCAAGTGACACGCGCGTTGGCAGTCGTCAATGGCGGTAATGCTCTGGCCACAGTGATTGCGGCGCCCCTGGGCAGTTTTCTCGGTGCGCTGATCGGCTGGCGGGGCGCGTTTTTTTGTATTGTGCCGGTCGCCGCGATTGCCGTCGTATGGCTGCTGCTCAGCTTCCCCAAGATGAAGACCGAGCGCCGTGCCGCCAGCGGCAATCTGTTCAGACTGATGAAGAGCGCGCCGGTGGCGTTGGGCATGCTGGCGGTCAGTGTGTTTTTCATGGGCCAGTTCATGCTGTTCACTTATTTGCGACCGTTTCTGGAAGCTGTCACCCACGTTGGCGCCTCCGTGCTGTCGCTAATGCTGTTCGTTTTAGGGGCGGCGGGCCTCGCGGGTACTTTCCTGATTGAAGGCTTCCTGAAGAAAGGCATATATCGGACGTTGATCGCCATTCCCATGCTGATGGCCGTCATTGCTCTTGCGCTCGTCTGGTTTGGAAACTCGGCGATAACTGCAACCGTCTTGCTCGGCTTCTGGGGCCTGGTTGCAACTGCAGCACCGGTAGGTTGGTGGTTATGGCTGGCAAAAACCCTGCCAAATGACACGGAAGCGGGAGGTGCACTGATGGTGGCAATTGTTCAGCTGGCGATTGGTTCAGGCGCGACCTTTGGCGGATTGGCATTCGATCTTAGTGGGTATCGAGCGACTTTCGAGTTGAGCGCGGCAGTGCTGATGGTTGCGGCCGTGTTTGCCTACCTGGCTGGACGTGCATCATCAAGAAAGCTTGCTGCTACTGGGGATGCCCCAGCCTGCGGCACACCAGAACACCCTAGACAGCATCAAAGCGCTCTCGGAAATCGACTTTCGCAATAAGCTAGAAGAGGACAGACCACGGGATTGTCGAGGCTGCTGAACGTCTGTTATGGGTCGATTCTGTTGAAAAAGTCGGCCATGGTTTCCGCAGTTGAAAAGTACGCGTCCGAGATTGAAATCTTTACTTTTAGCAGAGGTTTCCAGAAGCAGATTTCACGAAGCAGCGTGTAAAAAAGGCGTTTTCACCGGTCAATGGTCAGCCAGCTTTGGATGACCGACTTTTTCAACAGAATCAGTCGTTTTCAGCCGGTCGCGGCAGACAGAAATCGGCCAAAACCGGGATGTCACGAACGGCCGCAATCGACCGAAGTTGTGTGAAAACGCACTGAATAAGTCAAAAGCTGAGTCTGCTAGACCACAACACTTGTTTTATTTCAGTTCCGTTCTTATCTCGGTTCCGGGCACGAAAAATTTGCTGGGATCATCGACCTTTTTCAGGTCAACCAAGGCTCGGCAAATGCAATGTGAGAATTGTTTCTGCAACGCTTCGGGGTCTTTCCATGCCGCTTGCGATAGCTGCGATTGTTGTCCTTCGGACGATTTATAGCAGACACAATTATCAAGCCGGGTGATGCCGTTATCATTTGTGCTCTGACAAGCAGTGGTAAGCAAAGAGATCGCGATGAGCATTACGAAGCGTTTCATTGGCTCCCCTCCGAGGCTGTTGTGAAGCGCTAACTCTAAATAGACCGCAGTGGGGTGATAGCGCCTCCGCGGGACTGGTGGATAGCACTCCCTGTTCGCGCTTGCCTTCTGATCAGACAGGGTGTTGTAACGGAGTGGTGACCGCTGAAGGCGGTTATACGCCATGGACGGAAAACCTGATCTGCTCAATAAGCCCGACATTAGAAGAAAGCTTAGCTCTCATTTTCCAACACTCCATCCACTGGCTGCTTTGAGTCGATTCTATTGAAAAAGTCGGCCATGGTTTCCGCAGTTGAAAAGTACGCGTCCGAGATTGAAATCTTTACTTTTAGCAGAGGTTTCCAGACGCAGATTTCACGTAGCAGCGTGTAAAAAAGGCGTTTTCACCGGTCAATGATCAAGCAGCTTTGGATGACCGACTTTTTCAACAGAATCAGTCGATTGCTGCCCTTCGCAACCGGTAGCTATCGGCCAGAAGGGACATCGAGATAGCAAACCTCAAAGGGGGCGCCGAACACTGAGGCCGTTGGCTATTTAAGCAGCGGCTCCCTAGAACTTTTCCCTATTTATCTGTCTATGTGGATAGGCACATCCGCTCGGCAAGCGCGAACCCGCAGGCTTCCCGCAGCCAGATGGCCACACGTCCAATTGTCAATCAGAGGTTGTCTTCGCTCATGAAATTCCATGACCTACGGATGGTGCTCTTCGGCCTGTTCGCGTTTGCGGCAGTGGGCTCGGCATCAGCAACACAGATGAAGATCTCAACCCCTGTTTTCGCAACTGAAGTCACAGCCGTTCAGGCTCCTGTCCAGGCCGCCGGCAACCCTTGGCCGACCTTGGCCAGTATGGCCGGCAAGCAGCCAGGGCCGTTGCTTGCCCATGACGACCGAGACTGGCATGACGACCGTTGGCACGATCGGAGAGACGATTGGCGCCGAGACGACTGGCGTAGAGATAATTGGCGTAGAGAGCAAGCCCGCCGAGAAGCTGAACGCCATCGTGATTGGGAGCGCCAGCAAGATCGGGCTATGCGGTACCGCTACGAGGACGACCACCGCTACTATCGTCGCTAGTCCGATCGAAATGCTCATTTACAACCAGTAAAGTCGAGCGCGACCCCGGCCGTTCTTCGCCTGTTTTCGGCTTGCACTGATCGCCGCTCGGCGACTTTTTGTACAAGCCCTGGACCGGGCTCAAGCCAGCAGCTCGGTGATCCACCGGGCCTGCCGGGCGATGTCTTGCACCTTCTCCTCGGGCACGGCCTGCCGCGCACGGGCGAAGTGAGTCAGGGTCTTCTGCTTCTCGCGCAGCATGCGCTGCCACTTGATCAGGAACGCAGGGCTGCGTGCCTGCATCTGCAGCGGGCCGAAGTAAAGCTCCTCGGCGGTGTACATCACCGGCCCGGCGCGCTCGGCGACGATGATTTCGTAGTCGAAGCGATTTTCCCGCAGCAGTTCCTCACAGAGGATGCGGTAGCCATTTTCCATCAGCCATTTGCGCAGTGGCTGCTCGCCGCCGTTGGGCTGCAGGATCAGGCGCTCCTGGCCGCTCAGCCGCGCCTTGCCGCTGTCGAGAATGTCGCGAATCGTCTCGCCGCCCATGCCGCAGATGCTGATCGCCGTGATCCCGTCTCCCGGCTCGATCGCCGCCAGGCCATTGGCCAGGCGCACGGTTATCCGCTGGTCCAGGTCGTTCTCGCGCACGGTGCGTTCGGCCGAGTGGAACGGCGTCAAAGCCACCTCGCCGGCCACCGCCGCCGCGATGGCACCACGGCGCATCAACGCCACCGGCAGGTAGCCGTGATCCGAGCCGATATCGGCCAGGCGAGCACCTGCTGGCACATGCGCCGCCACGCGCTCCAGGCGCTGGGACAATGTGTGTTCGTTCAACTGCAGTTCCTTTTTCAGTGTCCGCATCAGGTCGTTATCAGCAGGTTGCGAAAGGCGCAAGCATCTGTGGTATTGCCGTACCCACATTGTGAGAGATCCCCCATAAATGGGCTGTATTACCCGCATCCTGTTTCAACTTTTTTGATGGAGAACTGGCCACAGAATCAGGCAGCCCCGACGGCGGGGAATTATAGGCTGTTAAATTTTTTGGCATAGAGAATGCTGTGAGTTCACTAGCGCATTAATTGAGAGTTTGAAGCTGTTACCACTGGAAAAACAACTTTCCTGAGGCACTCCCTATACAGGCAACCGTTGCCTTGAAAAACACCTGCGCCGCAGATCAGGCGCGCATTGCTAGCCCTTCTGAGGAGTCACTTTCATGCGCGTCGAGCCGCTAATCCTCACGCTGGTACTCATTCTTTTCATTTTTGCGATAGGGGCAGCCTGGAGTCTTATCAGCTTGTTCAGCAGTTAAGAGTCAGTGGGAAGCACTCAGGTTCGCAGGCAGTCCTATTGAGTTGCGCGACAGTCATTCGCTGAAAATCCGTCGAAGACCGCATTTATCCAATTTGGATCGCTGCCTGCTGCTCTAGATCCAACGCCCGATACTTCCAGAGCGTTGACGGTCCTTCTTTTTCCACTTCCCAGTCAAATGTTGATCGAGCGTTTCCTACGCTCCGACATACCGACCTGCCAGGGTAGTTCACCCATTTTCAGCTCAACAAACAGCCAGTTTTTTAAAGAAAAAAAGGGAGGGCATCCATGCCCTCCCCTCCGCTTTTCACGCGTCTGCGACCGTACTGATCAGGACCTCAAGTGGCGAGAATGAAGTCTGCGGCAGTGACGGTTGTTGCATCGGCCACACCGACCAGGCGGATGGAGTCAGCTATTCCTGCGGAGCTGATCAAGGTATCCGCACCGACATCGGTGATGATGACGCTGGCGGCAAAGGTCGCAGCAGTGACGCCGAATGCGGAAATATCGAGCCGGTCCTGGCCTCCCACCGGGTTGGCATCGAAGCCGATGATCTGATCGGTCCCGAAGCCCGCTGCGAACATGAAGATATCGTTGCCACTGCTGGCAACCATTATGTCGTTGCCAGCACCGCCAGTGACCGTATCGTCGCCGGCACCGCCATCGATAAAGTCATTGCCGCTACCACCCAACAATGTGTCGTTACCGTCACCACCGAGCAGCGTGTCGTTGCCTGTTCCACCATTCAAGACATCCGCCCCATCACCGCCGTCGAGGCTGTCATCGCCAGTGCCGCCGTTGAGGGTATCCGTACCAATGCCACCGAACAGTTGGTCGTTACCGGCGTCGCCATTCAGTGTGTCGTTGCCGCCGTTGCCGGTGAGGATGTCGTTGCCGCCGCCACCATTGAGGGTGTCATTACCCACCCCGCCGGTGATGACGTTATTCAACCCGTTACCGTTGCCGACGAAGTTGCCGACTCCGGTGTAGGTCAGATTCTCGACATCAGTGCCCAGCGTGTAGCTGGCCAGCGAAGTCTGCACGGTGTCCGTACCGCCACCCGCCACCTCGACCACCACGTCCAAGGCTGCATCGACGACGTAGGTATCGTTGCCGGCTCCCCCCAACATCCGGTCAGCACCTGCACCGCCATTGAGGAAGTCGTTACCCACCCCGCCGGTGATGGTGTTGGCTAGCGCGTTACCGGTACCGGTGAAGTTACCGGTTCCTGTATAGGTCAGGTTCTCGACGTTGGCACCGAGCAGGTAGTTCGTCAGGCTGGTTTGCACCAGATCGGTACCACCACCCAGCGCCTCGGTGACAAGGTCACCGACGTTGTCGACCACAAACGTGTCATTGCCGGCACCGCCGCTCATGGCATCCGCGCCGAACCCACCGTTGAGGGTGTCGTTGCCGTCCTCGCCATTGAGGACGTCGTTGTCGTCTCCACCGTTGAGAATGTCGTTGCCAGTGCCGCCAAACAACTGGTCGATACCGGCGAGGCCATTCAGCGTATCGTTCCCGCCCAGGCCAGACAGCACATCGTTACCCGCGGTCCCGGTGAGGGTGTTCGCCAAAGCATTGCCCTGCAGTACCACGCCCTGTATCACAACCGCCGCCGTCGCCGCAGATGTCACCGACTCCAGCGTGCCGAAGCCATCGGTGTAGCGCACGATCACTCGCAGTTGCAGGTTGACCTGCGCCGCACCAGGGGTGAAGGTCGCAGCAGTCGCGCCGTTGATGTTAGTGAAGGACGCGCCGACACCTTGCTGCCACTGGAAGCTGAAGGTGCCCAGCCCATCCGGATCGGCAATCCCACCCGTCAGCGCGGTCAGCACCTGCCCTTGATCCGGTGTCGTATCACTGATCAGCAACACACCTGTCGGTGCATCGTTGACGTTGGCCACCGGCCCCAGGATGTTGGACGAAACGCTTTCGGCCGCACCGAAGTCATCCACGTAACCGACCACCACGCGCACTGCCTGGCCGACCTGAGCCTGGCCAAGCGCGAACGTGCTACTGGTAGCTCCGGCGATGTTGACGAAGCCAGACCCGTTGTTCGCCTGCCATTGGTAGGTGAACTGAGGATTGCTGAGGCCATCAACGTCGATGATGCTCGCCGGGTTAGCAGTCAACACCTGGTTCTGCACTGCAAGCCCGGTTACGCTCGGCCCTGCAGTCGGTGCATCGTTGACGTTATCCACCGGCCCCAGGATGTTGGACGAAACGCTTTCGGTCACACCGAAGTCATCCACGTAACCCATCACCACGCGCACTTCCTGGCCGACCTGAGCCTGGCCAAGCGCGAACGTGCTACCGGTAGCGCCGGCAATGTTGACGAAGCCAAGCCCGTCGTTCGCCTGCCACTGGTAGGTGAACTGCGGATTGCTCAGGCCATCGAGGTCGACGATGCTCGCCGGGTCAGCGGTCAACAGCTGGTTCTGCACGGCAAGCCCGGTAACGGTCGGCCCTTCGGTCGGTGTACTGTTCCCGGACGAGTCGACGATCTCCAGCGTGCCCTTGGCATCCTGGTACACCGCGCGAACGCGGATGTTCAGACCCGCCTCATCGGCCCCTACCCGGAAGGTGGTGCCAGTCGCCCGCGTTGCCTCGCCAGCGGCGACAAAGGTGATGTCTTCAAAGATGCCCGAGCCGGGAATGTTTTCGACCTGCCAGTAGTAAGCCACCGCACCAGTTACCGCACCGGTCGGGTTAGCCACGCTTTGGTTGTCCGCGTCGTGCACCCCCCGATCACTGACGCGCAGCAACTGGCCGGCGACAGGCGTTCCGTCACGCACACCGGTGGCAGCATCGAGGATTGCCAGATGACCCAATGGGTCGTTGTTTTGTGCGGTGCCCACTCCGGACGATTGCGCCACGTCAGCGAACTGCAGACGCTCGATGCCCGTCAGGTGATCGACGCCATCACGCCCCGCCACCGAGTCGGTCACTATGACTGTGTCCCCATCGATCTCGATGCCGTATTCACCCAAATTACCGGAGAACAACGCGGTGTCGAAGCTGTTATCGCCGGTCAGAATCTCCCGCACGATGACCAACTGGCCCGGGTTGTAAGTACCGTTCAGCATCAGCTGCACCATCGGCTCCATGCTGTCGAACGTGGCGATTTCCGGGCCAGTCCCATCAGCATTCGCCCGTACGCTGATGCGTACGTTCAGCCACTTGTCACCATCGATGATGTCGTCACCACCGCGACCTTCGATCAGGTCGCTACCGCTACCGCCGAGGATGATGTTGCCGCCATCGAAGAACGTCGCTCCGTCTGGCAGCAAATCAGCCAGGCCGTTGATCAGGTTGATGTTGGTCAGCACACTGCCGGTTGCACCCGCAGTAGGCAGCGAAGTGGCATCTTCGTTATCACCGCGCAGGAAGTCACCGTGCGATGAACCCGATAGACCTTCCATGATGTCGAAACGTACCAGCGCCGAAGCACCCGAACCTGGCATCGGTGGAACATCGAAAAAGCGGTCGGTGTAATCGATGGTCACGCCTTGGGCGAGCCCCTTGAAGGTCGCCCAGTCATAGCCGGAGCCGCCGATATAGCGGTCACCCAGGCCGAGACTGCCTACCATGATGTCGTCGCCGCCTTCGCCGTTGAACTTATCGTTCTCGTTACCGCCGATGAACACATCGTGGCCGATCACCGGGTCATTGCCAGCCGGGTCGAAGTTGTCGCCAGGTGCACCGTCCGAAGTGCCCTTCTCGATCCAGTCGTCGCCTTCGTTACCCATGTCCTGTTCGTTGGCTTTGCTGCCCAGGATGAAGTCGTTGCCCTGGCCACCAATGGCCTCGGAAGCGTCCTCACCGGTCACGATGAAGTCATTGCCGAACCCGCCAATGATCAGGTTGACGCCGTTGCCACCATGCAGCACGTCGTTGCCGTCGCCACCCTGGATGTTATCGTCGCCGCCGACATCAGTGATGATGTCGTCGCCGGCGCCACCGCGCAGTTGGTCGTTGCCGTAACCGCCGTCAATGCGATCGTTGCCGCCGTCACCCCAGACCGTGTCATCGCCCTCACTCGAAACGAGGATGTCTGCGCCGTTGGTACCGCCCAGCACGATGTGCTCTTCACCCGAGTACCGGATGTAGTTGGTGTCCGGCCCCGCGGTCAGCGGGTTGTCGCGGAACACCACCTGCTCGCCGTTCTCGCCAAGCGGATCGGCGTTGCCCAGGCCATCGTTGTACTGCTTGGTCTGATCCCTTTCCAGATAGAACCCAGGGTCCGAGAACACCAGGCCCGGCAAGTGCGTGGCCGAAGTGTTGGCCATGATCAGCTTGGCGAACGAGTTGCTTTCCAGTTCGGCGTTCATCGACAGGCCAGCGGTACGCTCCAGGTAGTAGAAGCGGTCACCGTCCTGCAGTTTTTCCAGCTGGTTCTCGAACACGAAGTTGAAGGTCGAGCCGAGCATGCCGCCGAACGGCGTTTTCTCTTCGGCCAGGCCGCCGATCCAGAGGTCGATGGCATCGACGCCCGTGATCGTCACTCCCTTCAGATCGTCGGCAGTCCCCAGCGCCCCATCCTTGCCGGCCTGCGTTACGTTGGCCCAGGTATTGCTGCCGTTGAGGAAGTCCAGGCGGTCAGCCGGCGCATCAGCACCACCAAATACCAGCGCCATGGCGGCAGCGCGTTTGCCTTCCAGTGTGGTCGCCTCCGTGATCGTGTCATGCGTGCCATAGGCCGCGATGAAGTTGATCAACGACTCCGGATGTTTGAGGTGCTGCACCAGGTCGACCCAGCTGGTGTACGGCTTGAGTTGGGTATCACCGGTTTGGCTGTAGATGTCGCGGCGGACCGCATTGAGCGAAGGAATCCCCACGTCGCGGCCACGGGCGATGTTCAGCGCTGGCAGGTCGAGCGGCAGGCCGAGCAGGTTGTTGCGCAGCGCCTCGGTGACGAACTCGTCGATTTCGTTACCGGCTTGCCGAGTCATCCCACGCACGATCGCACTGGTCGCATCTTCGGGCGTCACGCCACTGGCGGCATACGCCAACGGGTTGAGGAACGCCGCGATCAGGCCGAGTTGCTGATCAGGATCAGCGCTGTTCGGATCGCCGATCACGTTGAAGTCGACGTCGAAGCGATCGACGGTCTCGGTCAGCATCGAGTGGCCAAACCGGTACACGGTATGGGCGAACTCGGCGACGATCGAGGCATCGAGGTCAACGTCATAGACCTGGGTCGGTGCGAAGAACAGGTCGACCCTGGGCTGGATAGTCCTGGCAAACTCCTCGAACACCAAGTGCTGATACTGCATCTCGGTGCCGAACTTGGCAGCCTGGAACAAGCGCTCGCCATTCCACACCAGCGCATCGATCTCAGCCTGGTTGGCTGGCAACCCGCTCACCGGAGTGAGCAACCACTCGTTGAGGAAGGCCACGTCACCCGAATCGAGCACGGTGTCCTTGGTCTGCGCGACCAGCCGATTGTGCTCAGAGTGGAAGATCGCATGCACCGCGGTCAGGCCAATGTTCTCGTTGACCCGGCCGTCGCCAGCGATGTAGTGCGCATCCAACAGTTCGTTGTCGTAGGCCAGATTGGCCCCAGTTTGCGGATTAAACGGCACTGCGTTGCCAATGTCGGTATCCGCGTCAGGCACGAGTACACCACTGCTGAACACCGGCGCTGCATTGTGGGCGATGTCGGCGAGGAACTGGTGACCGGTGCGCACAGCATTGGTCAGGCTAATGGGAGAAAGTGGATTGCCTTCGACAAGCACGTCATCAGCGGTGCCACCAAGACCGTCAGCCCCCTTCATCACGACCATCGGGAAGCCATTCGGCCCCTTGATGAAATTGCCATAGGCGTCAGTCGCCAACAGCGGGCCGTTTTCGACGTCGGCATCGGTAAGGTGGATCCCCAGAATGTCGTTGGCCTGCGCCTTGACCACCTTCCAGGTCGCCATACCGCCGATTTCGCTGTCGTCCGCGGTACCATATTTGCCATCCGCCCCCAGGTCACGGTTAGTGATCAGCCTGCCGGTTGCGATCGGGCCGTTGTCGGTCAGCTCATAACCGCGCAGGAAAACCTGGTGCGACGGGTGAGAGCTGTAGGTCTGGTTTTGGTCCACGAAAGGCGAGGTGGTGTTGGTGTGTTCATGAATGTCGTCGGCCGTGCCAAGAACGCCATCCGCCCCTGGCTGGTTGGTCGCGCGGGTCAGCACCATGAAGTTAGTGTGGCCGCCTGGCACATACAGCGGATCATCCGGTTGCAGCGGGATGAAGATGGTGCCCGAACCGCCTTTGGTCACCAGGTCCAGACCGTGGTCGAAGAACTGCCCGAAGAAGGTCATCCAGGCGTTGAACGGCGCGGACAACCCCGCATCCGCCGCGGTGTTCTCGAACAGATACACATCGTGGTCGTCGGCAGTACCGAACTGACCATCCATGCCGGGGCTGGCGACTATCCGTACGCCATCCTTGAGCACGTCGTCGTTATCCACCGTGCCGAAGTTGAGCACACCGTCCGCGCCCACGTCGTAAGCCGTGGCATAGGCCGCCGGGTTGTTCGACGTCTGGTCGACGATCAGATTACTGATGGTGCGCGGCTGCGAGTCAAACACATAGCCGCTGTTCTGCTGGTAAGACGATCCCGGGATGGCTGGCGAGCCGGGGCCAAAGAAGCCGGCAGGTGCACCTTCCGCCGGATTGAAGACCGGATCGGTCAAACGCGGGAAGGTGTTATCCGCGGCACCAAACTCGGTGTTGTTAATGCCGTTGAGGTTCATCAGATTGTTGTTCGAGCCATCGACCGCACGCAGGCCCAACGGCGCGCGGATATTCGGGATCAGCGAGAGGATGTCCTGACCGGCCGCGTCTGCCTCGGCAATCTTGATCTGATCAAGAATGAAGTTGAGGTCGGAGCGGACCATGTGAAGGCCCTCGCCACCCGCAGTGGCATCGACTACCGGTGCCTGCACCGTCGGCACAACCGGCGCGCCGGGAACCACCACGGCCGTCGGCTGCGAGAACACTATTTCAGTCGTGCCATGACCATCCAGGTAGATCGCCTTGACCCGCAGTGACAGCCCGGCAAGGTCCGGGGAGACCTTGAACGAGGTGCCGTCGGCACTTTGGAACGCCAGGTCACCTGCAGGCAGCAGGATGATGTCTTCGAACACGCCACTGCCAGGCGTGGATTCGAACTGCCAGTAGTAGGACACTGAGGTGTTGTTGACAGTACCCTGCAGGTTACCCAGCCCGATGTTGTTGGCATCGCGCACACCGGCCATGCTCACCGTCAGTGTGTCGCCCACGGTGATCGCGCCGCCGTTTCCGTCCGTGACGGTCGGCCTGCCCACCGGTTGTGCGTTCAGCCCCGTCACCAGCACTTGCTGGGTATCGGCGAATTGCAGGCGTTCGATATGCAGCAAGGTATCGGTGCCGTCACGACCCACTTCGGTATCGGTCACCGTCCAGACATCGTCCGCCACATTGGCCGTACCGCGGGTGTCACGCGTCACCACATACTCGGACTGAAGCCCGGAGTAAATGGCGGTGTCGAAGGCCGCCCCGCCCGTCGAGGTGCCGGGCATGATTTCCCGTACAGCCTTGAGCTGACCCGGGTTATACGTGCCGTCCAGCATGAACGGAATCATATCGACCATGCTGTCGAAGGTGGCGATCTCGGGGCCGGTATGGTTGGTGTCACCGGGGGCATACACTGCAATTCTGACGTTGATCCATTTGTCGCCGTCGATCAGATCATCGCCACCGCGACCCTCGATCAGGTCACTGCCATTGCCACCGAGAATGATGTTGCCCGTGGCAAAACCGGTGGTCGGCAAACCGGCATCGGCCAGAAACTGCTCCAGTCCGCGGATCAACGCCACATTGGTCAGTGCACCGCCCGTGGCACCACCGTGGTTGATGATCGTGACCGCATCAACATCATCGCCTTTGAGCACATCGGCGAACTTCGAACCGGACAAGCCTTCGACCTCGGCAAAACGGTCGAGAATCGAGGCCGGCGAGGCACCGACCGGATTGAACACCCCGGTGTTCTGGTTTGGCGCGTTGCCGTGTGGCTGAGCCAGCGCGGCCAAGGACAGGTCGACGGTCACGCCGACCCTGTCATTCTTGTAGGTCACCCAGTCGAAACCGGACATGCCGTCCATCTTGTCCTGGGCATCGCTGCCGACAAAGATGTCATCGCCACCCTCGCCGATCATTTCGTCGAAGCCACCACCACCGACAAAGATGTCGTTGCCGATCGTATCGTCAGTGAGCAACGGCGCGGCGTTATCGCCAGGTGCACCGTCCTGGGTGCCTTTCTCGATCCAGTCATCACCTTCGTTGCCGGTAGGTGGCAGGTTGGTCTTGGCGCCGAGGATGAAATCGTCACCCTGACCGCCGAAGGTGGTGGTGATGTCTTCGGTGGTGACGATGAAGTCCTGGCCGTCGCCCCCCAGGATCAGGTTGCCTGCAACCAGCATGCTACCGGCCACGATCACATCGTTGCCGGCATTACCTTCCAGACGGTTGTCGCCGAACGAGTCGGTGATGATGTCATCGCCCGCACCGCCCAGTACCGCATCGTTGCCGGCACCGCCTTCGAGGCGATCGTTACCGCCGTCGCCGTAAACAGTGTCATCGCCGTCACCGGAGATGATGATGTCATTTCCGGCGGTACCGCCTAGGACAACATGGTCTTCACCGGTGTATTGCAGATAATTACTGTCCGCTCCCACGGTGTTGGGGTTGTCGCGGATCACCAGCGGCACGATTTCCACTCCGTTGATCATGAGGCCGCCCGTCGGATCGGCGCTGCCGTCCGCGCCAAGGTTAGTGAACTGATTGGCCTGATTCACTTCGAGGCTGAACGTCGGCGTCAGGAACACGGTGTTCGACAGGTGGGTGACATCGCTGTTGAGCATGATCAGCTTGGCAAAGGAGTTGTTCTCCAACTCGGTGCCGAAGTTCAGGCCCGCGGTACGCGACAGGTAGTAGAAGCGGTCGCCGTTCTGCAACGCCTCCAGCTGGGTTTCAAACACGAAGTTGAACGTCGAGCCGAGCATGCCGCCGAACGGCATTTTCTCCTCGGCGAGGCCACCGACCCAGAAGTCGATGTCGTCGAGGCCCGTGATCGTCACACCCGTCACGTCGTCGGCAGTACCCGGCAGCCCATCCTTGCCGGCCAGCGTTACGTTGGCAAAGGCACCGGTGCTGTTAAGGAAGTCCAGGCGGTCAGCCGGTGAACCAGCACCGCCGAATACCAGCGCCAAGGCTGCAGCGCGTTTGTCTGCCAGGGTGGTCGCCGCCGTAATCGTGTCATGCGTGCCATAGGCAGCGATGAAGTTGACCAGCGACTCGGGGTGCTTGAGGTGGTCCGCAAAGTCAGTCCAACTGATGTACGACTTGAGTTGGCTGTCGCCGGTTGATGCGTACATCTCACGGCGCGCTTCATTCAACGTGGGGATGCCAGTGTCGCGACCGCGCGCCAGGTTCAGGGCCGGCAAATCGAGCGGCAGACCGAGCAGATTGTTGCGCAACGCTTCGGTGACGAACTCGTCGATCTCATTGCCTAGCTGACGGGTCACACCGCGAATGATCGCCCCTGCCGCTTCGTCCGCAGTAGCCCCGCTGCCGGCAAACGCCAGCGGGTTGAGGAAGGCCGCGATCAGCCCCATTTGCGAGTCCGGGTTATTCGGGTCAGTGAGGAGCGGATTGAATTCGGGGTCGAAGCGATCGACGGTCTCGGTCAACATCGAGTGACCGAAGCGGTACACCACGTGGGCGAACTCGGCGAGGATTGCCGGGTTGATCGAGGTGTCATACCCGTTGGGGGCAAGGAATCCGTCGATCTGCGGCTGAACGGTCCGCGCGAACTCCTCGAACACCAGGTGCTGGTACTGCATCTCGGTGCCGAACTTGGCGGCCTGGAACAGGCGTTCGCCGTCCCACACCAACGCCGCGATTCCAGCGGGTGTAGTCGGTATGGCGGCCACGTCGTCCACCAGCCACTCATTGAGGAAGGCCAGATCGCCGGCGGCAAGGAGGGTGTCCTTGGTTTGCTGGACCAGGCGGTTGTGCTCGGAGTGGAACACATGGTGCACAGTGGTCAGGCCGATGTTCTCGTTCACCCGGCCGTCGCCGGCAATGTAGTGAGCGTCGAGCAGTTCGTTGTCGTAGGTCAGGTTGTTGCCGCCCGCACCAACCGGCTGAGCATTGCCAATATCAGTGTCAGCATCCGCCTGCAGAACCCCGCCGACGACTACCGGCGCGGCATTGTGGGCGATGTCGTCGAGGAAGCCATGCCCGGCGCTCACGGCGCTGGCCAGGCTGATCGGAGCATCCCGATTGCCTTCGACCAGTTGAGTGACGTCATCCGCTGTCCCGGCGATCCCGTCAGCACCGTTGCTGACGCGCATCACCACCTGCGGCATGCCGCTCGCCCCCCGGATGAAGTTGCCATACGCATCCGTTGCCAGCAGCGGCACGTTGTGCACATCAGCGTCGGTCAGGTTGATGCCGAGAATGTCACGGGCCTGGGCCTTGACCACTGCCCAGGTCGCCATGCCGCCATTTTCGCCGTCGCCATCATCGGCAGTGCCGAACTTGCCGTCGGCGCCGAGATCGCGGTTGGTAATCAAGCGCCCCGTTGCAACAGGGTCACCTGCCGCGTTGAGGACATACTCGCGCAGGAACACCTGATGCGAGGGGTGCGAGCTGTAAGTTTGGCTTTGGTCCACGAACGGCGAGGTGGTGTTGGGCTGGCCATCATCGGCAGTGCCGAGTATTCCGTCCGCGCCGGGGGTATGCACTGCACGTGGCAGCACCATGAAGTTGGTCGGGCTGCCCGGTACGAACAACGGATCGTCCGGCTGCAACGGAATAAAAACGAAGTCGGTACTGCTCTTGGTGACCAGGTCGAGGCCGTGGTCGAAGAACTGGCCGAAGAAGGTCATCCACGAGTTGAAGCCGGCGGTCAGACCGGCGTCCGCCGACACGTTGGGGATGAAGAACACTTCCTTGTCGTCGGCCGTGCCGAACACGCCATCCAGACCGGGGCTGATCACCGGGTCTGCACCGCCATTCGCCGCTACTGCGGCCGGGTTATTGGCGGTCTGGTCGACAATCAGGTTACTGATAATCCGTGGCTGCGGGTCGACCACCGTCCCTGACGCGGCATACGCCGCTCGATACTGGGCATCAAGCAGGCGCAGGAAGGAATTGTCCGCGGCGCCAAACTCGCTTTGCCCGGCGACCAGATTGTTGTAGCTGCCATCGACGGTACGCAGGCCGAATGGCACTTGGCTGTTAGGTAGCAAATCACTGAGGCTGGCGCCGTCGGCATGCGCTTCTGCGATGAAGATTTGCTTGAGGATGAACTCCAGGTCCGACTTGTTGAAATTGGCCATTTTGATTGCCCTCGATCTCTTTGGGGAAAGGACACGGGACGATAAGAATCCTCCCGCGCCCAGTCCGGTGCTGGCTTGCGCAGTGTGTTGGTTCTTTTTTTTTTGGCGATCGCTGGCGCGGGATGGCAAAGCCGTTACACGGCTCCCCGGGATGCACGCCTGGAATTCGCGAAAGAATGGCTCGCTCGGCGATTAGGCAGAGCGAACCCGAGCCTTGGGTGGGCCATGGAAACTTGAAGTAACGGCGAACTTCCTGAACAGCCCCTTCACTCCGCAGTAGAACGAAATCATCGACATGGTGTGCTCCATCGGGAAAATCATCACACCTTGCGTTGCCAAAAAGTTGACAGGCTTCAGGCGAGCGGCTCCCTCAATGACTGAGACTAAAGTCGCACAGCGAAAAATTGTCAATTTTACGACATGCAAAACAGACGACTGGCGATTGACCTCACAACTATCTGTTTTTAAAAGACTTATAGATAGTTCATTGCAGCATTAGAGCGAAATGTTATTTCAGATTGTTTCGACGCCACCTACGTTGCTGGCTATGGAAGCAACGCAGAGATTTGCAGGAGATCCGCCCTAGAGCGACCACCCTGCGTATCGACAAACTGCCTGCGGACTACATCTGTTAGCTGTTGCGCCGCAAGGGCTAACGGCTTTTCGAAGAGGGGTCACCCAAATGCACAAACAATCGAGCACTCGATCAGAACTGGCTGACGCGCTTTTTCGACTTCGCCGCAGTTTTTACTCGCTGGCAGGGTTCAGCGGCGTCATCAACGTCATGATGTTGACGCCAGCTATTTATATGCTGCAGGTCTATGATCGGGCCTTGGTCAGTCGCAACGTCACAACGTTGACGATGTTGACCATTCTGGTGATAGGCCTGTTCTTGCTGATGGCCACGCTGGAAATGTTCCGCACCCGCGTGCTCATCCGGGTCGGTAACTGCCTCGACATGGACCTCAATCGACGCATTTTCACCGCGGCATTCGAGCGCAACCTGAGCCGCGCCGGAGGTAATCCGGCCCAGGCCCTGCAGGATCTCGCGCAGGTGCGTCAGTTCCTCACCGGCAATGGCCTGTTCGCTTTCTTTGATGCGCCATGGACGCCGATCTACCTGCTGGTCGCCTATCTGATCCACCCGCTGCTCGGACTGGTCACGCTGATCGGCTCGCTGATTCTGGTGGGCCTGGCTTATCTCACCGAGAAGGCGACGCAAAAGCCGCTGGCCGAAGCCAATCAGGCCGCCCTCTCCTCCGCCAGCTACGCCAACAACAACCTGCGCAACGCCGAAGTCATCGAGGCCATGGGCATGCTGCCGTCGATCGGCAAGCGCTGGTACCAAAGCCATTTGCGCATACTGGAAATGCAGACCCTGGCCTCCGACCGTGCCGCCCTGATCAGCAGCACCGGGCGCTTCGTGCGTATCACTTTGCAGTCGCTGATCCTCGGCGCCGGCGCGCTGCTGGCGATCGAAGGCAAGATCACCCCCGGGATGATGATTGCTTGCTCGATCCTCACCGGCCGCGCGCTGGGCCCGGTGGAACAAGTCATCGCGTCGTGGAAGCAGCTGCTTGGCTGCCGTTCGGCTTGGGGCCGGTTGAACGAGATGCTGAACGACTATCCGCAACGGCCACCGAGCATGTCACTGCAGCGGCCGCTGGGCATGCTGGCGGTGGAAAATGTGTATGCCGGCGCCCCCGGCACCGGCAACACGATTCTGCGCGGGGTGAGCTTCAACCTTTCCCCCGGCGAAAGCCTTGGCATTATTGGTCCATCCGCCTCGGGCAAATCCACCCTCGCCCGCCTGTTGGTCGGCGTCTGGCCGGCACAGGCCGGCAAGGTGCGCCTGGACGGCGCAGACATATTCACCTGGAACAAGGGCGAACTTGGCCCCTGGCTCGGTTACCTGCCACAGGACGTGGAGCTGTTCGAGGGCACCATCGCCGACAACATTGCGCGCTTTGGCGAAGTGGACAGCGACGCGGTCATCAGCGCCGCCAGGACGACTGGAGTGCACGAGATGATCCTGCGTCTTGCGCAGGGTTATGAGACCCGTCTGGGCACCGATGGCAGTCCGCTTTCCGGTGGCCAGAAGCAACGCATCGCCTTAGCCCGCGCGCTGTATGGAGAACCCAATCTGATTGTGCTGGACGAGCCGAACGCCAACCTCGACGACGTCGGTGAAAAGGCCTTGGTCGATGCGCTGGCCCAACTCAAAAGCCGCGGTGCCACCGTCATTCTGATTTCCCACCGTCCCAATGTGCTCTGCGCCGTCGATAAGGTGCTGATGCTGCGTGACGGCGGTGTGCAGATGCTCGGCACTCGCGACGAAGTATTCGCAGCGCTGCGCAAGGCCAGTGTGATGCCTGCAGGCGCGTCAACTCCGCTGGCCTCCGTCAAAGCACGGGAGTAACCGATCATGCAAATGAGCCAACACACCGACATGATTCTCGCCGATCCCAGGAACGTGGTGGATCTGGACGTCGGCAAACCCGTGCGCTGGGGCATGTTGCTGATGCTCGCCGGCTTCGGCGGCTTCCTCCTGTGGTCCTGGCTGGCGCCGCTGGATGCCGGCGTGGTAGCGACAGGCACGGTAAAAGTCACCAGCAATCGCAAAGCTGTGCAGCATCTGAGCGGCGGTACCGTGGAGGCCATTCTTGTTCGCGAAGGCGATACAGTGAAAAAGGGCCAGGAAGTGGTCCGCCTCGACTCGCTGCGTGCCGCTGCCGAACAGGGTGCGGTCAGCGCTCAGTACATCGTCAGCAAGACTGTGGAAAACCGCCTGGAAGCGGAACGTGACGGCCGCGATGTGGTGAACTACGATCCCGAATTGCTCAAGCGCTTCGGCAATGACTACCGCCTGGTGGCCGCCATGGATCTGCAACAACGCCTGCTGGACACACGGCGTGCCGGCCTCGCTGGTGAAATCAGCATCCTGCAGGAAAACCTCGCGGCGTCGGCGGTGCAGCTCAAGGGTCTGCAGCAGGTCTATGGCGCCCGTGCCTCGCAGATCAACTTCCTCGACCAGGAACTGAAAGGCACCCGCGTGCTGGCGGCCGAAGGCTATGTGCCGCGCAACCGTCTGCTTGAGCTGGAACGCAGCAATGCCGACCTCTCCGCCGGCCAGGCCGAAAACCTCAACAACATCGCTCGCGTGCGTAGCCAGACCACCGAAATCAAGCTGCGCATCCTGCAGCGCCAGCACGATTACCTGAAGGAAGTCGAATCGCAGCTCACCGACACCGCCAAGGAAAACACCACCTTGGCCGACCGCTTGCGTGCGCTGGACTATGAAGTGACCCACACGGTGATTCGATCGCCCATCGATGGCATGGTCCAGTCCCTGAGCATCGCTACCATCGGCGGGATCATTCAGCCCGGCTTCAAGATCATGGAAATCGTTCCGGACAACGAACCGCTGCAAGTCGACGCGATGATCCCCGTGCAGGCCATCGACAAGATGGTCCCCGGCCTGGCCGTGGACATCGCCTTCCCGGCCTTCAACCATGCCCGGACGCCCAACATACCCGGCCGCGTGAAGACCGTCTCTGCCGACCGTCTGCTCGACGAGGAAAGCAAGCAACCGTTTTATCTGGCTCAGGTGGAAGTTACGCCCGATGGCATGAGCCTTCTTGGCAGCAATCACATTCGTCCCGGTATGCCCGCCAGCGTCACCATCAAGACGGGCGAGCGCAACATGATGAGCTACCTTCTCAAACCAATGCTTGAGCGTGTTGACAGCTCCTTCAAGGAACAATGAAATGGACCGTCATTGCCTGTTCTTCTGCCTGCTGGCGCTGTCCCTTCCGGCCAGCGCCATGGACCTCAAACAAGCCTGGGATCTGTTGCAGTACCAAGGCCCCGTCTATCGCGCCGCCGTGCATGAAAAGGAGGCCGGTGTGGAAAACCGCGCCATCGGCATGGCCGGCCTGCTACCGCAAATCAATGCCTCGGCCTACGACAACAAGGTCAATGGCACCCAGCGTCAGAGCGGCATCGAAAGGGATCTCGACTACGACTCCAAGGGCGCTAACGTGCGCCTGCGCCAGCCGCTGTTCAACAAACAGAAGATGGCCGAGTACCGCCAAGGCAAGCAGCGTGCCGACTACAGCGTCGCGGTGTTCGATGCCAAGAGTCAGGACGCCGCAGTGCGCCTGGCTGAAAGCTATTTCGACGTGCTCCTGGCCAGCGAAACCATCACCCTTGCCAAGTCCAAGCTGAGCGCCTTCGACGAGCAACTCGCCTCGGCGAAACGGCGCATGGAGTTGGGGGCCGGCACCGTCACCGACATCGACGAGTCGGCCGCTCGCCGCGACCTCGCCGCGGTTGAGCTGATCGAAGCGCAGGACAACCTGGTCAACGCGCGCCGCAAGCTTGAGGAATTCATCGGTGAAACCCCCGAATCGCTGACCACCTTGCGTCCGAGCTTCGATACGCCACCGCTGCTACCGAGCAACCTGCAAGACTGGTTGGTCAAAGCCCAGGCCGACAGCCCGCTGATCCATGCGCGCCGGCATAGCAGCGACCTCGCCGAAGAAGAAGTAAAGCGCGCCAGGGCCGGCCACTGGCCAACACTGGATTTCGTTGCCGGTTACACCGCGGGCGAGAGCCAATCAATCTCCGAGCTGAATCAACGCAACCGATACGCCTCAATCGGGCTGGAAGTAAACTTTCCGTTGTACAACGGTGGCGGCACCAGCGCGTTGACACGCCAGGCCAGTGCCAATAGCTATAAGGCGCTGGACGAACTCGACGCCACGCGCCAGGAAGTCATCACCGGCACCACCCGCGAGTATCGTGGCGTAGAGAGCGGCGCCCAACGTATTCACGCGCTGGAGCGGGCAGTGGAGTCCAACGAACGCTCACTGACTTCGACACGCAAGGGCTTCAAAGAAGGCGGCACCAGCACCAACTCGGACGTCCTCAATGCCGAAGAGCTGCTCTTCGTTGCGCGCCACGATCTGTTCGAGGCCAAGCTGCGCTACTTGATGTCGCGCCTGCGCCTGGCCTCTTCGGTGGGCAGTCTGGGCGACGACGATATCGACCACATCAACGACTACCTCGGCCCGGAACTGTTGGTCGCCAACTGAACGTCAACTGCGCGGCAATTTTTTAAAGGTGGTCGGCAAAACCCAGGCACGCAACAGCGTTCCTTCGCCCACCTTCGACACGGCTTGGCGCACGTCGTCGATACTCAATAGGGCGCCACCGTTGTCCAGTCACGTTCGTTTAAAAACTGCCGGGGGCAGATGAGCAGGAATGGGCAGAAAGAGCGGCCCTCCCCCCGATTTCGGAGCGAACTCCCCCACTAATGGGTGCTGTTCCCCAGCAATATTCGCGTCTCGATTAGCACAAAATTTCAGCCTCTGACCAATGTTTGCTGGACCTTCAGGTCATTGCACATGTTTTGTCACAATCCTTGCAATGTAATGACCGAGTGAGCTTCTCCCGTTCATGAACGTTGGAAACGTCGAGGAGCTGTACCTATATCCATTGGCTTGTTGCATGAAGTAACCCTGTCAACTCAATGGAAGTGCTGCAGTCATCCTCTGCAACCGTCTTGGGGAAACGCTAATGAACCACCCCACCTGCAAACACGCGCCCTGGCCGGGTGAATTACTGGCAGCCTTTGCCCACAACCTGATCTACCTGGTGATCAGACCTTTCGTTCGCCGTTTTTTATGCTTTCTAGCCTGCCGGCTTACGGTAACGCCGGTGGCGGCCGACGAACCTCAGGGCAATGACGATCAGGGTAATGATAAGTGGCTGGAGCCGGCACGCTCCAAGCTCATGCATGTGAATGGCGGGATGCCGTTCTTTGCGCATCGGGCCAATACCCCCGGCAACCTGGTTTTGAATGTAAAAGACTTCGACAATGCCCAGGTATGCGTGTGCCGTCTATTTACGCCTTACGGGGAAGAGGGGCATTCGGACGCCTATCGATAGAGGCCCTGCATTACTCAACCAAACTACTCAACCCATACAACTGCGACCGCCGATCCCGATGCAAATCATTCCGTGCACTTATTCGCTTATTCCGCGCCTCAGCAAGATTCAGCGTCGCCAACAAAATCTGCTCGCCACCCTGCTCCGCCGGCCCTGCTACAGGGTAGCCATCGGCATCGACGATCACCGAGCCTTGCACCCAACTGACCCCACGTTCATGACCATGCCGATCACAGGCGGCGATGAACATTCGGTTGACCGAGGCGTTGGCCTGGACTCGCACAACTTCGGCCGCACGCTCGGTTTGCGGCCGTGGCCCATCGGGCCAATTGACCGGTGCGCAGAGCAGGTCCGCACCGGCCAGCGCCGGGAGTCGCACCCACTCGGGGAATTCCAGGTCGTAGCAAATCAGCATGCCGATCCGTCCATGAACGGTTTCTACAACCGGCGGCGCGTCGTTTCCGGCGCTGAAAATTTCGTTCTCGCCATCCCAGAGGTGCGCCTTGCGGTACACGGCGCGCAGGCCTTGGGCATCGATCATTGCCGCACTGTTGGCCAGTTCATCGCCGGCTAACCGCTCGCAGAATCCCCCCACCACGACGATGTTCAATTCCCGGGCCAGCGCCGTCCACAGAAGCAAGGTCGGCCCTTCGACGGTTTCCGCCAGGGACAGGGCTTCGCTGTGGTCGGCAAACAAGTAGCCGCTCTGGACCAGCTCAGGTAGCACCACCACCTGGGCGCCCTGGTAAGCGGCCGAACGAATCGCCCGTTCGGTCAGCTTCCGGTTGTAAGCGAGGTCGCCTATTTTCGGCGCCAGCTGGCAGCAGGCGACCACGGTACTTTTGGTGCTGTTCAACGCCCCTCCTCCACAGACTGATGAGCCATGGAAACAATGTCGCTCTCAGTAATCGAATCGATAATCCGGCGTTCGTACTCAAGGTCTATCGAACGGCTGAGCAGGTAATACGTCAGGCCCGAAACCACCAGGCCAACCAGCCAGGCGATATCCACGCCTTCCAGCATCCGCGCCAGCGGCCCGACAAACACCTCTTTGCCGGCCGCCGCATCAAAGATGTAGAAGAACGGCACCATAGCGGCGAAGCCAGTCAGATAAGAGACGATGCCGCGAAATTGCCAGGCGCCGTAAATGCCCTTCGGCGTGAAGAAATGCGGGATCGCGTAGCGGCCTTTGCGCACGAAAAAGTAGTCCACCAGATTGACCGCGGTCCACGGCACGAGGAAGTACAGGAGCAGCACGAGGAAGGTGTTCAACAGGGCGATGCCATCGCCTTTGATCGACAGCACACAGGTCAACAGAATGACGCTGATCACGGAGATCGACATCACTCGGGCTCGAGGTGTCGGTGTGATTTTCTTGATCGAATCCACCCCCGTCAGCAACGTCAGCATGGCGCTGTAGGTGTTGAGCGCGATGATCGGCAGAAAGCCCGCCACCGAGACAATCACCAACACATTACCCAGGCCTGGGATCATCGACGAACCGACCTGATTCAGCGCCACCAGCGCATCCGCCGCTTTCAACTGCTGCGCAAGCCAGGCCCCGAGGCCGATCATCCAGCCGCCCGACAGCGACGCGCCGATGAATACGGCGGCGATCAGTTTTGGTCGACTGGTGTTTTTCGGCAGGTAACGGGAATAGTCAGAGACATAAGGCGCATAGGAAATGTTGTAGCTCGCGCCAATGGCAAACAGTGTGGCGAATGCAATCCAGCTGAAACCCAGGTCGGTCGCCGGGGTGACGCCTTCCTGGCCTGCGCCGAACATCAAGGCGATGGTGACCAGCGCATACAGCGGCAACGTGGCCAACAACGCCCACTTGAAGGCTTTGTGCATCAGGTCGTGGCCGTAGATCGACAGCAGCGCGCCAATCAGCACCACCGCAATGGCGACGATGGTCGGGTCGATGCCAAACACGTGTTCGAGGCCGTTCATGATCAGCGAGATGTTCACCACGTTGAAGCCGACGAACACAAACATCGTCGCCATCAAGGCCAGGATCACCCCGCGATAACCAAACTGCGCACGCGACTGGATCATTTGTGGAAGGCCCATTTCCGGACCTTGCGAGCCATGAAACGCCATGAATATGGTGCCGAACATGATGCCCAGAGCTCCGGCCAACATCGTCCACAGCGCCGACAAGCCAAGGCTTGGGCCGACAAAACCGATGGAGATGGTGAAGAAGTGGAAGTTGCCTAGAAACCAGAAAGGGCCCTGGCTACTGAGTTTGGCGTGACGTTCGTTTTCCGGAATGTAATCGATCGAGTGGCCTTCGATGGCCAATCCGCTGCTCGCTTCGATGGCGTGCGCAGATTGAGGGGACCCTGACATATGAGTGTTCCTATGCTGGTAATTGTTGTTTTTATGGGCAAGGCGCCGATTTCATTGCAATGTAGGGCGTTGCTCAGGGCTGTAAAATATCGCAGGCACACTGTTTACATAGATCCACGTCTATGTGAGTGAATATCGGGGGCACGCATGCTGGGAACTGTATCGGAGCTGGATCTGCGTTTGATCCGGGTATTTCTGACCGTCGTTGAGGCGGGCGGGATCTCGGCCGCGCAAACGGCGCTCAATACCACTCAACCCACCATCAGTGCGCAATTGGCGACGCTGGAAGCGCGGGTGGGGTTTCGTCTTTGCGAACGCGGGCGCGGCGGATTTTCGGTGACACCCAAAGGCAGCCAGTTTGTCGAGGCGGCCCGTCGATTACTGGCGGCTGCCGAGGGGTTCCGGGTTGAAGTCCAGCACATCAATCGCAAGGTGTCAGGCAATATCAACATCGGCCTGCTCGGTCAAATCGATCCGGTTGCCAACAAGAAAATCGCCTTGGCCATTGCGCGATTACGGTCCCGGCATGAGGGGCTGTATTTCCACTTCACAGAGTTGTCGTCATCGCTGCTGGAAGAGAAAATCATCAACGGCCATATCGATCTGGCGATCGGCTATTTCTGGCACCGCCTGCCCAACATTGATTACTTTGCGTTGTTCCAGGAAACCCAGATCGCCTACTGCGCCCCTACTCATCCGCTGTTTGAGCAAGTGGGCGAACTGACCCGGGATGACGTCAGCGATTACGATTGGGTATGGCCAAGCCATCCTTTGCCGGAAATGCCGGCGCCCACCTCGATAGAACGCCTGACGGTGCTCACGGACAGCATGGACGGCGCTGCCCTGCTCATTCTGTCGGGCCAGCATTTGGGGTTTCTGCCGCAGCACTATGCGGCGAAGCATGAACAACTGGGGCAGTTGCATCCGCTGAATCCTCAGCTTTTGCGCTATGAGGTCGGCTTTCATGCGGCGGTTCGGCATTCGGCGCGTCAGCGGGATTTGGTCAGTGCTTTACTGACTGAGTTGATCGACATTTTCGGGGCCGTGTAAGCGTCAAACCGAGCAAACCCCTCACCCGTTTCAGATCCGGATTTCGCTGGTCGGCATAACGTCGATCCGCGCCACTGGCCCCGTCAAGTGCGCCAGTTCTGCGTTGTGCTCGGTGATGATGTCTTCGGCGGCGAGGTTGCCGTTGTCGACGGTGGAGTGCGCGTCGGCGGCGAGCACCACGTCATAGCCCAGCTTCAGGGCCTGGCGGACGGTGGCGTTGACGCAATAGTCGGTTTGCAACCCGCAGATGATCAGGCGGTCGGTGCCAAAATCTTGCAATTGGGCTTGCAAGTGGGTCTGGTAGAAGGAGTCTCGAGTGGTTTTTCGCACGCGAAGGTCTTGCGGCGAAGTCTTCAGGCTTTCGGCCAGTTGCCAGCCTTCGGAACCGTGTTGCATCTGGTCGCCCTTTTCTTCGTGCTGGATGAGGATGACCGGGATGCCTGCTTCACGAGCCTTGGCACTGAGGTCGTTGATGTTCTCGATAACGCGCTTGATCTCAAAACATTCGTACTCGCCAGTGCACAGTGCGCGCTGGACGTCGATGATCAGCAGTGCAGTAGCCATGAGTTCCCGTCCTTGATGGGTCGGTGAATCGGCAACGGATTTAGAATCCGTTCCCCTTTTAACTTGTAGCAGCTGGCGGAGCCTGCGAGGCTGCGTTCGAGCGCGGAGCGGTCGTAATCCAGCAAATGTGGTCTTCCTGAATGAACGCGGTCAACCATTTACGACTGCTACGCAGTCGAACGCAGCCTCGCAGGCTCGACAGCTGCTACGGGATCGGGGGCCACCCTCAAGAATCTGGATGGCCTCAGATCTGCCTCAATAACCGAGCGACAACCCAGTGTTACGACGTGGATCGTTCGCCCCATAGAAGCGGTTTTTGCCGACCGGTTTGCCTTCCAGCGACGGTGCGCCTACCAGAATCGCCGCCACATGGTTGGCGTCCTGTGGTCCGGCGAACTTATGCCCCCAACTTTCGAGCATCTTCACCGTATCGGGACTGGTAGTGAAGGTCTCAAGGTTGGTCTCTTCCGGCAACCACTGCTGGTGGAAACGCGGTGCATCGACCGCTTCCTGGATGTTCATCCCGTAGTCGATCACGTTGAGCATGGTCAGCAAGGTCGCGGTGATGATGCGACTGCCGCCGGGGGTGCCGACGACCATCACCACTTTGCCGTCCTTGGTGACAATGGTCGGGCTCATGGACGACAGCGGTGCCTTGCCGGGCGCGATGGCGTTGGCCTCCCCTTGCACCAGACCGTACATGTTCGGCACGCCGATCTTCGAGGTAAAGTCATCCATTTCGTCGTTGAGAATGACCCCGGTTTTGCTGGCCATCACGCCGGCGCCGAACCAGTCGTTCAAGGTGTAGGTCACCGAGACCGCGTTGCCCCATTTATCGACGATGGAGTAGTGGGTGGTGTTGCTGCCTTCATGTGGCGCTACGCCGGGTTTGAGCTCGCGGGACACACCGGCCTTTTGCGGGTCGATGGCGGTACGGATTTTGGTGGCGTAGTTTTTATCCAGCAGATGGTCGATCGGGTTCTTCACGAAATCCGGGTCGCCCAGGTAGCTGTTGCGGTCCACATAAGCGTGGCGCATCGCTTCGATCTGGTAGTGCATGCCCTGGGCCGAGTGATAGCCCAGGTCTTTCATCGGATAGCCTTCGAGAATGTTCATGATCTCGCAAATCACCACGCCGCCGGAACTGGGCGGCGGTGCCGAGACCACATGGTAGCCACGGTAATCGCATTCAATCGGGGCCAGTTCGCGGGTCTTGTATTTGTCGAGGTCTGCCTGAGTGATGATGCCTTTGTTGGCCTGGCTGGCGGTGACGATGGCATCGGCCACCCAGCCCTTATAGAAACCGTCGGCCCCCTTCTCGGAGATTTCCCGCAGGGTCTTGCCGAGGTCTTTTTGCACCAGTTTCTGACCGACTTGCATCGGCTCACCGTTGCTCAGGAAGATCGCACCGGAATCCTTGATGTCTTTCTTGAACACGTCAGTGGCGTATTCCAGCAATTCGACATCGCCCTGCTCCAGCACAAAACCGTCTTCGGCGAGCTTGATGGCCGGGGCGATGACGTCCTTGCGGTGTTTGGTGCCGTATTTCTTCAGCGCCAGTTCCATGCCCGACACCGTGCCCGGCACGCCAACGGCCAAGTGACCACGGGTGCTCAGGTCTGGGACGACGTTGCCCTCCTTGTCGAGGTACATGTCGGCGGTGGCGGCCAGCGGTGCTTTTTCGCGGAAGTCGAGGAAGGTCTTGCGCCCGTCCGCCAACTGAATGGTCATGAAACCGCCGCCGCCCAGGTTGCCGGCCGCGGGATAAACCACCGCCAGCGCATAACCGACCGCTACCGCGGCATCGACGGCGTTGCCGCCGTTCTTGAGCACATCGACGCCCACGTGACTGGCCAGATGCTGGGCAGTGACGACCATGCCGTTTTCGGCCGCGACCGGCGCCACGGAGGCCGCGTAAGCACTGAGGCAGCTGAGCGCCAATGAGGTCGCAATCAGCGATTTGGCAAAAGGTTCGAACTTCATGAGTCGGTCTCTTTTTGTTTTTAGGCTCTGTAAAAAAAACAGAGGGAAGGCTTCAAGAGCAGAGGCAAGTATGGCTGGGATTGCGCATTGCGCCTCCCCGTCGAGGCAGTATGCTTGGCCAATGCTCAGCACTTTCACGGAGTCCACCGGCATGAGTTACACCTTCATCACCCTCGCATCGAAGGTGGGCGAGTTGAAGCTGGTCGCGAACGACTCACGACTGGCGGCCATCCTCTGGGAAAACGACAAACCCGACCGGGTGCGGCTTGGGCCGATGCGCGAGGCGCCGGATAATCCGATCCTGATGCGCACCGCTCAGCAGCTGCGGGAATACTTTGCGGGCACGCGCAGTCGTTTCGACCTGGAACTGGAATTTACCGGGACGGAATTTCAGAAGAAGGTCTGGGCGGCGTTGCTGACCATTCCGTTTGGCGAGACCCGCAGCTATAGCGAGATAGCCCGGCAGATCGGCAATCCCAGTGCGGTGAGGGCGGTGGGTGCGGCGAATGGCAAGAACCCGATTTCGATTGTTGCGCCGTGTCATCGGGTGATTGGCGCTTCGGGGAAACTCACCGGGTTTGCCGGGGGGCTTGAGGCGAAGGAGCAACTGCTGATGCTGGAAGGATGCGAATGGTCAGGAGCTGGCAGGACGGGCGATTTGTTCTGATCAGCCGTTACGCGACCAGTAGCAGCTCGTCCGACTGCGCAGCAGTCGCAAACTCAGGCGCCACGGTTTATCCGGAACAGCGCAGTGAATGGTTTTACGACTGCTTCGCAGTCGGACGCAGCCTCGCAGGCTCGACAGCGGCTACATTGATTAGCCCGCGACGAAGATGTTTTTCATCGCCGCATACTGCAGCAACATGATGGTCTTCGCATCGCAGATCTCTCCGCGATAAAACGCATCAAGTGCGTCGTCGAATTTCCATTCCAGCACTTCCAGTTCCTCGGTCTCCTCCTCCAGTCCGCCGCCATCGCTGACCTTGGAAGCGGCATCGTACTCAGCGATGAAGAAGTGCAGCTTTTCGGTCACCGAGCCGGGGCTCATGTAGGCCTCAAACACCTTGTGCACATGGTGCACGCGATAACCGGTTTCTTCCTCGGCTTCTTCGCGGATGCGCTCTTCAGGTGCCGCACCTTCGAGCAGCCCCGCCGCCACTTCGATCAGCAACCCATCGTGGCCATTGACGAACACCGGCAATCGGAATTGTCGGGTCAGCACGACAGTTTTCTTTTCACGGTTGAACAGCAGAATCGCCGCGCCGTTGCCACGGTCGTAGACCTCGCGGGTCTGGCGTTGCCATTCGCCGTTGTTGCGCTGGTAATCGAAGGTGATTTTCTTGAGCAGGTACCAGTCGTGGGACAACACCTGAGACTCGATGAGGTTGACCCGCTCGGCTGTGTTCGACATGACAACGCATCCCATTTTCGTCAGAAGGCGCCCATGTTAGGCGAAAACGAAAGCCTGGCGCTAAGAAAGCTGAGCCTTGTATTCCTTCTCATACTGACCCGCCAGCGTCTCTTTCTGTTTGTCGTCGAGTAGCTTGCCGGCCATCTGGAAGAACTTCTGCTCTTCCTCTTCCAGGTGGTGATTGACCTTCTCGGCGAGCTTCTTCGCGGTCGCCAGCCAGGCCGGGCTGGACATCTCGGTCTCGTCCAGTTCCTCCATCATTTCGTCCATCTCGTGATGTTCTGAAATGGCATGGCGGCTGAGGTCGACGCCGTTATCGAACTCCATCAGCGGGATGTAGAAATACCGCTCTTCAGCGGTTTCGTGGGCTTGAAGTTCGGACTTTAGCTGCTTGTAAGCCTCGACCCGCTCGGGGGTGTCGCCGCTGGTCTGGATCAGCGCATCGGCGTAAGTGCGTTGGCGGTCGTGGCTTTCGCGCAAGGCTTCGAAAATATTCACGGATTGTCCTCATAGGCCGCATTCAGGAATGACGCTGTTTAGACTAGACATCTGCGCGATGACGACGGTTCCGCCCGAGGAGCTGGAACAACGACCACTGGCCACGTTAGGCTTGGGTCTGTTGTCCACTCTAGCCATAAGGAAATAGCTGATGACCTTGCGAATCGAACGGTCGCTAAACCCCACGGATGCCGAGGAACGTGCAATCGTGCTGCCGTTGCGTGCCTATAACGCTTCAAAGGCCGGAACCAGCGTGCCGGAGCCGATTGCCTTGCTAATCCGCAACGACAACGACGAGATCCTCGGCGGGCTCTATGGCCGGGTGTTTTACCAGTGGTTATACATTGAGTTGCTTTCGGTACCAGAACAGGCCCGAGGACAGGGCATGGGCACGAAACTGATGCAGATGGCTGAAGACCTGGCACGGGAAAAGGAATGCATCGGAATCTGGCTCGACACCTTCGACTTCCAGGCGCCGGAGTTCTACAAGAAGCTCGGCTACAGCGAGTTAGGCCAGATCGCTGACTACCCACCGGGCCACAAGCGCTTCTTTTTCCAGAAGCGCCTGATCAATAGCTGAACGACTTACAGGCAAGTCGCCAACGCCGCCAGTCGGCGCTTGGCCACAAAGTCGTCATGCTGTGCGTAATAATTCAGCACGGTGGCGGAAGCGTCAGCCTTCACGTCCACAAAGGACTCCGCCGAGCGCGTGTAAACGGTGGTGCCGCCCTTCTCGCCAGGCTGCAAATATGCGCCAGCATCGATACCGAACACCGCCTCATCCTGCCAGGAAAACTGCACACACTGGGCGACGACTTTTTCCGGTTTGTCCGACGTCAGGGTTTTGTACGGGATTCCCGTGCGGGCGTCGTTCATCACCGAACCCGCGCAACCGGCCAGCAACGTTACGGCCAGCGCCACCATCAGAATTCGCATTGCGTTCGCTCATCAAGAAAAAGCGGACTGTATCACCGCGGCACGGCGTATCGTTCTGCTTTACTTCATTTATACCGCGACACCGAGTGACGATTCGCGCACCCTGTCGCGCCATTAACACCGCATCGCCCATTTTTCCGGGCTCACTTTTTGGAAAGGCCATGACACCCAACGCCGAATATTACAAACCGACCGCTGAATATGCCGACAAGCTGATCAGTCAGATCGGTCAGACGCCGTCCTGGATTGCCAAGCGAATTGGCGTCACCGACAAACGAATTCGTTACATCCTCGACGGCGAAAGAACCGTCAAAGGTGAAACCACGCCGATTCAAATGACCTACCCCGAGCAATTTGCCCTCGAGTGCCTGGCAGCAGCGGCCAAGGCCAGCAAGAAGCAGTCTTCGTAACCCAGTCTCAAGGAGCGACCATGGCGGCAACCGAACAGCAACACGAGCAAGCGCTGAAGACGTTTCTCGATGAGCGCCCTGAACTGCGCCACGAACTCGACAACCTCAACCCTTTGTTGGCTCAAGCCAAGGGCGAAACCGCGGCGCAGTACCGCGACGAGCGCTTGCATGAAGCTTTCGAAGCCGAGGCCGAGCGCCTGGGATTGTTTGCCTGGGAGCTGACGCTGCAACTGACTGCGGCGACGTCCAAGGACTATCAGGCACAACGCCTGGAAGTGCACAAGGAAGTGGCGGAGATGGCCGGCATGGACTGGCTGGAGTATTGCGAGTTATATGGATTGAGTAAGTGACCATGCCGGTCGCTGCCTGAGGACGACCTTCGCTGATGTTGCCATCCCTCTCCACTGACCGCGCCAGTCCTGGCCACCTGCATACCCGCAAATGGCGCGGACGCATCGGCATGTCGCTGGTGGCCAGCCTCTCGGTGCTCGCCGGCATGACCGACGCCATCGGCTTCATGGCCAGCGGCGATTTCGTCTCGTTCATGAGCGGCAACACCACCCGCCTCGCCGTCGCCATCAGCGACGGCGACCTGGGCCTGACCTTGCGTCTGGTGATCCTCGTCGGCACCTTCATCGTCGGCAACGCCTTGGGGATTGTCGTCAGCCGCCTCGGCGGCCGTCGGGCGCTGCCCTTGCTGCTGTGCATCGCCACGCTGCTCTGCGGCGCCGCTGCCTGGCCCTATGACGAACAATTGCCAGCGCTACTGGCAGCGATCATCGCCATGGGCATGCTCAATGCCGCCGTGGAAGAAGTGAACGGGCTGCCGGTCGGCCTGACCTACGTCACCGGCGCCCTGTCGCGCTTCGGCCGTGGCCTGGGACGCTGGATGCTCGGCGAACGTCGCAACGGTTGGCGCGTGCAACTGATCCCCTGGACCGGGATGTTTGCCGGCGCAATACTCGGCGCCGTGCTGGAACATCACCTGGGGCTCAGTGCCCTGTTTGTCAGCGGTCTGCTGGCCGGCTTGGTCGGGCTGCTGTCGCTTAAAATCCCGCAGCGCTGGCAGCTGGGTTATATGCCGCGCTGAATCTTGTGTGGCCTGTGCTTGCCCGCGATGGGGCCAGTACAAACAACATCGATTTAGCCGCCCCGACGATAAAGCTTTATCATGGCCGCAGTTTTGCTGATCGAGTCCGTCATGAAGTTCGCCATCGCGCTGTTTTCCGCCGCCCATGCGCCCTCCTCGCGCCGCGCCTTGCTGTTCGCCCAGGCTGCGCTGGCTGGCGGGCATGAGATTGTCCGGCTGTTTTTCTATCAGGACGGCGTCTACAACGCCTCCGCAAGCGTGGTCACGCCGCAGGATGAGCAGGACTTGCCCAAGCAATGGCGAAATTTCGTCACCGAGCATCAACTGGACGGTGTCGTGTGCATCGCGGCCGCCCTGCGTCGTGGCGTGTTGAACGAAGAAGAAGCCAGGCGCTATCAGCGTGAAGCCGTTGCGGTGAGCGCGCCGTGGGAATTGTCCGGCCTTGGCCAGTTGCATGACGCGGTGCAGGACGCTGACCGCCTGATCTGTTTCAGAGGCGCGTGAGATGCCTAAATCCTTACTGATTATCAGCCGTCAGGCGCCCTGGTCCGGGCTGAGTGCGCGCGAAGCGCTGGACATCGTGCTGGCCGGCGGTGCCTTTGATCTGCCGATCGGCCTGCTGTTTCTCGATGACGGGGTGTTCCAGCTCGCCGCGAAACAGGATGCCAAGGCCCTCCAGCAGAAAGACCTGAGCGCCAACCTGCAAGCCTTGCCGATGTTCGGTGTCGACGAGCTGTTCGTCTGTGGCGACAGCGTTGCGGAACGGGGTCTGAACCCGGCCGGCTTGTCGCTGGAAGAAGCGCAGGTGCTGGCCGCCCACGAAATCACCGCACTTATTGACCGTTACGACCAGGTGATCACCCTCTGATGTCGACTTTGCATGTGTTGTCTCATTCCCCGTTCGGCGACGATCGCCTGATCAGTTGCCTGCGCTTGATGGGCGCTGACGATGCGCTGCTGCTGTGCGGCGACGCGACCTATGCCTTGCAGCCAGGCACCGCGCCGTTCAATGCGCTGAACGCCCGCAATCTGAAACTGTTCGTACTGGCCGAAGACGCCCAGGCTCGCGCGCTGGAGATTCCTGACACGGCCAAGGCCATCGATTACCCGGCCTTCGTCGAGCTGTCGATTCACTACGACAAGGTCAACAGCTGGCTATGAAATCCCTGACGGTCGGCACCCGCGCCATCGAGTTGGACAAGGACGGCTTCCTGGTAGAACTGAGCGACTGGTCCTTTGAGGTGGCCAGCGCCCTGGCCGCCGCCGAATCCATCGAGTTGAGCCCCGAACACTGGGAAATCCTCGAACTGCTGCGCAGTTTCTACGCCGAATTCCAGCTGTCGCCGGCCACTCGTCCGCTGATCAAATACACCGCGCTGAAGCTGGGCCCGGACAAGGGCAACAGCCTGCACCTGAACCGATTGTTCAAAGGCACCCCTGCCAAACTCGCCGCGAAACTGGCGGGTCTGCCCAAACCGACGAATTGCTTATGACCGACTACCCAGCGCTGACCCTCGAAACCCCCGCCGAACACCCATTCGCCCAGTTCGTGCGCATTCTCGGCAAAGGCAAGCGTGGGGCCCGCGACCTGACCCGGGTCGAAGCCCGCGAAGCCATGGGCATGGTGCTCGACGACAAGGTCGAGGAAACCCAGCTCGGCGCGTTTCTGATGCTGCTACGGCACAAGGAAGAAAGCGCTGAGGAAATGGCCGGGTTCACCGAAGCGTTGCGCGAACGCCTGAATCCGCCAGCTCTGGCCGTCGATCTGGACTGGCCGACGTATGCCGGCAAGAAACGTCATCTGCCATGGTTTCTGCTGGCGGCAAAATGCCTTGGGCAAAATGGTCTGCGCATTTTCATGCATGGCGGCGGCGCGCACACGGCCGGTCGGCTGTACAGCGAGCAATTGCTGGATGAGTTGAAGATTCCGTTGTGCCGCGACTGGCAACAGGTCGGCGACGCACTGAATAACGGCGGCCTGGCCTTCATGCCGCTGGTGGATTGGGCGCCCCAACTTCAGCGCATGATCGACCTGCGCAATACATTGGGCCTGCGTTCGCCAATCCATTCCCTGACGCGGATTCTCAATCCGTTGGGCGCTCGCTGTGGCCTGCAAAGCATTTTCCACCCCGGTTACCAGGCTGTGCATCGCGATGCCAGCGGCTTGCTCGGCGATACCGCGATCGTGGTGAAAGGTGATGGCGGCGAAATCGAGATCAACCCGGACGCCGACAGTCACTTGTACGGCACCACGGGCGGTGAAAGCTGGGACGAGGAATGGCCTCAGCTTTCGAGCCAGCGCCACGTCAAACCGGCCACCCTCGATCCCGAGCATTTGAAAGCCGTGTGGCGTGGCGTTGTAGTCGACAGCTATCCGCAAATGGCGCTGATCTCGACCATGGCCTTGGCCTTGCGCGGCCTCGGTCAAACCCGCGAACAGGCCTTCGAAACTGCCCAGCAGTACTGGGATGCACGGGATAAATCGATTTAACCGATCATAAGCGCCCAACCTTTGCGCTTTTTTATCGAACCTATGCGAATAGACTCCTCTCCAACGCTTATTGGCTGAGGAGTCTTGAACATGGGTTTGTTAGTTGAAGGTCGCTGGCATGACCAGTGGTACGAAAGCGGCAAGGACGGCGCGTTCCAGCGTGAACAAGCGCAGCGTCGTAACTGGCTGACCGCCGACGGCGAACCTGGCCCGACAGGTGTCGGTGGCTTTGCGGCCGAGGCCGGTCGCTATCACCTCTACGTGTCTCTCGCCTGTCCATGGGCTCACCGCACGCTGATCCTGCGCAAACTCAAAGGCCTCGAAAGCCTCATCGACGTGTCGGTGGTAAGTTGGTTGATGCTGGAAAATGGCTGGACCTTCGACCGGAACCTCGGATCGACCGGGGACAAGCTCGATCATTTCAATTTCATGCACCAGCGCTACACCGCCGATACCGCCGACTACACCGGCCGCGTCACCGTGCCGGTGCTCTGGGACAAACAGCAGAATCGCATCGTCAACAATGAATCAGCGGAGATCATCCGCATGTTCAATGGTGCCTTCGATGATTTGACGGGTAATGACCTGGATTTCTACCCGGCGCCGCTGCGGGGCGAAATCGATGCATTGAATGAGCGGATTTACCCGGCAGTGAACAACGGCGTTTATCACGCAGGGTTTGCCACGTCGCAGAAGGCGTATGAAGAGGCGTTCGACGGGTTGTTCGAGGAGCTTGATCGGCTGGAACAGCTATTGGGCGCCAATCGCTACCTGACGGGTGAATACCTGACTGAAGCTGATATTCGGCTGTTCACCACGTTGATTCGCTTTGATGCCGTGTATCACGGTCACTTCAAGTGCAACCTGCGGCGGATTGCCGATTATCCGAACCTGTCGAACTGGCTGCGGGAGATTTATCAGTGGCCGGGGATTGCCGAGACGGTGGATTTCGAGCACATCAAGAATCACTACTACGGCAGCCACAAGACCATCAATCCGACGGGCGTTGTGCCGAAAGGGCCGGCGCAGGACTTCACGGCGCTTCATGATCGGGAGCGGTTGAGCGGGAAAGGGGTTTGGCGCAGAGCCTGAGGTTTATAAAAGTTTAGAGGGCTCCATCGCGAGCAAGCTCGCTCCCACAGGGAATTTGTGAACGACACAAATCAAATGTGGGAGCGAGCTTGCTCGCGATGGGCGCGACTCGGTTTCTAGACTTGTGCCTGCGCACCCTCGAACCACGCCAGCTTCTCGCGCAACTGCACCACTTCCCCAACGATCACCAGCGTCGGCGCATGCACTTCATGCTCCGCCACCAGACTTGGCAAATCGGCCAACGTGCCAGTAAACACCCGCTGATTGACCGTGGTGCCCTGCTGGATCAACGCCGCCGGCGTATCCGCTGCGCGACCATGCTTGATCAACTGCTCGCAGATGATCGGCAAACCCACCAGCCCCATGTAAAACACCAGGGTTTGCGCCGGCGCGACCAGGTCGGGCCACGGCAAATCGGTGGAACCGTCCTTCAGGTGCCCGGTGACAAAACGCACAGACTGCGCGTAATCACGATGGGTCAGCGGAATCCCGGCATACGCCGCGCAACCGCTGGCCGCAGTGATACCCGGCACGACCTGGAACGGGATGCCATGGGCCGCCAGCTCTTCGATCTCTTCTCCGCCGCGACCGAAGATGAACGGATCACCGCCCTTCAACCGCACGACCCGCTTGCCTTGCTTGGCCAAATCCACCAATTGCTGGTTGATCTGATCCTGCGGCACAGCGTGATCGGAGCGACGCTTGCCGACGTAAATCCGCTCGGCATCGCGACGGCACAAATCCAGAATCGCCGGCGCCACCAAGCGGTCATACAGCACCACATCGGCTTGCTGCATCAGACGCAAGGCACGGAAAGTCAGCAGGTCGGGATCACCCGGGCCGGCGCCCACCAAATAGACTTCGCCCGTTGCATTCGGTGCTTCACCGGCAATTTTCGCCAGCATCAAGCGCTCGGCTTCGGCGCCCTGCCCGGCCAGTTGCCGGTCGGCAATCGGGCCCTGGAACACATCTTCCCAGAACGCCCGACGCTGCTGCACATCCGGGAACAGGTGTTTGACCTGGCTGCGAAAACGCGCTGCCAGGCCGGCCAGTTGACCGTAGGTGGAAGGAATCCAGGTTTCCAGTTTGGCGCGGATCAACCGCGCCAGCACCGGCGCATCACCGCCGCTGGAGACCGCAATGATCAAAGGAGAACGATCGACGATCGCCGGGAAGATCACGCTGCACAGGGCTGGCGCATCCACCACATTGACCGGCACACAACGCCGATGAGCATCGGCGGAGACTTGCGCGTTCAGCGGTTCGTCGTCGGTGGCGGCGATGATCAGCCCGCAACCGTCCAGGTCCGATTCAACGTAGCCGCGCACCTGACATTCGCCACCACTGCCGGTAACCAGTTCGCGCAGTTGCGGTTCGATTTCAGGTGCGACCACCCGCAGCAGCGCACCGGCTTCGGCCAGCAGGCGGGATTTGCGCAAAGCAATCTCCCCCCCGCCGACGACCAAGACACGACTGCCGCGAAGGTTATGGAACAGCGGCAGATAGTCCATTTAGCCTATGACCTCAAGGCCACCCATGTACGGTTTCAGTACGTCCGGCACACGGATCGAACCGTCGGCTTGCTGGTAGTTTTCCAGCACCGCCACCAGGGTACGACCGACCGCCAGGCCGGAACCGTTCAAGGTGTGAACCAGTTCAGGCTTGCCGGTTTCCGGGTTGCGGAAACGCGCTTGCATACGGCGGGCCTGGAAGTCGCCGCAGTTGGAGCACGACGAAATCTCGCGGTATTTGTCCTGGCTCGGGATCCACACTTCCAGGTCGTAGGTCTTGACCGCGCTGAAGCCCATGTCGCCGGTGCACAGCGCAATAGTGCGATATGGCAGCTCGAGCAATTGCAGGACTTTTTCCGCGTTGGCAGTCAGGCCTTCCAGCGCTTCCATCGAGGTCGACGGCTCAACGATCTGGACCATTTCAACCTTGTCGAACTGGTGCTGACGGATCATGCCGCGCGTATCGCGACCCGAGGCACCAGCCTCACTGCGGAAGCATGGGGTGTGGGCGACGAACTTGATTGGCAGCAGTTTCGAATCGACGATTTCGCCAGCGACGATGTTGGTCAGCGACACTTCAGCGGTCGGGATCAGGTACAGATCGGCTTCGCCTTCGCGAGTGATCTTGAACAGGTCTTCTTCGAACTTCGGCAGCTGACCCGTGCCTTGCAACGCCGGCGCTTGAACCAGATAAGGCGTATAGGCCTCTTCGTAACCGTGTTCGCTGGTGTGCAGGTTGATCATGAACTGCGCCAGAGCGCGGTGCATTCGAGCAATCGGGCCGCGCAATAGGGCGAAACGGGCACCGGACAGCTTTGCGGCGGTTTCAAAGTCCAGCCAGCCGAATTTCTCGCCCAGGGCGACGTGGTCCTGAACCGGAAAATCGAACGCGGTCGGGGTGCCCCAGCGACGCACTTCGACGTTGCCGTCTTCGTCATCACCGATCGGCACGGACTCGTGCGGCAGGTTCGGGATACCGAGCAGAATCGAGTCCAGATCGGTCTGAATCCCGTCCAGCTCGACTTTACCGTCACTCAACTCGCTCGCCATGCGCTCGACGTCGGCCATCAGCGGCGCGATGTCTTCGCCGCGCTGCTTGGCCTGGCCGATGGATTTGGAGCGCGCATTACGTTCAGCCTGCAGTGCTTCGGTGCGGGTCTGGACGGTCTTGCGCTGTTCTTCCAGCGCTTCGATGCGCGCAACATCCAGCGTGTAGCCACGGGATGCCAGGCGGTCCGCTACGTCCTGAAGGTTGCTACGTAACAGTTTGGAATCGAGCATGTCGGTCTCTCGTTATCAAAGTTTGGTCAAGGACAGGCCAGCCCAGGTAGCGAGCAGCCCGCCGAATACGCTGATGGCAGCATAGCCCACGGCCAGCGGCATTTGCCCGGTTTCCAGCAGGCGCACCGTATCCAGTGAAAAGGATGAAAAAGTCGTCAGCCCCCCGAGGAAGCCGACCATCAACCCGGCGCGCACCTCAATCGGCACCTCCGGGCGTACTAAAAACAGACCGTATAGAACGCCGATCAGCAAACAGCCGACGATATTAACGGCCAGCGTCGCGGTATAGAAGTGCCGCGGCCAATTAGCGTTGATCCAGTTACCGGTAGCAAAGCGTAGAAGCGTTCCGGCGATACCGCCCACGGAAACGGCAACGATCAAAGGAATCACTATTTTCTCCGCTGCTGGGGGCTGAGGCGGTCAAGTTGCGCAAGATGATTGAGCTTCTCGCCGATCTTCAGCTCAAGGCCGCGCGGCACCGGCTGATAGAACGGTTGTGGCTCGAGCTCTTCCGGGAAATAGTCTTCGCCAGCGGCGTAAGCGTCCGGCTCATCGTGGGCGTAACGGTATTCGTCGCCATAACCCAGTTGCTTCATCAACTTGGTCGGCGCGTTACGCAGGTGCAGCGGCACTTCCAGCGAACCGTGTTCGGTGGCGCTGCGCATGGCGGCTTTGAAACCCATGTACACCGCATTGCTTTTCGGCGCGCAGGCCAGATAGGTGATGGCCTGGGCCACCGCCAATTCGCCTTCGGGGCTGCCGAGGCGCTCTTGCACTTCCCACGCCGCCAGGCACAGGCTCAAGGCGCGCGGGTCGGCGTTGCCAATGTCTTCGCTGGCCATACGCACCACGCGCCGGGCCAGGTACAACGGATCGCAACCGCCGTCGATCATCCGCGCAAACCAGTACAGCGCGCCGTCCGGGTTGGAGCCGCGTACGGATTTATGCAGCGCAGAGATCTGGTCGTAAAACGCTTCGCCGCCCTTGTCGAAACGCCGGCGGGTATCGCCGAGCAGGCTTTGCAGCAGTTCGACGCCGATCTCGCTGTTGTCTTCAGCCAGGTCCGAGGCATTTTCCAGCAGGTTGAGCAGACGCCGGCCATCGCCATCGGCGGCCGACAGCAGCATCTGGAAGCCTTCATCGCTAAGGGTCAGTTGCCGTTTGCCCAGGCCACGTTCTTCGGTCAGCGCGCGATGCACCAACTTGCGCAGGGCCGCTTCGTCGAGGCTTTTGAGCACGTAGACGCGCGCCCGGGAGAGCAACGCGTTGTTGAGTTCGAACGAAGGGTTTTCAGTGGTTGCGCCGATGAAAATCAGCGTGCCGTCTTCAACGTATGGCAGGAACGCATCCTGCTGGGACTTGTTGAAACGATGCACTTCATCGACGAACAGGATGGTCCGCTTGCCGTATTGCCCGGCCTGCTGCTTGGCGATTTCCACCGCCTGACGGATTTCCTTCACGCCGGCCAGTACCGCCGAAACCGTTTCGAAGTGCGCGTCCGAGACTTCCGCCAGCAGCCGCGCCAAGGTGGTCTTGCCCACACCCGGCGGGCCCCAGAAAATCATCGAGTGCAGGGCACCCTGCTCCAGGGCTTCGCGCAAAGGCTTGCCGCGAGCGAGCACGTGTTCCTGACCGACGTACTCGTCCAGATTGGCTGCACGCAAACGGGCGGCCAAGGGCTGAGCAATCGGGGCACTGCGAAACAGGTCCATCACGTGCGCTTGAAACCTCTTATTCCTGGATCACGTCGGCACCCTTCGGGATGACGAACTTGAACTTGGACGCCGGAATCGGCTCGTTGGCTTTCACGCCGGTGAACAGGATGTTGGTCCGCTGACCAACGCTGTCGATCATCTGCATGTCATTGACCAGACCGTTACGGAACGACAGGCGCAGGCTGTCGAACAGGGTGTCCTTGGTTTTCGGCTTCAAGGTGAAGTCGATCACGCCCCCGGCTTCCTTGGCGCTGATGTCGAAACTCTGGCTGATCTTGGACACGTCACCGGACAGCAACAACGCCGGGGTCTGGGTCAGGCGCTGATCGAGGGTCTTGATGGTGGCCTGCTCCAGGTCCGGATCCCACAACGTTACCTTTTTGCCGTCGGAGACCATCGTTTGTTCGGCCGGCGCGTTGGTGTGCCAGTAAAACAAGCCAGGGCGCTGCAAGGACATTTCGCCCGCCGTTTCCTGCAACTGGGTGCCGCTGCCGTCGAGGGTCAGCTGGGAGAAACGCGCAGTCAGGGTCTGGGATTTTTCCAGCAATTGGGTCAGGCGCGCCACGTCCTTGTCATCGGCGTGAGCCGAGAGCGTGGTCAAAGCCAAAACCGGCAACAACAGCATGCGGATAAGGCGCATGGGAGTCCTCTTGAACATTCGTGGGGGTGCGACGGCGCGTCATTACGCCACCGCGTTTCAATCAATTCAGTCGCGTACCGGGCCTGGAGCCAGGACTTCACGCGAACCGTTGGTATTCATGGACGTCACGACCCCGGCCATTTCCATGGCTTCGATCATGCGCGCAGCGCGGTTGTAGCCGATTTTCAGCTTGCGCTGAACCGCCGAGATGGACGCGCGACGGCTTTCCAGTACGAACTGCACCGCTTCGTCGTAGAGCGCATCGGATTCACTGTCTTCGTCGCCGCCGCTACCGCCTTCAAAGCCGCTACCCGGCTCTTCGACACCGGCGAGAATCTCGTCGTTGTATTCCGGTGCGCCGCGCAGTTTCCAGGCTTCGACCACTCGGTGAACCTCGTCATCGGACACAAAGGCACCGTGGACACGAATCGGCAGACTGGTGCCCGGCGGCATGTAAAGCATGTCACCGTGGCCCAGCAGTTGTTCGGCACCGCCCTGATCGATGATGGTCCGGGAGTCGATCTTGCTCGACACCTGGAACGCCATGCGGGTCGGAATGTTGGCCTTGATCAGACCGGTGATCACATCAACCGACGGCCGCTGGGTCGCAAGGATCAAGTGGATACCGGCAGCACGGGCCTTCTGGGCGATACGGGCGATCAGTTCTTCAACCTTCTTGCCGACGATCATCATCATGTCGGCGAATTCGTCCACCACCACGACAATCGTCGGTAGCTTGGTCAGCAGCGGCGCTTCGTCGTGAATGCTTTCGCGCTTGTACAACGGATCGGTCAACGGCGTACCGGCGTCCTGGGCTTCCTTGACCTTGGCATTGAAGCCCGACAGGTTACGCACGCCCATTTTCGCCATCAGTTTGTAGCGACGCTCCATCTCCGCCACGCTCCAGCGCAGGGCGTTGGCGGCGTCCTTCATGTCGGTGACGACCGGGCACAACAGGTGCGGAATGCCTTCGTAGATCGACAGCTCGAGCATTTTCGGGTCGATCATGATCAGCTTGGCGTCTTCAGGGCCGGACTTGAACAGGATCGACAGGATCATCGCGTTCACGCCCACCGATTTACCGGAACCGGTCGTACCGGCTACCAGCAAGTGAGGCATTTTCGCCAGGTCGGTGATGACCGGCTTGCCACCAATGTCGTGACCCAGGGCCAAAGTAACCGGCGACTTGAAGTTATCGTATTCGGGGGTCGACAGCACTTCGGAGAAGCGCACGATCTGGCGGTCTTCGTTAGGAATCTCGATACCGACGGTGGTCTTGCCCGGAATCACTTCCACCACACGCACGCTGGTCACGGCCAGGGAACGTGCCAGGTCTTTCGCCAGATTGGAGATGCGGCTGACCTTGACGCCGGCCGCTGGCTGGATTTCGTATCGGGTAATCACCGGGCCCGGGTGAATCGAATCCACCGAGACTTCGACGCCGAATTCCTTGAGCTTGATTTCCAGCAAATGGCCGACCGCCGCCAGCGACTCAGGGGAATAATTGAGTTGTTTCTTTTCTGCCGGGTCGAGAATCGAGATCGGCGGCAAGGTGCCTTCGACGGCGCTGTCGACGAACAACGGCGCCTGTTTCTCTTTTTCCACGCGCTTGCTGGGCGCCGATGGCTTGGGCGGCGCGGGGGCAATCACCGGCGGCACCTGCTTCTCGCGGTCGGACATGTGCTTGCTGAGGGCTTGCTCGCGCTCAATCAGACGTTCCTTGACCTTGGCCTGCTCGCGTTTGTCGGTGACGGTCGGCGCCACCACGTCATGGACGCGGTCGTCGACTTCACGCAGTTGGGCGACCAGTTGCTTGCGTTCACTGCGGGCGGCCCACCAGCGGTTGGCCGCGCCCTGGAACAATTCGAACAGGTCGAGGGTGATCTTGCCGGTGAGGTCCATCACTTTGAACCACGACAGGTCGGTGAACACCGTCAGGCCAAACAGGAACAACGCGATGAACAACAACGTACTGCCCTGGATATTCAGGGCGTTCCTGGCCAGATCACCGAGGCTTTCGCCTAAAGCGCCGCCAGCGCCGGCCGGCAGACCGGTCGCGGCGTGGAAATGAATATGGGCCAGGGCTGCGCCCGACAGCACCAGAAACACCAGGCCGATCAGGCGCCAGGAAAACAGCCAGCCGCTCCACTCCCACTGCTCGTGGCGTTGACGGAAGATTTGATAAGCCTTGATCGCCAGCAACAACGGGAAGATGTAGGCGAAGTAACCCAACACCATGAACAGGATATCGGCGCTGTAGGAGCCAACAGGTCCGCCGAAGTTCTGCACATCGTCGATCTTGCTGTTATGGCTCCAGCCCGGATCGTCCTTGCCGTAGGTCAACAAGGCCATCATCAGGAACAGGCACAAGCCGCCGATGGCGATCAATGCACCTTCCTTGAGCCGGTAGTGCAATTGCTGGCGCCAGAGCGGAACGACTGTTTTTGGTGCTGCGGTGGATTTCTTCAAAACGCTTCTTTTCCTGCGCCTGTGGCGCGTCCATCTGTTGAATGACTATAAAAAACTGCCCAATCCAGGCAGGTAAAAAAGTGAACAGGCGTAACTGGGACTACTTTTAACACTACGCTCCGGTTTTTATAAACACGGCGCGCCGCGATTATTCTGTTACAGGCAGGCATTGTACGGGTTTGTTCGTCCGATGCCATGCTTGAAACCCAAGGTGTAGCATAGCCAACAGCACATTACGCGCGGTTCAATTTGAGCATGCATTCTCTTTTGTGACAAAGGCTTATGAGGTGTTTTTATGAGCGAAGCGAAGCATTCCCGCCTGATCATTCTGGGCTCCGGCCCCGCCGGTTACAGCGCTGCCGTTTATGCCGCCCGCGCCAACCTCAATCCCGTTGTCATTACCGGCATACAGGCAGGTGGCCAGCTCACCACCACCGTCGAAGTCGACAACTGGCCCGGTGATGTCGAAGGCCTCACCGGCCCGGTGCTGATGGAACGCATGCAAAAACACGCCGAGCGCTTTCACACAGAGATCGTCTACGACCACATCCACACCGCCAAGTTGCAACAGCACCCGTTCGAACTCATCGGCGATAGCGGCACTTACACCTGTGATGCGCTGATTATCGCCACCGGCGCCTCGGCGCAATACCTGGGGCTGCTATCGGAAGAGACATTTGCCGGCAAAGGGGTATCGGCCTGCGCGACGTGCGACGGTTTCTTCTACCGCAATCAGGTGGTTGCAGTCGTTGGCGGCGGCAACACGGCAGTTGAAGAAGCGCTGTACCTGTCAAACATCGCCAAGGAAGTTCACCTGATTCACCGGCGCGACAAGTTGCGCTCGGAGAAGATTCTTCAAGACAAGCTCTTCGAAAAAGCCGCCAAAGGTAATATCCGCCTGCACTGGAACCAGAATCTGGATGAAGTGCTGGGTGATGCCAGCGGCGTGACTGGCGCCCGCCTGCGGGACAGCCACACTGGCGAAACCAGTGAATTGCCGCTGACCGGCGTGTTTATCGCTATTGGCCACAAACCCAACACCGACCTGTTTGAGGGCCAGCTGAAAATGCGTGACGGCTATCTGCTGGTCAAGGGCGGCAGCGAAGGCGATGCTACCAGTACCGAAATCCCGGGCGTGTTTGCCGCCGGTGACGTGGCCGATCACGTTTACCGCCAGGCCGTGACGTCTGCCGGGGCCGGCTGCATGGCCGCGCTGGACGCCGAGAAGTATCTCGACGACATTCCAGTCGTTTGACGGCACACTTCACGGTGGGCCCACCCGCCCACCACTGCCCTCCCCTTCTGCAAGCCCGGATGCCATGCTGACTTGGTTACAACGCAATACCCTGACCTTCCCGCCCCTGGAAAAAGCCATGCGCGATCCCAACGGGCTGTTGGCCGCGGGCGGGGATCTGTCCGCCGATCGTCTGATTCAGGCCTATCGCCACGGCTGTTTTCCGTGGTTCTCGGAAGGCCAGCCAATTCTCTGGTGGTCGCCGGATCCACGCACCGTACTGTTTCCCGACGAACTGCATGTCTCGCGCAGCCTGAACAAGCTGCTGCGCCAGCAACGCTATCAAGTGACCTTTGATCAGGATTTTGCCGCGGTCATCCGCGCCTGCGCCGCACCTCGGGATTACGCCGATGGCACCTGGATCACAGAAGCCATGCAGACCGCATACCTCGAGCTGCACAGGCGTGGCTACGCCCATTCAGTGGAAGTCTGGGACCAGGGCGAACTCGTTGGCGGGCTCTATGGCCTGGCGATGGGTCAGCTGTTTTTCGGCGAGTCCATGTTCAGCCGCGCCGACAACGCCTCGAAATATGGCTTTGCCACACTGGTCCGACATCTGAAAGACTCAGGCTTTGTGCTGATCGACTGCCAGATGCCGACCGACCATCTGCACAGCCTCGGCGCCCGAGCGATTCCTCGCAGCGAGTTTGCCGGTTACCTTGCGCAGCATCTGGACCAGCCCAGCAGCGCCAGCTGGGTTTGCTGAGCGACTTTTGCGCCAGTGGCTTACACTTAATTCAAAAGCTTATCCCGAGGGTTGATCATGACCGAGTTGGCGCGTTTGAAGTTCTATGCCACTCAGCCCCACTCTTGCAGTTATCTGCCCGAGGAGCAGGCCACGACCTTGTTCCTCGACCCTAGTCAGCCCATGGATGTGCATGTCTATGCAGACCTGTCTGAAATGGGTTTCCGTCGTAGCGGCGATCATCTTTACCGGCCTCATTGCCAGAATTGCAATGCGTGCGTACCGGCGCGTATCCCTGTGGCGCAATTTTCGCCCAACCGCCAGCAGAAACGCATCTTCAAACGCAACGTCGACCTCCAGGTGCGCCCAGCCAGGCCGCAATTCAGCGAAGAGTATTTCGACCTTTATCAGCGGTATATCGAACAACGTCACGCCGATGGCGATATGTACCCGCCGAGTCGCGATCAGTTTGCGACGTTCCTGGTACGTGACCTGCCGTTTTCCCGATTCTACGAATTCCGCCTCGAAGGACGACTGGTGGCGGTGGCCGTCACCGACTTGCTGCCGAACGGTTTGTCGGCCGTTTACACCTTCTACGAGCCCGCTGAAGAACGCCGTAGCCTGGGGCGCTATGCGATTCTCTGGCAAATCGCCGAGGCTCAACGCCTGGGGCTGGAAGCCGTCTATCTGGGCTATTGGATCAAAAACTGCAAAAAGATGAGTTACAAGACTCAATATCGCCCTATCGAACTGCTGATTAATCAGCGCTGGGTCATTCTGAACTAGAGCAAGCCGTAAACCCCTTGGCTTAAACCCCATTTTTCGGGCACAATGCACGCCGCTTTTGCCTGGCGCAGTTGCACCGGGCCATTCATTGGACACCGAGGGCTTTACTGCATGTCGAAAGAAGACAGCTTCGAAATGGAAGGCACTGTCGTCGACACCCTGCCCAACACCATGTTTCGTGTGGAGTTGGAAAATGGGCACGTCGTAACCGCGCATATCTCCGGCAAGATGCGCAAGAACTACATTCGTATTCTTACCGGCGACAAAGTGCGCGTCGAGCTGACGCCCTATGACTTGAGCAAAGGACGCATCACTTACCGCGCTCGCTAATCAAGTCAATACAAAACGCCCGGTTTATGCCGGGCGTTTTTGTTTGCCTGGGATTTGATGCCCCAAACTTTTGGAGCCTGCACGGGGGACGGGGTACAAATGGCAGACAGCAAAAAGGCGCCTTTCGACGCCTTTTGGCTTTGTCGCGGTAAACGTCAGGCCATTTCAGCCGTGGTCTCGAAGTCGAAGGTCAGCTCGCCGTCCTTGAGATCGATGTGAACCACACCACCATGGTCGGCCAGTTCGCCAAACAGGATTTCTTCCGCCAGCGGACGCTTGATCTTGTCCTGAATCAAACGCGCCATTGGTCGAGCACCCATTGCCGTGTCGTAGCCACCCGCTGCCAGCCAGCTGCGCGCCGCGTCCGTCACTTCCAGCTGCACGCGCTTGTCTTCCAGCTGCGCCTGAAGCTCGGTAAGGAACTTGTCCACCACGCTTTTGATGACCTCATGGCTGAGGCGACCAAACTGGATAATGGTGTCCAGACGGTTGCGGAACTCCGGCGTGAAGCTCTTCTTGATCACTTCCATCGCATCGGACGAGTGGTCCTGATAGGTGAAACCGATCGAAGCGCGAGCTGCCGTTTCGGCGCCAGCGTTGGTCGTCATGATGACGATCACGTTACGGAAATCCGCCTTGCGCCCGTTGTTATCGGTCAGCGTACCGTGGTCCATCACCTGCAGCAGCAGGTTGAAGACTTCCGGATGCGCCTTCTCGATTTCATCGAGCAACAGCACGCAGTGAGGCTGCTTGGTGATGGCTTCGGTCAGCAGACCGCCCTGATCGAACCCGACATAGCCTGGAGGCGCACCGATCAGACGAGATACGGTGTGGCGCTCCATGTACTCGGACATGTCGAAACGAACCAGTTCGATGCCCAACGCCTTGGCCAACTGACGCGCCGCCTCGGTTTTACCGACACCGGTAGGCCCTGCGAACAGGAACGAACCGACAGGCTTGTCAGGCGACTTGAGGCCGGCACGGGACAGTTTGATCGCGGTCGACAGCGAGTCGATTGCGGCATCCTGGCCAAATACTGTCAGCTTCAGGTCACGCTCAAGGTTACGCAGCAGCTCTTTGTCGGAGCTGGTGACGTGCTTAGGCGGAATCCGCGCGATTTTCGCGACGATGTCCTCGACCTGAGGCACTTCGATGCGTTTCACGCGCTTCTCGATTGGCTGCAGGCGCTGGTAGGCACCCGCTTCGTCGATGACGTCGATGGCCTTGTCCGGCATGTGCCGGTCATTGATGTAGCGCGAGGCCAGCTCAGCCGCCGCACGCAGGGCTTCATCGCTGTATTCGATGCCGTGGTGCGTTTCGAAACGCCCTTTCAGGCCGCGCAGGATGCTGATGGTGTCTTCCACCGACGGCTCCGACACATCGACCTTCTGGAAGCGCCGTGCCAGCGCACGGTCCTTCTCGAAGATCCCGCGGAATTCCTGGAACGTGGTCGAGCCGATGCAACGGATATCACCCGACGACAGCAGCGGCTTGAGCAGGTTCGATGCATCCATGACGCCACCGGACGCGGCACCCGCACCAATGATGGTGTGGATTTCGTCGATGAACAGGATCGCCTGCGGACGTTTTTTCAGCTCATTGAGCAACGCCTTGAAGCGCTTCTCGAAATCACCGCGGTATTTGGTTCCGGCCAGCAAGGCTCCCAGATCGAGGGAATACACCACGCTGTTGGCCAGCAGGTCCGGTACCTGATTGTCGACAATGCGTTTGGCCAGGCCTTCGGCAATCGCGGTTTTACCCACGCCCGCCTCGCCCACCAGCAGCGGATTGTTTTTGCGACGACGCGCCAGGATCTGCGCAACGCGCTCGACTTCCAGCTCACGGCCTACCAATGGATCGATTCGACCCTGGCGCGCGAGTTCGTTGAGGTTGCTGGCATAAGCATCCAGAGGATTGCCTGAAGAAGAAGACTCACCGCCCTCGTCGTCCTGCATATCTTGTTCACCTTCAGAGTGATCGCCATGCCCCGGCACTTTGGAAATGCCGTGTGCGATGTAGTTGACGACATCGATGCGCGCAACGCTCTGCTGTTTCAGCAGGAACACTGCCTGACTCTCTTGCTCACTGAAGATCGCGACCAGTACGTTGGCGCCAGTCACTTCGCGCTTGCCCGAGCTCTGTACGTGAAAGACAGCACGTTGCAGAACACGCTGGAAGCCCAGGGTTGGCTGGGTCTCACGATCCTCGTCATGAACGGGGATCAATGGCGTGGTGGAGTCGATGAACTCCTGCAGATCGTGCTTGAGTTTGTCGAGGTTTGCGCCGCAGGCACGCAAAACGGTGGCGGCAGCCTCATTGTCCAATAGGGCCAGCAGGAGGTGTTCGACGGTCATGAATTCATGACGTTTCGATCGAGCCTCCTTGAAGGCAAGATTGAGGGTGACTTCGAGCTCGCGGTTTAACATAGCTTCACCTCATACCCAAGTGGTCGGCGATTAACCGTCCTTCTCGATTTCACAGAGTAGCGGATGCTGGCTTTCCCTGGCGTACTGGTTGACCTGCATGGCCTTAGTCTCGGCGATGTCGCGGGTAAACACTCCACATACTGCCCGTCCTTCTGTGTGGACGGCCAGCATGACCTTGGTCGCCAGCTCGCGATTCAGGTTAAAAAACACCTCGAGCACTTCGACGACGAAATCCATCGGTGTGTAGTCATCATTGAACAAAACCACCTTGTACATCGGCGGCGCCTGTAAAGCAGGCTTGGCCTCCTGAACAGCAATGCCTGCGGAATCGTCGTCGTGTTCCTCCGGGCGATCCTTTTGGAGAGTCGGGCGATCCTGATTGAATGTTAGTCGAATCTGGCTGATTGCATGCATGGAAAGAAAGGTTCGTCAGTTGTGCGAATACAGTGGTGGGGGCGGCCATCGTCGATTTCAACTCCGGCTGCCTGGTCGCCTTGACTATCGGCAAAACGGTGTTACAACCAATAGAGCCCACAGTGGGTAAAAAAGGTCCGCGGAGTCAATCTTATTTATGAGAACCGACTGCGGATGTACTGGATGATACTCCAGTGATGGAGTCTGTTGCAGAGGGATATGGGTATGTCAGGTGTCAAGGTCAGCGGCAAGGTCAAATGGTTCAACAATGCCAAGGGATTCGGTTTCATTAACACCGACGCCAGAGAAGGTCGCGACGAAAAAGATCATCTTATTGATTTCTTTGCCCACTATTCGGCCATTGAAATGGGCGGATACAGGACCCTCAAGGCCGGACAAGCCGTAAACTTCGAGATCGTCCAGGGACCCAAAGGGTTACATGCGGTGAAGATTACGTCTGCTGCTATCGAGAAGGAACAGACCGCACCTACCACCCAACAGGAAACGGTGTCGAGCTGACGCACCCCTCATTCAGTCATAAAAAAACCGCCTGAAGGCGGTTTTTTTAATGCCTATTCGCTTACATATGCGAAATAAGCGCATCACCGAACGCAGACGAAGACAGCAGTTTCGCGCCCTCCATCAAACGGTGGAAGTCATAGGTCACGGTCTTGGCGGAGATTGCGCCGTTGGTGCCCTTGATGATCAGATCAGCCGCTTCGGTCCAGCCCATGTGGCGCAGCATCATCTCTGCGGACAGAATCAGGGAGCCCGGGTTGACCTGGTCCTTGCCAGCGTACTTCGGCGCCGTACCGTGGGTCGCTTCGAACATCGCAATGGTGTCAGACAGGTTGGCACCCGGAGCGATACCGATACCGCCCACTTCGGCCGCCAGGGCATCGGAGAGGTAGTCACCGTTCAGGTTCAGGGTCGCGATCACATCGTATTCGGCCGGGCGCAGCAGGATCTGCTGGAGCATGGCGTCGGCGATGGCGTCTTTGACGATAACGTTCTTGCCGGTTTTCGGGTTTTTGAACTGCATCCATGGACCGCCATCGAGCAGGGTCGCGCCGAACTCTTCAGCCGCCACTTCGTAGGCCCACTCCTTGAAGGCACCTTCGGTGAACTTCATGATGTTGCCTTTGTGCACGATGGTCAGCGAGTCGCGATCGTTGTCGACTACATACTGCAGCGCTTTTCGCGCCAGACGCTTGGTGCCTTGCAGCGAAACCGGCTTGATGCCTATACCGCAGTTTTCGTCGAAACGGATCTTGGTGACGCCCATTTCATCTTTAAGGAACTTGATGACCTTGGTCGCTTCCGGCGAACCGGCTTTCCATTCGATACCGGCGTAGATGTCTTCCGAGTTCTCACGGAAGATCGTCATGTCGACGTCGCCTGGCTTCTTGACCGGGCTAGGCACGCCTTCGAACCAGCGCACAGGGCGCAGGCACACATAAAGGTCGAGTTGCTGACGCAGGGCCACGTTCAGGGAACGGATGCCGCCACCGACCGGGGTGGTCAGAGGTCCCTTGATGGAAACCACGTAATCCTTGACCGCGTCCAGGGTTTCCTGAGGTAGCCAGGTGTCCTGATCGTAAACCTGAGTCGCTTTCTCCCCGGCGTAGACTTCCATCCAGGAAATTTTGCGTTCGCCGCCGTAAGCCTTCTTAACAGCAGCATCGACAACCTTGATCATGACCGGGCTGATATCAACGCCAATACCATCACCTTCGATGAAGGGGATGATCGGGTTGTTAGGAACATTGAGAGAATGGTCCGCGTTGACGGTGATTTTGTCGCCGACTGCTGGAACCTGAATCTTCTTGTATCCCATGCTGAACTCCATTGTTTGGATTGAACATCTGGCTTCGTTCGAGCGTACCCCAGTTAAATCGGCACGCAAACCCTATGTTCCAACCATCTGCCGCAAAGCTGCACAGTTCGCGGCGTACAAGCCTGAAAGCAAAGGGAAAAGCGCCAAACTCAAGCACGGTGCAAGACTCTACGCCCCACTCGCCCCTGCGACCTTTAGACCAATGGACGACAATCGTTGCATATGAACCATCGGCAGATTGCCAGCTACCTATGTATAATGCGGCCCGCTGACCACAGAGTCACGACGGCCGACCTCTCTACTACGAGACTTTGGGCCCGAAAAAGCAGGACTGTTACCGCAGTCCAACCGCTTGACGCTCGACTGATGCACCCAACATCACCGCGAAGAAATCTCGACATTCGGCTCATGGATGACTTTGAACGAACGCGCTTACCCGGCGCCCCTCGAGTTTTTCTGCGCACGCTTTAGCAAAGAAGAGAGAGTTAATCCGAATATGCCCACCCGCTCGAAGATCATCTATACCTTCACCGACGAAGCTCCCGCCCTCGCCACCTATTCACTGTTGCCTATCGTAGAGGCCTTCACCGCCTCCGCTGATATCGCCGTGGAAACCCGCGATATCTCTCTTGCAGGGCGCATCCTGGCCAGCTTCCCCGAGCAACTGGGCGACAAAGCCGTAGCCGACCACCTCGCCGAACTGGGCGACCTGGCCGTTACGCCTGAAGCCAACATCATCAAATTGCCGAACATCAGCGCCTCGGTTCCGCAACTGCAAGCCGCGATCAAGGAACTGCAAGCCCAGGGCTTCGCACTGCCTGATTACCCGGAGACCGTGACCAGCGACGCCGACAAGCTCGCCAAGTCGCGTTACGACAAGATCAAGGGCAGCGCCGTGAACCCGGTTCTGCGCGAAGGCAACTCCGATCGTCGTGCACCGCTGTCGGTCAAGAACTACGCGCGCAAGCACCCGCACAAAATGGGCGCCTGGGCTGCGGATTCCAAGTCCCACGTTGCGCACATGAGCACCGGCGATTTCTACGGCAGCGAAAAAGCTGCCCTGATCGACGCCGCTGACGCCGTCAAAATCGAACTGATCGCTCAAGATGGCACCACCACCGTCCTGAAAGAAAAAACCACCGTGCAAGCCGGTGAGATCCTCGATTGCGCGGTACTGAGCAAAAACGCCCTGCGCAGCTTCATCGCGGCCGAGATCGAAGACGCCAAGCAAAAAGGCGTGTTGCTGTCGGTTCACTTGAAAGCCACCATGATGAAGGTCTCCGACCCGATCATGTTCGGCCAGATCGTTGCCGAGTTCTATAAAGACGCACTGGCAAAGCACGCTGACGTGCTGGCGCAGATCGGCTTCAACCTGAACAACGGCATCGGCGATCTGTACGCTCGCATCAAGGCTTTGCCGGCCGAGCAACAAGCGCAGATCGAAGCGGACATCCAGGCGGTCTACGCCGTTCGTCCGTCGTTGGCCATGGTCAACTCCGACAAAGGCATCACCAACCTGCACGTGCCGAGCGACGTTATCGTCGACGCCTCGATGCCAGCGATGATCCGTGACTCCGGCAAAATGTGGGGCACCGACGGTCAACTGCACGACACCAAGGCTGTGATCCCGGATCGCTGCTACGCCACCATCTACCAGGCGGTGATCGAAGACTGCAAGCTGCACGGCGCTTTCGATCCAACCACCATGGGCAGCGTGCCAAACGTTGGCCTGATGGCGAAAAAAGCCGAAGAGTACGGCTCTCACGACAAGACTTTCCAGATCAAGGCCAACGGCGTAGTTCGGGTTTCCGACGGCGCTGGCCGCATGCTGCTAGAACAGTCGGTTGAAGCCGGCGACATCTTCCGCATGTGCCAGACCAAAGACGCGCCGATCCAGGACTGGGTCAAACTGGCCGTCAACCGTGCTCGCGCAAGCGCAACTCCAGCGATCTTCTGGCTGGACCCAATGCGTGCCCACGACGGTGTAGTGATCGAGAAAGTTCAGGCTTACCTGAAGGATCACGACACCTCCGGCCTGGACATCCGCATCATGTCGCCAGTCGACGCGATGGCGTTCACCCTGGGCCGCACTCGCGAAGGCAAGGACACCATCTCGGTGACCGGCAACGTACTGCGCGACTACCTGACTGACCTGTTCCCGATTATGGAACTGGGCACCAGCGCCAAGATGCTGTCGATCGTTCCGCTGATGAACGGCGGCGGTCTGTTCGAAACCGGCGCCGGCGGCTCGGCACCGAAACACGTTCAGCAACTGCTGGAAGAGAACTTCCTGCGCTGGGACTCCCTGGGCGAGTTCCTGGCCCTGGCCGCTTCCCTTGAGCACCTGGGTGTGACATACAACAACCCTAAAGCGCTGGTGCTGGCCAAGACTCTGGATCAGGCCACCGGCCAGTTCCTGGACAACAACAAGTCGCCATCGCGCAAAGTCGGCAACATCGACAACCGCGGCAGCCACTTCTACCTGGCGCTGTACTGGGCTCAAGCCCTGGCTGCCCAGACCGAAGACACTGCACTGCAAGCGCAGTTCGGCGAACTGGCCAAGACCCTGACCGAGAACGAAGCAACCATCGTTGCCGAGCTCAACGCCGTTCAGGGCAAGCCAGTGGACATCGGCGGTTACTACCACGCCAATACCGATCTGATCAGCAAGGCCATGCGCCCGAGCAACACCTTCAACGCCGCGATCGCTGCGCTGGTTTAAGGTTGTAAGGATGCAAAGAAACCCCGGCCCTGTGCCGGGGTTTCTGTTTCTGCCCCTCAACAGGAGGTTTTAATTATGGATTGGCTACCCCACATCACCGTCGCCACCATCGTCGAAGACAACAGCCGCTTCCTGATGGTCGAAGAATCCAAGGGCGGACGAACGGTGCTCAACCAACCCGCCGGTCATCTGGACCCGGACGAAACCCTGATCGAGGCCGCCGTGCGCGAGACACTCGAGGAAACCGGCTGGGACGTCGAGCCGACCGGCGTGGTGGGCATTTACCTCTACACTGCCCCGAGCAACGGCGTGACTTATCAGCGGGTCTGCTTCACCGCAAAACCGCTCAAACATCACCCCGACTATCAGCTGGACGACGGCATCGTTGGCGCAAAATGGCTGACGCGCGACGAACTGCTGGCACAGCGCGCAAACTGGCGCAGCGAGCTGATCATCCGCTGTATTGATGATTATCTGGACGGCAAACTCTTCGGCCTCGAACTGATCCGCCCTTCTCTTTAGCCTTGCGGGCTTCGGCCTGTTAGAATCGCGTCCTTTTTCAAGACACTCATTGAATCCCTATGCGTGATCCAGCCCCTTCTGACACACAAAAGAAGCGCGTCATTGTCGGCATGTCCGGCGGCGTGGACTCTTCCGTTTCCGCTCTCCTGCTGATCGAGCAGGGTTATGAGGTGGAAGGCCTGTTCATGAAGAACTGGGAAGAAGACGATGGAACGGAATACTGCACCGCCATGGATGACCTGGCGGACGCTCAGGCCGTGTGCGACAAGATTGGCATCAAGCTGCACACCGCCAACTTCGCCGCCGAGTACTGGGACAACGTGTTCGAGCACTTCCTGGCCGAATACAAGGCCGGTCGCACGCCGAACCCGGACATCCTGTGCAACCGCGAGATCAAGTTCAAGGCGTTCCTCGACTACGCCATGATGCTTGGCGCGGACCTGATCGCCACCGGTCACTACGTGCGTCGCCGCGACATCGATGGCCGTACCGAGCTGCTCAAGGGTCTGGACCCGAACAAGGACCAGAGTTACTTCCTGCACGCCGTCGGCGGCGAACAGATCGCCAAGACCCTGTTCCCGGTCGGCGAGCTGGAAAAACCCGAAGTCCGCGCGATTGCCGAGAAACACGAACTCGCCACCGCGAAGAAAAAGGATTCCACCGGAATCTGCTTTATTGGCGAACGTCGCTTCAGCGACTTCCTCAAACAATACCTGCCGGCCCAGCCAGGCGAGATCAAGACCACCGAAGGTGAAGTCATCGGCCGTCACCACGGCTTGATGTATCACACCATCGGCCAGCGTCAGGGCCTCGGCATCGGCGGCTTGAAAGACGCCAGTGACGAGCCATGGTACGTGCTGATCAAAGACCTGGAACACAACGAATTGATCGTTGGCCAGGGCAATGACCACCCGTACCTGTTCTCCCGCGCCCTGCTCGCTTCGGACATCTATTGGGTCAACCCGATCGACTTGACCGAGCCACGCAAACTGACGGCCAAAGTCCGCTATCGCCAAAGCGACCAGCCATGCACGCTGGAAAAAACCGCCAACGGCTACCGCGCGACCTTCGATGACCCGCAACGCGCAGTCACCCCAGGCCAGTCCGTGGTGTTCTATGACGGCGAAATCTGCCTCGGCGGCGGCGTGATCGAAATTGCAGAACCGTGGACGAGCAAAGGCACTTCTACAGGCCAGCAGCAATGAGCCCTACTCAGGAGCAACTGACGGCACTGGGCGGCGTGTTCCTCGCCGCCGTGCTGGTCGACAAGATTGCCAAAACCGGCCAGACCGCCGAAGCCGGCCTGACGTGCATGCTTGGTAGCCTGCTGATTCGCGACCCCAAGGACACCCTGGAAGTCTATGGCGGCGACGACATCAATCTGCGTGAAGGTTACCGCGCATTGATCGGCGCCCTGGAGCGTGACCCAAGCACCCTTCAGCGCGAGCCACTGCGCTATGCGCTGGCGATGCTCGGGCTGGAGCGCCAGTTGGCCAAACGCAACGACATGCTGGAGGTGATCGGCAAGCGCTTGCCGCAGATTCAGTCCCAGGTCGAGCACTTCGGCCCGGCTCACGAAAACGTCATCGCAGCGTGCGGCGCCCTGTATCAGGACACCCTGAGCACCTTGCGCCAACGCATTCAGGTCCATGGCGACATGCGCAACCTTCAGCAACCAAGCAACGCTTCGAAAATCCGCGCCCTGTTGCTGGCCGGAATTCGTTCGGCACGTCTGTGGCGGCAGTTGGGCGGTCATCGCTGGCAGTTGGTGATCAGCCGTCGCAAGTTGCTGAAAGAGCTTTACCCGCTGATGCACAGCAACTGAACCGCACCCGCAGGACCTTTTGTAATTTGTAACGCGTAAGACGCTGGTCAGTTGGCAACGGACCGGCGGATTTTTTCATGTATGATACGCGCCCCATTTCGTTGCCCGACTGTCCGAGAACACCCCATGCAGCTTTCTTCGCTCACTGCGGTTTCCCCTGTTGACGGCCGCTACGCCGGCAAAACCCAGGCCCTGCGCCCAATTTTCAGCGAATACGGCCTGATCCGTGCTCGCGTTCTGGTTGAAGTGCGCTGGCTCCAGCGCCTGGCCGCTCACCCTGGTATCAGCGAAGTGCCGGCGTTCTCCGCCGAAGCCAACGCCGTGCTGAACACCCTGGCGGAAAACTTCGCTCTGGAGCACGCCGAGCGTGTCAAAGAGATCGAGCGCACCACCAACCACGACGTCAAAGCCATCGAATACCTGCTCAAAGAGCAAGCGGCCAAGCTGCCGGAACTGGCCGCTGTCAGCGAATTCATCCACTTTGCCTGCACCAGCGAGGACATCAACAACCTGTCCCACGCCCTGATGCTGCGTGAAGGCCGTGATGACGTGATGCTGCCGCTGATGCGCCAGACCTGCGACGCCATCCGCGAACTGGCCATCCGTTTCGCCGACGTACCGATGCTGTCGCGCACCCACGGTCAACCGGCTTCGCCGACCACCCTGGGCAAAGAGCTGGCGAACGTGGTTTACCGCCTGGAGCGTCAAATCGCTCAAGTCGCAGCCGTTCCGCTGCTGGGCAAGATCAACGGCGCTGTCGGCAACTACAACGCTCACCTGTCGGCCTATCCTGAGATCGACTGGGAAGAGAACGCCCGCGCCTTCATCGAAGACGAGCTGGGCCTGGGCTTCAACCCGTACACCACGCAGATCGAACCGCACGACTACATCGCCGAGCTGTTCGACGCGATCGCGCGCTTCAACACCATCCTGATCGACTTCGACCGCGACATCTGGGGCTACATCTCCCTGGGCTATTTCAAGCAGCGCACCATCGCTGGTGAAATCGGTTCGTCGACCATGCCGCACAAGGTCAACCCGATCGACTTCGAGAACTCCGAAGGCAACCTGGGTATCGCCAACGCACTGTTCCAGCACTTGGCGAGCAAGCTACCAATTTCCCGCTGGCAGCGCGACCTGACCGACTCCACCGTCCTGCGCAACCTCGGTGTCGGCTTCGCCCACAGCGTGATCGCGTACGAAGCCAGCCTCAAAGGCATCAGCAAACTCGAGCTCAACGCTCAAAAAATCGCTGCTGACCTGGACGCTTGCTGGGAAGTATTGGCCGAGCCAATCCAGACCGTGATGCGTCGCTACAACATCGAAAACCCATACGAAAAACTGAAAGAGTTGACCCGTGGCAAGGGCATCAGCCCTGAAGCACTGCAAACTTTCATCGACGGTCTGGACATGCCAGCGGCGGCCAAGGCCGAGCTGAAACTGCTCACCCCGGCGAACTACATCGGTAACGCTGTAGAGCAAGCCAAACGCATCTGATCGACCGCTTTACCCTTTTGAGACGCCCGGCAGCGCCGGGCGTTTTTATTCCCGTCTGAAAAGTGCATTTTTTCAATAGGTTACACATGAATCCTGATATTCCTCTTCAACTTTTGGGCGGCATCACGGCGCGCGAATTCCTGCGCGACTACTGGCAGAAAAAACCGCTGCTGATCCGCCAGGCGATCCCTGATTTCGAAAGCCCGATCGATCCTGACGAACTGGCCGGACTGGCGCTGGAAGAAGAAGTTGAATCGCGCCTGGTGATCGAGCACGGCGAGCGTCCATGGGAATTGCGCCGCGGCCCGTTCGCCGAAGACGAATTCAGCAAACTGCCGGAAACCGAGTGGACCCTGCTGGTTCAAGCAGTCGACCAGTTCGTGCCAGAAGTCGGCGAACTGCTGGAGAACTTCCGCTTCCTGCCGAGCTGGCGCGTTGACGATGTGATGATCAGCTTCGCTGCCCCGGGCGGTAGCGTCGGCCCGCACTTCGATAACTACGATGTGTTCCTGCTGCAAGGTCACGGCAAGCGCAACTGGAAAATCGGCCAGATGTGCGATTCCGAGAGCAAGCTGCTGCCACACGCGGACCTGCGCATCCTCGCCGAATTCGAAGCCACCGATGAGTGGGTTCTGGAGCCGGGTGACATGCTCTACCTGCCGCCGCGCCTGGCCCATTGCGGCGTCGCGATTGACGACTGCATGACCTACTCGGTCGGCTTCCGCGCCCCGAGCGCCTCTGAAGTGCTGACTCACTTCACCGACTTCCTCAGCCAGTTCCTGACTGACGAAGAGCGCTACACCGATGCCGACGCACTGCCTGCCGTTGATCCACACCAGATTCAGCACGACGCCCTTGATCGCCTGAAAGCTTTGCTGGCCGAGCACATGAGCGACGAGCGCCTGCTGCTGACCTGGTTCGGCCAGTACATGACCGAGCCGCGCTACCCAGAATTGGTCGTCGGCCCGGAAGAAATCGAAGAAGAAGACTTTCTCGCGAGCCTGGAACAAGGCGCCGTGCTGATCCGCAACCCGAGCGCACGCATGGCCTGGTCCGAAGTCGATGACGACCTGCTGCTGTTCGCCAGCGGCCAGAGCCGTTACCTGCCGGGCAAACTGCGCGAACTGCTGAAGCTGATCTGCGCCGCCGACGCCCTGCACACCGACAACCTCGGTGACTGGCTGAGCGACGAAGACGGCCGCGGCCTGCTGTGCGAGCTGGTCAAGCAGGGCAGTCTGGGGTTTGCTGATGAATAAAATCCACGTTCGTGTCGCAGACTGGCAAAAGGACAACGCCGAGATCCGGCGCATTCGTGAGACGGTGTTCATTGCCGAGCAATGCGTTCCACCTGAGTTGGAATGGGATGCCGATGACGCAACGGCGGTGCATTTCCTGGCCTTCGAAGGCGACTTTCCGATTGGCACCGCCCGCCTGCTGCCCGATGGGCATGTTGGCCGGGTCTCGGTACTGAAGGACTGGCGCGGCCTGAAAGTCGGCGATGCGCTGATGCAAGCGGTCATCGGTGAAGCCGAAAAGCGCGGGCTGAAGCAGCAAATGCTTAGCGCGCAAGTGCAAGCCACGGCGTTCTATGAGCGCCTGGGCTTCAGCCTGGTCAGCGAGGAATTCCTGGAAGCAGGCATTCCGCATGTGGACATGGTGCGGCACTCCGCTTGAGGCTTTGAGGTGAGAGGGCAAGCCCCCATCACCACAGGGAACACCACAAAACGCCCCGCCGTCTTCGGATGCCGGGGCGTTTTGCTGTCTACGATTCAACTTGCCCCACGCCGGGCCGACAAACTGGCAATATCAACACTTCAAGATGTCGGAGATAACGGATATGTCCCTACGCACCCTGCTCACCACGCTGCTGATGAGCTGCAGTTTTTCGGTCATGGCCGCCACCGAGATTGTGCCGCTGAACTACCGCACCAGCGATGACATGCTGCCGATGGCGCAGAATTTCATCGGCAAGGACGGCCAGGTCAGCGCCTACGGAAATCAACTGATCATCAATGCCGATCAGCGCAAGATCGAAGAACTTAAGGCCCTGATCTCCCAACTCGACGTCGCCGCCAAGCGCCTGCTGATCACTGTCGACACCAACGAAAACAACTTGCAGGGCGATCAGGGCTACTCGGTAAATGGTGCGAAACCGAGCCAGACTCGCATCATCAACCGCAGCACCGACAGCCGTGACGGCGGGATTCAGCAGATCCAGGCCAGCGAAGGGGCGCCGGCACTGATCCAGGTCGGCCAGAGCGTTCCGCTCACCAGCGCTCAGACCGATTCCTACGGCGATTTGCGAAGCCAGACCGAATACCGCAACGTCACTCAGGGTTTCTACGTGACGGCCAGCGTCACCGGCGACATCGTTCACCTGGCGATCAGCACCAATCGTGACCGTATGAGCCAGGAACGTCCCGATGTAGTGAATGTGCAAAGTACCGACACAACTGTCACGGGACGACTGGGTGAATGGATCACCCTGGCCGGCGTGAACCGCCAGACTCAGGCCGACAAACAGGGCCAGACCCGCAGCTACTCGACCCAGGGCCGCGATGACATGACCCTGCGGGTGAAAGTCGATACTTTGGACTAAACCACCGAAAACTGACTGATTAGTCGTATTAGACCAAAGATGTAGTGCTTGAAAAAAAGCACTACAAAACGTTTGACGATACAAAAAAGCAAAGGCATGATGGCCTCGCTCCCGCTAATCAGGGGTCCTGGCAAGGGCCTTCGAGGCGCCGTTCGCAACTACCCCGCGAGCCGCTTCGTGTCTGTACCACCTACAAGGTGTGTTTGACGAGGTTGCCGACTGGAACGAAGTTGTCCCGAGGGACGGAAGCGTAATTAGGTAACCCGGCTACACACTGAAGTTCGCACCAAGGCCCACGACGCCCGAATGCGCTCGCCAGTTCGCCCTTACCTGCTCACTCCCCCTCGAGCCCATCGTTCATCCCGTCGCCATCCCCGCCGAATCCGACTTGACCACCTAAGCTTCTGGTCAGCGAGCATGAATTTTCCACCGCAGTACAACTTTCCGTAAAAGACGCGACGAGGTTTATCTCCATGGCACTGACACGCGAACAGCAAATTGCAGCCCTCGAAAAAGATTGGGCTGAAAACCCACGCTGGAAAGGCGTGACACGCGCTTACTCCGCTGCTGACGTCGTCCGCCTGCGTGGCTCGGTTCAACCTGAGCACACCTTTGCAAAATTGGGCGCCGAGAAGCTTTGGAACCTGGTGACCCAGGGCGCCAAACCGTCCTTCCGTCCTGAGAAAGATTTCGTCAACTGCATGGGCGCCCTGACCGGCGGCCAGGCTGTACAGCAAGTCAAAGCCGGTATCCAGGCGATCTACCTGTCGGGCTGGCAAGTCGCTGCGGACAACAACTCCGCCGAATCGATGTACCCGGACCAGTCGCTGTACCCGGTGGATTCGGTTCCAACCGTGGTCAAGCGCATCAACAACTCGTTCCGTCGTGCTGACCAGATCCAGTGGAAAGCCGGTAAAGGCCCGGGCGACGAAGGCTACATCGACTACTTCGCTCCAATCGTGGCGGACGCTGAAGCCGGTTTCGGCGGCGTACTGAACGCTTACGAGCTGATGAAGAGCATGATCGAAGCAGGCGCCGCCGGCGTTCACTTCGAAGACCAACTGGCTTCCGTGAAAAAATGCGGCCACATGGGCGGCAAGGTACTGGTTCCTACCCAGGAAGCTGTACAGAAGCTGACCGCCGCTCGTCTGGCGGCTGACGTTGCCGGTACTCCGACCATCATTCTGGCTCGTACCGACGCTAACGCAGCCGACCTGCTGACTTCCGATTGCGACCCGTACGACCAGCCATTCGTGACTGGCGAACGTACCCAGGAAGGCTTCTACAAAGTGCGCGCCGGGCTCGACCAGGCCATCGCTCGCGGCCTGGCTTACGCTCCGTACGCCGACCTGATCTGGTGCGAAACCGCCAAGCCAGACCTGGACGAAGCTCGTCGCTTCGCTGAAGCGATCAAAAAGGAATACCCGGACCAACTGCTGTCGTACAACTGCTCGCCTTCCTTCAACTGGAAGAAAAATCTGGACGACGCGACCATCGCCAAGTTCCAGCGCGAACTGTCTGCCATGGGTTACAAGCACCAGTTCATCACCCTGGCCGGCATTCACAACATGTGGCACAGCATGTTCAACCTGGCGCACGACTACGCCCGTAACGACATGACTGCCTACGTGAAGCTGCAAGAGCAAGAGTTCGCTGACGCTGCCAAGGGTTACACCTTCGTGGCTCACCAGCAGGAAGTGGGCACCGGCTACTTCGACGACATGACCACTGTGATTCAAGGTGGCTCGTCTTCGGTGACCGCGCTGACCGGTTCGACTGAAGAAGAACAGTTCCACTGATCTGATTCACCTGAGCAAACGGCCGTTGCGGACCGAATAGAAAGCTAACCGCAACGCCGCACATCTGACGCCCCGACTGGTTCGGGGCGTTTTTTTTACCCGCGACTTCACACGTTCGCTCACACACAACCCGCCCAAAATCATTGATCCTGAGCAGTTTCTCGATCAGGAAAAGAAGGTAAAACGACCCTGCTCGCTACTAGTTGTTACGCACCTGTAAGACAACTTCCCGACTCTCACCCTGTTAAACAGTTTAAAAACCATCGCAAACAATACTGATTATCATTTATCTGCAACTATGTTCGTTACATTCCCTACAAAACATAATTGATGAAATGCCGGCTAATGCCCGAACCGCATGGGCTACAGGGTTTTGGAGGTGCGCTATGTCCTTATTCCTATAAATAATTTCGCTATAGGAATTTTACTTGCAGGGTGTTGTGCCATAAAATCAGCGGGATTGATTGCTGCGACATATCGTCACTGCGTTGTTTCTTTTTCAAGCTCAGAGACCTTTGCTCTCTGTTAAGGATTTCCAGCATGCCCGAAGCGACAGGACTCATGGCCCACAACTGGGGCTTTGCCATTTTCCTTCTGGGCGTTGTCGGCCTCTGCGCCTTCATGCTCGGTGTCTCCAGCCTCCTCGGGTCAAAAGCCTGGGGCCGCAGCAAAAACGAACCGTTCGAATCCGGCATGCTGCCTACAGGTGGCGCCCGCTTGCGGCTCTCAGCCAAATTCTATCTGGTCGCGATGCTCTTCGTGATCTTCGATATCGAAGCCCTCTTTCTCTTTGCCTGGTCTGTGTCCGTCCGCGAAAGCGGCTGGACCGGATTCGTCGAAGCTCTCGTTTTCATAGCAATTCTGTTGGCAGGTCTTGTCTACCTGTTCCGAGTGGGCGCCCTTGACTGGGCTCCGGAAGCTCGTCGCAAGCGGCAGGCGAAGCTGAAACAATGAGGCTTTGGCAATGCAATACAATCTCACCAGGATCGACCCCGATGCTCCTAACGAGCAGTATCCGATTGGCGAACGGGAAACCGTTTCCGATCCGTTAGAAGATCAAGTCCACAAAAACATTTTCATGGGCAAGCTCGAAGACGTGCTTAACGGCACGATCAACTGGGGGCGCAAGAACTCCCTGTGGCCGTACAACTTCGGTCTTTCGTGCTGCTACGTGGAAATGACCACCGCCTTCACGGCGCCCCACGACATCGCGCGCTTTGGCGCCGAGGTTATCCGGGCATCGCCGCGCCAGGCGGATTTCATGGTTATCGCCGGTACCTGCTTCATCAAGATGGCGCCGATCATTCAGCGTCTCTACGAGCAAATGCTCGAACCTAAATGGGTTATCTCCATGGGTTCGTGCGCCAACTCCGGTGGCATGTACGACATCTACTCTGTCGTTCAAGGGGTGGACAAGTTCCTGCCCGTGGACGTCTACGTGCCTGGCTGCCCGCCCCGCCCTGAAGCTTTTCTGCAAGGCTTGATGCTCTTGCAAGAGTCGATTGGACAGGAGCGTCGTCCGCTTTCCTGGGTCGTCGGCGATCAAGGCGTGTACCGCGCCGAGATGCCTTCGCAAAAGGAACAGCGCCGCGAACAGCGAATCGCAGTCACCAACCTGCGCAGCCCCGACGAAGTCTGATCCAGATCTGCCTCTTTTATAGAACGAGACACTGGCTTCATTCTTTACGTTGACCGAAAGCGATAAATAACCATGACTACAGGCAGTGCTCTGTACATCCCGCCTTATAAGGCAGACGACCAGGATGTGGTCGTCGAACTGAATAACCGTTTTGGCCCTGAGGCGTTCACCGCCCAGCCTACCCGCACCGGCATGCCGGTGCTTTGGGTTGCCCGTGCCAAACTCGTCGAAGTCCTGACCTTCCTGCGCAACCTGCCCAAGCCGTACGTCATGCTCTATGACCTGCACGGTGTGGACGAGCGTCTGCGCACCAAGCGTCAAGGGCTGCCTAGCGGCGCCGACTTCACTGTGTTCTATCACTTGATGTCGATCGAACGTAATAGTGACGTAATGATAAAGGTCGCCTTGTCCGAGAGCGACCTCAGCGTGCCGACCGTGACCGGCATCTGGCCGAACGCCAACTGGTACGAGCGTGAAGTGTGGGACATGTACGGCATCAACTTTGCCGGTCACCCGCACCTGACCCGCATCATGATGCCGCCGACCTGGGAAGGTCACCCGCTGCGCAAGGACTTCCCGGCCCGTGCCACCGAGTTCGACCCGTTCAGCCTGACCCTTGCCAAGCAACAGCTTGAGGAAGAAGCCGCACGCTTCAAGCCTGAAGACTGGGGCATGAAGCGTTCCGGTGCGAACGAGGACTACATGTTCCTCAACCTCGGTCCTAACCACCCTTCCGCGCACGGTGCGTTCCGCATCATTCTGCAGCTGGACGGTGAAGAGATCGTCGATTGCGTGCCGGACGTCGGTTACCACCACCGTGGTGCCGAGAAGATGGCCGAGCGTCAGTCCTGGCACAGCTTCATTCCGTACACCGACCGTATCGACTACCTCGGCGGCGTGATGAACAACCTGCCGTACGTGCTCTCGGTCGAGAAGCTGGCCGGTATCAAGGTGCCTGAGAAGGTCGACGTCATCCGCATCATGATGGCCGAGTTCTTCCGGATCACCAGCCACCTGCTGTTCCTGGGGACTTACATCCAGGACGTGGGCGCCATGACCCCGGTGTTCTTCACGTTCACCGACCGTCAGAAGGCGTACACGGTGATCGAAGCCATTACCGGCTTCCGTCTGCACCCGGCCTGGTACCGCATCGGTGGCGTCGCTCACGACCTGCCACGCGGCTGGGAAAAACTGGTGAAAGACTTCATCGAGTGGATGCCAAAGCGTCTGGACGAATACCAGAAAGCCGCACTGGACAACAGCATCCTGCGTGGCCGGACCATCGGCGTCGCCGCCTACAACACCAAAGAAGCCCTGGAATGGGGCGTCACCGGTTCCGGCCTGCGTTCGACCGGTTGCGATTTCGACCTGCGTAAAGCTCGCCCGTACTCCGGTTACGAGAACTTCGAATTCGAAGTGCCGCTGGCGGCCAATGGCGATGCCTACGACCGTTGCATCGTGCGTGTCGAAGAAATGCGCCAAAGCCTGAAGATCATCGAGCAGTGCATGCGCAACATGCCGGAAGGCCCGTACAAGGCGGATCACCCGCTGACCACGCCGCCACCGAAAGAGCGCACCCTGCAGCACATCGAGACCCTGATCACGCACTTCCTGCAAGTTTCGTGGGGCCCGGTCATGCCGGCCAACGAATCCTTCCAGATGATCGAAGCGACCAAGGGCATCAACAGTTATTACCTGACGAGCGATGGCGGCACCATGAGCTACCGCACCCGGATTCGCACTCCAAGCTTCCCGCACCTGCAGCAGATCCCTTCGGTGATCAAAGGCAGCATGGTCGCGGACTTGATTGCGTACCTGGGTAGTATCGATTTCGTTATGGCCGACGTGGACCGCTAAGCATGAACAGCACGCTTATCCAGACAGACCGTTTCGCCCTGAGCGAAACCGAGCGCTCGGCCATCGAGCACGAGCTGCATCACTACGAAGACCCGCGCGCGGCGTCGATCGAAGCCCTGAAGATCGTCCAGAAGGAACGTGGCTGGGTGCCTGATGGCGCCCTCTACGCCATCGGCGAAATCCTCGGCATCCCGGCCAGCGACGTGGAAGGCGTGGCGACGTTCTATAGCCAGATCTTCCGTCAGCCGGTCGGCCGTCACATCATTCGCGTCTGCGACAGCATGGTCTGCTACATCGGCGGCCATGAATCGGTAGTCAGCGAAATCCAGAGCAATCTGGGCATCGGCCTGGGTCAGACCACCGCCGACGGTCGTTTCACCCTGCTGCCGGTCTGCTGCCTCGGCAACTGCGACAAGGCGCCGGCGTTGATGATCGACGACGACACTTTCGGTGATGTGCAGCCTGCCGGCGTTGCCAAATTGCTCGAGGGCTACGTATGACCCTGACTTCCTTCGGTCCTGCCAACCGCATCAAGCGTTCGGCCGAGACTCACCCGCTCACCTGGCGTCTGCGTGACGACGGCGAAGCTGTCTGGCTCGACGAGTACCAGGCTAAGAACGGTTACGCGGCTGCGCGCAAGGCTTTCGCCGACATGGCTCAGGACGACATCGTCCAGACCGTGAAAGACGCAGGTCTTAAAGGTCGCGGCGGTGCAGGCTTCCCCACGGGTGTTAAGTGGGGCCTGATGCCCAAAGACGAATCCATCAACATCCGCTATCTGCTGTGCAACGCGGACGAGATGGAACCGAACACCTGGAAAGACCGCATGCTGATGGAGCAACTGCCCCATCTGCTGATCGAAGGCATGCTGATCAGTGCTCGCGCGCTGAAAACCTACCGTGGCTACATCTTCCTGCGCGGCGAATACACCACCGCCGCCAAGCACCTGAACCGTGCCGTGGAAGAAGCCAAGGCTGCAGGCCTGCTGGGCAAGAACATCCTGGGCAGCGGCTTCGATTTCGAGCTGTTTGTCCACACCGGCGCCGGGCGTTACATCTGCGGTGAAGAAACCGCACTGATCAACTCCCTCGAAGGCCGCCGCGCCAACCCGCGCTCCAAGCCGCCCTTCCCTGCGGCCGTTGGCGTGTGGGGCAAGCCGACCTGCGTGAACAACGTTGAAACCCTGTGCAACGTGCCGGCGATCATTGCCGACGGCGTGGACTGGTACAAATCGTTGGCCCGCGAAGGCAGTGAAGACATGGGCACCAAGCTCATGGGCTTCTCCGGCAAGGTCAAGAACCCGGGCCTGTGGGAATTGCCGTTCGGCGTCACCGGTCGCGAGTTGTTCGAAGACTACGCCGGCGGCATGCGCGACGGTTACACGCTCAAGTGCTGGCAGCCAGGCGGCGCCGGTACCGGTTTCCTGTTGCCGGAACACCTGGACGCGCAAATGTACGCCGGCGGCATCGCCAAAGTGGGCACCCGTATGGGTACCGGCCTGGCCATGGCGGTGGACGACAGCGTCAACATGGTTTCCCTGCTGCGCAACATGGAAGAGTTCTTCTCCCGCGAATCCTGCGGCTTCTGCACCCCGTGCCGTGACGGTTTGCCGTGGAGCGTCAAGCTTCTGCGCGCCATCGAGAATGGTGAAGGGCAAGCCGGCGATATCGAGACCCTGCTGGGTCTGGTCGGTTTCCTCGGCCCGGGCAAGACCTTCTGTGCTCACGCACCGGGCGCCGTGGAGCCGTTGGGCAGCGCAATCAAATACTTCCGCCATGAGTTCGAAGCCGGCATCGCGCCTACCAGCGCCGTCGTCCCGCCTCTGGCAAGGCCGATCGTAGTCGGCGCGTAAACGCTTAAAAAAGCGAAGGGTCCGTGCCCTTCGCTTTGTCGTGTGATGACGCCTTAAACGGCTGTGTTGATTCACGCGCATAACAAGATTCCATTAGCCACGCCCGCTGACACCGGGCCAACGAAGAACTTTGAACCATGGCCACTATCCACGTAGACGGCAAAGAGCTCGAAGTCGACGGGGCAGACAACCTGTTACAGGCATGTCTGTCGCTAGGCCTCGATATCCCTTATTTCTGCTGGCACCCAGCCCTAGGCAGCGTTGGCGCTTGCCGCCAGTGCGCGGTCAAGCAGTACACCGACGAAAACGACAAGCGTGGTCGGATCGTCATGTCCTGCATGACTCCCGCCACCGACGGCAGCTGGATCTCCATCGACGACGAAGAAGCGAAAGTGTTTCGCGCCAGCGTCGTTGAATGGCTGATGACCAACCACCCTCACGACTGCCCGGTCTGTGAAGAAGGCGGTCACTGCCACCTGCAAGACATGACCGTGATGACCGGCCACAACGAGCGCCGTTATCGCTTCACCAAGCGTACTCACCAGAACCAGCAACTGGGCCCGTTCATTTCCCACGAAATGAACCGCTGCATCGCTTGCTACCGCTGCGTACGCTTCTATAAGGATTACGCCGGCGGCACCGACCTCGGTGTATTCGGCGCCCACGACAACGTGTACTTCGGTCGCGTTGAAGACGGCACCCTGGAAAGCGAGTTCTCCGGCAACCTCACCGAGGTTTGCCCGACCGGTGTGTTCACCGACAAGACTCACTCCGAGCGCTACAACCGCAAGTGGGACATGCAGTTCTCGCCGAGCATCTGCCATGGCTGCTCCAGCGGTTGCAACATCTCCCCGGGCGAGCGCTACGGTGAACTGCGTCGTATCGAAAACCGTTTCAACGGTTCGGTAAACCAGTACTTCCTGTGCGACCGTGGCCGTTTCGGCTATGGCTACGTCAATCGCAAGGATCGCCCGCGTCAGGCATTGCTGGCCAACGGCGCCAAGCTGACCCTCGACGAAGCGCTGGATAAAGCCGCCGACCTGCTGCGCGGTCGCAACATCGTCGGTATCGGTTCGCCTCGTGCCAGCCTCGAAAGCAACTACGCGTTGCGCGAACTGGTCGGTGCCGAGCACTTCTACTCCGGTATCGAAGCCGCTGAGCTGGAACGCATTCGTCTGGTCATGCAGGTGCTCAAAGACAGCCCGCTGCCGATCCCGAACATGCGCGACATCGAAGACCACGACGCGATCTTCGTCCTCGGCGAAGACCTGACCCAGACCGCTGCGCGTATGGCCCTGTCCCTGCGTCAATCGGTCAAAGGCAAAGCCGAAGACATGGCCGACGCCATGCGCGTTCAGCCTTGGCTCGACGCTGCGGTGAAGAACATCGGTCAGAACGCTCTGAACCCGCTGTTCATCGCCAGCCTGGCTGAAACCAAGCTCGACGACATCGCTGAAGAATGCGTTCACGCTGCACCAGACGACCTGGCCCGCATCGGTTTCGCCGTGGCTCACGCCCTCGACGCCAGCGCGCCTGCCGTTGAAGGCCTGGACGCTGAAGCTCTTGAGCTGGCCAAGCGCATTGCCGACGCTCTGCTCGCCGCCAAGCGTCCACTGATCATTGCCGGTACCTCGCTGGGTTCCAAGGCGCTGATCGAAGCCGCGGCAAACATCGCCAAAGCCCTGAAGCTGCGCGAGAAGAACGGTTCCATCAGCCTGATCGTGCCAGAGGCCAACAGCCTCGGCCTGGCCATGCTCGGTGGTGAATCGGTCGACGCAGCCCTGCAAGCGGTGATCGACGGTAAAGCTGACGCCATCGTCGTGCTGGAAAACGATCTGTACACCCGTACCGACAAAGCCAAGGTCGATGCTGCCCTGAACGCCGCGAAAGTGGTGATCGTGGCCGACCATCAGAAGACCGCCACCAGCGATCGCGCGCACCTGGTTCTGCCAGCCGCCAGCTTCGCTGAAGGCGACGGTACGCTGGTCAGCCAGGAAGGTCGCGCCCAGCGCTTCTTCCAGGTCTTCGACCCGACTTACCTCGACGCAAGCATCATGGTTCACGAAGGCTGGCGCTGGCTGCATGCCCTGCGCGCTACCCTGTTGAACCAGCCGATCGACTGGACCCAACTGGACCACGTCACCGCTGCCTGTGCCGCAAGCACTCCGCAACTGGCCGGCATCGTCAGCGCCGCACCGTCCGCCGCGTTCCGCATCAAAGGCCTGAAACTGGCTCGCGAACCGCTGCGTTACTCCGGTCGTACCGCCATGCGCGCCGACATCAGCGTGCACGAACCGCGCACTTCCCAGGATAACGACACCGCGTTCTCGTTCTCCATGGAAGGTTACTCGGGCTCGGTCGAACCGCGTCAGCAAGTGCCATTCGCCTGGTCTCCGGGCTGGAACTCGCCGCAAGCCTGGAACAAGTTCCAGGACGAAGTCGGTGGTCACATCCGCGCTGGCGACCCGGGCACCCGCCTGATCGAAAGCACCGGTGACTCGCTGAACTGGTTCGCCAGTGTTCCTCGCGCGTTCAACCCGGCTCCGGGCACCTGGCAGGTTGTGCCGTTCTTCCACCTGTTCGGCAGCGAAGAGAACTCTTCCAAAGCCGCACCGGTTCAGGAACGCATCCCGGCCGCTTACGTGTCGCTGGCCAAATCCGAAGCCGACCGTCTGGGTGTCAATGACGGCGCCCTGCTGAGCTTGAGCGTTGCGGGCCAGACCCTGCGTCTGCCGCTGCGCATCAACGAAGAGCTGGGTGCCGGTCTGGTCGCATTGCCGGCAGGTATCGCCGGCATTCCGCCAGCGATCTTTGGCAAATCCGTTGACGGTCTGCAGGAGGCAGCTCAATGACCTGGTTCACGCCTGAAGTGATTGACGTGATCATCGCGGTCCTCAAGGCCATCGTGATTCTGCTCGCCGTTGTGGTGTGCGGCGCGCTGCTGAGCTGGGTCGAGCGTCGTCTGCTCGCCCTCTGGCAGGACCGTTACGGTCCGAACCGCGTCGGCCCGTTCGGCGCGTTCCAGATTGCGGCCGACATGATCAAGATGTTCTTCAAAGAAGACTGGACCCCACCGTTCGCCGACAAAGTGATCTTCACCTTGGCACCGGTCGTGGCCATGAGCGCCTTGCTGATTGCCTTCGCGATCATCCCGATCACCCCGACCTGGGGTGTGGCGGACATCAACATCGGCATCCTGTTCTTCTTCGCCATGGCCGGTCTGTCGGTCTACGCGGTGCTGTTCGCCGGCTGGTCGAGTAACAACAAGTTCGCCCTGTTGGGCAGCTTGCGGGCCTCGGCACAAACCGTGTCGTACGAAGTGTTCATGGGCCTGTCGCTGATGGGCATCGTGATCCAGGTTGGCTCGTTCAACATGCGCGACATCGTTGAATACCAGGCGCAGAACCTGTGGTTCGTCATTCCGCAGATCTTCGGTTTCCTGACCTTCTTCATCGCCGGCGTCGCCGTGACTCACCGTCACCCGTTCGACCAGCCGGAAGCGGAGCAGGAACTGGCCGACGGTTACCACATTGAATACGCCGGCATGAAATGGGGCATGTTCTTCGTCGGTGAGTACATCGGCATCGTGTTGATTTCGGCGCTGCTGGTGACCCTGTTCTTCGGTGGCTGGCACGGTCCGTTCGGCATTCTGCCGCAGATCCCGTTCATCTGGTTCGCACTGAAAACCGCGTTCTTCATCATGTTCTTCATCCTGCTGCGCGCCTCGATTCCGCGCCCACGGTATGACCAAGTGATGGATTTCAGCTGGAAGTTCTGCCTGCCGCTGACCCTCGTCAACATGCTGGTGACCGCTGCGATCGTGTTGCTCAACACGCCCGCCGTCGCGGCTCAGTGAGGATAGAGAATCATGAAGTACATATTTGACATCGTGCATGGCTTCTTCACCCAGCTTCGCAGCCTGGTGATGATCTTCGGCCACGCCTTCCGCAAGCGCGACACGCTGCAATACCCGGAAGAAGCCGTGTACCTGCCGCCGCGCTTCCGTGGCCGTATCGTCCTGACCCGCGACCCTGATGGCGAAGAGCGTTGTGTAGCCTGCAACTTGTGCGCCGTGGCGTGCCCGGTCGGTTGCATCTCGCTGCAGAAAGCTGAAACCGATGACGGTCGCTGGTACCCGGAGTTTTTCCGTATCAACTTCTCGCGCTGCATTTTCTGCGGCCTCTGCGAGGAAGCCTGCCCGACCACCGCGATCCAGCTGACACCGGATTTCGAGATGGCCGAGTTCAAACGTCAGGACCTGGTGTACGAGAAAGAAGATCTGTTGATCTCCGGCCCCGGCAAAAACCCTGATTACAACTTCTATCGTGTTGCAGGTATGGCGATTGCCGGTAAGCCAAAAGGCGCCGCGCAGAATGAAGCCGAACCGATCAACGTGAAGAGCTTGCTGCCTTAAGGAAGAAAGATGGAATTCGCTTTCTATTTCGCATCGGGTATCGCGGTTGTGTCCACGCTTCGCGTGATCACCAACACCAACCCTGTGCACGCCCTGCTCTACCTGATCATTTCGCTGATTGCCGTGGCGATGACGTTTTTCGCCCTCGGCGCGCCGTTCGCTGGCGTGCTGGAAGTGATCGCCTACGCTGGCGCCATCATGGTGCTGTTCGTGTTCGTGGTGATGATGCTGAACCTGGGCCCGGCCTCGGTTCAGCAAGAGCGCGTCTGGCTCAAGCCCGGCATCTGGCTCGGCCCGGTCGCACTCGGCGCCCTGCTGCTGGTTGAACTGCTGTACGTGCTGTTCAGCCACGACAGCGGCCAGGCCATCGGCCACACCACCGTAGACGCCAAGGCCGTGGGCATCAGCCTGTTCGGTCCTTATCTGCTGGTGGTCGAACTCGCCTCGATGTTGCTGCTCGCCGCAGCCGTCACGGCGTTCCACTTAGGCCGCAACGAAGCCAAGGAGCAATGACGATGCCTGCTATCCCTATGGAGCATGGTCTGGCGGTCGCCGGCATCCTGTTCTGCCTCGGTCTGGTCGGCCTGATGGTCCGCCGCAACATTCTTTTCGTGCTGATGAGCCTGGAGGTCATGATGAATGCCTCCGCACTGGCCTTCATCGTTGCCGGTAGCCGCTGGGCGCAGCCGGATGGACAGATCATGTTCATCCTGGTGATCAGCCTGGCAGCCGCCGAGGCCAGTATTGGCCTGGCGATTCTGTTGCAGCTGTATCGCCGCTTCCACACTCTCGATATCGACGCTGCCAGCGAGATGCGCGGATGAATCTTCTCTATCTGACTTTCGTATTCCCTCTTATAGGTTTTCTGCTGCTGTCGTTCTCACGCGGCCGCCTCTCGGAAAACCTGTCGGCGCTGATTGGCGTCGGTTCCATCGGCTTGTCTGCCATCGTCACGGCTTATGTGATCTGGCAATTCAACGTCGCGCCACCTGAAGGCGGTCACTACACCATGGTGTTGTGGCAGTGGATGGCGGTGGAAGGCTTTACGCCTAACTTCGCGCTGTACCTGGATGGTCTGTCCCTGACCATGCTCGGTGTGGTGGTCGGCGTCGGCTTCCTGATCCACCTGTTCGCGTCCTGGTACATGCGCGGTGAAGCCGGTTACTCGCGCTTCTTCGCCTACACCAACCTGTTTATTGCCAGCATGTTGTTCCTGGTGCTGGGCGATAACCTGTTGTTCCTGTACTTCGGTTGGGAAGGCGTGGGCCTGTGCTCGTACCTGTTGATCGGTTTCTACTACAGCAACCGCAACAACGGTAACGCGGCACTGAAAGCCTTCATCGTCACCCGTATCGGCGACGTGTTCATGGCCATCGGCCTGTTCATCCTGTTCGCGCAATTGGGCACGCTGAACATCCAGGAACTGCTGGTGCTGGCGCCACAGAAATTCCAGGCCGGCGACTTCTGGATGGTCATGGCCACCCTGATGCTGCTGGGCGGCGCTGTCGGTAAATCCGCGCAACTGCCGCTGCAAACCTGGCTGGCGGATGCGATGGCCGGTCCTACTCCGGTTTCGGCACTGATCCACGCCGCAACCATGGTGACCGCCGGTGTCTACCTGATCGCCCGTACTCACGGTCTGTTTGCCCTGGCGCCGGATATCCTGCACCTGGTTGGCGTTGTCGGCGGTGTGACCCTGGTACTCGCCGGTTTTGCCGCACTGGTTCAGACCGACATCAAACGTATCCTCGCCTACTCGACCATGAGCCAGATCGGCTACATGTTCCTGGCCCTGGGCGTGGGTGCGTGGGATGGCGCGATCTTCCACCTGATGACCCACGCCTTCTTCAAGGCGCTGCTGTTCCTTGCATCCGGTGCGGTGATCGTTGCCTGCCACCACGAGCAGAACATCTTCAAGATGGGCGGCCTGTGGAAGAAACTGCCACTGGCCTACGCCAGCTTCATCGTCGGCGGCGCGGCATTGTCTGCCCTGCCACTGGTGACCGCAGGCTTCTACTCCAAGGACGAAATCCTCTGGGAAGCGTTCGCCAGCGGCAACCACGGTCTGCTTTACGCAGGTCTGGTCGGTGCGTTCATGACTTCGCTGTACACCTTCCGCCTGATCTTCATCGCGTTCCACGGTGAAGTGAAGACCGAAGCACACGCCGGTCACGGCATCGCTCACTGGCTGCCACTGTCGGTGCTGATCGTATTGTCCACCGCCATTGGCGCGATGATCGTTCCACCGCTGCACGGCGTGCTGCCGGAAAGCGTCGGCCATGCCGGCGGCGAAGCCAAGCACAGTCTGGAAATCGCCTCGGGCGCCATCGCCCTGTCCGGTATCCTGCTGGCCGCGCTGCTGTTCCTCGGCAAGCGTCGTTTCGTCACTGCAATCGCCAACAGCGGCATCGGCCGCTTCCTTTCGGCCTGGTGGTTCGCTGCCTGGGGCTTCGACTGGATCTACGACAAACTGTTCGTCAAGCCATACCTTGCGATCAGCCACGCACTGCGCAGAGACCCGCTCGACCAGACCATCGGTCTGATCCCGCGTATGGCCAAAGGCGGTCACACCGCCCTGAGCCGTACCGAAACCGGTCAACTGCGTTGGTACGCGGCATCGATGGCAGCCGGCTCCGTGCTGGTCATCGGCGCCATCGTGCTGGTAGCGGTCTGATATGAACCTTGCGAACTTGCGAAAGGAATTGAGCCCGTCATGATTCTGCCTTGGCTAATCCTGATCCCCTTCATCGGCGGCCTGCTGTGCTGGATGGGTGAGCGCTTCGGCGCTACCCTCCCCCGCTGGATTGCGCTGTTGACCATGACCCTGGAACTCGCACTCGGCCTCTGGCTGTGGGCCCACGGTAATTATTCATTTGCTCCGGCGCCTGGCGCCGATCCGGTCTGGGCGCTTGAGTTCAAGCACATCTGGATCCAGCGCTTCGGCATCAGCGTGCACCTGGCCCTCGACGGCCTGTCGCTGCTGATGATCCTGCTGACCGGTTTGCTGGGTATCCTCTCGGTACTCTGCTCGTGGAAAGAGATCCAGCGTCACGTCGGTTTCTTCCACTTGAACCTGATGTGGATCCTGGGCGGTGTCGTCGGCGTGTTCCTCGCCCTCGACCTGTTCATGTTCTTCTTCTTCTGGGAAATGATGCTGGTGCCGATGTACTTCCTCATCGCGCTCTGGGGTCACAGTTCTTCGGACGGCAAGAAAACCCGGATCTACGCGGCGACCAAGTTCTTCATCTTCACTCAGGCTTCCGGCCTGATCATGTTGGTGGCGATCCTGGGTCTGGTCCTGGTCAACTTCAACGACACCGGCGTGATTACCTTCAACTACGCCGACCTGTTGAAAACCAAGATGTCGCTGACCACCGAGTACATCCTGATGCTCGGCTTCTTCATCGCCTTCGCGGTGAAGCTGCCAGTCGTACCGTTCCACTCCTGGTTGCCTGATGCTCACGCCCAGGCACCGACAGCGGGTTCGGTCGACCTGGCCGGTATCTTGTTGAAAACGGCTGCATACGGTCTGCTGCGTTTCGCCCTGCCGCTGTTCCCGAATGCCTCGGCCGAGTTCGCGCCGATCGCCATGACCCTGGGTCTGATCGGGATCTTCTACGGTGCGTTCCTGGCCTTCGCCCAGACCGACATCAAGCGTCTGATCGCCTACTCCTCCGTTTCCCACATGGGCTTCGTGTTGATCGGCATCTACTCCGGCAGCCAACTGGCGCTGCAGGGCGCGGTGATGCAGATGCTGGCGCACGGTCTGTCGGCGGCGGCACTCTTTATCCTCAGTGGTCAACTGTACGAGCGTACCCACACCCGCGACATGCGTGAGATGGGTGGCCTGTGGTCGAAGATTGCTTACCTGCCGGCCATCAGCCTGTTCTTCGCAGCCGCGTCGCTGGGCTTGCCGGGTACCGGTAACTTCGTCGGTGAGTTCCTGATCCTGATCGGCACTTTCGCCGCTGCGCCATGGATCACCGTGATCGCAACGTCCGGCCTGGTGTTCGGTTCGGTCTACTCGCTGATCATGATCCACCGTGCCTACTTCGGCCCGTCCAAGTCGGACGCGGTGCTGCATGGCATGGATGGTCGCGAACTGATCATGGTGGTCGGTCTGGCAGCGCTGCTGATTTACATCGGCGTCTACCCGCAGCCGTTCCTCGATACTTCTGCCGCGACGATGCATGGCGTGCAGCAGTGGCTCGGCACCGCCTTCACTCAACTCGCTTCGGCCCGGTAAGAGCGCTATGGAATTCACGACTCAACACTTTATCGCGCTTGCGCCGTTGTTGATCACCAGCGCCACGATCATCGTGGTGATGCTGGCGATCGCCTGGCGCCGCAACCACTCGCAGACCTTCCTGATTTCCGTGGCGGGTCTGAACCTGGCGTTGCTGTCGATCCTGCCAGCCCTGAAAGTCGCGCCTCTGGCCGTGACTCCACTGCTGCAGATTGACACCTTCGCTTGCTTGTACATGGCGCTGATCCTGGTCGCCACCCTCGCTTGTGTGACCCTCGCCCACGCCTACCTCGGCGATGGCGGTTCGGGTTACCCGGGCAACCGTGAAGAACTTTACCTGCTGATCCTGATGGCCGCCGCCGGTGGTCTGGTACTGGTCAGCGCGCAGCACCTGGCCGGGTTGTTCATCGGTCTGGAACTGCTCTCGGTACCGGTCTACGGTCTGGTGGCATATGCCTTCTTCAACAAGCGTTCGCTGGAAGCCGGTATCAAGTACATGGTGCTGTCGGCCGCCGGTTCCGCGTTCCTGTTGTTCGGCATGGCGCTGCTCTATGCCGACTCCGGTAGCCTGAGCTTCGTCGGCATCGGCCAGGCCCTCGCGGCCACCGGCCTGCCAAGCTCGCTGGCGCAACTGGGCCTGGGCATGATGCTGATCGGTCTGGCGTTCAAGCTGTCGCTGGTACCGTTCCACCTCTGGACCCCGGACGTTTACGAAGGTGCTCCGGCGCCGGTGGCCGCGTTCCTGGCCACCGCGTCGAAAGTCGCTGTGTTCGCAGTGATGGTGCGTCTGTTCCAGATCTCGCCCGCGGCGAGCAGCGGTGTACTGAGCGACGTGCTGACCATCATCGCCATCGCGTCGATCCTGTTCGGTAACCTGCTGGCACTGACCCAGAGCAACCTCAAGCGTCTGCTGGGTTACTCGTCCATCGCTCACTTCGGTTACCTGCTGATCGCCCTGGTGGCGAGCAAGGGTCTGGCCGTGGAAGCCATCGGCGTGTACCTGGTCACCTACGTGATCACCAGCCTCGGCGCGTTCGGCGTGATCACCCTGATGTCCTCGCCGTACAACGGCCGTGACGCGGATGCACTGTACGAATACCGCGGCCTGTTCTGGCGCCGTCCGTACCTGACCGCCGTACTGACCGTGATGATGCTGTCCCTGGCCGGTATCCCGCTGACCGCGGGCTTCATCGGCAAGTTCTACATCATCGCTACCGGTGTCGAGTCGCACCAATGGTGGCTGGTCGGTTCCCTGGTACTGGGCAGCGCCATCGGCGTCTTCTACTACCTGCGCGTCATGGTCACCTTGTACCTGATCGAACCGAACCTGCGTCGCCACGATGCGCAACTGCACTGGGAACAACGTGCAGGCGGCGTGATGCTGCTGGCGATAGCCGCACTGGCGTTCTTCCTTGGGCTGTATCCGCAGCCGTTGCTGGTACTGGTTCAGCAGGCAGGGTTGGCGGGTTGATTGCTTAAGCGACACTCGGTAAAAACAGAAACGGCACCTTCGGGTGCCGTTTTTGCGCTCAGGCCTTCACAGTTTCCTCACCATAGGCACGCAGGCCAGCCGAAGGCCTGAGGGTGAATGGTAAATCGCAGGTTCCTCCCCGACGTAACCACAGCGCCGATAGAAATCAGTAGCATTCATCGTCGCATCAAGACACACCTCGGTCAGTCCCAAATCCCGCGCCAGATCTTCAAGAAAACACAAAACACGCTTGCCCAGCCCGCAATGCATGAAATCCGGGTGAATGAAGATTGCGCCAATTTCACGGTGCGCCAGATCGAGCATGCCGGTCGCCACGGGCTTGCCCTCAACGCAGCCTACATAGAAGTGCTTGTCCATTAGCGTGTCGTAACCGTCTTCGACCGAGCCTTTGGTCCAGTCGAACATTTGCTGCTCGGTGTAAGCGCCGACGCATTGATGCCGGATGGCGAGTCGCCGAATGTCGAACGCTATCTGGGCATCGTCCGAGGTGGCTCTTCTGATCTCGAACATTTCTCTCTCCATGAGCCATGTGCGGACGAGGAATAAAAAGCCCCGTCCATCTCTGGCGGGGCTTTGGGTAACACGTCAAATGACAAATACGTATGACCTTATAGCCCGCCGGAAGCGGTCATAGAGGAGCACATCATGGTCATTCGATATTGGGTATTCATGGCTGGATAGTGCTGTGGATTGTTCCGACACGTCAATCGAAGCCGGTAAATGCGGCTGGCGCCTATATTGGAACGGTGTGTACTGTAGGAGGTGCCGCAGGCTGCAATCTTCTGCTCTTCAATGCCCTCTCCTTTCTAGGAATTTGCTGCAAAGCAGTGAGCAATAGCTGACATTCCGCAGAAGGCATTTGCCGCTAAATTTGAAGATCACCTATCGAGTGGAGATCCAAGAACCATGAAGGGGACTATTTTTTCAGAGTTGATGGATGGCCTCGATGCGTTAGCCAAAGAACGCCGAGGCAAAATCACCTTGAAAAAAACGCGTGTTAAACGGATCGGCGCCATGAAGGGCAAACTCGTATTTCCAAATGACATCGATACCTCTCTGTCAGACAGCCAACTAGATACCTACGAAAGGTAGAAGCCACATCTGCGCACATGGATCTATTAGACCCACCCCTTCAAGTCTAAACATACAAGCGAGCCTGCTCGCGATTGCCATGGATCAGGCGCCAAAGAAAACGGCACCTCACGGTGCCGTTGGCCTTTTGCGGTTCAGCCTTTACTTCCGCGCATCCGCCCACGATTTCAGCAGTTCGTTGTAGCTCACGGTTTCACCTTTAGGCTTCTCGTTCGCCAGTTTCGGCTTCGGTGCACCCGGCTGATCAAACCAGTATTGCGCGTCGCGTTCCGGGTTCATTTTCGGCGCACAGGTGGCCTGGGCCTTGGAGCGTTCCAGGCGGCTCATGATCGCGTCCTGATCCTTGGCCAGACCATCCAGCGCCTCTTGCGGGGTTTTATCGCCACTGGCGGCTTCGGCGATGTGGCTCCACCAGAGTTGTGCCAGACGCGGATAGTCCGGCACGTTGGTCCCGGTCGGGGTCCATTGCACGCGGGCCGGGCTGCGGTAGAACTCCACCAGACCACCGAGTTTCGGTGCCAGGTCGGTCATGGCTTGCGAGTTGATGTCCGACTCACGGATCGGCGTCAGGCCGACGATGGTTTTCTTCAGCGATACGGTTTTCGAGGTCACGAACTGCGCATAGAGCCATGCCGCCAGTTTCTGTTTCTCAGGCGTGGACTTCATGAACGTCCACGACCCCACGTCCTGATACCCCAGCTTCATGCCCTCTTCCCAATACGGACCGCGTGGAGACGGCGCCATGCGCCATTTCGGCGTGCCATCGGCATTCACCACTGGCAGGCCCGGCTTGGTCATGTCGGCGGTGAACGCGGTGTACCAGAAGATCTGCTGGGCAATGTTGCCTTGGGACGGTACCGGACCGGATTCGGAGAAGGTCATGCCTGCCGCTTCCGGTGGCGCGTACTTCTTCAGCCAGTCGACGTATTTGGTGGTGGCAAACACCGCTGCCGGGCCGTTGGTATCGCCGCCGCGAGTCACGCTGGAACCGACCGGGTGGCAGTCTTCGACACGAATGCCCCACTCGTCCACCGGCAAACCGTTGGGCAAGCCCTTGTCGCCGCCACCGGCCATGGAGAACCAGGCATCGGTGAAGCGCCAGCCCAGGGATGGGTCTTTCTTGCCATAGTCCATGTGCCCGTAGATACGCTTGCCGTCGATTTCCTTGACGTCTTCGCTGAAGAATTTGGCGATGTCTTCATAGGCCGACCAGTTCACCGGCACGCCCAATTCGTAGCCGTATTTTTCCTTGAACTTGGCTTTCAGGTCCGCGCGTTCGAACCAGTCGGCGCGAAACCAGTACAGGTTGGCGAACTGTTGATCAGGCAATTGATAAAGCTTGCCGTCGGGAGCGGTGGTGAAGGAAAGACCAATGAAGTCCTTGAGGTCCAAGGTTGGCGAGGTATACGCCTTGCCTTCGTTGGCCATCAGGTCGGTGATCGATTCGGTCTTGCCGTAGCGAAAGTGCGTACCGATCAGGTCCGAGTCGTTGACCCAGCCGTCATAGATGCTCTTGTCCGACTGCATCACGGTCTGCAGCTTTTCCACCACGTCGCCTTCTTGCAGCAGGTCGTGGGTCACCTTGATCCCGGTGATCTCGGTAAAGGCCTTGGCCAGCACCTTGGACTCGTATTCGTGAGTGGTCAGGGTTTCGGAGACGACTTTGATGTCCATCCCGCGAAACGGTTCGGCCGCCTTGATGAACCACTTCAATTCCGCGAGCTGCTGGTCGGCCGTCAGGGTGGACGGTTTGAACTCGGCGCCAATCCATTTCTTCGCAGCGTCTTCATAGGCATCGGCCCACGCCGCAGCGCTCAGCCCGCTGAGTGCCAGCATGGCTGCCAATGAAACGCTATGTCGCAGCTTATTGTTTTTGTCGAACATAGAGACCTCCTGTTTGATTTTCGGAGCAACATTGCCGAGCGATTCGACTAGCCCCAACGCATCACAGCCAACAGCCACACCAGGGACAACGCGGACGCTACCCAGATGCTCCAGTCGGTGACGCCGATTACCAGCAAATGCAGGTAGGCGCTGCCGAGAAGACCGATAAACAGCCGATCGCCACGGGTGGTGGCAATCGGCAACAAACCCCGCCGAAGAATGCTCGGCGAACGCAATTCCCAGGTCGTCATGCCCACCAGAATCAGGCCAATGACAATGAAGAACGCCGCGGTGGGGACCGTCCAACTCATCCATTCCATCATCAGCTCCTCAGACCCGGCCCAGGGCAAAGCCCTTGGCCACGTGGTTGCGAACAAACCAGATCACCAGCATGCCCGGCAGAATGGTCAACACCCCCGCTGCCGCCAGCACGCCCCAGTCGATGCCGGACGCCGAGACCGTGCGCGTCATCACCGCCGCAATCGGTTTGGCATTCACCGACGTCAGGGTTCGCGCCAGCAGCAGTTCGACCCAGGAAAACATGAAGCAGAAAAATGCCGTCACACCGATCCCGGAGCCAATCAGCGGAACGAAAATCTTCACGAAGAACTTGGGAAAACTGTAGCCGTCGATGTAGGCGGTTTCGTCGATCTCCTTCGGCACGCCAGACATGAAACCTTCGAGGATCCACACCGCCAACGGCACGTTAAACAGGCAGTGAGCCAGTGCCACCGCGATGTGGGTGTCGAACAAACCAATCGAGGAATACAGCTGGAAGAACGGCAGCAAAAATACCGCCGGCGGCGCCATACGATTGGTCAACAGCCAGAAAAACAGGTGCTTGTCGCCGAGGAATCGATAGCGCGAGAACGCATACGCCGCCGGCAATGCCACGCTCAGCGAAATCACCGTGTTCAGGCTCACGTAGTACAGCGAGTTGAGGTAACCCGTGTACCAGGCCGGATCGGTGAAGATCACCTTGTAGTTGGCGAAGGTGAAATCCTGCGGAAACAACGTCAGGCCGCTGAGGATTTCGGTGTTGCTCTTGAAGGACATGTTCAGCAGCCAATAGATCGGCACCAGCAGGAACAGGATGTAGATCAACAGCGGAATGAGCTTTCTTTTACTCATGGCAGACCTCAGCGGTTGGCGTCAGAGTGAGTCATGGCCGTATAGAACAGCCAGGACACCAACAGGATGATCAGGAAGTACACCAGCGAGAAAGCCGCCGCCGGGCCGAGGTCGAACTGCCCGATCGCCATTTGCGTCAGCGTCTGGCTCAAGAACGTCGTGGCATTCCCCGGACCGCCACCGGTCAGCACAAACGGCTCGGTGTAGATCATGAAACTGTCCATGAACCGCAACATCACCGCGATCAACAGCACGCTCTTGAGCTTGGGCAACTGGATGTGTTGGAAAACCGCCCAGGCCGATGCCCGATCAATCCGTGCCGCCTGGTAGTACACGTCCGGAATCGCCCGCAGCCCCGAGAAACACAACAGCGCCACCAACGACGTCCAGTGCCAGACGTCCATCACCAGCACCGTGACCCAAGCGTCCATCGTGTTGGCCGCATAGTTGTAGCTGATGCCCATGGCATTGAGACTCGACCCCAGCAGGCCGATGTCCGCCCGACCGAAGATCTGCCAGATCGTCCCCACCACGTTCCACGGAATCAACAATGGAATCGCCAGAATGATCAGCACCAGCGACGACCAGCGGCCCTTGGTCGGCATGGTCAGGGCGATGGCGATGCCCAGCGGGATTTCGATCAGCAGTACACAGCCGGAGTAGATGAACTGACGCAGTAATGAGTCATGCAGGCGCGGATCGAGCAGCACTTGCCTGTACCAGTCGGCGCCGACGAAGTAGCGGCTGGACTGATCGAAGATGTCCTGCACCGAGTAGTTGACCACGGTCATCATCGGGATCACCGCACTGAACGCCACCAGCAAAAACACCGGCAACACCAGCCACCAGGCCTTGTTGTTCTGCACCTTGTTCATGGCTACGTCTCCAAGAGATATTCGTCGGCATACACCATCAACCATTGAGCCGGGAAGCTGATGTAGGCGGTTCCCTCAGGCACTGGCTTGTCTTCGGCCAGGCGCACTTTCAAAGGGGCGCCGTCGAGGTTCAGGGTCATGATCTTGTAGGTGCCAAGGTCTTCGACGTGTACGACCTGTGCCTGCATCGCCTCATCAAACGGCTCGTCCCACACGTGCACGAACTCCGGACGGATGCCGACTTTCAGAGTTTTCCACTCGGACTCGACGATGCGTTTCTGTTGAGCATCGGAAAGTGGCAAATGAGTCGAGGCGAAACCGACACCGCCGGGCTGCGGCTGTACCTCGATCAGGTTCATCCCCGGACTGCCGATGAAATAGCCGACAAAGGTGTGGCTCGGTCGCTCGAACAGTTCTCTCGGCGTACCGAATTGCACAATCTGCCCGCCGTACATCACCGCGATCTTGTCGGCAAAGGTCGAGGCTTCGAGCTGATCGTGGGTGACGTAGACCATGGTGATGTTGAACTGCTCGTGGATCTGCTTGAGCTTGCGTCGCAACTTCCACTTCAAGTGCGGATCGATCACCGTCAGCGGCTCATCGAACAGGATCGCCGACACGTCATCGCGCACCAGCCCACGGCCCATGGAGACTTTCTGCTTTTCATCGGCGGTGAGGTTGCGCGCCTTTTTGCTCAACAACGCCTGAAGGTCGAGGACCTCGGCGATTTCCTGCACCTTGCTGTGAATTTTCGCCTCGGCCATGCCCTGATTGCGCAGCGGGAAGGCCAGGTTGTCGAACACCGTCATGGTGTCGTAGACCACCGGAAACTGGAAAACCTGGGCGATGTTGCGCTTCTCCGGAGTCAGGTCGTTGACCACTTTGCTGTCGAACAGCACCTGACCCTGGGACGGACTGAGCAATCCGGAAATGATGTTGAGCAAGGTCGACTTGCCGCAGCCCGACGGCCCGAGCAAGGCATAGGCACCGCCCTGCTCCCAGACGTGGTCCATCTCACGAATCGCATAATCCTCGGGGCCGGTCGGCGTGCGGGTGTAACTGTGGGCGAGGTGCTGCAAACGAATTTCGGCCATCAGGCAACCCTCGCGATACGGCGACCGGGCGCCTGGACCAGCCGCCCCTGCATATCGAACACAAACAGTTTATGGGTCGGGATATAGATGCGAATCGGCGCATCGACGTCGTACTCGTGGACGCCGGGCAAGTGCAGCACCAGCAGGAAATGTTCGTTGCGCACGTGCAGGAAGGTTTCCGACCCGCTGATCTCGGCCACCTCGACGGTCACCGCCAGTTCCAGGTCATCGTCGTTGCTAGGCACCAGCGAAATATGGCTGGGCCGTACGCCAAAGCGAAACTCACCCTCGCCCACCGGCCGCAAATCGACGTTGAGCGGGAAGTGCACGAAATTGGCGAAGCTGACTTCGTTGCCGGCGATACGCCCCGGCATCAGGTTGATCGGCGGCTCGGAGAACAGCTCTGCCGCCAGCACCGTTTGCGGCTGGTGATACACCTCGGAAGACTTGCCGCTCTGAATCACCCGGCCTTCGTGAAGAATGGTGGTGGTGCCGCCCAGCGCCAGGGCTTCGTTGGGTTCGGTGGTGGCATAGATGGCGATGGTGTGGCGAGCCTTGAACAGTTCGCGCATTTCCTGACGCAGTTCTTCGCGCAGTTTGTAGTCGAGGTTCACCAGCGGTTCGTCGAACAGTATCAGTTCGGCATCCTTGACCAGCGCCCGGGCCATCGCCGTGCGCTGTTGCTGACCACCGGAGAGTTCAAGCGGATGGCGCTGGAGAAATTTCTCGATGCGCAGCATCTTCGCGGTTTCCAGCACTTTGCTCTGAATCAACTCATTGGACATACCGCCCTGGCGTAACGGCGAGGCGATGTTCTCGAACACCGTCATGGTCGGGTAGTTGATGAATTGCTGATAGACCATCGACACATTGCGCAAACGCACCGGGCGCTGGGTGACGTCGACGCCGTTCATCAGGATCCGACCGCTGTCGGGCTTGTCCAGACCGGCCATCAGGCGCATGAGACTGGTTTTGCCGGACAGCGTGCGCCCGAGCAAAACGTTGAAAGATCCGGCTTCGAAATTAAGGCACGCATCGTCGATCCAGGTCTGGCCCTCGACGGTACGGCTGACGTGCTCCAGGGTTAATGACATGGCTCGGCCTTTTTATTATTGGAGTCAAGCGACCGGAGCTACAGAGCGACATTCGTGCCAGAAACTGCAAGCCGTTGATCTGGCTTGAGAATCTGTGAAACAAGGGCAAAACCGCGTTCATTGCTGAACAGAAATGAACAACCGCGACTGAACAATTGAACAATCCGGCGGTTGACAATGAACAATAGTGAACAACACTCTACGGATGCTTTAGCGACACGATTATCCAAATTCACCACGATCCTGTGTAGCAGCTGGCGAAGCCTGCGTTCGGCGACGCAGTCGTCGTAAAACCTGTATACGCGGTATTCCTGATACACCGCGACGCCTGATTTCACGACGACTACGTCGCCGAGCGCAGGCTCCGCCAGCTGCTACAGAATCGCGTTATTCATAACAAAAATAATAATGCTCAGAGATCGACTGCCATGGCCGCACCTGCCTCGCCGCTCTCCCACGACGCCATCATTCAGGACTCCTGGAAACGTTGCCGCGCCTTCGGCCTCAACCATCAGAGCGCGCCAGCGTTCGATCAGCTACCGGCCGAAGGCATCGCCCAATTGCTGGAGAGCCAGCATTCGCTGGTGCAGACCACGCATCAGGAAGTCCTGCCGTATTACGAAAACATCCTCAGCAACTCCAACTGCCTGATCATGCTCGCCGACAATCAAGGCCAGGTCCTGACGTCGTGGGGCACACAGCGTTTTATCGAGCCGAGCCTGACCCGTGGTTTCAGCGCTGGCGCCAGCTGGATGGAGCGTTGCAGCGGCACCAACGCCATAGGCACCGCCCTCGCCTGCGAGCAGGCCGTGCACATCGAACACGATGAACACTTTCTGAAAGCCAACCGCTTCATGACCGGTTCCGCCGCACCGATTTTCGATGCCGAACGCAAGGTGATCGCGGTGTTGGACGTGTCCAGCGACAGCTACCTGCCGCCATCCCACACGCTCGGCATGGTCAAGATGATGAGTCAGAGCGTGGAAAACCGGCTGATCCTCAACCTGTTCCATGGCCAGCATTTTCAACTGACGTTCAACACCGGGCTGAACAACCTCGACAGTCAATGGGCCGGGCTGCTGATCTTTGACGAAACCGGGCAGGTGCTGTCTGCCAACCGCAGGGCTGACAATCTGCTGGGCATCAGTCTGTCGCGGGTCAGCGTCGAGAGTCTGTTCAAGGTCTCGCTGCTGGAGTTATTGAACCAGCCGGACGGCCTGCCGTTTGCCCTGCAAGCCTCGGGTCGCAACCGCTTTCAGTGCCTGTTGAAGCGGCCAAAACAGATGCCGATCCAGGCGCGGCTATTCTCTGCTGAACCCAAGAGCGCCGAACCCGCCGTCACCGCGCACGCCGCAATCAGTCTTAACACCCTGCACTTCGGCGACAGCCGAGTAGAAAAAGCCGTGCGCCAGGCCGAGCGCTTGCTGGAAAAAGACATTCCGTTGTTGATCCATGGCGAAACCGGGGTCGGCAAGGAAGTCTTCGTCAAAGCCCTGCATCAGGCCAGCTCTCGGAGTGAACAACCGTTCATTGCCGTCAACTGTGCAGCCATCCCCGCCGAACTGGTGGAGTCCGAGCTTTTTGGCTACGAGAAAGGCGCGTTCACCGGTGCCAACCAGAAAGGCAGCATCGGGCTGATCCGCAAGGCCGACAAAGGCACCCTATTCCTTGATGAAATCGGCGATATGCCGTTGCCGACCCAGGCGCGATTGTTAAGGGTTTTGCAGGAGCGTTGCGTGCAACCGGTAGGCAGCAGCGAGTTGTTCCCGGTGGATATCCGGATTATTTCGGCAACCAACCGCTCGTTGCGCGAGCAGGTTCAGTTGGGGCGCTTCCGCGAGGACTTGTATTACCGGATTGGTGGTTTGACCCTGGAACTGCCGCCGTTAAGAGAACGCAGTGACAAGCAGGCGCTGTTCAAGCGGCTGTGGGAACAGCATCGCGAACCGTCGCAATGGGCCGGGTTGAGCCGTGAAGTGATGGAGTTGTTCAGTCGTCATCCGTGGCCAGGAAATTTGCGTCAGGTCAGCAGCGTGATGCAGGTGGCGCTGGCCATGGCCGAGGAACAACCGGTGCGGCCGGAGCATTTGCCGGATGATTTCTTTGTTGATTTGGAGATGGAGCCGGTGGATTTACCGGAGCCGATGGCGGTGGATTTGAATGATGCCGAGGATTTGAATCGGCAGTTGGCGGCGGCTGGGGGGAATATCTCGCATTTGGCCCGGCGTCTGGGGGTTAGCCGTAACACCCTTTACAAGCGGTTGCGCCAGTCGGAAAGCTGACTGCTGCTCGTGAAGGCGCCAGCCCTGTCACCGCAGACTAAAAACCTGCGCACAAACAAAAACCCGCACAAGGCGGGTTTTGTTTTGCAGCGACTAACGCAATCAGTCAGCCAGACGCCACGTCGTCCCACCCTTCCCGTCTTCCAGCACCACGCCCATGGCGGTGAGCTGGTCGCGGATGCGGTCCGATTCGGCCCAATCTTTACCTGCACGAGCGGCCAGACGCGCGGCAATCAGCGCATCAACTTCAGCCGCATCAACCCGCCCTTCAGCACCGGCCTGCAGGAAGTCATCAGCTTCGAGCTGCAACACACCCAGCACACTGGCCAATTCCTTCAAGCGTGCCGCCAGACCCGCCGCCGCATCGAGATCGCTCTCACGCAAACGGTTGATCTCGCGAACCATCTCGAACAGTACGGCACAGGCTTCCGGCGTGCCGAAGTCGTCGTTCATCACCTGAGTGAAACGCTCGACAAAGGCTTCACCACCGGCCGGCGCCACGTTCGGCAGGCCTTTCAACGAGTGGTAGAAACGCTCGAGTGCGCCTTTGGCGTCCTTGAGGTTGTCTTCCGAGTAGTTGATTGCGCTGCGGTAGTGGCTCGACACCAGCAGGTAACGCACGACTTCCGGGTGGTACTTTTCCAGCACGTCGCGAATGGTGAAGAAGTTGTTCAAGGACTTGGACATCTTCTCGCCATTGATGCGAATCATGCCGCAATGCATCCACGCGTTGGCGTAGGTCTTGCCGGTGGCCGCTTCACTCTGGGCGATTTCGTTTTCGTGGTGCGGGAACTCGAGGTCGCTGCCGCCGCCATGAATGTCGAAGGTCTCGCCCAGGCAGCAGGTCGACATCACCGAGCACTCGATGTGCCAGCCCGGACGACCGTCGCCCCAAGGCGAAGGCCAGCTCGGCTCACCCGGCTTGGCGCCCTTCCACAGCACGAAGTCCAGCGGGTCCTGTTTGGACTCGTCGACTTCGATCCGCGCGCCGATGCGCAGGTCTTCGATTTTCTTGCGCGATAGCTTGCCGTAGCCCATGAACTTGGCGACGCGGTAGTACACGTCGCCATTGCCCGGAGCATAGGCGTAACCCTTGTCGATCAGGGTCTGGATCATGGTCTGCATGCCAGCGATGTGATCGGTGGCCCGCGGTTCCATGTCCGGCTTGAGGATATTGAGGCGCGCCTCATCCTCATGCATCGCGGTGATCATGCGCTCGGTCAACACGTCGAACGGCTCGCCGTTCTCCTTGGCCCGATTGATGATCTTGTCTTCAATATCGGTGATGTTGCGCACATACGTCAGGTTATAACCGCTGAAGCGCAACCAGCGGGTCACCAGGTCGAACGCGACCATGCTGCGGCCGTGGCCAATGTGGCAGTAGTCGTACACGGTCATCCCGCAGACGTACATGCGCACATTGTTGCCATCCAGCGGCTTGAACACTTCTTTGCTCTTGGTGAGCGTGTTGTAGATCGTAAGCACTTTAGTTTCCTTGAATCACTGGCCCCACGAATCACGCAAGGTCACGGTACGGTTGAACACCGGAGCGCCCGGTTTCGAGTCCTTGATATCCGCGCAGAAGTAACCTTCGCGCTCGAACTGGAAACGGTCTTCCGGCTGTGCATTGCCCAGCGAAGGCTCGGCACGACAACCTGTGAGAACTTGCAGCGAGTCAGGGTTGATGTTGTCCAGGAAACTGGCGCTGTCTTCGGCCTTCTCAGGGTTGGCCGAGCGGAACAGGCGATCGTACAGACGCACTTCACACTCGACGCTGGCCGCAGCCGGCACCCAGTGAACCACGCCTTTGACCTTGCGGCCTTCAGGGTTCTTGCCCAGGGTTTCCGGGTCGTAGGAGCAACGCAGTTCGACGATGTTGCCATCGGCGTCCTTGATCGCTTCGTCGGCACGGATCACGTAGCTGCCGCGCAGACGCACTTCGCCAGCGGGTTCCAGCCGTTTGTAGCCTTTTGGCGGCTCTTCCATGAAGTCTTCACGGTCGATGTAGATCTCACGGGCGAACGGCAGAACGCGCACGCCCATGTCTTCTTTCGGGTGGCACGCCAATTCGAGGTTCTCGACCTGGCCTTCCGGGTAGTTGGTGATCACGACTTTCAGCGGACGCAGCACGCACATGGCGCGCGGGGCGCTGTGGTCGAGATCGTCGCGGATGCTGAATTCGAGCATGCCGAAGTCCACTACGCCGTCGGAACGGTTGGTGCCGACCATTTCGCAGAAGTTGCGGATCGATTTCGGCGTATAACCACGCCGGCGGAAGCCGGACAGCGTAGACATGCGCGGATCGTCCCAGCCAAGAACGTGCTTTTCATCGACCAGTTGCTTGAGCTTGCGCTTGCTGGTGATCGTGTAGTTCAGGTTCAGACGGCTGAATTCGTACTGACGCGGTTGCGCCGGCACGGGCAGATTCTCGAGGAACCACTCGTACAGCGGACGATGGCTTTCGAACTCAAGGGTGCAGATCGAGTGGGTGATGCCTTCGATGGCGTCCGACTGACCGTGGGTGAAGTCGTAGTTCGGGTAGATGCACCACTTGTCACCGGTCTGGTGGTGGTGAGCGTGGCGGATGCGATACATGATCGGGTCGCGCAGGTTCATGTTCGGCGAGGCCATGTCGATCTTGGCCCGCAGCACGCGCGCGCCGTCCTGGAATTCGCCGGCCTTCATGCGGGCGAACCAATCCAGGTTTTCTTCCACGGAACGATCGCGGAACGGGCTGTTCTTGCCCGGCTCGGTCAGGCTGCCACGGTATTCCTTGGCCTGTTCAGGGCTCAAGTCATCGACGTAGGCGTTGCCAGCCTTGATCAGTTCAACGGCCCAGTCGTGCAACTGGTCGAAATACTGCGAGGCGTAGCGCACTTCACCGGACCATTCGAAGCCCAGCCATTTGACGTCGCTTTCGATCGCGTCGATGTATTCCTGGTCTTCCTTGGCCGGGTTGGTGTCGTCGAAACGCAGGTGCGTGACGCCGCCAAATTCCTGGGCCAGGCCGAAGTTCACGCAAATCGACTTGGCGTGACCAATGTGCAGGTAGCCGTTGGGCTCAGGCGGGAAACGGGTGACGATCTGCGTGTGCTTACCCGAGTCCAGGTCCGCCTGGATGATCGGGCGCAGGAAATTGACCGGCACGGCAGGGCCGGTCTTGGAATTCGAGGTAGGGTCGACAGTGGGCTTGCTCATAGGATCCTTGAACGTACAAGTGCGCGGCCAGTTGGCCAAATCAAAGCGGCGGTTAAAACAAAGGGGCTTATCATAGCCGATGCCGTCAAGTCGCTGACAGCGCAGGGCAAAAAACGGCTGCATTTAATCGGATGCAAATGAAAAACAGCCTCGAAATTCGCGCTTGGCACGCTAAACTGCGCATCTTGGCCAAAATTGGCCGGACCGGTTGAGGGCTGCAAAGCCCCGAAACCCACGAATTCATATCAAGAGTACCGATCATGACCCAAGTCAAACTGACCACCAACCATGGCGACATCGTCCTGGAACTGAACGCTGAAAAAGCCCCGATCACCGTGGCCAACTTCATCGAGTACGTCAAAGCCGGTCACTACGAAAACACCGTTTTCCACCGCGTCATCGGTAACTTCATGATCCAGGGCGGCGGTTTCGAGCCAGGCATGAAAGAAAAGAAAGACAAGCGCCCAAGCATCCAGAACGAAGCCGACAACGGCCTGCCGAACGAGAAGTACACCGTGGCCATGGCCCGCACCATGGAGCCGCATTCGGCGTCCGCCCAGTTCTTCATCAACGTGGCTGACAACAGCTTCCTGAACCACAGCGCCAAGACCACTCAGGGCTGGGGCTACGCGGTATTCGCCAAAGTCGTTGCAGGCACCGACGTGGTCGACAAGATCAAAGGTGTTTCCACCACCATGAAGTCCGGCCACCAGGACGTACCAGCAGAAGACGTGATCATCGAGAAAGCCGAGATCATTGAGTGATACTGCTGATTTCAGACTTGCATCTGGAAGAGGAGCGCCCGGACATCAGCCGGGCGTTTCTGGATTTGCTCGCCGGACGCGCCCGCTCGGCGAGTGCGTTGTACATCCTGGGCGACTTTTTCGAGGCGTGGATTGGCGACGATGCCATGACGCCGTTCCAGCGTTCCATCTGCCAGGCCCTGCGCGATCTTAGCGACAGCGGCACGGCCATTTTTCTGATGCACGGCAATCGCGACTTCATGCTCGGCCAGGCCTTTTGCAAACAGGCCGGCTGCACGTTGTTGAAAGACCCGAGTGTCGTGCAGTTTTACGGCGAGCCGGTGCTATTAATGCACGGCGACAGTCTCTGCACCCGCGACGAAGCCTATATGAAGCTGCGTCGCTACCTGCGTAACCCGATCACCCTGTTCATCCTGCGGCATCTGCCCTTGGGCACCCGGCATAAACTGGCGCGCAAGTTGCGCAGTGAAAGCCGCGCGCAGACGCGGATGAAGGCCAATGACATTGTTGATGTCACGCCGGAAGAAGTACCGCGGATCATGCAGGCCCATGGCGTGAAAACCTTGATCCATGGGCATACCCATCGCCCCGCTATCCACAAGTTGCAGATTGGCGAGCAGGCGGCCAAGCGCATTGTGTTGGGTGATTGGGATCGTCAGGGGTGGGCGTTGCAGGTGGATGAGCAAGGGTTTGCGTTGGCGCCGTTTGACTTCGCCCCACCGCCGCAACTTGCGGCACCCGCGAACTAACGGCCAAACACAAAGCCCGCTCCCACAGGGTTTTGTGTTTGGCTCAATGACCGGAGGCCGCAGGCCCGGCCTTCGCCGCAAACGGCGGTTTCGCCAGCCACACCAGCACAATCAAGCCCATGAATGCCCACCCCAGCAACGTGAAGTAATCCACGGTGGAGAGCATGTACGCCTGACTGGTCAGCACATGATCCAGTTGCGCATACGCCGGATTGCTCGCCCCGCCCAGGCTGTTCAACGCCTCGCGGGTAGCCGGCTCATAGGTGCTGATGCTTTCGCTCATATAGGCGTGGTGCTGATTGGCCCGGCGAATCCAGATCCAGGTCGTCAACGACGCCGCAAAACTGCCGCCCAAGGTCCGCAGGAACGTCGCCAGGCCCGCGCCGTCGGCGATCTGGCTCGGAGGCAGGTCCGACATCAGAATGCTCAAGGTCGGCATGAAGAACAGCGCCACGCCGATCCCCATAAACAGCTGTACCAGGGCAATGTGCTGGAAGTCCACTTCATTGGTAAACCCGGCACGCATGAAGCAGCTCAGGCCAATCGCCAGGAACGCTAGGCCGGCCAGCAGCCGCAGGTCGAATTTGTGTGCGTACTTGCCGACAAACGGCGACATCAGCACCGGCAGAATACCGATCGGTGCCACCGCCAGCCCCGCCCACGTCGCCGTGTAACCCATTTGGGTTTGCAGCCATTGCGGCAGGATCAGGTTGATCCCGAAGAACCCGGCGTAACCCAACACCAGCACAATCGTGCCGATGCGGAAGTTGCGGTAAGCGAACAACCGCAGATTGACCACCGGGTGTTTGTCGGTCATTTCCCAGATCACGAATACCGCCAGCGCGATCACCGAAATGGCCGCGCCGATGAGGATGAAGCTCGACTCGAACCAATCCAGGTCGTTGCCCTTGTCGAGGATCACCTGCAACGCGCCGACGCCAATGATCAGGCTGATCAAACCGACGTAATCCATCGGCTGATAGCTGGTTTCCACCGGACGCATCTTGAGCTGCGAACGCACCACCATCACCGCGAAAACACCGATCGGCACGTTGATAAAGAAGATCCACGGCCAGCTATAGCTGTCGGTAATCCAGCCGCCGAGGATGGGGCCGGCAATCGGCGCCACCACCGTGACCATCGCCAGCAATGCCAGGGCCATGCCACGCCTGGCGGGCGGATAGACGGCAATCAGCAGCGTTTGAGTCATCGGGTACAAGGGACCTGCCACCAGACCTTGCAGCACCCGAAAGCCGATCAATTCCGGCATCGACGTCGAGATACCGCACAGAAACGAAGCCAGAACGAACAGAATCGTCGCCCAGAGAAACAGCTTCACCTCGCCGAAGCGCCGGCTAAGCCAACCGGTCAGCGGCAGCGCGATGGCATTGCTCACGGCGAACGAAGTAATCACCCAAGTGCCCTGCTCCGAACTCACGCCGAGGTTGCCGGAAATCGTCGGCAGCGCCACGTTGGCGATGGTGGTGTCGAGCACTTGCATGAAGGTCGCCAGCGACAGGCCGATGGTGCTGAGCAACAAGCTGGGCGGCGTAAAAGAGGCGTTATTGCTCATCGCGAATCCTTTGAGACTTCATTGGCGCTGCACCTGTTACAGACACAGTTGACCTTGTGGGAGCGAGCCTTTGTGGTGAGGGGATTTATCCCCGTTCGGCTGCGAAGCAGTCGTCAACTCATAATGCGGTTGGACTTTGAAGTGCTGGGGTCGCTTCGCGACCCAACGGGGATAAATCCCCTCGCCACAAAGGGTCGGTGTGATGGCGAATCAGCGTTGAACGGTTTTGCTGACCGCAGCGCTGTTGTCATGGATCAACTGAGTGATCATCGCGTCGGCCTCGGCCAACTGACGGTCATAGACATTGGTGCTGAACGAAGCCTTTTGTGGCGGTTGTTGCGCCAGCACCGGACCGCTCTGGTCACGCAGGTTCACATCGACCTGAGTCGACAGGCCGACCCGCAACGGGTGCTTGGCCAGTTCTTCGGCGTTGATGTGAATCCGCACCGGCACCCGCTGGACGATCTTGATCCAGTTACCGGTGGCGTTTTGCGCGGGCAGCAGGGCAAACGCGCTGCCGGTACCGGCGCCGAGGCTGTCGATGGTGCCGCTGAACTTCACATCCCTGCCGTAGAGGTCGGCTTCGATGTCCACCGGCTGCCCGATGCGCATGTCACGCAGTTGGGTTTCCTTGAAGTTGGCGTCGATCCACAGCTGATCCAGCGGGATAACTGCCATCAATGCGGTGCCCGGCTGGACGCGTTGGCCCAGTTGTACCGAGCGCTTGGCCACATAACCGGTGACCGGCGCGATCAAGGTGCTGCGCGAGTTATTCAGGTAAGCCTGACGCAATTGCGCGGCAGCGGACATCACGTCCGGGTGCGACGAGACCACGGTGTCATCCACCAAAGCACTGGTGGTTTTCAGTTGCTGTTTGGCGTTGGCCAGGGCGTTTTGCGCCGAGGTCAGGTCGTCGCGAGCATGGGACAGTTCTTCCTGGGAAATCGCCCCGCCAGCGGCGAGGTTCTTCCGGCGATTGAAGTTGTCCTGCGCCTTTTGCACTTCAGCCTGTTGGGCGTTGACCTGGGCTTTCATGCCGTCGACGTTGCTGTACAAACCGCGAACCTGACGCACGGTGCGGGCCAGATTGGCCTGGGCACTTTGCAGACCGACTTCGGCGTCGTTCGGATCGAAGTTGATCAGCACCTGACCTTCGTGAACCAGGTCGCCATCGTCGGCGCCAATGCTGACTACGGTGCCGGTGACCAACGGAGTGATTTCCACCACATTGCCGTTCACATAGGCGTCGTCGGTGCTTTCGATCCAGCGCCCGTAGAATTCGTGATAACCCCAGACGCCAACACCGGCAAGGATCACCACGATCGCCAACACCACCAGCATGACTTTGCGTTTGCGCGGGTTGCTGGTGTCTTGAGTGTTGTCAGACGCTTTATCAGTTGGAGCAGGAGTTGTATCGGCAGTGGCCATGACAAGTACCTTGAATTAGTTGTGCTGCGTGGCTGGGGTTGCGTTGGCTGCGGTCAGGGTTTCACCCTGAAAACCGCCGCCCAGCGCCTGCATCAGTTGGATCGACAGGTCGATCTGCTCGGCATTCAGGTTGGCCAGCTGACGCTGGGCCTGGAGCAATTGTTGCTCGATGCTGAGCACGTCCAGGTAATTGCCGATGCCGGAACCGTAGCGTTGGACCACGGTGTTGTAAGAATCCTGGGCAATGTCGGTGGCGTGCTGTTGAGCGCCGATCTGCCGGCCGATGTCGCGCAACTGGTTGATGGTGTCGCTGACATCACCCAGGGCTTTCACCAGGCTTTTGTTGTACTGCGCCACCGCGAGGTCGTAATCGGCGTCGCGGGAATCGAGGTTGGCACGCAGGCGGCCGCCGTCGAAAATCGGCACCGAGATCGTCGGCGCAATATTGAAGAAACGACTGGCCGATCCGAACATCGCATCGCCCAGCAAAGATTCGGCACCGGCCGCAGCGCTAAGGTTCAAGTTTGGATAGAACTGGGTTTTGCCGGCGTCGATGTTCTTGCTCGCCGCCTCGACCCGCCAACGCGCGGCCACCAGGTCCGGACGACGACCGAGCAACTCGGCCGGCAACACCGATGGCAACGCTACAGCGCTGGCTTGAAGGATTTTCGGCCGGGCGATTTCATTGCCGCGATCCGGGCCTTTACCGAGCAAGACGGCCAAAGCGATTTTCGCGCTTTGCAGGCGTTTCTCGGCGTCGATCAGGCTGGCTTCGGACGTGGCTTCCAGGCTTTCGGTTTGCTGGAACTGGTACTGACTGTCGATCCCCGAGCTCAGTCGACGTTGGCTCAGGTCGAGCATTTGCTTGGTGCGTTTGAGGTCTTCACTGGCCAGGTCGTAGACGATGTGTGCCTGACCCAGATCGCTGTAGGCGCGAGCGACGTCGGCGGACAACGTCAGCTGAGCGGCCTGTTGATCGACTTCGGCAGCACGGGCCTGACCCAGTGCAGCTTCCCAGGCATCACGCTGACCGCCCCAGAGGTCGAAGTTGTAATTGAAACTGGCACTGATGTTGCGCACGGTGGAATAAGTGCCGCCCTGCCCGTTCGGGTCCTGATCCCGGGCCAGACGCGAACGGCTGACACCAGCGCTGGCATCGAGGGTGGGCATGCGGGCGGCGTCGGCGGCATAGGCGGCGGCGCTGGCCTGGTGAGCACGGGCGTCGGCGATTTGCATGTCGGGGCTGTCGTGCAGGGCTTCGCGGATCAAGCCGTCGAGCTGTGGGTCGCCGAGGCTTTTCCACCAGTCGCTTTTCGGCCAGGCCGCGGGCGACAGAGTTACACCGCTGAGGGATTGCCCGGCCTTGAGGTTTTTCGCATCGAGGCTTTTGCCTTCAGTGGTCAGGCCACTGTAGCTGGCGCAACCGGCCAGGGTCATGGCCGCCAGCACCAGGCTCAGTCCGGTCCGCAGGGTTTTACTGCTCATTTGTCACCTACCCGCAGCAGGGTGATCGAGTCACCGGCTGCCACCAAAATTTTCTTCAGGATCTGTTCGAGGGTTTTCAACTCCTCTGGGGTGATCGCGCCAGCCAGTTCATTCATGGCGTCGGCGCCGATCTCCGGCAGGCGGTCAGTCAACTGCTGGCCTTGCTCGGTCAGCACCAGCTGAACCTGACGGCGGTCCGCCTCGGAGCGTTGGCGGGCGAGGAAGCCTTTCTGTTCCAGACGATCGAGCATGCGGGTCATCGAACCGCTATCCAGCGACAGGTGACGGCACAGCTCGGCCGGGGTATCGACGCCGAATTGGGCCATGATGATCAGCACTTTGAACTGCGCGGCGGTGATGCCGTGGGGTTCCATGTGCGTGTCGATGATCCGGTCCTTGAGCAGCGCAGCGCGCCCGAGCAGGAGACCGAGATGGCAAGTGTGGAATGCGTCTGGGGTGAAATGTTTCATCTGACCACCAATTAGCTGCCTAGGCAGAGAATGTATGACGAGATGTTACTGCCTAGGCAGCGAATGTCAACGTAATAGTTAGGGTGCTTGCTATTTAGTTGATAAACGGCGACCCACAATCCCTGTGGCGAGGGGGTTTATCAGAACGCCGCACCGCCCCGTTCGGCGGCGCAGCAGTCGTCGCTTTTAGATGTGTAGGGGTTCAGAAGGAGTGGAGTTGCAGCTGAGGGGGGGCCGCTACGCGGCCCAACGGGGGTAAACCCCCTCGCCACAGGGGACCGTGCCCGATCAGGAGGGGTTTAGAAATCCCGCTTGTAGAAGATGTCCAGCGAACTGGCCACGCCGCCCGCCGCTTCGAGGTAAACCTTCTTGCTCAGCTTGTAACGCAAGGCGATGGTGTTGGCCGGCTCGAACACGCCAACGCCATAACGCAGGCTGAGCTTCTCGGAGAGGTTGCCGCTGGCCACCACGCTGGTTGCATTGCCGCTGCCTTGGGTATCGAGCTGGAAATCCTGAATGCCCAGGTCCTTGGCCAACCCGCTGGTCACACCGGAACTGCCCATCAAGCCCAACCCGAGCGCCGCTTGGGCGAGCATGTTGTTGTCCTCACCGCTGGTACTCAGCGGACGCCCCAGCACCAGATAGGACAACGCCTGCTCCTGACTCATCGCCGGCTCGGAGAAGATCTGTGTGGTCGGCTGCTCGGCGCTGCCGCTCAGGCGAATGCCGGCGATCACGTCGTCGGTCTGGCGAATCGCTTCGATGTCCAGATACGGCTGGTCAATTGGGCCGGCAAACAACAAGCGCGCCCGGCGCACGGTCAATCGCTGACCGTAGGCGCGATAACGCCCATCGTTGAGCCAGAGCTCGCCGCGGGTGTCCATGTTGTCGCCAATGTGCACATGACCTTGCAGGTTGGCGGTCAGGCCAAACCCGGCAAAGCTGAGTTTGTCCTGCCCGACCACCACATCGATGTCCATCGCCATGGCCATCGGGGGTTTGCCCTCTTCGGTCTGCTGGCCGACGATCACCGTGTCACTGGACACCTTGACCGTCGAGGGCGGCAACTCACGCACGGTGATTTCGCCTTTTGGCACCAGCACCTTGCCGGTGATCGCCAGTTTGTCGTCCTTCATCGAAATCTTCAGGTCCGGCGCCATTTCCAGCTTGGCGTACGGCTCGACGGTGACGGGCAATTGCGTGCCTTTGAGCGCCAGGTCCACCACCAACGCCTGACCCCAGGCGATGTTGCCGCTCAAAGTGCCCTGCCCAGTCTTGCCACTTTTCCAGCCGCCGTTCAACTGCACGGTTTCGCCGGCAATCACGGCTTGAAGTTGCAGCGCTTCGAGGTCCATCGGCAGTTCAGGCCCGGAAATCTCGCCGTCGCTGAGCAGCAGATTGCCGTTGACCTGCGGCGCCAGCAGCGTACCTGCGAGCGTGCCGCTGCCATTCAAACGACCGGTCAGTTTCTCGACCATCGGCACGAATGGCCGCGCCACCGACAGGTCCAGACCACTCAGGCGGAACGAGCCGGTCAGTGGTTTGTCCTTCGGCAGCGGATTGATCTGCGCCTGGAGCATAAGCTCACCGAGCTTGCCGCCGACGAAATTGAGGTCAGCGTCGATGCGCTTGGGCGTGAGCTTGCTGTTCAGTTTCAGGGTCTGGTACGGGAAGTCCAACCACTGGTCCTTCTCCTTGATGCGCAATGTGCCACCGCTGGCATCGACGCTGATCTGACCGTTCGGGCCGCTGGCCGGCAGGTCCAGTTGCAGTTCGGCGTTGAGCCGGCCCTTCCAGGCGAAATCCTTGGGCAACCACTGCGCCAGGCTGTCGATCGGGAATTGCTTGAGGTGATAACGCAGCTTCGGCTCAGGCATCAGGCGCTGATCCTCACCGCACAGGCTGGCCGGGCCGGACGTCCAGCAGTGGGTGCCAAAATTGATCTTGCCGTCCGCCAACCGTTCAAGCTTCGCCGGACCTTGCAGCTTCCAGTCTTGACCGCCGGCCTGGATGTCGCCGCTGAACAGGCGTCCACGCCAATTGCCTTTGTCCAGATTGCCGTCGAGGCCGAGCGCGAGCTTCAGCTTCGGCCCTTGCAGGTCGAGGGTGAGTTTCTGGTTTTTGATATCGCCCTGACCGCTGGCGGTCAGCGTGCCCAGCGACGTTTCACCGGCCTGGATGCCGCTGCCCTTGAGGTCGATCTTTGCGTGTTGCGCGCTGTCGAGTGTGGCGTCCAGATTCAGGCTTTGCAGGCGATTGTCTTCGAAGGCCAGTTGCGTACCTTGCAGCCCGAGCTTGCCTTGCGGGGCCTTGAGCGTGCCGGCGACATCGACGCGACCATTGAGCTGACCGCGCAGTTGCGGCCACAACTGAGCCAGGCGCGGCAGCTTGATATCGATCTGACCGGCGAGCTTCTGTTGCAAGCTGCCCTTGCCGTTGATGCTGTTGTCGCCGAGGCGAATTTGCAGCGCGTTGAGGTTCCATTGCTCGCCGCCGCCATCGGCTTTGGCCTGGATCACTGCCGGTTGGCCGCGCAGTTTGCCTTTCAAGTCGAGATCAGCGGTCAGGCTGAGTTTTTCATTCTTCATCTCGCCTTTGCTGCGCAACGGTCCGGCCAGGGTGCCCGGCAACTCCGCGACCCAGTACGCCGGGTTGATCGCCGACAGGTCGAGCGCGGTGTCCCAGGCGATGCCGTCGGCAAATTGTAGGTTCAGGTGCCCTTCGGCCTTGCCCTGCCCGGCTTCGAGTTGAATTTGTTGCAGGTAGATTTTCGTCAGGTCGCCGCTGAACGGGCTGGTCAGGCTGAACGCCCCGGCCGGGCCGTCGAGTGCGGCGCTGAAGTGACCAATGTACTTGCCGTCGGTGTAGGAGACTTCACCGTTGAAGCTGCGCAGCGCCACTTCTGGCTCGTCGATCAGCGGATAGAGCCGGTGCCACGGGAAATCCAGCCAGTCGATTTTTGCATCGGCACTCAAGCCTTTGCTCCAGTCGAGGTTGCCGGTGAGTTTCAGGCTTTGCTTGTCGTTGGCCGTGAGGTCCAACCCGGCGATCTGCGCGCCGTTGGCGTCGACCTTGCCTTGCAACAACAGCGCGACCGGGCCAAGTTCTGCGGGCAACGTGGCTTTGCCGAGCAATTGGTAACCGTTTTTCAGGTCACCGTCGCCGGTGAGTTCCAGTTGGTTGAGTTGCAGGGTGTCCGACAGATCGGCGCTGGCCTTGAAGCCGTCAGCGGTGATTCGCACCTTGGCCGGCAGGTTTTCCACCAGCGGTTGCAGTTCGCCGGTCAATTGCCCGTTGAGGTAACCGCTGCTGTCGGCTTTCAGATTCAGGGTTTTCAGCAGATCGCCGTCGACCTTCAGGGCCAGCGTCCAAGGCCCGGTGCCGGGGGCTGGCAGGGTCAGTTTGCCTTCGGCCTTGAGCGGCCAGTTACCGCTGGGTTGCAGCAGGCCTGAAAGATTCAGACTCAGATCATCCCTTTGCAAATGAACGGAATCGATCTGCAAGCCGTTGGCCGTCCAGTGCGCCGCCAGTTGCAAACCCTTGAGTTCTTCGCTGCCGTTGAACAGCAGGCTGCCGACCTGGACATCGCCCAGCTCGATGGCCAAGGGCAACTTCAGATCCGGGAGACTGATCGGCCCGCTGCTTTCTTCTTGCGTGCCGGGCGGGAATTGCAGGCTGACCTGATCGGCCTTTAATTGCTCGATGCACAGGGTCATGCGCGTCAGGCACAGCGGCGACCAAGCGAAAATCACCTTGTTCAGCTCAACCCGACTGCTGTCCTGCTGCCACAGCACATGGTCGGCACTCCACTGCCCGCCCAAACGGCCCTGGAAATTTTCGACGGTCAAACCCGGCACAAAGCCGAGCGCCCAGCGGCTGCCCGTCGCCGTGCCAAGCACCGTGGCCACGGTCAGGACAACCAGCATCAGCAGCGCCAGAATCGCCACCAGCGTTATTTTCAAACCACGCTTCACAGCTCAGGCCCCATGGAAAAGTGCAGTCGAATGCCGCCGTCGTCGTCCATCGCATGGGCCAGGTCGAGGCGTATCGGCCCCACCGGCGAGACCCAGCGCACACCGATGCCGACACCGGTCTTGAGGTTCGGCAGTTCGAGGGTATTGAAGGAGTTGCCTTGGTCGATGAAGGTCGCGACCCGCCATTTTTCGGCGATGGAGTACTGATACTCGACGCTGCCGGCAACCATGTAACGGCCACCAATGCGGTCACCCTCGGAGTTTTCCGGGGACAGGCTCTGGTAGTCGTAGCCGCGCACGCTCTGATCGCCACCGGCGAAGAAGCGCAGCGACGGCGGCACAGATCTGTAGCCATTGGTGGCACTGCCGCCGACCTGCACCCGACCGAGGAAGCGGTGCTTGTCGAAGACCGTGGTCAAGCCTTTCACCAGCGCGGTGCCGTAGACCAGATTGGTGTCCGAGCCCAAACCTTCCTTGGCCACTTTGGTCGCGAATTCCAGGCGATAACCGTTGTGCGGGTCGATGCGGTTGTCGCTTTTCAGGTAGGAATAGTTGACGCCTGGCATCAGCAACGTGCTGAGCCCTGAGTCGTCGCCGAGCCTGTATTCCTCGCGCTGCCACTTGAGCGACACAACGCGCTGCCAGCCGCTGGGCAACTTGCTGTGCCATTCGGGGCCGAGGGTCAGCAGTTTGCTGAGGGAGTCCTTGTCGGCGATTTCTTCGTTCTGATAGCCACCGGCGAACCGCAGTTTGTCGGTCAGCGGCGGGTCCAGGGGAATGTCGTAGAACACACCGACGTTCTGCCGGGGCGCCGAGACTTCGGTCTCCCAGCCATAGCTATGCCCCTGAGGGTTGACCCAGTGACGGGTCCAGTTGGCCTTGATCCGTGGGCCGACGTCCGTGGAATAGCCCAACCCCAGGCCCATGGTCCGTGGTTTGCGGGTTTCGAGTTTGACGTCCACCGGGATCACATCGTTCTTCGACGCCGTCGGCGCCGCATCCACCCGCACGCTTTCGAAATAGCCGCTCGATTGCATGGCCTGATTGAGCTCGGCGATCAGTTCGGAGTCATAAGGCGCGCCCGCCTTGAAAGGCACCATGCGCCGCAGCAGGTCTTCGTCGAACGGTGAATCACCCTCAAAACTGACCTTGCCCAGTGAATAGCGTGGGCCGCTGTTATAGATCAGTTCGATGTCGGCAACGCCGGCTCGCGGGTCGACCGACAATTTCTGGCTGCTGAAGTAACCGCTGAAAAAACCGTAGCGAGAGGCCTGATTCTGAATCAGGCGCTTGGCGTCTTCGTAATGGCCATGGTTGAGTACCGCGCCGGTTTTCAGCGCATTGCTTTTGGGTACACGGAAGGATTTGAGGGAAGCGGCCGGGCCGTCGATGCGAATAGTGACGTTGCGCAAATGCACCGGCTCGCCGGGATCGATATTCAGTACCAGGCGAGGCGTCTTGCCGCCCTTCACATCCGTGTCGATCTGCGGCTGGTAATAACCCAAGGCCTGGGCGGCCTTGCGCGCCTGTTCTTCAGCGCCACGACTGAAGCGCAGCAAGGCTTCTTCGTCTCGATCGCCGAGGCTGCCGATATAGCCCTCTATATTGGCTTTCAGTTCATCGTTGGACGGTTTGATCCGCACATCCAATTCACTTTGCGCCAGCGCCGCGCAGCTGGTAATCAGCATCAGCACGCCACTGGTAATTCTTCCTGGAAACTTCATAGGCGCGGATGCTATCACGAGCTTGGGAGCGTGATAGAGCCTGGCGTGCGGTGAAAGTTCTACCTTTATGCCGTTGCTGTTTGTAACACCTGGGGATTGGCGTGGAAAAACACGTGTTCGCGAATCGGTCCTACAGCAACCTCACCGATTTCCTCATAGCCCTGGCGCTTATAGAACTCCAGATAGCGAGGATTCCCGGTATCAAGGATCACGCCCTCGGAGTGCTCATCCACCGCACACCAGTTGTGCACCGCTTTCAGCAATTGTTCACCAAAGTGCTTGCCCTGAAATTGCGGATGCACTCCCAGCAACGGCAGCAGGTGCACCGAATCGGACGGCACGCAAGCCATCACGGCATCGTGATACTCGAGATAGCGTCGGGTGCAGCGAAAACCGGTGCTGAGCATCATGCGCAGACGCCAGGCCCAACTTTCAGTGATGCCCAGGCGACGTTGCGGCGGTGCGATCAGCGCGATGCCGATCAACCGGTCATTGACCAGCAGGCCGATGGCCGGCAAGTCCTGAAGAAAATGTTGTTTGACCAACTCGCGCACAGTGGCCCGGACCCGCTGTTCATAACCGGGACGCTCCGCTTCGAACAGGTAGCCGAAGGTCGGCTCATGCCGGTAAGCCTGGTACAACAGCGAACGCGCTTCGCGGGAATAGCCGCTGTCGAGCATGTGAACATCGGCGATGACGGTCGAGGTTTCGGGCATAACGGTAGATCTCCCCTGGGCGAGGCTTAAAAAGGCCTCGTTCTTATTGGTACGAGCCTTGCGCGGTCGCGATCGTTCCCACGCCCCCAGACATTAGCAGCGCATTTGGACTACTGCCACGCTAGCCCCATTCCTACATGTCAGCTAGCATCGCCCTTTTTGCCAGGACTGCCGACCATGAAGATCGTCTCCTTCAACATCAACGGGCTGCGCGCTCGCCCCCATCAGTTGGCGGCGCTGATCGAAAAGCATCAGCCAGATGTGATCGGACTGCAGGAAACCAAGGTTCACGACGACCAATTCCCGCTGGCCGAGGTTCAGGCGCTGGGCTATCACGTGTATTTCCACGGTCAAAAAGGTCATTACGGCGTGGCCCTGCTCTCGCGCCAGGAACCTATCGCGCTGCACAAAGGTTTCACCACCGATGAAGAAGACGCTCAGCGCCGCTTCATCTGGGGCACGTTCGCCGACGCCAATGGCGTGCCGGTGACCATCATGAACGGCTATTTCCCACAGGGCGAAAGCCGCGATCACCCGACCAAGTTCCCGGCCAAGGAGCGCTTTTACAACGATCTGCAGCAATTGCTGGAAAGCCAGTTCAGCAACGATCAGCCGCTGGTGGTGATGGGCGACGTGAACATTTCCCCGGAAGATTGCGACATCGGTATCGGCCCGGACAACATGAAACGCTGGCTGAAAACCGGTAAATGCAGCTTCCTGCCGGAAGAACGCGAGTGGATGGCCCGTTTGAAGAACTGGGGCCTGGTGGACAGTTTCCGTCACTTGAACCCGCAGGTGACCGACCGTTTCAGCTGGTTCGACTACCGTAGCCGCGGTTTTGAGGATGAGCCCAAGCGTGGGCTGCGGATTGACTTGATCATGGCGTCCCACGGGTTGTTGCCACGGGTGAAGGATGCGGGCGTGGATTACGAATTGCGCGGGATGGAAAAGCCGTCGGATCACGCGCCGATCTGGCTTGAGCTGAGCTGATCTCTACCTATCGACATAGATCAACTGTGGGAGCGAGCTTGCTCGCGATAGCGGACTGTCAGCCAGCATCAATATTGAATGTCAGGCCCTCATCGCGAGCAAGCTCGCTCCCACATTAAAGACTGTCATCTTTCAGAAACCTTACTGACTTATTCTCCCGGCACTTCCTTTGGCTTATAAGGTGCCGGCATGACGTTGCGCGTGTTGTTCCTGTTGATGCTGTGCGCCTGCCTGCCGCTGACGGCGTCGGCTGGCGCGTTGCCGACGCCCGACTCTGGCCCGGTGCTGCGCATCCAGGGTTCCAACACCATAGGCGCGGCATTGGGCCCGGCGCTGGTTGAGGGATTGATGCGCGAACAGGGCCTGCTCAAGATTCACAGCGAGGCCCCGGACAAAGCCAACGAACTGCGCGTCATCGGCGAAACCGTTCAGGGCCGCCGGGTCGCGGTGGACATCGCGGCCCACGGTTCCAGCACCGGTTTCACCGCCCTGAAAACCGCCACCGCCGACCTCGCCGCCTCCTCGCGCCCGATCAAGGACAGCGAACGGACAGACCTTGCACGCTTGGGCGACTTTAAAAGTTCCGGCGCCGAGCAGGTGATCGCCATCGATGGCCTGGCGATCATTCTTCATCCGCAAAATCCGTTGGGTGAACTGAACACCGAACAACTGGCGCGAATCTTCAGCGGCGAGGCAAAAACCTGGGAAGAACTCGGCGGCACTGGTGGGACGATTCATCTCTATGCGCGGGATGACCAATCGGGCACCTACGACACGTTCAAGGAATTGGTCCTCAGCCGTCGTGGGAAAACCCTGAGCAGCGCGGCGAAACGTTTCGAATCCAGCGAGCAATTGTCCGACGCGGTCAGCCTAGACCCGCAAGGTATCGGCTTCATCGGCCTGCCTTATGTGCGTCAGGCCAAAGCCGTGGCGATTGCCGATGGCCAATCCCAAGCCATGCTCCCGCTCAACAGCCTGATTGCCACGGAAGATTATCCGTTGTCGCGCCGGCTGTTCTTTTACCTGCCGCCCAATGGGAAAAGTCCGTGGGCCGACGCATTGGTGGCGTTCGCCCAAAGTAGCAAGGGCCAGGCAATTGTCGCGGCCAATGGTTTTATCGCCCAGACCGTCCAGGCCATGACGGTCACGCCGAATGCATTGATGCCGGAGGGTTATCAGGCGCTCAGCCGTCACGCCCAGCGCCTGACAGTGAATTTCCGTTTCGAAGAAGGCAGTGCGACGCTGGACAATAAGGCCCGGCAGGACCTGTCGCGGGTGCTCGACTATATAAAGCAGCGCGAGAAAACCAATCGGCAGGTGACGCTGGTGGGGTTTGGCGACGCCAAAAGTGATCCGGCGCGGGCCGATCTGCTGTCGAAACTACGCGCCATGGCGGTGCGGCGGGAACTGGTGAAAAGCGGTGTGGTGTTTCGCGAGATTCGTGGTTTTGGCGCCGAGATGCCAGTGGCGGCCAATAGCGCGGATGAGGGGCGAATCAAGAATCGGCGGGTTGAGGTTTGGGTGTATTGATGGTGTGTGTGTAGCAGCTGTCGAGCCTGCGAGGCTGCGTTCGGCTGCGAAGCAGTCGTAAAATCAGACGATGCGGTGTTTCAGGGAGACCGCACATATAGGTTTTACGACTGCTGCGCAGCCGAACGCAGCCTCGCAAGCTCGACAGCTGCTACAGGGTGCAAATCAGCCAAGCAGCTTCTGCAACTGCGCCGTGGTGTCCACCGCGCCCATGGTCTTGGCGGCATCCAGCGCAGAGACGCCATTGGCATCCTTGGCTTTCGGGTCGGCGCCCTTGCTGATCAGGTAGTCGACGATTTCCACGCGATTGAACATCGCCGCCATCATCAGCGCAGTGCGACCGTCGAAGGATGAACCCTCCACTTGCGCGCCGCCGTCAACCAGTGCCTTGACCACCGCCAGATCACCCTTGAACGCCGCGCCGGCAATCGGGCTCTGGCCGTTGTCGTTGCGGATTTCCGGGTCGGCCTTGTGTTCGAGCAGGACTTTTACCGTCTCTACATGGCCGTGGTACGCAGCCAGCATCAACAAGGTGTCACCCTTATGGTTACGCAGGTTCGGCGGCAGGCCCTTGGTCAACAGCGCAGCCATCATGGCCGCGTCGCCGTCGCGCGCTTTATTGAATACCTGTTCGGCAAATTCAGCGGCTTCTTCGGGGGTCATCTGGCGGCTTTGGTCTGACATTGGGCACTCCACGTTCTGTTATTCGCAAAGCCGACAGTTTCCCGAGCAGCCCCGAGGCTGTCACTTCTTTTTTCTCATGGAAGGCCATAGCCACATTCAATAGCGCTGCATTCAATAACGAAAAGTGCCGCCGTGAATATCCGCCAGCAACTGCGGGGTGACCTGCACGTAAGTCTGGGACCCCGGCAGCCAGGCGTAGATCGGGTCATCGCCGGTTTTGCCGGGGTCGAAGGCTTCGTCCTTGAGGCTGGTCTTCTGGTATTTGAAGGTGCCGGTAGTCTCCATTTTCACCTTCACCCGCAGGAACAACGGCACCGCATAGGCGGGCATTTGCTCACGGGCGAAGGCCAGCAGTTCACTGAAATCCAGGGTCGCCAGGGACTCTGCTGGCGTAATCGCCGCCATCCCGGCACGCCCGTTGGTGTTGCGGATTTCCACGCCATAGGCCACGGCTTCGGAAATATTCGGGTGTTGCAAAAGGATGTTCTCAACCTCGGTGGTCGAGACGTTTTCGCCCTTCCAACGGTAGGTATCACCCAAACGGTCAACAAACTGCGCGTGACCAAAACCGATGTTGCGCAGCAGGTCACCGGTATTGAAATAACGGTCGCCCTTCTGGAACACGTCGTGCAGCACAACCTTTTCGGTCTTCTGCGGATCGGTGTAGCCGTCCAGCGGCGCCTTGTCGTCGATCTTCGCCAGCAACAGCCCCTGCTCGCCTTTGGCGACTTTGCGCATGAAGCCCTTGGCATCGCGAATCGGCACACCGCTGTCGTGGTCGTACGCCGCCAACTCCCACGACATCAGGGAAAAACCGACGGTGTTATCAAAGTTGAGGATGTTGGTGAAGCCGATGTTGCCGTCGCTGGCGGCGTACAGCTCACAAATATGGTTCACCCCGAATCGCGTCTTGAACTCGCCCCACGCGCCGGGGCGCAGGCCATTGCCGATCATCTTCGTCACGCAGTGCTTGTTGTCGTCGGCGCTGGGCGGTTGATCGACGAGGTAGCGGCACAGTTCACCGACGTAACCGAGGGTGGTCGCGCGGTACTTGCGCACATCGTTCCAGAATTGACTGGCGCTGAACTTGCGGCGAATGGCAAACCCCGAGGCGCCACTGATCGCCGAGCCCCAGCACACGCACAGCCCGGTGGCGTGATAGAGCGGCAAGGTGCAATAGACGACATCCTCCGGGCGCATATCCAAGGCGATAAGCCCGAAGCTTGCGGAGCTGCGCATCCAGCGGCCGTGCTTGAACACCCCGGCCTTGGGCAAGCCAGTGGTGCCCGAGGTGTAGATATAGAAACAAGGGTCGTCGAAAAAAACCTGCTGACTGCTGGCGGGGTTGGCGCTGGAGCGGTCGGCACTGGCGGTCATCAGGTTGATGAACCCGTCGGGCGCAATGCCCGGATGGCTGAAGGTGTCTCGATCAGCGACGAACCAGGTGCGCGCCGCCTCGATCGACACCCGTTCGCGAACTGCCGAAAACGCCGGCACCAGCTCTTCTCCGACAATGATCGCCGCGGGTGCCACCAGGTTCAGGCTGTGAGCCAGGGTATCGCGGGTCTGCGAAGTATTGAGCAAGGCACTGATCGCGCCGACCTTGGCCACCGCCAGAATCGTCACCAGCAATTCCGGGCGATTCTCGATAAAGACCGCCACTGCATCGCCCTTGCGGATGCCTTGGGCAATCAGATGCTGGGCAATGCGATTCGCCCACTGGTTGACCTGAAAATACGTCAGTGCCACCTCACCCTGCAGCAATGCCGGGCCATCGGGATTGCGCAACGTTGCTTGCTCGAAGCTCCAGCCCAGGCCACACGGTTGGGTCGGGTCCTTGACGTTGGCGGCTTTCATGCCCTTCACCACGCGAGGAATGGCTTTGGCAATGGAAGGCAGCTTGCGGAGCATCATGCCCCAGGTAATCGTGTCGTGCGGCGTGCGGCTCATGGTTGCTCCCGGTCGATCTTTTTATTGTTCGGGCGGCGTTGATTGAGGCCGAAAATACGTCAGCGGTTCCTGAGCTGTACACGCGGTTTTTGAAATGATTTGTATCCACGGCTGCGGCATTTGAAATCGCGAGCCTGCGCCGGGCAAATGGTTCCATCGAATCGATGTCGACCACGCAAAATGCAGGATGCACGATGGCCATTCATGCAGATTGCACGAAAGTGCAAAAGCGCTGAAAAACTAACTAATTGATATATAAGGACTTTTAAAAAATAAGATGCTGGCACAATCACTGCAACTACCTCTGCATGCTTGCCATTCAAGAGCTAACGGAGCTGATAGCCATGAACCTGATCCAAGAAAAATTCTCGTCCCTATTCTCCAACTTCGAAGTGACCACCCAGCCACGTCCGGACGGCGGCATTCTGCTGACCTTGAGCAGCACCGACGGCAAAGTCTTCAAACGCTCGATTTCGTACCAGCAATTGCATGCTGGCGATCAGCTGTCCTGGGTGATCAGTGCCATTCGCCGTGACATCGCCGAACAGGCCAGCGAACTGCCGCAGATTTCCATGCTGCAAAGCCAGCAGCGGTTTGCCCTGCCGACTTATCACTCGGTGTAGAGCCTACAGAACTGTGGGAGCGAGCAAGCTCGCTCCCACAGGTTATGTGTTATGTGCCTCAGAACGTCGCAGGATCGATCCGCGCAAAACTGTCCACCGTCACATGCCTCGCCAGCGCCCCGTCCTCTCGGGCCAGCCCGCACGTAGCCATTCCCGCCGTGTGCGCCGCGTCCAGCTCCTCGACGATGTCGGACAGAAACAGTATCTGCGAAGCGTCCAGGCCAATAGCCTGGGTAATCCGCTGGTAGGACTGCGCTTCACGCTTGGGCCCCGAGGTGGTGTCGAAATAGCCACTGAACAGCGGCGACAAGTCACCAGCCTCCGAGCAACCGAAGATCAGCTTTTGCGCCTGAATCGATCCAGAAGAGTAAACAAACAGTTTGAAGCCGTCCTGATGCCAGCGTTTGAGCGCTTCAACGGCGTCCGGGTAAACGTGGCCTTTCAACTGTCCGGCCTGATAACCCTGTTCCCAGACCATACCTTGCAACGCTTTCAGCGGCGTGGCTTTGCGGTCTTCGGCGATCCAGTTCAGAAGAATGTCGATCACCCGCTCGACGTCCGCGTTCGGCTCTTTGGTATCCCGGCGAACGGCGGCCAGTTGCTCGGCCACATCCGTACGCGCGGCGTGCTGGCGAACAAACTCCGGCAGGTGTTGGGCGGCGTAGGGAAACAGCACGTCGAACACAAAACTCACCGCGCTGGTGGTGCCTTCGATGTCGGTGAGAATCGCTTTGATCGGCATCGCCTCAGTCCTCAAGACGCGGGAAGCGACTGGCGATGTCTTCGCCGGTGAAATTGGCCACCCAGCCTTCAGGGTTATTGAACAGACGGATCGCGACGAAATGCGGATGCTCGCCCATGTCAAACCAGTGCGGGGTGCCGGCCGGTACTGAGATCAGGTCGTTCTTCTCACAAAGCACCGCGTAGACGTAATCGTCGATATGCAGGGTGAACAAGCCACGGCCGGCCACGAAAAATCGTACTTCGTCTTCGCCATGGCGATGTTCGTCGAGAAACCTGGCGCGCAATTCGGCTTTTTGCGGGTGATCGCTGTTCAGGCTGATGACGTCGACGGTGATGTAACCGCGTTCGGTCATCAGCTTGTCGATTTGCTCCTGATACGCGGCGATCACTTCTTCCTGACTGGCGCCGGGCTGGATTTTCGCCGCGGCTTGCCAACGGTCGAAGCGCACGCCTTGTTCGGCCAGGGTCGAGGCGATGTCTTCGAAATGTGTCAGCACCTTGTTAGGCAAATCAGGGCTTGAGACGTGGTAAACGGACAGGCTGCTCATCAGGGCAACTCCTTAACGGTTCATGCTTTATGGTTCGAGAGCGAGCGCGTCTTCAACTCGCACTCGAACAAAAATTCAAAGGCCTCGATCTGCCGCAGTGCATCGCTCATGCGCGCGCCCCAGGTGTAGAGACCGTGGCCGCGGATCAGGTAACCGACGCAATCGGGATGGGCCTGGAGCCAAGGCTGCACCTTGGCGGCGAGGCGTGCAATGTCTTGATCGTTGTCGAAAATCGGCACACGTACCCGGGATTCGTGGGTCGACACACCACTGAAGGCTTTTTGCAGTTCGTAGTCTTCAAACTCGATGAAGTCTTGCGGCGTCAGGCGCGACAGCACCGTGGCGTTCACCGAATGCGTGTGCAGCACCGCGCCGATCTCCGGGCGCCAGCTGTAGAGCTGGGTGTGCAACAGGGTTTCGGCGGATGGTTTTTTGCCCGGTTCCAGGCTGTTGCCGGACAGATCGGTCGCCAGCACATCGTCGGGGCCGAGTTGGCCTTTGTGCTTGCCGGACACCGTCAGCAGCGCTTGCGTCGGCGACAGGCGCGTCGAGTAGTTGCTGCTGGTGGCCGGCGACCAGCCGCGGCCATACAGAAAACGCCCGGCATCGATGATTTCCTGGGCGAGGTGCTCACGGGTGAGGCTCATGGCCTGTCCTCTTGCATACGTGTGGCAATGATAACGGCTGCCGCGAAGGCTGCGAGACTGGCGATACTAAAGGTCAATGCGGGGCCTAGAGCATTCCAGCTGTAGCCGGAATACAACGCGCCCAGTGCGCCGCCAGTGCCGGCCAGTGCGGCGTATAACGCCTGGCCCTGCCCTTGTTGGCGCGCGCCGAAGCTACGTTGCACGAACTGGATGGCAGCTGCGTGAAAGCTGCCGAATGTCGCCGCGTGCAGTACCTGGGCAAACAACAGCACCCAAAGGAACTCAGCGAACGAACCGAGCAACAACCAACGCAACGCCGCCAGCAGAAAACTCGCCAGCAACACCCGACGCACGGAGAAGCGCGCGAGGATCTTGCTCATGGCCAGAAACATCAAGACTTCGGCGACCACACCGACCGCCCAGAGCACGCCGATCAGCCCACGGCTGTACCCGAGCCGCTCCAGGTGCAAGGTCAAAAAGGTGTAATAAGGACCGTGGCTCATCTGCATCAGCGCCACGCAACCGTAAAACGCCAACACCCCGGGACTGCGCAACTGCTTGAGGAAACCGTCCCCCGCCTGTCTTTCACCCTGGGCCGGTTGAGCGTTGGGCACCCACAGGCTGCTGACCACGATCCCGGCCATGATCAGCACCAGCGTCACCGGATAGATATCCAGGCTCAACCCTTCGAACAGCCGGCCAAGCGCGACCACGGTGATGATGAAACCGATGGAACCCCACAGGCGGATCTGACTGTAACGGTTAGTCTGGCCCTGCAAGTGCGCCAACGTGATGACTTCGAATTGCGGCAACACCGCATGCCAGAAGAACGCGTGCAAGGCCATGACCATCGCCAGCCAGGCGTAGGTCTTGCTGACGAAGATCAGCGAAAACGTCAGCAGCGTGCAGACCGCACCGAAGCGCACGATGGCCAGGCGTCGGCCGGTGTAGTCACCGAGCCAGCCCCAGATGTTCGGCGCCACGCAGCGCATCAGCATCGGGATCGCCACCAGCTCGCCGATGCGTGCGCTGGAAAAGCCCAAGTGATCGAAGTACAGCGCCAGAAACGGCGCTGTTGAACCGAGCAAGGCGAAATAGAACAGATAGAAACTGGAGAGCCGCCAGTACGGGAGCGCCGCCACCGTCGTCAGACCGCAGCGGCTATGAGGTCAGCCATTAAAGCTGACCCAGCACCGGCGTGCTCACGCGCACGTCAGCGTTCTGCCCGCGATGACGCAACAGGTGATCCATCAACACGATAGCCATCATCGCTTCGGCGATCGGTGTGGCGCGGATGCCGACGCACGGGTCATGACGCCCCTTGGTGACGACTTCCACCGGGTTGCCATGGATGTCGATGGAACGACCCGGCGTGGTGATGCTCGAGGTTGGCTTGAGCGCCAGGTGCGCGACGATCGGCTGACCCGACGAAATGCCACCTAAAATGCCGCCCGCGTTGTTGCTGAGGAAACCTTGCGGGGTCATTTCATCGCGGTGCTCGGTGCCGCGCTGGGCAACGCTGGCAAAACCGGCGCCGATTTCCACGCCTTTGACCGCGTTGATGCTCATCAGCGCATGGGCCAGTTCGGCATCGAGACGGTCGAAGATCGGCTCGCCGAGGCCAGGCATTACGCCTTCAGCGACAACGGTGATCTTCGCACCAACCGAATCCTGGTCGCGACGCAACTGGTCCATGTAGGCTTCCAGTTCTGGGACCTTGTCCGGATCCGGGCTGAAGAAGGCGTTCTCTTCCACCGAATCCCAGGTCTTGAACGGAATTTCGATCGGGCCGAGCTGGCTCATGTAGCCACGAATGACGATGCCCTGAGTGGCCAGGTATTTTTTCGCAATCGCACCGGCCGCTACACGCATGGCCGTTTCACGGGCCGAGCTGCGACCGCCGCCGCGGTAATCGCGCTCGCCGTATTTGTGGTGATAGGTGTAGTCGGCGTGGGCCGGGCGGAACAGATCCTTGATCGCCGAGTAATCCTTGGACTTCTGGTCGGTGTTGCGGATCAACAGGCCGATGGAGCAACCGGTGGTGCGCCCTTCGAACACACCGGAGAGGATTTCGACTTCGTCGGCTTCCTGGCGCTGGGTGGTGTGGCGGCTGGTGCCGGGTTTGCGGCGATCCAGGTCACGCTGCAGATCCTCCAGAGAGATCTCCAGGCCCGGCGGGCAGCCGTCGACAATGGCGACCAACGCCGGACCATGGCTTTCGCCCGCGGTGGTGACAGTGAACAGCTTGCCGTAGGTATTGCCGGACATGCAGGACGCTCCGTGAATTCGAACCAAATACGTAATGCGCGCCAGTATACGCAGGCTACCCAACTAGTTCATCCTCGAACCTTATGGGTGCCTGCGAGTCCAACCGGCATCTTGTTCATGATGGCGTGATGATGCTGCGAGTTATAGCCTTGAGCCTTACCCTGTTTACCGGCTTTGTACAGGCCACTGTCCTGCAACGCCCGATCACTTTGGACACTGGCACTGGTGAGCTTTTCGGCTCGCTGTTGCTGCCAAAGTCCGACACGCCGGTACCGGTTGTCCTCATCATTTCCGGCTCCGGCCCTACGGATCGCGACGGAAACAACCCCGACGGCGGACGCAACGACAGCCTCAAGCGTCTCGCTTGGGTACTGGCCAAACACAACATCGCCAGCGTGCGTTATGACAAACGCGGCGTGGCGGCGAGCCTTGCGGCGACCCCGGACGAGCGCAACCTTTCGGTGGAAGCCTATGTAGCCGACGCCGAGGCCTGGGGCCGCAAGCTCAAAACCGACCCGCGCTTTGGCCAACTGATCCTGCTGGGCCACAGCGAAGGCGCCTTGATCGCCAGCCTCGCGGCGCCGAGCCTGGACGCCACCGCGGTCATCTCCATGTCCGGCAGCGCCCGGCCAATCGATCAGGTACTGCGCCAACAATTGAGCAATCGCCTGCCGCCACCGCTGATGCTGCGCAGCAATGAACTGCTCGACAGTCTCAAGGCCGGCCACACCGACGACAACGTGCCGCCGCAGTTGCAGGTGATTTTCCGCCCGAGCGTGCAGCCGTATCTGATTTCATTGTTCCGCCAGGACCCGGCGGCGGCATTCGCCAAGTTGAAGATGCCGGCGCTGATCATCCAGGGCAGCAACGACATCCAGGTCGGTGTCGGTGACGCCAAGCTGTTGAAGGCCGCCAAACCGGACGCCGAGCTGGCGCTGATCGAAGGCATGAACCACGTCATGCGCATCGTGCCCAACGATGTAAAACGGCAATTGGCCTCTTACAAAGATCCGCAATTGCCGCTGGCGGCCGAACTCGGCACGCGAATCCTCAGGTTTATTGACGGACTTCGCACCAGTTAAGCGGTGTCAGGGGGCGTGAAAACTGGTTGAGAACGCCCCCTAACCCTCCAGTCCTGAAAAAAACGGCCGATAAGCCTTTGTCGCCAGCGCTATGACTGGCGGCAAGCAGAGCTTGGACAGGATCTCGCCGTTATGACTGATACCCAGACTTCACCCGACACCACTGCTGAAAAAGACACACCACCAGTGGTCGAGCTGCCGTGGGCGGACGTCCACGCCGAGCACCACAAGATGCTCCGTCTGGCGCCATTGCAAACCGACCGCAACACCGGCGGACGGCCCCTGCGCTTTGTTGAATTCGGTTACGCCGAGCGCAATAACAAGGAACACAGCCTGATGCGCATGAGCATTTCGCTGCCCGGCCAGCGCGTGCGCAAGGAACAGAATCATCTGGACGTGTGGGTCGATCACGCCACCAAGCGCGTGCATTTCGGGCCTGACAGCGGTTTGCAGATCGAACCGATGAACCGTGGCATCGGTCGCTTCATGGCCGCTCAGGGCATTACCTGGGCGAAAAAGAGATGGCCCGGCTACACCGTCGACGGCACAGACCTGAACAACAAGGATGCGTTGAACGAAGACACTCGCCTGCGCCGCGATCATTTTTTGCGGATGCACGGTTTCGACGTGATCTACGCCGACGCCCAGCATTTGAAGGGCAGCGTCAAAGAAGTGCAGGTCGGCGACCTGCTGGGTGACTGGAGTACGGAAAAATTGCAGGTCGTGGAAATTCTTGAGGCGGCGCAGATGCTCCAGCAAGCCGAGCAAAATCTGGCCGAGCAGGAAGTCAAACTCAAGAAACACGAAGAAAAAGTCAGCAAGTACAAGCGCGAAGACGCCGGACTGCGCTTTACCATTACCTGTCTGGTGGCGTTTGCGGTGTTTCAGGCTGGGTTGTTGATCTGGATTGCTACACACCGGTAACTGATCGTTCCCACGCTCTGCGTGGGAGCGATCATTGCGGGTTAAACGCGGGAAGCGAACAAGGCCTGATGATCACGGCACTGTTCCGCCGTCAGCATGAACACGCCATGCCCACCGCGCTCGAAATCAAGCCAGGCGAAATCGACTTCCGGGTACAGCGCCTCGACGTGAACCTGGCTGTTGCCCACTTCGACAATCAGCAAACCCTTCTCGGTCAGGTGATCCGCCGCTTCGGCAAGCATGCGACGCACCAGGTTCAAGCCATCATCACCGCAAGCCAGGCCCAGCTCCGGTTCGTGCTGGTATTCGTCCGGCATGTCGGCGAAATCTTCCGCATCGACGTAAGGCGGGTTCGACACGATCAGGTCAAAACGCTGACCCGGCAAACCATCGAACCCATCGCCCTGCACCGTGTACACCCGCTCATCGACGCCATGGCGCTCGATGTTCTGGTTGGCCACTTCCAGCGCTTCGAACGACAGATCGGCCAGCACCACTTCGGCGTTCTGGAACTCGTAGGCACAGGCGATACCGATGCAGCCGGAACCGGTGCACAGGTCGAGAATCCGCGCAGGTTCGGCGCCCAGCCACGGTTCGAAACGCTTTTCGATCAGTTCGCCAATCGGCGAACGCGGGATCAATACACGCTCATCAACAATGAACGACATGCCGCAGAACCACGCTTCACCCAACAGGTAGGCGGTAGGAATGCGTTCTTCGATACGGCGCTTGAGCATGCGTTGCAGCTTGACCAGCTCGTCTTCTTCAAGATTGCAGTCGAGGTAGCTGTCGGCGATTTCCCACGGCAAGTGCAAGGCACCCAACACCAACTGACGCGCTTCGTCCCAGGCGTTGTCGGTCCCATGGCCGAAAAACAGATCCTCCCCATGGAAGCGGCTGACGGCCCAACGGATATGGTCACGCAGGGTACGAAGTCGGGAAGTGATCACGGGGGCAAACTCCAAAAAAAACGACTGGCGATTCTAACAGCCAAAACGCGTCTCGACGACGCGGGAAAACTACCGGGGCTAATGTAGGACTATTCTATTTTTGCGGCCGCCTATTGAACAAAACGGGTCTATTGACAAGGCTGCGAGCCAGCAAAGACGGCGCCTACGATGGTAGCGATTCACAGAAGCGCTCAGCCAGAGGACAATGTCGCAAAAGCCCCACTCGAAGGAGCCCCAGAATGTCCGTTCCAAAAACGATGTTTCAACTCAGCGGCCGCGGTTATGCAGCTGCCGTTCTGAGCCATGCGACCCTTGTCATCATCGATGCCCAGAAAGAATACCTCAACGGCCCGTTGGCCTTGAGCGGCATGGATGCTGCCGTCGCGAACATCAAGCAACTGGTGATCGCTGCCCGCGCAGCCGGCCGGCCGATCGTCCATGTCCGCCACCTCGGCACCGTCGGTGGGCTGTTCGATCCACAAGGCGAACGCGGTGAGTTCATCCCGGGCCTGGAACCACAGGGCGACGAAACCATCATCGGTAAATTGCTGCCGAGTGCGTTCCACGGCACTGAACTGCTGGAACGCCTGCAGAATCTCGGTTCGCTGGACCTGATCGTATGCGGTTTCATGAGCCACTCCAGCGTCAGCACCACGGTGCGCGCCGCGAAGAACCTGGGCTTTCGTTGCACGCTGGTGGAAGACGCCTGCGCGACTCGCGACCTGCCTTACAAGGGCGGCGTGTTGAGCGCAGAACACGTTCAACAAACTGAAATGGCGATCATGGCGGACAACTTTGCCACCCTCGCGCTGACTCACGAACTGATCTGATCGATGCTCGATGAGCGGTCCATTCCGCCGCTCATCCGCAAAAATCTATCATTTGCTGTAATTGTCTTAGCCTCAGGAACATCCCGGGCAACTCCCGGTCGAAGGGCCGATACCCATTGAGGAAGGTCGGAATGAAGTTATCCGATGGTTTTGACGCTCGCCGCTTGCGGCCCAAAGGCCAACGCAATTGGCGTTTTCGAATCGGCGCGGCATTTGCTGCCTTGCTGTCGATGTGCGGTGTGTTGCTGGCGATGGCCGGTGCCGCCAGCCTGCTTGGTCACGCGCCCGCCTTGGGCGAGTTGAATACCAACCGGGCCGGTTCGGCAGTGATTCTGGCGATTGGCCTGTTCGTGCTGTACCTCGGCGTGTGGCTGTGGCGTCGCTGCCGTCGCCGCTCGCGGCAATCGCAAGAGCTGAACATCTCCCCGCATTTGATGAAAAAGCACGACTGAGTCGAGTGTTGCGCGTTTTCTCGCGCCCCATTCGCTTCGAGTTGGGTAAACTGGCCGCCCTTCGCGGAGGCTGACATGCAAGACGACGATTTTTCCCTGTTCAAAAGCGCGATCCAAGGCGTCAAGCCGATCAAACACGATCGCGCAGAAACCGGCAAACCCAAAGCTGACCGCGCGCAAATCGCCAAGTTGCGTCAGGCCGCCACCGTGCGCACCGATGCCACCACCGTTGACGGGCTGTCCGATCAGTTCGTCATCGATGTTGGCCCGGAAGACGAGCTGATGTGGGCGCGTGACGGTGTTCAGGAAAGCCAGATGCGAAAGCTCAAGATCGGACAGATTCCGTTCGAAGGCAGCCTCGACCTGCATGGCATGAACGTGGAAAAGGCTCGGGAAACCCTCTGGGCGTTTCTGGCCGAAGCGACCAAATTCGAAATCCGCTGCGTGCGCGTCACCCACGGCAAGGCTGTGCGCCTGGACGGCAAGCGACCGATGATCAAAAGCCACGTCAACACCTGGCTGCGCCAACATTCACAAGTGCTCGGCTTCACCTCGTGCCAAGCGAAACACGGCGGCGCCGGAGCGGTTTATGTGATGCTCAAACGGACCATGATGGAAGGTCGCGACGAGTAAAGCGGTCGCCTAGTAAATAGCACTCATAACACCCCATACGGGATTATCCCTAGCAAGTTATAGACATAACGATTTGCAATGATATGGGAGCTCCCGTAATACTTTGCGAATGGAATTTAAAGAACGAATCAAAGCAGCCCGCCAACACGCCAAGCTCAATCAGACCGAGCTTGCCGAACGCGCCGGCCTGACGCAAACCTCAATCTCCGACCTCGAGCGCGGAAAATCGAAGGCAACAGCCTTTGCTGCCCAGATCGCTTCAGTGTGTGGCGTTTCACCAATGTGGCTGGCTGAAGGTGTCGGTGACATGCTCAAAGGGGTGTCCGATGCTGTTCCGTTGAATCGCCCCCCTCCAAGCGTTTCAATGTCAGACATCCGGCCTTGGGACGACAGCACGCCCCTGGATGACGACGAGGTTTATGTCCCCTTCCTGCGTGAAGTCGAGCTGGCGGCCGGTTCAGGCCGTTTCGTGATCGCAGAAAACGACAGCGCCAGGCTGCGCTTCTTCAAGAAAGACCTGCGTCACAACAACGTGCAGTTCAACAACGCCAAGTGCGTGGTGGTGAGCGGAAACAGCATGCTCCCGGTACTGCGCGACGGCGCTACCGTTGGCATGAACGTCGGTAAGAACTCGCTGGGCGACATCGTCGACGGCGACATGTACGCGATCAACCACAACGGCCAGCTCCGCGTGAAACAGGTCTACCGACTGCCCAGTGGTATCCGCCTGCGCAGCTTCAACCGTGACGAGCATCCGGACGAGGACTACACGTTCGCCGAGATCCAGGAGCAGCAGCTCGCAATCTTGGGTCATGTTTTTTGGTGGGCGATGTATTCGCGGTGAACTGAGTTACGGTGATTCGGGAGCGTCCAGTGCCATTACGTGCAATACGGCAAATCGACGCCCATCCAAGAGAAGCCCGCCAAGCGTGGGCTTTTTTTGTACCTGGAATATAGCCGCGGAATAAAATATGGGAATACCCATTGACACAAAATATAGGAATGCCAATATTTTAACTCAGGCCGACGGGGAGTCGATCGGAAGCTGCCAAGCATCACTTCTGCCCATTCACTGAGTGGGCAGTGGGATGTAGGCCTGCATCAAACGCAAGGCTCACCAGAGCAAAAAGCGACATCAATGGACTGAGGCAAAAACCATGACTGTAGACATCAGCAACTTCACCATCGCTACCCCGCTTCCAATCTCCGATACCAACCCGATTGCACTTGAGCTCATCGGTTGGCGCGCGCTTCTCGAATGTCCCGACGTTATCTCAATGCTTGACGATGGTTCGCTGCAGATGACGGCGCCGACACTTGGAGCCTCGAGCAAGAGCACGCTACGAACCCGCTGCGAGTGGAAAGAGCCAGGCTATTGGCTGTTCTCCAGCGCAACGGACCACTGGAACCGACAAGAAATGCGACTGATGAAGGTCAACTCGCTACAGAAAGTCGTGATCGGCCAGATCCATGTGAAGGATTCAGAGCGACCTCCGGTAAAGGTGTTCTGGAACAAGGGAAAAATCACGATGGGGTTCCGAACCAGTTACCTCCAGGACGATCCGGTGAACTCGACGATTTTGGAGAACGTGCCGCTCGGTGCACTTTTCAAAATCAACATTCACGCCAATTCGAGCGGCGCCGTCTCTGTATCCGCCAGCTGTAATGGAGTCAAATCCACTTCCGCGATCATGCGTCTCGACAACACTTGGGATACGAAAACACTGGCCTTCCACGGTGGCGTGTACAACCAGATCGATTACTCCGACACCACCGACCCGCAAGACGGTTCTGTCTGCATCATCAGCGATCTGTCGATCACTCACGCCTGATACAACCTGCTCGGCTTGCTGAGCAATACAGGCTTCAGGAAAGCATCACTGCTGCACCTTGGTGACAGGGTGTAGCGGGATGCGCAAACCCGAAATGACCGATTTGTGGATTCGCGCCCGCCGGCAATACAACTGCCGGCACACATACGCTACCATGTGCCTCATGTCGGGGATGAACCCTGCGTTTATTGCCACTCAGCTCGGTCATAGCGTTCAGATTTGCTATCGACCTACGCCCGATGGATCAACGCCAGCACAGACTGGGGCGAACTCGGGAAGCTCGAAAACAGCTTGATTGGTACAAAATGGGTACAGACAGAAACAGTACCCCTCTGAAACCCGTATGGAATCAGCCTCTGTGACACTGGAACAGAACTACACCGCGATTCTCGGCCAACTGGGCGAGGACGTCTCCCGCGAGGGCCTGCTCGACACGCCAAAACGTGCCGCCAAAGCCATGCAGTACCTCTGCCGCGGTTATGAACAGACACTGGAAGAGGTCACCAACGGTGCCTTGTTCAGCTCTGACAACAGCGAAATGGTGCTGGTGAAGGACATCGAGCTCTACTCGTTGTGCGAACACCACCTGCTGCCGTTTATCGGCAAGGCTCACGTCGCCTACATCCCCAGCGGCAAGGTATTGGGCCTGTCGAAAGTCGCGCGGATCGTCGATATGTACGCCCGCCGCCTGCAGATCCAGGAAAATCTCAGCCGCCAGATCGCCGATGCGGTCCAGCAAGTCACCGGCGCCCTGGGCGTTGCGGTGGTGATCGAGGCCAAGCACATGTGCATGATGATGCGCGGTGTGGAGAAACAGAATTCGTCGATGATCACGTCGGTGATGCTCGGTGAGTTCCGCGAAAACGCGGCCACCCGCAGCGAGTTTCTCAGCCTGATCAAGTAATTCGCAGCAGAAGAAAACCGGCATTCATCGCCGGTTTTTTTTCGTCTGTGAAAAATCAGGTAAGCTGCGCGCCTTCTGTTTGCCCCTGTGAGGCTTATATCGTGTTCGTAAAAGCGCTTCGTGTCGGCCTTGGCCAACTGATCATCTTCATCGACTTCATTACCCGCCCAGGCAAAAAGCAGCGCCCTGCCGCCGCTCAGGCTCAGGTCGAGACGGCCGCCAAGGACCTGACCCTGTATCAGTTCCACGCCTGCCCGTTCTGCGTGAAAACCCGCCGTACCCTGCGCCGCTTGAACGTGCCGGTGGCATTGCGCGACGCGAAGAACAACGAACAGGATCGCCAGGCTCTTCTGGAACAGGGCGGCAAAATCAAGGTTCCGTGCCTGCGCATCGTAGAGAATGGCCAGACGACCTGGATGTATGAGTCCAAGGTAATCATCGATTATCTGGACAAGCGGTTTGCCGCAGCCTGAAGCACAACAGCTTTCGGACAAAAATAAACCGGCCCATTGGCCGGTTTATTGTTTCTGCATCCTCTCGCACAAGCAGCCTCAAGCGGCTTTTGCCGCCTGAGCCTGACGCACCACCGCTGCCAGCCGTTTGAGCCCTTCGTCCAGCCGAGCCGGGTCGATGTGGCTGAAGTTCAGGCGCAAATGCCCTGGATTGCTGTCTGGTTCGGGGAAGAATGGTTCGCCCGGCATGAACGCCACATCCGCTGCCAGTGCAGCCTTGAGCAACGTACGTGTGTCCAGCGGCTGCTTGAGAGTCAGCCAGAAAAACAGCCCGCCCTGCGGCACGTTCCAGTTCGCCAAATCCGCAAAATGCGTTTCCAGGGCTGACTGGAACGCGTCCCGACGAACCCGATAGAAGCCTCGCAGCTCGCTCAAGTGATGCTGGAATTTGTCGGTACCGATCCACTGCAACGCTTGCCACTGGCCCACGCGATTGGTGTGCAGGTCGGCCGATTGCTTGAGTTTCAGCAAGTGCGGAAAGAGATCCGGACTGGCGATCAGATAACCGACTCGCAGTCCGGGCAACAGGGTTTTCGACACGGTGCCGGTGTAGATCCAGCTGGCCTTTTTCAACCGACTGACAATCGGTGTGGCGCTGCCACCGTCGAAAGTCAGCTCGCGGTAAGGCTCGTCTTCGATCAAGGTCACGCCGAACTCATCCAGCAAGGCTGCCACGGCATCGCGCTTGGCTTCGCTGTAGCGCACGGCCGAAGGATTCTGGAAAGTCGGGATCAGGTAGATGAATGCCGGACAGTGTTTTTCCAGACGAGTACGCAGTTGCGCAAGGTTCGGGCCATCAGCTTCCAGCGGGACAGTGATGCAGTCGGCGCCGAACAGCTGAAAAATCTGCAACGCCGCCAGATAAGTCGGCGCTTCGAGCAAAATTTCGGTGCCTTTGTCGATATACAGCTTGGCCGCCAGATCGAGGGTTTGCTGGGAACCGCTGACCACCAACACCTGACTCGCCTCGCAGGGTACGCCCAACGCCCGCGCCTGTGCTGCCAGCGCTTCACGCAGCGCCGGCTCACCTTCGCTCATGCCGTACTGGCCCATGGACAGCGGCATGTCGGCCCACTCGACTTTCGGCAGCATGGCTTCGGCCGGCAAGCCGCCGGCGAACGACATCACTTCCGGGCGCTGGGCGGCGGCGAGGATTTCACGGATCAAAGAACTTTTAAGGCGCGAGATGCGTTCGGAAAATGCCATGGGGTCACCGGTAGCGAGGTCTGAGGAAAATGAGTCAAACTGATTGACCGAAATTACGACAGACCGAACGGATACGTCAATATGATTGACCTTAAAAACCCCGCTACTCAGCAACAGGCGATGGAAGCGTTTTTCTTCGGTTATCAGGCGTTCACCGCGAAGGCCGACGAAATGCTCGAGCGTCGCGGCTTGAGCCGGGTGCATCAACGCATCGTGTTTTTCATCGCCCGCTACCCGAACTTGAGCGTCAAGGAGTTGCTGGCGTCGCTCGGGGTGACGAAGCAGGCGCTGAACATTCCCCTGCGCCAGTTGGTGGAGATGCATTTGGTGAACAGTGTCACGTCCGAAACCGACAAGCGTAAGCGGTTGCTGGAGCTGACCGACGATGGTGCGCGGTTTGAGCAGTCGTTGCGGCGCGAGCAAGTGAAGTTACTGGAGCGGGTGTTTGCCGAGGCTGGGGAGACGGCAGTGAACGGGTGGTTGGCTGTGAACATGGCGCTGGGTAAAGCCTAGGTCTTTCCAAGCTGATAGCCGATATATCCCGATCAACAAACTTTTCGTCTACAAACTCAAAAACATTATTTGCTTTATTTGTATACAAAAGCATAATCCACTTCGTGCGAGTTCCTGACCAAGAGGTCAACAAATTCGCAAGTACCTCAAAGGGCCGCTGCCACCCTCATGGGTCCGGACCTGGAAATAACAATAAAACTCTTGAGGAGTACTCGCTGTGGAAAGCCGCAAATCCGAAGCCCCGACGCTGGAACTCTCGCCGCCGTTACGCAATGGCTGGCTGGAGCGCATCTTTAAACTCAGCTTGCATGGCACCACGGTGAAGACCGAGTTGATTGCCGGTCTGACAACCTTCATCACCATGGCCTACATCATCTTCGTCAACCCCAACATCATGGCCGACGCCGGGATCGATCACGGTGCAGCGTTCGTCGCCACCTGCATCGCCGCCGCGCTGGGTTGCCTGTTGATGGGCCTGTACGCCAACTGGCCGGTCGGGCTCGCGCCGGGCATGGGCCTTAACGCCTTCTTCACTTACACCGTGGTCGGCACCATGGGTTACAACTGGGAAACCGCCCTTGGCGCGGTGTTTGTTTCCGGTGTGTTGTTCATGTTTCTAACTTTTTCCCGGATCCGCGAATGGCTGCTCAATAGCATCCCGGTGAGTTTGCGCTTTGCCATGGGTGCCGGCGTGGGCTTGTTTCTGGGGCTGATCGGCTTGAAAACCGCAGGCATCGTGGTCGACAGCCCGGCCACCCTGATCAAGCTCGGCTCCCTGCGCGAACCTGGCCCGCTGCTGGCCGCCATCTGCTTCCTGATGATCGCTGTATTGAGCTACCACAAAGTATTTGGCGCGATTCTCATCAGCATCATCACCGTCACCCTGGCGGGTTGGGGCCTGGGCCTGGTGCACTACGAGGGCCTCATGTCCGCTCCGCCGAGCCTGGCGCCGACCTGGATGGCCATGAACATCGCGGGCGTGTTCAACATCAGCATGATCAGCGTGGTGCTAGCCTTCCTCTTTGTACACATGTTCGACACCGCCGGCACCCTGATGGGCGTCGCCCAGCGCGCCGGTCTGGTGAACGCTGACGGCAAGATCGAAAACCTCTCCCGCGCCCTGAAAGCCGACAGTGCTTCCAGCGTATTCGGTGCGATGGTCGGCGTTCCCCCGGTCACAAGCTACGTGGAAAGTGCCGCGGGTGTAGCCGCTGGTGGTCGGACTGGTCTTACCGCCGTGACCGTAGGTGTGCTATTTATTGCCGCAATGTTTTTCGCACCGCTGGCTGGCATGATCCCCGCTTACGCAACCGCCGGTGCGCTGATTTATGTGGCGATGCTGATGATGGGCGGTATGGCGCACATCGAATGGGACGAAGCGACCGACAGTATTCCGGCGATCGTTACCGCGATCATGATGCCCCTGACCTTCTCGGTCGCCGACGGCATCGCGCTGGGCTTTATCACGTATGTGGTGCTGAAGGCTTTCACCGGTAAGCACAAGGAAATTTCCGTCAGCCTGTGGGTGCTTTGCGCGATCTTCATCGCCAAGTTCATTTTCTTGTAAGCCGTCTACGTTTCAAAAACAGTGTTTCAAAACAGCCTCACCCCGTCGGGTGAGGCTTTTGTGCAAATGGAGGAAAGTGATGAGTCTGGAAACCTGGCTGCTGTTCAGCGGCGCTGCGCTGGTGGTAATCCTGATCCCGGGGCCACTGTCTTTGCTGATGATCAGCAACAGTCTGAATTTCGGTTTGCGCCGCTCTTACCCGGCGTTTCTGGGGGGCGTGATTGCGTCGATCTGTTTGCTCAGTGCGTCGGCGCTGGGTTTGGGCGCCTTGCTGCTGGCATCGGAACAGTTGTTCAGCGCCTTGAAGATCGTCGGTGCGCTGTACCTGTTCTACCTGGCTTGGCAGAGCTGGCAACAATCGCGCCTGCCCTCCCACGGCGCTGAAGTGCCCCAGGCCGCGCCAGTGCCACGTTTTCGCGCACTGTTCGGGCGCGCGTTTGTGCTGGGCGCGAGCAACCCGAAAGACATTCTGTTCTTTGCTGCATTCCTGCCGCAGTTCCTCAGTGCAGAGCAACCATTCCTGCCGCAATTGCTGGTGATGATTGCGACCTGGACCGTGCTGGATTTGCTGTGCAAGTTGGCTTATGGCCTCGGGGCACATGGTGCTGCGCGGTATTTGCGCAGCGGCAAGGGGCAGAGCTGGTTTAACCGGGTGAGTGCGGGGTTGTTCAGTGGTGCCGGTGCGGCTTCGTTGTTGAGCCGCTAAGATCTTTTGACTTTCAGGCAGGCAAAAAAAAGCCCGCAGTGTGAGCGGGCGAAAGACCAAAGAAGCTATATGCGCAGGATTTTTGGGGGGAAAGTCCTAGCTTCCTCTATAGGTCGAATAGCTATACGGCGAAATCAGCAACGGCACGTGGTAGTGATCCTGCTCCGCAGAGATGCCGAAGCGCAGCACCACCACATCCAGGAACGCAGGTTCCGGTAACTGAACGCCACGGGCGCGGTAGTAATCGCCCGCATGAAACTGAACCTGATAGACCCCGGAGCGGTAGTCATCGCCTTGCAGCAGCGGTGCATCGACCCGGCCATCGCTGTTGGTCATCGCAGTGGCGACCAATTCCAGCTGCGAGCCTTCAACGCGATACAACTCGACCTTGATCGAGCTGCCCGGGCACCCATGTGCAGCGTCTAAAACGTGAGTAGTCAAACGTCCCATTGATTCTGCGCGCCTGCCTGCGTGGAGCAGTCAGACCTCGCGCCTCCCGAAGTCAGTTGAAAAGGAGACCGCACCGGTTCGGAGCACGAAACGCTGCGGCGAGCGACTGATTAAGACACTTTTCAAAAAAATTGTACACAATAAAAACGAGATTTTTAGCACTATGCCCACCATTCTTGGATTCGTATCGAATCTGACGCCGAACCATAAGATCAAAGGACCCTTCATCGATTAGCTGACCGATCAGGCAGGTTTCTTGCAATAACATGTGAAGGTGGCAGTCAGTGAAAAATGCAAAAAAACAGGCTTACAAAGTGGATATAAAGTTGTATACAATCAGCCCATCGCTGTGACGCCAGCCTGTCATCACACTGCAGGCCGCCTCACAAACCTGACCTTGAACAAGTCGAACGAATAAGAAGGAAGACTGCAGTGAGCGCTGACTACCCACGCGACCTGATCGGTTACGGCAGTAACCCTCCTCACCCACACTGGCCGGGCAATGCTCGCATCGCCTTGTCCTTCGTACTCAATTACGAAGAAGGCGGCGAGCGCAATATCCTGCACGGCGATAAAGAATCCGAAGCCTTCCTTTCGGAAATGGTCTCGGCGCAGCCGCTGCAAGGCGCGCGCAACATGAGCATGGAATCCCTTTACGAGTATGGCAGCCGTGCCGGCGTCTGGCGGATTCTGAAACTGTTCAAGGAATTCGACATTCCGCTGACCATCTTCGCCGTGGCCATGGCCGCCCAACGTCACCCGGACGTGATCCGCGCGATGGTCGATGCCGGCCACGAGATCTGCAGCCACGGTTATCGCTGGATCGACTACCAGTACATGGACGAAGCGCAGGAACGCGAGCACATGCTCGAAGCGATCCGCGTCCTCACCGAAATCACCGGCGAGCGCCCACTGGGCTGGTACACCGGTCGTACGGGCCCGAACACCCGTCGACTGGTGATGGAAGAAGGCGGTTTCCTCTACGATTGCGACACCTACGACGACGACCTGCCCTACTGGGAACCGAACAACCCGACCGGCAAGCCGCACCTGGTGATTCCGTACACCCTGGACACCAACGACATGCGCTTCACCCAGGTCCAGGGTTTCAACAAGGGCGACGACTTTTTTGAATACCTAAAGGACGCCTTCGACGTTCTGTACGCTGAAGGCGCCGAAGCACCGAAGATGTTGTCGATCGGCCTGCACTGCCGTCTGATTGGCCGTCCGGCGCGTCTGGCCTCGCTCAAACGCTTTATCGAATACGCTAAAAGTCATGAACAGGTGTGGTTCAGCCGTCGCGTCGACATCGCTCGCCACTGGCACGAAGCCCACCCGTACCAAGGGGCCGCCAAATGAGCCACTTCCAGACACTGAAACCATCAACCCTGAGCCGCGACGCTTTCGTCGCCGCTTTCGCCGACATCTACGAACACTCGCCATGGGTGGCCGAAAAGGCCTTCGACCTGGGCCAGGACGCTTCGATCGACGAGATCGAAACCCTGCACCAGCGCATGAGTGACATCCTGTTGAGCGCCGATCACGAGAGCCAACTGGCTCTGATCAACGCTCACCCGGACCTGGCAGGCCGTGCGGCCGTCCAGGGCCAACTGACCGAAGCCAGCACCAATGAACAGGCTGGCGCCGGTATTCACCAATGCACGGCCGAAGAGTTTCAGCGCTTCACCGAGCTGAACGACGCCTACAAAGCCAAGTTCAAGTTTCCCTTCATCATGGCGGTAAAAGGCAGCAACCGGCATCAGATCCTCGCGGCGTTCGAAACGCGCATTCACAACCCGGAAGACACCGAGTTCAAGTGCGCGCTGGCAGAGATCAATAAGATCGCCCTGTTCCGATTACTGACCCTATAGCGAGCCTTGCCCGAGGGTTTAAAACGCGAAGACACCCAGGGCACTGCAAGCATCCCAAGCCAACTAATTAAAGGCAGACAAGAAGAATGAAAGCTTACGCCGTACCTTTCGAGAAGTTCGTCAACCTGGCCGACGCCCGCCTGGGCACCAAAATCATCTCGGTCACCGATGACTGGTTCGCTGATGCCAACCGCCTGTTCCAGCCGACCCCGGCTGTGTGGAAGGAGGGCGTGTTCGATGACAACGGCAAGTGGATGGACGGCTGGGAGTCGCGCCGCAAGCGCTTCGAAGGCTACGACAGCGCGGTGATCCGCCTGGGCGTTCCGGGCTCGATCAAGGGCGTGGACATCGACACTTCATTCTTCACCGGCAACTTCCCGCCGTCGGCCTCCCTGGAAGCCTGCTTCCTGGCCTCGGGCGAGCCAGACGACAACACCCAGTGGACTGAAGTGCTGTCCGCCGTCGAGCTGCAAGGCAACAGCCACCACTACCACGAAATCAGCAACGACCAGGCGTTCAGCCACCTGCGCTTCAACATCTACCCGGATGGTGGCGTGGCCCGTCTGCGCGTTTACGGTGTTCCGTTCCGCAACTGGTCCGCTGTGGGCGACAACGAGCAAGTTGATCTGGCAGCAGCCCTGAACGGTGGCCGCGCCCTCGCCTGCTCCGACGAACACTTCGGTCGCATGAGCAACATCCTCAACCCGGGCCGTGGCATCAACATGGGCGACGGCTGGGAGACTGCACGTCGCCGTACGCCGGGCAATGACTGGGTCATTGTCGCGCTGGGTCATGCCGGCGAGATCGAAAAAGTCATCGTCGACACCCTGCACTTCAAGGGCAACTACCCGGACACGTGCTCGATCCAGGGCGCGTTCGTGAAGGGCGGTACCGACAGCCAGATCGAAACCCAATCGCTGTTCTGGCGCGAACTGCTGCCGGCGCAGAAACTGGAAATGCACGCCGAACACACCTTCGCCGAGCAGATCAAGGCGCTGGACCCAATCACCCACATCCGCCTGAACGTGTTCCCGGACGGTGGTGTTAGCCGCCTGCGCGTTCTCGGCAAGGTCGCTAAATAAGCGCTGAACCCAATCGCGAGCAAGCTCGCTCCCACATTTGACCGCGTTTCCCTGTGGGAGCGAGCTTGCTCGCGATAGCGTCAGAACAGACAACAACGAATTCAGGGTAAGAAGACCAGCATGCGCACATTGACGATTGAACCGCTGACCAAAGAAGCCTTCGCCCCTTTCGGTGACGTGATCGAAACCGACGGCAGCGATCACTTCATGATCAACAACGGTTCGACCATGCGCTTCCATAAACTGGCGACGGTGGAAACCGCCACGCCAGAGGACAACGCGATCATCAGCATCTTCCGCGCCGACGCGCAGGACATGCCGCTGACCGTCAGCATGCTGGAGCGTCACCCGCTGGGCAGCCAGGCTTTCATTCCGCTGCTCGGCAACCCTTTTCTGATCGTGGTCGCGCCACTTGGCGATGAACCTGTATCAGGCTTGGTCCGCGCCTTCGTCACCAACGGCAGGCAGGGCATTAATTACCATCGCGGCGTTTGGCACCATCCGGTGCTGACGATCGAAAAGCGGGATGACTTCCTGGTGGTTGATCGCAGTGGCACAGGCAATAACTGCGATGAGCATTTTTTCAAAGAGGATGAGCGTTTGATCCTTGCCCCCCACCAATAAGAGAAGGTCTGATCACTCGACAACAGAGTGACAGGCGAGAGGTAAAGACTGTGGAAGCACATCTGTTGGAATGGCTGAACCTTAGCGTGCGCTGGGTTCACATGATTACTGGCGTGGCCTGGATCGGTGCGTCGTTCTATTTCGTCTGGCTGGAAAACAACCTCAATCGGGTCAATCCGAAAAGTGGTCTGGCCGGCGATCTGTGGGCGATCCACGGCGGCGGTATCTACCACCTGGAAAAATACAAACTGGCTCCACCGACCATGCCGGACAACCTGCACTGGTTCAAATGGGAAGCCTACTTCACCTGGATGTCGGGGATCGCGCTGCTGTGCGTGGTGTTCTACTCCAACCCGACGCTGTACCTGCTGGCACCGGGCAGCAGCCTGACCGGCCCTGAAGGGGTCGCACTGGGCATTGCCTCGTTGTTCGTCGGTTGGTTCGTCTACTCCTTCCTCTGCGACTCGGCCCTGGGCAAACGCCCTGCCTTGCTCGGCTTCATCCTGTTCGTGCTGATCATTGGCGCCGCTTACGGCTTCAGCAAAGTGTTCAGCGGTCGCGGTGCGTACCTGCACGTCGGCGCGATCATCGGCACCATCATGGTCGGCAACGTGTTCCGCATCATCATGCCGGCCCAGCGCGCACTGGTTGCCGCGATTGCCGAGAACCGCACGCCCGATCCGGCGCTGCCGGCCAAAGGTCTGCTGCGTTCGCGTCACAACAACTACTTCACCTTGCCGGTGCTGTTCATCATGATCAGCAACCACTTCCCGAGCACCTACGGCAGCCAATACAACTGGCTGATCCTGGCCGGGATCGCGGTGCTCGCGGTGTTGGTGCGTCACTACTTCAACACCCGTCATGACAGCCACAAATTTGCCTGGACCCTGCCCGTTGCGGCCGTGGGCATGATCTGTCTGGCTTACGTGACTGGCCCGGCGCAGATGCCCAGCGCCCCTGAAGTAGCCAAGGCGCCTGGCACCATCGAGTACCAGCCGTTGCCGGAAACCGCTCTCGGTGGTGGAGTGAAACCTGAAGCGGCGAAACCTGCTGCGCCTGTCGCTGCACCGGCTCAGGCGTCCAACGCCGGCCCCGGTTTCGACAAGGTTCACAGTGTGATCCAGGAGCGTTGCGCGGTTTGCCATTCGGCCAAACCGACCAGCCCGCTGTTCAGTGCTGCACCGGCTGGCGTGATGTTCGATACCCCCGAGCAGATCCGCCAGAACGCTGCACGCATCCAGGCTCAAGCCGTCACCAGCCAGATCATGCCACTGGGCAACATCACCCAGATGACCCAGCAGGAACGTGACCTGATCGGTGCGTGGATTGTTCAGGGAGCTCCAACCAATTAAGTAGCAAAAGCATCGCGAGCAAGCTCGCTCCCACAGGGATTACACAGGACCTGTGGGAGCGAGCTTGCTCGCGATTGGCCGCGCCGCGGCCCCCCCCCCAGATACAAAAATCACAAGAATAAAAAAGATCCGAGGTGTTGCATGTCCGAGCTATCCGAAGCGCGCATCCCCGACGCACCCGCCATTCAGCGTTTACCCCTTTTGCAATTGATCCTGGTCGGCCTGCAACACGTTCTGCTGATGTACGGCGGAGCCATCGCTGTGCCACTGATCATCGGACAGGCCGCAGGCCTGAGTCGTGAAGAAATCGCCTTCCTGATCAACGCCGACCTGCTGGTGGCCGGGATCGCTACCATCGTGCAGTCGCTGGGCATCGGCCCCATGGGCATCCGCATGCCGGTGATGATGGGCGCCAGTTTCGCCGCTGTCGGCAGCATGGTGGCCATGGCCGGCATGCCGGGCATCGGTCTGCAAGGGATCTTCGGCGCGACCATCGCCGCCGGGTTCTTCGGCATGATCATCGCGCCATTCATGTCCAAAGTTGTGCGTTTCTTCCCGCCTCTGGTGACCGGCACAGTCATCACCTCGATCGGTTTGTCGCTGTTCCCCGTGGCTGTGAACTGGGCCGGCGGCGGTGCAGGTGCCGCGCAATTCGGCTCGCCGATTTACCTGGCCATCGCCGCACTAGTGCTGGCCACCATTCTGTTGGTCCACCGCTTCATGCGCGGTTTCTGGGTCAACATTTCCGTGCTGATCGGCATGTGCCTGGGTTACGTACTCTGCGGCCTGATCGGTATGGTAGACCTGAGCGGCATGGCCCAGGCGCCGTGGCTGCAATTCGTGACCCCGCTGCATTTCGGCATGCCGAAATTCGAACTCGCACCGATCCTGTCCATGTGCCTGGTGGTGGTGATCATCTTCGTCGAGTCCACCGGGATGTTCCTGGCGCTGGGCAAAATCACCGGTCAGGACGTCTGCCCACGAATGCTCCGTCGCGGCTTGCTGTGTGATGCCGGCGCCTCGTTCTTCGCCGGTTTCTTCAACACCTTCACCCACTCCTCTTTCGCGCAGAACATCGGCCTGGTGCAGATGACCGGCGTGCGTTGCCGCTCGGTGACCATCGTCGCCGGCGGTATGCTGGTGGTGTTGAGTTTGTTGCCGAAAGCGGCGTTTCTGGTGGCCTCGATTCCACCCGCCGTACTGGGCGGCGCAGCGATTGCGATGTTCGGCATGGTCGCCGCCACCGGCATCAAGATTCTTCAGGAAGCCGACATCGGTGACCGTCGCAACCAGTTGCTGGTGGCGGTGAGCATTGGCATGGGGCTGATCCCGGTGGTCCGTCCGGAGTTCTTCGCCCACCTGCCACTGTGGATGAGCCCGATCACCCACAGCGGAATCGCCATGGCGACATTGAGTGCTTTGTCGCTGAACCTGCTGTTCAACATCCTCGGCGGCGCCGAACGCGCGGCCATCAACGACTGCCACGCCCACCCGCACTAACACATCAGCGCCACAGAACCTGTGGGAGCGGGCTTGCTCGCGAAGGGGCCATCAGCCTCAACATCATTGTTGACTGACATACCGCTTTCGCGAGCAAGCCCGCTCCCACAGGGTGGATGCCTGCGCCTCAAACAATAAAAACAAGAGGGAGCAACAGATGATTCGGACACAGACAAACATGCTGTTGGGCGGTGGTCTATTGGCCGCCAGTCAGGCCATGGCCGGCGATTTACTGCTGTGGCAGACCAACAGCCTGAGCTATCTGTATGGCAAGGATTTCGCGGTCAACCCGCCGATCCAGCAGACGATAACCTTTGAGCACGCCGACCGCTGGAAGTACGGCGACAACTTCCTGTTCGTCGACAGCACTTACTACAACGGCGAAAAAGACCGGAACAAAGGCGTTCACGCCTATTACGGCGAGTTCAGTCCGCGCCTGTCTTTCGGAAAAATCCTCGACCGTCGTTTCGAATTCGGCCCGATCAAGGACGTGTTGCTGGCCATGACCTACGAGAATGGCGAAGACGACACCGAGGCCTATCTGATCGGCCCCGGTTTCGACCTCGCGGTACCGGGCTTCAATTTTTTCACCTTGAACTTCTACTACCGCCAGACCGAAGGCTCGCGTCCCGGCGACGATGTCTGGCAGATCACGCCGGCCTGGTCCTACACCCTGCCATTGGGCAACTCGAACCTGTTGATCGACGGCTACATCGACTGGGTCGTGGATAACGCCCAGAACTCACATGGCACCTACCACGCCAACCTGCACTTGAACCCGCAGATCAAATATGACCTGGGGAAGGCCTTGGGCTGGCGGGAGAAACAGGTGTACGTCGGCGTCGAATACAGCTACTGGAAAGACAAATACGGCATCGAAAACAGCGCCAATCTCGACACTCATGAGAACACCACCAGCCTGCTGGTGAAGGTGCATTTCTAGATGATCCGCAACCGTGCTCCAAACCTGTCGTCGGTGCGCTGTTGCGGGGCACTTGAGACCTGGCCAATGAGTCAGTATTCTCCGCGGCCGCCCGAATCTGGTCTAAAAAAAAGCCCGGATTTAATTCCTGACCAGAAAGCCAACTTATCCCGGCGCTGGACGGTACCAAGGCACTCCAAAAACACTCTCAATCGACTGCTCTTGAGCCGCCGAACGGGAGTTTTTTGGCTTTTCAAAAGCCTTGGCTCAGCTCTTGCTAACAGCACTGAAGCTGACCGATTGGATGATTTTTTACAGCGACAGAAAAAGGCGCCACACCAGAGCGCCGACCTTAGAAAAATAACGTGGAACCACCTACTTTTTGGGAGCAACCGAATGAAACGTACGTGCACTAGCCTGATGCTGGCGGGATCTTTGCTGGCCGGGGGCCAGGCCATGGCCGGCGACTTGCTGCAATGGCAGAACAACAGCCTGACCTACCTGTATGGCAAGGACTTCCAGGTCAACCCGCGCATTCAGCAGACGGTGACCTTCGAACACGTCGATGGCTGGAAATACGGCGACAACTTCATGTTCATCGACAAGATTTTCTACAACGGCAAGGACGATAGCTACGCGGGCTCGAACACTTACTACGGCGAGATCAGCCCACGCTTGTCGTTCGGCAAGATATTCGACCAAAAGCTCGAATTCGGCCCGATCAAAGATGTACTGCTGGCCATGACTTACGAGTTCGGTGAAAACGATACCGAGTCCTACCTGATCGGTCCCGGTTTCGACCTGGCGATCCCGGGCTTCGACTACTTCCAGTTGAACTTCTATAACCGTCATACCGAAGGCGACCGCCCGGGTGACAATATCTGGCAGGTCACTCCGGTCTGGTCCTACACCATCCCGATGGGCGATTCGAACATCCTGATCGACGGTTTCATGGACTGGGTGGTCGACAACGACGTCAACAAAAAAGGCGAATACCACGCCAACCTGCACTTCAATCCACAGGTCAAATACGACTTGGGCAAGGCGCTGAACCTTGGCGAAAAGCAGTTGTACGTGGGTGTCGAGTATGACTACTGGAAAAACAAGTACGGTATTGAAGACAGTCAGGGCTTCAAAACCGATCAGAGCGTGACCAGCTTCCTGGTCAAGGTTCACTTCTGATCCTTCGGCGCCTGTAAGGACGCCATCGCGAGCAAGCTCGCTCCCACATTCGATCTCCTGTGAACACATTATTTGTGATCACCACTGATCAACTGTGGGAGCGAGCTTGCTCGCGATGGCCGCACCGCAAATCTCAAGCAGTGACCGCTGCCTCGGCTATCCCGAGAAACCGGCACAACTCCCCGCGCTTGGCCAACGCATCCCGCCGCCCCAGGTCAATCAACTCGCTGCAATACCCCGCCTCGAACAGCAGATAACTCAGCACCCCCGCCCCGCTCGTCCTGGTCGCCCCCGGCCCACGCAGAAACAGGCGCAACGCCGCCGGTAACTCCTGCCGATGCCGCGCCGCAATTTCGTCGATCGGCTGACTGGGCGAAATCACCAGCACTTCCACCGGCGCCACTCCCAGTGCGCGCATCGGCGTGCCATCAGGCATCAAGTGGCTGAACTGGTTTAGACGCTGCAACAGCTCGATGTCACTTTCCAGGCTGTCAATGAACGTGCTGTTGAGCAGGTGCCCACCGATCTGCGCCAGGCTCGGTTGCTGACCGGTGTAGGCGCGTTGCAGCGGTTGTTCCGGGTCGACGCCGCGGGGGTTGCCGCTGACGCCCACTACCAGCACTCGGCTGGCGCCCAGGTGCAGCGCCGGGCTGATCGGTGCCGACTGACGCACCGCGCCGTCGCCGAAATACTCTTCACCGATTTTCACTGGTGCAAACAGCAGCGGAATCGCTGAACTGGCCAGCAAGTGATCGACGGTCAATTGCGTGGGGACGCCGATTCGCCGATGGCGCAACCAGGCATTGATGGTGCCGCTGCCCTGATAAAAGGTCACCGCCTGACCGGACTCGTAGCCGAACGCGGTCACCGCAACCGCCTGCAACTGCTTCTGCGCAATGGCCTCGGCAATCCCGTTCATCTGCAGTTTGTCGTCGAGCAATCCGCGCAGCGGCGAACTGTTGAGCAACGCCACCGGCACCTGAGCGCCAATCCCGAGCAAACTGTGGCTGACAAAACGGCTGGCCTGGTGGATCACGCCCGGCCAGTCGCTGCGCAGCACCAGATGACTGCGAAAGCCCTGCCAGAAGGCTGTCAGACGTTGAATCGCACCCCGAAAATCCATCGCCCCACTGGCGAGGCTGACCGCGTTGATTGCGCCGGCCGAGGTGCCGACGATCACCGGAAACGGATTGCTCGCGCCGACCGGCAACAACTCGGCAATCGCCGCCAGCACACCCACCTGATAGGCCGCCCGAGCCCCGCCGCCGGAAAGAATCAACCCTGTAACCGGTTCAGCAGGACTCATCGCAACACTCCATGGTGCTTATAAGGACGGTGGTTCAACCGCGTTTTGCGTACAGCTTCGGCTCACCCGGAGGACGACTCTTGAAGCGGCGATGAGCCCAGAGGTATTGCTGCGGACATTCGCGCAAGACGCCTTCGATCCATTGGTTGATCCGCAGGCAGTCGGCTTCTTCGGTTTCGCCGGGAAAACCCTCGATCGGTGCATGAATCACCAGTCGATAACCGCTGCCGTCCGCCAGACGCTCCTGAGTGAACGGCACCACCAGCGCCTTGCCCAACCGCGCAAACTTGCTGGTGGCGGTGACGGTCGCGGCCTGAATTCCGAACAGCGGCACGAAAATACTTTGCTTGGCGCCATAGTCCTGATCCGGTGCGTACCAGATTGCCCGGCCGGCCCGCAGCAGTTTCAGCATGCCGCGCACGTCGTCGCGCTCCACCGCCAGCGAATCGACATTGTGCCGCTCGCGCCCCAGGCGCTGGACGTAGTCGAACAACGGATTTTTGTGTTCGCGGTACATGCCATCAATGGTGTGCTGCTGGCCGAGCAATGCCGCGCCGATTTCCAGCGTGGTGAAATGAACGGCCATCAGGATCACGCCCTTGCCGTCACGCTGGGCTTTTTTCAGATGCTCCAACCCTTCGACATGGGCCAGCTTCGCCAGACGCTCCCGCGACCACCACCAGCTCATGGCCATTTCGAAAAACGCGATGCCCGTTGAGGCGAAGTTTTCCTTGAGCAGGCGCTTGCGTTCGGCAGCGGTTTTTTCAGGGAAACACAGCTCGAGATTGCGCTTGGCAATGCGCCGTCTGTCGCCCGCTACTCGATACATCAATGCACCCAGGGCGCGACCGATCGACAGCAACGCCGGATACGGCAACTGGACAATCAGCCACAACAGCCCCAAGCCACACCACAGCGGCCAGAAACGCGGAGAAAGAAATGCTGTTCGAAAACGCGGGCGTTCCATTAAAGGTTCCGGAAAGACAATGGCCGCGCATTCTACATCGTTCGACCCGGCTTGCGGCTCGCGGGCGTTCTCGTTATAAGTCTCGGCACTTTTAGTGACAAGTCGTTGTATGCCGACCATGAGCCAAACCGAACCGCTAGACCAAGATCCCGTGTTCCAGCTGAAGGGCAGCATGCTCGCCATTACGGTGCTGGAACTGGCCCGTAACGACCTCGAGAGCCTCGATCGTCAACTGGCCGCCAAGGTCGCCCAGGCGCCTAACTTCTTCAGTAACGCGCCACTGGTGCTGGCCCTGGACAAACTCCCGGCCAGCGAAGGCGCAGTCGATCTGCCCGGCCTGATGCGCGTCTGCCGCCAGCATGGCCTGCGCACCCTGGCGATCCGCGCCAGCCGCATCGAAGACATCGCCGCGGCCATCGCGGTCGACCTGCCGGTGCTGCCACCGTCCGGCGCCCGTGAGCGTCCGTTGGACCCGCTCGAAGGCCAGGTCAAGAAAAAACCGGAAAAACCACCGGAGCCGACTATAAAGCCAACGAAGATCATCACCTCGCCCGTACGCGGTGGGCAGCAGATTTATGCCCAGGGCTGCGATCTGGTGGTGATCTCGTCGGTCAGCCCGGGGGCGGAACTTCTCGCCGACGGGAACATCCATGTATACGGCCCGATGCGTGGTCGAGTGTTGGCCGGCGTCAAAGGCGACACGAAAGCCAGGATTTTCTGTCAGCAAATGAGCGCTGAACTGGTCTCCATCGCAGGCCACTACAAGGTTTCGGAGGATCTGCGTCGCGACCCTTTGTGGGGCGCGGGCGTACAGGTCAGCCTGTCGGGCGATGTGTTGAACATCATTCGGCTTTAACGGATACTGCCGCATTTTCCAAACATCTCTAAAACGTAGCGAAAACGGCTCAAACGAAGTAGGAAAAAGGCCATAAGCAGTGTTTACCCGAGGTAAGCGCCGTTCTGGACCGAATTCCAGCCAAGGCTGTCCGACTGCAGTAGTTTTTCTAGAGATGTTTTTCAGGGGCTAAATGTCCTTTTTCCTTAGGGGTGAAACACCTTGGCCAAGATTCTCGTGGTTACATCCGGCAAGGGTGGTGTGGGTAAGACCACCACCAGTGCTGCTATCGGTACCGGCCTCGCACTGCGCGGTCACAAAACAGTTATTGTCGACTTCGACGTCGGTTTGCGTAACCTCGACCTGATCATGGGTTGCGAGCGCCGCGTGGTGTATGACTTCGTCAACGTGGTAAACGGCGAAGCCAACCTGCAACAAGCCCTGATCAAAGACAAACGCCTGGAAAACCTCTACGTACTGGCCGCCAGTCAGACCCGCGACAAAGACGCGCTGACCGTGGAAGGCGTGGAAAAGGTGTTGATGGCGCTGAAAGAAGACTTCGAATACGTAGTCTGCGACTCTCCGGCCGGCATCGAAAAAGGCGCCCACCTGGCCATGTACTTCGCAGACGAAGCGATTATCGTGACCAACCCGGAAGTGTCCTCGGTTCGTGACTCGGACCGCATGCTCGGCCTGCTGGCCAGCAAATCGCGCCGCGCGGAAAAGGGCGAAGAGCCGATCAAGGAACACCTGCTGCTGACCCGCTACAACCCGCAACGAGTCAGTGATGGCGAGATGCTCGGCGTCGAAGACGTCAAAGAGATTCTGGCAGTCGCCCTGCTGGGTGTCATTCCAGAATCCCAAGCGGTACTCAAAGCTTCCAACTCGGGCGTGCCGGTCATTCTCGACGACCAGAGCGATGCCGGTCAGGCATACAGCGATGCGGTCGATCGTCTGCTGGGCAAAACCGTGGAGCATCGTTTTCTCGATGTAACGAAGAAGGGATTCTTCGAGCGCCTGTTTGGAGGTAGATAATGAATCTTTTTGACTTCTTTCGTGCCAGCAAAAAGGTCAGCACCGCGTCGGTAGCGAAAGAGCGTCTACAGATCATCGTGGCGCACGAACGCGGCCAACGCAGTACACCGGATTACCTGCCAGCCTTGCAGAAGGAATTGGTCGAGGTGATTCGCAAGTACGTCAATATCGGGTCCGATGACGTGCACGTCGCTCTGGAAAACCAGGGCAGCTGCTCGATTCTGGAACTCAATATCACCCTGCCTGACCGCTAGTCGATCCGGCTGGAGCCACGGCGGCTCAGACCCCTCCTGTTAATGGAAGGGGCCTGAGCCGCCGTTGGCGTTTGTTACGAGGCTGTTTTAATGCCGCTGTCCAACATCCGCATCATCCATCAGGACGCCGCCGTACTGGTGGTGAACAAACCGACCCTGCTGCTCTCTGTCCCTGGCCGGGCCGATGACAACAAGGACTGCCTGATTACCCGCCTGCAAGAAAACGGCTACCCGGAAGCGCGAATCGTCCATCGTCTGGACTGGGAAACCTCCGGCATTATTCTGTTGGCCCGTGATCCGGACACTCATCGCGAGCTGTCCCGGCAATTTCACGACCGCGAAACCGAAAAGGCCTACACCGCCCTCTGCTGGGGACAACCGGAACTGGACAGTGGCAGCATCGATCTGCCCTTGCGCTACGACCCGCCGACCAAGCCACGACATGTGGTGGACCATGAATTCGGCAAGAATGCCCTGACCTTCTGGCGCGTACTGGAGCGTTGCGGCGATTGGTGCCGTGTCGAATTGACGCCGATTACCGGCCGCTCCCATCAGTTGCGCGTGCACATGCTTTCCATCGGCCACCCGCTGCTGGGTGACGGCCTCTATGCCCACGAGCAAGCACTGGCCGCCTGGCCACGGCTATGTCTGCACGCGAGCATGCTTAGCTTCACTCACCCGCAAAGCGGCGAACGCTTGCGCTTCGAGTGCCCTGCTCCTTTTTAAATAGCCGCCGAAGCAAAAAACGCCCTTCCATTGAAGGGCGTTTTTTATTTCTGGCTCCAATAGACGTAAAAATGGCGTGAAAATATCGTCATGAGTTTGTAATGAAACGTAAAACAAAGGCACTTTGATATCCGGCAGGAAGCCCCCGTGCTCAGCAACAAGACTTTCCAAGACGACTACCCGTTCACCTTTTGCCTGTTCAACACCACGTTGCACCTTAGCGAGCAGCCTTCAACCGAAGCACAACAGGCGCTTGAACAGCTCATACACAAACGACGTGCCCACAAGCTCACCCGTGCGAGTGCGCCGCCGGCCTCCGGTGATGCGCCACTGTTTGCCAAGGTCCAGCCGCTGGATACCTTGAAGGCAAAAATGCGGGTCACCTTTGGCAAACCACAGCGCAATGGCCGATTCGACCGGCCGCTGGAAGAGTTGATCAACACGCTCGAAGCACAACGCCGTGGCGTGCAAATGCCGCCGCTGCAAGGGTTCGGTTATACCAAGGACCGATTGGGGCTGACCCAGGAAAATTTCATAATCACGCGCCTGCTCGACGATCATATCGACGGTGTGCAATGGCTTAAACGCAACCCGGACAGCGTCGAAACATTCATTCTCGATGCCTTCGAATTGCTGAGCTCCTTGTCGCACAAGAACATCACGGACATGGATTTCTGGGCCGGCAACATCATGATCCCGGAGACGCCGCGGACCCCACTCAAAGCCATCGACTTTGAAAACTGCTTTGCCGGGCAGACAAACCATCAAAGCGAAACCCTCGGCTTTCAACTGGGCTTCTTCTATCGCCGGGACATCTACAAGCTCATCACCGAAGCCGCCTATGACCGACTGGTGGACGAATACATTCGACAGATCCCGGGTATCTCGGAGGAAAAATTCAACGAGGTATACCTCGCTAGCAAACATGAATATGTAGGCCGCAAGCAACGTTGCGAAGTGTTCCTCAATGGCAAGCTGATCACCGATTGACTCATCCTCTTCGCCAATCGGCAGCCGGCGCACGTCGAACGGCATTGTCTCTGCAATGCCATGAGCCAATACGTTAAACTTGCGCCATTGCTGTCTGGAGCTACTTATGCGCGAAGAGTTGAACCAAGGCCTGATCGATTTCCTCAAGGCCTCCCCTACCCCATTCCATGCCACCGCCAGCCTTGTTCAGCGCCTGGAAGCGGCGGGCTATCAACGCCTCGACGAGCGCGAGCCATGGACCACCGAAGCCAACGGTCGTTACTACGTCACCCGTAACGACTCGTCGATCGTCGCATTCAAGATGGGCCGTCATTCGCCCCTGCACGGCGGCATTCGCCTGGTTGGCGCGCACACCGACAGCCCGTGCCTGCGGGTCAAACCCCAGCCGGAACTGCAACGTCAGGGCTTCTGGCAACTGGGCGTCGAAGTCTATGGCGGCGCACTACTGGCGCCATGGTTCGACCGCGACCTTTCCCTGGCCGGCCGCGTGACCTTCCGCCGTGACGGCAAGGTCGAGAGCCAACTGGTCGACTTCAAGGCGCCGATCGCCATCATCCCGAACCTGGCCATTCACCTGAACCGTGAAGCCAACATGGGCTGGGCGATCAACGCCCAGACCGAACTGCCGCCGATCCTTGCGCAATTTGCCGGTGACGAGCGCGTGGACTTCCGTGCCGTGCTCACCGATCAACTCACCCGCGAACATGGCTTGAACGCCGACGTGGTGCTCGACTATGAGCTGAGCTTCTACGACACCCAAAACGCTGCGGTCATCGGCCTGCATGGCGACTTTATCGCGGGTGCACGGCTGGACAATTTGCTGTCGTGCTACGCCGGCCTGCAAGCCTTGCTGACCACCGAAACCGAAGAAACCTGCGTGCTGGTCTGCAACGACCACGAAGAAGTCGGTTCCTGCTCGGCCTGCGGCGCCGATGGCCCGATGCTGGAGCAGACGCTGCGTCGCCTGCTGCCTGAAGGCGATGAGTTCGTGCGCACCATTCAGAAATCCCTGCTGGTCTCGGCTGACAACGCCCATGGCGTGCACCCCAACTATGCCGACAAGCACGATGCCAACCACGGCCCGAAACTCAACGCCGGCCCGGTGATCAAGGTAAACAGCAACCAGCGCTACGCCACTAACAGCGAAACCGCCGGATTCTTCCGCCACCTGTGCATGGCCGAAGAAGTACCGGTGCAGAGCTTCGTGGTGCGCAGCGACATGGGTTGCGGCTCGACCATCGGCCCGATCACCGCCAGCCACCTGGGCGTGCGCACCGTGGACATAGGCCTGCCAACCTTCGCCATGCATTCGATCCGTGAACTGTGCGGCAGCCATGATCTGGCGCACCTGGTCAAAGTGCTGAGCGCGTTTTACGCCTGCCGCGAGTTGCCGTAACCCCCTGTAGGAGCTGTTGAGTGAAACGAGGCTGCGATCTTTTGACTTTGCTTTAAAGACAAGATCAAAGGATCGCAGCCTCGTTTCACTCGACAGCTCCTACACTTTAACTACCCCTTTCGACAAGGCAGTCGCTCATGATCTCGTTGTCTTCGTTCCACGCCATGCTGATTCCGATTCTTGCCGGGATGATCATGCTGGCAATCGGCTTCAATTTTCGCGACAAGAACGTCGGCGTGTTCGCGATGTGGATCGGCATGTTGATGATCCTCGCCACCGTGATTTTCAAGATCCTCGCCAAACTCAACGAATAAATCCTCACCCCTGGCTCGCATTGATTTTGACGGGCTCGTACACTCGGTCGATCTGCTCGCCCCGAGGTTGACCGCCTAGTGTTCGCTCGTCTTTTTGCCCTGCCGTGTTTCTTCCTAGTCTGCCTCATGACGCTGCTGCCGATGGCGCCCGCCCAGGCGGTCGGTTTGCCTAGTCTGCTCAACAGCTCGGCAAAACAGCCAGAGGCGCAAGAACCCTTGGGGCAATCCCTGGACGAAGTCATCAAGTCGCTGGAGAACGATCAGCAACGCACCCAATTGCTGGCGGATTTGAAGAAGCTGCGCGATGTCACCAAAAAGGCCCAGCCAGCCACCGAAGTAGGCGTCCTGGGATTGATCGGTGGCACCCTCGCCAGTTTCGAAAAACAGTTTTCCGGAGCCGACAGCCCTCTCACTCGCTGGTCCGAAGAGTTCAAACTGGCCGAGGATGAACTGACAGCGCTGGTGCTGCCGGCCAATGAATGGCTGCCGATCATCTTTGCCTTTGCCATGATCCTGATGCTCTGGAGCTTGCTGGCCGCCGCGCTGATCTGGGTCAGCCACCGGGTACGGATGCGCTTTGGCCTGACCGAAGAACTGCCACAGCACCCCAAGGCCCTGGACATGTTGCGCTTCGCCCTGCGCAAACTCGGGCCGTGGTTGATTGCGCTGGTAATGACGGTCTACATGAGCTACGCCCTGCCTTCGTCATTGGGCAAAAGCCTGGCCATGGTCCTGGCTTATGCGTTGGTGGTCGGCACCTGTTTTTCGGCGATCTGCGTGATCGCCTTTTCGGTGCTCGACGGCCCACACCGCCACCGCGCCTTGTACATCCTGCGGCATCAAGCCTTTCGACCGCTGTGGCTGATCGGCAGTTTCGCCGCCTTCGGTGAAGCCCTGAACGATCCGCGACTGGTCGAAAGCCTTGGCATTCATCTGGCGCACATCGCCGCGACGGTCGCCAACGTACTGGCAGCATTGTTCACGGGGCTGTTCATCCTGCGGTTCCGTCGCCCCATCGCCCACTTGATCCGCAACCAACCGCTGTCCCGGCGCCTGACTCGCCGCGCCCTCAGCGACACGATCGAGATTCTCGGGACCTTCTGGTACATGCCGGCGCTGGTGCTGGTGGGTATTTCGCTGTTCGCCACGTTCGTCTCGGCCGGCGATACCAGCACCGCGCTGCGTCAGTCGCTGATCTGCACCGTGCTGCTGGTGTTGTGCATGGTCATCAACGGCTTGGTGCGCCGCCATTCACTCAAACCACAGCGCAGCGTGAAGCGTCATGCACTGTATTCGGATCGCCTGAAAAGCTTCTTCTACACACTCGCCCACTTGGTGGTGTGGCTGGCGTTCATCGAACTCGGCCTGCGGGTCTGGGGCATGTCGCTCATTGCGTTCACCGAGGGCGAAGGCCATGAAGTCAGCGTCAAACTGCTCAGCCTCGGCGGCACACTGATTTTTGCCTGGCTGATCTGGATTCTCAGCGACACTGCCGTCCACCACGCCCTCACCCGCTCGCGCAAAGGCCTGGCCAATGCTCGCGCGCAGACGATGATGCCGTTGATCCGCAACATCTTGTTCGTGGCGATTTTCATCATTGCGCTGATCGTCGCATTGGCAAACATGGGCATGAACGTCACGCCATTACTGGCCGGTGCCGGCGTGATCGGCCTGGCCATTGGTTTCGGTGCGCAGTCGCTTGTGGCGGACCTGATCACCGGGCTGTTCATCATCATCGAAGACTCGCTGGCCATCGACGACTACGTGGACGTCGGCGGCCACCTGGGCACCGTCGAAGGGCTGACCATTCGTACCGTGCGCCTGCGGGACATTGACGGCATCGTCCACACCATCCCGTTCAGCGAAATCAAAAGCATCAAGAACTACTCCCGGGAATTCGGCTACGCGATTTTCCGGGTGGCGATACCTTCCAACATGGACATCGATAACGCGATCAAACTGATGCGAGATGTCGGCCAGAAGATGCGCACCGACCCACTGCAACGGCGCAACATCTGGTCGCCCCTGGAGATACAGGGTGTCGAGAGTTTCGAGTCAGGCAACGCGATTCTTCGTGCCCGGTTCAAGACCGCACCGATCAAGCAATGGGAAGTGTCCCGAGCGTTCAACCTGTCACTCAAGCGACACCTGGACGAAGCAGGGCTCGATCTGGCGACGCCACGCATGAGCGTACAAGTGATCACGGCAGGCGGAGGAACAGCGACGGAATAACCCCGCTACAAACGGCAGGTATAAAAAATCCCCGAACCAGTCGGGGATTTTTTATGTTCGATCAATCAGCCTGAGAGCGGATCAATCTTCGCGATAGCGACGCAGCTTCAACTGCTTACCGGCAACGCGAGTGTCCTTCAGCTTGGTCAGCAGACGCTCCAGACCATCTTCCGGCAGCTCAACGAGGCTGAAGCTGTCACGCACCTGGATGCGACCGATTGCTTCGCGAGCCAGACCACCCTCATTGAGGATAGCGCCCAGCAGGTTCTTGGCAGCGATACCATCACGCGCACCCAGCGCGGTACGGCAACGAGCACGGCCTTCGGCCAATGGAACCGGAGCACGACGCTCACGATCACCACGGTCCGGGCGATCACCGGTACGCTCTGGACGATCGCCACGCGGTGCGTTGTTCGGCACCAGTGGACGTTCTTTCTCGATTGCAGCCAAAGTCAACGCCTGAGCGTTGGTTGCCTTGCGCAGCAGAGCAGCGGCCAGTGCACGCGGGGTGCAACCGATGTCGGCAGTCAGGCGATCCAGCAAATCACCGTGAGTCGATTCGGCATCAGCCACCAGCGGCGACAGGCTGTTGGTCAGTTTCTTGATGCGGGCATCGAGAACAGCCTGAGCGTCCGGCAGGCGAACTTCGGCAACTTTCTGACCGGTTACACGCTCGATCACTTGCAGCATGCGGCGCTCGCGCGGAGTCACCAGCAGCAGTGCACGACCTTCGCGACCGGCACGGCCGGTACGGCCGATACGGTGAACGTAGGATTCCGGGTCGTACGGCATGTCAACGTTGAACACGTGAGTGATGCGCGGAACGTCCAGACCACGAGCAGCAACGTCGGTCGCCACAACGATGTCCAGACGGCCATCCTTGAGGGATTCGATCACGCGCTCACGCTGGTTCTGAGCAATGTCACCGTTCAGCGCAGCGGCTTTGTAGCCTTTGGCTTCCAGGGCACTGGCCAGGTCCAGGGTCGCTTGCTTGGTGCGCACGAACATGATCAGGGCATCGAAGTCTTCAACTTCCAGCAGGCTCAATACAGCCGAGGTCTTCTGGTCAGCGTGAACCAACAGGTGAGCCTGTTCGATCGCGGTAACGGTCTGAGTCTTGGTCTGGATCTTCACGTGTTGCGGATCGCGCAGATGGCGTTCGGCAATGGCACGGATCGACTGCGGCAAGGTGGCCGAGAACAATACGGTCTGACGGGTTGGAGGCAAGGCCTTGAAGATAACTTCGAGGTCGTCCATGAAACCCAGTTTGAGCATTTCGTCCGCTTCGTCGAGAACCAGGTGGTTCACGGTCGACAGAACTTTTTCGTCGCGACGCAGGTGGTCGCACAGACGGCCCGGAGTGGCGACAACGATCTGTGCGCCATTACGGATTGCTTTCAGTTGTGGACCCATAGGGGCGCCGCCGTAAACGGCCACAACGGTAACGCCCGGCATTTGCTTGGCGTAGGTTTCGAAAGCGGTTGCTACTTGCAGCGCCAACTCACGGGTTGGCGCCAGGATCAGGGCTTGCGGCTCGCGCTTAGCAGGATCGATGCGATGCAGGATCGGCAGGGCGAACGCAGCGGTTTTACCCGTACCGGTTTGCGCCTGACCAATCATGTCGTGGCCGGCCATGATGATCGGGATCGATTGATGCTGAATAGCCGAAGGCTCTTCGTAGCCAGTCGCAATGACGGCTGCAAGGATATTCGGATTAAGATTAAAAGCGGCGAAGCCGCCGGTTTCCTGGGTCATGGGTCTGCCTCTAAGTGCATCCGCAAAGACCCATGCTCCAAAGCTGCGCATGCCGTGTAAGACTCAAGAGTCGCCCTGGCTGCTTTGTCGGCGGGGATTTGCGAAAACGAATGAATGAAAAAGATTCGTCAAGGGAGAGTCCGCTGTGCGGATGTGCAGCCGAAGCTGACTTCGGGGAATTGCGCTACCTAAACGCGGCCCTGTTAAAGGCCGGCGCGCACTATACCGGAATTCGCTCAAAAAGGGAGCTTTATTTGTCGGAAAACTGCCGTGTACAGCGTTCTGTCACACGCTTTGCGGATAATCGGGCAACGGTCTATTTTTCCAAGGCCCAGCCCTGCTGACGATCGCGCTAAAACGGTTCACCCTTGTGACGCAGACCTGCCGTCTGACACCCCCTTCCCCGCCCGAGGAAATGCACCATGAATCAGCCCTGCTCCAGTCGTGTGAGCCGTGAACGGCACGGTCATGTCCTGATGATCGGCCTGGATCGGGTGGCCAAACGCAACGCCTTCGATCTCAAACTGCTCAACGAACTGAGCCTGGCCTATGGCGAGTTCGAGGCCGACAGCGAAGCGCGGGTGGCGGTGGTATTCGGCCACGGTGAACATTTCACCGCAGGGCTGGATCTGGTCAGTGCCAGCGCGGCCCTCGCCGAAGGCTGGCAGGCACCGCCCGGAGGCTGCGATCCGTGGGGGGTGTTCGCCGGCCCCAGAGTGAGCAAACCGGTGATTGTTGCCGCGCAAGGCTACTGCCTGACCATCGGTATCGAATTGATGCTGGCCGCCGATATCAACCTGTGTGCCAGCAACACCCGCTTCGCCCAGAAAGAAGTGCAACGCGGGATCTTCCCGTTCGGCGGCGCCACATTACGCCTGCATCAGGTCGCCGGCTGGGGCAATGCCATGCGCTGGTTGCTGACCGGCGATGAGTTCGATGCCCATGATGCGTTACACCTGGGGTTGGTGCAGGAAGTCATGGCCAGCGAGGATCTGCTGCCACGAGCGATTGAGTTGGCTGAGCGGATTGCCCGGCAGGCGCCGCTTGGGGTTCAGGCGACGCTGATGTCTGCAAGACAGGCGCGTTATGAAGGGGAAGCTGCGGCAGCGCGGGATTTGCCGCCGCTGGTGAAGAAGTTGCTGGCCAGTGAGGATGCCAGGGAAGGCGTGCGGTCGATGATCGAAAAGCGACCCGGCGTCTTCAAAGGGGTTTGAGATTTGTATTGGCAGATAGAACGCCATCGCGAGCAAGCTCGCTCCCACAGGGGAATGCCTTACCAAGTGGGAGCGAGCGTGCACGCGA
>NZ_JALBYU010000008.1 GCF_029963765.1 Pseudomonas sp. UYIF39
CCAACGCCTGACACAAATAAATGTGGGAGCGAGCTTGCTCGCGATAGCGGACTTAAGGTCGCGGTAATTCTCAAGGCGTTCGCGTTTCGCGAACGCTCGTTGCCAACTGAAGGTTGGATTTCAGGCCCCGTGGTCCTCTAGCCTTGGCACATATTCCAAGAACAACATGAGGTACCCCGCGATGACTGCCCCCTTGAGTGCAATCAAAGTGATCGAGATCGGCACGCTGATCGCCGCGCCGTTCGCCGCGCGCATGCTTGCCGAGTTCGGCGCTGAAGTGATCAAGATCGAAGCCATGGGTCAGGGCGACCCGCTGCGCAAATGGCGCAAGCTGCACGAAGGCACGTCGCTGTGGTGGTACCTGCAATCGCGAAACAAGAAGTCCCTGGCGCTGAATCTCAAATCCCCCGAAGGCATTGAGCTGGTCAAGCAACTGGCGACCAGTGCCGACGTCCTGATCGAAAACCTGCGCCCCGGCGCCCTGGAGAAACTCGGTCTGGGCTGGGACGTGTTACACGCCCTCAACCCTAACCTGACCCTGGTGCGTATTTCCGGTTATGGCCAGACCGGCCCGTACCGTGATCGTCCGGGTTTCGGTGCCATCGGCGAGGCCATGGGCGGGATCCGCTACACCACCGGCACGCCCGGTTCACCTCCGGCCCGGGTGGGCGTCAGCCTCGGCGATTCCCTGGCTTCGCTGCACGCGGTAATCGGTGCCTTGATGTCGCTGCTGCGGGTCAAGACCGGGCAGGGCGGTGGGCAAGTGGTCGATGTGTCCCTGGCCGAAAGTGTGTTCAACGTCATGGAAAGCCTGGTGCCGGAATACGACATGCTCGGCCATGTTCGTGAGCGCAGCGGCGGGGCCTTGCCAGGTATCGCGCCGTCCAACACCTATCTGACGGCCGATGGCGCCTACGTGGTGATCGCCGGCAACAGCGACCCGATCTACAAGCGCTTGATGGACGTGATCGGTCGCCGTGATCTGGCCGAGGCTCCGGAGTTCGCCCATAACGACGGGCGTGCCGCCAAGAGCAACGTGCTCGATGCGGCGATCACTCACTGGACCAGCAGCCTGCCCATTGATGAGGTGCTGTCTGCTCTCGAAGCCGCCGAAGTCCCAGCCGGGCGCATCTATTCAGTCGCCGACATCGTCGCCGATCCGCACTATCAGGCGCGGGACATGCTGCTCAACGCCGACCTGCCCGGCGGTGCCACGGTGAAGATGCCCGGCATTGTGCCGAAAATGTCCGAGACGCCCGGTGGCGTGAACTGGTCCGGACCTGCGTTGGGCCAGCACACCGACGGCATCCTCGCGGGACTGGGCCTGACAGGATCGGACATCGAACGGCTGAAAGCTCAAGGGGTGGTGCAATGATCACCGATTTTTCCGAGACTCTGATTGTTCAGGAAGTCTCCCCCCGCGACGGCTTGCAGATCGAGCCGACCTGGGTCGAAACCGCCGACAAGATTGCCTTGATCGATCAGCTGTCGCTGGCCGGTTTCAGTCGCATCGAAGCAGGCTCGTTCGTTTCCCCCAAGGCGATTCCGGCGCTGCGCGATGGTGAGCTGGTGTTCAAGGGCATCACCCGGCAACCGGGGGTGATTTACGTCGCGTTGATCCCCAACCTGAAAGGCGCGCAACGGGCGCTGGCGACGGGGGCCGACGAGATGAATCTGGTGATGTCCGCCAGTCAGACCCACAACCTGGCCAACATGCGCATGCGTTGCGAAGCCTCATTGGCCGCGTTTGGCGAGATCGTGCAATTCGTTCACGGGACGAAGGTGCGACTCAACGCCAGCATCGCCACCACCTTCGGCTGCCCGTTTGAGGGCAAGATCGATGAAGATCGCGTGCTGCAAATCGTCGAGGCTTATCAGGAACTCGGGATTCAGGGCATTACCCTGGCCGACACCACCGGCATGGCCAATCCGCGGCAGGTTGATCGTCTGGTGCGGCGGGTCTTGCAGCGCGTTTCACCCACTGACTTGACCCTGCATTTCCACAACACCCGCGGGCTCGGTCTGTGCAACGTACTGGCCGCCTATGAGGCCGGTGCCCGACGCTTCGACGCGGCATTGGGCGGGCTCGGCGGTTGCCCGTTCGCGCCAGGGGCCTCGGGAAATATTTGCACCGAAGACCTGGTCAACCTGTGCGATGAGATCGGCATTCACACCGGCATCGATCTGCCGCTGTTGCTGCAATTGTCGCGAGGGTTACCCGCACTGCTGGGCCACGAAGTACCCGGGCAACTGGCCAAGGCCGGACGCAATTGCGATCTGCATCCGTCCCCGCAATCCATCACAACCTTGTAATCCCACACCAGACAACAAAAACAATCGGACACCCACGGGCAGTCCGCCTGGAGAACCATCATGAGCCTTAATGTACTGGAGGCGGGCGCGAGCCCGTCCGTTAGCCACGACGAAGAAAAAGCCCTGGTCAGCAAAGTCGCCTGGCGCCTGATGCCGTTGATCATTGTCTGCTACCTGTTCGCGTTTTTCGATCGCATCAACATCAGCTTTGCCAAGTTCCAGCTACAGACCGACCTGAGCCTGAGCGATACCGCTTACGGCCTCGGCGCCGGGCTGTTTGTGGTCGGTTACGTGATCTTTGAAGTGCCGAGCAACATGATGCTGTACAAGGTCGGCGCCCGGCGCTGGATCGCCCGGATCATGATGTCCTGGGGGCTGGCCACCGCCGCCATGGTCTTCGTCAACAGCGAATGGCAGTTCTACGCGCTGCGCTTTGTAATTGGCGCGATGGAAGCAGGTTTCGCCCCAGGCGTGCTGTATTACCTGACGCTGTGGTTCCCGCAGCACTATCGCGGGCGCATCACGTCGATGTTGTTTCTGTCGTCGGCGTTTGCCGGTCTGGTCGGCGCACCGTTCTCCGGGCTGGTGCTTCAACACCTCGACGGCTTCCTCGATATGCGCGGCTGGCACTGGCTGTTTCTGCTGGGCGGCGTGCCTTGCATCGGCCTTGGCTTGCTGGTGCTGACGTTGCTCAAGGACCGCATAGAGGACGCCCATTGGCTGACACCGTCAGAGAAAACGCTGCTGGCCAGCCGTATCGCTCACCATGAACCGCACAAGAGTGGCGGCTCGTTGCTCGCCGCACTGCGGATTCCGGGTTTCCTGACGCTCGGGCTGATCTACTTCCTGATTCAGGTGGCGTCCTACGGCTTGAACTTCTGGGCCCCGCAACTGATTCGCAGCGCCGGCACCGAGAGCCCGGTGATGATTGGTTTGCTGACCGCCATCCCTTACATCTGCGGCGCCATCAGCATGGTGGTGATCGGGCGGTTGTCCGACTCGACCGGTGAGCGGCGCAAGTTTGTCGCAGGATTGGTGGCGGTGGGCGCGGTGGGGTTCTTCTGTGCGGGGATCTTCGCTAACCACACGACCTTCCTGATTGTCGCGCTGGGCTTGCTTGGTGCCGGGATCATCGCGTCCATCCCGAGCTTCTGGACCCTGCCGCCGAAACTGCTGGCCGGTGCTGGCGCAGGGGCTGCTGGCGGGATCGCGGTGATCAACACCCTCGGCCAGTTCGGCGGCATTGTCAGCCCGGTGATGGTAGGGCGGATCAAAGACCTGACCGGCAGTACCACGCCGGCGCTGTATGTCATCGGCGTCTGTGCGCTGATCGCCGTGGCGCTGCTGATGTGGGGGTTGCCGCAGAAGCTGCGCACGCTCGACAAGTTTTAAAAGGTCGCAGCCTTCGGCAGCTCCTACCTGGGACCACGCATCCCTATAGGTGCTGCCGGAGGCTGCGATCTTTTGATTTTCAAGAGGCTGCAATCACCGCTTTGGCCGGTGTAGCGCTGAACTGAATCAACACCACTCCCGCTACTAGCAATAAAGCGCCAACCCCCCGCGACACGGTCATCTGCCGCTCGACCAATCCAAACATTGCGAAGTGATCCAGCGCCAGCGACGCAACCACTTGCCCGGCCAGCGCCAACGCCATAAACCCCGACGCCCCGAGCTTGGGCAGCAGCATCAGCGCCAACGAAATAAAGCACACCCCAAACGCGCCACCGGCCCACATCCACTGTGGCGCTTTGCTGATGAACGCCAGCGACGGCAACGGCAAACGCAGCGCCAACATAACCGGCAACAACACCACAATACTCACCAACAACGACGCGAGGGTCGCCCACAACGGATGACCCAAGCCGCGGCCGAGGTTGGCGTTGATTGCGCTTTGAAAAGGCACCACCGCCCCGGCTATCACGGCCAGCAGCAACAGCCCGGCCCAATGCAACGTACTCATGACGATTCTCCAACAGGTTTTGCTGGACTCTAAAGTATTCGTCGCGCAGATTTAAATTCCAAATAGCTATCCAGAACATGCATCAGATGAATGATCTTCGGCGCGTCGACCTCAATTTGCTGGTGATCCTCGACGCCTTGCTCAGCGAGCAACACGTGACCCGTGCCGCCGAGCGCCTGCACCTGAGTCAGCCGGCCGTCAGTCATGCCTTGGCGCGATTGCGTGATCTGCTTGGCGATCCTTTGCTGGTGCGAGCGGGCGCCAGCCTCGTGCCAACCCCGAGAGCCTTGGAGTTGATGGCTCCGTTGGCCGAAGCCCTGGCTCAAGTGCAATCGCTGCTGGCACCGAATACCTTCGATCCGGCCACCGCCAAGCGCACGTTTCGAATGGCGATGTCCGACTATGGCGCTGCAATCGTCCTGCCGGGGTTGATACGGACCTTGCGCCGGGAAGCGCCGGGCATCGATCTGCAAATCAGCCATGCCAGCCGCGAAGGCATGCTCGAGGGGGTGCTCAACGGCGACATCGACGTGGCGGCAGGCGTCTTTCCAGAATTGCCGAACGAGTTGCGCAGCACTCCGCTGTTCGAAGAGCACTACGCCTGTCTGATCGACCGCAACAGCCTGCCCGCCGATGGCGTGCTCGACTTGCCAACCTACCTCGCCCGACCCCACGTCCTGCTGGAAATGCGCGGCAGCGGCACCCCGGAAATCGAACGAGCCCTGACAGCCCTGCGTGAACGCCGTCGCGTGGCGATCAGCCTGCCGCACTGGAGCGTTGCTCCGGAACTCATCAGCGGCACCGACCTGATCCTCACCGTCGCTTCCCGAGGGTTGCTCAATATCGATGAGCAGTCGTTGATCGTGGTTCCGCCGCCGTTTCATATTCCGTCGTTTACGTTTGTGTTGGTTTGGCACAAGCGGCGGGGTGGGGATCAGGCGTTGAACTGGTTGAATGGGCGGATTGAGGAGGGGATTAGGCACGGATGACGTTCTATCCAGTGCCCTGATTTTGTAGTGTTTACCAACTGGTAGGCGGAAGACGTCTGGTATGGAAGACCCTTAGTACCTGCAGGCGTCCTTGGCGAACTCGATAGGGAATTAGATAAGGTCGGTCTGGCAAGACCCATTCTCGAGTGCCGGGCAGGCGGCCTTCACGGCCGGTTGCCGGGAAGCGTGCAAGGTGATCGACGCTGGCAAGGATGGCTTGGACGAAGTCCGCTGCGGCTTTCGGATTCTCAATTGCTATATAAGTGGCTTCGTCATCGAGATTTTTTAATGCGGTACGCAGCCACTCAACCCGCATTGGCTGTCCACTTGTCAGCGATTGCATTCACTTCTTCCGGCGTTGCGAAGTCACCAGCATCGGCTTCTTTCAGTGCTTTCTGAATTTCCTCGATTTGCCAGGCTTCCCTCGCGAGATATTCACGCAGAGCATCCACCGCGAGAAATGATTTGCTGCGGCCAGTGGCCTTGGAAAGATTGGCGAGGGTATCGGCGATTTCGTCTGGCAGACGTAAAGACATGACGGACATGACGGTCTCGATGTAGTGGTTTGTAATACAACATACTACAGCGTCATGCAGGGGGTTAGACCACCCCCGTTCGTCTGCCGTAACAAATGATTGAACAGACCTGCCGAGCCGGGGATAGTGCGCGGCTGAAATTGTCTGGGTTTTTGAGGTAAACAAGGAGCAGGGCATGACATTGAAGTCTGGGTTGATGGGGAGTTTGGCTGCGTGCAGCTTGATAATGACGGCCCAAGTGTTCGCCGAATGTGCGCCACCACCGTTGAGTGACGAATTCGGTTTTTCCGTTTGCAAAGATTGGCCCGCTTATCCCGGCCTTACTCTGACTGCCACTTCGCAGCACGAAGCGAATCCCTCTTTCGACAGTTCGGGTAGTGACGGGATCTATGACCTCAGTCTTGCGGTAGTGTCGGGCAGTGAATCGAGACCACTGGCATCCTTCCATCAGGCATCTGCCTTCGTGTCTGATGCATTTGGTATTGAAGACCTGCAACTGGATACCGCCCGCTACACACTCACTCCAGAACTGCGAGCCTTTGGCGTACGGATCAGATTCAGCGGTTCTTCTCGCGCCAATCCCATGGCTGAAACCTGGCTGTCGCTCTATGTAAAAGAAGGCAATCAGTTGCGTCCAGTCCTGGACAGGCTCATCACGGAGGCGGAGAGCGGCGAATGGGATACCAATTGTGCTGGTGAGCGCTACAACACCGTTCGAACCGTCGAGATCGGCAAAACCAGCTCACATGGATTTGCGGATCTGATCGTCAAATCGGTGGCCACCAGTATCATGGGCAAAGGCGAGGGGGAGGCTTGTGAATCCAGATCAATCACCGCCAAACCCGTGCTGACGACACTCCGATACAACGGCAAAGCCTATGTCCTTCCACAAGGTTTCAAGGGCGTTTAAGTACTGCGAGCGATTCGAGACGATCAGGGAAGACAATGATTACTACCAAGAAACTGCTGAGTTCAATCGCCGTACTCGGCCTCATCATTGCTGCCGGCCAGGCTCAAGCGGGTTGCGAAGATGAGGCGCCATTCGGCCAGCGTTCATTCACGCTGTGCAAGGTTTGGCCGGCATATGACGACCTGACGATTGTTGCCACATCGACGTTTACCCCGGACTTCGTAGATGCAGGTAATGACGGCGGGAATGTCGATCTGGAATTGTCGCTCATCCATTCATCGAATTCGAAGCGCCTAGCCAACTACCGAAAAAAAGACGCCTATTATTCGGATGCTGTGGCGTATGAAGGGCTGGCCATTGATACAGCAAGGTACAAGCTGAACACTGACGAGCGTGCGTTTGGCATTCGTTCGAAATTTGCGCATGAGTCTAGTGTCAGTCCCTATTCGAAAACAGAACTGGCACTGTATCTCAAGGATGGCAGTGTTCTACGCCCCGTGCTGGAAGGGCTGGTGGTCGATACCAGCAATGGCGAGTGGGACGGCAATTGCGCAGGAGAGGGGGCGCGGACGCAGCGAACGGTCGGTATCGCTCAGTCGATGCAAAACGGGTTCGCAGACCTCATTGTCAGCTCCACTGTGACGCTGACGAAAAGCTTCAAGGTGGGCGAGCTATGCGATGGCGAATCCAAAAAATTGAAGACAACCCAAGTCACTCTCCGTTATGACGGTAAGCAATACGTCGTACCAGAAGCACTTAAAGGTTAATCGGTCGGCAGCAGCCCTTGCGCGGATGAAGTTCTTCGACGATCAGTAAGTCGATCCCCGGAGACCTGGGATAGACTTGCGTGCATTCACCCCGGCTCAACAGGACTTCCAATGACCCCATCGCTGCTAATGGCTGTTCTCGCCTCGGGCTTTATCTACGGCATCACGCCGGGGCCGGGTGTGTTGGCGGTGTTCGGCATCGGTGCGGCGCGTGGTCGGAGGGCCGAGGCAGGGTTTCTCTGCGGGCATTTGCTGGGGGATGTGGTCTGGTGCAGCACCGCGCTGATCGCGATTGTCGGTGCGCGGGAAATCGGCAGTACCGCGTTCGATGTGCTGGGAGTGTTCAGCGGGCTGTATCTGTTCTGGCTCGGTCTGCGCGCGGTTCGTGCCCGTCGCAGCAGTGTTGAAGTGCCACAGGGCCCGGCGCGGCAACCGTTCTGGCACGGCATTCTGTTTGGCCTGACCAATCCGAAGGCTTACCCGGTGGCGGTAGCGACTTTTACGGCGCTGCTGTCCAGCCGTGCCGAGTTGCTTCACTGGTCGATGCTGCCGTGGCTGATTGTCCTGAGCTTCGTTGGCGGTCTCATGGCCTACGCTATCCTCATTGGCATTGTCGGTGCGCGGCAGGTGCGCATGTTGTACCAGCGCCATGAGCTGTTGATCACCCGGCTGTGTGGGGTGATGTTTATCGGTTTCGCCATCAACGCCCTGGCGCATGCATTGCCGGGGTTGGTGACGAACAAGGCTTGAGACTGATCGCAGGGAGGCGTCAGTTGCACTGATGGGGTCAGGGAGAGTTCTTTATTGCTGCATTGTCCGGACACGCTCACCGCACTATGGCAACCAGAAATTCCGCGCCGTTGGCGAGTTACATTGATCTCTTGCTGGACGCCGTCTGTGCGGTCGACAAACAAGGTCGCTTCGTATTTGTCAGCGCGGCCTGCGAGCGTATTTTCGGTTATACCCCCGAAGAGCTGATCGGCGTGCCGATGATCGACCTGGTGCATCCCGCCGATCGTCAGCGCACCCTCGATGCCGCGCGGGAGATCATGGGCGGCGACCCCAAGCTCAATTTCGAAAACCGCTACCTGCGCAAAGATGGCCGAGTGGCGCACATCCTCTGGTCGGCGCGCTGGTCGGAGGTCGACCAACTGCGAATCGCCGTGGCACGCGACATCACTGAGCGCAAGCAGGCCGAATCCCGGCAAGCGGCGTTGTATGCGATCTCCGAAGCAGCCCACGCGGCGGAAGATTTACTGGCGCTGTTCAAGCGCGTCCATTTGATCATCGGTGAATGGCTGCCGGCGCTGAATTTTTCCGTGGCGTTGCATGACGAACACTGTGCACAGCTGAATTTCCCCTATCACGTCAACGACCATGAGCAGCAACCCGAGCAGCCCGGAACGATCACAGGACGTCTCTGCGCCGAGGTGATTCGCAGCGGCTTGCCGATTCTGCTGACCCCGGATCAGGACAATCCACTGGCGGGGTTTGAAGCGCTGGTCGCGGGCCGGCATTCACCTTGCTGGCTGGGTGTGCCGTTGAGTTCACAAAACGGCACCATCGGTGCGCTGATCGTTAAAAGCGTACCCGGTGGTGAGCGCTACACCGAGCAGGACAAGGAACTGCTGCAATACGTTTGCGCCCAGGTCGCCACAGCGATTGAGCGCAAGCAATTGCATGCCAGACTGCAGCGCATGGCCCAGTACGACCAACTGACTCAGTTGCCCAACCGCGAGCTTCTCCGTGACCGGCTCAAAGACTCACTGGCGCTGGCTCGGGCGGATTCCGGGCGTATGGCATTGCTGTATGTTGACCTCGACCGCTTCAAAGAAGTCAACGACACCCACGGCCATGCAGTCGGCGACATGCTGTTGCAAGCGGTCGCCAATCGGCTCAAAGGCTGCGTGCGTGAAACCGACACCGTGGCGCGCATGGGGGGTGATGAATTTGTGGTGTTGTTGCACAGCATCCACGCGTCGGAAGACGCCAACAACGTGGCGGGAAAAATCCGTCAGGTTCTGGCTCAACCCCTGCGCCTGGATGGGCACAGCGTGAACATTCTGCCGAGTATCGGCGTCGCTCATTACCCCGAGCACGGCACCGAGGAAAAGCAGCTGTTAAGGCATGCCGATGAGGCCATGTATGCCGTCAAGCGCGAACATCACCAGCGCCTCGGGGCTTGAAAAATCTGCCACCGTTCGTCGCGGCGATTTCAACTTTTCTAAACCTTTGCGGCGATCGAAATTCTGATTCTATGCGGGCTCCTGCTCGCCGCGATCATCACCAAGAGGTAGAGAATCATGCCTAATTCAAGAAACTCGAACTCGGGAAACTTCGCCAACGATCGAACGAAGGCGTCTGAAACCGGTCGCAAAGGTGGGAAAACTACCACCACGACTGTCGATAAAGACCCTGTGAAACCCGACATGGGCCGCAAAGGTGGTCAGAAATCGAAATAGCGGTGAAGGTAGTTTTGATTGAGAGGCGGGAGCGTAAGCTCCCGTTTGAATTTTTTACGAGGAGGGCGCGACCATGAGCCGGATGGCCACCCGATTACGCAATGCCAGTTTTGCCACGTTGCTGGGCCTGTGCGCCAGCAGTGCCTTTGCCCAGTCCCCCGCCGAATTCATCAACGATGCATCGGCCAAAGGCATGGCCGATATCGAAGCCAGCCGGCTGGCGCACCAGAAAACCGAATCCAAAGAGGTCAAGGACTACACCATCGTCGTCATCAACGACCGCACCACCGCCAACCAGCACCTGGCGAAAATCGCCAAGCAACTGGATTTGCCGGTGGCTCCGCGCGAAGAGGTAGTCGATAAAGCCAAAGCCTTGATGCCGCAAGTGCAGGACGGCGCGAGCTTCGACCAGGCCTACGCGGCCAGTCAGGTGAAAACCACCCAGGAAGCCATCGAACAGCTGCAACAGGCAGCGCAGACCACCGACGTGCCTGAAATCAAAGCCTTCGCCGAAGAAACCCTGCCAAAATTGCAGAGCCATCTGCAAATGGCCAAGGCGCTGCAAACCAGTCGCTAGCCATCGGAGTGCGCGGGTGGCCTCGGTCCACCCGCGACTTTCCGATCAGCATTTATTCAAATCCGGTTTGCCTTTTTCCTCGACGACGGTCCCGTCCACGGAAATTGTTTCGCCCTCGCCAAGTTGCTGATACTGCTTTCTCAGCGCTTCCAACTGCTTGAGATCCAGCGCTTCGAGCCCCAGCATCGCGTTCTGCGCATCCTTTGTCACCCGCAGCAACTCATCTATTTTCAAATGCAAAATATCCGTGTCGCGGTTCTGGGTGTTTTGGATCAGGAACACCATCAGGAACGTGATGATGGTGGTCGACGTATTGATGACCAGCTGCCAGGTGTCGTTGAAGTGAAAAATCGGCCCACTCAGCCCCCACAGAAAAATCAGAATGATCGCCCCCATGAACGTCTTGGGGCTGCCCGCCCACAGGGCAAGTGTCTGAGCGACTTTTGCGAACTTCATAGCCGTGTTCCTTATCGGGATGCGCCTGATTTTCAGACAGCGACGGCGTGTTGGAAATTCTAATTACATTTCCATATTCAATAAAAAACCGACCCATGAGGTTACCCATGAGGCCGGTTTTTTTGGAAAGTACCCCGGCATCACCTACAGGTATCTCGTAGAACACCACGCTGTGTTCAGCGAGCAAGCAGACGGTCCTGCCACGGATATGGAAGCTCTTGCCGTCAATGGTGACAAGCATCATTAAGCTGTCATTTATTGTACTTTGTGTTGTTTTTGTGTCGCTGATGGAAAGATGAGGCGTTCATCAATCCTGGTCGGGTTTTGCGGCTCATGAGTGGGTTTAAGGCATGAGCGGGCCTTACTCATTGCGTGCAAGCTAACGGGTTCGGGTTCCTTTCGATGAGCCGCAATCGGACTATAGATGTGAATTTTAGGCTGTCAAAATTGCTTAGTTTCTAGTTCGGAGAACGGTCGGTTTGGTTATGGCTTCAGAAGATTTTGCGATAAAAATGCTCATTCAAATCCTCTTTGTACGTTTGGTCTCGTGGGTATTGGCGGGTTAACTGACCGCTTTCGCCATAGGTCGGATAGGGCAGAGCGCACCGGTCGAGGTATCGTAGCGAACCGGTTTCCCGCCTCTTGCTACAACAACGCACCGACAGGAGAACGCAATGAGTTGGTCCGCCAAACAATACGTCGCTTTTGAAGATGAACGCACACGTCCCGCCCGTGACTTGCTGGCCGCGATCCCTGCTGTGGACCCGCACTCGGCAATCGACATCGGTTGCGGCCCTGGTAATTCGACTGAGTTGCTGGTTGAGCGCTTCACCAATGCCACTGTGCGTGGCTTGGACAGTTCGACCGATATGATCGACGCCGCCCGCAAGCGCTTGCCGCAGGTGCAATTCGATACGGCTGATATTGATACCTGGAACGAAAACGGCCCGTTCGATGTGATTTTCGCCAACGCGGTGTTGCAGTGGCTACCTGATCACGCGAAGTTGCTGCCTGCGCTGGCGAGCAAACTGGCGCCCGGTGGCAGTCTGGCGATCCAGATGCCGGACAATCTCAACGAACCTTCGCATCGCTTGATGCGCGAAGTTGCAGCCGATGGTCCATGGGTTGACAAACTGGCGGGCGCCGCCGGGCAGCGGACGCAGATGGCAGATGCCAGTGGTTATTACTCGATGCTGCGAGCCCACTGTTCGCGTGTCGATGTGTGGCGCACGACTTACCATCATCCACTTGCTGGCGGCGCGTCTGGTGTGGTCGAGTGGTTCAAGGGCAGCGGATTGCGGCCGTTTCTCGATCCGCTGGATGAGGCGGAGCGGGCGCAGTATCTCAAGCAGTATCAAGCGGCAATCGAACTGGCCTATCCGCCGTTGGCCGATGGTTCAGTGCTGCTGCCGTTCCCACGGTTGTTTATCGTTGCGACGCGTTGATGCATTAATGAAAAAGGGACAGATTGCGCTCTTTTCGTCTGTCCCTTTCGTGTACCAATGGCCGAGAATTCCGTCTGAGCTAGGCGTCAATCAGCTGATCAATCAAAACCGCGTTGCTATAGATCAAGCTTCCATCACTTGCTCGATGCCCGACCAGATGGAACTGACCGCGCTCGTTGTGTATATAGACGCGCATCTGGCAGTCGGACAAAGGGCCGTATCCCTCTGGCAATTTCAACTCCAGTGTGTCCATGTCGACATCGACCATGGCTTCACGCTCATGGGTCTTCTGCAGGCGTTCTTCAGCGTCCTCCAGACCCTTATGGAGGGGGCCATCGACGTAAAAATGGATTTCACCCACCGAGGTCGACTTTTGTTGTCCGTTGACTTTGCACCAGCCTTCGATCGTCAAGGCACTCATGACGAAATCTCCGTTGTGGACGGCTGGACGCTATAGCTCTTGGCCGTCACTTGTCTGACCGCAATGCATAGGCAAGGATCTTCGCGGGCGCTTTTAGACGATCTTTGCCTTCCGTAATCAGACCTGATTATAGCTGGCAACCGGACCTCGCTTACTCGACGTGTCATCCAGGCGAGATGTGTTGCTGAATATTTACAGCTATATATAGCGAATAGTTTCAAGTAATGAAGTTGATGCTGAGGTTGGAATATCCAAGCGGCACGGCTTTTCAGGAAAAGCGCTCGTTCCGGCCATGAACTATACTTCCTGCGGACTTTGCCATGAAGATAGATGGTATTTGTCTAGCCTGTTTTTGGCGTCAGATTAGTATTGATCTGACGATGTTGTTCTGTGGCGATGCTTATGCATACCGATGAGATGCGTTATCGTCATAAGGAGGGTGCCAGGGCGGTCTACCAGCCAGAAAGTAAAAAGTTAGAAGCATGGTTGATTATCGTGACCTCGGTAGGTATTGCCGCGATGTTGGCGCCAGGTCTGGTTGTTTACCGTGGCTTCGTTCGGGTTCCGAAAAATGCTTATGAACTTGAAGTGGTCGCCCAGCAGTGGCAATGGACTTTTCGTTTTTCCGGCGAGGACGGGAAGCTGGGCAAATCGGATATTAAGTTTGTTGATTCCGCCAATCCCTTCGGCCTTGACTCCAAGGATCCTGTTGGGCAAGACGATGTACTTATATTAAACAATGACGTTCGCCTTCCGCTCGATAAGCCGGCAAAAGTTTTACTGCGCTCTAAAGATGTGCTGCACGATTTCTATGTCCCACAAATGCGCAGCAAGATGGGCATGGTGCCAGGGATGATGTCGTACTTTTGGTTTACACCGACTAAAACGGGGAAATATGAAGTTCTTTGCGCTGAATATTGTGGCGTAGGTCAATACAACATGCGCGGCCATATGATCGTGGAAGGCCAGGCCACCTTTGTTCAATGGCTGAACAGCCAACCGACTTTTGCGCAGACATTAGCAACAGCTGCAAAACCCAGTCAGGACAGCGTGCTGGAAAAAGGCCGGCTGCTGGTCGAAAAATACGCCTGCGGTGGCTGCCATAGCCAGGATGGCAGTGCCAGAAGGGGTTGTACGGTCGCACTGAACAGCTTGCCGATGGCACCAGCGTGCTCGTCGATGAGCCCTACGTGAAAGAGTCGATCCTCGATCCGAAGGCCCGACTGGTACAAGGCTACCCGCCGGTCATGGTGACCTATACCCTCAATGACGATGAACTGGGTGCGCTCGTCGCTCTGATCAAATCACTCAGTGCCGGGCGGCAAGACAAAGAACCTACTCCCGGCGAAGCGTCGAACCCAGGTGACGACTTGGCGGCACAGGGACAGAAGGTTGATCAGCGCACGCTTTCTAGCGCAGCAGATGCACTGCCAAACCAGCGAGCGCGCAGGCCATCAGTACCTGAATCACGCCACGCTTGAAGCGAAACAAGGCGATAGCGGCTGCAATTGCGATCAGAGCAGAGGGCCAATCGAGGTTGCCGCTAAACCCTTTGGGCCACAGCACGTGATAGCCGAAGAACACTGCCAGATTGAGAATCACCCCAACTACAGCAGCGGTAATCCCGGTGAGCGGCGCGGTGAACTTGAGTTCGTTGTGAGTTGACTCCACCAGCGGGCCGCCCGCGAGGATGAACAGGAAAGAAGGCAGGAAGGTGAACCAGCTCACTAGAGTGGCTGCGACGGCTCCGGCGAGAAATACATGATCGGCGCCGAACACTTGCAGGACGTAGGCACCGATGAAGCCAACAAAGGCCACCACCATGATCAGCGGCCCAGGAGTGGTTTCCCCCAGCGCCAGGCCATCAATCATCTGTGTTGGTGTCAGCCACCCATAGTGACCGACTGCGCCCTGGTAGACATAAGGAAGCACCGCATAGGCACCTCCAAACGTTAGCAGCGCGGCTTTGGTAAAGAACCAGCCCATCTGGGTCAAGGTGCCTTCCCAGCCGAAGAGAGTGGTCAAGATCCCCATTGGCAAAGCCCACAACGCAGCGCCGACGAGCACCAGCAGCGCCAGTTTTACCCAGCTAAATTGGGCATGCTCAGGGGGCGGAGTGTCGTCATCGATCAGGGCTGGGCCACAGGATTTTTTGGCGGTGTTGTGACCTCCGGTTCTGAATTTCTCGGGGGCAAAACGGCCCCCCAGGTAGCCGAGCAGCGCCGCACTCAGAACGATCAGCGGGAAGGGAACATCAAATGCAAATATCGCCGCGAATGAAGCCGCTGCTATGGCCCACAGCCAATTGTTCTTCAGTGCTCGTGAACCGATCCGATGAGCTGCCTGTACCACGATGGCCGTGACGGCGGGCTTGATGCCATAGAAGAGACCCGCCACCACCGGTACGTCGCCGAGCGCGATATACATCCAGGATAAGGCAATCAGGATGAACAGAGAGGGTAGTACAAAGAGCCCCCCGGCAATCACTCCACCCCAGGTTCGATGCATCAACCAGCCAATGTAGGTTGCCAGCTGCTGAGCCTCCGGCCCAGGGAGCAACATGCAGTAGTTGAGGGCATGCAGGAATCGCCGTTCCGATATCCAGCGTCGGCGTTCTACTAACTCCTGGTACATGATCGAGATCTGCCCTGCAGGCCCGCCGAAACTGATAAAGCCAAGCTTCAGCCAGAACCAGAACGCCTCGCGGAAACTGATCACCTCAGGCCTTGGCTGATCCTGTTCATCAGCTGATAGGGAAACCTTACTCATTGGGTTGTTCCTCTTTCACAAACGCGGCGAGCAGGCCGTCGAAGATGGCGCTTGCAGCAGCCAGCAAGTGGTCGTCATGAGTAATGGTTTCGCGTAGCCCTGCTAGTACCCGTTCGATGCCGGCCGCCTCCACCGGCTGAATACCGCCGATATCGAGGTAATGTACCAAGGCAGCAATTCGGCCCAGACCGGGCACCTGGATTTCAAAACTGGCTTGCAGGGTTTCGAAGGTCACACGGTTGCCGACATGACTGAAGGTTGCCTCATCGAAATCAAAACCCAGGGCATCGGCTGGGCAGTCCTGTGGAGTGTTCAACCAAAGGATCTGAGCTTGTGGGTCAATGAAACGTCGAATCAGCCAGGCACAGGCCAGTCGGTCAACCCAGGGACGCTTGCGTGTTGCCCATACGCGGTCCTGATAGTCGCCGAGACTCAGTGCCATTATTGGCTGGTTGCAGCTATGCGGCTCATCCGCAGACAGGGCTCTGCTGACCGCAGTCTCAAGCTCCTGCAAAGCTGAGTCGATCCGCTGCTTCGGCTGACCTGGAAAGTAATCGATGTTGGCCAACTGATCGTAGGCTTTGCGCAGCTTGCGAATCTGCTTGGTGGTGGACAGCGCATTCTCTGCATTGAGTTGTGCACGGCACACTTCGATCTCTGCACCTAGCTTGGTGTAGTCATCGCTACGGTCGAACAGCTCAATAAAGCGCTCACCGGCAGGGTCTACGACAGGAAGAATGAAAGCGGTTCCATTGATGGACAGGATGTCGCGCTCGACAGACGTTAGCGCGTCTCGACAGGCAGTGGTATCCGGTAACAGATAGGCACCATCACGTAAGACCGCCGCTCCAGAGGCTTTTAGGGCACGCCAAGCCCGCATGCGCTCGGTGGCATTTGCGGTGGGGAGGCCAAGGATTAACGTGAGCCAATTTTTCATGTAGATGTACGTTCAAAAAAAGTTTGTTTCTCTACATTATTCTTGTGCGGTGTGATTGAAAAGCTAATCAGAGACGATATCCAATTCGTAGATTCGAAGAACGACTTCGGAATTCAGTTGGCTGATCTTCTGGCTGCGGAAAAGCTAATCAAAATGATGAAGCGTCAGCAACGACCAATGATCCGACAGTAGGCGGGCAGGAGCCCCGAAAACAGCGTTTGTCGGCAGGTTTTTTCAGGACGATGCGGCAGAAGGGGAATTTGGTAAGGGCGGGGCTGGCCGGAAGCGTGATACGCGAATTCTGAGTAACTGTCACTGAAACTGTCACCAGTCTCGCCTGACGCTACCTCGATACCGCTGGAGGCCTTGAAAATAGTGGAGCGGGTGAAGGGAATCGAACCCTCGTTATCAGCTTGGGAAGCTGGAGTAATGCCATTATACGACACCCGCTCAGAGCGGCTGACTTTGTACCAGATGTGGGCGTGGAAATGAAGTTTTTCTTTGCGTGCGATGGCTTTAGCGCCGCGTGGAACAACCGCTGGGACCGCGTGACGGTCGTTCGCGGGCAAGCCTCGCTCCTACAGGGCGGGGCTTGCTCACGATGACGCTGTTTCAGATGGCCAATGCATGTTGGTCCTGGACGTAGTGGTAACGCGGTCGGCTGACGTGTTGCGCCGGTTTCAGGAAACCTAACAGTGCGTCGCGGCTATCTCGGCAAGCAGCTTTGTGTTCCATGTCGAGAAAGTGGCCGGTGGCCTGCAGGGTGGTGAAAGTAGCGTGTTGCACATGGTTGGCGAACAGTTGAGCGCCGTCGGCAGCGGTGTACTCGTCCCATTCGCCGTTCATGAACAGCACCGGCACGTTGATTTTCTCCGCGGCTTTGAAGAAGCACTGGCGATCACTTTGCAGCAGATCGCTGATGTGGAAGTGCATCTGCCCGTATTCATGCTCGGCCAGGGAACTGACGTGCCGATAATTGAAGCGCTTGAACAGTGTCGGCAGGTGTTTGCCGATGGTGCTGTTCACCAGGTTGCCGACCCGGTCACCGTCCCGGCTGCCGAGGTAATCGATGCCGCGCTCAAGGTAGTCGAGCATGTGCGCGTTGATCTCCGGAGAGAACGAGCTGATCACGGCTTTCTCGATGCGTCGTGGCTGGTGGGCCAGAGCGACCAGGGTCGCGGCGCCACCCCAGGAAAACGACAGCACGTGTTCGGCGGCGAAGTGGTCGATCAGCTCCAGGAGGATCTGCCCTTCGATTTCCTTGGTCAGCAATTTCTCGTGCAGGTTGTGGGCTTTCGACTTGCCCGCGTAGGGCTGGTCGTAGCAAACCACATTGAACTGCGGGTGAAGGTTTTTCACGGTTTGTGCAAACGACGCAGTCGTGGCCATCGAGCCGTTGACCAAAATAATGGTCTTCTCTGCGGCGTCTGCGCGATAGAACTCCGTGTAAACCCGATACTGACCCTGTATATCCAGCACAGCGATTTCTGGCCTCATGTCATAAGACTCCTGGCAAGCGGGTATGCGTGCAAATCAGATTGCACGAGCTTTGTGACAGGTAGGCATACGCCTGGAATTTGAGAGGCCCATGTCGATCCATTGCAGTCCGGTCGACGGGTATTGTTATTGGCGGGCAGTCTGCCGGGGAAGGCGGAACCTGAGGGTTCTCTACCGGCAAAAAGTTTCTTGGAAGTATGTTGTGACTCATCGGTCACATTTCGGCCGACGTCCTGATTCAAGCAGGGGTCACGTCATCGCGCAAGTATCTTTGGCAAATTGTTCGACAACTTCTGCTGAGCGGTCGCCTGCTTAGAACAATTGAATCTCTTCGGTGCGTAATGCGCGGTACTCGCCCGGTTTCAGGGCGCTGTCGAGCACCAGCGGGCCCACGCTTTCGCGGTGCAGGCGCAGCACCTTGTTGTCGAAATGGCCGAACATCCGCTTCACCTGATGATAACGGCCCTCGACGATGCTCAGTCGTGCGGATGTTGGTCCGAGTACGGCCAGCTCGGCGGGTTGGGTGGTGAGGTCTTCGAAGGCGAAGTACAGCCCTTCGGTGAATTTCAAAGCGTATTCCGGGCCAATCTCTTGCTCGGTCTCGACGTAGTAGACCTTGGGCAGTTTGGTTTGCGGCTGGGTCAGGCGTCGCGACCAGCTGCCATCATTGGTGATCAGCATCAGGCCGGTGGTGTTGAAGTCCAGGCGCCCGGCGATGTGCAGGTCCTCCTTGTCCGGCTCATGTATCAGGTCGAGCACGGTCGGGTGTTGCGGATCGCGGGTTGCACTGACGCAGCCAGGCGGTTTGTGCAGCATGAAGTAGCGTGCAGGCTTGCCGACTTGCAGCAGCTCCTCGTCGACTTCCACCCGGCTGAATTCCAGTACGTCGGCGTGAGGGTCGCTGACGATTTTTCCGTCGATTCTGACGCGCTTTTCCACCAGCAACAGACGCACCTGCTTACGGTTGAAGCGCGGCAGGTTGCTGAGGAAACGGTCAATGCGCATGACGAGGGATCGGTAGGAAAGGGGCGCGTATCTTACGTGATCGGTTGTGCGGTTGCTTACAGCTGCGCCTCGACTTGCGCGCAGCGTGGGCACAAACAGGATTTGTCGCGCAGTTCGGGCGGCAGTGCTTCGAGCACCACCGGGTCGATGCTGACGCCGTAGCACCAGCAGGCCCGATCGGCGGTTCGCGGGTCGGCCAGAGTGCAGTCGTTGGAAGCGCCGCAGGCCGGGCAGAAATCTGGCTTATTCATGTAGGGTTATTCATAACTGGAGTGAGGCATTTCCACGCAGGTGCGGTTACGGCCTGCTTGCTTGGCCCGGTACATCGCATGATCCGCTCTCGACAGCAGCGTGTGCAAGGTGTCATCGGTCTGCAGGGTGGTAAGGCCGATGCTCACGGTCAGCTGCAAGGCCTTAACGTTGTAGGCATAACGCTGTTGCTCGACATGCTGACGAATTTTCTCGGCGACCATCAGACCGGTCTCACCATCAGTGTCCTTGAGTAGCACGATAAATTCCTCCCCGCCCCAACGGCAGACGATGTCTGAGTGCCGCAGGCAACTCTCCAGATCCCGTGCAAAGCCGATCAGTACCTGATCGCCGGCAAGGTGACCGTAGGTGTCGTTCAAAACCTTGAAGTGGTCCAGATCCAACAGCAACGCGGTCAGCGGTTTGGGCTCGCGCTGGGCTTCGTGCATGGCTTGCGCCGCCAACAGGTCGAAACCGCGGCGGTTTGGCAACTCGGTCAGGCTGTCGAGGATCGCCTGGGCCTGGATCTTGCCCTGGTAGCGCTTGATCACCCGGTTGAGCAGGGCCAGCACAATCAGCGTGACGATCAGGCAGATCAAGAGGTTGAGGTACAGCGATTGGCGGATTTCACTGAGGGCGCCGTCTACGCGTTTGTCGACGAACAAGTACCAGTTCAGCTCCGGAATGAAACGCACATTGAGGAAATGCCCCTGGTCCCGGACGGAATATTCGTAGCTACCGCTGTGAGGTTTGGGCAGTTGGCTGACCAGGTCCTTCATGCTGTCGAGCTCGCCGAGGGTCCGCCCGATCCGCGCGCTTTCTGGGCCACCCTCGGCGCCCGTCAGTACCAGGCGCCCGAATTTGTCGACGAAAAACACGCTGCGTTGATAACGCTGCTGATACTTGTCGATCAGCTTGATCACAGCATCGACTGTCAGACCGACGCCGGCCGCGCCAATGAAACGGTTGTTGTAGTCGTAGACCTTGTAGTTGATGAAGAAGGTCAGGTTGTCCTTGTTGGCCAGGTCCGGGTCGACATTGATCTCATAGGGATCGGCCATGTCTCGTACGCGGAAATACCACGTATCGCGGGGTTCAGTGGCTTTGACCTGTTTGAGTACGCCCTTGGCGTGGTAGTAGGTGAGGCTGGTGTCGGAGACGAAAAATGCGGTGTAGGCGCCGTAGTGGGTCATGACCTCGTTGAGGTAACGGGTCATTTTTTCGGGATCCTGCTCGCCGTTTACCACCCAGTCACGCATGAAGGTGTCGCGGGACATCATCGAGGAAATCAGGATCGGTCTGACGAGGTCTTTCTGGATTTCCGAGTAGACCGTGTCCGACGTCAGCGGCAGTTCGGTGTTGATGATGTTGTCGCGGATTGACGCTCGCGAGGCGTAGTAACTGAGGAAGGATGTGGCGAGAAAACCTGCGCCCAGCAGCGCGATCAGCGTGAGGACCAACGAACGTTGCGAATACAGCGGCGAGTGAAGCGGCATGACAATTCCGTTGGCAGTGACCCGATGGCAGGCATTCTAATGGCACCGCCGGGAAATAACTGTTCTATGTGCAGGGCGAATGATCGTACACACGCCCCGCCGAAATAGATCATTGAGCGAGGTAACGCCGCCACCCACCCAAGTGACTGATATCCACCGCCCCCTCCAACCCATACGCCTCACAAATAAACCCACTCTCCCAACGCCCATCCGCCAATTGCACTTTGCCCAACCCTAGTGGCGCCGGAATACCGGTCAGAAAAGAACCCAGCTCATGGCTCGGCAGTTCCCAAACCTCCACGGCAATCGCCACACCCCCGTCCTTCACGCGAACCATCCCGGGACGAAACGGCGGGCCGCCGGCCAGGGCATACAGTTGATAGTCCGGTGAGCTAACCGTCGTCTCGAGCAGTCGTGCCCCGCGCTGCTTGAGCTGCCAATTCAGCGCCAACCCATCCAGATGCGCACCACACACCACCAACCGCGCCCGGTCATTACGCGCAGCAGCCGTCGGTACAGGCGAGAGCAAACCTTGCTGGCGCTGCAACGCATCCGCCACTCCCAACAAATACTGATCAGTAAACGCCCGCCCGAACAACGTCACGCCCCAAGGCAAACCATTGCCCATGAAACCGCTGGGCACGGCGACGGCGGCGTAATCGAGCAGGTTCATGAAATTGGTGTAGTAGCCCAGTTCCGAATTGCGCAGCACCGGCTCGGCGTCCAGTTCCGCCAGCGTGACTGGGCGGCCGAGGGTGGGTGTGAGCACGCAATCGAGGCCGTCCAGTGCCTGGTCGCACAGGGCTTTCAGGGCTTGAAGCCGGTACTGGGCGCGGAAAGTTTGCACGCCGTTCACCGCTGGAGCCTTGGCCAGCACCGCGCGGATCACCGGCAGTACGGCTTCAGGGTCTTGCTCCATCAATTCGCCGGCGACGCTGTAGCGCTCGGCCACCCACGGCCCTTCATAGAGCAATCGCGCAGCTTCAAGGAACGGCGACAAATCCAGTTCCACGGCTTCACCGCCCAATGCCTTGAGCTGATCGATGGCATCACCAAACAACAACGGGCCTTCAGGGCAGCCGAAGAACTCCAGATCCTGAGCACGCGGTACGCCAAATCGGAAGGGGCGAGGTACACCAAACGCCGAGCCGTCGTTCCACAACGGATTGCTACGGCTGTATTCATCGCGGGGATCAAGGTGCGCAGTGAGCGCGAGCAACTGACTGGCTTCCCGAGCAGTCGCGGTGAACGTGGTCACGCAATCGAGGGTGCGGCAGGCCGGAACCACACCGGCCGTGGAGATCAACCCTTTGCTGGCTTTCAACCCCACTAGATTGTTCAGCGCCGCCGGTACACGACCGGAACCTGCCGTGTCCGTACCCAAGGAAAAACTCGCCACGCCGAGCGCCACCGCCAGCGAAGAGCCGGCACTGGAACCGCCCGATGGATATTGCGGCAACACGCTGTTCGGGCACGCGCCATACGGTGAGCGACTGCCATTTAGCCCGGTGGCGAATTGATCGAGGTTGGTCTTGCCCAACGGAATCGCGCCTAGCGCCAGCAATTGCTCGACGATGGTCGCCGAACGTTCCGGCACGTAGGCAAACGCCGGGCACGCCGCGGTCGTCGGAATGCCCGCCAGGTCGATGTTGTCCTTGATCGCGAACGGCACGCCGAACAGCGGCAAGCTGTCGGGGTCGCGACCGTCAAGTGCGGCGAGGTACGGTTCCAGTTCTTCAACACTGAGCAAGTGGATGAACAGGTGATAATCCGGGTTCAGCGCCGCGGCTTTATCGCGCAGGCTCAGGAGCAATTGACGGGGCGTGACGTTGCCGACGCGATAAGCGCTGCGCAGGGCGTCGAGTTGCAGATTGATGTTCATGGCGTTAATCCTTTTCAAAATGGGTTCACTCGAGTTCCAGCACCACGACGCGCTGTCCGGCGCGCACCGCCGAACCAGGTTGCACGCGAATCTCGCGCACCACCCCGGCCATAGGCGCGAGCAGCGGAATTTCCATCTTCATCGATTCCAGAATCACCAGCACATCACCCGCAGCAACCCGGCTACCGGTTTCAACCTGAACTTGCCAAAGGTTGCCGGCGATGTGGCTGTCGACGCTCTGTTGACCGCTGGCCAGCGGCGCGTCTTCGGTCACTTCCGGAGTCAGCTCTTCACTGTCGAAATGCGCCTGGCCACTGGCGATCCAGCGCTCGCGTTCGGCGTTGAACGCGCCTTTCTGCTGATCGCGAAACGCGGCAATGCTCTCGGCTTCCTTCGTCAGGAAGGCTTGGTAGTCCGCCAGATTCAGCTGACTGTGCTCGATGTTCAGATCGAAGCGCCCGAGTGGGAAATCCCGTCGAATACGCAGCAGTTCATCGGCACTGACCGGGTAGAAACGGATCTGATCGAAGAAGCGCAGCAGCCACGGTTTGCCATCGAATGCGGTGACCTCGCGATAGCGATTCCACATCTGCAACGTGCGGCCGACGAACTGATAACCGCCAGGGCCTTCCATGCCGTACACGCACATGTAGGCGCCACCGATGCCCACCGAGTTTTCCGCAGTCCACGTTCGGGCCGGGTTGTATTTGGTGGTCACCAGGCGATGACGCGGGTCGAGCGGCGTGGCCACCGGCGCACCGAGGTAGACGTCGCCCAGGCCCATCACCAGGTAGCTGGCGTCGAACACCGTGCGCTGCACTTCGTCGAGGTTTGGCAGGTCGTTGATGCGGCGGATGAACTCCAGATTGCTCGGGCACCACGGGGCGTCCTTGCGCACGGTGGTCATGTATTTTTCGATCGCCAACTGGCAGGCCGGATCGTCCCAGGACAGCGGTAGATGAACGATGCGGGAGGGCACTTGCAGGTCCTTGGCGGCGCACACGGCGTCCCATTCGCCGGCGACGATGCCGAGCAGATCGGCCAGCGGCAGTTGTTCGGGTTGGTAGTGCACTTGCAGCGAGCGGATGCCGGGTGTCAGGTCGAAGACGCCGTAAAGGTTTTGGCTTTCCAGGGCTTGCATCAAGGCGTGGGCGCGGAAGCGCAGGACCAGGTCGAGTTCGGGGGCTCCGATTTCCAGTAGCAGATGAGTGTCCCCCGACAGTCTCGCAACCAGCCGCATGTCCCCCTGACCCAAATCCAACACCACAGGCGACTCAATCCCCTGTGGGAGCGAGCTTGCTCGCGATAGCGGTGTGTCAGTCACATCAATGCTGGATGTGCCGCCATCATCGCGAGCAAGTCGAATCGTCGCACCGTCGCTCCCACAGTGATTCCATTTCAAGGCGAGGCTGCGGGCGGTCTTGAGATCGACCGGGAGGAACTGAACTTTGTCCCCAGCCTTGAGCTGGCCCAGCTGCCAAAGATCCGCCTCGATCACCGTCACCGGGCAGACAAACCCGCCGAGGCTAGGGCCGTCGGGACCGAGAATTACCGGCATGTCACCGGTGAAATCCACCGCCCCAATGGCGTACGGATTGTCATGAATATTCGACGGATGCAGACCCGCCTCGCCACCATCGGCACGCACCCATTCAGGCTTCGGCCCGATCAACCGCACACCGGTTCGGCTGGAGTTGAAATGCACTTCCCACTGGGTGGCGAAGAAGGTGTCGATGTAGTTTTCGGTGAAGTATTCCGGTGCGCCATGAGGGCCGTAGATCACCCGGATCTGCCGCAAGTCGGGTAACTCGGTGACCTGTTCTTCAGCCAGTTGTTGACCGGCGCTGCGGTCGTTCAAGGCCGGGATATGCAGCACGTCGCCAGCTCGCAAGGCACGGCCACCATGCCCACCAAACTGGCCGAGGGTGAAGGTGCTTTTGCTACCCAGATAATCTGGAACTTGAAGGCCACCGCGCAGGCACAGATAGCTGCGGGCGCCTGCACCGGCAATCGTGCCGAGGCTCAAAGTAGCCCCCGTCGTTACCAGCAAAGCTGTGTTCATCGGCACCACTTCACCATTAAGGGTCAGTGGAATCACTGCCCCGGTCACCGCCACCACCGCGTCGCAATTGAAGCGCAGCAGCGGCCCGCTCATGGTGATTTCCAGCGCAACGGCGCCTTCGTCGTTACCCAGCAAAAGGTTGCCCAGACGCAACGCACGACTGTCCATCGGCCCCGACGGCGGCACGCCCACGGCCCAGTAACCGAGGCGGCCGGGATAGTCCTGCGCGCTGGTCTGAGTACCGGCGCTGAGCACTTCAAACGTGTTGGCCTGATACACCAAACCTTCCAGGCAACGCGTCCACGGCTGGCCGCTGGCGAAGGGCACATCGAGCAGAATCTGCCGCAAATAATCGCGGTTAGTTTCCACCCCGTAGAGCAGGCTGTCGCCCAGCGCTTGATGCAGATCGGCAGCGGCTTCTTCGCGAGTCGGCGCCCAACTGATGACTTTGGCGATCATCGGATCGAAGTACGGTGGGATCTCACAACCGGCCTCGACCCACGTGTCGATGCGCAGGTGTTTGCCATCGGCGGCAGGGAAGTTCACGGCGGTCAGCAACCCCGGGCTCGGCTGAAAATCGCGACCCGGATCTTCGGCATAAAGCCGCGCCTGAATCGCATGACCGTCGGCTTTCAAGCCCTGGCTCAACTCGCTCAACGATGGCAAATCACCCGCCGCCAGTTCCACCATCCAGCGCACCAGATCCACGCCCCAGACTTGCTCGGTGACGCCGTGCTCCACCTGCAAACGAGTGTTCACTTCGAGAAAGTAGAAACGCTGATCCTCACTGTCGAAGACGAATTCCACCGTACCGGCGCTGCGGTAATTCACCGCTTTTGCCAGTTTTATCGCCGCCGAACACAGCTCCTCAGCCATGCCCTCGGGCAGGTTCGGCGCCGGGGTTTCTTCGAGGACTTTCTGGTTGCGCCGCTGCACCGAGCAGTCGCGCACGCCGAGGGCAATCACTTCACCCTGGCCGTCGCCGAACACCTGGACTTCCAGATGTCGGGCGCGCTGGATGTACTTTTCGATGAACACGCCGGCGTCGCTGAAGTTGTTCTGGCCGAGGCGTTTGACGGCTTCAAAGGATTCGCTCAGTTCGACAGCGCTGCGGCACACGCGCATGCCGATGCCGCCACCGCCGGCGGTGCTTTTGAGCATCACCGGGTAGCCGATCTGTTCACCGGCAATCAGCGCTGCGTCGAGACTGTCGAGCAACTCGGTGCCTTCGAGCATCGGCACGCCGTGTTGCTTGGCCAAGGCGCGCGCGGTGTGTTTGAGGCCGAACACTCGCAGCTGCTCTGGCGTCGGGCCGATGAACGCGATGTTGGCGGCTTCGCACGCTTCGGCGAACGCGGCGTTTTCCGAGAGAAAACCGTAGCCCGGATGGATCGCCGTGGCGCCGGTGGCTTTGGCGATGGCCAGAATTTTTTCGACGGCCAGATAGGTGCCGGCGGCTGCGCCTTCACCGAGGCTGTGGGCTTCATCGGCTTGCAGAATGTGCAAACTGGCGGCATCGGCTTCGGAGTAAACGGCAACGCCCTGGACCTGCAACTCACGCAGGGTGCGCAGAATGCGACAGGCAATGGCGCCACGGTTGGCAATCAGGACTTTTTCGAACATGGCATAACCCCTGGAGGCGATAGCGCATCAGCCTCGACCTGGGATGCGGGCCGTCCCGCAGTTTTTCGATGAGCGCCGGGGTCGTCCCCGACGGCAGAATCAATTCATTCAAAAACACCACCGCCCCCCCTGTGGGAGCGAGCTTGCTCGCGATAGCGGTGTGTCAGTCGACATTAATGGTGAATGTGCTGACGCTATCGCGAGCAAGCTCGCTCTCACATTGGGTTCAGTGGTGTTCTTACTTTTTGATGCACTGCCCGGAACGGGCCTGGCACAGGGCAAACAACCAAAGACGCAACCGCGAGAATTTCAGTTCCATACCAGCAGCTCCGCAGGGGTCGGGTTGTAGGCGTTGCACGGGTTGTTCAGTTGCGGGCAATTGGAGATCAGCACGATCACGTCCATCTCGGCCCGCAGGTCGACGTATTTGCCCGGCGCCGAAATTCCGTCCTCAAACGTCAGCCCGCCATCCGCTGTGACCGGCACGTTCATGAAGAAGTTGATGTTCGGCCCGATGTCGCCCTTGCCCAATCGCCCGTCGTGGACGCAGGCCCGCAGGTAGTTGTCGCGGCAGCTGTGCATGTAGCGTTTCTCCAACGCGTAACGCACGGTGTTGCTCTCTTGCGCGCAAGCGCCGCCGAGGGTGTCGTGGCGGCCGCACGTGTCGGCGACGATGGTCAGCATCGGTTTGCCAAGGTTGGAATAGAGCACGCTGCCGGTGCTCAGGTAGACGCTGTTCTGCCGGCGCAACGTGCGTTGTACGTCGTAGCGTTCCTTCGGATTGGCCACGCTGTAGAACAAGGTGTCGACCGCTTGGTTGCCTTCCAGGTCGAGGATGCGCAAGGTCTGGCCGGCCTTGACCTCCATCAGCCACGGTTCGCCGGCGGGAATGGTGGCGCGGTAGATCGCAGTTTCTGGTTGCTGGTGAGCAGTAGCGATTGCGAGTGACATGGCAGCGATCCTCAGGCGAACAGACGGTCGGTGTTGATGAAGCCGCGCTCGTTTTCCGGGCGCGAGGTGCGGCAGTGTTCGGCGACGCTGGCGTCGGCGTTCATCCAGCTGAGTTTCAGCGGTTTCGGCGCGTACTCAGGCGAAGGGTCCATCGGATGTTGCAGCGCGGTGAGCACCACCAGCGTGTCCATCGGCGCATACAACTCGATGTAGTCACCGGCCCTGGAATTGCTTTCGACGAAGTGGAAACGCCCGGCCTCATCGACGTTCACCCGGCTGAACAAATTGAGCGTCATCAGCAAATCGGACAGGCCCAGCCCCCACTTGCCCAGCTCCACTAACAGGTTGTCGGTGCCGTTGCGGAAGAAGCCGTTGCGCAGTTCCTGATAGCGACCCTGGCCGTATTTTTCCGCGACTTCTTCAGCGCACAGCACACCGCCGAGGCTGTCACTCCAGCCGCAGGTGTCAGCAGTGATGGCGGCCAGCACGCGGCCCATGTCCGAATACAGGCAATGGCCGGTGGTGAGCTTGGCGGTGTGTTGGCATTTGAGGCTGTCGGGCAGGTTCAGGCGTTCGGTTTTCTCATTGGCGTTGAGCAGCGTCAGGCTGACGTTGGCGCCACCGCGCAGGTCGGTCAGGCGCAGCAGTTGGCCGCGTTTCAACCCGAAAGAACGATGGCCGCCGCCGGGGAGCATTTCCTCGGCGAAGGGCGGGAACAATTGAGTCGAATCAGTCATTTCAAAAATCCTCTAAGCGATACGAAGCGTGCCTGCCAGCTCAGCCGGCAAGGCATCGACGGCGGCACGGTTGGTGCGGCGGTCGCTGTTCAAAGGGATGTCATAAGTGATGCGCGCGCCATAGGCGCCGGGGGCGTGCGGGTCGACGCGGACCTTGTCGAACACCAACAGGCGAGTACCGAGGCTGAAGCCTTCGGACAGGTCGTGGGTGACCATGAACACCGTCAGTTGCGTCTCGTGCCACAGCTCCAGCAGCAAACCGTGCATGTCTTTGCGGATGCCCGGATCGAGCGCGCCGAACGGTTCGTCGAGCAGCAACACGCGCGGTTTCATGATCAGCGCCTGGGCGATGGCCAGCCGTTGTTGCATGCCGCCGGAGAGTTGCGCCGGGTACTTGTCCAGCGAGTGGCCGAGACCGACTTTGTGCAGCAGCACTGAGGCTTGTTCGCGTGCGTCTTTTTTAGCGCTGCCGAACAAGCGTCCGAGCAGCGGCGAACGTGGTAGTTCAAGGCCCAAGGCGACGTTGTCCAGAACTGTCAGGTGCGGGAACACCGAGTAGCGCTGAAACACCACGCCACGACTGGCATCCGGCTCGCCGGCCAAGGTCTGGCCGTCGAGCAGAATCTCGCCGCGACTGGCGCGTTCCTGGCCGAGCAACAGCCGCAGGAAGGTCGACTTGCCGCAACCGGATGCGCCGACCAAGGTGCAGAACTCACCCTCGTTGACGTTCAGGTTCAGCCCTTCGAGCACCACCTGATCGGCGTATTGCTGCCAGACGTTTTTCACCGTGATGAAGCTCATGCGCGGGCCCCCTCATACCAAGGGAACGCCCGTTGGGTCAGGCGCTTCAGGCCCCAGTCCATCAGCCAGGCGAGCAGGGTGATCCACACCACGTAGGGCAAAATCACGTCCATCGCCAGATAACGGCGCACCAGGAAAATCCGGTAACCGAGGCCATCGGTGGAGGCGATGGCTTCGGCCGCGATCAGGAACAACCACGCCGAGCCGAGCATCAGTCGCAGCGAGATCAGCAGGCGCGGGAGCAATTGCGGCAGCACTACCCGCAGCATCAGCGTCCAGGTCGAAGCGCCGAGGGTTTGGGCCTTGATCAGCAACTCGACCGGTATCTCCCGGGCGCGTTGCTCCAGATCGCGAGCAAGACACGGGGTGATGCCGATCACGATCAGCATCACTTTCGACAATTCCCCCAGGCCGAACACGATGAATAGAATCGGCAGAATTGCCAGCGGCGGCACCATCGACAGCACCGTCAGCAACGGCGACAACGGCGCGCCAAACAGCGGCAAAGTCCCGGCGGCGATGCCCAGGCACAGCCCGGCCAACGCGCTGATGCCGAGGCCGATGGCCAGGCGTCGCAGGCTGGAGGCTGTGTCTTGCCACAACACGTATTCACCGGTGCGGGTGTCGGCGGTGAACGCCAGGCGTTTCACCGCGTCGGTCATCTGCACGGCGCTCGGCAATAGCTTGTCGTTGGGGTTGTCCGTCAGCCGCTCGGCCGAGCCCATGAAGTAGGCGAACAGCACCAGGGCGAACGGCAGGATCACCAACAGCAGGCGACTCGGGCGATCCGGGTGGCGATTGATCAGGCGCATGGCCAGGTCCTCCTGATTACAGCTTGGCGTCGGCAGCCATCTGCACGTAGGTCGGGTCGAAGCGCAGCTTGAGGTTGGTCTTGTCGCCGCTGGTCACGCCATTGGCGAATGCCATGCCTACCGCGCTGGTGTCCTTGGCGCCTTCACCGAGCAAGCCGTGCTGGAAGGAGAACTCGGCCACCTTGCGCATGGTGTCCGGCAGTTGCTTGCTGGTGGAAAACGCCAGGGCTTCTTTGGGGGTGGCGAACAATTTGGTGGTGTCCAGTTGCGACTGGAAACCGGCCAGGTCGGTGCCGGAGGCTTTGGCCATGTGTTCAAGTGCCGCTTTGCTCGCGGCGTTTTTCGCGTTCATCAACTCGACTACTTCGAACCAGGCACCGGTCAGCGCTTTGCCCAGGGCCGGGTTGTCTTTGAGGGTGGCGCTGTTGACCACCATCATGTCCATGATTTCGCCTGGGATCTGACTGGAGTTGAACACTTCGGTCACCGCAGGCTTGGCCTTGATGTCCGAAAGCATCGGGTTCCAGGTGGTGACGGCGTTGACCTGATCGGTGTTGAAGGCCGCCGAGATGTCGGCGTCGGAGGTGTTGACCACTTTCAGGTCTTTCTCGGTGAGATCGACCGAATCCAGCGCCCGGGCCAACAGGTAGTGGGAAACCGACAGCTCCACCAGATTGACGTCCATGCCTTTGAGGTCGGTGACTTTCTTGCCATCGCCCTTGAGCACAATACCGTCGTTGCCGTTAGAGAAGTCGCTGACGATCAGCGCGGTGCTGTCGACGCCACCGGCCGCCGGAATGGTCAGCGCGTCCATGTTGGTCATGGTGCAGCCGTCGAACTGGCCGGCGGTGTATTGGTTGATGGATTCGACGTAGTCATTGAGCTGTACCACATCGATCTTGATGCCGTACTTCTTCGCCCATTTATCGACGATGCCTTGGCTGCCAGCGTATTCCCAGGGCATCCAGCCGGCGTAGATGGTCCAGCAAACGCTGAAGTGGTCTTTCTGGGCGGCCTGGGACGAGACGCTCACGAGGGCTGCGAATGCAGCGGCGAGCAGGGTGGGTAAACGAAGCTTGAGCATGGGTGGTTCTCCAGTTGATCAAGGGCGGGCAGGAGTCAACGCGGCACCGCGAACGGTGGCTTGTCTCCCGGGCTTTTGTCCCGCCGTGTAACCTCAACTGGAGGTCGCCAACTCTCGGACCAGCCACTCGCCTTAGCGAGCCGGAACCCTAGTCAGCCATTGCAAATTGTGGTGCCGCGAACCTGTGATGACTCCTGCACGTCTTTGCTAAAGCGAGAGCCGTGCCAAGTTGGCTTGAGCGCTCTAGCGTGGGCGATTACGCCATTGGCGCGTTGGGAGGAGGTGGCCGCGTTGCCTTGTGATGGTGCGCGGGTGCACCGCAATGGATCGGGCCGGCCGCTGATCTGAAGGTCCAGGCGACTCGGCACTCGACGCAGCATTGCCAGTCAAAACAGGTGTCAGCCGGCCTGTTCCGACTGTAGGTCTTTCAGGAGGCCGCCATGTTTCGTCGACTGTTGTTCTGTGTTGTTCTCGGTCTGGGGTTGTCCGGCTGCTACTACTACGCCGGTGGCTATGATGTGTATTCCGAGCCTTATTACTACCCCGGCTATTCGCCCTATTCCTACTATTACGGACCGCGCTATTACTACGGACCGCGCTTTTACGGCGGCTATCGCTACTACTATTGGGGCGGGCATTCGCCACGTCATTACGGAGGTGGTTATCGTGGTGGCCACCATTAATCAGCGGGTGAATGGATGAAAAACCTTTCATCGGCGACTTGTTTCAATGTGTTTCAGGAACGCACCAGATTTGGAAAACGATGTCTGATCTTTCGACAGTCACCGAATAATTGACTGTCGCCTGCCAGCGTCGCTGGTGTGGCTCACTCGCGGTCCAGGAGGCCGCCATGTATCTGCGAATTCTTCTGATTGCTGTATTGGGATTGTCTCTTGGTGCATGTGTGCCTTATTCCGATGGAGGATCCAGCTACTACAGTTCCGAGGTCTATTCCTCGCCATCTTATTATGACGGCGGGCCTTATTACTCAGGTGGCGGCGGCTATTACACGCAACCACGCCGGTACTACGCACCGCCAGCGCGGTATTACCAACCAACGCCGCGGTATTACCACCAGCCGCGGGTTTATCAACCGGCACCACGCTATTACCAGTCGCAACGAGGCGACTATCGGGCCCATCAGAATCAGGGTTGGGACGGCCGTAACCGCGGCGGTCGGGACAACGACTATCGCGGACATGGCGGTCGGGACAATCGTGGTGGACGAGGCGACCACAACGGTCGCGGCGATAACGATGGCCGAGGCGGCCACCGTTAAACACTCATTAAAAAGCGGCGCATGAAGCGCCGCTTTTTTTGCCCGGATTTCAGTATTCCTACAGATCGGCCAGAGGATGCCGACCTTCCCAGGCCTTGTGGAAATGCGCTTCTACCACCGCATCCGGCAGGTTATTGATGTCTGGCCAGTGCCAATGCGGTTTTTGATCCTTGTCGATCAACCGTGCGCGCACACCTTCGCTGAACTCCGGATGACGGCAGCAGTTGAGGCTCATGGTGTATTCCATCTGAAAGACTTGAGCCAGCGACATGTGCCGGGCGCGGGCGATCTGTTCCCACACCAGATGAGCGGTCAGGGGCGAGCCTTCGCTCATGGTTTTCGCAGCACGGCTGAGCAGCAGATCCGTGTTGTCGCGCAGCTGGCTGATGGCCTTCCAGGCGCAGCGCACGTCACTGACATCCAGCAGCTCATCGATCTGCTGGCGTCGCGGTAGCCACTGGGCTTCAGGCATTTGCGCGATCGCTTCTTGCTGCAATGCCTTGAGCAGGCTGTTCAGTTGCATCGGCGTCTGTTCCTGCCAGTTCAACTGCAGCAGGCCTTCCATCAGCTCTTCCTGCTGTTCATCGAGCAGGAAACGGTCGGCCAGGTCCAGATCGATCGCATCGCGACCATTCATATGGGCGCCGGTCAGGCCGAGAAACAATCCGAGCTTGCCGGGCAGGCGCGACAGAAACCAACTGGCCCCGACATCCGGGTACAAACCGATACTGATCTCCGGCATCGCCAGGCGGCTGCTCGGCGTGACAATCCGGATGCCTGCCCCTTGCAGCAGCCCCATGCCGCCGCCGAGCACATAACCATGCCCCCAGCAGATCAGTGGTTTAGGGTAAGTGTGCAGATTGAAGTCCAGGCGATACTCCGCCGCAAAGAAATGCGCTGCCAGCGGCGGCACTTCGCCGGGATGGGCGCGACAGGCTTCCACCAGGCTGCGGACTTCACCGCCGGCGCAAAAGGCTTTGGCACCGTTGCCTCGCAACACGACGCAGACGATTTGTGGCTCTTTGGCCCAGGCGTCCAGTTGATCGCGCAAGGCGTTGATCATCGGCAAGGACAGGGCATTGAGGGAGCTTTCGGCATCCAGGCTGGCGACTCCGATGCGTGCGCCGTCGGTGCCAGTGAGTTCTTCGAAGTGCAGATTCATCGTGACCTCGATCGGGAATTTGAGCGTTCAGTATGATCGCTGTACAGGAAAGTGCAGGATCTGCGTCAGATCAATTGACAAGCGTGATGGGCTTTCCTAGGGTTCGCCCCATTGTTTTTGCCGGATGTAACCATGACTGCTGACGACCGTATCAAACTCGAACCGAGCTGGAAGGAGGCACTGCGTGCCGAATTCGACCAGCCTTACATGGCGGAGTTGCGTAACTTCCTGCAAGAGGAGCGTGCGGCCGGCAAGGAAATCTACCCTCCGGGACCGATGATTTTCAACGCGCTCAATTCGACGCCGCTGGATAAAGTCAAAGTCGTCATCCTCGGCCAAGACCCGTACCACGGTCCGGGACAGGCCCACGGCTTGTGCTTCTCGGTGCAACCGGGCGTACCGGCGCCGCCGTCGCTGGTGAACATCTATAAAGAGTTGAAGCGCGATCTGAACATCGACATCCCGACCCACGGTTGCCTGCAAAGCTGGGCTGACCAGGGCGTGCTGATGATCAACACCACCATGACCGTCGAACGCGCCAACGCCAATGCGCACAAGGACAAGGGCTGGCAGTTTTTCACCGATCGGATCATTGAAGTGGTCAGCGCACATCAGCCGCATCTGGTGTTCATGCTGTGGGGCGCCCATGCGCAGAGCAAGCAGAAACTGATCGATGCCACCAAGCATCTGGTGCTGACGTCGGTGCATCCGTCACCGTTGTCCGCCTATCGAGGCTTCCTCGGGTGCGGGCACTTCAGCCGAACCAATAAGTATCTTGAGCAGAATGGCGAGACGCCGATCGAGTGGCGGTTGCCGCCAGTCTAAAAAGCATCACGAGCAAGCTCGCTCCCACAAGGATCACGCGAACCCTGTGGGAGCGAGTCTGCTCGCGAATGGGTCGACTCGGTTTTTCAGACAGAATCCGGCTGCCGATTCCAATACTTGAACAACGGCTCCGCCAGAAACAACACAAACAACAGCCGCATCACCTGCATCGCCGTCACCAGCGGCACCGACAACTGCAATGTCTCTGCCGTCAGACTCATCTCCGCAATCCCGCCGGGCATCATGCCGAGCGTCAACGAACGCAAATCCAGGTGGATCAGCGCACTCAACCCCAATGCTGCCAGCGTGGCGATCAACATGGTCAGCACCGTGCCGATCAAGGTCCGTCCCATAAAAGAAGGCGCACGCCGGAAAAACTGCCGATTGAAGTGACACCCCAACCCGCTGCCAATCAACCATTGGCCGATCTGGCTGCCGCCGTTGGGCAAGCCGATGTGCAGGTCCCAGCCGATACTCACCGCCGCACTCACCAGCAACGGCCCGAACAGCCACGGGTTGGGTTGACGCAGTCGCTCCCAGAGCCACGCGGACAATGCGCCGGCCGGGAATAGAAAGGCCAGCCACCACCAATTGACGGTGGACGGATGAAAAACCGGCGTGCCGCTGCCCAACAAATACTTGAACGCCGCCGGCACACACAGCACCACCACTAACACCCGCAGACTTTGCCCCGCCGCAACGCGACTGAGCACCGCGCCGTTACGCGCGCCGAGGTTGACCATCTCCCCGGAGCCGCCCGGCATGCTGGAAAAGAACGCGGTGGCGCGATCTTCACCGGTACGCCGCATCAACCAGACCCCGACCACGGCCGACAGGCTGGTGACTAACGCACCGAAGAAGATCAGACCGAAGTGGCTCAGGACCTGCTCCATCACCACCGGGGTGAAGTGCAGGCCGATACCGATGCCGACAATCCACTGGCCGCACTTGCGGCCGCCAGGGATTTCCGCCAATTGCCAGGGTGTCAGGCAACGCACCAGGATGATCGCCAGCAACGAGCCGACCATCCACGGTAGCGGCCAGCCGATCTGGCTGGCCAGGTTACCGCCCAGCAGACCGACCAGCGGAGTTCCCCACCAGGCTTTGAAGGGTGTTCGATCAGACATCGGCGATGGCGCGACGGGCGACCGAACGTTTGCGCCAGATCCGGATGATCGGCATCAGGAGCATGATCGCGGTCAGTACCCAGCAGCCGAAGGTGATCGGGCTCGACCAGAGAATTTCCAGCGCACCGTTGGAGATCGACAGGGCGCGACGCAGGTTTTGCTCCATCAAACCGCCGAGGATGAAACCCAGCAGAACCGGGGACAACGGGAAGTCCAGCTTGCGCAGGATGTAGCCGAAGATACCGATACCGATCATCAGGAACAGGTCGAAAGTGGTGGCGTGCACCGCGTAGACGCCGATCCCGGTAATGATCGCGATCACCGGCACCAGCGCCCAGTTCGGCACGGCAAGGATGCGGGTGAAGATGCGGATCATCGGGATGTTGAGGATCACCAGCATGATGTTGGCGACGAACAACGAAGCGATCAGGCCCCAGACAATGTCCGGTTGCTGTTGAAACAGCAGTGGGCCCGGGGTGATGTTGTACAGCGACAGTGCGCCGATCATCACCGCCGTGGTGCCCGAACCCGGAACGCCGAGGGTCAGCATTGGCACCAGGGCACCGCAGGCTGCGCCGCCGATGGCGGTTTCCGGGGCTGCGAGGCCACGCATGTCGCCCTGGCCGAAGGTGCCTTTGGCGCCGGCGATGCGTTTCTCGGTCATGTAAGCCACGGCGCTGGCCAGCGTTGCGCCGGCACCCGGCAATACGCCCATGATGAAGCCCAGCACGCCGCAACGAATGTTCACCACGAACACTGCCGAGGCTTCCTTGAAGTTGAACATCATGCGGCCGGTGGCTTTCACCGCTTCCTGGCCATGATGGGTTTTTTCCAGCAGCAGGAGGATTTCACTGATGGAGAACAAGCCCAGTACCAGCACAACGAACTGAATGCCGTCCGTCAAATGGATGTTATCCCCGGTGAAACGATACACGCCGCTGTTGGCATCGATCCCGACGGTCGATAGAAACAAACCGATCAGCGCTGCGATAAAGGTCTTTAGTGGGCGGTCGCCGGCCATGCCGCCGAGACAGACAATCGCAAACACCATCAGCACGAAGTATTCCGCGGGTCCGAAGGCAATCGCCCATTTCGCCAGCAGCGGGGCGAACAGCACCATGCCGCAAGTCGCGATGAACGCACCGATGAACGAGCTCCACGCCGACAGCGACAGCGCCACACCGGCCAGACCCTTGCGGGCCATCGGGTAACCGTCGAGGGTAGTCATGACGGTGGAGGCTTCGCCGGGAATGTTCAGCAGGATCGAGCTGATCCGGCCGCCATATTCGCAACCCAGGTACACCGCCGCCAGCAGAATCAGCGCCGACTCCGGTGGCAGGCCGAGGGCGAATGCGATCGGAATCAGCAACGCTACGCCGTTGATCGGGCCCAGGCCCGGCAACAGGCCGACCACGGTGCCGATGAGGGTGCCGCAGAGCGCAGTCACCAGGTTGTACGGGGTTAGCGCAACGCCAAACCCTTGTCCCAAATAGCCAAGAGTATCCATATCAGTTCTCCAGAACGTCGAGCACGCCCAACGGCAGTGGCACGTCCATCACCTTGTCGAACAGCAAGTAAAGGCCGACAGCCATCAGGCTGATGATCACCACACTGGGCAACCAGCGGCCGCCGTACAGGCGTGCCATCGGGATACCGATCAGGATGCTCGCGACAATGAAGCCAAGGGGTTCGAAGGTGCCCGCAAACACCAGCAACAGCACCACGCAGATGCTGATTTTGGTCAGGGTTTCGCGGTCCATCGGCGGTTCGTCAGGGTTGTGCTTGATCGGTGCGGGACGAAACACCATGTACAACAGCGCCAGGCCCATCAGGCCGAGCATCAACAGTGGAAAGGCGCGCGGCCCCACCGGTTCGTAGGAAAAAGGCGCTTGATACGGCCACGCCATCAGCGCCAGGCCAACACAGGCCAGTAACAGCACCGAAGCAAAAATGCGTTGTAAGAGCATGGGAAACTCCTGTGCCGCAGCCCCGCGCAAACGGGGCCGCAGCCGCTAGACAGAGGCGATCACTGGATCAGGCCGAACTCTTTGGCCAGCACTTTGTAGTCCGCTACCTGCTTCTTCACATAGGTGTCCAGTTCCGGGCCAGTCATGGCGAACGGGAACAGTTCACGCTGATCGCGCAGCTTGGCAAAGTCCTCGGAGGCGAGCAGTTTGTCGAAGGCGTTTTTCCACCAGGCGTAGTCTTCGTCGCTGACCTTTGGCCCGAGGTAGAAGCCGCGAACCACTGGCCAGACGATGTCGTAGCCTTGCTCTTTGGCGGTCGGAATGTCTTTCATTTCCGGCTGGTCCAGACGCTTCTCGGAGAACACGGCCAGCAGGCGCATGTCGCCGCTCTGGATGTGCGGCATGGAGTCGGAGATGTCGGTGCTGCCGACCTGGATGTGGCCGCCGAGCAGGGCCGTGGCGATTTCACCGCCGCCTTCGAGGGCGACATAACGCAGGTCGCGCGGGTTGATCCCCGCAGCCTTGGCGACCAGCGCGGTTTGCATCCAGTCCTGGCTGCCGACGGTGCCACCGGAGCCGATCACCACTTTGCTCGGGTCTTTCTTCAACGCCTGAACCAGATCGTCCAGGTTCTTGTAAGGCGAATCGCTTTTCACCGCGATGGCGCCATAGCTGGTGCCGACAGCTGCCAGCCAGCGCACGGCGCTTTCATCGAAACGACCAAACTTGCCTTGGGCCAGGTTCAACAGCGAACCGCTGGACCACGCCACCAGCGTGCCGGCGTCGGCAGGACGCTGAGCGACCACCGCGTTGTACGCCACCGCGCCGACACCGCCGGGCATGTAGGTCACGCGCATCGGTTTGGTCAGCAGTTTCTGATTCACCAGCGCGCTTTGCGCCAGCTTGCAGGTCAGGTCGAAACCGCCGCCTGGAGAGGCCGGGGCGATGCATTCCGGACGTTTGGGTTCAGCGAGTAATTGGCCGGCGAACAGCAGGGCGCTGGCGGTGATAGCAACTTTACGTAGTGACACATTCATTGGATTCTCCACGGCTTTTTTGTTGTAAGGATGTGTAGGAGCTGCCGAAGGCTGCGATTTTTTTTGGTTTCGGCATTTCAATCAATTACCAAAGGGCAACGCTATAGCTCACCAGCAGACGCACTTCATCGGCATCGCGAGCGGAGTAGTTGGAACGGTAAGTGGCATTACGCAGGCGCACGGCAACATCCTTGAGCGCGCCGCTTTGTACGACGTATTTGATTTCGGTGTTGCGCTCCCACTCCTTGCCTTCATCGCCGTTCTTGAGCTTGATGTTGTCACCGCTCACGTAACGGCTCATGAAACCCAGGCCGGGGATGCCGAGTTTGGCGAAGTCGTAGTCGTAGCGTGCTTGCCACGAATGTTCTTCGGCACCAGCAAAGTCGTTGATCTGCACGAAGTTGACCAGGTACGGGTCACTGCCATCGACGTACGGGAACGCGCTGTCGCCGGACATGTGCTGGTAGCCGGCGCTGAATTTATGCCCGCTCAAGGCGTAGCTCACCAAGCCGTTGAGGGATTTGTTGTCGATCTGGCCGCCACGGGCCGCGCCCTGGTCATCGCTGATGGCCAGGCGCAGATCGGTGCCGAAAGTGCCGGGGCCGAACGGTTGCGAAGCGACAACACCGAGGAAGTGCTGGTTGTAGACTTCATCAAGTTGCGCGAAGTGGTAGCTGCCGGTGATTTTGTCGGTGAACTTGTAGTCCAGGCCGCCAAAGTCAAAATGCTTGCCGGCTACGGTGCCAGCGAAGCGGCTGTTCTTGTTGTTGAGGGCAATGTCCTCGAAGTCGGTACTGTCGCGGTCCTTGGCTTTTTCCAGACGACCCCCGGTGAAGGTCAGGTTCTTGATCTCTTTGGAGGTCAGCATTCCACCTTCAAAAGTCTGTGGCAGGATGCGTCCGTCGTTGGACTTGAGGATCGGCAGTTCCGGAATCAGGCTGCCGATTTTCAGTTCGGTGGCGGAAATCTTCACTTTGCCGGTCAGGCCCAGCTTGGAGTACTCATCGGCGGCGCGGCCGTCGTCATGGGTTGGCAGCAGGCCGGTGCCAGTGCGGTCGGGACTCGAATCGAGTTTGACCCCCAGCATGCCCAGCGCATCGACACCGAACCCCACGGTGCCGTCGGTGTAGCCCGATTGCAGGTTGAGCATGAACCCCTGAGCCCATTCGTCCCGCTTGGATTGCTGGGCGCTGGTGCCGTTGCGAAAGTCACGGTTGAAATACATGTTGCGGGTTTCAAGGGTTGCCGTACTGTCTTCAAAGAAGGCAGCCTGGCTCAACGGCGAAAAGCCGGCGAGGGCGGCGGCACTGGCAAGGGCGGTGTGGCTGAGGCGGGAAAAACGAACAGGCGGACGAGCCTGTAGCTGCATGGACAGCATCTTGAAGTACTCCGTTTATTGTTCTTATTGGCGAAAACGCTTCGAGGCGTTTTTCGTATCGCTATGTGCGGTAGCGCACGGCAGTTAAAACTGTCCGTGGCTGGACTCTAACCGGCCAACCTTTCGCTAACCTTTCAGAAGACTTTCACGGTTTTCGGGCTTCACAGCGGCGGTTGCGGCTGTAAACTCCGCGCCAAACAATGGCATCGACCATCCCTGAATGAGGTAAAGATCCATGCGTGTTCTGCTCGTCGAAGACCATCTGCAGCTCGCCGAAAGTGTCGCCCAGGCGCTCAAGAGCACCGGGCTGACCGTGGATGTGCTGCACGACGGCGTGGCGGCCGACCTGGCGTTGAGCAGCGAGGAATACGCCATGGCGATCCTTGACGTCGGCCTGCCGCGCATGGATGGCTTCGAAGTGCTGGCGCGCCTGCGGGCGCGGGGCAAGAACCTGCCGGTGTTGATGTTGACCGCCCGCAGCGACGTCAAGGATCGGGTCCACGGCCTGAACCTTGGCGCTGACGATTACCTGGCCAAACCTTTCGAACTGACCGAACTCGAAGCCCGGGTCAAAGCCTTGCTGCGTCGCAGTGTGCTCGGCGGTGAACGCCAGCAGCGCTGCGGTGTGCTGGCCTATGACCTGGACACTCGGCGCTTCACTCTCGGCGAAGAATTGCTGACCCTGACCTCTCGCGAACAGGCTGTTCTTGAAGCGCTGATCGCCCGTCCTGGCCGGGTGATGAGCAAGGAACAACTGGCCTCGCAAGTGTTCGGTCTGGACGAAGAGGCCAGCCCCGACGCTATCGAGATCTATGTCCATCGCCTGCGCAAGAAGCTCGACGGCCAACCGGTCGTCATCGTGACCTTCCGCGGTCTCGGCTACTTGCTGGAAAGCCGCGATGCATAAGCCCAGCAGCCTGCGTTGGCGGTTGCTGTGGAATCTGGCGTTGTTGCTGGTGGTGTTGATGTTGGCCAGTGGTTTGAGTGCTTACTGGAACGGTCGCGAAGCGGCCGACACCGCCTATGACCGGACCTTGCTGGCCTCGGCGCGGACCATCGCTGCCGGTGTTTCCCAGCGCGACGGCTCGCTGAGCGCCGACGTACCCTACGTGGCCCTCGACACCTTCGCCTACGACAGTGCGGGACGGATTTTTTACCTGGTTAACGACATCAATCAGAAACTGATCTCCGGTTACGAAAACCTGCCGCCACCGCCACCGGGAACCCCGCGAACGGACGACTATCCGGCACTGGCGCGTTTCTATAACGCCAAGTACCAGGGGCAGAACGTACGCGTGGTGAGCCTGCTCAAACCCGTGAGCGAGCCGAACATGAACGGTATGGCGGAAATCCGCGTGGCGGAAACCGATGAGGCTCGGGTCAGCATGGCCCGCAGCTTGGCGGCGGACACGTTGTTGCGTCTGGGCATGCTGGCGGTGGGTGCGTTGTTGCTGGTGTGGTTTGCGGTCAGTGCCGCGTTGCGTCCGCTGGAACGCTTGCGCACCGCGGTGGAAGAACGTCAGTCGGACGATCTGCGGCCATTGCCGTTGGTGGAAGTGCAGCACGAATTGTGGCCACTGGTGCGCGCGCTCAATCACTTTACCGAGCGCTTGCGTGGGCAGTTTGAACGTCAAGCGCAGTTCATCGCTGATGCCGCCCATGAGCTGCGTACTCCCCTGGCGGCGCTCAAGGCACGACTGGAACTGGGCTTGCGCTCGACCGAACCTGAAACCTGGCGCAGTACATTGGAAACCGCTGCCCAAGGCACGGACCGATTGACCCACCTTGCCAATCAATTGCTCTCGCTGGCACGGGTCGAAAATGGCGCCAGGGCCATCGCCGAGGGCGGCGCGCAGTTGCTTGATCTCAGTCAGCTGGCTCGCGAACTCGGCATGGCCATGGCGCCGCTGGCCCACGCGCGCGGTGTGGCGCTGGCGCTGGAAGCAGACGAACCGGTGTGGTTGCGCGGCGAGCCAACGCTGTTGAACGAACTGTTGAGCAATCTGGTGGATAACGCGTTGGCCCATACACCGTCGGGTGGCAACGTTATTCTCCGGGTCACGGCACCGGCCGTGTTGGAGGTCGAGGACGACGGCCCGGGCATTCCTCTTGAAGAGCGCGATCGGGTGTTCGAGCGCTTTTACCGGCGCAACCAGCAGGTGGCCGGTTCGGGGTTGGGGCTGGCGATTGTCGGTGAGATCTGCCGCGCACACCTGGCTCAAATCAGCCTGCACGATGGCGAACAGGCGGGGTTGAAGGTGCGGGTGAGTTTTATTGCGGGGGAGTGATGGTGTTTGTTATGGCCCCATCGCGAGCAAGCTCGCTCCCACAGGGAATCTTCGGTGCTACATAGATCCAGTGTGCGAGCTTGCTCGCGATGGGGGCGCTGCGGTCCCAATCAGTAAAACATCGACCGCGACTCTTCCAGATCGCGGCACATCGCCTCGTTCTCCGGATCAATCCCCAGCTTTTTGAACGCCGGCACGCTGAATGCGTCGATGCGCGCGAGGGGATGGTCGGTGTCCTTGTGGCAATACAGGCTGGCCACTTGCACCAGATCGACATAGTCGACCCGCTCGGACTGTCGATTGAAGTCCAGATAAAGCCCCGGTACCTGTACCAGCATCTCCGGAAATTCCCAGACCCTGAGCAGTTTGTCGCCGAGCAGTGGATGAATGTGATCGATCACATGGTTGAGGCTGACCGGGTCAGCCAGCAGTTCATAGTGATCTTCGGCGTAAGTCAGGATTGGCAACACACCGATCTGATGCACCAATCCGCCTAGGGCTGCCTGATCGGGCTTGAGTTGCGTGTACCTGCGGCACAATGCATAGCTGACCCCGGCGATTTCCAGGCTTTTGCGCCAGACATCGCGCATTTTGTGTTCCACCACCTCGGAGCGGGCATGGAAAATCTGTTCCATGACCAGACCGATGGCCAGGTTGCTGCTGTAATTGATGCCCAGTCGAGTGATTGCCGTGTGCAGGTCAGTGACTTCCTGGGTCGCGCGCAGCAGCGGGCTATTGACCACTTTGATCAGACGCGCCGACAGCGCGGTATCGCGGCCGATCACTTTGCTCAGGGTGCTGATACTGATTTCCGGGTCTTCGGCGGCCTTGCGAATCTGCAGGGCCACTTCCGGTAACGTTGGCAGAACCAGGTCATCGTTATCGATGGCCTCAACCAAATCCTGTTGGACCCTTTCCGCCAGCTCGCTCATTTCGTTTCTCTAGGTATTGCGACAAATGCTGCTGTTAACGCTGGATTTCGCGATCGCGATCCAGTTCGTAAGGCAGGTCGAGCAGGTGCAGGGCTGGCCCTTCGAGCGCGCCCAGATGGATATCACCCCCTTCCGCTGCTTCGGCTTGCAGCACGGCCAGAAGTTCAATGTTTTGCCCGGTGTTGGCGGCCAGCACCACTTCGCCGATAGAGCTACCGTGGGTAGGGGAAAACAATTGTGTGCCAGGTTCAGGCAACTCGTTGGCATCCAGTTTCAGGCGATACAAGCGGCGCTTGAGTTTGCCAAGGTACTGCATGCGCGCGACGATTTCCTGGCCGGTGTAGCAACCTTTCTTGAAGCTCACGCCACCCACGGCTTGCAGATTGAGCATCTGCGGGATGAACAGTTCGCGAGTGCTCGACATGACCTGACCGATCCCTGCGCGGACCTGGCCCAACAGCCATTGATTCAGATCGCCTTCGACCAATACGGCGGACAGCTTGCCCTTGATAAGGTCGGCCTGGTCGGCGGCGACCCAGAGTTCGGCGCGGTCCGGCGAGACGCGAATGGCGATCAAGCCGTCATTGCGCGCGACGCTGTCGGTATCGGCCGGAAGATCAAGACCGAGGCTGATCAGTGCCGCATCGCCATGGTCGATGCCAAAGCGGACCCAGGCAGCGCTTTCATCGGTCAGTTTGGACTTGGAAAACACTGCGTACTTTTTCAGGTCCGCCAGTTGCGGTTCGAGCAGTTCGGTGGCCATGGCCATCAGAACGCCGTCGCCTTCCAGCAGGATGCGGAAACTCGACTGCATCCGGCCCTTCTGCGTGCAGCGGGCGCCGAGGCTGGCCTGGGTGTCACTCAAGTAATTGAGGTTGCAGGTCAATTGGCCTTGCAGGAATTTGCCGGCATCCGCGCCGTGTACTGCGAGAACGCCTTCGTGAGACAGGGTGCAGAAAAAAGCAGAATCGGCCATGGGTCATCGCAGGGTAAAGAGTCTGGGGGACATCATAAGGGGGCGCTCTCGAAATGGGTAGTTTACAAAGGACGATGGTGCCCGACCAAAGCCGACTGTTCGGCCGGGCTTGGGGCTGTATACTTGCCGCCTATTTGAGGAGCGCTCCATGGTCGAAGATGTTGAACTGAATCGCCTCTACTGGCACAGCCGCCGCGGCATGCTTGAACTTGACGTGTTGCTGGTACCGTTCGTCAAAGAGGTCTATCCGCACCTCAATGATGTCGACCGCGATTGCTACCGCAAGCTGCTCGAATGCGAAGATCAGGACATGTTCGGCTGGTTCATGGAGCGCGCCGAATCGGAAGATCCGGAGCTTCAACGCATGGTTCGCATGATTCTGGATCGTGTCCAGCCCAAGTAATGCGTTCGAATGCCGCTGGCATGCCTCACGGCAATTGCTGGCGGCGTATCTTCTGGCCCAGCTGTTCGCGCTGGGTTCGCTGTTCCTTCTTTCTATACCGGTCTGGGCCTGTCTGCTCGGCGCTTTTTGCTGTCTGGCTCACGGCGCTTGGGCGTTACCGCGACAGATTCTGGTGACGCACCCAAGGGCATTTCTCGGCTTGCGTCGCACTGTCGATGGCTGGCAATTGTGGAATCAGGCAGCAGGTTGGCAACCAGTGCAGTTGCGACCGGACAGCTTGGCATTGCCCTTGATTGTAGTGCTGCGTTTTCGACTGCGAGACGAGTGGCGGGTCAGATCAATCTGCGTTCCCCGCGACTCGCAGGCGGCGGATCTGCACCGGCGCCTGCGGGTTCGGCTTACGTTCAGTCGACGTAGGTGGGCGGCACCAGAATAGTGTCCAGGGCAACCGGCAGCATGTTCGGATAGTCGAGGGTGTAATGCAGGCCGCGACTCTCCTTGCGTTCCATGGCTGACTGGATCATCAGCTCGGCCACTTGGGCCAGGTTACGCAGTTCGATCAAATCCCGACTGACCTTGTAGTTGCTGTAGAACTCGTCGATTTCATCCAGCAACAGACGCACGCGGTGCTGTGCCCGTTGCAAGCGCTTGTTGGTGCGCACAATGCCGACGTAGTCCCACATGAATCGCCGCAGCTCGTCCCAGTTGTGCGCAATGATCACGTCCTCATCGGAGTCGGTGACCTGGCTCGCATCCCAGACGGGCAGGGCGATCGGAATCGAAACCTGCGGCAGTTGCTCAAGGATGTCTGCCGCTGCGGAACGCGCATAAACGAAACATTCAAGTAACGAGTTACTGGCCATGCGGTTGGCGCCGTGCAGGCCGGTGAAGCTGGTTTCGCCAATGGCATATAGCCCCGGCACGTCGGTGCGACCCTGCTGGTCGACCATCACGCCGCCGCACGTGTAGTGCGCCGCCGGAACCACCGGAATCGGTTGCTTGGTGATGTCGATGGAGAATTCGAGGCAGCGTTCGTACACCGTCGGGAAGTGAGTCTTGATGAACGCTTCCGGCTTGTGGCTGATGTCCAGATAGACACAATCGACGCCCAGGCGCTTCATTTCATGGTCGATCGCCCGGGCGACGATGTCGCGCGGGGCCAGCTCGGCGCGAGAGTCGAAGCGTTGCATGAAGCGTTCGCCGTTGGGCAGCTTCAGGTGTGCGCCTTCGCCGCGCAGGGCTTCGGTGATCAGGAAACTCTTGGCTTGCGGGTGATACAGGCAGGTGGGGTGGAACTGGTTGAATTCCAGATTCGCCACCCGGCAGCCCGAACGCCAGGCCATGGCAATGCCATCTCCGCAGGCGCCATCGGGGTTGCTGGTATAGAGATAGACCTTTGCTGCGCCGCCCGATGCGAGGATCACAAAGCGAGCGCCGTAGGTGTCGACTTCACCGGTCCCACGATTGAGGACGTAGGCGCCGAGGCAGCGATCACCTTCAAGGCCCAGGCGCTTTTCGGTGATCAGGTCGACCGCGACCCGCTGCTCCAGCAGCTCGATGTTCGGTCGTTGCATGGCCTTGTCGAGCAAGGTTCTGAAAATCGCTGCACCCGTGGCATCGGCCGCATGGATGATGCGCCGATGGCTGTGACCGCCTTCGCGGGTCAGGTGGAACTCGAATCCGCCATCTTCGGTGCCGGACTGTTCATCGCGGGTGAAGGGCACACCTTGGTCGATCAGCCATTGAATTGCCTCTTTACTGTGCTCGACGGTAAAGCGCACGGCGTCTTCGTGGCACAGGCCGCCGCCAGCATTGAGGGTGTCATCGACATGCGATTCAACGGTGTCGGTGTCATCCAGGACGGCAGCGACGCCACCCTGGGCCCAGAAAGTCGAGCCATTGGCGAGGTCGCCTTTGCTCAGTACGGCGATGCGCAAATGACCGGGCAAGGTCAGCGCAAGGCTCAAGCCGGCAGCACCGCTGCCAATTACCAGAACATCGTGTTGAAACTGTTGGCTCATTTCAGGATTCCGCTCAAAGCGACCCGGGTCGGGGGTGGCGCAAGACACCTGGATCGGCGAGTCAAGACAGCCACACAGCCCACTAGTATATAGAGAGGGGGAGCGGCACAATAGCGAGCACACATGGCATTGTGAAACTACTGTGACGGAAAATACCTGACGCTTCGTCGGATGGTTTTTTGGCCGGTGCGGCGACAAAACGACTGTATCAACGATTTAACAGTCTTTTTCTCTTCACTGTGCACAATGCCAGTTTTGCGCAGCTATAAATATTTGGAACTTTTGCCAAAGGCCCAAGATCAATAGACCGTTGCCTGATTCAAGGGACAGTGTCGGCTTCAACGCGGGATCTGTGGTTTGATCCATGCTGGCGAATCCGATGACAAGATTATTCGCGCAGCCGGGTTAGCCCGCGCTGCGCTTTTCGTGCGTGCCAAATCAGAGCCCGCAGGAAACTTGCTTGGAGGGGAGAACTTTTGCGAAAAGCCCGAGTCTATGTTTGCAAGTCTGGTTGTTTAGTTATGCAAGCCTCCTCCGAGCTTATCGAGGAGTGTTCATGCTAACCCAGGAAGAGGATCAGCAGCTGGTCGAACGCGTTCAGCGCGGCGACAAGCGAGCTTTCGATCTGCTAGTGCTGAAATACCAGCACAAAATTCTCGGGTTGATCGTGCGTTTTGTGCACGACACCCATGAAGCCCAGGATGTGGCGCAGGAAGCCTTTATCAAGGCATACCGTGCACTTGGAAATTTTCGCGGGGACAGCGCGTTTTATACGTGGCTTTACCGCATCGCCATCAACACGGCGAAAAACTATCTGGTTTCACGCGGCCGTCGGCCGCCGGATAGCGATGTTAGTTCCGAAGATGCAGAGTTCTACGATGGCGATCATGGCCTCAAGGATCTCGAGTCGCCAGAACGTGCGTTGCTGCGGGATGAGATCGAAGGCACCGTCCATCGAACCATTCAGCAACTGCCAGAAGATTTGCGTACGGCTTTAACTTTACGTGAATTCGATGGTCTGAGTTACGAGGACATTGCGGCCGTCATGCAATGTCCGGTGGGTACCGTGCGCTCCCGGATTTTCCGCGCTCGGGAAGCCATCGATAAAGCCCTGCAGCCGTTGTTGCAGGAAAACTGAGACAGCGGCGACAGCCAAGAGAGGAACGCCATGAGTCGTGAAGCCCTGCAGGAATCGCTGTCCGCAGTGATGGATAACGAAGCGGACGAATTGGAATTGCGTCGGGTATTGAACGCCTTTGACGACGTTGAAACCCGTGATACCTGGGCTCGTTATCAGATCGCTCGGGCAGTTATGCACAAGGATTTGTTGCTTCCTCGTCTGGATATCGCTGCGGCAGTCTCTGCTGCGCTGGCTGACGAAGCTGTACCTGCAAAAGCCACCCGTGGTCCATGGCGCAGCCTGGGTCGTCTGGCGGTCGCTGCTTCGGTAACTCTCGCCGTACTGGCAGGTGTTCGTCTGTATAACCAGGACGAGATCGCTGGGGTCGAACTGGCTCAACAATCCAGTCAACCAGGTCTGGCCGTTCCTCAGGTCAAGGGTCCAGCTGTATTAGCAGGCTACAATGAGAGTTCGGAAGCCACTGGCCCTATGGCCAACGGCGTATTGCAAGGTCAGCCAGGCTGGCACGATCAGCGTCTGCCAGGCTACTTGCGCCAACATGCTCAACAGGCTGCACTGAAAGGTACTGAGAGCGCTCTGCCTTACGCTCGTGCAGCAAGTCTGGAAAACCGTTAAGGAGGATCATGCGCGCCATCCCTCTACTTACGCTTCTGCTCGGTGGCTGGTTTGTTGTTCCAGCCCATGCTGATGAAGCCCAGGACTGGTTGACCCGTCTTGGCCAAGCCGAGCAACAGCAAAGCTTTCACGGTACTTTCGTTTACGAGCGTAACGGTAGTTTTTCTACCCACAACATCTGGCACCGCGTCCAGGATGGCAAAGTCCGCGAGCGGTTACTCCAGCTCGACGGCTCGGCACAGGAAGTCGTGCGCATTGATGGGCGTACTCAATGCGTCAGCGGCATTCTCATAGCAGGGCTTGGCGATTCCCCCAGCTCCGCGGCTCATACACTCGATCCACAAAAGCTAAAGAATTGGTATGACCTTGCCGTCATTGGCAAGTCGCGTGTGGCTGGGCGTGCGGCAGTAATCGTTTCACTGACACCTCGCGATCAACACCGCTACGGTTTTGAATTGCATCTGGATAAAGAAACCGGCCTGCCTCTCAAATCATTGCTTCTGAATGAACGAGGGCAGTTGTTGGAGCGATTCCAGTTCACACAACTGGATACCGCCGATGTTCCGTCCGACAGCGACTTGCAGCCTGGCGCCGATTGTAAAACTGTTGCCTTGGACAGTGACAAGGCGTCTGCAATCAAGGCAGCGCAAGTATGGCGTTCGGACTGGTTACCACCTGGTTTCGAGCTGACCAGCAGTACCTCCCGCAAGGATCCAGAGACCAAAACCCAAGTCAACAGTCTGATGTATGACGATGGTCTGGCCCGTTTCTCGGTTTTCCTTGAGCCGTTGAATGGCGCAACAATTACTGACACTCGTACCCAGTTGGGGCCGACCGTTGCAGTTTCCCGACGCTTGACTACCCCGCAAGGCGAGATGATGGTGACCGTGGTCGGTGAGATTCCGATTGGCACCGCCGAACGGATTGCGCTATCCATGCGCAGCGACGCTACTGCAACCAAGTAGTGAGCAGAAATCGAAATGTTTGGTGAGCATTTCAACTTGCAAATATCCCCGATTTTTTCTATAGGTCAGAGCCTCTCGGCTCTGGCCTTGTTTGTTGTTCCCGGAACAAAAATACCGGCGTATCGTTCCCGGTGTTCCTTGCTCCATATCGCTTAACCATGCTCGTCGTAACGGGAGCCGTATGTCGATACCACGCTTGAAATCTTATCTTTCTATTTTTGCCACCGTGCTGGTGCTTGGTCAGGCGGTCGCTGTTCAGGCGGCCGAGTTGCCTGACTTCACTCAGTTGGTCGAACAGGCCTCGCCCGCGGTGGTAAACATCAGTACCACGCAGAAACTGCCGGACCGCAAAGTGTCGAGCGAGCAGATGCCTGACCTTGAAGGCTTGCCGCCAATGCTGCGCGAGTTCTTCGAGCGCGGCATGCCACAGCCGCGTACGCCTCGTGGTGATCGTCAGCGTGAAGCCCAATCCCTAGGGTCGGGTTTCATCATCTCGCCTGATGGCTACATCCTGACCAACAACCATGTAATCGCCGATGCCGACGAAATTCTCGTTCGTCTCGCCGACCGCAGCGAATTGAAGGCCAAGCTGATCGGTACCGATCCACGTTCCGACGTGGCGCTTTTGAAAATCGAAGGCAAGGATCTGCCCGTCCTGAAACTGGGCAAATCCCAGGATCTGAAAGCCGGCCAGTGGGTCGTGGCGATTGGCTCGCCATTCGGTTTCGACCATACCGTGACTCAAGGTATAGTCAGCGCCATCGGTCGCAGCTTGCCGAATGAAAACTATGTGCCGTTCATCCAGACCGACGTGCCGATCAACCCGGGTAACTCTGGTGGTCCGCTGTTCAACCTGGCCGGTGAAGTGGTGGGCATCAACTCGCAGATCTACACCCGTTCCGGCGGCTTCATGGGCGTGTCGTTCGCGATCCCTATCGATGTCGCCATGGACGTTTCCAATCAGCTCAAAAGCGGCGGCAAAGTCAGCCGTGGCTGGTTGGGTGTGGTGATTCAGGAAGTGAACAAGGACTTGGCCGAGTCGTTCGGTCTGGAGAAGCCAGCCGGCGCGTTGGTGGCTCAGATCCAGGATGACGGCCCGGCAGCCAAGGGTGGTCTGCAAGTAGGGGACGTGATCCTGAGCATGAACGGCCAAGCGATCGTCATGTCCGCCGATCTGCCACACCTGGTGGGCGCGCTGAAGGCCGGCTCGAAAGCTGATCTGGAAGTGATTCGTGAAGGTAAGCGCAAGAATGTCGAGTTGACTGTCGGCGCTATCCCGGAAGAAGGCAAAGAGCTGGATGCGCTGCCGAAATCTACCACCGAGCGCAGCAGCAACCGGCTGGGTGTTTCCGTGGTCGAGCTGACTGATGAGCAGAAGAAAGCCTACGACCTCAAAGGCGGCGTCGTCATCAAGGAAGTCCAGGACGGTCCTGCTTCTCTGATTGGCCTGCAGCCAGGCGATGTGATCACTCACCTGAATAATCAGGCAATCGGTTCCACCAAGGAGTTCGCGGATATCGCCAAAGCGCTGCCGAAGAACCGCTCGGTGTCGATGCGGGTTCTGCGTCAAGGACGCGCCAGCTTCATCACCTTCAAACTGGCTGAATAATCCGGTTGTCGGTTGAATAAAAAACCGCCTCGAAAGAGGCGGTTTTTTTGTGCCTGAAATTTTTTTCTGACAAGCGTCAGCCCATCATGTCCTTGATCATGCGCTCTTGCTCCATCAGCTCACGTTGTCGTGCGTCGATCCGCGACGACAGCGGGAAGTTGGTGCCTGCCTTGCGCTTGGCGAAGTCCAGTTGCTGAATGGCCTGACGGTAATCCCCGACCAGGGCGAAATACTCGGCGCGGGCCTGATGCAGGCCGATGATGTTGCCTGACAGACCGCGAGTCTCGGCCACCATGTACCAGACGTCCGGATCGTCAGGACGGCTCTTGAGCAGATTCTCCAGTGCTTTTTCTGCTTCAGGCGCACGGTTCTGCTTGAGCAGCAGGTCAACACGCACCGAATTCAGCGGATAGTTGCCGGGATATTGCGTCAACATCCGGTCAACCCGGGACTGGGCGTCCGGCAGACGATTGTTGGTGATGTCCAGATCGACCTGCGCCAGGTTGTAGATGATCTCGTTCGGCGACTTGGCCAGCAGAAGCTTGAGGTTTTCCCGTGCTTCATTCAACTGGCCGCCCTTGATCTGGGCGATGGCCAAGCCATAGCGAGCGACATCATTTTTCGGGTTTTCATCAAGCTGGGCGCGAAAGCGTTTGGCGCCCAGACCTGGGGTTTCTTCGTAGACCAACTGGACCCGTGCACGAATCAGCTGATAACGCATGGTGTCTTCGATGCCGCCGGGTTTTGCCTGTTCGGCGCGGTTGCGCGTGTCAGCGATCCGCGACTCGGTCACCGGGTGAGTCAGCAGAAATTCCGGTGGCTTGGCGTCAAAGCGGTACTGGCGCGCCAACCGCTCGAACATGGTCGGCATCGAGCGCGGGTCGTAACCGGCCTTTTCCAGATTGAGGATGCCGATGCGGTCAGCTTCCTGTTCGTTCTGGCGAGAGAAACGCCGTTGTTCCTGAATGGCTGCCGCCTGCGTGCCCGCAATGGCCGCGATACCGGCATCGCCGGCGCCGGCTGCGGCAATCACGATCCCGGCCAGCAGCGCGGCCATCATCGGCACCTGCATGCGCTGTTGGGCTTCGACGCCACGGGCAAAGTGGCGCTGCGACAAGTGAGCCAATTCGTGAGCGAGTACCGAGGCGTACTCGCCTTCGGTCTGGGCATTGAGGAACAAGCCGCCGTTAACCCCGACGATGCCGCCCGGGGCGGCGAAGGCGTTGAGTTGCGGGCTGTTGATCAGGATGAACTCCAGGCGCCGGTCATTGACCTGGCTGGTCTCTACCAGCCTGTAGACGCTGGATTCGACGTAGTCCTTGAGCTGTGGATCGTTGAGCTGGGAAACCTGGCTGCGCAACAGCGCTAGCCATGCGCGACCCAACTGGTATTCCTGTTGCGGCGAGACAATGGCAGAACTGGCGTCGCCGAGTGACGGCAGGTCGTCGGCGAAGCCCGGTGAGGCGAGCAGGCAAGCGAGCGTCAGCAGGGTAGGGCGCAAAAAAGTCATGCACAAAGCCTTAGTCGACAAAGACCTTACTGTAGCCGGACACTACGCTTCGGACCAGATATTCTAGCCGCTCGACCACCTGACCCCGGAGTGATGCAATGACCGACGCTGTAGCCCATGACGCCGAGCTCGACGCCAGCGGCCTGAATTGCCCCTTGCCGTTGCTCAAGGCCAAGATGGAACTCAATCGACTGGCCAGCGGCGCGGTGTTGAAGGTAATTGCCACCGATGCGGGTTCGCAGCGCGACTTCCGCACCTTTGCCCGATTGGCTGGTCATACGCTGCTTCGTGAAGAAGATGAAGCAGGTGTTTACCGCTACTGGTTGAAAAAAGCCTGAATTCTGCTGCGTTCGTTTCTAAGGATTATTGATGTTCAAAGTGTTACGCGACTGGATTCAGCGCTACTTCTCCGATGAAGAGGCCGTTGTGCTGGCGGTCCTGCTGTTTCTGGCGTTTACCGCTGTGCTAACCCTGGGCGGCATGCTTGCGCCGGTGCTGGCCGGGATGGTGCTGGCGTATCTGATGCAAGGATTGGTCGTCACTCTCGAACGCCTGCGCATGCCGGGCGGGGTGGCGGTGGGGTTGGTCTTTGCGTTGTTCATGGGGATATTGCTGGTGTTCATCGTGGTTGTGGTGCCGTTGCTCTGGCATCAGTTGATTACGCTGTTCAACGAGTTACCCGGCATGCTCGCCAAATGGCAGTCGCTGTTATTGCTGCTGCCCGAACGCTACCCGCATCTGGTCTCCGACGAGCAGGTGCTGCAGGCCATCGAAGTGGCGCGGGGCGAGATTGGCAAGTTCGGTCAGTGGGCGCTGACGTTCTCGCTGTCGAGTCTGCCGTTGCTGGTGAACATCATGATCTACCTGGTGTTGGTGCCGATCCTGGTGTTTTTCTTTCTCAAGGACCGGGAGATGATCGGTCAGTGGGTGCGTGGTTACTTGCCCCGTGAGCGGGCGCTGATCACCCGCGTCGCTCATGAGATGAACCGGCAGATTGCCAATTACATTCGCGGCAAGGTCATCGAGATTTTCATTTGCGGTGGCGTGACCTACATCGGTTTCGTTGTTCTGGGTCTTAACTACGCGGCGTTGCTGGCATTGCTGGTGGGTGTGTCGGTGGTGGTGCCTTACGTCGGCGCAGTGGTGGTGACCGTGCCGGTCATGCTGATTGCGCTGTTCCAGTGGGGCTGGAGCGATCAGTTCATCTATTTGATGGCGGTCTACGGGATCATCCAGACGCTGGACGGCAACGTGCTGGTGCCGCTGCTGTTCTCGGAAGCGGTCAATCTGCATCCGGTGGCGATCATCTGCGCGGTGTTGTTGTTTGGCGGGCTGTGGGGGTTTTGGGGCGTGTTCTTTGCGATTCCGCTAGCAACCCTGTTCAAGGCTGTACTGGACGCGTGGCCGCGCAAAGAGCCGGTGGTGGCGCCACTGTTGTAAGGACTCTGTGGGAGCGGGCTCCCACAGAATTCAACTATTCAGGCTTTGTTCAGTGCCTGAGCTGCAGCCAATACAGCATCCACATGGCCCGGCACCTTCACACCACGCCATTCCTGACGCAGCACACCGTCCTTGTCGATCAGGAACGTGCTGCGATCAACGCCCATATATTCTTTGCCATAGAGCTTTTTCAGTTTGATCACGTCGAACTGCTGGCAGAGCGCTTCTTCCTTGTCGCTGATCAGCTCGAAGGTGAACGCCTGCTTGGCCTTGAAGTTTTCGTGTGATTTAAGGCTGTCGCGGGACACGCCAAAGACTTCGGTATTGGCGGCTTTAAAGGCGTCGAGCTGGTCACGAAAGCCCTGACCCTGAGTGGTGCAGCCTGGCGTGCTGTCCTTCGGATAGAAGTAAATCACCACCTGCTTGCCTTTGAGGCTCGCGAGGTTGACGGTCTGCCCGCTGGTGGCGGGTGCTTCGAAGTCGGCAACCGGTTGGTCGATGGCAACGGCCATGAAAGCTTCCTTACATTGGGTTTTGTGGGCGCCACGGTTCGATCAGGGCATCCAGGTTCAGCGCGTCGGCGAAATCCAGGAACTGATCGCGCAGCCAGCTGATTTGCACACCGGCCGGCAAGGTCACGGTAAACGTGGCATTGAGCATGGTGCCGCCGGTTTGCGGAGCCTGATAGGTGTCGCAGGTCAGGTTTTCCAGCTCGACGTTGTGGTCCATGAAGAACTGGCACAGCTCGTTGATGATGTCCGAGCGGTAAGCCGAGCTGACATAGGCGACGTATGGCAGGGCCTGAGGACGGTTCTCCAGCGCCGCGCTGCGCACCACGTTGACCGTAAAGGCGTGCTTCTTGGCGAGGCTCGGCAGGCTGCCTTCGAGGCGCGCCAGGGCGTCCCAGCTGCCGGAGATCTCGAGGATCAACGCACTGCACTCGCCATGACGCGTCAGGCGAGAGGTGACCACGGCGCAGCGGTTTTCATGGCTGGCGCGGCACAGGACGTTAGTCAGCTCCATGGGGTTGGCGCCGAGGGCACTGATGACAAGGAATTGTTCGCGAACTGTGGGGGTGGACATGCAGCATTCCTAAAGCGATGAGCGGTCGATACTTCTACGGGCTTTTTTTACCGGGAGCGAGCCTGCGGATGCGAATTCAAAAAACCCGAGCCGCAAGGTTGCAACGTGCTCCAGAGTGGCAAGAGCGAGGGGTGGCAACGCTGGATCGGGGCTTGTGATGCCGAAAATGGAGGCTGGAACCCGGCGTACGAGCTTATCAGTACCGATCAAAGTCTGAAGGGTAGCGAAAAGCAGCGCCAAGGGGAATGGCAGCAGCGCAGTACTTCGCTTGTACAAGCATCTTGGCGCCAGTACCATTACCGCTCTCTTTTTTCGGCAGGAGCGGTTGCATGATTGCGGGCAGTATGGTGGCACTGGTCACACCCATGGATGCACAAGGTCGTCTCGACTGGGACAGCCTGAGCAAACTGGTGGACTTTCACCTGCAAAACGGCACCCACGCCATCGTGGCGGTCGGCACCACAGGTGAATCGGCCACCCTTGACGTGAACGAGCACATCGAAGTGATTCGTTACGTGGTGAAGCAGGTTGCAGGGCGCATTCCGGTGATCGCCGGTACCGGCGCCAACTCGACGCGCGAAGCCATCGAGCTGACCACCAATGCGAAGACCGCCGGCGCCGATGCTTGCCTGCTGGTGACGCCGTATTACAACAAGCCAACCCAGGAAGGCTTGTACCAGCACTTCAAAGCCATCGCCGAAGCCGTCGACATCCCGCAGATCCTTTATAACGTGCCCGGCCGTACGGCGTGCGACATGCTGGCCGAAACCGTGATCCGCCTGTCGACCGTGAAAAATATCATCGGCATCAAGGAAGCCACCGGCGACCTGTCCCGTGCCAAGGCCATCATCGATGGCGTGAGCAAAGACTTCCTGGTGATCTCCGGTGACGACGCCACCGCAGTCGAGCTGATCCTGCTCGGCGGCAAAGGCAACATCTCGGTCACCGCCAACGTCGCTCCGCGCGACATGGCCGACCTGTGCAACGCTGCTCTGAAAGGCGACGCCGTGACGGCCCGCGCGATTCACGAAAAGCTGATGCCGCTCAATAAAACCCTGTTTATCGAATCCAACCCTATCCCCGTGAAATGGGCACTGCATGAAATGGGCTTGATGCCGGACGGTATCCGTCTGCCGCTCACCTGGCTCAGTGCTGCCTGTCACGAACCGCTGCGGCAGGCCATGCGCCAGTCCGGCGTCCTGGTTTAATTGAGGAAGTACTACGCATGAAGCGATTGGCCGGACTTTCCGCACTTGCCTTGATCATCTCCAGCACCAGTGGCTGCGGATGGGTTTGGGGCCCGGAAGGTTATTTCCGTGACCGCGGTAGCGATTACCTGGAAGCGCAACAGACTGCACCCATGCAATTGCCGCCGGATGTCAGCACTGCCAAACGTCTGGATCCGCTGTTGCCGATCCCGCGCAACGTGGCCGATGACACCGTCAAGGGCGAGTACATCGTTCCTCGCCCGCAGCCGTTGTCGGCAGCGGCTGACGCCAGCGCCTACTCCCTGCAAAAGACCGGTGATTCGCGTTGGATCGTCGCTCAGAACCCGCCGGCCGAAGTCTGGCCAGTGGCCGTGCAGTTCTTCCAGGACAACGGTTTCCGTCTGGACGAACAGCGTCCGCAAACCGGCGAATTCACCACCACCTGGCAGCATTCCGACGAACTGTCCGCCGCAATGGCCAAGCGCCTGAGCGCAGCCGGTGTCGGCGCCGACAGCGAAACCCGCGTACGGGTCCGCATCGAGCCAGGCGTGCAGCGCAACACCAGTGAAGTCTACGTGGTCAGCGCCGAGCGTCCTGCCGGTAGCACCTCCGACGTGGCCTTCACCAACCGTTCGGTCAACACTGGCCTGGACGCGGCACTGGTCGACGACATGCTCGCGAGCATGAGCCGCATCTCGGAGAAGGGCGGTTCGGTCTCCATGCTGGCTTCGCGTGACTCCGATACGCCAAGTCGTGTCAGCCTGAGCGAAGACGGCAGCGGTAACCCTGTCCTGAACGTCGGCCCCGATCTGGATCGTGCCTGGTCGAGCGTCGGTCGAGCGTTGGAACAGGGCGAATGGCGCGTTGAAGACATCAACCGCAGCCTGGGCCTGTACTACATCAACCTGTCGGAAAAAGCCGAGAAGAAAGACGAGAAGCCTGGTTTCTTCAGCGGCCTGTTCGGCAGTGCGCCGAGCAAGGAAGAAGTTGAAGCCCGTGCCGAGCGTTATCAGGTTCGCCTGAGCAAGGTTGGCGACAACGTCCAGGTCACCGTCGAGAAAAACATCAATACCGTGGCGCCGGCAGATGTGGCGCGCAAGGTATTGAGCGTGATTCAGGACAACCTGGGCTGATCACATGCGTTTTGCCGTTCTCGGCAGCGGTAGCCAAGGGAACGGCACGCTGATAGCCAGCGCTGACACGTATGTGCTGGTGGATTGTGGTTTCTCCCTGCGGGAAACCGAAAAACGCCTGCTGCGCCTGGGTGTGAACCCTGCGCAGTTGAGCGCGATACTCGTGACCCACGAACATGCCGACCACGTGCATGGCGTGGGTTTACTGTCTCGGCGCTACAATCTGCCTGTCTACCTCAGTCGCGGCACCCTGCGCGGGATGCGCAAACCAATTGAACCGGCTGGCCTTCTGGCCGGCGGCGAGCAACTGCAGATCGGCGCACTGAGCATCGGCGTCATTGCCGTGGCCCATGATGCACAGGAGCCGACGCAATACGTCTTCAGTGACGGTGAGCGGCGTTTCGGCCTGTTGACCGACCTGGGCTCGTATTGCAACAAGGTGCTGGACGGCTATCGGGATCTCGATGCGTTGATGATCGAGTCCAACCATTGCCGTGACATGCTGGCTCGCGGTCACTACCCTTACTTTCTCAAGCAACGGGTAGGCGGTGAACTGGGGCATTTGAACAACCATCAGGCGGCATTCCTGGTGTCCGAGTTGGGCTGGCAAGGCCTGCAACACCTGGTCCTGGCCCATCTGAGCAGCAAGAACAACCTGCCGCAGCTGGCCCGGCAATGTTTTGTCGACACCCTCGGGTGCGACCCGGACTGGCTGCAACTGGCCGATCAAGATTCAGGGCTCGACTGGCGACACATCGCCTAGCCCACCTACTTAGCAAGCGGAGCCCATCATGGAAAAACGTGAAGAACTGTACCGCGGCAAAGCCAAATCGGTTTTCAAGACCGACGACGCTGACCGCTTGATCCTGCTGTTTCGCAACGACACTTCGGCGTTCGACGGCAAGCGCATCGAACAGCTCGACCGCAAAGGCATGGTGAACAACAAGTTCAACGCCTTCATCATGCAGAAACTCGAAGCTGCCGGCGTGCCGACCCAATTCGACAAACTGCTGGGCGACAACGAATGCCTGGTGAAGAAGCTCGACATGATCCCGGTCGAGTGCGTCGTGCGTAACTACGCCGCGGGCAGCCTGGTCAAGCGTCTGGGCGTCGAAGAAGGCATGAAGCTCAACCCTTACACCTTCGAACTGTTCCTGAAGGACGACGCCAAGGGCGACCCGTTCATCAACGAATCCCACGTCGTGGCATTCGGTTGGGGCACTGCCGAGCAACTGGTTCGTATGAAAGAACTGTCGCTCAAGGTCAACGAAGTCCTGAGCAAACTGTTCGACGACGCCGGCCTGCTGCTGGTCGACTTCAAACTTGAATTCGGCGTGTTCTCCGACGGCTCCATCTTCCTGGGCGACGAATTCAGCCCGGACGGCTGCCGTCTGTGGGACAAGGCCACCGGCAAAAAAATGGACAAGGACCGCTTCCGTCAGGGCCTCGGTGACGTCATCGAAGCCTACGAAGAAGTCGCCAATCGTCTGGGCGTACCGCTTTAATCGACGCAAGCATCTGATAGCACGGAAAAATTTCGCTTAGGGGGTTCGCTTCCGGCAAAAGTGTTGTTATGATGCGCGCCGTTGGAGAGATGCCAGAGTGGCCGAATGGGACGGATTCGAAATCCGTTGTACCTTCACCGGTACCTAGGGTTCGAATCCCTATCTCTCCGCCATTATTGAATAAGACTAAGCCCCTGAAATTGTTAAAGACTTCAGGGGCTTTTTCGTTTATGGCGTTTCGTTTAGGGCAAATTTGCCACGAGCGGTACGCCTGTCTCGCGAAACACAGGTGGTATCACCCTTTCCTATCGAACCTGAACTCTCGCCTGGATCACCCACAATCCCAGCAAAGACAGAACAGCAAACCCCCCTCCCATTAAGAAAGTGCCCTGGAAGCCTACCGTGTCCCACAATGCCCCAGCGATGACGCTGGCCAGCAGCAAGGTCAACCCGGTCAACAGATTGAACATGCCAAATGCCGTCCCGCGCAGTTCAGCCGGCGCGCAATCGGCGATCAGGGCGGCGAATATCCCTTGGGTAAACCCCATGTGCAGCCCCCATAGAACGACGCCGACGACCAGGCCATCGATACCTGGCGCGAACGCCAGAGTCAGGTCGGCAGCAATCAGCAAAATCAGACCTATGCCGAGCACCGCCATGCGGCTGACACGATCAGACAAGGCCCCGGCGGGATAGGCTGACAGTGAGTACGCCACCCCCATCAGGACAAGTACCGCTGGCGCCCACATCGGCGCCAACCCGACGGCCTGACCGCGCAGAATCAGAAAGGCTTCGCTGAAGCGCGCCAGGGTGAAAACCGCAGCGACACCCACCACCCACCAGTAGCCAGCACCCAGTCGGGCTAGTTCCCGCCGGCTCAAAGGCGCACGCACCCGGTGCGTCCCTTCCACTTGTTTGGGCTCATGAACGAACACCAGCAGCACCGCGACGGCAAGGAAGGCCGGGATGACGGCCACCCAAAAAACAGTCTGGAAGTGGTTCGCGGTTAGCCACATCAATCCGATCGCCAGCAACGGTCCCAGGAATGCGCCAACGGTATCCAGAGTTTGCCGCAGGCCGAAAGCTGCTCCCCGTATCGCGGGCGGCGTGATGTCGGCCACCAACGCATCGCGCGGGGCGCCGCGAATACCTTTGCCAATACGGTCGATAAAGCGAGCCCCAATCAGCCAGTCCAGCGAGCCCGCCAAAGGAAAGATCGGTTTGGACAGTGCCCCCAGCCCATAGCCCAGCGCCGCGAGCAGTTTGCGCTTGCCCAAACGATCGCTGAGTGCCCCGGAAAATACCTTGGTGATCGAGGCCGTAGCCTCGGCTATGCCTTCGATGAGACCCACCGCCAGAACGGAGGTACCCAGTACTGTCACCATATAGAGCGGCAACAATGCATGGATCATCTCTGAGGAGATGTCCATCAGCATCGAGACGAAGCCTAGCGCCCAGATGCCGCCAGGCATGGTGCGCCAGGCGTTTCCGGTTGACGCATTCTTGATTGGCGCATTAACCGAAGTGCCACCAGACTTGTCAGTGGTTTTCATTATAAGCCTCGAAACCTGTTTGCATAAGGCAGCTTATAGCGCCTCGCGATTCCACATCAGCGTTTTCTGGCTTTCGGTGTAACCCTGGTCATTAGCTATCATGCAATACAGAGCAAATCACCGGATGACGGGGGAATGCATGAACAGATGGCGACGGATTTGGCTGTTTGTGAAGCTGGTGGCAGCATTTGCAGCCTGCCTGGCCGTTGCTGTTCAGGCTTTTAGCTACATGTTGGAAAGCCCCGATGCAGCGCAGATGCACCCTTTGAGCATTTTGGTGGTTGGACTGATCTTTGGCTTCATCACCTATGGAATCCTTTCACTGATTGAAAGGGCTGTACGGGGTTTACTGCCCCATCCTGACCCGGCTCAACCTCAAACAGAACTTGAGGAAGATGCCGTGCTGACGGAAGAACAGCCTTTGGCTCTGTCAGCTGACAGTTCTACTCAGCAGAAAAATCAGTGAACTGTCTGTAAAGCATGCGTCGGAACAGACAGCACCGCAGCGTAAGAAAAATATGCCTCTTCAAGGGAAAAGTTACTCAGCGCAGTCACCCAATTTACCGCCCCCCGAATCTATTGGTCGTCTCGCGAATCAAGGCTGGATCTGCGAAACATCCCCTGACATTGAAAGACCCTGCTGCAAAAAATCCTCATCTACTCTCGTTTCGCAGATCACTGATCTGCCGTCATCAGCAATCGCAAGGAGCGAGCAATGTATTTTGAGATTTACAGGCAAACCCGTGGCATCGTACAGACCGGCAAAGGTCAATGGCGGTGGCGTTTGAGGGCGGGAAACCATGAAACGATTGCCAGCGGGGAGGCTTACGTCAACAAGTCTGATTGTGTGCATGCCATCAGTTTGATCAAAGGGACCCACGATCAGACCCCGGTCAAGGAAATCTAGGATTCAGGTGGTGAAGCTGCTCAGTCAGAGCAGCTTCGTTTCAACGGGCGGTCTTACGGTTGGATTAAACGCAAACTGCTTGAGTCGCATAGACGCCGATTGCGACAGCTACCTAAACTGTCATCAGATTTGGGAGCGGAGTCAGTGGATGAATCGTAACGAACTACGCAAGGCCGACATCAACCTGATGGTGGTGTTTGAAACGCTGATGCTCGAACGCAACGTCACCCGGGTGGCGGAGAAATTGTTTCTCGGCCAGCCGACCATCAGTTCGGCGCTCAATCGCTTGCGCACGATGTTCAACGACCCGCTGTTCATACGTGTCGGGCATCGTATGGAACCGACGGCGCGGGCCGAGGAGATTATTCTGCACCTGTCGCCAGCGCTGGATTCGTTGTCGGTGGCGTTGAGCCTGACCCATGATTTCGACCCCGCCAGCAGCACCATGACCTTTCGCATCGGGTTGTCGGACGATGTCGAGTTTGGCCTGCTGCCGCCATTGCTGCGTGCATTGCGCCAGGAAGCACCAAAGGTGGTGTTCGTGGTGCAGCATATCGATTACTGGCGGATTCCGGATTTGCTGGCGTCCGGCGATATCACCGTGGGTATCAGCCAGACTCGCGGGCTACCGGCCAACGCCAAGCGCAAGTTGTTGCGGCACATCCTGCCCAGCATTTTGCGCGCGGACGCATCGGACACACCGCTGACGCTCGATGAGTATTGCGCGCGACCGCACGTGCTGGTTTCCCACACCGCCAATGTCAGTGGTTACGCCGATGAGTGGCTGGCGGAGATTGGTCGCACGCGCCATGTCGTCCTTTCCGTGCCGCAATACAGCTCGTTGCCGGCCTTGCTTGCCGGGACCGATCTGATTGCTAGTCTGCCGGACTACGCCGCCGAAGCGATGGCCGCATCCGGCCATCTGTTCAAGGAGCCGTTCCCGATCAAGGCGCCGACCCTGGATCTGTCGATGGTCTGGCTCAGCCATGTCGATACCGACCCGGCCGAGCGCTGGTTGAGGTCGCGGCTGGAGGCGTTCATGAGTGAACGCGCGGTTTTACCGCTCGAGTGAGTAGGGCGATGCTGTGTTATATGTACGACCTTTCTGCCCACTTTCAGGAGCTCAGTCATGCCTCACCTGCACATGGAATACACCGCCAACCTGCCCGAGCTCAATGCCGACATGGCGTTGATCCGGCTCAACAATGCGTTGGTGGCTTCCGGTCAGTTTGCTGCCGAATACGACATCAAGAGCCGAGCGGTGAAGGTTGAGACATTCAAGGTCGGCACGGTGTCAGGTGAGCGAGCCTTTGTGCATGTGAAACTGGCACTGTTGAGCGGTCGCTCACCGCAAATCAAGAAGCAGTTGTCCGAAAGTTTGCTGGCCGTGGTGCAGGAGCTGTGTGATTGGCCGACGGACATTGAAGTCCAGCTGGCCGTGGAAATCCTCGACATCGATCGAGAGTCCTACACCAAGATAGCCATCAGCCACTGAGTTTCAGGCCATTTCCTGCTCGGTGCAGGCCTTGACCACTTGCTCGCGCAGCCAGGTGTTGGCGCTGTCCTGATCGACATTCTGGCTCCACTGCATGTCGAGGCTGAACCCCGGCAAGCCGTTGGGCGCTTCGCAATGATTGAAGATCGCGTCATTGGCCAGCAATTGCTGGATACGCCGAGGCAAGGTCAGGATGAAGTCGGTACCGGTGATCATCTTCAGTGCCGCGCTGTAGCTGTTGGAGCGCGCGACGATCTGCCGTTTCTGCGCCTGCTGCGCCAGCCAGCCGTCGACCATGTTGGTGGTGGAAGTCCAGGGTGTCGGGAACACGTGCCGGCGTTCAACAAAGGCTTGCAGGCTTAAACGCGGTTCCGGCGGTGTGGCTCGTTTATCGAAGACACAGACCAGGTCGTCCTCCAGCAGCAGCCGGGATTTGAAATCGCCATGACTGCGATGAAAGTGCGGGCCGAAGCAAATCACCAGGTCGAGGCTGCCGTCGCGCAGTTCTTCGGCCGGGATGTCGGTTTCAAACTTGTGCATGTTGACCATCACCGGCAGGTCAGCGAAATCGAAGCTTTTCAACAGACGCGGCAGGATCAACTGCTCGAAGTATTCCGGTGCGCAGATATTGAAGGTGACGGGTTGCAGGGTGGGGTCGAATGCTGGCGCACCGGCGTGACACAGGTTGATGCTTTCGAGGATCTTCAGCACGTGGGCGTACATGGTGCTGGCTTTGTAGGTGGGGCGCATGCCCGCGCGGGAATTGATGAACAGCTCGTCTTCGAAACTGGTACGCAGTTTTTTCAGGCAGTAACTCACGGTGGACTGGCTGACGCAGAGCGCCTCGGATACACCGGTGACGCTGCTTTGCTCATACACGGCGATAAATACCATGAGGTCCTGCATATCGAGCTTTCTAAGCAAGTTACTGTTCAGCATCCGTTTCGTCTCGCTGTGCTCCTTGCGCTGACTGTGCGCAAACTTGTGCGAACGATCCTAGCGGAACGATGGTGCCAGGAGAATGCCTTGTAGGAATTTTCATGGAAAGTTGTGGGGCGGTTCCAGAAGCATTCAGCCCTGAATGGCTGCAGGCACCGCACGGCGACTGGACATCAGCAGTGCCCACATACCGACTCCCACCAGCAGCGCGCCGATGATTTCCAGCGGCAGTGGCGACTGACGTAACCAGAACCAGTGAAACAATGTGAGGAACAGCGTGCTCAGGTAAATGTAGGAAATGACCGAGGAAGGGGCGATAACGCCGATGGCCCGATGCAGCAGCCAGAAGGTCGCCAGCGTGGCGAACACCGCCAGGTAAATCAGCCACCAGAAATCGCTCACGGTCAGCAATGAAGCCGATCGCCAGCCGCCGCTGAACCCACAGAATGCCAGCAGAAACAGCGCGCCGAACAGCATGTTCCAGAAAGTCATGCCCACTGGGCCGCGCCCCTTGAGACTGCTGGCCTTGAGCCGTTGACTCAGGGGCGAGTAGAGCGCCATCGCCAGGCAACCGATGCCATACACCGACACTGCATACAGCGAAGGCAGCTCACCAGGGCCTGCGCCTTTCAAAACCAGCAACACCGCCCCGGCAGCGGCAATCAGCATCGGCAGCACCCGCTGTTTCAGGTTGCTGTCGGGCATTAATACGGCTTCGAACACCAATGTCAGCAAAGGCACCAAGGTGAACATCGTCCCGGTGTTGACCGCCGAGGTGTAGCGCAGTGCCTCGAACAGCGAGCCGAAATACACCGCCAGCAGCAAGCCGAGCGCGGCATGGCCGAACAGTCCGCGGGCGGTCATGGCGGTATCGCCCTTGAGCAGCAGCAGTGGCAAAAACACCAGGGCGCAGAACAGCAGGCGCAAACCGGTCAACAGGATCGGGTCAATGGCCTGGCTGACCTGTGCTGCCGCAGAAAACGATGCAGCGATCAACAGTGCCCAGAGCAGCATGCCGACGTGAGCGGCGGCGAAACCGGTGTGTTTCATGAGGTGGGTTCCTGGGTCAGCGAATGTGTTGGGCGTAATGCCGCGGATCGAAGCGCAAGACCATCAGGATCATCAATGCCATGACACCGGTCAGTGACCACCAGGCCCATTCGAAGCTGCCGAGCTGATCGCGGATCAACCCGGCAATCAGCGGCGAGAGACCGGCGATCAGGTAACCGATGCCTTGCACGAACGCAGTCAGGCCACCGGCACGCTGGGGGTTGTCCAGATGATCCAGGGACACGATCAGGCTCATCGGGAACAGTCCGCCGATGCCGAGCCCCAGCAGACATGGCCATAACAGAGTCAGGTGTTGCGGGCTGAGAACAAGCCCGCAGAAACCGGCAATGATCAGCGCCAACAACACCACCAGCACCACGCGCCGGTCACGGCTGCGGTTGGCGATGGCCGGTGTCAGCAGGCCGGACAACACTTCCATGGCGGTCAGGAAACCCAGCAGCAACCCGGCGTTTTGTTCGCTCCAACCCTTTTCCACGTAGTACGGCGCCAGCCAGGCCAGCACACAGGTGTAGGACGCCGTACCCAGGCCGAAGAAAATGGCGAGCAGCCAGGCGCGGGAATTGTCGAAGAAGGACCCATTGCGCTGCGCCTGATCAGGCTGCGCCGGCAGCCTTTCACGTTGCACGCACCAAAACAGCAACGCTACCAGCGCCAGTGCCGCCCAGATCGCCAGGCCCACGCGCCAGCTGCCGGTGCGGATCATTATCAGCGGCGCAAACGACGCCGCAATCGCTGCACCGCCCATGATCGACGTGACGTAGAGCCCCATGCACACGGAAACGTTGTCGCTGAAGCGGGATTTGATCAGCGCCGGCATCAACGCCTGGATCAGCGCGATACCGATACCCGCCAGCACGGCGCTGAGGATCAGTTCGGCCGCCGAATCGAGGAATAACCGCGACACCGTGGCCGCGCCGATGATCAGCAGCGAGAGCACCACAGTGCGTTGTTCGCCGATTCGTTGGCTGACGCCCAGCCCAAAGAACATCGCCAGCCCCATTGCCATCACTGGCAGCATGGTCAACAGCGAGGCCAGGCTGAAACTCAGCGCAATGTCGCCGCGAATCGCCGACAGCAATGGACCGACGGCGGCCATGGAAGGCCGCAGGTTCAGGGCGACAAGAATGATGCTGAACATCAGCCAGAGGGCGGGGCGGGAGTTTGCGCGAACGTTTTCCATCTATCGGATCCTGGATGACAAGGAGCCGATTAGGCGCGCGAGGCCTGCGGGCCGCAAATCAGAAAGTCTGGAGCAGTATTTAGAAATTAAATAGCTCTGCTGCGACGTGAGACCCAATGTGAATGTTTAGCCAAACTGCAACCAAGGTTCTTCAAATCCCGATTTAACGACTTAACCTCCCGTGTGACGCTGCTGCTCATCTGTTCTCTGTGGTTTTTTCTATGGACGGTTGTCCCGTCGCACTTCCCTCCGAATTAGCCTTTTGGGCGCTGTGGCACTGCCGTCACGCGCGCCCACCGGATTCCTGCGTTTCCCGTTGATTGTTCTTACAGGTCCCACGCTATGCGTCGGGGTCAAAGCGGCGACGCCTGTGCGTTTGCCTGACGCGGAAATAAGAGAATTCCCATGAGTGTTGCCACGACATCTTTCGCCTCCAAGCAAGACGCCCTGACCTTTCTGGAACAGAACCCGGATATCGAGATGTTCGAGTTGTTCATCCTCGACAACAACGGTGTACCGCGGGGCAAGTTGTTGCATCGCGATGAACTGCTGGCGGTGTATGAAAGCGGGCGGCCATTGCCGAGCACCATTCTTGGCTTGACCATTAACGGCGATGACGTGGAAAACTCCGGCCTGGTCTGGGACGTTGGCGATATCGACTGCCGGGCGTACCCGATCAGCGGCAGTTTGACGCGCATGCCGTGGCGGCTGATTCCTACGGCTGCGGTACAGGTCAGCATGCACCCGAAAGAGGGGATGCCCGCGACGATTGCCGATCCACGGCATCTGCTGGCGAAAGTCATCGAAGGCTTGCAGGCCGACGGTTATTACCCGGCGATGGCGGCGGAGCTGGAGTTCTATCTGCTGGATCAGCAGCGCGACAGTAACGGTCGACCGCAACCGGCGCGGGATGTCGATGGCGGGCGGCCACGAGGCACTCAGGTCTACGGATTGCGTGAACTGGAACAGATCGAGCCGTTTCTGGCCGATCTCTATAGCGCCTGCAAACTCCAGGGTATTCCGGCGCGCACGGCGATTTCCGAATACGCGCCGGGGCAAGTGGAAATCACCCTCGAACACCGCACCGACGCCTTGCAGGCGATGGATGAAGCGGTGCGCTACAAACGACTGGTCAAGGGCGTGGCGCACAAGCACGGGATGACGGCGTGCTTCATGGCCAAACCGTTTGATGACTTGGCAGGCACTGGCATGCACATGCACGTCAGCCTGGCCGACAAGGAGGGCAACAACCTGTTCGCCAGTGAAGCCCCGGAAGGTACGCCGTTGCTCAAACAGGCGGTCGGCGGGATGCTCAGTACGTTGCTCGATTCGTTGCTGCTGTTCTGTCCGAACGCCAACTCTTACCGTCGCTTCCAGACCAACAGCTATGCGCCGCTGGCGGCCACGTGGGGCGTGGACAATCGCACCGTGAGTTTGCGCGTGCCAGGCGGGCCGGCGTTTTCCCGGCATATCGAACACCGCATCTGTGGCGCCGACGCCAATCCATATCTGGCGGCTGCGGCGATTCTGGCCGGGATCCATCGCGGTATACGCGAACAACTCGATCCTGGTGTGCCGGTGGAGGGCAATGGCTACGCCCAGGCCACGGAACTGTTGCCGACTGACTGGCTGACTACGTTACGAGCGCTGGAAGGTTCGATCTGGGCTCGGGACGCGTTCGGCGGTGAGTTTCTCGGCGTGTACCTGGCGGTAAAACGTGCCGAGTATCGACAGTTCATGGGCGAGGTCGGCGAGCAGGACTGGCGTTGGTATTTGAATCAAGCCTGAACAGAACCTGAACCATGCTCAAAAACGTTGAGCGTTTTGGCCTCGTGCCAGGAGCCAACTAATCGTTGGCTTCTTTTTCACAAAAAATTGATGGTCTGCAGCTTAAAATCGCTGATGTTGCGGCCAATGAAATTTTCACATTTGGCGAAGGCACTTTTATTCAGGAACAGCCGATCATCATGTTGAAGATTAAAGCCGTGCGCCCCGAGTGGGTAACACTGATTTCCAGCGCCTTTCTATTGGCAGGATTCAATTTCGTTCTCTGGCAACACCTGTTTGAAATCACGGCCTCTGACGGTCAAGGCATCGTCATGCGTGTGGCATTCGGGGCGATGATCATTGCTGCTTTCAACATTGTGCTGACCTTGCTGGCGTTCCGGCCAGTAATGAAGCCCGTTTTGACGCTGATCTTTATGGTCAGTGCCGGCGTCGCGTACTTCATGGGTCAATATGGCGTGCTGATTGACACCGGTATGTTGCGTAACTTTGCGCAAACTAATGCGACGGAAGTGCGTGACTTGCTGTCGTTGAAGCTGCTTGTTTATATCCTTGTGCTGGGTGTTTTGCCGTCGTTGTTGTTGTGGCAGGTCCCGGTTAATTACCGCCGCTGGCACCGAGAGCTATTAAGTAAAGCGCTGGTAACTGTCGCGTCGGTTGCCGTGATTGGTGGCGTTGCACTGGTTAACTATCAGGGCCTGTCTTCGTTGTTTCGCAATCATCATGAATTGCGCCTGATGGTTGTGCCAAGCAACTACATCGGTGCCTCTTTCGGCTTTCTGCGTGAACAGGTTGCCTCAGCACAACAGCCCTTTATGAAACTGGGTGAAGATGCCCAGCGAAATCCCGCCTGGCAAACCCATGAGCGTAAATCCCTGACCGTGCTGGTGGTGGGCGAAAGTGCCCGGGCCGAGAACTTCGGCATCCTGGGGTATAACCGTGACACCACACCCAAACTGAATAAAGAGGCCGGCCTGATCGCGTTCACCGACGTGCATTCTTGCGGGACGGAAACAGCGGTGTCGGTGCCGTGCATGTTCTCCGACATGGGCCGCAAGGATTACAACGCCAGCAAGGCGAAGAACCAGGAAGGCCTGCTGGACGTACTTAAGCGCGCGGGTCTCGACGTGATCTGGCGCGATAACCAATCGGGCTGCAAAGGCACTTGCGATCGGGTCACCCTTGATGACGTCAGTAACCTGAAAGACCCGGTGCTGTGTGCCAATAGCGAATGCCGCGATGAAATTCTGCTGCAGGGTTTGCAACACTTCATCGATACCCTGGATAAAGACACGGTACTGGTGTTGCACCAGATGGGCAGTCACGGTCCGGAATACTTCAAGCGCTACCCGAAAGAGTACGAGCGCTTCACCCCGGTTTGTGAAAGTAACGCCCTGAACAATTGCAGTCGCGAAAGTATCGTCAATGGCTATGACAACACCCTGGTGTATACCGACCACGTGCTGTCCACCCTGATCGATTTGTTGCGTAAAAATCAGGAAAAAGTTGACACCGCGATGCTCTATCTGTCGGACCACGGCGAATCCCTGGGCGAGTACAACTTGTTCCTGCACGGGACGCCTTACATGCTCGCGCCGGAACAACAAAAACATGTCGCGATGCTGGCCTGGTTTTCCGACAGCTATCAAAAGTCGTTCTCGGTGGATGCTAATTGCCTACAACAGAGTCGTGAAAAGCCCTTGAGCCAGGACAACCTGTTCCATTCGATGCTCGGTTTGCTGGAGGTAAAGACCACGGTGTACAAGCAGAATCTGGATATGTTTGCCGGATGTCGTGGTGCGGTAACCGACGGCGTGTTGGCCAAAGACTAAATGCCTCAACCTTTTTTCATGCGCCGGCCTCCTAATCAGCGGCCGGTAGAGTTTCCCCCGAGAGCCATTGCACATGTCCGCTCAACCCCCATCGGCCATCGAGCTTGAGATCGCCCGGCGCTACGATCAGGAGCACGCCCGCGTCTGTCATCAGCCGCGACCGCGTAGCCTGGCCGGGCGGTTGACGTTCTGGCGTGACGAGCAGCTGGTGCGCAACGCGCTCAAGGCTGCTGGCGAGCCAGGGCTGGTTCTCGATTTGACCTGCGGTGTCGGGCGCTTCTGGCCGGTACTGGCCGAGCATGCAAACCGGGTGATTCTCGCGGCCGACCCGTCGCAGGACATACTCGATCATGCCCGCACCCACCATCCGCAGAGCCTGCTGAAGCGGGTCAAGACCTTTCAGAGTTCAGCGTTCACCATCGGCTTGTCGGCGAATGCGGTTGACTGCATTTTTTGCATGCAGCTGTTTCAACACATTGCCTGCCCCGAGCATCGCATGGCCATGCTTAAGGAGTTTCATCGGGTCAGTCGCGATACGGTGATTGTGGCGGTACGGGTCGATGCTCATTTCAAAGGCCGGCGCACGGATGCACAGGGCGTTCCGGCCCGACCGTTGGCCAGCAAGGCCGAGGTGGAAGCCGAGTTCAAGCTCGCAGGTTTGTGCGTGCTCAGTCATCAGGACTTCCTGCCCGGCTGTGCGCGGATGCGCGTCTACGTACTGCGTAAGGCCGGCTAGTCTCCGCTTGTCAGACATTTCTTGCTGTTTGGCAGGCATTTTCGCTAAAGCTCTTGTTCTGTGGAGGCGCGGAAAACGCCGGGGGCGATATATACTGCGCGCCATTCTTCAAGGGAGAGCCGTGTGGCCATCGATATTCACTGGATTCGCGACAACGATAGCCTCGGTCAGTTTTGCGCCGAGTGGCAGCAGCTGCCATTCGTTGCCCTCGACACCGAATTCATGCGGGTCGACACCTTTTATCCGATTGCAGGCCTGCTGCAGATCGGCGATGGCGTACGCGCTTACCTGATTGACCCGCTGAGCATCGACAACTGGCAGCCTCTGGCCGCGTTGCTGGAAAACCCGGCCGTGGTCAAAGTCGTCCATGCGTGCAGCGAAGACCTCGAAGTCCTGCTGCGCCTGACCGGCAGCCTGCCGGCGCCGTTGTTCGACACTCAGTTGGCCGCCGCTTACCTGAACCTCGGTTTTTCCATGGGGTATTCGCGGTTGGTGCAGGAAGTGCTCGGCATCGACCTGCCCAAGGGCGAGACCCGTTCCGACTGGCTGCAACGTCCACTTTCCGACACCCAAATCAGCTACGCCGCCGAAGATGCTTTGCACTTGGCGGAAGTTTTCGTACAGCTTCGTCCGAAGCTTTCTGACGACAAGTACGCCTGGGTCCTGGAAGACGGCGCCGAGCTGGTGGCCAACCTGCGCCGCGAAGTTGATCCGTATGAGGTCTATCGCGAAGCCAAGCTGGCCTGGAAGCTCTCCCGTGCCCAACTCGTCGTATTACGTGAACTGTGCGCCTGGCGCGAGCGCGAAGCCCGCGCCCGTGATCTGCCGCGCAACCGCATCGTGCGTGAGCATTCCCTGTGGCCGCTGGCGCGGACTCAGCCGGACAACCTCGGCGCGTTGGCGAAAATCGAAGACATGCATCCGCGTACCGTGCGTCAGGACGGCGAATTTCTGCTTGATCTGATCAAACGCTCTGGCAGTGTGTCGCCTGATCAATGGCCGCCTGCGGTGCCGGAGCCTTTGCCGGTGGACGCCGCCACGCTGGTCAAACAGCTGCGTGCGATCGGCCAGGCCGAAGCCGAGCGCCTGAACATTGCGCCGGAGCTGATGCTGCGCAAGAAAACCCTGGAAGCGCTGCTCAAGAGCGGCTATCCCAATGGTCCTTACCAATTGCCTGATTCGCTGCGTGGCTGGCGCCGCGAATTGATGGGCCAGGCGCTGCTCGACAGCCTGGCCACCGCCGGAGAACAGCCTTGAAACGTATTTGCTCCATTTATCGAAGCTTGAAGAAAAACGAGATGTACCTCTATGTGCTCAAAAGCGATGCACTGGAGCGCGTCCCGGAAAGTCTGATGGCCGCCTTCGGCAAACCGCATCACGCCTTCGACCTGGTGCTGACCCCCGAGCGTAAACTGTCGCGCGAGGACATCACCGTGGTGCTGGAAAACCTTGAGAAGCAGGGTTACCACTTGCAAATGCCGCCGGCCGAAGACGAATACATCGAACACTTGCCGGAAGAATTGCTGCGCCGCAACGACCCGATGTGACTGGCAGACAGGCTCTGTTCAGAGCCTTTATGAAGCACTGGAATGATTTTGGCGAGGGCCAGGGCGATGGAGCGTTACTCCATCGGCGGCTGTCTGCACTGTTTTTGAAAGGTTTGAACCATGCGCGTTCTGATTGCTGAACACGACCACCCGGTGTACGCCCAGCTGTTGCGTCAAGCAGCGCCCGACCTCGAAGTGCTGACCAGCGGCGACTCTGCCGAACTGGCCAGCCAGGCCGCTGATTGTCCGATCTGGCTCGGTCAGCCGGACCTGCTGGCGACCTTGCTGCGTCAGGGCCACGAGCCACAATGGCTGCAATCGACCTGGGCGGGCATTACGCCGTTGCTGGCCGATGGCTTGCCACGTCACTATCGCCTGACTCGGGCGGTGGGGATTTTCGGGCAGGTCATGGCCGAATACGTGCTGACCTACATGCTCGGCCACGAGCGCGAAGTGCTGCCGCGGCTGGTCAGCCAGGTCGAGCGCAAGTGGGACAGTCGCCAGGGCCAAAGTCTGGCTGGGCGCAAAGTATTGATCGTCGGCACCGGGGACATCGGCCAGACCGTGGCACAGTTCCTTCTGCCGTTTGGCGTCGAGTTGTACGGCATCGCCAGCGAAGCCCGCGAGCAGGCACCGTTTACCGAAGTCGGGGCGCTGGCTGATCTGCCGCGTCTGGTCGGTGAGGTGGATTACGTGATCAATCTGCTGCCGAATACGCCGAACACCCATGACCTGTACGACGCGGCACTGTTCAAGCAGTTCAAACCGACCGGGTTGTTCGTCAACGTCGGGCGCGGCGTGGCAGTGGTCGATGCGGACCTGGTGGAGGCCTTGAAAGAAGGGCATCTGGCGGGTGCGGTGATCGACGTCTGCCGTCAGGAGCCGCTGCCGCAACGTCATCCGTTCTGGACCGCTTGGGGCCTGCTGCTGACTGGCCACAGCTCGGCACCGACCTCGCCATCGATGATGGTGAATCTGTTTGTCGAGAACCTGCGGGCGTATCAGGCGGGCGAGGCATTGCGCGGGGAAGTGGATTTCAATCGCGGCTACTGAATTCACCGCAATCAAAATGTGGGAGCTTGCTCCCACAGGGGATCTGTGTTGTGGCTTAGAGGGTGAAATCGCCTTCGGCGGCCAACTCGCTCAGCGGACGACGCGGGCTTGGCTCTTCACGCGCTTGCAGGTAGTCCGCCAGCGTCGCCTTGTCGCCCAGTTTGCCTACCGCTACCGCCGCGTGCAGCGCATAACCTTCAGGAATGTTCAGCTCCTTGCGGGTCAGGTTCTGATCAAAACCGGCCATGCCGTGGGTGTGCCAGCCGCTGATGCTCGCTTGCAGCGCCAGATGGCCCCAAGCGGAACCGGTGTCGAAGGTGTGCCACAGGGCCGGGGTTTCTTCGGTGGCGCCAGGCACCGCGAAGGTGGTTTTCGAGATCACGATCACCAGTGCTGAAGCGTGTTGCGCCCAGCTGCGGTTGAATTCGTTCAGCAGACCCAGGAAGCGCTCCCAGTTCGGCGTGTCGCGACGCGCATACAGAAACCGCCAAGGCTGCGAGTTGTAGGCCGAAGGCGCCCAGCGCGCGGCTTCGAAGAAGCTCAGCAGGGTCTCGACAGGGATGCTTTCGCCGGTGAAGGCACGGGGCGACCAGCGGTCCGTGAACTGAGGGTGGATGGCATAGTCGGCAACGCGTGGATTAGCACTCATCAGGAGATTCCTTGCTACGTTTGAAAGTGAGGGGCGACGCAAAACCCTACTGGGCGGCGCAATAACTGACAAGCTCGATCTACCGGCAGTCGCCAACGCTTGGCCCACAAGGGCCTTGGCACTAGACTGGCGGCCTTTTCACCACCTGATGTTGATGCTTGAGCCATGGCCGCCAAAGTCGAACCGTTCTGGATACGCAAAACCCTCGATCAACTCGATCAAGAGGAATGGGAATCGCTGTGCGACGGCTGCGGCCTGTGCTGCCTGCAAAAGCTCGAAGATGAAGACGACAACAGCGTCTATTACACGCGTATCGCCTGCAAACTGCTGGACCTGAAAACCTGTCAGTGCACCGATTACCCGAACCGCCGCGATTTCGTCCCCGACTGCATCCAGCTCACACCGGGCAAGGCTGACGAATTCAAATGGCTGCCACCGACCTGCGGCTATCGACTGGTCAGCGAAGGCAAGGACCTGCCGCTTTGGCACCATCTGGTGTGCGGTGATCGCGATGCGGTGCACCACGAACGTATTTCCCAGTCCGGGCGCATGCTCGCCGAAGGCAGCGTGGCCGAAGACGATTGGGAAGAACATCTGATTTTTCGGGCGGGTTAAACGCCAAGCGTTTTAACGTTTCACGAAGGAGTGTGTATGGCTGTGGGATTGCGGCTGGCGCTGGCCTTTGGGCTTTTGGCCCTGAGTTCGTCCGTGTGGGCGGCGAAGAAGGTCGATCTGGATTATCACGTGCGCCTGTTGCCGCAAAGCGATCAGGCCGAAGTGCGGCTGACGCTTGCTCAGGGTTCGGCGGTGCGCAGTCTGGATTTCGACCTGGGCGATGGCAGTCACTACAGCGATTTCAAGGCCGACGGCCAATGGCAGCTCACGCCTGGCAAGCAGGTCCGTGGTGTGTGGCGTCCGGCCGCCGACAAGGCCAGCCTGACCTACCGCGTACGCATCAGCCACGGGCGCAAGAATGGCAGCTTCGATACGCGCATGACGCCAACTTGGGCGCTGATGCGCGGCGACGACCTGGTGCCGGCGGCCAAACTCGATCAGCAGGACGGCATTGAGCTGGTTTCACGCCTTGAATTCGAATTACCCACCGGCTGGAAAAGCGTTGAAACCGCCTGGCCGCGAATAGGCAAGAACAAATTCCGTGTCGATAACGTTTCTCGCTTGTTCGACCGGCCCACGGGCTGGATTCTCGCCGGTCACCTCGGCAGCCGTCGCACGCGTCTTGGTGAAACCGAGGTCACCGTCGCCTCACCTCTGGGCCAGGGCATGCGCCGTATGGATGTGCTGACGCTGCTGACCTTTGTCTGGCCGCAAGTGCAGGCGGTGTATCCCCGTCATCCCACCAAACTGCTAATCGTCGGTGCCAACGACCCGATGTGGCGTGGCAGTCTGGGCGCGCACGAATCGATCTATCTGAACTCGCGTCTGCCGCTGGTCAGCGAAAGTGGCACCAGTGCGCTGGTGCGGGAATTGGCGCAGGTGTTCGGGCGGATCAACGACCAGCAGCGCAGTGACTGGATCAGCGAAGGATTTGCCGAGTATTACGCCATCGAACTGGTGCGCCGCGCTGGCGGCATGAGTGATGAGCGGTATGAGAGTTTGCAGAAGAAGTTGGCCAAGGACAGCCAGAAAGTCACGACTTTGCGCGCAGAGCAGGTCAGCCCGGCGCAGGTGTCGAAAGCAGTCGTATTACTGCAAGAACTGGATCGCGAGATTCGCCTGAAGACCCGCAACAAGCGTTCGCTGGATGATGTGCTGCAGGGGGTGATGCATTTGGAGAGCGTGGATACCAAGGAGTTTGTTCAACTTGCGGAAAGCATCATTGGTGAATCGTCCAAGGTCCTCGATACCGAGTTACTGCAGTAACACCGTCATCGCGAGCAAGCTCGCTCCCACATTTGTTTGGTGGTGTCCCTTCCGACCTCGTTCCCCCGTCAAAAAAATTCCTCGCTGAAAATCCTGCCGCAACAGCTCTAGCTCAACACATCTACTCAGCGCCTGCCTCCAAGCCAAAACTTTTTCCAAAATTTATCTTGCGCGCTAAATATACGCGCGCTACATTCATTTCGCACTTACTTAGCGCGCAAACATTTAGCGCTAACAATCAAACCCGAATGAGGCTCACACCATGCAAACTCTCTACACCGCTATCGCAACCTCCACTGGCGGCCGTGATGGTCGCGCGGTTTCCAGCGACAACATCCTCGACGTCAAACTCGCCACACCCAAGGAGCTCGGTGGTGCCGGCGGCGCAGCGACCAACCCTGAGCAACTGTTCGCAGCCGGTTACTCCGCCTGCTTCATTGGCGCACTGAAGTTCGTCGCCAGCCAGACCAAACGCAAAATCCCTGACGACGCTTCGATCACCGCTCATGTCGGCATCGGTCAAATTCCTGGAGGTTTCGGCCTCGACATCGACCTGCACATCAGCTTGCCGGGGCTTGAACAAGCCGATGCACAAAGCCTGGTCGACGCTGCACACCAGGTCTGCCCGTACTCCAACGCCACCCGTGGCAACGTCGATGTGCGCCTGCACGTTACCGTCTAACCGCTGATTCCCAGGCCCGATCCAGGAAACGAACATGCGCACTTTCAGTAAAGTCTTGACCGGCACCCTTCTCGCCTTGTCCATCCACAGCGCGTTCGCGGGCGACGGGGTTGAACACAACACCCAGGCGTTCCTCGACGTTCTGAATGCCGGCACCGGCAAACCGATGGAACAACTCACGCCTAAAGCAGCTCGCGCCGTGCTGGTCGGCGCGCAGGCCGGGGTGAAACTGACGCTGCCAAAAGCCGATGTCAGCGAGAAGACCATTCAAGTCGACGGCCAACCGCTCAATCTGACCATCGTCCGGCCGGCCGGGGTCAAAGGTCCGCTGCCAGTGTTCATGTTCTTCCACGGCGGTGGCTGGGTGCTGGGGGATTTCCCGACCCATGAACGCCTGGTAAGGGATTTGGTAACGGGTTCGGGGGCGGCGGCGGTGTTCGTCAATTACACCCCGTCACCGGAAGCGCATTACCCGGTGGCGATCAATCAGGCTTACGCCGCAACCAAATGGGTGGCCGAGCACGGTAAAGAGATCAACGTCGACGGCAAACGTCTGGCCGTGGCCGGCAACAGCGTCGGTGGCAACATGGCGGCAGTGGTTGCGCTGATGGCCAAAGACAAGGGCACACCGGCGATCAAGTTCCAGGTGCTGCTGTGGCCGGTGACTGACGCCAGCTTCGAAACGGCGTCCTACAACCAGTTTGCCGAGGGGCACTTCCTCACCAAAAACATGATGAAGTGGTTCTGGGACAACTACACCACCGACGCCAAACAGCGTAACGAGATCTACGCCTCGCCGTTGCGGGCAACCACCGCGCAACTCAAGGGCCTGCCACCTGCCCTGGTGCAGACCGCCGGCGCCGACGTGCTGCGCGATGAAGGCGAAGCCTACGCCCGCAAACTCGACGAGGCCGGCGTGCCGGTCACCGCCGTGCGTTACAACGGCATGATCCACGACTACGGTTTGCTAAACGTGGTGAGCCAAGTGCCAGCCGTGCGTTCGGCGATGTTGCAGGCGTCCGAAGAGCTCAAGCAACACCTCAAATAAGCGGTAAATCGCAGCCACAAAAAAGCCCGACTCAATGGTCGGGCTTTTTCATTCCTGAAGCAGTGCTTATTTAGCACGGCCTTTGTAGGAACCGCCTTCGCGGGTATCGATCTCGATCTTGTCACCGATTTCGATGAAGTCAGCAACTTGCAGCTCAGTACCGTTGCTCAGCTTGGCAGGCTTCATCACCTTGCCGGAAGTGTCGCCGCGAGCCGAACCTTCTGTGTAGTCAACTACGCGCACGATGGTGGTCGGCAGTTCTACGGAAACCAGACGCTCTTCGAAGAAGATCGCTTCGCAAACATCGGTCATGCCTTCTTCAACGAAAGGCAGAACGGCTTCGATGTCTTCAGCGTTCAGCTCGTACATGGTGTAGTCGGTGGTGTCCATGAACGTGTAGGTGTCGCCGCTGATGAAGGACAGGGTCGCTTCTTTGCGGTCGAGGATTACGTCGTCCAGCTTGTCGTCGGCGCTGTAAACGATCTCGGTCTTGTAACCGGTCAGCAGGTTTTTCAGCTTGGTCTTCATGATCGCGCTGTTACGACCAGACTTGGTGAATTCAGCTTTCTGAACCAGCCAAGGATCGTTTTCGAGACGGATCACGGTACCGGGTTTCAGTTCTTTACCAGTTTTCATTGCGAATATCCGAATTTGGATGGGATTTACAAAAATCTAGGCCGCGTATCATATCCAATTTACATAAAACTGTACCAGCGCTGCGGCAAGATCCGCCTGCAAAGCCTGTTCCAGACACCACGCTTCGGCGTGTTTTTGCAGTTCTGGCCAGTGTTTTCGGGTCGATTGCCAGTGCCCGGTCATATTGTCACCCGCATTCCATGCCCGCCAAAGACCGCTGATCGCCTCGCCGGCAGGCTCGGACAGGCCGTTGGTGTACAGAGCGAGGAAGGCGTCAAGCTTGTCCAGATGGATGTCTTCGTCCTGTTGATAGATGTGCCAGAGCAGCGGCCGGCCTGCCCATTGGGCGCGAACAAAGGAATCTTCGCCGCGCACGGCATTGAAATCGCAGCACCACAGCAACAGGTCATATTGGTCCTGTCGGACGAACGGCAGCACTTGAACGGTCAAGGCATCGCGCACATGCACCGCGCCGGCCACCAAACCGTCCACACCGAGCCAACGTTCGACATCCCCAAGAATCCGACCTTCGGGAACCAGCAGATGAGTGGGCGTCGAGTCGGCAGCCATTGCGTCGAGCCAGCTGGCCAGCCCGTTATTTTCGTAGGCAAATAGCGAGATCAACTGCGCACCTTGCGCACGATCAATCCCTAAACCCTGCAGGAAATCTCGCTGGGCCTCGGGGTTTTGCTGAAACTGCTGACGACGCTCCAGCAATCCACTTTCACGCAGCAAGCCACCCGTGCCCTTCTGGAACCCCGGGAAGAAAAAGATTTTTTGTACGCTCTTGTACTTTACCGACGGCAGGCCGTGGCAGCCGACGATCCAGTCCTCGGCACTCAGATAGTCGAGATTCATCCACAGCGGCGGTTTTTCCCGCTCGGCCATGGCCTCCATGTAAGCACTCGGCAATTGGCAGGCGAACGCGGCGATCACCACATCAGCGGCTTCAGTGGGCTGCCAGCCGGCCGTCCACTGACGCACTTCGACGCCCTGCTGCCATTGCTGTGAGGCGTTAACGTCGATTTCCGGACACAAACGCTCGAAAGCTCGCAGATCATCGACCCACAGTCGCACTGCCACCGAATGTTCGGCCACCAGTTGTCGGGCCAGACGCCAGGTCACGCCGATGTCGCCAAAGTTGTCGACTACCGTGCAGAAAATATCCCAGCGCCAGCAGTTTTTTACTTGAGGCATTTCAGGCATTCCAGGCTCCCGTTGGCAAAGGCGCCGATTGTCCTCATAAATTACCCCGTGCAGAAGAGCCGACGGCGATTAATCTTCATGCGACAATCGCCACTCGCCCGCGACCACCCGCCAGGAGGCAGCCATGCCCTACCGTCCCAACCCGCGACGCCCGTTGCCGATCCAGCTCAACGCCTTGCAACTGACCGGCAGCATTGCCCTGGGTGTGTGGCTGGGGTTTATCGCGATCGCGCTGACGTGCTGGCTTGCCTCCCGACTGTTGTTCAGCGAGCAGCTGGCGCCCGTAGCTGAAGCCGTGCAGCAACTGGCCAAGCCACCGGTGGTGGTGCAACCGGCACCGGAGATTCCACCGCAGAGTCCGTTGTTCGAACAGTACGAAGAGAACCTGCGCAAGAACGAGCAACAGCAAAGGCTTGATCAGGCCCGCAGCAGCAACCGCAATTTATCGAACCCCAAATGCCAGTTCTGGTTGCAACAGGACCAGACTGCACCGAGCGAAAAAAGCCGCGCCAACGTCCAGCAATTCTGCGATTGATCAAGAAGCTCTCTATGCACAAGCCGACCGTCCACCAACTGATTCTCGACAAGCTGCGGATCGACCTCGACATCGCCGAGCGCGCCGCACAAACCGCTTACGAAACCGCGACCCACGAAGAAAACATCGCCGAGAACAAGTACGACACACTAGGGCTGGAGGCGTCTTATCTGGCAGCCGGGCAGGCAAAACGGGTGGAGGAAATCAGGCAGTCACTGACGCTTTGCCAGAACCTGACGCTGCGCCCTTACGATGATCAGCGCGGCATCGAAGTCGGTGCCCTGCTCGGTCTGGAAGACGAAAAGGGTCGTGAGCAATGGTTGTTTCTGGCCCCCGACGCAGCGGGTTTGAAGGTCGACCTGGTGGGGCAATGGATTACCGTCATCACCCCCCGCTCACCGCTAGGCAAAAGCCTGCTGGGCAAGTTCGAAGGGGACGAGGTGGAGATTCTGGTGGCGGGTGCTCGGCAACAGTTTTCTGTTACCGAGGTGGTTTAACGCGGGAGATTAATGCACCGGCAGTTCGACGCCATCGAACAGCTCTTCCAGTTCCTGCTTGTTGTGGCACTGAATGGCCTTGGCCATGACTTCGCGGGTCAGGTGCGGGGCGAACTTCTCGATGAAGTCGCACATGAAACCACGCAGGAACGTGCCGCGACGGAAACCGATTTTAGTAATGCTGGATTCGAACAAATCGCTGGCATCAAGCATGACCAGATCGCTATCGAGTTTGGCATCGACCGCCATTTTCGCCACGATACCCACGCCCAGCCCCAGGCGAACGTAAGTCTTGATCACGTCGGCGTCGGCGGCGGTGAACACCACTTTCGGCGTCAGGCCGCGATGGCTAAAGGCTTCGTCGAGTTTCGAACGGCCGGTGAAACCGAACACGTACGTCACGATCGGGTATTCGGCCAGCGCTTCCAGGGTCAGCTTCGACAGCTTGGTCAGCGGGTGGCCCTGAGGCACGACCACGCAGCGGTTCCAGCGATAGCACGGCATCATCACCAGATCACCGAACAGCTCCAGCGCTTCGGTGGCAATGGCGAAATCCACGGTGCCGTCAGCGGCCATTTCTGCGATCTGCATCGGCGAACCCTGGTGCATATGCAGGGCAACGTCCGGGTATTGCTTGATGAAATTGCTGATCACGGGTGGCAACGCATAACGCGCCTGGGTGTGCGTGGTGGCGATCGAAAGGGTGCCTTTCTTCTCGTTGGAGAACTCCTGGGCGATCTGCTTGATGCTTTCAACCTTGCGCAGGATCTCGCCGGCGGTGGTGATAATTCGCTCGCCGGCCGGGGTGACGCGGGTCAGGTGCTTGCCGCTGCGAGCGAAAACCTCGACCCCCAATTCGTCTTCCAGCAGTCGGATCTGCTTACTGATGCCCGGTTGCGACGTGTAAAGGCTTTGGGCTGTAGCGGAAACGTTGAGGTCGTGGTGCGCCACTTCCCAGATGTAGCGCAATTGTTGAAGCTTCATATGAATCCCTCAAAGCAGGTAGACGCCACGGGCATCAGCGACGGTATATAACTATATTAATGGTTTGAAGAATAAATCTAGAACTTTTTTATCAGACTGCCACTATTCGTGTTCTGGTGTCCTGCCTCGTGAATACGCGAGGCAGGACACTAACGATCCCCTTGGCGACGACGTTCCACCAGCGGTACCAGATAGACCGGTACCCGAGACAGTTGCAACACCCGCGCTGCAGTCCGGCCTAAAGGCGTTTCCGCGCCAGCACCATGGCTATGACTACCTACGATCAACAAATCCACGGAGAGTTTCTGCGCCTGGTCGAGAATCACCTGTGACGGATCGCCCTGAAGCACCCGCACTGCTTTGATCCGCTCCAGGTCCTGCGACCCTTCATCCCCCAACTCTTCACGAAAGCTGTCGAGTACCCGCTGCTCGATGTTGGCAATCACCGTGTTCAAGCCTTGGCTGTGAAACTCATTCAACGCCTGCTCATCGAGGTAACTCTGAAGCACCGATTCGGCAAACAGCCCCATCGGTTCAACGGCATGCACCACGTAGAGATCGGCATTGAATGTTCGCGCCAGCGCCAAGGCATGCTGCATCACTAAAGGTGCGTACAGGCCGAGGTCAGTGGCGTACAGCATCGAATGAATCATATGACCTCCTTGAGTTCCAACATGGCGGAGATTGATTCAGCTTAGCAGTGCCTTGTCGAGTACGACGTCCCGCGTAACGCGTTGAACCGTGGGCTTAAACCTTTTGCTCGTTGCTTATGCCGTGCGGCACGTGGCCGGTAGCGACCACCTCGCGGGCCAACTCGCAATGACCGGCCTGATCGTCGAAAAACACGTCGGCGGCAAAGGCTTCGAGAAACGCCGATTTGGTCAGGCCGCCGAGAAACAGCGACTCGTCCAGACGAATATCCCATTCGCGCAACGTACGGATCACTCGCTCATGGGCCGGCGCCGACCGCGCCGTCACCAACGCGGTGCGGATCGGACAGGCGTCTTCCGGGAACTCGCGCTGCAACAGATTGAGGGCGGCGAGGAAGCCTTTGAACGGCCCACCGCGCAAAGGCTCGCGGGCGGCCTCACGCTCGCTGGCTTGAAACGCTTCCAGACCACCGGACTGATAAACACGCTCCGATTCGTCGGAAAACAGCACCGCGTCACCATCAAAAGCAATACGCAGTTCATCACTGGCCGCACGGCTGGCGCCACCCGACAGAATGGTCGCCGCGGCGAACCCGGCATCCAGTGCACTGCGCACGTCTTCGGCATGCGTCGAGAGAAACAGGTCGCAGCCAAACGCCTTGAGGTACGGATAAGGACTGCGTCCGCCGACAAACGCCGCGCGGGAAATCGCCAGGCCATAGTGGTGGATCGAATTGAACACCCGCAGGCCGGTGTCGGCACTGTTGCGCGACACCAGGATTACCTCGACCCGGGCGCGGCCGAGGCTGGTGTTCAAGTTGAGAAGTTTTTGTACCAACGGGAATGCATCACCAGGCTCGAGGATTTCGTCTTCGTGTTCGATCTGATATTGCCGATAGGCCTCGACACCGCTCGACAGATAGACCTTGTGGCTTTCGCTCAGGTCGAACAGCGCACGCGAAGAAATCGCCAGCACCAGTTTGTCGTCGATAGTTTTTGCCATGCCCTTCCCCCTCAGGATGATCGACTCAGGTGTTACGTCGATCGATAAAACTCAAACTGCGATACAAGGCTTCGATTCGCGGCAACTCGCATCCTGCGGCCTTGGCTGCCGCCAGTGGCCGGGCGTAAATCGCCTCCAGTTCAAGCGGTCGTTTGTGCAGAAAATCGTGGTACATGCTCGGCCAATAGTCCGGCATTTTCTCGGTCACCATGAACAGATGATCGGCATAACCGGCCGGTACGTCGTGACCGCAGGCGATTGCGCCCTGAACAACTTCAGCCATCAAAGCCTTGATCAGTTCCCGACTGTCGGCATCGGCCATCAACGGCGTGGTGCTTGCCCCGAGCAGAACCGATAGACCGTTGTAAGGGATATTCCAGACCAGTTTTTGCCAGCGCGCCTGGTGCAGGTTCGGCATGGCCTGAGAGTCGATGCCCGCGGCGCGGAACAGCCCGGCGCCCTCCTCGACAATCGCCATGCGCGCCTGCTCATCAGTTGCAGGGCCGCTGTGATAGCCAACATTCACCGCGCCGAGCGCCTGATGGGTGATGAAGCCTGGTCCGTCGCGATGAACGCAGATATAGCAGAGCCCACCGAGTACGTGCAGCGAATCGGGGAGCAACGCTCGCAGACTGTCCTCAACGTCCAGGCCATTTTGCAGCAACAACACTTTGGCATTTGGGGAGGCTGCTTGAATGATCGTCGGTGCCAATTGCGCGTTACTGGTGGTTTTCGCGCCCACCAGCAACCAGTCACAGGGCGGCATGTCTTCTGCACTTGAATAGGCCTGGACCGGTTTCAACGTCAGCGCGCCGTGCACCGCACTGTCGAGCTGCAACCCGCGCTCGGCCACCGCTGAGAACTCACTGCGTAACAGAAAATGCACATCGAAACCGGCACGCGCCAGCATTAACCCGTAGAAACCGCCGATCGCGCCGGTTCCAATAATACCGATTGTCGGTTTGGTCACTGCCCCCATCATGGCAACTCCTCTGCAATTCGACTCAACGCCTGACCCACCGCGTCATTGAGCTCGGTGCGGGTCAGGCGCGACTTTAGTGCCCCGAAGAATTCACCGTCGCGCACCACAAACAGCGCCGGCAAATAAAAAACCTGATAACGCTCGACCACCCCGCCATTGTTCCCGGCATCAATCCAGCACAACCGATCGACGTCCAGATCGAGTCGTGGCAATTGCTCACGGGCAAAACGGCAACTGGCGCAGCCGACGCTGGTGAAAATGACCAGCGATACACCGCTCATCGCCAGCAGCCGTTGGTCGGCGTCGAAATCAGTCAGTTCCAATTCGACCACTATACTGGGTGGAACAATGTCAGATGGCCGACACATGGAGTCCGTGTTCATGGGACGTTTTATTCCTCACCCTGACGATGTGCCCGTCGAATTAACGTTGCTCAAACCTGAGTGTATTTCACGGCAACAGCTGCACACTATCAGCCTCGGGGGCATGGCTTGCAATTATCACCGGGCGTGGCGCCACGGTACGGCGCTGGAAATTCGCATCCCGACCTTGAACCCCGATATGCGTTTTCTGGGCTATGTAGCCTGGTGCCTGCGCCGTAAGCGCGGCTATCTGGTAGGCATTGCCTTTGTTGACGAACAGATGATGTTCAGTGCCCGGATGGGCGAGCAGGTGTGCCAGATCGAACGTTATTGCCGCCTGCATGACGCACATGACGAGCTGAAGGATATTCAGGCCCTGGCCCTCGAATGGGTCCAGGAGCATGCCGACGAGTTCTCTCACGACACGGTTCACAGGGCATTTGCGCAGGCTGTGCTGGATTAAACCGCTGTCTACCCATTGTCGAGCCACGGTGTAACGCGCTAAGGTTCTGCTCCCCGACGCGCTTAATTTGCTGTGCTCCGCCGCGCGGGTTCGCTGGCGGCCGGCACCCGTGACCTGACGAGTAAACGATGGCTGATTTACCGATCAACGACCTAAACGTCGCCTCCAACGAGACGCTGATCACTCCAGATCAGCTCAAGCGTGAAATCCCTCTGAGCGACGCTGCCCTGCGCACTGTCACCAAGGGCCGCGAAGTCATTCGCAACATTCTTGATGGCACCGACCACCGCCTGTTTGTTGTCATCGGGCCTTGCTCGATCCACGACATCAAGGCAGCCCACGAATACGCCGAGCGCCTGAAGGCGCTGGCGGCAGAAGTGTCCGATACCCTGTATCTGGTCATGCGCGTGTATTTCGAGAAGCCACGCACCACCGTCGGCTGGAAAGGCTTGATCAACGATCCGTACCTGGACGACTCCTTCAAGATTCAGGACGGCCTGCACATCGGTCGTCAATTGTTGCTGGACCTGGCCGAGATGGGCCTGCCGACCGCGACTGAAGCCCTCGACCCGATCTCCCCGCAGTACTTGCAGGACCTGATCAGCTGGTCGGCCATCGGTGCACGCACCACCGAATCCCAGACTCACCGTGAAATGGCCTCCGGCCTGTCCTCGGCAGTCGGCTTCAAGAACGGCACCGACGGCGGCCTGACGGTCGCCATCAACGCCCTGCAATCGGTTTCCAGCCCTCACCGCTTCCTGGGCATCAACCAGGAAGGTGGCGTGTCGATCGTCACCACCAAGGGCAACGCCTACGGTCACGTGGTACTGCGCGGCGGCAACGGCAAGCCGAACTACGATTCGGTCAGCGTCGCACTCTGCGAGCAGGCGCTGAACAAAGCGAAGATCAAGCCGAACATCATGGTCGATTGCAGCCACGCCAACTCCAACAAGGACCCGGCCCTGCAACCGCTGGTGATGGAGAACGTCGCCAACCAGATCCTCGAAGGCAACCAGTCGATCATCGGCCTGATGGTCGAAAGTCACCTGAACTGGGGTTGCCAGGCGATCCCGAAAGACCTCGCCGACCTGCAATACGGCGTGTCGATCACCGATGCCTGCATCGACTGGAACGCCACCGAAACCACCTTGCGCAGCATGTATGCCAAGCTCAAGGACGTGCTGCCGAAACGCGATCGCAGCTGATCACTTTCCGCAGAACAAAAAAACGCCGGGCTTGACCCGGCGTTTTTTTATGCGTTCGATTCTTTGAAAGGTTACTGGCTCAGCTTGGCTGCATGCCGCTGGTGGCGTTCCATGTAGCGTTCCACGTAGGAACACGATGGAATGACGGTGTAACCCATTTCTTCAGCGTACTCCAACGCCTTCTCGGTCAAGGCTGCTGCAATGCCGCGACCACGCAGCGCGTTGGGCACAAAGGTGCGATAGATATCCAGGGTCTGTTTCCCCAGATCCATATAGGTCAGGTAGGCACGATGACCGTCCACATTGGTCTCGAACTGATGACCAGCCTGGTCATGGTGGATGGACAACGCCTCGCTCATCACTACTCCTCGCGGGTCTGGAATTCTGACCCCTACCTTACCGATGTTTTTCCGGCGAAGGAACATCTACGCCACCCCGTGCCTGAATGGACACCGAGAAGAACTGCACCCATCTCGCGCAACCGAGCACGTATCAAATAGTAGGCACCATTGGCAGAAATGCTCAAGATACGCTCGTCATCACGCTGGTGGCGGGGGTGCTGCTCCGGGTTACGCAGAGACGGCTCGACCAAGATCTCTGCAGGTCGACAGCCTGAACATTGCCGGATGTTGAGACTTAAGACGAGCGCCCTTTGTTAAAGTCACCTGAACATGGAGAAAGATATGAGAGGCGCCACGCAAAATCCGAACAAAAGTGTGGACGAATCCATCTAGACAGACTTTAGCCAAGACGGAGAAAAGAGCCCTGCGCTCGCGGAACTTTTCTTTGGCGGCTCGCTCAGTTCGGGCCTCCCAGCTGGATATTTTTTAAACAATGCAGTTAAAAGTTGCTCGAAAAAGAATCAACGCCTACAATTTTTTTGGCTTCTTGCTTTACGTCAGTTTACTTACGACAAGTAATGGGTAGTATGTACGCCGGCTATTTCCTCACTCTGAGGAGACAGCTAACTTAATAGAAAGTCCTTGAAGGGGAACACGATGAACAACGTTCTGAAATTCTCTGCTCTGGCTCTGGCCGCAGTTCTGGCTACCGGTTGCAGCAGCGTATCGAAAGAAACCGAAGCACGTCTGACCGCTACTGAAGACGCAGCAGCTCGCTCCCAAGCTCGTGCAGACGAAGCTTACCGTAAAGCTGATGAAGCTATGGCTGCTGCTCAAAAAGCACAACAGACTGCTGACGAAGCTAACGAGCGTGCTCTGCGCATGCTGGACAAAGCTAGCCGCAAGTAATAATCCTTCGGGATTGTTATCAAGCCGACCCATTTTTTGGGTCGGCTTTTTTATTGCCCGGCGTTTTGTCCAGGCCATAAAAAACCCGCCGGCGCAGTCAGCGTCGGCGGGTTCTGTTCAGGCATTACTGCAACGGGTCGATCGGCGCGCTCGTCACCATCGGCGCCGAGGAGTTCGGCGCTCCGATTTCCACTGGCAGACCATCTTCGGCGGCAACCACGTCGCGGACCACATCCCAGTTCATGCGCAGGTTGTTGGTGATGTCCTCACGCTTGAGCATCGCGTTGATCACCGCGGTGTGTTTGTCGACCACAGAAGGGTTGCCCTTATCGTCCAGCGGCGTGTGCGCTTCCAGATACACCTTGCCGCCACTGACACCGAACTTGTACGGATCGCTGATAATGCGCACCGACGTGCCTACCGGCACCATGCTCGCCATTTCCAGCACGTTGTTGTTGAACATGCGGAAGCAACCGTGGCTGGTGCGCATGCCGATGCCGAACTTCTTGTTCGAACCGTGGATCAGGTAGCCCGGCGTGCCCAGCGTGAACTTGAACGGCCCCAGCGGGTTGTCCGGGCCGGCCGGCACCACGTTCGGCAGTGGATCGCCATCGGCGGCGTGCTCGGCCTTGATCGACGCTGGAGGGGTCCAGGTCGGGTTCGGCGTCTTGGCCGTGATGCTGGTATGGGCAATCGGCGAGCCCCAGCCTTCACGGCCGATACCCAGCGGGAAGGTGTACACCACGTTCCGGCCTTTCGGGAAGTAGTAAAGGCGGTACTCGGCCAGGTTGATAACGATGCCTTCACGCGGGCCCGGCGGCAGGATGAAGCGTGTCGGCAGCACCACTTCGGTGCCAGCGCCCGGCAACCATGGATCGACGCCCGGGTTGGCCGCGACCATTTCCGAATAGCCCAGATCGTAGGTGGTGCCAAGGTCAGCGAAGGTGTCTTCGAACTTGGCCTTGATTACCTGGACCTGACCGACGATGTCTTCACCGGGCGGTGGCAGGGGCAGCTCCAATGCTGCTACGGGACCCGCCACACAGAGGGCGGCGAGAGACAGGTAGCGGGTGACGGCAGGAAAGCGCGGCAACATCCGGAAAATCCTTCGCATGATCGACAAGGGTATAAAAATGGGATTGTACACCGACGCCTGGAAAATCGGGGAGTTGACCGATAGCAAGCAATCTATCGGGCTCTAAAGCTCGAAACGCAGTTCCGGCCAGATAGGCGACGTGCCGCGTTTTTGCGATTCAAGGATTGCACGACACAGCGAGCACAGGCGCTGATCCTGGAAAACTCGGCGATCGACGCTCGACCAGCGCGGTTGCGCCGGCAGCAGGCTGCCGCACAAGGTTCGGTCCGCCGAGCCGCCCAACTCCAGTTGACGGGTCACCAGATGCACCCGCACTTCCTGGCAGGCGAACAGATCCAGCTGTTCGTCAGGCTCGATCAGTTGGTAGGCAAAAAGTGACCAGGCAGGACGCGGCATCGGGGGCTCCAAATCGGGGGCGCCACCTTAGCCGAAACACCGCCGCTAGAAAAGCTTCAAAGCAGCGGTTTCAGTGTAGGCCAGACATTTTCCAGCAACTTGTCCTGAGCCCCGGCAGCCGGGTGCAAGCCGTCGGACTGCATCAAGTCCGGATGGCCGCCCACGCCGTCGAGAAAAAACGGCACCAGCGGGATCTTTTTCTCTTCGGCCAGCGTGCTGTAGACCTTCGCGAAGGCCTCGGTATAACGAACGCCGTAGTTGGGTGGCAATTGCATGCCGAGCAGCAGCACCTTGGCGCCACTGGCGCGGGAGCTGTCGATCATTGCTGCAAGGTTTTGTTGCAATTGCGTTGGCAGCAATCCGCGCAGGCCATCATTGCCGCCCAATTCGAGGATTACCAACTCAGGCTTATGCTCTGCAAGCAGCGCGGGCAGGCGCGCCTGGCCTCCGGCGCTGGTGTCGCCGCTGATGGACGCGTTGACCACCTTATCGTCGAAACCTTCGCGCTTGAGCCGTTGCTCAAGCAGGGAGACCCACCCCAACCGGGTATCCAGTCCGAAACCCGCGCTGATACTATCGCCAACGATCAGGACTGTACCCGCCGCTGCGTTCTGGGCCATGCACATCAAGGCCAGGCCAGCACTCAAAAACCACACACGCATCGGATTCTCCATGGGCGCAAGCATTCTCACCGCGAAGAACCTCAGCAAAGTGGTTCCCAGCGCGGAAGGTGAACTGACTATCCTGCACGAACTCAGCCTGGAACTGAACAAGGGAGACAGCCTGGCCATCGTTGGCGCCTCCGGTTCCGGCAAGTCCACCCTCCTCGGCTTGCTCGCTGGCCTCGATCTGCCGAGCAGTGGCGACGTCACCCTCGCCGGGCAAGCCCTGAGCAATCTCGATGAAGACCAGCGCGCCCGCATCCGCGCCGAGCATGTTGGGTTTGTGTTTCAGTCCTTTCAGCTGCTCGACAGCCTCAACGCCCTGGAAAACGTGATGCTGCCGCTGGAGCTCGATGGCCGCAAAGACGCCCGGGAACGCGCCACCGAGCTGCTGCAACGGGTCGGCCTGGGCCAGCGACTGACCCATTCGCCACGCCAGCTTTCGGGTGGCGAGCAGCAACGCGTGGCGATTGCCCGTGCGTTTGCCGCCGAACCCGATGTGCTGTTTGCCGACGAACCCACCGGCAACCTCGACAGCCACACCGGCGAGCGCATCAGCGATCTGCTGTTCGAACTCAACCAGGAACGCGGCACAACCCTGGTACTGGTGACCCACGACGAACGCCTGGCACATCGCTGCCGGCGCCTGATCCGCCTTGAAGCCGGCCTGCTGGTCGCCCCTCTGGAGCCTTGATGGCACGCCTGCCGCTGTTGCGCCTGTTCAGTCTTGCCATCCGCCAACTGCTGCGCGACGCCCGCGCCGGTGAGTTGCGCGTGTTGTTTTTCGCCTTACTGGTCGCCGTCGCCGCGAGTACCGCCATCGGCTACTTCGGCGCCCGTCTGAACGGTGCCATGATGCTGCGCGCCACCGAGTTTCTCGGCGCCGACCTGTTGCTCGAAGGCAGTTCACCGGCACGGCCCGAACAAATTAAAAGCGGCACGGAGCTGGGCCTCGAACACGCTCAAGTGGTGGAATTCTCCAGTGTCATCGCCACTGACAATGGCATTCAGTTGTCCAGCATCAAGGCTGCCGACGACGTCTACCCACTACGCGGCGAACTGAAAAGTGCCCCGGCGCCCTTCGCCCCGGAAGAAACTGGTGGCGGACCGAAACCCGGCGAAGCCTGGGTCGAAGCGCGACTGCTGACCGCACTGGATTTGAAGATCGGCGACAGCATCGACGTCGGCATGCGAACCCTCAAACTGGCGCGAGTGCTGACCTACGAACCGGACCGCGCCGGCAATTTCTACAGCCTGACGCCGCGGGTGCTGATCAACCTCAGCGACCTCGCCGCGACCGGCGTGGTGCAACCCGGCAGCCGGGTCAGTTACCGCGAACTCTGGCGCGGTAAAGCCGAGGCGCTGGAAACCTATCGTCAATTGATCAAGCCCGGCCTGGCCGCCAACCAGCGTTTGCAGGATGCCCGCGATGGCAACCGACAGATCGGCGGTGCCTTGGGCAAGGCCGAGCGTTACTTGAACATGGCCAGTCTGGTGGCGGTTCTGTTATCCGGTGTGGCAGTAGCGCTGTCGGCGACGCGCTTCGCCACCCGCCGATTCGATGCCAGTGCACTGCTGCGTTGCCTGGGGCTGTCCCGACGGGAAACCATGGTGCTGTTCAGTTTGCAGCTGACGGTGCTCGGACTGCTCGCCAGTATCAGCGGCGCGCTGATCGGCTGGTTCGCGCAGCTGGGTCTGTTCGCGCTGCTGCATGATTTATTACCGACCGACGTTCCAGCGGGTGGCCTGTTTCCTGCCATCGCCGGGATCGGCACCGGATTGGTAGCGTTGGCCGGTTTTGCCTTGCCGCCACTGGCGGCACTGGGCCGGGTTCCGCCATTGCGGGTATTGCGTCGGGACATGCTGCCAATTCCCTCTAGCACTTGGATGGTCTACGGCGCGGCATTGGGCGCCCTCGGGCTGATCATGTGGCGTCTGAGCCTGGACCTGGTATTGACCTTCGCCCTGCTCGGTGGCGGTGTGATCGCAGCATTGGTGCTTGGAGGCTTGCTGTTGCTGCTTCTGAAGAGTCTGCGCCGAATGCTGGCGCGCGCCTCTTTGCCGTGGCGCCTCGGGCTGGGCCAACTGCTGCGTCATCCACTGGCGGCCGCGGGGCAATCCCTGGCCTTCGGTTTGATTCTGCTGTCCATGGCGCTGATCGCATTGCTGCGCGGCGAGTTGCTGGACACCTGGCAGAACCAGCTACCGAAAAACGCGCCCAACTATTTCGCGCTGAACATCCTGCCGGCGGACAAACAGGCGTTCATCGATCACCTGATCAAGTTGTCAGCGCAATCGGCGCCGCTATACCCGGTGGTACCTGGACGGCTGATCAGCGTCAACGGCGAGCCAGTGCAGGAAATCGTCAGCAAGGATTCGGCCGGTGATCGAGCGATCCAGCGCGACCTGAGCCTGACCTGGGCGGCGGATTTACCGGCGGGCAACAAGCTCACGGCAGGCAACTGGTGGGCCGAACAGACGCCGGACGAAATTCCCGGCGTATCGGTAGAAGGTAAAGTCGCCGAAAGCCTGAAGCTCAAGCTCGGCGATCACATGGTCTTTACCGTGGGCGGCGTCAATCGCGAAGCGAAAGTCACCAGTCTGCGGGAGATCAACTGGGACAACTTCCAGCCTAACTTCTTCATGATCTTCCAGCCCGGCACACTGAAGGATCTGCCTGCGACCTATCTGACCAGTTTTTATCTGGCAGCCGGTCATGATCAGCAGATCGTGGATCTGTCCCGGGCGTTTCCGGCGGTGACCATCTTGCAAGTCGAAGCCTTGCTCGAACAGCTGCGCAGCATCCTCGCCCAAGTCACCCTGGCGGTGGAGTACGTGCTGTTGTTCGTGTTGGCGGCGGGGATGGCGGTGTTGTTTTCAGGCTTGCAGGCGACGCTCGATGAACGCATTCGCCAAGGTGCCTTGTTGCGAGCCCTGGGGGCCGAGCGGCAATTGTTGGTCAAGGCCCGGCGGATCGAGTTCGGTTTGCTTGGAGCGGTCAGCGGATTGTTGGCAGCGCTGGGTTCGGAACTGGTGAGTCTGGTGCTCTACCGCTACGCCTTCGACCTGCCGTGGCACCCGCATCCGTGGTTGTTGGTGCTGCCACTGATCGGTGCGGTACTGATCGGGGGAGCCGGCGTGTTTGGTACGCGCCGAGCGCTGAACGCCAGCCCCCTGACAGTCTTGCGCGAGGGTTGATAGACTCAAGCTCTCTCTACCACAAGAAGTTGCCATGAGCCGTTATCGCCCTCCCCGCACCGCCGGCACCGCGCTGATTACCCCCGAAGGTGAAGCGCGGATGCGGGCCGAGTTTCATGAGCTCTGGCATGTTCGGCGACCGCAGGTGACACAGTCAGTCAGCGAGGCCGCAGCCCAGGGCGATCGCTCGGAAAACGCTGAATACACCTACGGCAAAAAGATGCTGCGCGAGATCGACAGTCGCGTACGTTTTCTCACCAAGCGGCTGGAAGCACTCAAAGTCGTCAGCGAAAGACCGAGCGATCCGAACAAAGTCTATTTTGGCGCCTGGGTCACGATTGAAGACGAGGACGGCAAAGAGTCACGCTATCGCATCGTCGGGCCAGATGAGCTGGACTTGAAACAAGGTCTGATCAGCATCGACTCACCGCTGGCCCGCGCCCTGATCGGCAAGGCGCTGGACGCCGAAGTTCGGGTCCAGACACCGACCGGTGAGCAGTGCGTGTATATCGTGGCGATCGACTACCTTTGAGCCGCAGCGCTCTAAACCTCAACGGCGGGTAATCAGCCCCTGTCGGGCAACGCGAATCAGTTGTTTGATCACTTCGGGGGCATCTGTGGCGTTGGGCGATTGAATCACCGCCAGATCGAAACTGTCGCTGGCAAATCGGGCCAGCGACTCACCCTCTTCGACAAACTGGATCAGGAAGGCCGCAGGCCCACCGGTGCGACGTGGCCAGCCATCGAGATAACGCAAGAGCGTCGGCTGATGTTTACCGCCAAGCAGGATTTTTGGATTGCGCTGGGTGAGGTGTGCCGTGATCGGCGCGGGGCGTATAACGGGGCTTAGTGCATTCATTGTGTCGTGTCTCTGCCTCAAATTTCTGCATGGCAGGTGAGAGGCAACACCGAACCAGCGCTTTAGCGGTATTTCGAAGCCTGTTTCAAGCTTCTATCGGCAACTGGATGAGTCACCTGGCGCCCCGCAAGTAGCTGTTTAAATCGGCGCATGGGCAGCATCCTAGAGAAGCTGACCGGGCAGTGTCAAGAATGACGAGCAACAAAAAGGCCCGCGCAATGCGGGCCTTTTCATTGAGCCAAAGCGGTCAGCCAGCGATAGCGCGGTCAGCCGAGAGCTTGCCGGCGCCCTCGATCAGCACCGCGACGCTGCCACCGAGCAGCGCCAGGGCGAATTCATAACCGTTGTTGGCCATGAACAGACCGTTAGGGAGGTGCACCGAGAAAATGGCCACCAGCGAGAGGAAGATCAGGCCGAGCGCTGCCGGACGAACCAACAAGCCGATGATCAAGGCCAGACCGGCGAAGAACTCGGTACCGCCCGCCAGCGTCGCCATCAGATAGCCCGGCGCCAGGCCGATGCTTTCCATGTACTGCGCGGTGCCCGCCAGACCGTAACCACCGAACGCCCCGAAAAGTTTCTGCGAGCCGTGGGCAGCGAAGATGATGCCGACGAAGATCCGCAAGACAGTCAGGCCGTAGCCAGCGCGGGTAAACAGTACCTTGTTGATCAGTGTGCTCATGCTGTGTCATCCGTTGTCAGTGTGTGTTGGTTGGCCGCTATATTAATCAATAAATCTCATGCTAAAAGCGCAATATATTCGCCATAACAATCAGTTTATTCGATTATTTACGTGAGACAACTTTCTGCCCTTGGGGCTCCAACGACTCCCGCTCCCGATCGAACGCCAAGTAATACTTGTTCACGCTATTAACATAGCTGACGGCGCCCATTCCCACCTGCTCCATGGCGATGCGTTCGACCTGGAAGAACCACTGATTGGGATTCAAACCACGCCGACGAGCCTCGGCACGCATGCCCTGAACCCGCTCCGGCCCCATGTTGTAGGCCGCCAGCACGAACGCCATGCGCTCGCGCTCGTTGAGTTTGGGGCTGGCAAAGAACTTGCGACGAATCATCGCCAGGTACTTGGCCCCGGCCTGCACATTGGCGTCGAGATTCTGAATGTTGTTGACCCCCACCCGCTGGGCGGCGGACGGGGAAATCTGCATCAGGCCGGTAGGGCCGCTGCCACTGCGGGCATTGGGTTGCAGGGCCGATTCCTTGAACGCCAGGGCCGCCAGATTCAACCAGTCCATGCCTTGGGCTTCGGCGTGTTTCTGCAGCAACGGCCGAAGTTTCTCGAGGCGCTGCCGATCCGCCTTGGCCAATGGATAGTGCACTTGATACAGACGTCGATAGATCCGCAGGAACGCGGCATCCTGATCCGATGGTTTTTTGTAACCGGTCAGGAAGCGATCAATGCTCGCGCGCAACATTGAGGCGTCGCGGCGCACGAACCAGAATTCTTCGCCCGGCTCACTGATGAGCACCTGCCGATCGAAACGCAATTTGGGCAGAATCTTGCCCCAGCGCTCGGCAATGGGTTGCTCGACGATCGTCAGGTGAAAGATTCCGCCCTGGACCATCTCCAGCACGTCCTCGACCGCCAGACTGGGATCGACCCACTCGATGGTCACCGGTGGCAGTTTAAGCAGCGCGAGCTTTTGATTGATCTGGCTGACCGCGTCCCCAGCGGCACTGCCGGTGGGCAACGCCAGGGTTTTGCCAGAGAGTTGTTCGAGACGGGTGTAACGTCGCTCGCCTTTGATCCCGACCAATATCAACGGGATGTTGCTGGCAATCGGTTCACTGGTGCTGACCGCGTGGCCCGGTTGCAGGTCCAGCAGTTCCCCCGGTGCGACCAGGTCACCCTCGCCGCGCTGCAAAGCGCCGATCAGTTGATCCTTGCCCTTGGGAATGATCTTGAGGGTAATTTCCTGACCGTCACGGGCTTGACCGTTGAGGTATTGCTCGAAGGCACGCAAGCGGTGGTACTCAACACCGATGGCCTGGCCCTGAACTTCGCCGGAGCTGTTGCGGCTCTGGTTGACCAGCACCCGCAACACACGACTGCTGCGGATCTCCGCCAAGTCCCGCGTTTTAGTCGAAGGCACGGCTTGCAGCGGCCCGGCCAGACGCGCAACCGCCGGCATCGGCAGCAGCAACGAACAACACAGCAGTAGCAAAGCCGAGGGACGTATCATCCACTCTCCAGAAAGGATACTGGGCCGATCTCAAGAATTTTCATGAAATCGAACGACAGAAACAGAGCGCCGTGAGCGCTGGCAAAGTGCGAAAGACTGGCACAGTGATGGCACCCAAGCCACCCTGACCTGTCTCGCGGCATCAAGAGACAGCTATAACTCGTTGTAGTTCTTGGCTTTTCTTATAAATCTACAGCTCTGATATGCTTTCCGGCCTTTGGTCCGAGGTAGCACCATGCAACTCATCGATATCGGCGTCAACCTGACCAACCCCAGTTTTGCCGACAAACACCAGGCTGTACTCGACCGCGCCTACGCTGCCGGGGTCTGCCAATTGGTGCTCACCGGCACCAGTGTCGAAGGCAGCGAGCAGGCGCTGGAACTGTGCCGGCAACTGGATGAAACGGCTCAACTACTGTTCGCCACCGCCGGCATTCATCCCCACTGCGCCAGCGACTGGAACGCCGACAGCGCCCAGCGTCTGCGCAGTTTGCTCAAGGAGCCAAACGTCGTGGCGGTGGGTGAATGCGGGCTGGATTTCAATCGTGATTTCTCGCCGCGCCCGCAGCAGGAAAAAGTCTTGGAAAAGCACTTGGAGTTGGCGGTCGAGCTGCAATTGCCGGTGTTCCTCCACGAGCGCGATGCCAGCCAGCGATTGCTGGAAATCCTTCGCGATTACCGTGATCAATTGCCAGCCGCTGTGGTGCATTGCTTCACGGGCGAAAAGAAGGCGCTGTTCAGTTACCTCGATCTGGATTTGCACATCGGTATCACCGGCTGGATTTGTGATGAGCGCCGGGGCACGCACCTGCACCCGTTGGTGAAAGAGATCAAGCGGGGACGGTTAATGCTGGAGAGCGATGCGCCGTATCTGTTGCCACGCAGTCTGCGACCCAAACCGAAGAATGGTCGCAACGAACCGGCGTATCTGACCGAAGTGTTGCGGGAAGTGGCGTTGCATCGTGGGGAGAGCGAAGAAGATCTGGCCGCTCACAGCACGGCGTGTGCGCGAGCATTCTACGGGTTGCCAATGTTCGACTGACGAACCGAACCTGTGGGAGCGAGCTTGCTCGCTCCCACATTATCAGTGGCTGTTGCGCAACATTTCTTTGGGCACGTACTTGCCGATCTCGAATTTGCCGATCGCCGCACGGTGCACTTCGTCCGGGCCGTCGGCCAGGCGCAGGGTGCGCTGCATCGCGTACATGTAGGCCAGTGGGAAATCGTTGGAAACCCCTGCTCCGCCATGGATCTGGATCGCCCGGTCGATCACCCGCAAGGCCACGTTCGGCGCGACAACCTTGATCTGAGCGATTTCGCTCTTCGCAATCTTGTTGCCGACGGTGTCCATCATGTACGCCGCTTTCAACGTCAGCAGGCGTGCCATGTCGATTTCCATCCGCGAGTCGGCGATTTTGTCGATGTTCCCGCCCAGACGTGCCAAAGGTTTACCGAACGCAGTACGGGTTACCGCCCGTTTGCACATCAGTTCCAACGCACGTTCGGCCATGCCGATTGAACGCATGCAGTGGTGAATCCGTCCCGGGCCAAGGCGACCCTGAGCGATTTCGAAGCCGCGTCCTTCGCCCAACAGGACGTTTTCGTACGGCACACGGACGTTTTCGAACAGCACTTCGGCGTGGCCGTGAGGTGCGTCGTCGTAACCGAACACGGGCAGCGGACGAACGATCCTCACTCCCGGGGCATCCACAGGCACCAGAATCATCGAGTGCTGCGCATGACGCGGCGCGTCAGGATCGCTCAGGCCCATGAAGATCAGAATCTTGCAGCGTGGATCGCAGGCGCCTGAAGTCCACCATTTTTTGCCATTGATCACCCACTCGTCGCCATCACGCACGGCGCGGGCGGCCATGTTGGTGGCGTCGGACGAGGCCACGTCCGGTTCAGTCATGGCGAACGCCGAGCGGATTTCGCCGCGCAGCAGCGGTTCGAGCCAGCGTTGCTTCTGTTCTTCATTGGCGTAGCGCACCAGCACTTCCATGTTGCCGGTGTCGGGCGCGGAGCAGTTGAACGGCTCGGGGCCCAGCAGCGAACGACCCATGATTTCTGCCAACGGCGCGTATTCGAGGTTGGTCAGGCCGGCGCCAAGTTCGGACTCAGGCAGAAACAAATTCCACAAACCTTCAGCCTTGGCCTTGAGTTTGAGCTCCTCCATGATTGCGGTCGGCTGCCAGCGATCGCCCTCGGCGACCTGGCGCTCGAACACCGCTTCGGCGGGATAAACGTAGGTGTCCATGAACGCGGTCACGCGCTCACGCAGTTCTTGCACCTTGGGCGAATAAGCGAAATCCATGGGCAGCTCTACCTTTTAACGGAGGGTTTTGATGAGTTGTTCAGGTCATGCAATCGATGCTAGAACAGCTATGAAAATTTACCTAGCCTATTCTCGGCGTGTATTAACATTCATCACCGATATATGATCGGTTGATCGAGAGCCCAACAATAAGAGTGCAGCGCAATGAATCTGAGCAAGGTCGACCTCAACCTTTTCATCGTCTTCGACGCGATCTACACCGAAGCCAACCTGACCCGCGCCGGGCAGATTGTCGGCATTACTCAACCGGCGGTCTCGAACGCTCTGGCCCGTCTGCGCGAGACCTTCAATGATCCATTGTTCGTGCGTACCGCTCAGGGCATGGTCCCGACGCCCATGGCGCAGAACATTATCGGGCCGGTGCGCAACGCCCTCTCCCTGCTGCGGGTGTCGGTGCAGGAAAGCCGTATTTTCAACCCGCTGCAGGCGGTCAAGACCTACCGCATCAGCATGACCGACCTCACCGAAGCGGTGATCCTGCCGCCACTGTTCCAGCGCCTGCGGCGCCTGGCGCCGACGGTGATCATCGAAAGCTTCCTGTCCAAGCGCCGCGAAACCACCAAGGAACTGGCGGCCGGGCGTCTTGATTTCGCCGTCGATGCACCGCTCAACACTGACCCGCAAGTGCGCCACGTCAAGTTGATGGAAGACCGTTACGTGTGCGCCATGCGCAAGGGCCATCCGCTGGCGGGCAAAGAGAAATTCACCCTCGACGATTACCTGTCGCTGACCCATATCCATATTTCCAGCCGCCGCAGCGGTCTGGGCCATGTCGACCTGGCCTTGGGCAAAATGGGCATCCAGCGCAAGATCGCCCTGCGATCCCAGCACTACTTGATGGCATCCCAGGTGTTGCAGCAGACCGACATGGTCATGACCGTGCCGGAACGCTTTGCCCGTCGCCATGACCTGTACTCGGTGAACCTGCCGGTCAACGATGTGCCGCCGGTAGAAACCCACCTCTATTGGCACGAAAGCACCGACCAGGACCCGGCCAACCGCTGGATGCGCGAGCAAATGATCGAGTTGTGCCAGCAGGTAACGGCACATGAGAAGAAGCTCGATAAGGTGTAGGAAACATCTGATAGACGAAGGATCGTGGCGCGATGCTTGACGTAAACGTCAACCTGACATTAGCTTAGCGCCATGACCTTTTTCGAGCGCTTCCATGAGCAGCCAGACCTATAGCATTTCCGACCTCGCCCGCGAGCTCGACATCACCACCCGGGCCATTCGCTTTTATGAAGAGCAAGGCCTGCTCAGCCCCGAGCGACGTGGTCAGGAGCGCATCTACTCGCCCCGCGACAAGGTCAGCCTGAAGCTGATCCTGCGGGGCAAGCGCATTGGTTTCTCTCTGGCCGAATGCCGCGAGCTGATCGAACTCTACGACCCCACCGGCGGCAATCAGAAACAGCTGCAAACCATGCTGACCAAAATCGCCGAACGTCGTGAACAGCTCGAGCAGCAAATGCTCGACATCGAGCAGATGAAGCTGGAACTGGACACCGCGCAGGAGCGTTGCACCCAGGCGCTGGAACAGACGATCAAGAGCCAGGAAGTGGTTCAGTAGATTCACCAGCCCCCTGTGGGAGCGAGCTTGCTCGCGATGGCGGACTGTCAGCCAACATCAATATTGAATGTCACCCCCTCATCGCGAGCAAGCTCGCTCCCACAGGGTTTTCTGAACATTCAGACAATCAGCACAGGTCGATTCCCATGTCCCTACCCACTCACGTACGCCTGGTCGAAGTCGGCCCGCGCGACGGTCTGCAAAACGAAGCCCAACCCATCAGCGTTGCGGACAAGGTGCAACTGGTCGACGCGCTAACCGCCGCCGGTCTCGCCTATATAGAAGTCGGCAGTTTCGTTTCGCCCAAATGGGTACCGCAAATGGCCGGCTCCGCCGACGTCTTCGCGCAAATCCAGCGCAAGTCTGGCGTGACTTATGGTGCACTCGCCCCCAACCTGCGCGGGTTTGAAGACGCCATTGCGGCCGGGGTCAAGGAAGTCGCGGTGTTCGCTGCCGCGTCGGAATCGTTTTCCCAGCGCAACATCAATTGCTCGATCAGCGAAAGCCTGGAGCGTTTCGTGCCGATCATGGACGCCGCGAGGCAACACGGTGTCAGCGTGCGAGGTTACGTGTCCTGTGTGCTGGGCTGCCCTTACGAAGGTAACGTTGCGCCTGCACAAGTCGCTCGGGTCGCTCGCGAGCTCTACGCGATGGGCTGCTATGAGGTTTCCCTCGGCGACACCATCGGCACCGGCACCGCTGGCGCGACCCGCAAGATGTTCGACGTGGTCTCGGCCGATGTACCCCGTGAAAAACTGGCCGGGCACTTCCACGACACCTATGGCCAGGCCATGGCCAACATTTACGCCAGTCTGCTGGAAGGCATCTCGGTGTTCGACAGCTCCATCGCCGGCCTCGGCGGCTGCCCGTACGCCAAGGGCGCCAGCGGTAACGTTGCCACTGAAGACGTGGTTTACCTGCTCAATGGCCTGGGTATCGAGACCGGTATCGACCTGGACGCCTTGATTCTGGCCGGTCAGCAGATTTGCGCGGTGCTGGGGCGAGCGACCGGTTCGCGCGTGGCCAAGGCTCGTAGCGCACAGTGAGGCGTCCGGGTGTTACCGCTGCGTCTGAATCGTGGGGGGCAACCGAGTAACACGGAAACAAATTGTCGGATTTTGACTGACAGAAAAATCCAACAAAAACACAACTTACTGATTTTAAATGATTTTTAAAAGTTGGCACGGCTTCTGCTATCTCTATTGCATAACAAGAACAAAAAAAGCGGCAAACCTAATAAAAATAAGACGTAACGACTCTGACATAACAAAAACAACACGGCAGAGACGCAGCTAACAGATTTTTTTGGAGAGGATGTGCTTTTCAGGGTGCTTTTCGGAGTAACCCGCAACCGGGCAGAGAACAATAAAACTACCTTCAGGTAGCTCCCGAACTGGTTGGATCGCTTAGCGAAAAAGTAGATCAGCGCTCAAAAAAATACGTTTGCTCTTGATCCCGGATGGGGATCGACAAAAACAGCGGTAAAGGGTCACGGTTTCCAAAAACAACAACAGACCGCCCCTCAATAATAAAAAAAGAGCACGCGCAACGACAAAATTAAAGGGGAGCTTCGGCTCCCCTTTGTGCTTTCTGGCGTTTGTAATTTCCAGCGCCACCCCGTGGGAGCGAGTTCGCTCCCACGGGGGATTGTCGTCAGCTGTTGTTGGCCTTCAACTCCTCGATACTGATCTCACGCATCCGAAACTTCTGGATCTTCCCGGTCACGGTCATCGGAAACTCATCGACGAACTTAAAGTATCGCGGTGTCTTGAAGTGCGCGATGCGTTCCTTGCACCACGTTTGCAGCTCCTGCTCGGTAGCACTGTGGCCCGGATGGAATTTGATCCAGGCGACAATCTCTTCGCCATACCGCGAGCACGGAATCCCGATCACTTGCACATCCGCCACCGCCGGATGGGTAAAGAAGAACTCTTCCAGCTCCCGCGGGTAAATATTCTCACCGCCGCGGATGATCATGTCCTTGTTACGTCCGGCAATGCATACGTAGCCTTCGTCGTTCATGCTCGCCAGGTCACCGGTGTGCATCCAGCCGGCCTGATCGATGGCCTCGGCGGTGCCTTGCGGGTTGTTCCAGTAACCGAGCATCACGCTGTAGCCGCGGGTGCACAGCTCACCGATAGTGCCGCGCGGCACCAGATTGCCCGCCTCGTCGATGATCTTGCTTTCCAGTTGTGGTTGGGTGCGACCGACGGTGGTGACGCGCAATTCCAGTTCGTCTGACGGACCGGTCTGCAAAGACACAGGGCTGGTTTCCGTCATGCCGTAGGCAATCTGCACTTCGCTCATGTGCATTTCACTGATGACCCGACGCATCACTTCGATCGGACAGGTCGCCCCGGCCATGATCCCGGTGCGCAGGCTCGACAGATCGAACTCAGCACGTTTGGGCTGATCGAGCAGGGCAATGAACATGGTCGGTACACCGTAAAGCGCGGTGGCCTTTTCTTCGGCGACGGTGGTCAATGTCAGCAGTGGATCGAAGGCATCGTTGGGGTAAATCATGGTGCTGCCGTGGGTCATGCAACCGAGGTTGCCCATGACCATGCCGAAGCAGTGATACAGCGGCACCGGGATGACCAGACGATCACTCGCGGTCAGGCCGAGGCTTTCACCAACCATGTAACCGTTGTTCAGAATGTTGTAGTGACTGAGGGTCGCCCCCTTCGGGAAACCGGTGGTGCCGGAGGTGTACTGGATGTTCACCGCCTGGTCGAAATGCAGGCTGTGTTGACGTTCGCTCAACTGCTCGGCCGACACGCTCCCCGCGAGATCGGTCAATTGCGACCACGGCAGGAAACCCGATGGCGGCTGAGCATCAAGGCTGATGACACCGCGCAGTTCCGGCAGTCGTTCACTCTGCAACTTACCGATGGAGTGCTCAGCCAGCTCGGGAACGAGACCTTGCAGCATTCCGTGATAGTCGGAGGTCTTGAAGGCACCGGCGCAGACCAGCCATTGGCAACCGGATTGCTTCAACACGTATTCGAGTTCGGAGCTGCGATAGGCCGGGTTGATGTTGACCAGAATCACACCGATTTTCGCGCTGGCGAACTGGCTGATACACCACTGGGCGCAATTTGGCGCCCAGATGCCGAGGCGGTCACCGGCCTGCAAGCCCAGCGCTAATAGGGCTCTGGCGTGCAGGTTCACGGCTTCGGCCAGTTGCTGCCAGGTGTAGCGCAACTGTTGATGGCGCACGACCAGCGCCTCCCCGGTCGGATACTGCGCGACGGTGTTATCGAACGCCTGGCCGATGGTCATCGCCAGCAAGGCTTTGTCCTGTGAACCACGGGTATAGCTGCGCTGCGGGCTTGCACTGGGTTGATCCATGACGACCCCTATTGTCTTTATTAGTGGGTTGTTGGAACGAGGCATATGGCTAGCCCCGATCATTCAGAACTGGCTCTACTCTCGCTCAAGTTGACGTTAACGTAAAGGGTGATTGACAGCCATTCGTCACAGGCTTACGTTAACGTAAAGGTGAGAGCCACATCACTGCCCTCCCTACCCTACAAAAAAGCCAAAAGGTGACCCATGAGCTACCCATCCCTGAACTTTGCCCTCGGTGAAACCATCGACATGCTGCGCGATCAGGTTCAGTCCTTCGTCGCCAAAGAGATCGCTCCACGCGCTGCTCAGATCGACATCGACAACCTGTTCCCCGCCGACCTGTGGCGCAAATTCGGCGACATGGGCCTGCTGGGCGTGACCGTGCCGGAAGAGTACGGCGGCGCTGGCCTGGGTTACCTGGCCCACGTGGTGATTATGGAAGAAATCAGCCGCGGTTCGGCCTCGGTCGCCCTGTCCTATGGCGCTCACTCCAACCTATGCGTCAACCAGATCAACCGCAACGGCAATCACGAACAGAAAACCAAATACCTGCCGAAGCTGATCAGCGGCGAACACATCGGCGCCCTGGCCATGAGCGAACCGAATGCCGGTTCCGACGTGGTGTCGATGAAACTGCGCGCCGACAAGCGCGACGATCACTATGTTCTCAACGGCAGCAAGACCTGGATCACCAACGGCCCGGACGCCAACACCTACGTGATCTACGCCAAGACCGACCTGGAAAAAGGCCCCCACGGCATCACCGCGTTCATCGTAGAACGTGATTCCAAAGGCTTCAGCCGCAGCAACAAATTCGACAAGCTCGGCATGCGCGGTTCCAACACCTGCGAGCTGTTCTTCGACGACGTCGAAGTACCGGAAGAGAACATCCTCGGCGTGCTCAACGGCGGCGTGAAAGTGCTGATGAGTGGCCTCGATTACGAGCGCGTCGTGCTATCCGGCGGCCCGACCGGGATCATGCAGTCGTGCATGGACCTGATCGTGCCGTACATCCACGACCGCAAGCAGTTCGGCCAAAGCATCGGCGAATTCCAGCTGATACAGGGCAAGGTCGCCGACATGTACACCCAACTCAACGCCAGCCGCGCCTACCTCTATGCGGTAGCGCAAGCGTGCGAACGCGGCGAAACCGCCCGCAAGGACGCCGCCGGAGTAATCCTCTACAGCGCCGAATGCGCGACCCGAATGGCCCTCGACGCGATCCAGATTCTCGGTGGCAATGGCTACATCAACGAATTCCCGGCCGGTCGTCTGCTGCGTGACGCCAAGCTGTACGAAATCGGTGCCGGCACCAGTGAGATCCGTCGCATGCTGATCGGTCGCGAACTGTTCAACGAAACCCGCTAAACGGAGCTGTCCATGGCTATCCTGCATACCCAGCTCAACCCCCGTTCGGCGGAGTTCGCGGCCAACAGCGCGGCGATGCTCAAACAGGTCGACGACCTGCACACCCTGCTCGCTAAAGTGCAGCAAGGTGGCGGCCCGAAGGCGCAAGAGCGCCACACCTCGCGGGGCAAACTGCTGCCTCGTGAACGGATCAATCGCTTACTCGATCCGGGTTCGCCGTTTCTCGAGATCAGCCAATTGGCGGCCTACGAGGTGTATGGCGAAGACGTGCCGGCCGCTGGCGTGATTGCCGGGATCGGCCGGGTCGAAGGCGTCGAATGCATGATCGTCGCCAACGACGCCACCGTAAAAGGTGGCTCGTATTACCCGCTGACCGTGAAAAAACACCTGCGCGCCCAAACCATCGCCCAGCAGAACCGCTTGCCGTGCATTTACCTGGTGGACTCGGGCGGCGCCAACCTGCCACGTCAGGATGAAGTGTTCCCGGACCGTGAGCACTTCGGACGGATCTTCTTCAACCAGGCCAACATGAGCGCCATGGGCATCCCGCAAATAGCGGTGGTCATGGGTTCCTGCACCGCCGGTGGTGCGTACGTACCGGCCATGGCGGACGAAGCGATCATGGTGCGTGAACAAGCGACGATTTTCCTCGCCGGGCCACCGCTGGTAAAAGCCGCGACCGGTGAAGTGGTCAGCGCCGAAGACCTCGGCGGGGCCGATGTGCACTGCAAGATTTCCGGGGTTGCCGACCATTATGCCGAGAGCGACGAACACGCCTTGGCCATTGCGCGGCGCAGCATCGCCAACCTCAACTGGCGCAAGCTCGGTGAACTGCAACAGCGCACGCCAATCGCCCCGCTCTACAACAGCGACGAGTTGTACGGCGTGGTGTCGGCGGATGCCAAGCAGCCGTTCGACGTGCGCGAAGTGATCGCGCGATTGGTGGACGGTTCGGTGTTCGACGAATTCAAGGCGTTGTTCGGGACGACCCTGGTGTGCGGCTTTGCCCACTTGCACGGTTACCCGATCGCGATCCTTGCCAACAACGGCATTCTGTTCGCCGAAGCAGCGCAGAAAGGCGCGCACTTCATCGAGCTGGCCTGTCAGCGCGGCATTCCACTGCTTTTCCTGCAAAACATCACCGGCTTCATGGTCGGCCAGAAGTACGAGGCCGGCGGCATCGCCAAGCACGGCGCCAAACTGGTGACCGCCGTGGCGTGCGCCAAGGTGCCGAAATTTACCGTAATCATCGGCGGCAGTTTCGGTGCCGGTAACTACGGCATGTGTGGGCGAGCTTACGATCCACGCTTCCTGTGGATGTGGCCGAACGCACGCATCGGCGTGATGGGCGCCGAGCAGGCGGCTGGTGTGTTGGTGCAGGTTAAACGCGAGCAGGCCGAGCGCAGTGGTCACGGTTTCAGTGCCGATCAGGAAGCCGAGATCAAGCAACCGATCCTCGACCAATATGAAGAGCAGGGTCATCCCTACTACTCCAGCGCTCGGTTGTGGGACGACGGCGTCATCGACCCGGCGCAAACCCGCGATGTATTGGCCCTGGCCTTGTCGGCGTCGCTGAATGCGCCTGTCGAACAGAGCCGCTTCGGCGTGTTCCGGATGTGATCGGGAGAAAATCATGAGCGACTTCAATACCCTCGAACTGCTGAGCGACCCGCGTGGTTTTGCGACCCTGTGGCTCAGCCGTGAAGAAAAGAACAACGCCTTCAACGCCGAAATGATCCGCGAGCTGATCCTTGCGCTGGACAAAGTGTCGAGCGATGCCAGTCTGCGTTTCCTGTTAGTGCGTGGACGCGGCAAGCATTTCAGCGCCGGCGCAGACCTTGCCTGGATGCAGCAATCGGCCGAACTCGATTACCACACCAACCTCGACGACGCCCGGGAACTGGCGGAGTTGATGTACAACCTCGCCAAGCTGAAAGTCCCGACGCTGGCGGTGGTGCAAGGCGCAGCATTCGGTGGTGCGCTTGGCCTGATCAGTTGCTGCGACATGGCCATCGGCGCCGATGACGCGCAGTTCTGCCTGTCGGAAGTGCGCATCGGCCTGGCCCCGGCGGTGATCAGTCCGTTCGTGGTGCAAGCCATCGGCGAACGCGCGGCACGTCGCTACGCGCTGACCGCCGAGCGTTTCGGCGGACAACAAGCGCGGGAAATCGGCTTGTTGTCGGAGAGTTATCCGATCGCTGAGCTGGAGCAAAAAGTCGAACAGTGGATCGACAACCTGCTGCTCAACAGCCCGGCCGCCATGCGCGCCAGCAAGGAGTTGCTGCGCGAAGTCGGCCACGGCGCGCTGACCCCGGCACTACGCCGCTACACCGAAAACGCCATCGCCCGCATCCGCGTCAGCCCCGAAGGTCAGGAAGGCCTGCGGGCCTTTCTGCAAAAACGTCCGTCGAGCTGGCAAGCCGAAACCACCACCAAGGAGCCGCGTTGATGAGCGCACCTGTTCTCACCACCCTGCTGGTGGCCAACCGCGGCGAAATCGCTTGCCGGGTGATGCGCACCGCCAAAGCCTTGGGCCTGACCACCGTGGCCGTTCATAGCGCCACTGACCGTGAAGCCCGACACAGCCGCGAAGCGGATATCCGCGTCGACCTCGGTGGTAGCAAAGCCGCCGACAGTTACCTGCAAATCGACAAACTGATCGCGGCGGCCAAGGCCAGTGGTGCTCAAGCGATTCATCCGGGTTATGGCTTTCTTTCAGAGAACGCCGGGTTCGCCCGCGCGATTGAAGAAGCTGGCCTGATTTTCCTCGGCCCGCCCGCCTCGGCCATCGACGCGATGGGCAGCAAATCCGCGGCCAAAGCCTTGATGGAAACCGCCGGTGTGCCCTTGGTACCCGGCTATCACGGCGAAGCTCAGGACCTCGATACCTTCCGCGACGCCTGCGAACGCATCGGTTATCCGGTGCTGCTCAAGGCTACCGCGGGGGGTGGCGGCAAAGGCATGAAAGTGGTCGAGGACGTCAGCCAGTTGGCCGAAGCCCTGGCCTCGGCCCAGCGTGAAGCGAAATCCTCGTTTGGCGATTCGCGAATGCTGGTGGAAAAGTATCTGCTCAAACCGCGTCATGTGGAAATCCAGGTCTTCGCCGACCAGCATGGCAACTGCCTGTACCTCAACGAACGTGACTGCTCGATCCAGCGTCGGCACCAAAAAGTCGTTGAAGAAGCACCCGCGCCAGGCTTGAGCCCGGAACTGCGTCGCGCCATGGGCGAGGCCGCCGTGCGGTCGGCACAGGCCATCGGCTATGTCGGCGCTGGCACCGTGGAATTTCTGCTGGATTCGCGGGGTGAGTTCTTCTTCATGGAGATGAACACACGCCTGCAAGTCGAACACCCGGTCACCGAAGCCATCACCGGCCTCGACCTGGTGGCCTGGCAGATTCGTGTGGCCCGCGGCGAAGCGCTGCCGATGACTCAAGCCGAGGTTCCGCTGATCGGCCATGCCATCGAAGTGCGGTTGTATGCCGAAGACCCGGGCAATGATTTCCTGCCGGCGACCGGTCGACTGGAGCTGTATCGTGAATCCGCGCAAGGTCCGGGACGGCGGGTGGACAGTGGCGTCGAAGAAGGCGATGAAATTTCACCGTTCTACGACCCGATGCTCGGCAAACTGATTGCCTGGGGCGAGGATCGTGAACAGGCGCGACTGCGGCTGCTGAGCATGCTCGATGAGTTTGCCATTGGCGGGCTCAAGACCAACATCAACTTCCTGCGCCGGATCGTCGCTCATCCGGCATTTGCTGCGGCAGAGCTGGATACCGGGTTCATTCCGCGTTATCAGGAAGAACTGCTGCCAGTCGCCTCGGACCTCAGTGACGAATTCTGGCAAGCCGCCGCCCAGGCATTCGCCCAAAGCCAGCCGAGTACGACCCGTGCCGATGACCCGGTTTCGCCTTGGGCCAACAGCAATGGTTTGCGTGTCGGGCTGCCGACAGAAATCACCCTGCATTTGAGTTGTGAAGGCCAGAATCACGCGCTGACGTTGGGCGACGCTGATGCCCACACTGCTCAACTCAAGGGCGAGCAACTGCTGACCGAGCACAACGGCCTGCGCCGCCAGCATCGGGCAATCCGCCGTGGTGATGTTCTGTATCTGCAATGGGAAGGTGAATTGCGCCGCATCGAGTCCTACGACCCGATCAGCGCCGTCGAGGCCAGTCACAGCCATCACGGCGGGCTGACCGCACCCATGAATGGCAGCATCGTGCGGGTATTGGTGGAAGCCGGGCAAACGGTCGAAGCCGGGGCGCAGTTGGTGGTGCTGGAGGCGATGAAGATGGAGCACAGCATTCGTGCGCCACACGCCGGGATGATCAAGGCGCTGTATTGCCAGGAAGGCGAGATGGTCAGTGAAGGCAGTGCATTGGTCGAGTTTGAAGAAGCATGAAATGAAGATCGGTCCTACGTCTTGCGAGGACCGATCTGATTAGAACCTGGCTGTCGCCTGAACCACCACGCCGATAATTCGGCACTCTTCGGTGTAAAGGGCTTTCGGATACGTCGGATTGAGCGGGACCAGGTAACGCTGCCCGCCCTCTTCTATCAGTTTGCGGAAAACCGCCTCGGTACTGTCCGGCCAGTGGGCAATCACCAACTTTCCGGGTTCCGGCACAATGGCCGGGTCCACCAGGATCATCATGCCCTCGGCAACGCTGACGCCACTGGGTGCGGTCATCGCATCGCCGACCACCACCAGCCAGAAGGCCGCGCCCTGGGCGTGGTAATCGGTCAGTTCAAAACGTGGCTTGCCGTACACCGACAGCTCACCGTCGCGCACCTCGGCAGGTGCCCGCCAGTCGCTGACCGGGTAGCGGAAATACGGGTTGTACTTTTGCGTCAGGGAAATCTCGTCACCCTGCAGGACTAAAGGCTCCCGGATCACCACCGCCACTTCCAGAAAATCCATCCCGAGCGCCCGCAAGACACGGTTCATGTCTTCGATGCTCGGCTGACGGCGTTTATTCAGCCAGTGACCCACGCCGCCCTGGGACATCCCGAGACGTTCGGCGAGTATCTCTTGAGTGACTTTGAGTTCACTCATCTTGGCTTTGACCAACTCAATCCATTTATCCATGTGCGGCACGATACGTGGGCGCCTCCGGCCATCAAAACACAAATTGTAGTATTTAATCTCTCGTCATAAATACAGTTCGTACTAGGATTGGTTCACGGATCTGAACCTATCACGGAGCTTGCCATCGCCATGTCCATCCCCTGCAACGACCTGCCCGACAAGCAAATCGACACTTCCCTCACCTCGCCCAAAGGCTCTGCCGCCGCGCAACGAGCGCTGGACTATTACTTGAAACCAGCTGTTTCAGAGGAAGTGGTCGAAGAACGTTTTTTTGACGTAAACCGCAACATCAGCTGCGAAGAGGCGCTGATCCATGCCACGGATTTGCTACGTTGTGCCGCCGCCATCGCGTACGAGTCAGCCAGCAATTTGCAGGGCGCAAGTCGGGACCTGGCGTTTTCGACAGTACACATGATCGATATGGCCAGGGCGATGGTGGATCGATCCCTGGAGGGCGATCAGAACGGGTGAGACATGGGTGTCTGACGAGGTGGACGGGAAAGAATTTTCCAATCGAGTAGATAAAAACATTTGACTTGCAAACGAGAATGATTATTATTGCACGCAGCTGGTCGCGAGATCAGTCGATTGTCCAAGTGACCTTAGGTCGGTCTCCTGGACTATCTCCTCATCAGGCTAATCACGGTTTTTGACCCGGCTTTTGCCGGGTCTTTTTTTGCCAGTTACTCTGGCTTTACCTTCAGGCTAATGAAGTCTTTAAGTGCTGCAAATTCGAATGGCGCGGATGATATCAAAAGAATATCCGTTAACAAGAGAAGCCCGGCATCATTGGCCAAAACCAATCAAAAAATAGCGCTTGAGAATCAATCGCACAGTCTCTAAGCTGCGTCGGCGTCAAGGAGGACGCCCCCCGCTTCAGCGCAGAATTTCCCCCGGGTTTTCCCTTCCCAGCGTGTAAAGTAGCAGCCATAAAATCATATTCAGGAATCGACTATGACCGTGGCTAAATCCTCTTTCGACATCAGTGCCAACTTCGACAGTGGCAACATTGAAGTGTTGGACATCAGCAATCCGTTGCAAGCCCTGCTGGCCATCAAACCAGACACCCGCAGCCAGCACTTTCAGTGGTTCCACTTCAAGGCCAGCGGCCTGCACGTCGGTCAGGAACACTGGTTTCGTCTGAACAATGCCAGCAAGTCCTCCTACAACAAAGCCTGGGATGGTTATCAGGCCGTGGCGTCCTACGACCACGTCAACTGGTTCCGGGTGCCGACCATTTTCGAAGGTGACTGCCTGCGCTTCAGCCTTGAAGCCACCGCCACCCACGCCTGGTTTGCTTACTTCGAACCCTACAGCCGCGGTCGCCATGACTGGTTGATCGAGCAAGCGCTGACCAAGGCTGGCACCGAACTGCTGGCCACCGGCAAAAGCGTCGAAGGTCGGGACATCCAGCTGCTGCGTAAAGGCACGGGCGCCGAAGGTCAGCGCAAGGTCTGGATCATCGCCCAGCAACACCCCGGCGAACACATGGCCGAATGGTTCATGGAAGGCGTGATCGAACGTCTCGAAAAACACGACGATCCGGTATTGAACAAACTGCTGACTAGCGCCGATCTGTATTTGGTTCCGAACATGAATCCGGACGGCGCTTTCCACGGTCATCTGCGCACCAACGCCATGGGCCAGGACCTGAACCGCGCCTGGCAGAGCGCCAGCCAGGAAATCAGCCCCGAAGTGCTGTTCGTTCAGCAGCAGATGGAAAAGTACGGCGTCGACCTGTTCCTCGACATCCATGGCGATGAAGAAATCCCCTACGTGTTCACCGCCGGTTGCGAAGGTAACCCGGGCTACACGCCACGAATCGAAAAACTTGAAGAGCATTTCCGCAGTCATCTGAAGCACCTGACCAAGGACTTCCAGACCAAGCATGGCTACACCCGCGACGAGCCGGGCAAAGCCAACATGACCCTGGCGTGCAACAGCGTCGGCGAGAAATTCGACTGCCTGTCGCTGACCCTCGAAATGCCCTTCAAGGACAACAACGATGCGCCGAATGCGCTGACCGGCTGGTCTGGCAAGCGCTCGAAGCAATTGGGCAAGGATGTGCTGACCACCGTGGCTGACATGGTCGATACCTTGCGCTGATCACGCGCGATGGCTGCATGCCCGGCATGCAGCCATGCTTCACTCCGCAGCGATCCGCACGCAATCCTCAGGTCCCAGCAAGCGCCCATCCTCGGCACGTAATTCCAGCGTCTGCACTGGTCGGCCGTTCTCTCGGTCAACCACCCGCGAGTGCGCCTCCCCTGCCTCATAGAAAAACGCCTCGCCCCATTGGCGCAATCCGATGATCAACGGGAACAGGCCTTTGCCCTTTTCGGTCAGCACATATTCCTGATACGCACTGCCGTCCGACGCTGGCACCAGGTCAAAAATGCCATGGGCCACCAGGGTGCGCAGCCGCGCAGACAAAATATTCTTGGCCATGCCCAAATTGCGCTGAAACTCCCCGAATCGACGTATGCCGTCAAATGCATCGCGCACGATCAGCAACGACCACCAATCACCAATGGCATCCAGGGAACGGGCAACCGGGCATTCGGCGTTTTCCATGCTTGTACGTTTAGCCATGAGCGCGCTCACATCCATCAAATGTAGTTGCAATATAAAACCAGCTTCCTTACCGTACAACTAGTTTCACTTTGAAACCACACAAGGAAGCCTGCCATGAAACCTGAACATCCATTGAGCGGCGCCGTGGTGCTGCTGTTTGCCATCGCCTGCGGCCTGGCCGTCGGCAATGTTTACTACGCACAACCGCTGCTCGATGCCATGGCCGAGGCCTTCGCCATGGACCCTGCAACCATCGGCATCGTCGTCACGCTGACGCAAGTCGGTTACGGCGCAGGCCTGGTGTTGCTGGTGCCGCTGGGCGACCTGCTCAATCGCCGGCGCCTGATCGTTACGCAAACTGTGCTGTCGGCGCTGGCCTTGCTCACGATCGCACTGGCGCCTGACAACATCTGGCTGCTGATCGGCATGACATTGACCGGGTTATTGGCTGTCGTGACACAAGTGTTGGTGGCCTACGCCGCGACATTGGCCATCCCGGAGCAGCGAGGGCGCGTGGTCGGTATGGTCACCAGCGGCATCGTCGTCGGCATTCTGCTCGCCCGGACAGTGTCCGGCGCCATGGCCGACCTCGCCGGTTGGCGTTCGATTTATCTGTTGTCAGCGGGTTTGACGCTGGTGATGGCGTTGCTGCTGTTTCGTGTCTTGCCCAAACATGAAGATGCGCAACCCGCCAGTTCCTACGGCGCCTTACTGGGCTCGGTATTCACGCTGTTCAAGGAAGAACCGGTGCTGCGCCAGCGGGCGGTGCTCGCGCTACTGACCTTCGCCAGCGCCATGGTGTTGTGGACGCCCATGGTGCTGCCGCTGAGCGCCCCGCCGCTGTCGTTGTCCCACACACAAATCGGATTATTCGGACTGGCAGGTGCCGCCGGTGCACTGGCCGCCGCTCGCGCCGGGCATCTGGCTGATCGTGGCCTGGGACAATGGACCAGCGGTTTGTCGCTCTTGCTGATGCTGGTTTCCTGGCTGCCGATTGCCTTCACCCAGTCCTCATTGTGGGCATTGCTGCTTGGCGTGATTACCTTGGATCTGGGTTTGCAGGCCGTGCACGTCACCAGCCAGAGCATGATCTACAGCGTGCGCCCGGAAGCCCAAAGCCGACTCACCGCCGGATACATGTTGTTCTATTCAATTGGCAGCGCCTTAGGGTCGATCGGTTCGACGGCGATGTACGCGTGGGCCGGGTGGCTCGGCGTATGCCTGCTGGGCGCAGGCATCAATGCTGTGGCGTTGATCTATTGGTGGCGAACGCTGGCCACGAAGGTCCAACCTTGGAAGTTGCTTCACACTAATCCGTAGCAGCTGGCTTCGCCAGCCGCCACAGGGGATCAGCCGCGATCCTTGCCCCGCAACATGCTATCCAGCACGTCATCGCGGCGCACCCAACCGTGAAACAGTGCCGCCGCCAAATGCAGCAGCACCGTCAGGAACAGCAAATACGCCAGATACCCGTGAGCCTTGCGCAGGAACGCAAACACCTGCGCATTCGCCGGTACGATCGACGGCAACTGCAACGAGCTGCTGAGCATCACCGGATCCCCGGCCGCCGAAATCATTGCCCAGCCCAGCAGCGGCAGAATCAGCATCAACGCGTACAGCAAAACATGTGAAGCCCTGGCCGCCAGCGCTTGCCAACCCGGCAGATCCGCTGGCAGCGGTGGCTGGTGCGTGGAAAAGCGCACGGCAAGGCGCACGATCACCAACAGCAGAATCGCGACGCCCAAAGGTTTGTGCAGATGAATCAGCCACTCATGACGCTCGGACACCGAAGCGGCCATGCCCGCGCCGATAAACAGCATGGCAATGATCATCAGCGCCATCAGCCAGTGCAGCAATCGCGCTAAAGGCGCGAAGTGGTTCGGTTGAGCGCTCATTGACGAGACTCCTGTTTATTGGCTGAGGGCAACTGGCTGACTTCGCTGGTACGACGCAAGTAGGAAGTGGCGTACCCGGCTGAACGAGCGGCGAGCAACGGGTCGTCAGAACCTTCTATGCCAGCGGGCAGTACCAGCGGGTCGTAGTTGATGTCGCGGCATTCGCCATTGAGTTGCGGCTGAGTGCTTTCGAGCACCAAGGTGCCGGCGTTCAACACTTTGCGGCCGTCGGGCCAGGCCTTGCTGGCGTCGTTGACCGGGTCACCGGGGTTGGCCAGGGTGATATTCAGCTGCCAACGCAGCGGCCCTGCGGAAATGCGCTGTACCAAGTCCTTTTCCAGGAAGTCACCACCCTCAGGCGCCGTAGCACCTGCTGCATCCTGAGCGACGGGCACCATGCTCCAGCGCACCGCCTGCCGTTGTCCCGCAGCGTTCACCAAGTAAAACGCATTGACGCTGTTGTAGGTTTCCGTCACGTAACTGGCCGACGGCTTGGCGGTTTTGATCCAGGCCAGGAACGGTGCTGCTTCCGGATGCGAGCCAAAGAACGCCGGCACCGCAGTGGGGTTCGGCTTGCCGGTGGCCGGGTCCGGTGACTGGGCTTGTTGCAATTGATAGAACGCTTCGGGCGTCCCCACCGGGAACACCGGCATGCTGTTCATCCCGGTGCGCCACTGCTGGCCGTTGGCCTGGGTGAATCGCAACGCCAGGCTGCGGATCGGCACGCTGTTGTCTGGCGCATAAGGATTACCGGCCGGCAATGCGAAACGCCCGACCACCGGGGTCCGCGCCACATTGAAAACCTGAGCGCTGGAGTAACTGCGCGCCTCACCGCTGCTCTCGAAATGCCCGATCACGCACACGCCTTTGGAGTGGTTACGCCGGAAACCCGGGTGCACGCCGTTGTTGGTCTCCAGCACATTGATCAGCTTTTTCGGCGTCAGGCGCTGTGGGTCGAAGGTGCCGTTGACGTAGGCAAAAGCCCCGGCCACTGCGGCAACCACCACAGCGATACCGGCCAGACGTAACGTCAGGCTCGCGGCACTCAAGGGTGGCCGGGTTGGCGGTGATGAGCGATCTACCATGAAAGACTCCAGGGCCATCGGCCACAAGTGAGAAGGATCAAGCAGACGAACCCCACAGCGGTTTATTCCATCACGCGGTATTTATTTTTTCAGGCGTGGAATAACCTCGCATGCCGGGCGTCTCTCTAGTCCACAGCGTAGTGACTGGTCAGAACTTCATGAACGATATCGACGAACAGCTGAGAGAAATCATTCCCAGATTGCGCCGGTTTGCCGTGTCGTTGACGCGCAATCCCAGCAGCGCCGACGACCTGGTGCAGTCTTGCCTTGAGCGCGCGCTGTCGAGTTGGGGCGGCAAACGCCCCAAGGGCGACTTGCGCGCCTGGTTGTTTTCGATTCTGTATCGGCAGTTTCTCGATGCTCACCGGCGCTCCCGGCGTTATGCGCGGATGCTCGAATTCTTTACCGGGCGTGACGATTCTCAGCCGTCGGTGGAACGCACGGTGATTGCCCAATCGACCCTCAAAGCTTTCGATCAGCTCCCTACCGAACAGCGCGCACTGCTGCTCTGGGTCTCGGTCGAAGGCCTGAGTTATAAAGAGGTCGCCGAGATTCTCGACGTCCCCACCGGCACCGTGATGTCCCGCCTGTCCCGTGCCCGCCAAGCCTTGCGCCAGTTGAGCGACGGCGAAATCACCCGCCCTTCTCTGCGGAGACTCAAATGATCAGCCTGCCCCCAAGCGAACGTGACCTGCACGCCTATGTCGACGAGCAACTCAGCGATGCCGACCGACGTCTGGTGGAGACTTTTCTGGCCAGCAACGCGCAAGTGGCTGCACAAGTGCGTGCCTGGCAGCAGGACGCCCAGCAATTGCGCGCGGCATTGAGCGGCGCCCTGCAGCAACCGGCCAACCCGGACCTCGACCCGGCGCTGATTCGCCAACGCCTCAAGCGACAATCTCGCCGTCACCTGGCCAGCGCCGCCGTGTTGCTGATCGCGGTCAGCGTCGGCGGATTCAGCGGTTGGCAAGCCCGGGAGATGACGCTCATCAGTGCCACGCCGCCGATGACCGATGCCCTGCAGGCCTATCGCCTGATTGCCCAGCAGGGCATCCTGCCGGCCGATTACAAAGTCAGCGACGACGGTGACATGCAGGGTTGGCTCGACCGCTATTTCACTCAGGCCAATCGCTTGCCTGACCTCTCGGGCGCCGGTTTCAAACCGGTCAGCGGGCGCTTGCTAAGTACCGAGCAAGGGCCGGCGGCGATGGTGGTTTACGAGGATCAGGGGGGGCATAAAGTCAGCTTCTACGTGCGCCCGCCAGGGCCGAAAAACTACCTGTTACCGAGGGGCAGTCGCCTCGATGGCGAGTTGCAGGCCGAGTACTGGTCGGGGGGCGGGTACAACTACGCGATGGTCAGCCCGACGGATACGCCGGCGGCGCAGATGCTCAAGAAAACCGTGCAGTTTTGATCACACCGCCAAGCCCGCACATTGGATTTGTCCAGGTTTCAACCCTGCCCGAACACTTGCGATGGCCGGCGCAGTAACGGGTCGAACGGATTGATCCGCGGCCCGATCAGCGCTGCTTCGCGCTTGAGCATTTCAACCACCGTCGGCAAGCGATCCGGCCCCAGCCGATCACTCACAGTGGCCACACTCAACGCCGCCACGGCCCGCCCTTCACGGTCCAGAATCGGCACCGCCACCCCGGCCATGCCCTGCAACACGCCGGTGTTGCGCCCGGCGTAACCGAGCTTGCGCACGTTCTCGACTTCCGAGCGCAGGAACACCTCGTCGTACAGGTGGAAATCCTTGAGCCTTGGCAAGTTGTAGTGAATCACCGTGTCGCGCTCTTCTTCCGGCAGGAACGCCAGAATCGCCAGGCTGCCCTGCCCCACGCCCAGCGCCACTCGCCCGCCGATGTCACCGGTAAAGGTACGGATCGGAAACGGCCCTTCACTGCGGTCCAGGCAAATCGCATCAAAACCACTTCGCGCCAGTAAGAACAACGAATCCCCCAACGACGCCGACAGCCGCAGCAGCGCCGGACGCACCAGTTCGCGCAGGTTTCCGGTATTCCCGGCACGCGCCGCCAGGGCGAAAAACTCCAGACTCAAGCGATAGCGCTTACTGCGTGCATCCTGCTCGACCATGCCCTCATCCATCAGGCTGCGCAGCAATCGGTGCGTGGTTGGTTGTGACAAACCGATGCGCTGGGCCAGTTGCGTAACCCGCTCCCCGCCCTCGACGGTGTCACCCAGACTGCGCAGCACGGCAAACAGTCTTGAGACTGCGCCAACACCAACATCACTTTTGCGTTCATTCCGGTCAATGGAATCTGTCATGGGTTTTCTCAAGTATTAATTTACTCACCGAATGAAACTGAAAATAGTCATCGCTTCAGTGAAATAGGCCATTGAGCCCATCCTATTCTTCGTCCTACTCTGCGTCCATACAGGGGCGATTCGAACAACAGCGGCAGCCGACCCAAGTCGAGCGCCAACGCACCCAGCAAGACCTTTCGTATCTGCCCATACAAAAAAGCGCACCTTCGGGCGACGCATAACAATCTCAGGTGGAGCGCAGTTATGGCTTTTGTGCAACTTGAAGGACTCGGCAAACGTTACGGCGAGATCGACGCCGTCGTTGCCACCAACCTCTCGGTCGAGAAAGGCGAGTTCGTCTCGCTGCTCGGCCCCTCTGGATGCGGCAAAACCACCACCCTGCAAATGATCGCCGGCTTCGTCGAAGTCACGAGCGGTCGCATCCTGCTGGACGGTCGCGACATCACCCACGCCAAACCCGCCAGCCGTGGTCTGGGCGTGGTGTTCCAGAGTTACGCGCTGTTCCCGCACATGACCGTGAAAGACAACGTCGCCTTCGGCCTGCGCATGCGCAAAGTGGCCAACGGCGAGTTGCAGCAGCGGGTGGACCGGGTGCTGAAACTGGTGCGCCTCAACCAGCACGCCGAGCGTTACCCGCGAGAACTTTCCGGCGGCCAGCGTCAACGTGTTGCATTGGCTCGGGCCCTGGTGATCGAGCCGCCGGTGCTGCTGCTCGACGAACCGCTGTCCAACCTCGACGCCAACCTGCGCGAAGAGATGCAATTCGAGATCCGCCGCATCCAGCGCGAAGTCGGGATCACCACGCTGATGGTCACCCACGACCAGTCCGAAGCGCTGTCCATCAGCGACCGGGTGGTGGTGATGCAGTCCGGGCGCATCACCCAGATCGACGCGCCCTACACCCTCTACGAACACCCGCGCACCGAGTTCATTTCCGGTTTCGTCGGCAAGGCCAACCTGTTGCCGGGCGAGCGGGACAGTGCTGGCGTCGTTCAGGTGTGCAACCGCGGCGACGGCGAACTGACCCTGAGCCTGCGTCCGGAAAAAATCGATTTGCGCGACGCCGGCCATGGCCGTCTGCAAGGCAACATCGTCAGTCGCTTCTTTCTCGGCAGCCAATGGCTGTACGGCGTGTCGACGACCCTGGGCGAACTCAGCGTAGTACGCCGCAACGACGGTTCGGCACCGCTGACCGAAGGCACGGCGGTCGGCCTCGATTGGGACGCAACGTTGCTGCGGGTACTGAGTGTCGACGAGGTGCCGGCATGAGTACGCTTGTCGCCGTTCGCCAGGGACGCCAGGGTTACTGGCTGTCGGCACCGGCCCTGGCCTTGTACGTCGGCCTGCTGGTTATCCCGCTGCTGCTGACGTTGGTGCTGTCGTTCAACGTCTTCGACTACAGCTCGGGGATCAACGGCGACGCCTACACCCTCGACCACTACAGCAACCTGCTGGGCGACCCGTACTTCTACGAAATCTTTCTGCGCACGATGTGGATAAGTGCCCTGACCACCCTGCTCTGCGTGGTGATCGGCGTGCCCGAGGCCTACATCCTCAGCCGCATGGGCGCACCGTGGCGCTCGATTTTCCTGATTCTGATCCTCACCCCGTTGCTGATTTCGGTGGTGGTGCGCGCCTTCGGCTGGAGCCTGTTACTCGGCGCCGACGGCCTGGTCAACCAGACCCTGCAAGCCTTCGGCGGCTCGCCGATAAAGCTGCTCTACACGCCGTTCGCGGTGGTGATTGCGCTGGTCCACGTGATGCTGCCGTTCATGATCATTCCGGTCTGGACCTCGCTGCAAAAACTCGACCCGGCCGCCGAGCAGGCCGCGATGTCCCTCGGTGCCAGCCACTTCACCGTGATGCGCCAAGTGGTGCTGCCGCAGATCATGCCCGGCGTGCTCTCCGGCACATTGATCGTATTCGGCCTTGCAGCCAGCTCTTTTGCGATTCCCGGTCTGCTCGGCGGACGCCGGATAAAAATGGTCGCCACGCTGATCTACGACCAATACCTGTCGGAGCTCAACTGGCCGATGGGTGCGGCCATCGCCGTGGCCCTGCTGTTGCTCAACCTGCTGATCATGCTGTCGTGGAACCGGATGATCGAAGGCCGCTACAAGAAGTCATTGGGATAACTCGTCATGTCCAAGAACGGTCCTTTCGCCCTGCTGTTCCATACCCTCGTGGTGCTGTTCATGCTGGCGCCGCTGGTGGTGGTTTGCCTTGTGGCCTTCACCCCGGAAAACACCCTGAGCCTGCCAACCACGGAGTTTTCCCTGCGCTGGTTCCGCGCGGTGTTCGAGCGTGCTGACTTTGTCGATGCGTTCTACAACAGCCTGATCCTGGCCTTTTGCGCGGCCAGTCTGGCGACACTGATTGCGGTGCCGGCGGCGTTGGCGATCACTCGTTTCGAATTCCCCGGACGCGACTTTTTAAACGGCCTGTTCCTGTCGCCGATCATCATTCCGCACCTGGTGCTCGGCGTCGCGTTGCTGCGATTGTTTGCGCTGATGGGCGTCAACGGCAGCTTCGCCTGGCTGATCTTCGCCCACGTGCTGGTGATCACACCGTACGTGCTGCGGCTGGTGCTGGCGTCGGCCATCGGCCTGGATCGCAGCGCCGAACACGCCGCGCAATCGCTCGGTGCCGGGCGCTTCACGCTGTTCCGGGAAATTACTTTGCCGATGATTCTGCCGGGGGTCGCCGGTGGCTGGCTGCTGGCGTTCATCAACAGTTTCGATGAGGTCACGCTGTCGATTTTCGTCACCTCGCCGGCCACGCAAACCCTGCCGGTGCGGATGTACGTGTATGCCACCGAATCCATCGATCCGATGATGGCGGCGGTGTCGGCACTGGTGATTGGGTTGACTGCGCTGACGATGATTTTGCTTGACCGGGTCTACGGCCTCGATCGGGTTCTGGTGGGCAAACAATGAGGGCGCCATGGCTCTGCTGAAACGACTGGCCGAAGGCGACCGCCCGGCCCTGGACTTTACCCTCGACGGCGCACCGGCCACCGGCCTGCTCGGCGACACCTTGCTGACGGCGGTGCTGACCTGCAGCGAACACTTGCGCGGCAGCGACTTCAGCGCCGAACCCCGTGCCGGGTTTTGCATGATGGGTGCCTGTCAGGACTGCTGGGTTCGCCTGGGCGATGGCCGGCGAGTGCGCGCCTGCTCGACGCTGCTCGAAGCCGGGCAGCAGATCAGCCGCGAACCGGGGCGCTCCCTATGAATACCTTTCCTCCCATAGGGGTTCAGCGGCGTTCACACATGAGGTGGGTATGAAGTCTGTAGTCATCATCGGTGCCGGTCCGGCCGGTATTCGTGCCGCACAAACCTTGGTCGCCCATGGCGTTCGCCCGGTCCTGCTGGACGAAGCAGCACGCGGTGGCGGGCAGGTTTATCGTCGCCAACCGGCAAACTTCAAGCGTTCGCCGGTCAAGCTGTATGGCTTCGAAGCCGGCAAGGCCAGCGCATTGCATCAGACGATCGACGCGCTGCGCGAGCAACTCGATTACCGTCCTGAAACCCTGGTATGGAACGCTGAAGACGGTGCGCTCGACACCTTGCATGAGGGCCGCGCCGCGCGGCTGGCGTTCTCCCGCGTGATCGTCGCCACGGGCGCCACCGACCGGATTCTGCCCGTGCCGGGCTGGACCCTTCCGGGGGTTTACAGCCTCGGCGCAGCGCAGATCGCCCTCAAGTTCCAAGGCTGCGCCATCGGTGAACGCGTGGTGTTCGCCGGCAGCGGGCCGCTGCTGTACCTGGTGGCGTATCAATACGCCAAGGCCGGCGCGAATGTCGTCGCGGTGCTCGACAGTTCGCCCTTCAGCGCTCAGGCCCGCGCCCTGCCCGGCCTGCTCTCGCAACCGGCCACCCTGGCCAAAGGCATCTATTACCGCAGTTGGCTGACCGCCCACGGCATCCCGGTGCATCAGGGCGCCAGCCTCACAGGCATCAACGGCGAACAGCGTGTGCAATCGCTGACCTGGCGCCACGCCAAGGGCAATCAGCATCTGGAGTGCGACGCCGTCGCCTTCGCCCATGGTCTGCGCAGTGAAACCCAACTTGCCGACCTGCTCGGCTGTGAATTCGCCTGGAACCCGCTCAACCGAGCCTGGCTGCCGCAACGTGACAGCGCCGGTCGCAGCAGTGTCGCCGAGGTTTACCTGGCCGGCGACGGTGCCGGCATCATGGGCGCCGACGCGGCCGAAATGGCCGGTGAACGCGCGGCCCTGGCGTTGCTCGAAGACATCGGTTACCTGATCCCGCCGCAACGTGGGGCGCAATTGGAGCAGGCGCTGGGACGGATCGATACCTTCCGCCAAGGTCTGGAACGGGCCTTCATCTTTCCCGAGAACTGGGCCGCCGATGCCCCGAATGACGTGATGATCTGCCGCTGCGAAGAAGTGCGCGCCGGCGACATCCGCCAAGTGGTGCGCGAGGGCCATTGGGAGATCAACCGGGTCAAGGCGCATTGCCGGGTCGGCATGGGCCGCTGCCAGGGACGGATGTGTGGCGCCGCCGCCGCGGAAATCATTGCCTGCGAAAGCCAGCGCTGCGTGTCCGACATCGGCAGGCTTCGAGCTCAGGCCCCCATCAAACCCCTGCCGTTTGGTCTGGAGCTCGAGTCATGATCGAAGTCGATGCCGTCATCATTGGCGGCGGTATTGTCGGTGCCTCCGCCGCGCTGTTTCTGAGTAAGGCCGGACGTCGCGTTGCACTGCTAGAGCGGGACTTCTGTGGCTCGCATTCCAGCGGCGTGAACTACGGCGGCGTACGACGCCAGGGGCGACCGCTGTCGCAACTGCCGCTGTCGCAACGGGCCCACGACATCTGGGTGCAACTGCCGCAGCTGATTGGCATCGACGGTGAGTATCAGCGCAGCGGCCACCTGAAACTGGCCCGCAGCCTCAACGATCTGCACGCCTTGCAAGACTATGCCGCCAGCAGTCGGGGTTTTGGCCTCGATTTGCAGGTACTCGAGCGCGCTGAGTTACGCGCACGTTTTCCGTGGGTCGGTGAGGTGGCGGTCGGTGCCTCGTTTTGCCCCGATGACGGTCACGCCAACCCGCGACTGGTTTCCCCGGCGTTTGCCCTGGCGGCGCGTCGGCACGGCGCACAGGTCCATGAACAATGCGCGGTTACGGCGGTGGAACACGACGGTCAGCGCTTTCGCGTCAGCACGCAAAACGGTCTGGAGTTGCAGGCGCCCTGGCTGCTGAATTGCGCCGGAGCCTGGGCCGGCAGCCTGGCAGAACAGTTCGGTGAGGGGGTGCCGATGCACGCCGGGCACCCGGCCATGCTGGTCACCGAGCCCTTGCCGCTGGTGATGAATGCCAGCACCGGGGTCGAAGGCGGCGGTATCTATGCCCGTCAAGTCGCGCGCGGCAATTGCGTGTTGGGTGGCGGTCAGGGTTTTGCTCTCGACGGTGCCCGCGCCCGGCCGGGCCAGCACGCGGTCATCGAGATCCTGCGTCAGGCCGTCGAGCTTTATCCGTTTCTTGAAGGCGCCCAGGCGATTCGCACCTGGAGCGGCACCGAAGGTTACCTGCCCGATCGCCAACCGGTGATCGGCCACAGTGGCACTCAACCCGGTCTGTTGCACGCGTTCGGCTTTGCCGGTGCGGGCTTTCAGATAGGCCCCGCGGTGGGCCAGGCGCTCACCGAAATCATCTGCAGCGGCGCCGCAAAAACGTCGCTGGATGCGTTTTCCATCACCCGGTTTCACTCCATCTCCGTTGCTTGATAGAGGAAGGTCGCGCCAATGAATAACGTCAAACGCACTGCACTGCTCGGTTTCTCCTGTCTGACCGCCCTGCTCACGGTCACCCAGGCCCAGGCCGAACCGACGCTTTACCTGGGCATGAACGGCGGGACCATGGAGCGGCTCTACGCCGACAAGGTGCTGCCGGTTTTCGAGAAGGCCAATAACGTCAAAGTGGTGATCGTGCCCGGCACCTCCGCCGATATTCTGGCCAAGGTCCAGGCCAGCAAAGGCAACCCGCAGATGCACGTGATGTTCCTCGACGACGGCATCATGTACCGCGCCATCGCCATGGGGCTGTGCGACAAACTCGAAGACAGCGCACCGCTGGCGCAGATTCCGGCCAAGGGCCGCATCAAGGATCAAGCGGTGGCGGTCAGCCTCGGCGTGACCGGGCTGGCGTACAACACGCGCCTGTTCAAGGAGAAAGGCTGGACCGCGCCAACCTCGTGGATGGACATGGCCGACCCGCGCTACAAGGACAAACTGGTGTTCCAGTCGATGGCGTCCTCGACCTTCGGCTTGCATGGGTTTTTGATGTTCAACCGGATTCAGGGCGGCAGCGAAACCAACGTCGAGCCAGGCTTCAAGGCTTGGCCGAACACCGTCGGGCGCAACGTGCTGGAGTACATTCCAAGTTCGGCGAAGATTTCCGAAATGCTTCAGACCGACGAAGCCGCGCTGTTCCCGCTGACGCCGACCCAGGTCACCGCCCTGAAACTCAAGGGTATGCCGGTGGAGTATGCGCAACCGAAGGAAGGCGCCGTGGTGCTCAACGTGGCCGAATGTGCCATCGCCAACAACACTCAGCCGGAACTGGCGCAGAAACTCGCCGCCTTCTTGCTGACACCTGAAGCGCAGGCCGCCGCGCTTGAAGACGGCGACCAGATCCCGTCCAACCCCAATACCCCGACCACCGACAAGACTCGCGGTCAGGTCGAGGCGATGAAGCAGTACCTGACCACGGCCATTGCGATCGATTGGGATCAGGTCAACGAACAGCGCCCGGCATGGAATGCACGGTGGAATCGCAGTATCGAGCGCTAACTTCCGGCATAGCGCTATCTATGTAGCAGCTGCCGAACGCAGCCTCGCAGGCTCGGCAGCTGCTACAGGTCGACACAACTGTAATGAAAATTCCCCCTCTGGTTACACTATGCCGCCGCTCGGGGAGCCGGCATGAAGATTACGGGGTGACCTCACAGTGGTAGTTCGACCTTGTCGGGCACTTCGACAAAAACGCTCCCCGGCCTTTACCTTCACGACACCGTGGGTCGCGGCAAGAGCTGGCTGCTCGACGGGTTTTTCCAGGCGCTTCCCATCGCGGGAAAACAGCGCCTGCATTTTCATGAGTTTTTTGCGCAACTACACCAAGGAATGTTCACTCTTCGCGATCACCCCGATGCGCTGGAAACCACCCTTGATGAACAACTGCGCGATTGCCGGGTGCTGTGTTTCGATGAGTTTCACGTCCATGACATCGGCGACGCGATGCTCATTACCCGGCTGTTCAAGGCTCTGTTCCGCCGAGGCATCCTGCTGCTGCTCACTTCCAACTACCCACCGGAAGGACTACTGCCCAACCCGCTGTACCACGCGCGTTTCAAGCCGGTGATCGACCTTATCAACGCTCGCATGCAGGTCATGGAGGTCGGCGGTCCCCACGACTACCGCAGTCAAGTCAGAACCCATGCCCAGCAGCTGTTTACCCAGGGAGAGTACGTCTGGCCGGTCACGCTGGCGCAGCGTCAGTCGTTGAACCGGCCCGAACGCGACGCACCGGCCATTCAACTGGCCGTCGGGACACGCAACCTTCCGGCCCGACACTGCGAAGGGCGAACCATCGGTTTCACCTTCGGCGACCTGTGTGACCAACCCACCTCGGTCATGGATTACCTGGAGCTGTGCCGACGTTTCGATCACTGGTTCATCGATGAACTGCCCAACCTCGCCGATTGTTCAATCGCCGCCCAGCAGCGCTTCATCAATCTGGTCGACGTCCTGTACGACCAGGACAAGCACCTGATCTGCTCGGCCAGCAGTCTTTGCGCGAAAGCCTGGGCGGTGATGCAAGTCAGGGATCCGGTCTGACACGTCCCCGGCCTTTGCCGGTATCATGTCGCCCGTTTCCAGGCCTCCGCGCCGTCCTCTCGATCAAAGTGAATCTGTTAATGGATACCCTTGCCCAACTACGCGCCGGTCAACTGTCGGGCATTACCCGCCTGGACCTCTCCGGCGGCCTGACGGAGTTTCCGCGAGAAATTTTAGACCTGGCGGACTCGCTGGAAGTCCTCAACCTCAGCGGCAATGCCTTGAGCAGTCTGCCGGACGACTTGCACCGACTGACCCGTTTGCGCGTGCTGTTCTGCTCGGACAATCTGTTCACCGAACTGCCCGACTGCCTGGGCCAATGCGCCGCACTGACAATGGTCGCCTTCAAGGCCAACCGCATCGAGCGCGTGCCAGGCGCGGCCCTGCCACCGATGCTGCGCTGGCTGATCCTGACCGATAACTGCATCACTGAGTTGCCGGCCGAGCTGGGGGAACGCCCGCACCTGCAAAAACTCATGCTTGCCGGCAACCGCTTGCAACGTTTGCCGCAGAGCTTGCGTCATTGCCATCGACTCGAACTGATCCGTATCGCCGCCAACCAGTTGAGCGAGTTACCCGAGTGGCTGCTGTCCCTGCCGAGCCTGACATGGCTGGCGTACGCCGGTAATCCGCTGGAGACCGAAGGCGATGCCGCCGCCCTCGAAGCCACGCCTCGCATTCCCTGGTCTGAACTGCGTCTGGAGCAGCAACTGGGCGAAGGCGCCTCAGGAGTGATTCATCGGGCAATGTGGGATCGACCGGGCCAAGCGGCCATTCCGGTCGCCGTCAAACTCTACAAAGGCGAAATGACCAGCGATGGCTCGCCGTTGCACGAGATGAACGCCTGCATCACCGCCGGTAGTCACCCCAACCTGATCCGGGTTGAAGGGCGAGTCGTCGGGCATCCAGAAGCCCAAGCCGGGCTGGTGATGCAATTGATCGATCCGAGCTATCGCAATCTGGCCGGGCTGCCGAGCCTGGCGTCATGTACCCGCGACGTTTACGCCAATGACACCCGGTTCAGCGCTGGCGTGGCATTGCGCATCGCCTGTGGCGTCGCCTCGGCAGCCGAGCATTTGCACCAGCATGGCATCACCCACGGCGACCTCTACGGCCACAACATTTTGTGGAACGAGCACGGTGATTGCCTGCTGGGGGATTTTGGTGCGGCGTCTTTCCATGCCACCTCGGACAACCTTGAAAGCCGTGCGATGCAACGGATCGAGGTACGGGCGTTTGGTGTTTTGCTGGGGGAATTGTTGGAGCGGATCGACTCGGGGTTGAGCGATGAGAGTCGTGTGCAGCTGGAGGCATTGCAGCAGCGCTGCTGTCAGTCGCAGGTGCTGGCGCGACCGGGATTCAGCGAGATTGTGCGAGCCTTGGAGAATCGGTGACCGCTTTGCGGTCACCGAAGTAACGGTTTAACCCGTCAACCCGACAAACATGTCCTGCACGTCATCGTGGTTATCGAGGCCTTCGAGGAAGGCTTCGACTTCAGCCATCTGCTCATCGCTCAGACCGCTGACCGGGTTTTTCGGCTGATAACCCAGCTTGGCCGACAACACGGTGAAACCTTGCTCGGGCAGGGCTTTCTGCACGGCATCCAGGTCCGCAGGCTCGGTCAGGAACAGGGTCGCGCCCTCTTCTTCGCCCGGTTCGAAATCCTGGGCGCCGGCTTCGATGGCAGCCATTTCCGGATCGGCGTCAGGGCTGTCCGGGGACGCCTCAATCATGCCGACATGGTTGAAGTCCCACGCGACCGAACCGGAAGCACCCAATTGGCCCTTGCGGAACGCGACGCGGATTTCAGCGACGGTGCGGTTGATGTTGTCGGTTACGCATTCGACGATCAGCGGCACCTGGTGCGGAGCGAAACCCTCGTAAGTCACGCGATGGTACTGAACGGTCTCACCCAGCAGGCCCGCGCCTTTTTTGATGGCGCGATCCAGGGTTTCCTTGGGCATCGAAGCTTTTTTTGCCTGTTCGACCACCAGACGCAGGTGTGCGTTGGTAGTGACATCAGCACCGTTACGGGCAGCGATGGTGATTTCTTTTACCAGTTTGCCGAAGATCTTGCCCTTGGCGTTAGATGCCGCTTCTTTGTGTTTAACCTTCCACTGTGCGCCCATTACTCACTCTCTTGATCTATGGCGCCGAGACATCTATTGGCCGACGCATGGCGCAAGTTTATACGCCCTAAAGTTGGCAATCGACCAAAAAATCCACCCTGTTCACCCGCATGACCAATCGACATCTTCACCGGTGGTTGTAGGGCGATTCTGAAACTTCGATTTGCGGTGACCATAAAGGGCTGTGGTTTCGTACCCTCTGCGCCCGTATTCCATGGCAGAAGCGCGTTCGATGCACAACGACAAGGAAAGTCCCTTCACCCTGACACTTCTCAACGGCGATTTGAGTTTGCAGGTGTTGCAGTTCAGTGGCCGAGAAGCCCTCAACCAGTCCTATCGATTCGACATCGAAGTGATCGGCCTCGCACCGGCCATGAACCTCGACCGATTGCTGCAACAGCCGGTGTACCTCAGCCTGATGGAAAGCCAGGGTATTCACGGCGTACTTCACAGTGCCAGTCGCGAGCATCGCGGCCCCCACCGGATCGGCTACAAACTGGTGCTGGTGCCCTACCTTCAATGGCTCGACAGACAGCGTTCACACCGAGTCTTTCATCACCTCAGCGTACCGATGATCCTGCGCCAACTGCTGGAGGAACATGATGTGCCCGAGGGGAGCTATCGCTTCGAATTGTCCAACGGACACTATCCTCTCCGACCTTTTTGCATTCAGTACGAGGAGAGCGATCTGGCATTGCTGCAACGGCTGTGCGAAGAAGAAGGCATTCACTATCACTTCGAACATCAGCGCGACGGGCATGTGCTGGTCCTGGCGGATGACAGCCTGAGTTTCCCCCAGGAACCGGTCCTTACACCTTTCCAGGGCAACGTGCCCGAAGACAAGTGACGAGCCGGTGATCAGTGAGTTGTTCCAGCGCCATGACTCGCCGCCCTTGCCCTCAACACTGCCGGCCAGAAACCGTGGTTCGCAAAACCCCGACGAGGGCGCGGCCAACCACGCGTTCAGCCAACCATTGCCGGTGATGGCACGTGTCGCGGCCGAGCACGTCCATCGCGATCAACTGAGCCGGCGACAACTGGAACGTCTGCGTTGCCAGCACCTGCAGATCCACGGTCAAAGCAACCAGAGCGCACTGAGCAGCGCACGGATAGTGCAAGTGTCAGAACATCCACTGCCGAATTTCAACAATCAATGGCTGCTCACCGAAACCCGACATCAGGGGCAACAACCTTCGATTCTTGCCACCGACAAACCCGTCACTGTCCGCCATTACTGCAATCAGTTCACCGCCATTCCCTGGTCAACGGTCTTCAGGCCCGCGCTCAAACAGACCAGGCCGAGCATTCCGGGTTATCAACCTGCCCGGGTGCTGGGCCCTGCCGGGCAACCGGCGGCGCTGGATGATCGAGGTCGAATACAGGTCAGGCTGTGGCCGACAGCGGAAGCGGATCCGCTTGAATCTACCGGTCTCTGGCTACCGCTCGCCCTTGCAGCGCCGGACGGTCGGATTGACCCGTCCAGCCTGCCAAAGGCCGGCAGCGACGTCCTCATCAGTTTTCTCGACAGCGACCCGGACCGGCCGGTGCTGTGCGTGGGCATGGGTCATCACCCACGCACTCGGCCAGTTCCCGAGCCACGCCGCGATAGCCACTTGCTGCTCGACTGGCTGGTCAATCGCTCGGACCTCACGCGCTGACACTCAGCCCTTGTCGGCCTTGGCCGCCAGCGCCTGTTCCAGCCATAGAGGTCTCATGGGTCAATCCTTAAGTACGCAGAGGTTTTACGCTGATCGGTTGGTTAGGCACGAAGGCGCTTTCGGCACGCAGGCCAGCCGGGCGGCTGTTCCAGTGCGGGATCAGCACCAGGGCCGAGAACATCGCGCAGCCGGCGAAGACGATGAACACGGTGACCGAGTCGAAGTAGCCCGGCAGCAATCCGCCGAGAATCGCCCCGACCGAGCCGCAACCGTTGACGAAACCGGCCGCTGTGGCGCCCGCCCTGGCGGTGCCGAAATCGATCGCGGCCGCGCCGCTGATCATCGAGTCCGGTCCGTACAGGGTAAGGCCCATGACAAACAGCAGCGCCACCACCAGCATCACGCTGCCGGTATGCAGGGCACCCATGAACAAGGCCAGGGTCACGGTCAACGCCAACAGGCTGAGCACACACGCCGGCATGCGCCGGGCGCCGAACAGTTTGTCTGAAGCCAGACCCAGCAGAATTGGTCCGAGCAACCCGGCCAGTTCAAACGAGGTCGGAATGATCGCCGCGCCGACCTTGCCCACTGAGGGCATCTGCTCGAAGACGATCACCGGCCCCCAGAGCAGAATCGCGTATCGCGCCGGCTTCAGCAGAAAATATGCGAGGCCCAGAACCAGCACGGTGCGGTTGCGCAGAATTTCTTTTAACGGTTCCAGCATGCTGATCTTGCTTTGCGCGTCGGCCTCTTGCGCCGTCAGTTCTGGCTCCGGTTCCACCGCCGGCAAGCCAACGTCTTCGGGTTTGTTGCGCTGAAAAATAAAAAACAGCACGGCGACCAGCCCAACCACCGCCGCACTGGAAAAGAACGCCGCATGCCAGGTGCCGATCAGCGTATACGCCCACCAGCCAGCGAACGGCGAAGCCACCAACCCACCAAAGGCGTAGCAGGAACTCCACAACCCCAGCACCCGCCCGCGCTGTTCAGAGGGAAAGAAGCTACCGAGGTTCTTGCACAGCCCGGACCAGCCAGTGGACTGAGCAAACCCTTGAATCAACATGCAGGTAGCGAAGATTGGCAACGTCGCGAAACTGCCCATCACCAAGGCTGCTGCCGCTGAAATCAACAACCCGCCAAATACGACGACCCTTGGGCCAAAGCGGTCGGCCAGGATGCCCCAGGTGAATTGCCCGATGGCGTAAGCCGTGAGGTAGATGGCGTCGAGGTTGGCCATGGCCATTTTGTCGAGCATGAAGGTGGGGTCTTCGGCGATCCCCAGTTTTGCCACGGAAAAAGCTTTGCGGGTGAAGTAGAAAGCGGCGTAAGCGAGCCAGGTGATCGCGAAGATCTGCACGCGCCAACGCTTGATAGTGCCGATGTGCTTGTTCATGGTGGTTCTGACCTCAGGGTGTGAGTGTGCCGGCAGAAATTGAGAAATCACGCCTGTTTTTTTATTGTTGAGCACTTCGATATCGCAGCGTCCCTGAGGCGATATCGGTCAGATGAGTCCTGCTGTTGCACGCACAGGCTCATGGCCGCCGACGCTGTTCGACTGACCAGTCACCGGGGCTGAGGTGGATAAAAACAATTACTGATTAATAAGTGAAATCGATTTATCGTATTTCCAATATAAGCTCAGCTTGTTACTGGAGGTTTCGATGTCGGTTTCCCACGCCCAGCTCAAAGCCTTCCACGCCGTGGCCGTGCACGGAAGCTTTACCAAAGCCGCCGAGCGGCTATTCCTCACCCAACCGGCGATTTCCGACCAAGTGCGCAAGCTCGAAGAGCGTTTCGGTGTGCTGCTGTTCCATCGCAATAAACGCTCGGTCCGGCTGACGGATCTGGGCGAGCGTTTGCTGAGCATTACCCAGCGATTGTTCGTTATCGAGGCCGAGGCGCAGGAGCTCTTGCATGACTCCAGGGCCTTGCAAACTGGCAGCCTGATTCTCGCGGTGGATGCGCCAGTGCACGTGTTGCCGCAGATTGCTCGCTTTTGTGAGCGCTACCCCGGCATCAGCGTGAAGATCGAAACCGGCAACACCGACGAATCGCTGTTTCGGCTGTTCAACTATCAGGCCGACCTGGCGTTGCTGGGCCGGGAGGTGAGTGACGAACGTCTGATCTCGTTGCCGCTGCGCAACGACCCGATGGTGGCGTTCGTTTCGCGCAATCATCCGTGGGCCGACCGTGAATCGATTTGCCTCGCGGATCTGGATGACACGCCATTGGTGCTGCGTGAAATCGGCTCGGTGACGCGCCAGACGCTGGAAGAAGAAATGGCTCAGGCAGGCTTTCGCATTCGCCCGGCGATTCAGGTTGAAGGTCGGGAAGCGGCGCGTGAGGCGGTGGTGGTGGGGATTGGTGTTGGCGTTGTTTCAGCTGCCGAGTTCGGCGCGGATTCGAGGGTTTGCGCGTTGCCTATTACCGACTGCAAACGACGACTGACCGAGACGCTGGTGTGCTTGCGCGAACAGAGTTCGCGGCGGGTGGTGGCGACGTTTCTGGAGATGGTTCGCGAGAGTTTGGTGTAAGCAGGTCCGGCCCCTTCGCGAGCAAGCTCGCTCCCACAGGGATTTTGTGAACGCTGGAGACCCCCTGTGTGCGAGCTTGCTCGCGATGGGCGCACCTCGGTTACAGGACGGGCGCCAACTCGAAAAACGCCTGTATCAAGCGCAAATCCCGTCGTCGTTCCATGCACCCGATCATGTGCCGATTAACCAACCCTTCACCAAGAATCGGCACCGCCGTCACCCTCGGGTCGTGGCTGACCTCCACCGACGACACCACGCCAACCCCCAGCTCTGCGGCGACGGCTTCGGTCACCGCCTCGCGACTGTCCAGCTCAAGCAACACCCGTGGACTGACGAACGCCGCCGCGCACGCCTCGTCGAAGGTGCGCCGGGTGATCGAAGTTGGCTCGCGCAACACCATGATCACCTGATCCAGCGCCTTGAGCGGCACCCCCTTCGGCATCTGCGCCCAGGGATGACCGTCGGGCACCAGCGCACAAATCCGTGATTCGCTCAGGTCTTGCAAATGCAGACCCTTGCGCGGCTCGACCTCGGTCAGCACCGCCACGTCGGCATGCTCGGACAACAACGCCGCCAGGGTTTCCTGAGCATTGCCCAGCCGCAGGTTCACGGTAATACCGGGATACCGCGCCCGCAAACTGGCGAGCATCGGCATGACCATGTGCGGCCCATCCGCCGCCACCTCCAGACGCCCGGTCAGCAACTGCCGGTTAGCCTCAAGCATCACCTGCGCTTCTTCAACCAGACCGAACATTGCCCGGGTGATCGCGGCCAGTTTGGTGCCCTCCTCCGTCAGCTCCACCCGTCGTGCGGTGCGCCGCAACAGGGTGATCTGGTAATGCTCCTCCAGCGCCTTGATGTGTCCGGTGACCGCCGGTTGGCTGATGAACAGTCGCGCAGCGGCCCGGGTGAAGCTGCCCTCACGGGCCACGGCGTCGAAGGCGCGGAGCTGGAACAGGTTCATGAATAACCCTCACTGATGGCTGGCATAACAACAAACAATTTGATTGATAGCACGGCAAATTGCAATTTAAGCCCCGTAGCGTCATCCCATCGATTGCGAGGACACGAGAATGAGTACTGCCGAACCCATCCTGCTCACCCCCGGCCCACTGACCACATCGGCCCGCACCCGTCAGGCGATGATGGTCGACTGGGGTTCATGGGATGACCGCTTCAATCAACTGACCGCCAGCCTGTGCGAACAACTGCTGGCGATCATCAACGGCGGCGACAGCCACCACTGCGTGCCCCTGCAAGGCAGCGGCACGTTCGCGGTCGAAGCAGCGATCGGCACGCTGGTGCCTCGCGACGGCAAAGTGCTGGTGCTGATCAATGGCGCCTATGGCAAACGCCTGGCGAAAATCTGCGAAGTGCTCGGCCGCTCCTTCAGCACCTTCGAAACCGCCGAAGACGAACCGACCACTGCCGCCGACGTCGACCGCCTGCTGCGCGCCGACGCCAGCATCACCCACGTCGCGCTGATTCACTGCGAAACCAGCACCGGGATCCTTAATCCTCTGCCGGAAATCGCTCACGTCATCGCGCAACACGGCAAACGCCTGATCATCGACGCCATGAGCTCCTTTGGTGCCTTACCGATTGACGCGCAACAGGTGCCGTTCGACGCGCTGATCGCCGCCTCGGGCAAATGCCTGGAAGGCGTTCCGGGAATGGGCTTTGTCTTCGCTCGCAAAGAAGCACTGGCCAATGCCTCCGGTAACTCGCACTCGCTGGCGATGGACCTTTTCGATCAGCACACCCACATGGCCAAGACCGGCCAGTGGCGCTTCACTCCGCCGACCCACGTGGTCGCGGCGTTGCACGAAGCCCTGCTGCAATACAACGAAGAAGGTGGTTTGCCCGCCCGACATCAGCGCTACGCCAACAACTGCCAGGTGCTGCTCGATGACATGGCCAAATTGGGGCTGCGCAGTTTCCTGCCCGCCGCTATTCAAGCGCCGATCATCGTCACCTTCCACGCGCCGAAAGATCCGCGCTACCAGTTCAAGGAATTCTACGAACGCGTCAAGGCCAAGGGTTTCATCCTATACCCCGGAAAATTGACCCAGGTTGAAACCTTCCGCGTCGGCTGCATCGGCCACGTCAACCAGGACGAGATGCACGCGGCGGTAGCGGCGATCGCCGAAGTGCTGCGCGAGATGGAAGTTCTGGAAATCTGATTCACGACGACTTGTAGCAGCTGTCGAGCCTGCGAGGCTGCGTTCGGCTGCGAAGCAGTCGTAAACCCTGTCGACGCGGTTCACCTGAAACACCGATGTGGATGGTTTTACGACTGCTTCGCAGCCGAACGCAGCCTCGCTGGGGCTCGACAGCTGCTACACGGCTCTTCATTCCCCAATACAGGATTTGAGACATGAACTACAGCAACCCAACCAAGCTGCAAGCCGCCATCCTCGACTGGGCCGGCACCGTGGTCGACTTCGGCTCCTTCGCCCCGACACAGATTTTTGTCGAAGCCTTCGCCGAGTTCGACGTCCAGGTTTCCATCGAAGAAGCCCGCGGCCCGATGGGCATGGGCAAGTGGGACCACATCCGCACCCTGTGCGATCAGCCGCAAGTGGCCGAACGATATCGTAAGGTGTTCGGCCGCACGCCGACCGACGATGACGTCACCGCCATCTACAAACGCTTCATGCCGCTGCAGATCGAGAAAATCGCCGAGCACTCGGCCCTGATTCCGGGCGCGTTGGACACCATCGCCAATCTGCGCCAGCAAGGGATCAAGATCGGTTCCTGCTCCGGCTACCCGAAACAGGTCATGGACAAGGTTGTCGAGCTGGCCGCCACCAACGGTTACGTCGCCGACCACGTGGTCGCCACCGACGAAGTGCCTAACGGTCGCCCATGGCCGGCCCAGGCACTGGCCAACGTGATCGCCCTCGGGATCGATGATGTCGCAGCCTGCGTGAAGATCGACGACACCGTGCCGGGCATTCTTGAAGGTCGTCGCGCCGGCATGTGGACCGTGGCATTGATCTGCTCGGGCAACGCGCTGGGCCTGGACTACGAAGGTTACCGCGCCCTCGGCAGCGACCAACTGGCCAGCGAACGCAAGCGCATCCACGGGATGTTCGAAGGCTCGCGTCCCCACTACATGATCGACACCATCACCGATTTGCCGGAAGTAATCGCCGATATCAATAAGCGCCTGGCCAAGGGCGAGATGCCGCAAACCAACTGATTGCGACTGTCGCCTCATAAAAAAAGCGTCAGCTCCTTAACGGAACTGGCGTTTTTTTTTGGCCAACCTCCTGATCCAGAGCATTGAACATCCAAATAGCGGCAGGCAAATCCACCAAAGCGGATTACAGTTAAAGCACACCGACAAACAAGAACGGTGGTTTGACCTGACTTGTGAGGAACACCGTATGCCCTGGAAGAATTCCGACTCACGCTACAGCACCGTATCGATCGCGCTGCATTGGTTGATGCTGGTCCTGCTGGCGCTGGTTTATGCCTGTATCGAATTTCGCGGGGGCTTTCCAAAAGGCAGTGGTGGCCGGACGCTGATCACCGAATCGCACTTCTTGCTGGGTTTGTTGGTATTTGTCCTGGTTTGGCTGCGGCTGTTTGCTCGCAGCCTGGGCCCGGCACCGCAAATCTTCCCGGCCTCGCCTCACTGGCAGACCGTGCTGGCCAAATTGATGCACTGGGCGCTGTATATTTTCATGATCGCCATGCCGACTCTGGGCTGGCTGGTCACTAGCGCCAAGGGTCACCAAGTAATGTTCTTCGGCTTCGACCTGCCGTTGCTGGTCGCGGAGGACAAGGCGTTGGCCAAGCAGATACAGGGTTGGCATGAACTCGGCGGCACCCTTGGTTACTGGCTGATCGGTCTGCACGCCGTGGCAGGGATTTATCACCACTATGTAGTGGGCGATAACACCTTGCTGCGCATGATGCCCAAGCGCGGGTGAACCCCGCCGCTCACTGGAAACCCCGGCGGCCCTGCAGACCGCCGGTGTGGATAAAGATCAGGCGTGTACCCTTTTCGAATCTCCCCCCTTCTACTTGCTGCTTGAGCGCCAACAGGGCTTTGCCGGTGTACAGCGGTTCGAGGGGGATGCCGCTGGCCTGTTCGGTCTGATCGATGAATTCGAGCAACAGCGGATCGACTTTGGCAAAGCCGCCACGGCTGGCGTCGAACAATTCATAAGCGCAATGCTGTAAACCCGCCTCCCGCACAATCGACTCGACCTGCTGCGCTACACCATGATCGTCGGGCACCGCCAGTGCGCCATATACCGGGTGTTCGCTCGCCTCGGCCAGCACCAGACCGGCCAGGGTCGTGCCCGTTCCACAGGCCAGCCACCAGCCGTCGTAGTCGCTCCAGCCAAAATCGCTCAGATGCTCGCAGACCATTGTCCTCAGCGGCATGCAGCCCTTGGCTCCCCGCAAACCGCCGCCACCTTCCGGCACCGAATGCAGATCGGGATATTGCACCTGCCATGGTTGCCAGAAACCCGGCTCGTGCCGCGCTCGATAACCGCCATAACCGAGCCAATGCAGCTGCATACCGAACGCCTGCAAGTCTTTCACCGTCGGCGTTTCTTGTGGATGTCCACGCAGCAGGCCAACGGTGCGAAAACCAAAACGCTTGCCCGCCGCCGCCAGTGCATGCAGATGATTGGAGTGGGCACCGCCAAGGCTGATGATGCCTTTGGCACCGATCCGGTCAGCGGCTTTCAGGTGTTCGATGAGTTTGAACCACTTGTTGCCGCTGATCAGCGGGTCGATTTGGTCGAGGCGCAGGATCGCGACGTCGATGCCAGCGTTGGTCAGCCAGCCGAGATGAAGGGGGTCGAGGGGGGCCTGGGGTAGCCATTCGTTGGGCGGGAGAAGCATCGGTGCCGACTCTGGGTGAAGAGCCGGCATCTTAACAGCCGTTACGGAGATTACAGCTGAGCAGCCAGACGCGACCCCTGATTGATCGCGCGCTTGGCATCCAGCTCTGCCGCCACATCCGCGCCGCCAATCAAATGCACGTTCTGTCCGGCCGCCACCAGCCCCTCCTGCAATTCACGCAGCGGATCCTGCCCGGCGCAGATCACGATGTTGTCCACCGACAGCACTTGCGGCTCGCCGGTTTCGCCGATGCGGATGTGCAAACCCTCGTCGTCGATCTTCAGGTACTCGACGCTGTTGAGCATCTGTACCTGCTTGTTTTTCAGACCGGTGCGGTGAATCCAGCCCGTGGTTTTACCCAGGCCATCGCCGACCTTGGATTTCTTGCGTTGCAGCAGGAACACTTCACGCGCCGGTGCATGAGGCTCAGCCTTGATGCCGGCGACACCGCCGCGCGCCTGCAGATGCGTATCGATGCCCCACTCCTTCCAGAACGCCTCGCGATTCTGGCTGGTGGCCACGCCCTGGTGAACCAGGAATTCCGAGACATCGAATCCGATACCACCGGCGCCGATCACCGCGACGCGCTTGCCCACCGGTTTGCGCTCAAGGATCACGTCCAGGTAGCTCAGCACCTTGGCGTTCTCGACACCCGGAATCGCCGGAGTTCTTGGGGCGATGCCAGTGGCGAGAATGATCTCGTCGTAACCGCCTTCGACCAGTTGCGCCACATCGACGCGGGTGTTCAGGCACACCTCAACGTGGGTGGTCTGCAGTTTGCGGGTGAAGTAGCGCAGGGTTTCGAAGAACTCTTCCTTGCCCGGCACACGCTTGGCGATGTTGAACTGGCCGCCGATTTCGCTGGCCGAATCAAACAGCGTCACCTGATGACCCCGCTCAGCCGCCACGGTCGCTGCGGACAAACCCGCAGGACCGGCACCGACCACCGCGATTTTCTTGATCTGCTGCACCGGCAGGTAATTGAGTTCAGTTTCATGGCAGGCGCGCGGGTTGACCAGGCAACTGGTCAACTTGCCGCCGAAGGTGTGGTCCAGACAGGCCTGGTTGCAACCGATGCAGGTGTTGATTTCATCGGCACGGCCGGCAGCGGCCTTGTTGACGAAGTCCGGGTCGGCGAGGAACGGCCGCGCCATGGACACCATGTCGGCATCGCCTTCGGCGAGAATCTGCTCGGCGACTTCCGGGGTGTTGATACGGTTGGTGGTGATCAGCGGAATGCTCACCGAGCCACGCAGCTTGGCCGTGACTTTGCTGAACGCGCCGCGCGGCACTTTGGTGGCGATGGTGGGGATCCGCGCTTCGTGCCAGCCGATGCCGGTGTTGATGATGGTCGCACCGGCCTGCTCGATGGCCTTGGCCAGCGTCACGATTTCTTCCCAACTGCTACCGCCTTCCACCAGATCGAGCATCGACAAGCGGAAGATAATAATGAAATTCGGGCCTACCGCTTCGCGCACCCGGCGCACGATTTCCACCGGCAGGCGCATGCGGTTTTCATAGCTGCCGCCCCAGCGGTCAGTACGGTGGTTGGTATGGGCGGCGAGGAACTGGTTAATGAAATAACCTTCGGAGCCCATAATCTCGACGCCGTCGTACTCGGCCTGTTGCGCCAGGGTCGAACAGGTGACGAAATCGCTGATCTGCTTCTCGATGCCCTCCTCGTCCAGCTCTTTTGGCTTGAACGGGTTGATCGGCGCCTGTATGGCGCTCGGCGCAACTTGTTTCGGGCTGTAAGCATAACGACCGGCGTGAAGGATCTGCATGCAGATCTTGCCGCCCGCCTCGTGCACCGCGCGGGTGACGATGCGGTGTTTGAGCGCTTCTTCCTCGGTGGTCAGTTTGGCCGCGCCGGAGTACACCCCACCCTCGTCGTTCGGGCCAATTCCGCCGGTAACCATCAGGCCAACGCCGCCCCGGGCACGTTCGGCGAAGTACGCCGCCATGCGCTCGAAACCGCCGGGCTTTTCCTCGAGACCGGTGTGCATCGAACCCATCAGGGCACGGTTGCGCAGCGTGGTAAAACCCAGGTCCAGCGGGGCCAACAGGTGCGGGTAATGAGCGGCGGCCATCGGTAACTCCACATCGAGCGATCACGGAAAAAGTGCAGGAGCTCTTCGGCCCCCGTCAGTCATGTTGGACAGACTAAGAGTCGCGCCGCTGTCACTCAATGACCGTAACTGACAACTTATTGATCCAAATGTGCAGCGCCCCTTGGCAAGTACCGGCATCGGCCCTACCCTAGTCGCGAATCCTGCACACGGCCGTTGACTGTTTCCCCATGCGCAAACTTCTGTACCTGACCTTCACCATGGCATTGATTGCCGCCCTTACGACCTACGCCATGTGGGCCGCGGACCGCCCAGTGGGTCATTACCTGTCGGACCTGCGCATCAACCTTGCGGTCGACCAAGGCACACCCGCTGATCGCGGCAATTTGCTGGGCATCCAGCCCGAACTGTTTCCCACCGACTATCAAAGCCCCGAGCGCCTGCACCGCAAGCTGGCGGCTTATTTGCAGAAGGCCCAGGACCAGGGCCTGCTGAATGAAAAAACCATCGTCGTCCTGCCCGAACATGTCGGCACTTGGTTGATGGTCAGCGGCGAGAAAGATGAGCTGTACCAGGCCACCACGCTCAAGGAGGCCATGAACTGGCTGGCGGTCAGCAACCCACTGAAGTTCGTCCGCGCACTGATCAGCGCCACGGGCGACAGCCGTCTGGACGACGCGCACTTGCGCATGAAGGCCAAAGGCATGGCCAAGGACTACCAGGCGCTGTTTGGTGGTCTGGCAAAAGAATTCCACGTGACGTTGGTGGCAGGCTCCATCGTGCTACCCGAGCCCAGCATCATCGACGGCACCCTGAAAATCGGCCGCGGCGCGTTGTACAACAGCAGCGTGGTGTTCGGTCGCGATGGCCTGCCGATCGGCCAACCCCAGCGCCAGATGCACCCGATTTTCGATGAACATGAAGTCATCGCCGCCAATGGCGAGCATACGCTCAACGTCGTCGACACTCCGACCGGACGTCTAGGTGTGTTGATCGGCAGCGACAGCTGGTACCCGGACAATTACCGCAAGCTCGACGACCAGGGTGCGCAGTTCGTCGCAGTCCCGGCGTTTGTGGTCGGGCGCGGTACCTGGGACAAACCGTGGCGCGGTTACAAGGGGCTGTCGACGCCTGGCTCCGTCAGCCTCAAGGCCGGGGAACTCAGTGAAGGCCAGGCCTGGCATCGTCTGACACTCACCGCTCAACCGCCCAGCAGCCAGGCAATCGCCGGCATGAGCGTGTTCCTGCGCGGTCAGTTCTGGGATCAGGGCAGCGCCGGTCAAAGTTTTCTCAGCAGCAACGGGCAGCAGTTCGCCGACGGCAATGCCCGTGGCGCGCGTTTGCTGAACCTCTGGTTGTAACCGATGAAACCGTTGCCGATGCGCCTCGGCGATCTGTCGGTGGGCTTTGTTCATAGCCTGGCCGACGCCGTGCGCAGTCACGGTGTAGACCCTCAACCGCTGCTCGAACAATACGGCCTCGACGCGGCTCGCCTCAGCGAAGCGGGCGCCCGGCTCTCGATCCCGCGTTACATGCGCCTGGGCCACAGCGCCATTCAACTGACCGACAACCCGGCACTTGGCTTGCGCATGGGTCAGCTCAGTCGCCTGAGCCAGGTCGGCCTGGCCGGGGTCACGGCCGCTCAGGCGCCAACGGTGCGAGAAGCCGCGCGATGCCTGATTCGCTTCGAAGCCTTGTATGGCTCCAACTATCGCGGCCAATCGAGTTTTCACGAAGACGCCCAAGGTGCCTGGCTGCGGTTCTATTCCATCAGCCCTTACAACGCCTACAACCGCTTCGTGGTGGATTCGATCATCGCTGGCTGGTTGCAGCAACTGTCCAGCATAAGCCATGCCCCGGTGCGGGCCGAACGCATCGAGATCGAGTTCGATGAGCCAGATTACCGAGCGGCTTATGAAGTGCTGGGCGACGGCCCGATCCAGTTTGGCTGCGAGCACAATCAACTGCGCTTGAACCTTGCCAGCCTCGCCCAGCGCAACCCGGAACACTGCCCGAGCACCTGGCGACACTTGCTGCAACTGTGTGAGCGGGAACTGGAGCAACTGACACGCACCCGCAGCCTGCGTGAACGCATCACTCAGTTGCTGGGGCCACTGCTCAATGGTGGCCGGGAACCCGACCTGGAAGAAGTGGCGGCACGCCTGAAGCTGCCGACCTGGACCTTGCGCCGCAAACTCGCCGAGGAAGGCACGCAATTTCGCGCGATCCTCAATGACACGCGTCGCGACCTGGCCATGACCTACATCCGCGATACCGAACTGGCGTTCGGAGAAATCGCGTACCTGCTGGGTTTTGCCTCAGCCGAAGCCTTTCAACGGGCCTTCAAACGCTGGAGCGGCCAGACTCCCGGCGAGTTTCGCCGCAGTCATCGCCAATCCGCCTGACGCTTACAGCTCGGTAGCGTCTTCGGCCGGTTCCAGCGGGTCCAGTTCAAACGCCTGATACTCGAGCAGCTCTTCTTGATAATCGTCCATTTTGAATCCCCCACGGCTCGTTGAAAAAAACGCCTGAATAAATGGCCAGCGCCCCGAGCATAAAGTGCCCACGTGAAAGAAAAATGACGCAGGCACGCCGCTCAGCAGCTACTGAATAAAACGTAGCAGGCCGTCAGGAATTTATCACAGGATTTTTTCGATACAGGCCGTAGGACAACGGCCGGGGTTGACGCGGATCAATTTAAAAGCCGCTGCGGAATCGGTGTCGACTGACCCGTTCCCGCAGCGTCAGAGCACGATTACTGGCCTGAAACAGGAATGGCCGAAATAGGCTCGGTGGGTGGAGGCAGGCTTGATTGGGGCGGCGGAGTGACCGTTTCCGTGGTCGATGCCGGCTCGGCATTCTCGGCCGGAGCAATCGGAGCGGCTTCAGGCGGCGGTGCAACCGGCTCAGAGGCCGCTGGAGCAGCTTCGGCAGGTGTCGGCGCAGGTTCTGCCGCAGGTGCCGGGGTCGGCGCCGACGGAGCCGGTGCGGCCTTGGCTTCAGGCACGCCGAGATCGGGTTTCGGCTTATCCTTGATGTGCGCGGCCTTTTTCGCTTCCGGAGGCAGGAACAACTCGACCAAGGTGAAGAAACGCTCGTAGAACTTGGGCGACGATACGGTTTCGCTGGCAACCTTGACCATCGAGTCGTCGGACGAACCGATCGGCATCGACACAGAACCCAGCACGCCCACACCAACACTGGCGGAGTTGTTGGTCTTCTTCAGCGCATAACGATCCTGCAGGGCGTTGGCGAACATGGTCGCGTGACGCCCCTCACTGCCGTCATCGGCACAGACCACACTGAAGCTGATCTCCATGTGGCTCTCGCCGGTCTGCTGGAAGCTTTTGTGTCCGCTGACCAGTTTCGGGTCGGAGCTAGTGATGATGTAGCCCTGGCTGAGCAACGCCCGACGGGCGGCTTCGCACGTCTGCGCATCCGTCACCGGGTAGCTGCGCGAAAATGTTCCGGAGTCATCGAAGTTCTCATGCTCGTAGATAGGGGCTTTCTTCGACGAGCAGCCGGCCGCGGCGGCCAGCACCAACGCCAGCCCTGCAACACGCATGGGAAATGATTTAAACATTGAACATCCTGAGGAAAACGGTCCGGGGCGTATTGTGCAACAGATCGATGCTTAGCGGAGTATCGATTAGTGTCTTAAAACAGTTACAAGTCTACTGACTGTCATTTACAGGAAAAAGTCGCTCGGTAAATACTCAGGCGACGGATAACCCGTGCGGCTTTTATTTCACCCACAAAAAACCCCAGCCTTTCGGCCGGGGTCTTTGTGTCGCGCAAAACTCAGTCAGGCATCAGAAGCGTTTGATCTCAGCCTGGTTTTCCAGCAGTTTGCGGTAGGCCGCAAAGTCTTGCTGGCCAATGCGCGAAGCGAGGAAGCGACGGTATTGAGCCTTCTCTTCTTCGGTCGGCGCAGCCGCTTCGTTCACGCCGTTCAGACGCACAATCACCAGGCTACCATCGGCCAGGGTCACGCTGCTGAAGGTCGGCTTGTCCTTGGCGGCGGGCTTCGGCATGCGGAACAGCGCCTGCAGCACGGTGGGGTCAATCCCTTCCTGGCCACGAGTAGCTGCCTGGGTCACTTTCCAGTTCTGACCGTCGATCGCCTTGTCCAGCGCAGTCTTGCCATCGCGCAGGCTGACAATCAGCTCTTCAGCCTTGGTCTTGGCGGCAGCACTGGCGTGCTCCTTGGCCAATTGCACACGAATACTGGCAGCAACGCTTTCCAGCGGCAGTTGCGCAGGCTTCAGGTGCTCCTTGGCGCGGAGCACGATCACGGTTTCCGGATCGAGCTCGATGGCGGTGCTGTTGGCACCCTCATTCAGCACTTCGGGACTGAACGCAGCAGTAACCACGGCACGGTTCGCCGCAACACCTTCGCCACCTTCACGGCCGAACGGTTTGGACGTATGAACAGTGAGCTTCAGGTCCTGCGCCGGCTGAGCCAGATCAGAGGCTTCGAACGACGAGTCTTCCAGTTGCTTGGTCGCCTCGACGAAACGCTGCTCGACCTGCTGGGTTTTCAGCTCACGGGTCAACTTGTCTTTCAGGCTGGCGAGCGTCGGTACTTCAGGAGCTTCGACACCCAACAGCTTGATCAGGTGGAAACCGAAGTCGGTGCGGACCGGCGCCGAGACCTGATCCTTGGCCAACGCATACAGCGCTGTTTCGAAGGCTGGATCGTAGACACCAGGACCGGCAAAGCCGAGGTCACCGCCGTTGTTCGCCGAACCAGGATCCTGGGAGAGCTCCTTGGCCAGCGCTTCGAACTTCTCGCCTTTCGCCAGACGCGCCTGAATCTCTTCGATCTTGGCCTTGGCTTGCGCTTCGGTCACCTTGTCGTTCACTTCGATCAGAATGTGCGCGGCCCGACGTTGTTCGGACAGGTTCGCGGTTTCTTTCTGATACGCCGCTTGCAGGTCTTCGTCCTTGACGCTGACCTGATCAAAGAAGGAAGCCTTCTTCAACTCCAGGTAATCAATGACCACCTGATCCGGCGTCATGAATTCCTTGGCGTGTTCGTCGTAGTAGGCTTTGACTTCATCGTCGGTCAGCTTCACAGCCGCCGGGTCAACCTTGACGTTCAGGGAAGCGAAATCGCGGGTCTGTTTTTCCAGACGGGCGAATGCCAGAACCTGTGCGTCGGTGACGAAACCGCTACCTGCCAGACCAGCGCGCAACTGACCGATCAGCATTTCCTGAGCCAGCATCTGGCGGAACTGCATGCGGCTGTAGCCGAGCTGGCGAATAACCTGGTCGAAACGCTCAGAACTGAACTTGCCATCCACCTGGAATTCAGGCGTTTGCAGGATCACCTGATCCAAAGCAGCTTCGGAAAATGCGAACTTCGAGTTTTCTGCGCCTTGCAGCAGCAGCTTGCGATCGATCAGGCCTTTGAGAGCCGATTCGCGCAGCATTTTTTCATCGAGCAAGGAAGCATCGAAATCCTTGCCCAGCTGTTGCATAAGCTGACGGCGTTGCATATCGACCGCCTGGCTCAGCTCGTTCTGGCTGATTTCTTCGCCATTGACCTTGGCCGCATCATTTTTGTGCGTCGTGGCCTTGAAGATGGCGTCGAAACCGGTCAAAGCCATCAGTGCAACGATGACCCCGATAATGGTCTTGGCAATCCAGCCTTGTGAATTGTCCCTGATATTCTGCAGCATGCGTCCCCCAGAAACGGTTGAACTTCAAAATTAGGCAACCGTGGAGCGTGGGTAGAATCCGGATAGAAGAAAGGCGCATCCGAGGATGCGCCTTCTCGTAACTGGCGGAGCGGACCGATGACTCGAACTTGCGAGCCTCGGCGTCTCGGATCGGCGACTCGCCGACTGGACTACCGCTCCGCTGCCAAGTCAGGCATGACCCCGACCCGGATAGGCAAAAACCTGAATCGAACTTAGTTGACAGCTTCTTTCAGTGCTTTACCGGCTTTGAAACCTGGTTTTTTAGCGGCTGCGATTTCCAGCGTCTTACCGGTCTGTGGGTTACGACCAATGCGAGCTGGACGATCAGTTACAGAGAAAGTACCGAAACCAACCAGAACAACAGAGTCGCCAGCCTTGAGAGCGCCAGTGACGGATTCGATTACAGCGTCCAGCGCACGGCCAGCAGCAGCTTTCGGGATATCAGCGGATGCAGCGATAGCATCAATCAGTTCCGACTTGTTCACTCTAAGTCCCCTTATATCTATTTGAGTATGATTCTAAGTTTTTTGGTGAAAGCAAAAACGAGTGCTGAATGGCCTACAGACACTTAAGAGCCGCTTTATAACAAGGGCTCTAAAAAGCTGTCAACAAGCCACCCAAGCAAATGCGTACTAATGCGTGCTAATTCTTTCCTTAGAGTCAGACTCGCGTTTTTCATCCTTTGCAACTATCTCTGGAGCTACATCTGGCAAGGGCTCCGGCGCGTATTGCAGCGCAATTTGCAGGACCTCGTCAATCCATTTAACCGGTTTAATCTGCAGATCTTGCTTGATATTGTCAGGAATTTCCTTCAGATCGCGTACGTTCTCTTCAGGAATGATCACCGTTTTGATTCCGCCACGGTGAGCAGCGAGCAGTTTTTCTTTCAAACCGCCAATTGCCAGCACCTGACCACGCAGCGTAATTTCGCCAGTCATGGCGACGTCCGCGCGCACAGGGATCCCGGTCAATGCCGACACCAGAGCCGTGCACATGCCCACACCGGCGCTAGGGCCGTCCTTCGGGGTCGCCCCTTCCGGCATGTGGATGTGCGTGTCGCGCTTCTCGTGGAAGTCCAGGGGAATCCCCAGGCTCTTCGCGCGACTGCGAACAACGGTCAGGGCCGCAGTGATCGATTCGACCATGACGTCACCCAAAGAACCGGTCTTGATCAACTGGCCTTTACCCGGTACTACTGCGGCTTCGATAGTCAGCAATTCGCCACCCACCTGAGTCCACGCCAGCCCGGTGACCTGACCGATCTGATCCTGCGATTCGGCCAGACCGTAGCGGAATTTGCGCACCCCCAGGAAGTGCTCCAGCATCTCGGCAGTGACCTTCACCGAGAAGCGTTTTTCCATTGCATGCTCTTTGACCGCCTTGCGGCAAACCTTGGCAATCTGGCGCTCCAGCCCACGTACACCGGCTTCGCGGGTGTAGTAGCGGATGATGTCGCGAATCGCTTCGGCGTCGAATTCCAGCTCGCCTTTTTTCAAACCATTGGCAGTAATCTGCTTTGGCGAAAGGTATTTGACGGCGATGTTGATCTTTTCGTCTTCGGTGTAACCCGGCAGACGAATCACTTCCATCCGGTCCAGCAAGGCTGGTGGAATGTTCATGGAGTTCGAGGTGCAAAGGAACATCACATCGGACAGGTCGTAGTCGACTTCCAGATAATGATCGTTGAAGTTGTGGTTCTGCTCAGGGTCGAGCACTTCCAGCAACGCCGACGCCGGATCGCCACGCATGTCGCTGCCCATTTTGTCGATTTCATCGAGCAGGAACAGCGGGTTGCGGACGCCCACTTTTGTCATCTTTTGAATCAATCTTCCTGGCATCGAACCGATATAAGTACGGCGATGACCACGAATTTCCGCTTCATCACGCACACCGCCGAGGGCCATGCGCACGAATTTCCGGTTGGTGGCGTGAGCAATCGACTCCGCCAGAGAGGTTTTACCCACCCCCGGAGGACCGACCAGGCACAACACCGGACCACGAATTTTCTTCACGCGTTTTTGCACTGCGAGGTATTCGAGGATCCGCTCTTTGACTTCTTCCAGACCATAGTGGTCTGCATCGAGAATGTCTTCTGCGCGCGCCAGATCCAGACGCACTTTGCTCTGAGCCTTCCACGGCACCTGAACCAGCCAGTCAATATACGAGCGCACCACGGTCGCTTCCGCAGACATTGGCGACATTTGTTTTAATTTGTTCAGTTCACCCTGGGCTTTGGCCAAGGCGTCTTTCGGCAGACCGGCGGCATCGATGCGCTTTTTCAGCTCTTCGATTTCGTTGTGGCCTTCGTCGCTGTCGCCGAGCTCTTTCTGAATGGCCTTCATCTGCTCATTCAGGTAGTACTCGCGCTGGCTGCGCTCCATTTGTTTTTTGACGCGACCACGAATGCGTTTTTCGACTTGCAGCAGGTCGATCTCGGCATCCAGCAACGCCAGAACGTGCTCGACCCGGGCCGACAAATCGATGATTTCGAGGATTTCCTGCTTCTGCTCGATTTTCAGGGCCATGTGTGCGGCCATGGTGTCGACCAGACGGCCTGGTTCGTCGATGCTGTTGAGCGACGACAGGACTTCAGCCGGGACTTTCTTGCCCAGCTGCACATATTGTTCGAACTGAGCGAGCAGGCTGCGGACGAATACTTCCGACTCGCGCTCAGGCGCGTCGACTTCGTCGATCAATGAGACTTCGGCACGGCAGTGGCCGTCCACTTCGCTGAAACGCTCAACAGCGCCCCGCTGCTCACCTTCAACCAAAACCTTGACCGTGCCGTCCGGCAGCTTGAGCAGCTGTAGAACGGTAGCGATGGTACCTACGCGATAAAGTGCATCTTCACCGGGATCGTCGTCAGCAGGGTTTCTCTGAGCCAGCAGAAGGATCTGCTTGTCGCCCGTCATCGCTGCCTCGAGGGCTTCGATGGATTTCTCGCGCCCCACGAACAGCGGGATAACCATGTGCGGATAAACCACAACATCACGCAATGGCAGGAGAGGCAATTCGATGGTTGTCTTCATGATTTCGCCTCTACGGCGGCCATAAGGCCGTAAACAGATGGAAGTGAGCTTGAAACCAAGATGGGGGCTACCTTCAAAAAAAACAAGCTTAAAGAAGGTGTTAAAACGCGCAAAAAGCAAAGGGGCCCGAAGGCCCCTTCTTTATTCCAGCAGCGTGACGCTTAGGCGTCTGGCGCTGCCTTGGCAGCCGGCTCACTGTTTTCGTAGATATACAGTGGCTTGGACTTGCCTTCTATAACGCTTTCGTCGATCACTACTTTACTCACCTCGGACTGCGAGGGGATTTCATACATAGTGTCGAGCAATACACCTTCGAGAATCGAACGCAGTCCACGGGCACCGGTTTTACGTTCCAGGGCACGCTTGGCGACCGATTTCAGAGCGTCGGCCCGGAATTCCAGGTCCACACCTTCCATCTCGAACAGCTTGGCATACTGTTTGGTCAGAGCATTTTTCGGCTCGGTGAGAATCTGCATCAACGCAGCCTCATCAAGCTCGTCCAGCGTGGCAAGTACCGGCAGACGACCGACGAATTCCGGGATCAGCCCGAACTTGACCAGATCGTCAGGCTCGACTTCACGCAGGGACTCACCGACTTTCTTGCCTTCTTCCTTGCTGCGCACTTCCGCGTTGAAACCGATGCCGCCCTTGGTGGAACGGTTTTGAATAACCTTTTCCAGACCGGAGAACGCACCACCGCAGATGAACAGGATGTTACGGGTGTCGACCTGAAGGAATTCCTGCTGCGGATGCTTGCGACCACCTTGAGGCGGAACGGAAGCGACCGTGCCTTCAATCAACTTGAGCAGGGCCTGCTGTACGCCTTCACCGGAAACGTCCCGGGTGATCGACGGGTTGTCAGACTTGCGCGAGATCTTGTCGATCTCATCGATGTAGACAATGCCCATTTGGGCCTTTTCTACGTCGTAATCGCACTTCTGCAGCAGCTTCTGAATGATGTTTTCGACATCTTCACCCACGTAACCCGCCTCGGTGAGGGTGGTTGCGTCGGCGATGGTGAACGGAACGTTCAGCAAGCGGGCCAGTGTTTCGGCAAGCAGGGTTTTACCCGAGCCTGTCGGGCCGATCAGCAAGATGTTGCTCTTGCCGAGTTCGACATCGTCATTCTTTTTGTCACGCTGGTTCAGGCGCTTGTAGTGGTTGTACACCGCTACGGCCAGAACCTTTTTCGCACGCTCCTGACCAATCACGTACTGATCAAGGATGCCGCTGATTTCTTTAGGCGAAGGCAATTTATGCGCGCTGCTTTCGGCCTGGGCTTCCTGCACCTCCTCACGGATGATGTCATTGCACAGGTCGACGCACTCGTCGCAGATAAAGACCGAGGGGCCGGCAATCAATTTGCGCACTTCATGCTGGCTTTTGCCACAGAAGGAGCAATAGAGCAGCTTGCCGTTGTCCTCGCCGTTGCGGGTGTCAGTCATTCGTTCGATCCAAATCCGATAGGCTTGCAACACAAGATGAAGGCTATTGCGGGCTTTTTCAAGCCCGCTAGTGATCGGACGCGCCGACCAACCCTATTTTGAGCTGCTTATTTTAAGCGGGGCGCTGGCTGATCACTTCATCGATCAACCCGTATTCACGCGCTGCCTCTGCACTCATGAAATTATCGCGGTTGGTATCGCGCTCGATTTCTTCAAGAGTGTGCCCGCTATGCTTGGCCATCAGCGTGTTGAGACGCTCACGAATGAAGAGGATTTCCTTGGCATGGATTTCGATATCCGAAGCCTGGCCCTGGAAACCGCCCAGCGGCTGGTGAATCATCACACGCGAGTTCGGCAGGCAGTAACGCTTGCCGGGGGCACCGGCCGTCAATAGAAACGCGCCCATGCTGCACGCTTGACCGATACAGGTGGTCGACACGTTTGGCTTGATGAACTGCATGGTGTCATAGATCGACATGCCCGCCGTCACCGAACCGCCCGGGGAGTTGATATAGAGATGGATGTCCTTGTCCGGGTTTTCCGCTTCAAGGAACAGCAGTTGCGCACAGATCAGGTTGGCCATGTAGTCCTCTACCGGACCAACCAGAAAGATCACTCGCTCCTTGAGAAGGCGTGAGTAGATGTCATAGGCGCGCTCGCCACGAGCAGACTGCTCGACAACCATCGGGACCAGGCCGCCTGCGGCCTGGATATCAGAGTTCTGCTGAATATACGAATTACGGAACATGCTCTGCAGTCACTCCCAAATAGTTATGTCTTGAATACGCATAAGCCAGCACGAAGGCTGGCTTATGGTGTGTACTTCTTACCGCAAAAACGATCAGTCGGCTTGTGGAGCTTCTACCGGCTTGACTGCTTCTTCGTAAGAGACCGATTTGTCGGTCACGCTAGCTTTCTGCAGAACAGTATCCACAACTTGCTCTTCCAGCACAACCGAACGGACTTCGTTCAGTTGCTGGTCGTTCTTGTAGTACCAGGACACAACCTGCTCAGGCTCTTGGTAAGCCGACGCCATTTCCTGAATCATTTCACGAACGCGGGCTTCGTCAGGCTTGAGGTCGAATTGCTTGACCACTTCAGCCACGATCAGACCCAGCACAACGCGACGCTTGGCTTGCTCTTCGAACAGTTCGGCCGGCAGTTGCTCAGGCTTGATGTTGCCACCGAACTGCTGAACAGCCTGCACGCGCAGACGGTCAACTTCGTTGGACAGCAGAGCCTTAGGCACTTCGATCGGGTTGGTGGCCAGCAGACCGTCCATTACTTGATTCTTGACCTTGGATTTGATCGCCTGACGCAGTTCACGCTCCATGTTCTTGCGAACTTCGGTGCGGAAGCCTTCCAGACCGGTTTCCTTGATGCCGAATTGAGCGAAGAATTCTTCGGTCAGCTCTGGCAGTTTTGGCTCGGAAACAGTGTTCACAGTCACGGTGAACTCAGCGGTTTTGCCTGCCAGGTCGAGGTTCTGATAGTCCTCTGGGAAGGTCAGGTTCAGAACGCGCTCTTCGCCGGCTTTAGCGCCAACGAGACCGTCTTCAAAACCAGGGATCATGCGGCCGGAACCCAGAACCAGCTGAGTACCTTTGGCGGAACCGCCAGCGAACACTTCACCGTCGACCTTGCCAACGAAATCGATGTTCAGCTGGTCTTCGTTTTGAGCAGCGCGATCGGCCACTTCGAAACGGGTGTTCTGCTTGCGCAGCACTTCCAGCATTTTGTCCAGATCGGCATCAGCCACGTCAGCGCTCAGGCGCTCAACCGCGATACCGTCGAAACCGGCAACGGTGAACTCAGGGAACACTTCGAAAATCGCGACGTATTCCAGATCTTTGCCGGCTTCCAGCGATTTCGGCTCGATCGAAGGAGCGCCAGCCGGGTTCAGCTTCTGCTCAACGACAGCTTCGTAGAAAGAGGACTGGATCACGTCGCCGACCGCTTCCTGACGTGCATCAGCACCAAAACGGCGCTTGATTTCACTCATTGGCACTTTGCCTGGACGGAAGCCAGCAATCTTGGCCTTTTGGGCAGTCTGCTGCAGACGCTTGTTGACCTGAGTCTCGATGCGCTCAGCCGGCACGGTGATGCTCATGCGGCGCTCAAGAGCAGAAGTATTTTCAACAGAAACTTGCATGGATATTCCTCGTTGCACAGACGTTAGCCGGCCGTTTCCGACCCCAGAATCAAGGGCATGCATTCTAGTGGGTCAAACTCAAGAAGTCACCCTACTGAAAACGGGTAAAAAAGCAGCAGGCAATTTATAGGCGGGGACAAACGGTTGTGCCTCGCCCTGTTAGCAAATACAGCCAATCATGCCAGAGCTCTGCACCAATCCTTCTATATATAGAAGACATCGGCAATCCATCCCTGACAGTCGACCCCACAAGGGGACCAACGGGCGAATCAGCATCATCGAGAAACATAAATCCGACGATCCGAGGCGCCCTCTCGACCCAGAACCTGCGGCCGCTTTGAAAATTCAGACTTCTAAAACAAAAACGGCGCAGCCCTTTTCAGGTGCTGCGCCGTTTTCTGCTATTAAATAGCTACTTGTAATGGTGCGGACGGAGAGACTCGAACTCTCACACCTTGCGGCGCTGGAACCTAAATCCAGTGTGTCTACCAATTCCACCACATCCGCATCAAGCTTTTAAAGCAAAGGCGCCAGACTGTTAATCTGGCGCCTTTCTAAATATGGGGTGGACGAAGGGGATCGAACCCTCGACAACGGGAGTCACAATCCCGTGCTCTACCAACTGAGCTACGCCCACCATATTGCCATGTTGCGTTACTTGTGCCAAAGCTGCCTAATGGCGCACCCGGCAGGACTCGAACCTGCGACCATCCGCTTAGAAGGCGGATGCTCTATCCAGCTGAGCTACGGGCGCCTTGTTAATCTGTATTCTTGGACGATTACAAACTAAGTGCTTTCAGTCTCACCGAATTAAACATCAACTCTGCTCGACCTTCTTAACCAGTGCTAGGCTGTGCCCGACAAGTGCGACGAATGTTATAGGTGACCCTGAAGGTCGTCAACTCTTTTTTAAAAAAAATTCATTTAATTAAAGGGGTTAGGGGAATTTGCAGACCAAGCGCCTTTGCCCTCACCTCATGACATGCGAGAATACGTTCTCTTTTTTTCCCCTCTCGATGGTTAATCACGCGCAATGACTGCACAACTAATCGACGGCAAATCGATCGCCGCCAGCCTTCGCCAGCAGATCGCCAAACGCGTCAACGAGCGTCGCCAGCAAGGTCTGCGCACGCCCGGTCTCGCGGTGATCCTGGTCGGCAGCGATCCCGCCTCTCAGGTTTATGTCTCGCACAAGCGTAAAGACTGTGAAGAGGTTGGCTTCATTTCCCAAGCCTACGACCTGCCTTCCGAAACTACTCAAGAAGCGCTGACCGATCTGATCGATCGCCTGAATGACGACCCGGCAATTGATGGCGTTCTGCTTCAGCTTCCTTTACCTGAACACCTGGACGCCTCCAAATTGCTGGAACGCATTCGTCCAGACAAGGACGTCGACGGTTTCCACCCTTATAACGTCGGCCGCCTCGCCCAGCGTATTCCGCTGCTGCGTCCGTGCACCCCTAAAGGCATCATGACGTTGCTGGAAAGCACCGGTGTCGATCTCTACGGGATGGACGCAGTGGTTGTCGGGGCTTCCAATATTGTTGGCCGCCCGATGGCAATGGAATTGCTGCTGGCCGGCTGCACCGTGACCGTCACCCACCGCTTCACCAAGGATCTGGCAGGCCACGTCGGTCGCGCCGATCTGGTGGTGGTCGCCGCCGGCAAGCCGGGGCTGGTAAAGGGTGAGTGGATCAAGCAAGGCGCGATCGTGATCGACGTCGGCATCAACCGCCAGGAAGACGGCAAACTGGTCGGTGACGTGATCTACGACACCGCCCTGCCCCGCGCCGGCTGGATCACTCCAGTCCCGGGTGGCGTTGGTCCGATGACCCGTGCGTGCCTGCTGGAAAATACGTTGTACGCAGCCGAAACACTGCACAGCTGATTCCACCGGCTACGCCGAACACGCAAGAAACCCCGCTATTGGCGGGGTTTCCTGTTTTCAGACATGGCTCAAGTAATGCCCCTCAAGGACTGCTGGTCAGAGAAACGGCGAAAATCCCATACCGCCCTAGACTGGTACTCGAAACATCCTCATAAACCGTAGACGCGAATCGGGAAGTACGCGCAAAGCCTGGAAGACATCACGTATGAATCCCCCTAACCTGACCGGACATCGCTTTTTCGTTTTCTCTGTAAAACTGGCTGGCTTGCTTTACAGCCTCTTGTGCTACCTGTTTTTCCTGCTGACCGTTCTATATCTGATCGGATTTCTCGCAGGCATCGGAGTCCCCAAAGATATCAATTCAGGACCAGGCAACACATGGCCTCTGGCAGTGCTGGTTGATGCCATTCTGATTACGTTGTTCGCCGCACAACACAGTGGCATGGCGCGAAAAAACTTCAAGCGATGGTGGATGAGGTTCATCCCCGCCACGCTGGAGCGCGCTACGTACGTACTATCCAGTTGCCTGGTGCTCACCTTGTTGTTTGTGCTTTGGCAGCCTATCGCAACGCCCGTCTGGAAGGTCGAATCGCCTTGGGGCAAAGGGCTGCTCATCTCACTGTTCTGGCTAGGCTGGGGCATCGCGCTATTGGCAACCTTCCTGATCAGCCACTTCGAGCTATTCGGTGTGAAGCAAGCGCTTTATGCCTGGCGCAAGCTCATCCCCGAAAAGCCCACCTTCAAATCGCCATGGCTCTACAAACTTGTCCGCCATCCCTTGTACCTCGGCTTCCTGATTGCATTCTGGGCGACGCCCGACATGACCGCCGGGCATCTTCTGTTTGCGATACTCAGCACCTTCTACATCCTGATCGGCGCGCACCTGGAAGAAAAAGACCTGGTCGAGTCACTTGGGGAGGAATATCAGCGCTATCAGCAAGAGGTCGGAATGCTTGCGCCCAAGCGGAACCAGACCAAAGGGCACTGAGCACAAAAACCACCCGCAATCTCAGCCACCCACAATGTCTGAGACTAAACACGATGTAAGTATCTCCCCCCGCACCTTTTTCTCATTTTTTTCATATAAAGCACTCGCCATACAGGCAGCTAGCGCTTTCGTAGCTCATACTCCTAAAATGCGTCGGTTTTAATGAAACAACCCGTTACAGAACGGCTTATCCACACCTAACGAGTCTGCCAGCGTGAAAATCCGTCTTTCCATCCTGAGCCTATTTTTTGCATTTACAGGGACTTTCACCACACCAATGGTCAACGCTGCCGACACCACTTCGGCGCCGCGAGATACGTCAACACTGAAGATCGCTTCCGGCAGCGCATTGCTGATGGATCTGCAGACCAACAAAGTCATCTATGCCAGCAATCCTGACGTGGTGGTGCCAATCGCGTCCGTCAGCAAACTGATGACCGGCCTGGTCGTGGTTGAAGCCAGACAGAACATGGACGAATACATCTCCATCAACATCAGTGACACCCCGGAAATGAAAGGTGTGTTTTCCCGGGTCAAACTCAACAGCGAAATGCCGCGCAAGGAAATGCTGCTGATTGCCCTGATGTCCTCGGAAAACCGCGCTGCCGCGAGCCTGGCCCATCATTATCCGGGTGGCTACGTCGCGTTCATTGCCGCAATGAATGCCAAAGCCAAAGCACTGGGCATGACCAGCACGCACTTCGTCGAACCCACCGGCCTCTCCCCTCGCAACGTGTCCACGGCCCGCGACCTGAGCAAACTGCTGATCGCTGCGCACAAGTACCCGCTGTTGACTGAGCTAAGTACTACCAAAGAAAAAACTGTCTCGTTCCGTAAACCCAACTACAGCCTGGGTTTCCATAATACCGACCATTTGATCAACAAGCCGAACTGGGACATCAAGCTGACGAAAACCGGCTTCACCAACGAGGCCGGTCACTGCCTGGTACTGGTCACCAGCATGGGCAACCGCCCGGTTGCGCTGGTTATCCTCGATGCTTTCGGCAAGTACACACACTTTGCCGATGCCAGCCGTATTCGCAGCTGGGTGGAAACAGGCCAAGGCACGAACGTACCGTCTGTAGCCTTGCAGTACAAATCCAACAAGAACCTCAAGCATCGTCAGAGCGGCGTGGTTGAAGCGTCTAAATAAGTAAACGACAGATGAAAGAAAGCCCCGACTATTCGGGGCTTTTTTTCGTCCGGCGTCAGTCATTCGGCAGCGGCATCTGGTCGTCATCCGGAATGCCGTCCCCGACACTCGGGTCATTCCAGCCCTGTGGATGCTCCGTCGGCACGATCACCGGCCTGGCCAAAGGATCCCTTAACGGGCTGTCCGGATCCATCACGGGGTCGATGTCGTTTTCAGGGGTGGTTGGAACGCTGTCCGGACGTTTGTCGTTGAAACTCGAATCAGTAGACATACGCACCTCACTAAGGCTCAGGGTTTCAGATTGGCGAGTGGATCGTAAGGCTTCGCGGGAGCCTTGGTGTTGTCGCCCGGCTTCACATCCCTGGGGGCCTTGGCAGGTCCGATGGGGTCGACCTGAGGATCAGCGAGATCCGGTGAATCGGGATCGAACCCCAACTCATCGCCCGAAGAATGCTCAGAAGAGTGCGGGCCGACGGGGGTAGTGGAATGTGCCATAGGCACCTCCTTTGAGTCTGGCCCGGAGAAATCCGGGCCCTACTTTGTTAGAGGTCGGCAAAGTGCAGGGGTGCCCGACAGATGACGAACGGACTTATTGCGCGTTCAGCGCTTTCTTCGCCCTGGCGGCCGCCTGCTCCTGGCCTGCCTGGGCAAGGTCGCTCGCTGCCTTGAGCCATCGCTGTTGATCGACATTGGCCGGCAATTGATTCGGCTTCTGAATCAGCACGGCCCAGCCACCGGCATCCTTGAGCGCCGATTCAAACGAACCGAAGCCCATCAACTCCCGACGATTCATGCCCGAGCGCAGCACCACTGTCTGTTTCTGACGGTTGTACCCGGCAAGAATGGCGTAACGCGGTTCAGCCCAGAACGCCGAGCCTTCTGTGAATCGCACCATTACCGGGTAGCCAGCCGCAACCTGGGTCAAAAGTGCAGGCAGATTGCTGTCGAGGGGATAGACGACCATGCCGTACTCGCGAGCGAGGTTCTGCATGTTCTGCTGCAACTGGGCTTCGGCGCCCGGTAAATGCAACGGTTTTTCGAGCAACCCTGGCGTAATCACAATGCCTTGCTGGGACAACATGCTGGCCAGCACTTGTGGCCCACTCTGATTCGCCACGCCACGGTAGAACGTGCCACTGAGCTCGACTCGCTCCGGCAGGCGCTTGATTTCAGGTGCCACACTTCCTGCGCAGCCAGCCAGACCTGCAACGCAGCCAACGACCAGCACTAAAGATCGAATTCGAGAAAATACCCGCACCATCATCACTCTCTTGATTTAGACGCCAGGCATTCACGCTCCCGGCTTGGCCGTCGATCATAGGACGCCGCGCGGCAGCGGTATAGCCTTAACCGGCAGATGATGGCATTCGATAAAGCGAACTGATTGGTGACAGCCGACCTTTGGTCAATAGCCTGAAACACAGCAGCGACTAGACTGTCATGTGCAAAGAGTGTGTGCCTGCAGCAGGGCGAAGAGGAGGCACTGATGAGCCTGGCAATGACCATTGTGATGTTGATTTCTGGCTGGCTGGCCGTTGCCGCCGCCATGTTATGGGGAGTCCTGCGAATTACCCGCCGGCACCATCATCCGGCTCGGTCGGTGCCGGTAGCGAAAACCGATACAACCGATGCACACCACGTTACCGCGCACTGAACGACACCATTGTGTAGCGCAAACAAAAACGGCCGCCCGGGCTCTTTCGAGCACAGGCGGCCGTTTCGTTTAACGCAGATTAAGCTTCAGCGGCTAAACGCTTCTGCTTCGACCGTCGCGACATCATGTTCAAACCCTCGATCGTCGCCGAGAACGCCATGGCCGCATACACATAGCCTTTCGGTACATGGGCGCCGAAGCCTTCGGCGATCAGCGTCATGCCGATCATGATCAGGAAGCCCAGCGCCAGCATCACCACCGTCGGGTTGTCGTTGATGAACTTGGCCAGAGGATCAGCCGCCAGCAACATCACCAACACCGACACCACCACCGCGATGATCATGATCGGCAAATGCTCGGTCATGCCGACAGCGGTAATAATGCTGTCGATGGAGAACACCATGTCCAGCAGCAGGATCTGACCGATCGCGGCAGCGAAGCCCAGGGTCACGGTCGAGGTGGCCGACGTCGGATCATCCGGCGCAGGGTCCATGCTGTGATGGATCTCGGTGGTCGCCTTCCACAACAGGAACAGGCCGCCGGCAATCAGAATCATGTCCTTCCAGGAGAACGTCTGGCCCAAGATATCGATCACAGGTTCAGTCAACTGGACGATGAACGCGATGGTGCTCAACAGCGCCAGTCGCAGGATCAGCGCCATGCCGATACCAATGCGCCGCGCCTTCTGCCGGTGCTGCTCGGGCAGTTTATTGGTCAGGATCGAAATGAAGATCAGGTTATCGATGCCGAGCACGATTTCCATAACGATCAACGTAGCCAGGGCGACCCAGGCGGTGGGGCTTGCAGCAAGTTCTAAAAGGTATTCCATGGGTCAGTCCTGACTCGTTTAAGACGGTTTAGATTTCCTGGGACGAAGATTCGGTTTTCTCTTTATCTTCGCCCGATTGTTCTTTCTTGCTGATCAGCCCGCCAGTGGCGTCACTGATTGCCTGCTCTGCGGCTTTGTGGGTGTCGTCGATCGCTTGTTTGGCGGTTTCGGCAGCCTTGCCCATCAGTTGCTGAGCGCTTTTTTCGGCCTGGTCACAACCGGCCAATACCAGTAAAGACGTGATCAGCAGTGCCGTGGTTTTAAGCTTCATGATGCTTTCCTCGATAGAGCAAACCGGGCGGAAACGATGGCCCGTTGATAGCGAGGCATTCTAGGGAGGCAAACACTTCAGGAAAATTCGTATTTTTAGCGGTTATACTTCGGTTTTAACGAACTGTAGGTCGCCATGCTCAACTATCGACAGCTGCATTACTTCTGGGTGGTGGCCAAGACCGGCAGCATCGTGCGCGCCTGCGAGCAGCTGAATCTGACGCCGCAGACCATCAGCGGGCAGATTTCCCTGCTCGAACAAACTTATGGCATCGAGCTGTTTCGCCGTGTCGGCCGGCAACTGGAACTCACTGAGTCCGGCCGTCAGGCACTGCCCTACGCCGAGCAAATGTTTCAGCTGGGCGGCGAACTGGAACTGATGCTGCGAGCACAGCCCAACGAACAGCAGATTCTGTTTCGGGTTGGCGTGGCAGATGTGGTGCCCAAATCCATCGTCTATCGCCTGATTGCGCCGACCATGGAATTGAGCGAGCCGCTGCGCATCACCTGTCGCGAAGACAAACTGGAACGCCTGCTCGCCGACCTGGCGATCCAGCGTCTCGACCTGGTGATCTCCGACAGTCCGATGCCCTCGCACCTGGACATCAAGGGCTACAGCCAGAAACTTGGGGAATGCGGTATCAGCTTCTTCGCCATTGCTGAACTGGCGGCGCAATTCGGTCAGGATTTCCCCCGCAGCCTGCACGGCGCACCGCTGCTGATTCCCGGGCCGGAGACCGTGGTGCGCAGTCGCTTGCAGCGCTGGTTTGCCGAGCAGCAGATCCAGCCGCGCATCGTCGGCGAGTTCGACGACAGCGCCTTGATGCAGGCGTTTGGCCAATCCGGCAGCGGGATTTTCATCGGCCCGAGTGTGATTGCCGACGAGGTGAAACGCCAATACGGCGTGGAATTGATTGGCCAGACCGACGCGGTGACCGAGTCGTTCTACGCCATTTCGGTGGAACGCAAGGTCAAGCACCCCGGCATTGTCGCGATTACCGAAGGTGCCCGACGCGAGCTGTTCACCGAGATGTGAGGTGTCAGGCGCAGACTTCGCGGGGCTTGAAGGTCATCAGCGCGATGGCCAAGAGGATCGAGGCGAGGATAAAAGCGGCCGCCGCGAAACCAAGACCTTGCAGGCCTACACCGTCGATGACCCTACCGCCGATCATGGCGCCCAGGCCGATCCCGAGGTTAGCCCCGGCAATGTTCAGCGATGCCGCGAACGCCGGCGCTTCGGGTGCAGCCTTCATCAATCGCACATGGCTGACCAGGAACAACGCCGCCTGAGTCACGCCCCAGATCCCCATCGCCGCTGCCAGTCCCAGCGGCGAATGAATGTTCGGCACCAACGCCACCAGGCCGGCGATCATGAACGCGCAGAACATCATCGAGGCAATCAACGGATGACGATCCACCGCGCGGCCGCCCAGTGAGTTGCCGATCAACCCGACCGCGCCGAAGCCCATCAGGCACCAGCCGACCACCGTGCCGCTGAAGCCAGCCAGTCGCTCAAGAATGTCCGCCAGATAGGTATAAGCGGTAAACATGCCGCTAAACACCAGGATCGACAGCAGCACATGGCCAACCATCAGCGGACTACGCAAAATTTTGAATTGCGAACTGAAGCTCACTTGATGCTGATGCAGATTGGTTTTCGGCAGGTAGATAAAAAGCAGCAACGCCTTGGCAAACGCGATCACCGCCAGAATGCCGAAGGCACTGCGCCAACCGAACGCATCGGAGATCAGTGTGCCCACCGGAATACCGAACACAGTGGCGCAGACAATCCCGAATCCGATCTTGGCAATGGCGCGGCCGGCGTAGTCCGGGCCGACAATGTCCACCGCGGTTTCACTGGCCAGCGCCCAGAACACTGGCAAGCCCAACGCGGGGATCAACCGAGCGACGGACATCACCCAAATGTTCGGCGCAAACGCCGCGAGGGTGTTGGCCAGGCCGAACATGATCAGCACCGAGATGAACAACTTGCGGCGCTCAAACCGGGCGAAATAGGCGGTCAGGAACGGCCCGAATGCGGCGACTGTGAAGGCGAACAAGGTCACCAGCAAACCCGCTTGCGGGATGCTGACTTCAAGGTCTCGAGCGATCGCTGGCAACAGGCCGACGATGATGAATTCCGTGGTCAGCACCGTGAAACCGGCGGCAGACAACAGAAGGATGGGCAACAGCATGCAGAACTCCAGAAAACGACGACACCAGCGATAGCCCGAAGGCCCACTGGCATGACTTGAAAATGAGGATGGCGAATCTTAACAGAGTGTTTCCGATCAGGGTTGCACGAACCTGCCGATCTCGTTGACCCTCGGGCGGCAGATCGTCACAGGTCTGAAGGATAAAGGCCACGCTGTGATAAAGTCCGCGCCCTGCGATACGTACACCCTGTTCATCGGCCATTGATTGGCATTGATGTCGCGATACCCCCGCACCTAAAAAAATCAGAGATGCCGTTTTATGACCGCTTCATCCCCTTCTTTATGGTTACGCCTGAATCGCTTAAGCCTGGTCACACAAATCATCATTGGCCTGATCGCCGGGATTGCCCTCGCGCTGTTCGCACCGGAGGTGGCGAAGTCCACTGCGTTTATCGGCAAAGTCTTCGTATCGGCACTTAAAGCTGTCGCGCCGATTCTGGTGTTCGTGCTGGTCATGGCCTCGATTGCCAACCATAAGCACGGCCAGGAAACCCACATCCGGCCGATTCTGTTTCTGTATCTGCAGGGAACGTTTGCGGCGGCGGTGGTGGCCGTTGTCGCCAGTACGCTGTTCCCCTCGAGCCTGGTATTGGCGACTCACGACGTTGCGGTCACTGCACCGGGCGGTATCAGTGAAGTGCTGCAAAGTCTGCTGCTGAGCGTGGTCGACAACCCGGTCAGCGCGCTGATGAATGCCAACTTCATCGGCATTCTGGCGTGGGCGATTGGCATGGGCGTTGCCATTCGCCATGCCGGTGACACCACTCGCGAGGTGCTCGGCGACTTGTCCAACGGTGTGACCCTGATCGTGCGTTTGGTGATTCGTTTTGCGCCGCTGGGCATTTTCGGTCTGGTGGCTTCGACCCTCGCCACCTCCGGTTTCGGTGCCTTGATCGGCTATGTGCATCTGCTGGCGGTTTTGCTGGGCTGCATGCTGTTTGTAGCGCTGGTGATGAACCCGGTCATCGTGTTCTGGAAACTGCGTCGCAACCCTTATCCGTTGGTGCTGATGTGCCTGCGGGAAAGCGGCATCACGGCGTTTTTCACCCGCAGTTCGGCGGCGAACATTCCGGTCAATCTGGAATTGAGCAAGCGCCTAGGCCTGCACGAAGACACTTACTCGGTCTCGATCCCGCTGGGTGCAACCATCAACATGGCGGGTGCGGCGATCACCATTACTGTGCTGACCCTGGCCGCCGTGCATACGCTGGGCATCGCCGTGGACATTCCGACCGCCATCCTGCTGAGCATCGTCGCGGCGATCTGTGCCTGTGGCGCTTCGGGCGTGGCGGGCGGCTCGTTGCTGCTGATTCCACTGGCGTGCAGCCTGTTTGGCATCCCCAGTGAAATCGCCATGCAGGTGGTGGCCGTCGGATTCATCATCGGTGTGCTGCAGGACTCCGCGGAAACCGCGCTGAACTCCTCCACCGACGTACTGTTTACGGCCGCCGCTTGCCTGGGCGAAGACGAAAAAGCTCAGCGTCTGGCGTAACAAAGATCAAAAAAAAGCCCGCCAAGGTTCACACCTTGGCGGGCTTTTTTACGTCGGGAGGTTTAGAACGCGCCCATGTAATCGCGCTTGCCCACTTCCACACCGTTGTGACGCAGCAGTGCGTAGGTGGTGGTGACGTGGAAGAAGAATTGCGGCAGACCGTAGCTCAGCAGGTAAGCCTGGCCGGTGAAGCGCTTCTCTTTCGGCGTGCCCTGACGGGTGATGATTTCGATGCCTTCCTTGCCGTCGATCTGTTCCGGTTTGATCTCGCCGATGAAGGCCAGCACTTTGGCGATCAGCGCTTGTAGCTCGGCGAAGGTGGTTTCGGTGTCGTCGTATTTCGGCAGTTCAACTTCGGCCAGACGCGCGGAAACGCCCTTGGCGAAATCAACGGCGATCTGCACCTGACGGATCAGCGGGAACATATCCGGGTACAGACGGGCTTGCAGGAAAGCATTTGGGTCGATGTTCTTGGCGGTGGCGTGGGCTTCGGCCTTGTTCAAAACGTCGCTCAGGGCGTTGAGCATTTGTTTGAAAACCGGGACGGAAGTGGCGTACAGGGAAATAGTCATGGCAGTCTCGTGTTGTGACAGGAGGGAAACGTGGGGCGATTATAGCCATGCACGGTCCCCTGCGGCGGGTCTTTTATCCGGTGGGAAAAACGCAGCGCAAGCTCTAAACGATCTGCGTACGTTAGCCCCTCGCCGGCATGAAAACTTCAACTTGATCAGTGTTTTTCTGCACTCGCCGACAGACCGGCCTTCGATTGGCTGAACCGGTAAAACAGGTTGGGCTCGCTCACAATGTAAAGCTCGCCTGCGCTGTCCATGGTCATGCCTTCGGCTTGCGGCGGCGTATGTTTGAGGTCACCCGCCAAGGCGCGCAGGGAGAGAATACTGACAAAGTTACCCTGCTGGTCCAGTTCGGTCACATTGCTGGACTCTTCGCTTAGCAACAGTAAGTGGCCGGTGCGAGGATCGTAGTAACCCTCGGAAAGGTCTTTGCTGAAAACGCCGCGGTCGACCCAGGTCGTCAAGTCCTTGATACGGATCTGCATTTGGTTGCCAATGGAGCCGAGCATGCCGGTGACTGAGTACAGTTGCCGCGGATCACGCTCCTTGATGGCGAAGATGCGGTCATTGGCCGGGTCATAGGTCACACCTTCAAACCCCTTGTTATGCTCGCTGAGGTTGATCTCAATGGCGAGTGATTCGGTTTGCTCCGCATGGATGGGGCCAGCGGTGTCCGGCAGGTTGAAAATGTGCAGCCGCTGCAACGTTTCATCGACGATGACCACTCGCCCTTTGCCCATGTATGCAATGCCTTCGGTGTCCTGGAAACCGATCAATGGGTAGCGTTCGAGCAAATCGCCGTCACGGGTCAGCACCAGAATCTCCATCGGCGCACTATTGGTGATACCCAACAAGCGATCGTGATCAGGGTCATAGACGAGACCGGACAAATCGGTGATGCCCGGGATCGGCTTGCCTTCGATCGCGACCTTGTAGTCTGGCAGCCAGATATTTTTGTCTGACGCCTGATTGCCATACCAGCTGTTATGCCAGTGCGCGTACAACTGCCCGGGCAAGCCAAAATGAACGAAAACCACGCTAACGCCGACCAGCGCGGCGATGAGCAGAGCTCCAGTCTTCCATGATTTACTCATGTTTTTTTCGGGTCCCACGTAAATCGATAGACATTGACGGGTTGTCCCGGATGGCATTGGCCGTTATCGGCATCCGCGCCGACGATCGACCAGTGTGCACGGGAGGTTTCGCCCAACTCACGCGCGGACTGGGGATTGAAACACTGGCTCAACAGTTCGTCGGGGACCAAGGCGTAAGCCTGAGGGTGTTCGCGCAGCCACAGTGCCGCCTGCTCGACCGTGGAGCCGACCATCCCGAAGTGCACGATCGGTTGTCGTGCGAACAGCCAATGGCCCTCGCGCCAATTGACCAACACCAGGTCGGCACCTTGAGTCATGGACGCCGCCTGCGCCATGATCGCTTCGTGAGGGTTGGGACCGTCCTTGATCGGTTCGATAAAACCGCGGGCAATCCAAAGCGCAAACCAGGTCACGACCAGCGCCTGGAATACTCGCCGCCCCCGCGGACGCTGAGTGAACCAGCGCTTGAGCAACCAGGGAATCAGCGGCGCAGCCACCAGTACCAGCCCCGGTAGCGCCGGGTAGATGTACAGCTTGCGCTTGCCGCTGCTGATACAGAAAAACAGAACCACCAGCACCACCCAGCCCAGCAGCACCAACACTCGGCCGTCGTGCTTGCGCAGTTGTCGGCGCCAAGCGGGCACCAGCCACGGCAACACGAGCACCAATGGCAGCCAATATTGCGGGATCACGTGAACGAAGAAATACCAGAACGGCTCGCGATGGTCCCAGGCCGCGGCATAGCGTCCCGCGGTCTGGCGCAGCAGAATTTCTCGCGCATAGGCGACCTCGTCAGCAGCGCCATTGAGCGCGATGGACAAGGCCAAGGGCAGTAACCAGATCGCGATGGCGCCCAGCATGACCAACAGTCCCAGCAGCCACTTGCGCGCCTCGCCCGGCATGGCCACCACACCGGGCCAACCTTTGCGCACCGCGTAGACATACGGAATCAGCATCAGGGCCGGGACGAAGCCAACCCCTTTGGTGATCACACCAATGCCCATGGCAGCGCAGCCCAGGTAAAACCAGCGCCAGGCCGGCCCGAGCAACAGGTGCCGCGCCAGACCGTACATACCCACGGAAGTGAACAGAATCAAAAAGCTGTCGATCTGGCCGGTCTGCAGGATGCTGTACGTCTGATACGTCGCCAGGTACAAGAGCGCCGCTATCCGACCGACACGTTGATGCCATAACCGGCGGCCCAAGTCATAGACCACTGCGGTGACCGTCACGGCCGATAGAAGCCCCGGCAGATACAGGGCGATGGCGGGTTTACCGGTCAGCCAGGCGAAGAACGCCACCGTCCACATGAAAATCGGCGGTTTGTCGCCGTAGATTTCTGCCGCACGGTGCGGAATCAGCCACGAGCCGTGCTGCAACATCTCGAGCGCAACGCCAAGGAATCGCTCCTCGTCGACATTCTGCGGCTGACGTAGCCCCAGCCCGGCACCAATCAAAACCAGGGCGAGTAACATCAAACCCAGGCATTCGACCCGGGGTGATAGCGTTCTGCGCATGACTCAGTCCTTTAAGTGTTTGCTGCGGGCAATCAACTGCAAATTGCGCAGATAAACGATCGAGCCAAAGGCTTGACCGGCAATAAACACCGGGTCCTCCCGGTAAATGGCATAAGCGAGCAGCAGGGCGCTACCGACGATGCTCAGGTACCAGAAACTCACTGGAATCACGCTGCGTTTCTTGTATTCGCTGTAAAGCCACTGCAAGACGAAGCGACCGGTAAAGGCTATCTGGCCGGCGAAGCCGACCACCAGCCACAGGGTTTCACGGGAAAGATTCATCCTTCGATTTCCTGCGCAATGGCGTTCAGGCGCGTGCGCCGGATCAGCCACCAGACGCCGATCAGGTCGAGAATGCCCACCAGGGCACGGTCGAGGTTGCCGTATTTGGAGACCCCGGATGTGCGGTGACGGTGGTTGACCGGATGAGTGATCATTCGGCCGTTGTGGCGCTGGATCAGCGCAGGAATGTACCGATGCATATGATCGAAGTACGGCAGGCGCAGAAACGCCGCCCGCTCGATCAACTTCAATCCGCAACCGGTGTCCGGTGTCTGGTCCTTGAGCATGCGGCTGCGCAATCCATTGGCAAACCGTGAAGCCCAGCGCTTGCTCGCGTTGTCGCGGCGGTTGACCCGGTGCCCGGCCACCAACTGAATGCCGGCCAGCCCCTGTTCACCGCGCACCAGCGCCAACATCCCGGGGATGTCCGCAGGATCGTTCTGGCCGTCGCCATCGAGCGTGGCCAGCCACTGCCCCTTGGCAGCCAGTGCCGCATGGTAAAGCGAGGTACTTTGCCCAAGCGAACGCTCATGACGCAGGATACGCAGCGTGCTCAGGCCACTGTTTTTCATCTGCCGCAGTTCGTGCAAGGTGGCATCGGTACTGCCATCGTCCACGACGATGATTTCGTACGCTTCGTCGGCCAAGGCCGCGCGCACTTCTTCAATCAAGGGCTTCAGGTTGTTCGCTTCGTTTTTTGCCGGAATCAGTACAGATACAAATATTTCATAACTCATAGGGTCCCCCCTTTAATCCTTGGTTTCTTATTATCAAGGGCGAACATTTCATCTCTGATAAAAGTGGCGATACCACTTCACAAATTCCGCTACACCCGCTTCCACCGTCACCTGAGGGTGGAAGTCGACCCATTGGGTCAATGCCGACACGTCAGCCCAAGTCTTGACCACATCGCCAGGCTGCAGTGGAAGAAAGTTGCGCTGCGCTTTGATCCCCAGCGCCGACTCCAGACAATCGACGAACTCTAGCAGAGCTATCGGCATGCCACGCCCGATGTTGAAAATCCGGTTGACGCCGTCGCCCTCCCCGTCCGGAATCGGCGGCCGAGGGCGCAGACGGGTGACGCTTTCGACAATGTCGTCGATGTAAGTGAAGTCGCGCGCCATCTGGCCGTGGTTATAGATATCGATCGGCAGGCCGTTGAGGATCGCTTCGGTGAACTTGAACAGCGCCATGTCGGGGCGTCCCCAAGGTCCGTAAACGGTAAAAAAGCGTAGGCCGCTGGCCTTCAGACCATACAAATGACAGTAGCTGTGAGCCATCAACTCATTGGCACGTTTGCTGGCCGCGTACAGTGAAATGGGGTGATCGACAGCGTCTTCGACACTGAACGGCATTTTGCTGTTGGTACCGTACACCGAGCTGCTTGATGCATAGATCAGGTGCTCGGGGCGATAGTGACGGCACGCTTCCAGCACATTCAGAAAACCCACCAGGTTCGATTGCGCGTAGACGTCCGGGTTGTCCAGTGAATAGCGAACACCCGCCTGGGCCGCCAGATGCACAACCTCGGTAAAACGATGTTCTTTGAACAACGCCATCAGTGCCGGTTTGTCGACGATATCCAGGGTCTGAAAACGAAAGCCTGGCAAGCACGCAAGCTCGTTAAGCCGTGCGCGTTTGAGCTCAACGCTGTAATAGTCGTTGAGGTTGTCGATTCCGATGACTTCAAGGCCTTCCCGGCACAAACGCTTAACAGTGTGATAACCGATGAAACCGGCGGCGCCAGTGACCAGAACATTCATAGGGAGTTCGCGCCGATCAGCGCATTGCTCTTGGCCAATACCCACGTCAGCTTCATGCTTTGCTCCACAGTCCAGTCAAAAAGGCTTAAATCGTCGATGGGAGAACTACCAGATGCCCACAGTAAAGCCCGCCAGTTCTCGGCCAAGCATACGTTGCTCGTCGGATTGTAAAAATTGCGTTAATTATTCATTTAGCTTTTGTAACAATTGCTAAGAAGGCGTGACGAGTTCAGTTGCCATTGACACACGTCAATCTAAAGTGCATGCCAGCAGGAGAAAAAATTGACCCCGGGAAGGATAAAGAATCATGAGTACTGAGCAAGAGACAACGTTCGACGACCCGCGGCTTAACAGCACGGAAATCCGCATTCTGGGTTCGTTGATCGAAAAACAGGCCACCAGCCCGGAAACCTATCCGCTGACACTCAATGCGCTGGTGATTGCCTGCAACCAGAAAACCAGCCGTGAGCCGGTGATGAACCTGACCCAGGGTCAGGTCGGCCAAAGCCTGCGCGCCCTCGAAGGACGCGGCTTCACCAAACTGGTGATGGGCAGCCGTGCGGATCGCTGGGAACACAAGGTCGACAAGGCACTGGAACTGGTGCCGGCTCAAGTCATTCTTGCGGGGCTGCTGTTCCTGCGCGGTCCGCAAACGGTCAATGAACTGCTGACCCGCAGCGGCCGCATGCATGACTTCGAAGATGCCGAGCAGGTGGTGCATCAACTGGAACGCTTGATCGCTCGCGGTCTGGCGCTGTTGATTGCGCGCCAGGCTGGTCAGCGCGAAGACCGCTACATGCACGCCTTGGGCGACCCGGCAGACATCGAAGTGATCCTGGCGGCACGACAGAACCCGACTGAACGTGGCGCGGGTGGCGGTGTATCGGTTGAGCGGATCGAAGAGCTTGAGGCGCGAATTGCCGCGCTGGAAGAGCGTCTGGCCCGCCTCGAATAACCCTGCGTTACTCGCCGTCCCAATAATCCAGAATGGCAGGATGCATGAGTAACCTCAGTCACGGTTCGCTTGCTGGGCAGCAGGAGAGCCAAGGCCACTGCGGGCAAATTCCACGGCTTTGTGAAACTGCTCATCGGTCGGCCGCACGCCGGTGTAGAGCACGAACTGCTCCAGCGCCTGGATCGCGATCACTTCCAGCCCGCAGATCACTCGCTTGCCTTCACCACGAGCGCGCACAATCAACGGTGTTTCCGAGGGGAATGCCACTACATCGAAGACAGTCTCGGCAGCAGCGATGGTTTCAACATCGAACGCCAGCTGATCGGCCTCGGGGCCGCACATGCCAAGCGGTGTGACGTTGATCAGCATCTGCGGCCGCTCCGAGCCCAGCTCCGCTTGCCATCGATAGCCCAGCGATTCGGCCAACGCCCGTCCGGAACGCTCGTTACGGGCAACGATCAGGCCATTTTTGTAGCCACCATCGCGCAAGGCACTGGCCACCGCCTTGGCCATGCCGCCGCTGCCGCGCAGGGCAAAGGTCAACTCCTTCGGCACCTGGTGGGTATCAAGCAACTGGGCGATCGCGATGTAGTCGGTGTTGTAAGCCTTGAGATGGCCATTAGTGTTAACGATCGTGTTGATCGATTGAATGGCCGCAGCGGAGGCGTCCAGTTCATCGACCAGGTCAATACAGGCCTCCTTGAACGGCATCGACACACCGCAACCACGAATCCCCAAGGCGCGAATGCCAACAACGGCGCCTGGCAGATCCTGACTGCTGAAGGCTTTGTAGTAAAAATTCAGGTCCAGTTGCTCATACAGATGATTGTGAAACCGCAAACCGAAGTTCCCGGGACGTGCGGAAAGCGACATGCACAGCTGGGTGTCTCTGTCGGGGTTCATCTGCATGAAAAATCTCCTTGAATAGCACTTTCAGATGGACGGGATTAGCCAATCCATCGGGTCTGATCGATCATAACGGCGTGTCTGCACGCGGCCCCACTGAACCGTAAAGAAGCGAGTACAGACCTTACACAAAATTTACCCAACGGCTGTGCTGATTTTGAAAAAAACGCTGTCTTAGAAGTATCCCCGCGACAATCCTTGGGTCTATTGCAGACTCAAGCGCCGGGGCGAAGAACCGAGGAACTATCATGATCCGTAAAATCCCCACAGTAGCCTTGCTGATCGGTGCTCTTGCTATCGCCGGGCAGGCAGAGGCTGGCGGCGGTCACGGCGGTCACGGTTGGGAAGGGCCGGCGGTATTTGGCGCGATCGTTGGCACGGCCATCGTCGGTTCGGCCATCATCAACAGCAACCGCCCGGTCTATGTACAGCAACCGGTTTACGCTCAGCCACAACCGGTTTACTACGGCCCGCCACCGGTTTATTACCAGCCGGCACCGGTCTACGTGCAACAACCGGTCTATTACGGCCCGCCGCCGGTTTACTACGGCCCGCCACGTGGTTATTACGGTCCACCGCGCGGTTATTACGGCCCTCCCCACGGCTATGGCCGCTGGTAACGGTATCATCAGGCCCCGCCTCAACAGCGGGGCCTTTTTGTGACCGTCCGTCGGCAAAGGTCTGGATAAATCTCGCCAAGGTCGCTGTCGGGACAGTCTTTGCGGTGCAAGTTGGCAAGATTGACTCGCCACCCTTCCCCCGCTTTGGGGAAAACGGTCATATTTATGTCATGTCAGGTCCGCAATCTTGGATCTGTCCGTTAACAACAGGTTGATAAAAACAAGGACGACCTCATGCCCACGCAAAACCCGCACCGCATTGTCGGCTTGTGCACTTCCAGCAAGGTGTACAACGCACTGACCGAACTCAAGCACCTGGAAGGCCATCGCAGCGCCAAGTTTCTTTCGCTGCTGGCAGAAAACCTGGTGCGAAAAGGCCTGCTCAACGAGCAGGAAGTGGTTCATATGCTGGATCTGGTGGTCGACTGAAGCGAAGCCTCATTGGCATCAATGACGACTATCGAAAGCGTTGATTGTCCGTTCAGGCGTCAGGTCCGTAAGGTAGCTCCATAGATTGATGGAGGTACTTATGTCCCAGGTTCAGATCATGTCCGTTATCGGCAGCGCCGTTCCCGCACCGCTCAGAGAGCTAGGATTGCTCGCCTGTTGGTACCTTGTGCAGGACGGCGAACCGATCAGCGGTCCGCTCACCTCGCTGCCGGCTGCCCAGGCACTGTCGCAACGCATCTGCCAAGGCCAAATCAGCGCTTAAGGCAGCTGCACCCGCGGCTTGGTTTCAATGAAGATGGCCCAGCTCGACATAAATAGCGCAGCGATCAGCGGCCCGATCACAAAGCCATTGAGGCCGAAGACCGCCAGACCGCCAAGGGTCGAGATAAGGATCAGATAGTCCGGCATCTTTGTATCCTTGCCCACCAGGATCGGTCGCAGCACGTTATCCACCAGGCCGATCACAAAAACCCCGTACAGCCCCAGCACCACGCCCTGCCAGATCGCTCCGGCGAACAGGAAAAACGCCGCCACCGGCGCCCAGACGATCCCTGCCCCCACCGCTGGCAACAGCGACAGAAACGCCATCAGCACCGCCCAGAGCAGCGCGCTCGGAATATCCAGAAACCAGAAAATCAAACCGCCCAATGCACCCTGCGTGATCGCCACCACCAGGTTGCCCTTCACCGTCGCCCGCACTACGCGATTGAACTTGAGTTGCAAACGACGTTTCTGGTGCTCCTGCAGCGGCACTGCAGCGCGAACTTTGCGGGCCAGTTCGGCGCCGTCCCGCAGAAAGAAGAACAGCAGGTAAAGCATGATGAAAAAACTCACCAAAAAATCAAACGTGCCCTGTCCGAAACTGAAGACCTGCGTGGCGACAAACTCATTGCCTGTCACTGCACTCTTGATGATTTTCTCCCGCAGCCCGTCCAACTCGCCAACCCCGGCCCGATCGAGCAAGAGCTGGAAGTACGGCGGCAGGCTGTGTTTGAAATGCGTCACATACCCGGCGATGTCCAGCTCGCCGCTTTCGATGCTCTTGTACACCGAGGCCCCTTCTTGAACCAGCAAGATACTGAGGACAATCACCGGCAGAATCGCGATCACCAGGCAGATGCTCAGGGTGAGCAGCGACGTCAGATTGCGCTCCCAGCCGAACTTCAGTTGCAGTCGTCGCTGCAGGGGCGCGAAGAGGATACCGAGGATCACCGCCCAGAACACTGCACCGTAAAACGGCAGCAAAATCCAGATAAACGCGGCGGTGACCAGCCCTAGCAAGATCACCAGTGATTTGTTTTGTACTGTCTCTTCGTTCATGTCCGATCCATGTCAGTCCGCAAGGACACAATGTCGCGTCCTGATGCTTAGTCCGCCACGGTTCGCGCGAGTGCCATCCGTTTGTTCATCAAGCATAGATCCAGATCAATGAAACCTTGGCGCAAGTCGCTTACTCTCCGCGGCTTTTGTGACCGACACTGCCATGACCCTGCTCCCCCCGGAACTGCTCGCCCCCGCCGGCACCCTGAAAAACATGCGATATGCCTTCGCCTACGGCGCCGACGCGGTGTACGCCGGCCAACCGCGCTACAGCCTGCGGGTGCGCAACAACGAATTCGATCACGCCAATCTGGCCCTCGGCATTCACGAGGCCCAGGCTCAAGGCAAGCGCTTCTATGTGGTGGTGAACATCGCCCCGCACAACGCCAAACTGAAATCCTTCCTCAAAGACCTGGCGCCGGTGATTGCCATGGCGCCGGACGCGCTGATCATGTCCGATCCAGGCCTGATCATGCTGGTCCGCCGACATTATCCGCAGATGCCGATTCACCTTTCGGTACAGGCCAACACGGTGAACTGGGCCAGTGTCGAGTTCTGGCAGCAACAAGGCTTGAGCCGAATCATCCTGTCGCGGGAACTGTCCCTGGAAGAAATCGCCGAAATCCGCGAGCAAGTCCCGGCGATGGAGCTGGAGGTATTCGTCCACGGCGCCTTGTGCATGGCTTACTCCGGTCGCTGCCTGCTGTCCGGGTACATGAACAAGCGCGACGCCAATCAGGGCAGCTGCACCAATGCCTGTCGCTGGAAGTACTCGGCGCAGCAGGCCACGGAAAACCAGCTCGGAGAGATTGTGCAGACCTTCCAGCCCGAACCGACCCTGGGCATCGGCGCCCCGACCGATCAGGTGTTCCTGTTGCAGGAAGCCAATCGGCCCGACGAATTGATGCCGGCCTTCGAAGACGAGCACGGCACTTACATCATGAACGCCAAGGACCTGCGCGCGGTGCAGCATGTCGAGCGCCTGACGCAGATGGGCGTGCACTCACTGAAAATCGAGGGCCGGACCAAATCCCACTTTTATTGCGCGCGGACCACTCAGGTTTACCGTCGGGCGATCGACGACGCGGTGGCCGGTCGCGAGTTCGACCGCAACCTGATGACGGACCTGGAATCCCTCGCCCAGCGCGGCTACACCGAAGGTTTTCTGCGGCGGCATGTGCATGACGAATACCAGAACTACCAGCACGGCAGTTCGGTGTCGGAGCGGCAGCAGTTTGTCGGCGAGCTGACCGGCGAGCGGCGTGACCGGATGGCGGAGGTCAAGGTGAAGAATCGATTTGGTCTGGGCGACCACATGGAACTGATGACGCCCAAGGGCAACTTTCATTTCGATTTGCATGATCTGCAAAACGTCAAAGGCGAGCCGATCGAGGTGGCGCCGGGGGATGGGCACACCGTGTACCTGCCGATTCCGGATGCGGTGGATTTGCAGTTTGGGTTATTGATGCGCGATGTCAGCGTGACTTGAAATCCGCTTACTCGAACTCTTCACGCAACATCCCCACAAACGCCTCCCGCGCCGGGTGAACCCCGGCGTTTTCATGCCAGTAAAACAGGTTGTCGATCGCCGTCAGCTCGGGGAACTCATACCCCGCGCAACCCGCCCCTTTGGCGTACTGATCAAATACGCCTTTTGGCACCAGCGCGATACCCGCCCCGGCACTGACGCAGCCGACAATCGCCCCGTAACTGGCCAGGCTGACAATCGGCAACGCCTGCCCCTGCCGCAGCAACCAATGCTCCAGCGCCGCCCGGTAGGGACAACCCTGGGGCCACATGAACACGGTCTTATCCTGCAAGTCCGCGATGTTCCGTACCGGCCCCAGGGACGTCGAGGCTATCAACAAAAGCTCCTCGCGATACATCGGTGTGCGTTTGAGGTGTGAGCGCTCGACATCTACAGCAACGATCGCGCCGTCGAGCCGGTGATTGAGTGTGTCGTCGAGCAATTGGCTCCAGGTGCCGGTGGTCAGCTCCAGCGCCACCGCCGGAAAACGTTTGTGGAATTTTGCCAGCAACCGCGGCAATCGACCGGTCGCCGACGACTCGATGGCGCCAATGCGCAACGGCCCGGACGGCTGGGCCGAAGGGTCCACCGCGCGCTTGGCTTCCGCCGTCAGGGCGAGAATTTTCGAGGCATAAGCCAGAAAGGTCTGCCCCGCAGGGCTGATTCGCAGCCCTCGACCCTCGCGCAGAAACAGCGCAACACCCAGCTCCGCTTCCAGAGACTTGATCCGTGCCGTGATGTTCGACGGCACGCAATGCAACAACTCGGCCGCCCGGGCGATGCTGCCGACCTCGGCGACGGTCTTGAACATGCGTATCTGTGCCAGCTCCATACATCACCCAAAGTGAAGAGTTGACGCACTATAAGTCAGTTGTGGAGAACAGTCAGGCTTCTGATACTGGGTGCATCCGCCTACAGGTGCCCGATCATGAAGCCAATCACGCCCTCCAGCGGGTCTCCCGTCAAAATCATCCTGGCCATGGCATTTGTTGTCGGCTGCTGGGGATACTCACCGACCGGCATTCACATCGGTTTGCAGGCCTATGAGCCTGGTCATCTGGCCTTGCTGCGGTTTCTGCTGGCGTCGGCATTCATGGCGGTGGTCGCAGTGTTCCGAGGCATCAGCCTGCCGAACAGGCGTGACCTGCCACTGCTGTTCACGCTCGGTTTCTTTGCCGTGAGCCTGCACCATGTCGTGCTGAACTTCGGCCAGCAAAGTGTCAGCGCCGGCGCCTCCAGCGTGTTGGCGCAATCAACGCCGCTGTTCAGCACGTTGCTGGCGCGTTTCGTGTTCAAGGACCGGGTGAGCGTGTGGCGCTGGGGCTGCGTTCTTCTGGGGTTGATCGGTGTGGTGATTGTGGTGGCCGGGGATCACGGGCTGGGGAGCATCGACGCCCATGGATTGCTGATTTTGTTGGCGGCGGTGTCGTGGAGTTTTTACTTTGCCTTGCAGAAGCATCACTCCCGGCGCTACGACGGGCTGACGCTGGTGTGTTACACGGTGTGGTTCGGGACGCTGCTGCTTTTGGTTTATCTCCCGGGGCTGGTGAGCCAGGTCATTACCGCTCCAATTGAAGTGCAGCTTGCGGTCATCGGGTTGGGCATTTTCCCAAGTGCCCTTGCGTATCTCGCCTGGGCCTATGTGCTCTCTCATGTGGATTTGAGCCGCGCGACGATGACGCTGTATCTGATCCCGCCGACCGCCATGGCAATTGCCTCTTTTGCGCTGGGCGAGCGGCCGACATTGATGATCGTTGGGGGAGCACTGGTGGTGCTGGTCAGCGTGCTGGCCTTGAATCTGGAGCGCAGGCAGGTCGTTGCTCAAGTCACCGGGGCCTGATCCAGACCGGCGCCCATGCGACTGACGCCCACAAAAAACCCGGCGCACTGGCCGGGTTCTGTTCGAGTAGCCAAATGGTGGTCAGCGATCGGCCGAAAACCGGTCGCGACTGTTGGTCAGGTGCAGCCACATGGCCGCCCGCGCCGCATCCGGATCCTGACGTTTGATGGCGTTGAGAATCGCCTCGTGCTCAAGGTTGGCCAGTTGCCCGAGCTTGCTCAAGTCCACTGCGCCGCGCTCGGCGGCATTGACCCGGGTGCGCGGGATCATGGCGCTGCCCAGGTGCTGCATGATTTCGGTGAAGCACACGTTGCCGGTGGCTTCGGCGATCAGCAAGTGGAAGCGCTTGTCGGCTTCGACGCAGCTGTCGTTGTTGGCCAGCAGGCTTTGATAGTCGTTTAGCGATTCGCGCATCTGCGCCAATTGATGCTCCGTGCGACGGGTTGCAGCCAGTGCGGCGGCCTGGGTTTCCAGGCCCATGCGCAACTCCAGAATGCTGCGCACCCCCAGCGCGGTATCGACGTTCAACCGCAGCCCCTGCTCCGGTGCTCGCTCGATCACAAAGGTGCCGATGCCGTGGCGGGTTTCCACGAGACCTGACGCCTGCAACTTCGAGATCGCCTCGCGCACCACCGTGCGACTGACCCCGTGCTCCTGAACAATCGTGTTCTCCGACGGCAGCTTGTCCCCAGGCAGCATCTGGCCGAGCAAGATGCTCTGGGTCAGTTTGGCGACCAGGTCATGGGCCAGGTTGTGGGTGCGCTTGCGGGCAGGCGCGTCGAGGTCTTCTTGCATGGCGATCATCCGGAAGCAGGGCTAGCGGAATCGTAGCACTGCGCTGGACGGGAATCTCAGGAAAACGCCGCATAGCTTGTATGACAACACTCAACAAATAGCGTATTCGAGACCATTACAAAGGTCATGTATCACCGAAAAAGAATAATAAATGCTCAATAAAGCGCCATTTTGTTGAGCAACCACTCTTGCGGGATGAAAAAACGTAGTTGTATGATGTCTATCAACATCGCAACACCCAGCCACACCCCGCATAAAAATAATCAGTGGGAGATAACGCAGTGAATACATCCATATCCGGGATGAGCGATGGCGCCGATTCGGTCCTGAAGTCCGCCATCTCCAAAGTGAAACGCCATGTTCTGCCGCTGTTCGTGATCATGTTCATCGTCAACTACATCGACCGCGTGAACATCGGCTTCGTCCGCGCCCACATGGAGCATGACCTGGGCATCGGCGCTGCCGCCTACGGCCTCGGCGCCGGTCTGTTCTTCATCGGTTACGCGTTGTTTGAAGTCCCCTCCAACATCCTCCTGCAAAAAGTCGGCGCGCGAATCTGGCTGACCCGCATCATGTTGACCTGGGGCCTGGTCGCCGGTTGCATGGCCTTCATCCAGAACGAAACCCACTTCTACATCCTGCGATTTCTGCTGGGCGTGGCCGAAGCAGGTTTCTTCCCCGGAGTGATTTACTACTTCACCCGCTGGCTACCTGGCGTTGAGCGCGGCAAGGCGATTGCCATCTTCCTCAGCGGTTCGGCGATTGCTTCGCTGATCTCCGGCCCGTTGTCCGGGTTACTGCTGCAAATCAGCGGTTTCGGCCTGCACGGCTGGCAATGGATGTACTTCATTGAAGGGATGTTCTCGGTGGGTCTGTGCGTGTTCGTCTGGTTCTGGCTGGACTCCAAACCCCACGACGCCAAATGGCTGAGTCGAGAAGAGCAGGACGCGCTGGTCAAAGCCATCGACGACGAACAACTGGCTCGCGAAGCCGCGACGCCAATCAAACCGTCGTTGGGCAAGCTGCTCAAGGATCGCCAGATCATCCTGTTCTGCCTGATCTATTTCTTCATCCAATTGACCATCTACGCCGCGACCTTCTGGCTGCCGAGCATCATCAAAAAGATGGGCGACCTGAGCGATATTCAAGTCGGGCTGTTCAACTCGATCCCGTGGTTGCTGTCGATCATCGGCATGTACGCCTTCGCTTCGCTGTCGGCCAAATGGAAGCATCAGCAAGCCTGGGTCGCCGCTGCCCTGCTGATCGCGGCGGCCGGGATGTTCATGTCCACCACCGGCGGGCCGATCTTCGCTTTCGTCGCCATCTGCTTTGCTGCGTTGGGTTTCAAATCGGCGTCGTCGCTGTTCTGGCCGATTCCTCAGGCGTATCTGGATGCACGGATCGCTGCCGGCGTGATCGCGCTGATCAACTCAGTGGGCAACCTCGGTGGCTTCGTCGCGCCGACCACGTTCGGCCTGCTGGAAGAGCGCACCGGCTCGATTCAGGGCGGGCTGTACGGCTTGGCTGCGACCTCGATCATCGCCGCAATCATCGTCTTCGCCGCACGCAACAAACCGAAATCCGCACCTACCATTGCACTGGCCAAACCAGCGTCCAACCACGCCTGAACATCTGTTTTGAAGGACATGACAATGAACACACAAGAAACCGCCAAAGCCCCGATCATCACCAGCATGCAGGTTGTTCCGGTGGCCGGCCACGATGGCATGTTGCTCAACCTGAGCGGTGCTCACGGGCCGTTTTTCACCCGCAACATCTTGATCCTCAAAGACAACGCCGGTCACACCGGCGTCGGTGAAGTACCGGGCGGCGAGCGCATTCGCCAGACCCTCGAAGATGCGCGCAGCCTGGTGGTTGGCAGCCCGATTGGCACTTATCAGAAGATCCTCAATCAAGTGCGCCAGACCTTCGCCGATCGCGATGCCGGCGGTCGCGGGTTACAGACGTTCGATTTGCGCATCACCATCCACGCCGTCACCGGCCTGGAAGCCGCCCTGCTTGATCTCCTGGGTCAGCACCTTGACGTGCCGGTGGCCGCCCTGCTCGGCGAAGGCCAGCAGCGTGATGAAGTGAAGATGCTGGGTTACCTGTTTTATGTCGGTGATCGCAGCGAAACCGACCTGGCCTACCGCAGCGAACCGGACGCCGACAACGACTGGTTCCGCGTACGTCACGAAAAAGCCATGACCGCCGACGCCGTGGTCCGCTTGGCCGAAGCCGCCCACGCCCGCTACGGCTTCAAGGACTTCAAACTCAAGGGCGGCGTGCTCAGTGGCGATGACGAAATCGAAGCCGTCACCGCCCTGGCCGAACGCTTCCCCGATGCGCGCATCACCCTCGATCCGAATGGCGCGTGGTCACTCAAGGAAGCCATTCGCCTGTGCCGGGATCAGCATCACGTCCTGGCTTACGCCGAAGACCCGTGCGGCGCGGAAAACGGTTATTCCGGACGGGAAGTCATGGCGGAATTCCGTCGTGCCACGGGTCTGAAAACCGCCACCAACATGATCGCCACCGACTGGCGGGAAATGGGCCACGCGATCCAGTTGCAATCAGTGGACATTCCCTTGGCCGACCCGCACTTCTGGACCATGCAGGGCTCGGTCCGCGTGGCGCAGATGTGCCATGAGTGGGGCCTGACCTGGGGTTCGCATTCCAACAACCACTTCGATATTTCCCTGGCGATGTTCACCCACGTCGCGGCCGCCGCGCCGGGTGAAATCACCGCCATCGACACCCACTGGATCTGGCAGGACGGCCAGCGCCTGACCCAAGCGCCGCTGCAAATCGTCGGCGGCTGCGTGCAGGTGCCGAAGAAAGCCGGGTTGGGCGTCGAACTGGACATGGATCAGCTGGCCAAGGCCCATGAGTTGTACAAAGGCATGGGACTGGGCGCGCGGGATGACAGCGTGGCGATGCAGTTTCTGATTCCGGGTTGGAAATTCGATAACAAGCGGCCGTGTCTGGTGCGCTAGGTCTATCGGAACACCGCAATCCTGTAGGAGCCAAGCTTGCTCCGGGCTCCTACAGGTGTGCCGCTTGCAGCAGCCAACTCTTGAACGCCGCCATCGCCGACGTTTCAGGGCGCGACTGCAAACGGGTCAGCCAGTAACTGCCGGTGGTGATCCCGATGGCGAACGGTTGCTCGATTGCACCCGCCGCCAGTTGCCGGGCGAACATCAGCGGCGGCGCCAATGCCACCCCCGCCCCTTGCAGCGCTGCCTCCATCATCGCCAGTGACGAGTCGAAGACGATGCTTCGTGGCTGCGCTGTGTGGGTCGAGAGGCCCGTGGCCTGAAACCATTCGGGCCACTCGTCCGCGCGATAGGAACGCAACAGCGTTTGCTGCAACAGGTCTGTCGGTGTTCTCAGTTGCCGGGCAATCTCGGGAACACACAACACCGACAATGGCGCCTCGATCAACCGCACGGCTTCAATGCCATGCCACGCCCCGGCACCAAATCGTATGGCGTAATCCAGCCCTTCGGCGGCCACGTCCACGCGGTTGTTGTTGGTCGACAGGCGTAAATCTATGAACGGATGTTTCGCCTGGAAGTCGGTCAACCGTGGCAACAACCAGCCTACCGCGAACGTCCCCACCGCGCCGACCGTCAATACCTCACGAAAATGTCCGCCCTCGAATCGCTCAAGGGTGCGCGCAATACGGTCGAAAGACTCGCGCAACACCGGCAGCAGGGTTTCGCCCTCGCTGGTCAGCATCAGCCCGCGGGGCAAGCGCTTGAACAGGGTGACGCCAAGTTGAGACTCAAGGCTTTTGACCTGATGACTCACTGCCGCCTGCGTGACACACAACTCAACGGCCGCCCGGGTGAAACTCAAATGCCGGGCGGAGGCCTCGAAGGCGCGCAATGCATTGAGCGGTAATTGAGGCCGGATCATGCCCACTCCCAAATTTTTCTAATGGCTCGTCCGAAATATCATCGGTTGTCGAACCTCGACAGACTGCATAGATTTGGCTCGCCCATCAGCAACCCGGATTGAAAAGCCGCTCGGAGTGTAGCGGTTAACACCCTTGAAACTCATGGAAAGTGAATCAATCATGCATAACAAACTCGCGTCCTACAGCGCTATCGTACTTTTCCTCAGCGCCGGTCATTGCGTTGCTGATGACCGCATTGAAGCCATCGTGAAGGCCGCCATCGAACCGGTGATGCAGCAACAGCAGATTCCCGGTGTCGCGATCGCAATCACCGTCAACGGCCAGCCACATTACTTTAACTACGGCGTGGCCTCGAAGGAAAACGGCAAAGCCGTCACCGAAGACACTCTGTTCGAGATCGGTTCGGTGAGCAAAACCTTCACCGCGACCCTCGCCGCCTACGCTCAGGCCACCGGCAAACTGTCCTTGTCGGACAAGGCCAGCAGCGTGCTGCCGGAGCTGCGTGGCAGCGCGTTCGACACCATCAGCGTGCTGCAACTGGGTACCTACAGCGCCGGTGGCCTGCCGCTGCAATTCCCCGACGCCGCCGATGCACCGGACAAGATGCTCGGCTATTTCAAGCAGTGGAAACCGACTTTTGCCGCAGGCACCCATCGGCAGTATTCGAACCCGAGCCTGGGATTGTTCGGCTACCTCGCCGCCCAAAGCATGGGCGCTCCGTTTGATGACGTGATGGAAAATACCCTGCTGCCGAAACTCGGGCTGAAACACACTTACCTCAAGGTGCCGCAAGCTCAAATGGGGCTTTACGCTCAGGGTTACAACAAGGAAGACAAACCTGTGCGGGTTGGGCCAGGGGCACTGGACTCGGAGGCTTATGGGGTGAAAACCAGCGCGGCGGACATGATTCGGTATGTTGAGGCAAACATGAAGCCGGCCAGCCTCGAAGGCTTGATGCAACGGGCAATCGCCACGACGCATACCGGTTACTACAAGGTGGGCGAGATGACTCAGGGGCTGGGTTGGGAGTTCTACCATTACCCGGTCTCCCTCGACACATTGCTGGCGGGTAACTCGACGCAGATGGCGATGGAGGCTCACGAAGTCCAGTGGCTGACCCCGGCGCAACCTCAACCAGAAAACGTATTGATCAATAAAACCGGCTCAACAAGCGGTTTTGGTGCTTACGTGGCGTACGTGCCGTCGAAAGACATCGGCATCGTGATCCTGGCCAACAAAAACTACCCGAATCCTGAGCGGATCAAGATTGCTCATACGATATTGAGTGCTCTGAGCAAGTAGCCGAGAAGCACAAATTTCGTAGCAGCTGCCGAGCCTGCGAGGCTGCGTTCGGCTTGGGCCGCGTTCGGACGCAGCGGTCGTGATCTGTCAAGTGAGGTTTTCCTGAAAGACCTCGGTTGCAGGTTTTACGACGGCTTCGCCGCCGAACGCAGCCTCGCAGGCTCGGCAGCTGCTACAGATCTCTAGCAGGCAAAAAAATGGGCGACCCCTTGAGGTCGCCCATTGTCGTTACTGCGTCAGCTCAATGCCGAGTCGGCGGCTGAGCGTCAGGTGCATCGCTTCTCGGATCAAGATTTTCCCGTGCCTGATTCACCAACAACTCGGTGACCGCCGCCAATTGCTGAATCGACAGCAGCACCTTGCGGTTCGAGCCTTCCAGTTTCCCGGCAAAATTCGCAATCAGGACATTCATGGAGGCAAGGTTTTCGCAGGCCTGATTCAGCAGGGTTAGTGTGTCGACACCAGGAGCAACAGTGAAAATCTGCTGGGTCGTTGCGGTACGCATGGGGCTTCGGGTGACTGCGCCTTTTGCGGTTTCACACGGCTTTGCGGGATCGAGATGATCGGCGTCGGTTTGGGTTTGCGGTTGATGCTTGCTGAACTTTTTCACAGACGAGGCTCCTTTTTGTGCCATTGGTGTTTTCGTCCCTTGGATCCCTCAGTGTCGCGGACTCCCACGTCCGACCGCGATTTCGCGGTGGCTGACGAAGGCTAGCGGTGCTCTCTGACAGAAACCAGTTCATAAAGACCGACAGGACTTGCAGGAAACTTCCGAGACCAATAGAAGCCAGTACATCTCACGCCGAAACACCCGATTTTTTAGCAGCTGCCGAGCAAAAAAAATGGGCGACCTCTTGAGGACGCCCATTTTTCATTGTTGTAATTGAATGGACTCGCCCAAGCCGAGGCGTCTGTGCGCCACGGTGGCATTCTTATAGAAGCCAACGACAGCGAGGGCGAGGCCATTCAATTACAAAAACTGCGTTTAATCATCCGGCATTTCAGGCGGCTTGGTGGGTTTCGCCGGTTTGCCTGGTTTTGCCCCCTTGGCGCCCTTTGCCCCATTGACCGGTTCTGCAGCTTCAACAGGCGTCGCGACCGTCGCCGCTGCGGCTTCTTTTTCGGTCGCTGGCAGTGCGTCGATCGTGTCGAAAATTTTCTTCAAATCGACCGATTTTGATTCATCCCCCGAACTCTCAAACTTCTTCTCGCCGTCCTTGCCCACCAGGATGACTTTGGGCAACGCCCCCGCACCGAGTTTCAGCGAGCGGATCAGCGCCATCGTGTCCTGTTGGCCGAGATCCTTGCCGTCAAGCTGACCGAACATGTTCAGCACGCTGTACACCCTGATATTGCGCTGGGCGACACCCTCCTTGTTGGCCGCATCGCCCAGCGACTTTTTCAGGCCCACCCAAACCGGGTCAGCGGTGCTTGGAGCAATGACAATCAGTGGCCGGGCCCTGCCCTTGTCTATATCCAGCGGTGAGCCGTCATCGGCAGCGAGCAAGGGGCCGGCGAAAGCCAGCAGAGTAGTCAGGGTCAATGACCTGATGAGCATGCGCATCTCCTTTTGATATCCACGCTCTAATGATTGCGCATCGCGGCGTTCGTTCCGGGTGACGCACCGCAATTGTGTCTCGCCTTGCCCCAAGCTTAGGTCAGGGCGGTCATTGCGCAACAGCCTGAGCTAATCTCATCGCTGAACAACAACGCCCTGATCCGCCGTGAGGACCGCTGCATGAGCGCTCAGTTGAACCACACCATCGTCTGGTGCCGCGACAAGCAAATATCAGCCAACTATCTGGCAGACATCCTCGGCCTGCACAGCCCCGAACCCTTCGGCCCGATGCTGATCGTCAAGCTCGACAACGGTGTGTCGCTGGACTTCTACGACAATGACCCGCCGATTGCCTCCCAGCATTACGCGTTTTTGATCGGTGACGACGATTTCGATGCGACCTTCGCCCGCCTGCAAGCCCGAAAGCAACCCTGGTGGGCCGACCCCGGCAAACAACGACCGAACGAGATCAATACTTACGGCACAGGTCGGCGGGTGTATTTCGATGACCCGGACGGGCATCTGCTGGAAATTCTGACCCAACCCTAAGCCGCGCCCGCAGCTCACTGAGCATCAGCGGCAGATTTTTGGGGTTGTTTCTGGAACGGACGGAATCAGAAGGCCAGTTTGTACCCGATCAGCACCAGCATCGTGGCCAGGCAAGGTCGTAGCACTTCATCGGAGATGCGGCCCGTCAGGTGGCTGCCCAGGTAAATCCCCGGCAGCGAACCGACCAGCAAGTAACCCAGCACGTGCCAATCCATGTTGCCCATGCTCGCATGGCCGAGACCGGCCACCAGGGTCAGCGGTACGGCGTGCGCGATTTCCGTGCCCACCAGGCGGCGGGTCGGCAGCAGCGGATAGAGAATGAACAACGCGACGGTGCCCAGGGCGCCAGCACCGATGGAGGTCAGGGCAACCATGGTGCCGAGGACCAGGCCGGTGATCACGGTCAGCGCATTCAAGCGGTTGCCGCTGGGGTTGTAATGACCGCCCGCGCGTTTATGGGCGAAATCGAGCAGGCGTTTCTTGAAGAAAATTGCCAGCGCCGTGGCAAACAGGACAAAACCCAAGGCCTGTTTGATGACCGCGTTCATCGCCTCGGGCGATGTTTGCAAGGTGCTCAGGAACCACAGCGTCAGCACCACCGCCGGCACACTGCCAAGGGTCAGCCAACCAGTAATGGCCCAGTCGATGTTCTTGTTCTTTCTGTGAACCAGCACACCGCTGGACTTGGTAATCGCCGCGTACAGCAAATCCGTCCCCACTGCGGTGGCCGGATTGACGCCGAACCATAACAGAATGGGAGTCATCAACGAGCCGCCACCGACACCGGTCATCCCGACAATAAAGCCGACTACCAGACCTGCCACGACTAAACCGAAATTACCGAATTCCATTAACACGCCCACAAGAAACGCATGAAAAATCTGGCTCGCAGCATAGCGATTTTTCTTATAACCAGTTATATCGATGCGAACTATCGTTATGCACTTCCTTGCTTACTGAACCGGCAAGAAATTCAAAAACAGCAAACTCTGCGCGTAATTCAAACCGATCCGGCGGTAGCGCTCGTCCAGCATCTGCGTCAGCAGGTCCAGCCGCGCGACGATCTTGCCGAACTCCACGGCAAAACTCAGGTTGCTGCCCTCCTCCGAGATTTCGTTGGAAAACAGCAAAGGCTCGCCGTGCTTATTTTGCCGCTGGCTGAGTATCCAGGTGGCTATTTCGATGTTGCGGGCAGCGTTGCTGACGAACGTCGGGTTGATCGCATCCGTCATGTAGAACTCGAGCCGATTGCCGTGGGCAGTGACGAGCATGCTGCCGATGGCATAGATGAAGGCACCGACGCGGTCGCCGAGAAACTCCGGGCTCATGGCAAAACGCAGCGCTGCCAGGTCTTTTTTGCCCCCCAGGGTCGGCAGCGGCTGTTGCTGTTCGATGGCCATGCGCACTTGCTTGCCAGCGGTGCGGGCGTCGAGGAAGCCGGATTTTTTCAACTCGTCCGGGTTGCGCAAGTAGAGCTTGCTCATCAGCAGGTAGAGGCTGTCGAGGTTGTCGCGCATCGCCAGGGTCGCCATGCGGTCGACGCTGGTCTGGAGGAATTCCTGGGGTGTGCCTTCGCGGAACTGGTTGACGATGTCGCTGCCCTGCTGCTGGCTGCACCCGGAGGCGGCGAGCATCGACAAGCAGGCCAACAGCAGGCAACGGCGGCGGATTTGTGTGGTGGTGAGGGGTAAAACTCGAGCCATGGGTTATTGAACTTGGGCATGGGCCGGCGGTGGGGATTCGCCGCAGGCTGGCCAAGGATAGAGCCGTAAATCCTGGAAAAGTGCAGTGCCGACGGTCCGTAAGTTGGCAACCCGGGACACCTCCTTTCTGGTGCTCGACGGAACCACCGGGCTATTCTGCTGCCCACTGAAGTATCGATCGAAATTCATAAAGGAGGTTTGGATGCGGACCCTCGAACTGGCCGGCGTCAACGTACCGGTCATCGGCCAAGGCACCTGGCGCATGGGCGAAGACCGTTCCCGGCACACCCAGGAAGTGGCGGCATTACGCCTGGGCATCGAACTCGGCATGACCCTCATCGACACTGCTGAAATGTACGGCGAGGGCGGCGCTGAGGAAGTGGTCGGTGAAGCCATCGCCGGCAGGCGTGACGAAGTGTTTCTGGTCAGCAAGGTGTACCCGCACAACGCCAGCCGCAAAGGCATCCCCCAAGCGTGCGAACGCAGTCTGCGACGTCTGGATACCGATTACATCGATCTCTACCTGCTGCACTGGCGCGGCCAGTACCCCCTCGAAGAAACGGTCGAAGCCTTCGAACGCCTGCGCGAAGAAGGCAAGATCGGTCGCTGGGGCGTCTCCAATTTTGATGTCGAGGACCTGGAGGAACTGGCCTCAACGGCCTGTGCCACCAATCAGGTGCTCTACAACCTGGAAGAACGCGGCGTCGAGTTTGATCTGTTGCCCTGGAGCCACCAGCATCAAATGCCAGTCATGGCCTACTGTCCGATCGGTCAGGGTGGGCCTATGCTGAACCATGCAACGCTCAAGCAAATAGCCGCCCGTCACCGTGTGACGCCGGCCCAGGTAGCGCTGGCATGGATGCTGCGTAAGGAAGGTGTGATCGCCATCCCCAAAGCGGTCCGACCCGAGCACGTGCAACTGAACGCGCAAGCCGCGCAATTGCAACTGGAGGCTGGGGATCTGGAGGCGCTGGACCAGGCGTTTCGCGCGCCACAACGCAAACAGCGGTTGGCCATGGTCTGAGCCATCGCAGTCTGTCAGAGGGCTTCGGCATGAGAAGCACTGATCAGGACGATTCCTTTAATCTGCAACGTTTTATCCAGGCACAGGACCCGGTGTTCAAACGGGTCCAGGCCGAGCTGAACGCCGGCCACAAGCGCAGTCACTGGATGTGGTTCATCTTTCCGCAATTCTCAGGGCTGGGCGGCAGCGAGATGTCCCGCCACTTTGCCATTCGTTCCAAAGAGGAAGCTGCGGCGTACCTCAATCATCCACTGCTGGGCTCACGGTTGCGCACCTGCACGCAAATGGTGCTGAACATCGAAAATAGCTCGATTGCCGGCATATTCGGCCATCCCGACGATCTCAAGTTTCACTCTTCCATGACGCTGTTCGCCCAGGTTGCCGGTGCCAACAGCGACTTTCATCGAGCACTTGACCAGTATTTCCACGGTATCCTGGATGACTGGACGTTGTTGCTGCTGGACTCAAAACAGGCCCAACTGCCCACCCATCAAGGTTGAAAAGTCGTCGTCCAAGAAGGGCAGAATGGCGTCCGCCACCGGCTGCAGTTGCCGGGAGACGTAGTGGTCGTAGTCGATGGGCGCGCCGCGGATTTCCAGCGGCTCGGGCCCGGCGACGGTGATCACGTAACTGATCCAGCCACCGTTCTGGTATTGCCGCGGACGGCCCTGCTGGTCGTTGTACTCATCGGCCATCCGCGCGGCCCGCACGTGAGGCGGCACGTTGCGCTGATAATCATCGAGGGTGCGGCGCAGGCGCTTGCGGTAGATCAGGCGATCGTCGAACTCCCCCGCCAACGTCTTGCGCACGTAGTCGCGTACATAGTCCTGATAGGGTTTGCGATTGAAGATGCGCAGGTACAGTTCCTGCTGGAATTGCCGGGCCAGCGGCGACCAGTCGGTGCGCACGGTTTCCAGGCCTTTGTAGACCATTTCGTCAGTGCCATCGGCGCGGGTCACAAGCCCTGCATAGCGCTTCTTGCTGCCCTCCTCGGCGCCGCGAATGGTCGGCATCAAAAAGCGCTTGTAGTGGGTTTCGAACTGCAACTCCAACGCACTTTCCAGACCGTATTGCTGCTGCACATGCTCGCGCCACCATTGGTTGACGTGATCCACCAGCGCGCGGCCGATTTGTGCGGCTTCTTGTTGACCATGGGCCCGGCGCAGCCAGACGAAGGTTGAGTCGGTGTCGCCGTAAATCACCGTATGGCCCTGGGCTTCGATCAGCTGTCGCGTGCGCAGCATGATCTCGTGACCGCGCAGCGTGATGGATGACGCCAGGCGTGTGTCGAAGAAGCGGCAACCGCTGGAACCGAGCACGCCGTAAAAGGCGTTCATGATGATTTTCAGTGCCTGGGACAGCGGTGCATTGTGTTCGCGCTTGGCGGTTTCGCGACCTTCGGCGACTCGGGAGACGATGGCGGGCAGGCAATGCCGGGTTCTGGAAAAACGCGCACCGCGAAAGCCTGGCACTGACTCACTGTCATCGGGATGTTCAAGCCCTTCAATCAGGCCCACCGGGTCGATGAGGAAGGTTCGGATGATCGATGGATAGAGGCTTTTGTAATCGAGCACCAGCACCGACTCGTACAGGCCCGGTTGCGAGTCCATGACAAACCCGCCGGGGCTGGCTTGCGCAGGCTTGTTCCCAAGGTTCGGCGCGACGAAACCCTGGCGGTGCATCAGCGGCATGTAAAGGTGCGTGAACGCCGCCACCGAACCACCGCTGCGGTCCGCCGGCAAACCGGTGACGCTGGCCCGTTCCAGCAGGAAGGTCAGCAGCTCGGTCTTGGCGAAAATCCGCGTCACCAACTCGCAGTCCTTGAGGTTGTACTTGGCCAGGGCCGGTTTGTCCTCGGCGAACATGCGGTTGATTTCGTCCATGCGCTGGTACGGATTGTCGATCGACTTGCCCTCGCCAAGCAGGGTTTGCGCGACGTTTTCCAGGCTGAACGAGGGGAAACTCCAAGTCGCCGAGCGCAGGGATTCGATGCCGTCGATGATCAGCCGGCCGGCGGCCGAGGCGAAGTAATGGTTGCGGCTACCGTGCTCGCGCCACTGCATTTCTTCGCCGCCACGCCCCAGTTTCAGCGGTACCGCCAGGCGCCGGGCGTGTTCGTGTAGTACGCGCAGGTCGAACTGCACGACGTTCCAGCCGATGATCGCGTCGGGGTCGTGGCGAGCGAACCATTCGTTGAGTTTTTTCAGTAGCAGGGTTCGGGAATCGCAGTATTCAAGCTGGAAATCCACTTCGCTGTCGTCACCATTGGGCGGGCCGAGCATGTAGACCTGGCGCTCGCCGCAACCTTCCAGGGCGATGGAGTACAGTTCGCCCTGAGCGGTGGTTTCGATGTCCAGCGAGACCAGCCTGAGGCTCGGGCGATAGTCGGGGTCGGGTTTCATCTGCGCATCGAGCAGCAGGCCTTCGGCGTTCGGCGTGCCACTGAACCGGACCGGCGCGGTGATGAAGCGCTCCATCATGTAGCGTTCCGGTGGGCGCACATCGGCTTCGAACATGTCGACGCCGGCCCTGCGCAGCGCGGTTTCCAGGCGCATCAACTGACCGTGCTGCTGGCAATACAAACCGAGTACCGGGCGGTGCTCAAAATCCAGCAACGCCAACGGCCGCAGCTCGACGTTCTTTTCGCCGCGCAGCAGCACTTCGGCCTGCTCACGCTGGGCTGCGGGGATGAACGCCACCGACGGTTGATGAGGCAGACGGATCCGCCGGGGACCGGTGTCGGTCGCCAGCCAGAACTCGACTTCCGTACCGGCCGGGGTATCGCGCCAATGCCGGGTCAGGACGAAGCCCCGCTGTAAATCCACCACTGCAACCTCAAGATTTGATTCAAGGCGCAATTCTACGCGTCATTGCGTGGATAGCGTGGAGGCTTAAGGATTTGGCAGTGTGTGGGTCCCGGTAACAAACGGTATATCCTTTACGTTTGAGACCGGGCGCTAGAGGTTTTCCGCAGAAAAACCGCTGAATGGCGTTTTTTGCGCGTTATCTGCCGCTTTCTGCCTTGCCCTCAGCGCCCGTGTCTACGATTCTTCAAGGACAACGACAACACCTGAGAAACTGCCATGAAAACCGTCGCCCAACTGCTGAAGTTAAAGGCTGAACAGAATCATGAAGTCCACACCATTGCACCGCATCAAATGGTGCTGGAAGCGCTGATGGTCATGGCCGCCAAAAACGTCGGCGCATTGCCGGTCGTAAAGAATGGCGAGGTCGTCGGCATCATCAGCGAACGTGACTATGCGCGCAAACTCGTGCTCAAGGGCCGCTCCTCCGTCGGTACGCCGGTCGAAGACATCATGGTGTCGCCGGTGATCACCGTGGATACCCATCAAACCGTCGAAACCTGCATGGGCATCATGTCCGACAAGCGCCTGCGCCACTTGCCGGTGGTGGAAAACGGCCAGTTAATCGGTTTGCTCTCGATCGGCGACCTGGTCAAGGAAGCCATCGCCGAACAGGCTGAACTGATTCGCCAGTTGGAGCAGTACATTCGCGGCGAATAGATCAGTCCGGCCAATGCCGCGCAAAGACCGGTGCCAATGTCGGGTGCCGGTCGATGCGCGTAAGCCATGCGAAAAACCCGGGTCGGGCACTGCGCAAATGTTCCCGACTGCCCGCCCATCTGGAAACCACCGCCGCCAGCACATCCAGCGCCCCCGGCGTCTCATCGCCCAGGTACAAATCGCCTGAAAACTGATCGGCAAACACTTCCCAACTCCTGTGCAATCGCGAGCGGGCGCCGGCCATGAGGTTTTGCCTGGACGATTCATCCGCCTCGGCCAACCAGCGCTCGGGGTAGTCGATGATGCCAATGGCCGAATAGCAATTGCTGACGATGTACACCAGGCCGCGAATGGCCTGATCCCGCGCGGCGGTGTTTTTCGGCAACAGGTTTGATTGGGGGAACGTGAGCCCCAGGTGAATCAGAATCGCCGCGCTCTCGGTTAGAACACTGCCATCGGGCAATTGCAGGGTCGGAATCTGCTTGAGCGGGTTGAGCTTCTCCAGCGCGTGGGTCGCCTCGGGAGAGGATTCAACGTCGATGAAGCGGTAAGGAATTTCGCAAAGCTCGAGTGCGGCTTCAATCGCGGCTGCGCCGGAGTTCTGGTGTCCGTAGAGCTGGTACATAAGCACCCCCCTTTTACGATTGTCTCTTTGTAGCAGCTGACTCTGACCATGCTGGAAAATTTCTTTTTATGCCACTGCATCCAAATCGCTTTCCGATGGGTAGTACCTGTAGCAGCCCCTGAGGCTGCCGAGCAGATTACTCATTTACGGAGAGCTAATTATGAATGCCAAACAGCTGATTTGCCTTGCCGGTTTGTTCGTCGCTGGCCCTATGGTCTACGCCCAGACGGGTCTGCCCGACAGCATCAAGGTCCCGGACGGGCACAAGGTCGCCTTGGAAACCACCGGGGTCGGTGAGATTACTTACGAATGCCGTGACAAGGTCAATGCCGCCGGCCAGACAGAATGGTTCTTTGTCGGGCCCAAAGCGGTACTCAATGATCGCAGCGGCAACCAGATCGGCACCTATTTCGGGCCACCTGCCACCTGGCAAGCGAAGGATGGCTCGAAAGTCACCGGCACCCAGTTGGCTGTCGCGCCTTCGAGCCCGGGCAACCTACCCTATCAATTGGTCAAGGCCAATCCGGCTGAAGGCAAAGGCGCGATGACGGGCGTCAGCTACATCCAGCGCGTAGCCCTCAAAGGTGGCGTGGCCCCGAGCGTTGAATGCTCGGCGGCCAATAAGGGCAAGCAAGAAGTGGTGAAGTACCAGGCGGATTATATTTTCTGGGCGGCCAACTGAAACCAGTCCTGCGGGAATTGGTCTACGCTGCTCCGCACATGCCCCGGCCCTATGGCCCGGGGCTGCTGCCCATTATTGACGGCTGAGATCAGTGTCCTTGCCCGAAACTCTTTTCGATTACGAAGCCCACATCGCCGCCTGCGCCCGCGGTGAACGTCAGGCCCTGCGTGATTTGTATGTGCAGGAGAGCCCGCGCCTGCTGGGCGTTGCCAAACGCCTGGTGCGTGACACTGCACTGGCGGAAGACATCGTCCACGATGCCTTCATCAAGATATGGAATGGCGCCACACAGTTCGACCCGGCGCGAGGATCGGCACGCGGCTGGATGTTCAGTTTGACGCGGCATCTGGCCCTGAATTTCATTCGTGACAACAGCCGAGAGATTCAAGGCGATTTCGATGGGGTGGACGACACGGCAACATTCGATGCTCAGGCTCATTCCGGGCGCATTCATCAATGCCTGGAACAACTGGAGCCTGCAAGGCGCGCCTGTATCCTGCATGCATACGTCGACGGGTACTCTCAAGCTGAAATCTCACACAAACTCGGCACCCCGCTGGGCACCGTCAAAGCCTGGATAAAGCGGAGCCTGACGGCATTGCGGGAGTGCATGGGATGATCAGCAAACCGACGAATGAAACTCCGGAAGAACTCGACGAACTGGCCAGCGAATATGTGTTGGGCACACTGTCGGCAGAACTTCGCACCCAGGTCCAGCAGCGCCTGTGTGACGAACCTGAGTTACGGGCCGCCGTGGACGCCTGGGAGCGTCGCCTGCTCGGCCTGGCCGATCTGGCCGGACCTCACCCGCCGTCACCACACCTTTGGCAGCGCATCGAGCGCAGCGTGAACAGCGTGAGCCGGCAACCTTCGCTAATCGCGGCTCAGTCTTTATCCTGGTGGAATCTGTTGCCTCTCTGGCGCGGGTTCGCCGCTGCGGGACTGGTCGCCACGTTGCTGCTCGGTGCATTGATGCTGACGCAAACCACCGTCAAGCCTACCTATCTGGTGGTGTTGGTCGGTCCACAAGACAAAGCGCCCGGCTGGGTGATTCAGGCCAGCAATCCGAGGGAAATCCAGCTGATCCCGCTGGGTATCTTTGAGATTCCGGCCGACAAGGCACTCGAGTTCTGGACCAAGGCCGATGGCTGGCAAGGGCCGGTGTCACTGGGGTTGGTCAAACCGGGACAGACACTGTCCATCCCGCTCGAAAAACTGCCGCCACTGCAACCTAACCAGCTGTTTGAACTGACCCTGGAAAATCCCAATGGCTCGCCGATCGGCAAGCCTACCGGGCCGATTCAATTCATCGGTCGGGCGGTGAAAGTCATCTGACCGCGATCAGCCGAACGCCGCGATCAACTCCATCGTTGTGACAATCGAGTGGGCATTCCCCGCCCCACGTCCTGCCGCAAACACTTGCGCACTGCTGGCACCTTGTTGGTAGGGGCTGGGGGGGTCCAGCGCGCCAGTTCGTCGGGCTCTGCGCGGTGATGCGGGACGTAGAAAATCTGCATGCCGGCCTTGCGAGCGGCCGCCACCCGACGACTGAACCATCACGCCCACGCGGGGAGGATTGTTGGTCCTATCATTGCCGTCGATGTTCACCATCACGGCAATGAAGTTCTCATAAAAAATCCGCGGCGTAACATCCGCTCCATACCCAACAACTACACCCCCGGAGCACACCATCATGAAACGCCAAACTATCCTCAGCATCGCTTTCTCGGTTTTTGCAGTTAACGCTTTCGCCGCTACCTCTGCTCACCCGGTTGTCGCTGAAGGCGGCTCGGATCGCCTGATTGAAAGTCGTGTCGCCGAAGGTGGCTCGGATCGTCTGATCGAGCACCGCGTTGCTGAAGGTGGTTCTGATCGTCTGATCGAGAACCGCGTTGCTGAGGGTGGCTCGGATCGTTTGATCGAAAACCGCGCGGCATGAATGAATGGTTTTACCGCAGTACTCAATGAAAAACCCGGCCTTATCAGCCGGGTTTTTTTACGCCTGTTTTTTGCGCTCTGTCACTTTCCGGCACGCGCCATGCAACGTTGATAACGCTCATCGACCCGCTTGGCAAACCACGCCGTCGTAAGTTTTCGGGTGATTTTCGGGCTTTGCAGCACGATCCCCGGCAACACCGCGCGCGGTAATGGCCGACCTTCCGCCTCTTCGGCCAGGGCGAAAACCCGTGCATAGAGCTGGGTGTCCTCGAATTCGAAGTTTTTGCCCTCCTCCAATTGGTCCCGAATGGTCGGATTGCGCATGCCCAGTTGCTTGCCGAGCGTGCGCACCGCCAATTCCGTGGTGCCAGGCATGATCGAATCGTACCGGACCAGGTCACCATCCAGCGCCAGCGGTATGCCCGACGCGCGGCTAACCGCGTTCTGAAACGCGGCATTGCGACTGGCGTACCAACCGGCATTAAAATCGGCAAAGCGATACAGCGGTTGTTTGTAGCTCACCGGATAACCGAGCAAGTGGGCGATACCGAAGTACAGGCCGCCGCGACGACTGAACACTTCATGACGGATCGAGCCTTCCACCGGGTACGGATACGCCTTCGCCTGTTGCTCGGCGAAATCGATGCTGACCTGCATCGGCCCACCGGTGTGCACCGGATTGAACCCACCGAACAGCGTCCGGCCCATGGGCACCATGCCAATGAAGTCATCGAAAATCGCACTGAGCTCTTTTTCGCTGCGCGCCGCATTGAGTCGGTCGCTGTAGCTTTTGCCGTTGGATGAACTCACCTGCAGCGCACCGCTCACCAGCAGGCCGGGAATGTGGGCTTTGTCGGCACGGCGGTCGATCTCCTCGCGGGCGATTTTGCCCAGGCCCGGTACCGGCGGGTCCACCTGAAAGGTCGATTCCTGCTCGGTGACGGCCAGTACCGAGCACAGGTTTTGGGTGGATGGATAAATGTTCTGGGCAGCAAATGCTGCGTAAATATCGGTAGCCCAGCCCTGGCGATCGGCGGTTTGGGCCGGCAGCAGGCGCACGATCTCGGCCTTGACCTCGGCAGGCTTGCGCACAGGGAGCTCTTGCGTGCGCTGAGTACCGCAACCGGCCAGCACCAGCAGCGCGGCGATGCTCATCATTAATCGATTGGCTTGCATGTTGCTCCATCAAATCCGTTGAGCCGGGTAAACCATACGTTCAATGGCATGGCGCACGCTATGACTCTCGCCGCCTCCCACTGTTCCCCGTAGCAACGCGGGGCCTTTTTCCGTTGGGCAGACAACCGGCCCGTCCATCTCGGCTGAACCATACTTGAGCCACACACCGTGGAGAACAGGCTCATGAACCGTAGCGACGTACTGATTATCGGCGCCGGCCCGACCGGGCTGGTGCTGGCGCTGTGGCTGAGCAAACTGGGGATTCGGGTGCGGATTCTCGACAAGACATCGGCACCCGGAACCACTTCGCGGGCGCTGGCCGTGCAGGCGCGGACGCTGGAGCTGTATCGCCAGCTCGACCTCAGCGACGCTATTGTGCAGAACGGTCATCGAGTGGCCGCCGCCAATTTCTGGGTCAAGGGCGAACCCGTGGCGCGCTTGCCGCTGAGCCGCATCGGCGAAGGCCTGACGCCTTACGCGTTCCTCGAAATTTTTCCTCAGGACGAACACGAACGGCTGCTGATAGACCGCCTCGAAGCCTTTGGCATCAAGGTGGAGCGCAACACGGTGCTGGAGAGTTTCTTGGAAACCGGTGACGGCATCACCGCCTATCTGCGCTTGGCCGATGGTCAGGAGGAAACCTGCCAGGCTTGCTATCTGGCAGGTTGTGACGGTGCCCGGTCGATCGTGCGCAAGACCCTGGACACCGGATTTCCCGGCGGCACCTACCAGCAGATTTTCTACGTCGCCGACGTGCAAGCCAGCGGGCCGACGTTCAACGGCGAACTGCACGTGGATCTCGATGAAGCGGATTTTCTCGCGGTATTTCCCTTGGCCGGTACAGGCCGCGCCCGTTTGATCGGCACCGTACGCGACGAACGCGCCGACCAGGCCGAAACCCTCCAGTTTGAAGACGTCAGCAGCCGGGCCATCGAGCATATGAAAGTAAAGATCGAGCAACTGAACTGGTTCTCGACCTACCGCGTGCATCATCGGGTGGCGGATCATTTTTGTACCGGACGCGCGTTTCTATTGGGTGACGCCGCCCACGTCCACAGCCCCGCCGGTGGCCAGGGCATGAACACCGGCATTGGCGATGCCATCAACCTCGCCTGGAAACTCGCGGCGGTGCTGAGTGGCGCCGCTGAGGCCAAACTCCTCGACACATACGAAACCGAACGCATCGCGTTTGCCCGCAAACTGGTCGCCACCACCGATCGGGTGTTCAGTTTCGTCACGGCCGAAGGGCGCATGGCCGATTTGCTGCGCACACGTCTGGCGCCCTTTGTGATTCCGAAAATGGCATCGTTTGAGGCGTCCCGCGAATTCCTGTTTCGCACGGTGTCGCAGATCACCCTGAATTATCGCGGGATGCCGTTGAGCACGGGTGTTGCCGGTCATGTTCACGGCGGCGACCGCCTGCCCTGGGCTCACGACGGTGAGGGGGACAATTTCGAATCGCTGAAGTGTCTGACCTGGCAGGTGCATGTGTATGGCGACACCAGCGACGAAATGATCGCCTGGTGCCACGAACATCATTTGCCATTGCATGTGTTTGACTGGCGGCCGGCGTTTGAAGCGGCTGGCCTGGGACGTAACGGGTTTTACCTGTTGCGGCCGGATACGTATGTGGCGATTGCCGACAATTCTGCCGACCCCAAGATGATCGAGCGGTACTTCCAGGATCACGGGATCAGGCCGTTTTTCGGCAAATTTTGAAGACACCGAAAATCAAATGTGGGAGCGAGCTTGCTCGCTCCCACAGGGTTTTGTGGTGGGGTTTAGATCCCGGCCAGCGCCAGGTCCATCGCAAAGTAAGTGAAGATCAAATCCGCCCCGGCCCGCTTGATCGCACCAAGGCTCTCACGCACCACGCGAGCCTCATCGATCGCCCCGGCCTGTGCGGCGAATTTGATCATCGCGTACTCGCCGCTCACCTGATATGCCGACAGCGGCAAACGCGAGGCTTCACGGATGTCGCGGATGATGTCCAGATACGCGCCGGCCGGTTTGACCATTAGCGCGTCGGCGCCTTCCTGCTCGTCCATCAATGATTCGCGCACGGCTTCGCGGCGGTTCATCGGGTTCATCTGATAACTTTTGCGGTCGCCCTTGAGTGCGCTGCCGCCGGCTTCACGGAACGGACCGTAGAGCGCCGAGGCAAACTTGGTCGAATAGGCCATGATCGCGGTCTGGTTGAAACCTGCTTCATCGAGCGCCCGGCGAATGGCCTGAACCTGCCCGTCCATGGCGGCCGACGGGGCGATCACATCGGCGCCGGCACGGGCCGCGGCCACCGCTTGTTTGCCGAGGTTGATCAGGGTCTGGTCGTTGTCGACCTCATGGTTGTGCAGCACACCGCAATGACCGTGGTCGGTGTACTCACAGAAGCAGGTGTCGGACATCACAATCATGTCGGGTACGGCGTCCTTGGCGATGCGCGACATGCGCGACACCAGACCGTTGTCGCTCCAGGTGTCGCTGCCGTTACCGTCCAAATGGTGCGACACGCCGAACGTCATCACCGACTTGATCCCCGCCCGGGCATAACGCTCGATCTCACCCGCCAGTTTCGACTCTGGAATACGCATCACGCCGGGCATGCTTTTGATCGGTACGAAGTCGTCGATCTCTTCCTCGACGAAAATCGGCAGCACCAGATCGTTCAAGCTGAACTCGGTTTCCTGGAACAGGCTGCGCAGGCTCGCATTGCGGCGCAGACGGCGTGGACGTGCTTCGGGGAACTGACTGGACATGAGGGGTTCCTGAAAACGGAGGAAAAGACGAAAGTCGAAGGGCCAAAGCTTATGCCCTGAACGGTCAGGGGCACAAACATCGATTGTGGAAGACTTTATTACGGCCCCGGCAATAATCTGCCTTTATTGCGCCGGCTGAAGACAACGTTCAGGATTGAGCGAAACCAACACAGGGAGTGACGCAGCATGTTTGAAATCCAAAACTACGGCAGCTTCATTGCCGCAATTCTGATCTTCCAGTTAATGCCAGGGCCGGGCACCTTCGCCATTCTCAACGCCACCGCCCGCAATGGCCTGGGCGCCGGGTTCGGCGCCGTAGGTGGCACGCTGCTGGGGGATGCGACGTACATGATTGCTGCGGCCATCGGTCTGGCAGCCGTGATGCAAGCCAATCCCCTGCTGTTCCAGATGCTGCAGTGGTTCGGCGCCGCGTACTTGTGCTGGATCGGCGTGCAATTGCTGCGCGCGCCAGCGGCCCGGGACTCGGCGGGGCTGGAGCCGAAACGGTCGGCCCGGGTCTACTTTCGCACCGCCCTGGTGGTGAGCCTGACCAACCCCAAGGTCATCCTGTTTTTTGTGGCGTTTTTTCCGCTGTTCATTCGCCCAGATGCCTCCAGCCTGACCCTGGTGGCGATGATGCTGCATGTTTCGTTCATCAGCGCGCTGTATCAGGGTTTGCTGGTTCTGCTGGGCAATGCCGCGGCCCGTCGTTTGAAAGCCATCCCCATGGCGCGAAAAATCGCGTCCCGCGTCGCCGGCATGGCGCTGGTCGGGTTCGGGATCAAACTGGCGGCGAGTAACCGTTAGGCCGCGACGCTCAGCGCTACAGATTCAAGGTCCCGCTGATGCAGGTCACCACCGCGCCGCCAATCCAGATCTCGTCGCCCACTTGCTCGACCTGAATGCGTCCGGCGCGGCCCATGGTCAGGCCCTGGCTGACCACATAGGACGCCGGCGCCAGTCCTTCGCTGAGCAACCATTGGGCAATTCCGGCGTTCAGGCTTCCAGTGGCGGGGTCTTCCGGCATGCCGTCAGCGGAGATGAACGCCCGCACTTCGAACTGTGCGTCATCACCATCGCGCTCGGGATGCCATGGCGCGATGACACCGACGGCCAGGCCAAGCATTTGCGAATGATCCGGGCGCAGGTCCAGCACCTGCTGGCGATCCTCGACCATCACGGCCAGCCATCCGGCACCGTTGTCGACCCACTGAGTGCGCACAATCGCCCCCGATTCCAGCCCGAGCCCCCGCCGTACCCGTTCCACCACATCCACCTCCACCGGCCCGGACTTGAGCAATGGCGGTGCAAGAAAGGCAAGCTCTGCCCCTTGTTGACGAACCCGCACCAGCCCCACGCCGCACTCCTGAATGATCTCTTCGCCCTTGGGCACGCCACCGGCCTCCAGCCACGCATGGCAGGTGCCCAGTGTCGGATGACCGGCGAACGGCAATTCGTTCAGGGTGGTGAAGATCCGCACACGATAATCGGCGCGAGGGTCGCGCGGTTCGAGTATGAATGTGGTTTCGCTGAGGTTGGTCCAGCTGGCAAACGCCGCCATGCGCTCATCACTGAGCTCATCGGCGCCGAACACCACCGCCAACGGATTGCCCTTGAGCGCAACACGGCTGAAGACATCTACTTGCTTGAAATCGAATGAGTGCATGGCCTGCCTTGGTCTTGATCAAATCGAAGCGTTTACTTGGGAATTTCCAGCCCGCGCATCACCGCCGGCCGCGCCAGAAAGCGCTCCAGCACCCGCGTGACGTTCGGGAAGTCCTCGATGCCCACCAGCTCACCGGCCTCATAGAAGCCGATCAGGTTGCGCACCCAGGGGAACGTCGCGATGTCCGCGATGGTGTAGCGCTCGCCCATGATCCAGTCGCGCCCTTCCAGACGTCCATCAAGAACTTTTAACAAACGTTTACTTTCATCGACGTAACGGTCGCGGGGACGTTTGTCCTCGTAGTCCTTGCCGGCAAATTTGTTGAAAAAACCGAGCTGGCCGAACATCGGCCCGATGCCGCCCATCTGAAACATCAGCCACTGGATGGTCTCGTACCGCGCCGCCGATTCCTGGGCCAGCAGTTGCCCGCTCTTGTCGGCCAGGTAAATCAGAATCGCCCCGGACTCGAACAGCGCCAGGGGTTGGTCCCCCGGACCGTGGGGGTCGAGGATGGCCGGGATCTTGTTATTGGGGTTCAGCGAAAGAAATTCGGGGGACATCTGGTCATTGGTGTCGAAGCCCACACGATGCGGTTCGTAGGGCAGTCCAATCTCTTCGAGCATGATCGACACCTTGACGCCGTTGGGTGTCGGCAAGGAGTAAAGCTGGATCCACTCGGGGTATTGAGCCGGCCATTTTTGGGTAATCGGGAACGCGGACAGATCGGTCATGGGGAGGATCCACGAGGAAATTGAGAGTGACGATCATAATGTGAGCGGCCGAAGAACTGCGACCTTTTGGCGTTATTGATATCGCTGATGAACATGATCAAAAAATTGCAGCCTGCGTCTGCTCCACTACGTGTAACGTGTCCACAAATTTGAAACATCCTGTTAATAACCTAAGCTCCATCCCGTTCAAAGTTACCGGTACATTGCTGCGCACTCGCCGGAATCGAACCAAATGAGTTTCAGGGGACTCTGAGCACTGCCCCTTTGAAACGGACCGGCTTAATGACATGGAAAACACCCGACGCAGGAATTTCGCGGTGTGAAAGGTTTGTCAGCCTTAACCGAATGCGCTGGAGAACCTTTAATTCCATGATGAACCCTCTGAAGTTCGCCAACCGCTTCAAACATCGCGCTTATCTGTTACTGCCCGCCCTGCTGGCGGCCGGCGCGTTGTTTCTGGTGCTGGACTCCCGCGAAAGCCGCGCCCAACCGGCAGACGGCACTCAGACGCTGGTGTTCCTGCGTCACGCGGAAAAACCAGAGGGTGGCCTCGGCCAGCTCAACTGCCAGGGCCTGAACCGCGCCATCGACCTGGCCACCTTGCTGCCGGAAAAATTCGGCAAGGCCAACTACGTGTTTGCCGCCAACCCGACGCGCAATGTCGAGGAAGGCGAACTGGACAATTCCTATAGTTACATCCGTCCCTTGATGACCATCAACCCCAGCGCGATCAAGCTCGGTTTGCCGGTGAACATCGATTTCTCGGCCAACGACACCAGCGACCTGGCCGATGAATTGCTCCTCGACAAGTATCACAACTCGGTCATCTACACCGCCTGGTCCCACGGCTACCTGCCCGAACTGATCAACACGGTTGCCGGGGATGCCGTCGGCAAGAAACAAACCATCACCGATGACTGGGATTCTAGCGACTACGACTCGCTGTACGTGCTCACCCTGACCTGGCGCGACGGCAAGGCCAGCCTGGTGAGCCACAGCTACAAGCAAGGTCTGAATAACGGTTCGCAGACCTGCCCGACGTAAGCTTTAAGAGGTTTGGCGCCTGCCAGGGCCTCATCGTCGGAACGCCGCCCGGAGCAAGCTCGCTCCCACACTGGATCTCGGTGATACACAAAATCTATGTTCACTGAAAATCTAATGTGGGAGCGAGCTTGCTCGCGATGGGGCCGGAAAAAACACCATCAATCTCGTTGACTGACCCGCTCGCGCAAGTATTCGAGCACTGCAGCCCGCTCCCCGACGAATTCAATGCGAGCCCCTTTCTTCTCCCGCTGAAACGCATACATCGGGTCGTAATACTCGCGAAGCAACCCTTCGATCCAGCCCCGGTGCAAGTCCACTGCCCCGCTGTTCGCCTGCTCCGCCAGCGCATCTTCCATCAAGATCAACATCCGCCGATGACGCTCACCGCCCAGACGTTTCTGCACATTGTTCAGGCTCTCCAGCAAGCGCTCGGAAAACAGCGCGAAGCCTTCATCGCCATGCACGCCGATGAACTCGGCACACAAGTCCACCACGTAATCGCGCAGGATCCGTTCGACTCGCCCTTCCAGGCTGTCTTCCAGCCAGACCATCGGAAACTGCTGCATGCCCTGAAACAGCGGCAACGGCAGCGCACAACTGCCGATCGCGCGGCTCTCGTCTTCCAGTACAAACTGCTCAATGCCGTGGGCGCGCTTCTTCAGCACGTCCACCGCCAAGCGGTTTTCAAAATCGATGTTGGAGGGTTGGCCCGTCGCGCGTTTACCGAAACTGGAGCCGCGGTGATGGGCGTGACCTTCAAGGTCCAGGCCGTTGCGCAACTGCGTGAGCACTTCGGTTTTGCCGGTGCCGGTCATGCCGCCCAGCAAAACGAAATCACACTGGACAACCGCCTGATCGAGCGTGTCGAGCAAGAAGGTTCGCATGGCTTTGTAGCCGCCACCGACTCGCGGATAGTCGATGCCCGCCTCGTCCTTGAGCCATTGCTGGACGATCTGCGAACGCAAACCGCCGCGAAAACAATACAAATACCCATCAGGATGAGCCCGGGCAAAATCGGCCCAGGCCTGGATACGCTCGGCTTTTATCTCGCCGGACACCAACTGGTGCCCCAGCGTAATGGCCGCTTGCTGGCCGTGTTGCTTGTAACAAGTGCCGACCCGTTGCCGTTCATGGTCATTCATCAGCGGCAGGTTGATCACGCCGGGGAATGAGCCTTTGAGAAATTCGACCGGCGCACGGGCATCCATCATCGGTCGGTCGTTGAGGAAAATGTCGCGGTAATCGGTGAATTCGATGGACATCAAAACACCTCAACCGCGTTCGTCTGTCGCTCGATCAGTTCACCGATCGGCTCAAGGGTCAGGCCCAGCTCGGCGGCGACTTTGAGGAAGTGTTCGTTGCCTTCGGGGGCGACCGCAACCAGCAGACCACCGCTGGTCTGCGGATCGCAGAGCACGCGTTTGTGCATTTCCTGAAGACGCCCCAGCTTGCTGGCGTAGCTGTCGAAGTTGCGCAGCGTCCCGCCCGGCACGCAGCCTTGGTCGAGGTAATACTCGACACCCGGCAGACGCGGCACACGGTCATACTCGATGCGAGCGGTCACGTTGCTGCCGTCGGCCATTTCCACCAAATGCCCCAGCAGGCCGAAACCGGTGACGTCGGTCATCGCGGTGACGCACTCGAGTTTGCCGAAACGGCTGCCGGGTTTGTTCAGGGTGCACATCCAGTCGCGAGCGAGGCCGATGTCGGCAGGGCGCAATTTGCCCTTCTTCTCGGCGGTAGTGAGGATGCCGATGCCCAGCGGTTTGGTGAGGTAAAGCAGGCAACCGGCGGTGGCAGTGTCGTTGCGCTTCATATGGCGCTTTTCCACCAGACCGGTCACGGCGAGGCCGAAGATCGGCTCCGGCGCGTCGATGGAATGTCCACCGGCCAACGGAATCCCAGCCTCATCGCAGACCGAACGCCCGCCGCGAATCACTTCCCGGGCAATCTCCGGCGCCAGTACGTTGACCGGCCAGCCAAGGATCGCAATCGCCATCAACGGATCGCCACCCATGGCGTAGATGTCGCTGATGGCATTGGTGGCGGCGATGCGACCGAAATCGAACGGGTCGTCGACGATCGGCATAAAGAAGTCGGTGGTCGACACCACGCCGCGTTCTTCATCGATGGCGTACACCGCCGCGTCATCACGCGAGGCGTTGCCGACCCAGAGTTTCGGATCAAGGTTCTGCGCCCCGCTGCCGGCCAGAATCACCTCCAGTACCTGAGGAGAAATCTTGCAGCCGCAACCTGCGCCGTGGCTGTATTGGGTCAGACGAATCGGTTCGCTCATTGGGGACACACCTCGTGAAGTCAGTGCCGAAGAGTCTACATCAACCCTGTGGCGAGGGGGCTTGCCCCCGTTGGGCTGCGCAGCGGCCCCCAATCGAACGATCATCGTGCAAGCGATACCACTTTGGCGCACAAACCCTGACCGAAACGACAGTTAAACCACCAACTCCTTAACCTTTTCCATGCCTTGAGCAAAATTGGTATGCCTTGTGCAAACGTTTGCTAGTCGCTGATACAAGCGTTTTCGCTACATAACAGCGCAAGCCCGCAGAACCGGGCCTTCGATCCGCACGAAAAGGGACTTTTAATGCACCGCACGTCCAGCCGCGTGACTTGCTCGCGCACCTTTGCTGTTTCCTTGCTGCTGGCCAGCGTTACAGGACTACTCAGCAGCACCGTTTTGGCACAACCCGATCCCGCCGAAGAATCCGCCCAAGGCGAAAGCCTCAGCCCCGAAGCGAGCCCACCGAAAAAAGGCGTGTACCTCTCGGACTGGTTCAATCAGGACCTGACCGTCATCGGCAGCAAAGACATCAGTTTCGGCCCGCAACCGGCCGACGATATCTACCTGGAATACGAGTACTTCGGGCGCAAGGGGCCGTTCGAGTTGTACGGCTACATCGACATCCCGAAGATTTTCGACATCGGCAACAGCCATGACAAAGGCGTGTGGGACCACGGCTCGCCGGTGTTCATGGAGCACGAACCGAGGATCTCCATCGATTACCTCGCCGGCCGCAGCCTGGCCATCGGGCCGTTCAAGGAGTGGTACGTCGCCTTTGACTGGATCTACGACCACGGGAGTAACAGCGCCAACCGCGCCAGTACGCTATACAGCGGTTTGGGCACCGACATCGACACCCATTCGCGGGTCAACCTGTCGGCCAACTTCTATGGGCGCTACCAGTGGGAAAACTACGGCGCCAGCAACGAGTATTCATGGGACGGCTATCGCGCCCAACTCAAATACATCGTGCCGATCAGCAGCTTCAGCAACGGCGCGTCGCTGACCTACATCGGGTTCACCAACTTCGACTTCGGCTCGGATTTGCACAAGGACAACCCGGCTCGCACCGCCAACGCCACCGTCGCCACCAACGTCTTGCTCTACTCGTTCACCCACTTGCGTTTCACCCTGGTCGGCCGTTATTTCCACAACGGCGGCAACTGGGAGGATGGCAGTGAGTTGAATTTCGGCGATGGTAACTTCCGCGCCCGCTCCAATGGCTGGGGGTATTACGCTGGTATCGGCTATCAGTTCTGAGTTTTGCGATGGGGCGGCACATTCAATATCAATGTCGGTCAAGGCAACAAAATCACCTTGTCACTGCCGCCCTGGTTCACTTCCGCATACCGCTCCAGACCTTCTGCCAACGGCGATTCAAACAGACCCTCGGGCAACGGCAACAAGCCCTGATCGAAGAACGTGCCGAACTGATCAAGCATCGCCGCACATGCCTGGACGCCGTACAACAACGAGTTGATCCCCACCACCGAACCGCCCTTGCGATACAGCGCCAGGGCCGGCAATTGCACCTGGCCGTCCACCGGCGCGGCGATGATTGCGATGCGACCGAACGCGGCCAGCGCCGGGACCGAGGCCGGCAGCCAGAAACCGGTGGTGTCGAAAATCACATCGGCGCCGCCGGCATACACGGCGCTCACCTGTGCGCCAAGGTCCTCGGGTTTATCCAGTTGCAGCGTCTGATACCCCTGGGTCTGCAAATCCTTGATTTGCTCGGGCCGCCGCGCCGCTGCCAGTACTTGAGCACCACGCACCTTGGCCAGCGCCAGCGCCGCAGTGCCAACCGCCCCGCCGCCGATCACCAACAACCGGGTTTCGGCCGTCACCCCACTGCGCTCCAACGCATCCCACGCCGTGGTGTACGGCACGCCGAGGCTTGCCGCCTGGGCAAAACTCAGATGGGTCGGCTTTTGCGCCACGCCATTGGCCGGCAGTTTGACGAATTGTGCGTGCGAGCCGTCGGCGAAAAAGCCCAGTTCACGGCCGGTGCCCCAGACTTCCTGGCCGATCAGCGCTTGCGGGCCGTCAACGACCACACCGGCGAAATCACGACCGGGAATCCGCGGCAGTGTGGTGTAGGGAAAGCGCCCGAGCACGTTCTTCACATCGCTGGGGTTGAGGCCGGCGGCCTTGATCTGGACCAGCACTTCATCGGCGCCGGGGACGGGGGTCGGCACCTCAACGTAGCGCAGGGCCGAGAGGTCACCGGTCTTGTCGAATTGCAGTGCTTTCATGAGCGTTTCCCTCGAATGAATAAACGGTTCAGGAGATCCAGCCAGCGACCAGTTGCCGGCCCATGGGCCACACCTTCTCACCGGCCAACATGCCGAGCAGCCCTACCAGCGCGATGGCCGGTGGTGCGGGGGAACGAAAATCCAGTGCGCCGTAGAGCAGACCGACGCCCAGACCGATGGCCAATGAGATGAGGTAACTCATGGCAGACTCCGTGGCTAATTAAGGTATGCCCGGAGTCTAAAGATCGGTAGCGACGAGCACCGGCCAAGTGCTTCTGAATATCGGCCAAAGCATTAATGCCGGACGCAAGGCCACTTGTAGCAGCTGCCGAAGGCTGCTACACGTTTTCGTTATGGCTAGGGCTGGCGCTGGCTCGCCGAAAACTGCGAAGGCGCGACACCCAGTTCCCGCCGAAACATGTCGCTAAAGCTGCTCGGCGAATAACCCAGCTCCCGGGCAATCGCACTCACCGGCACGCCCTGGATCAATTCTGCCACCGCCGTTGCCAGTTGCACCTGGCGCCGCCATTCGGCGAAGCCCATGCCCAAACCGTCCTTGAACAACCGCGCCAGGGTACGCACGCTGGCACCGGCGTTTTCGGCGTGCTGCTCGAAAGCAATGTCCAGCGACGGCGCGGCCATGACCGCCTGACACAGGTTCATCAGGCGCCGGTCGGAATCATCCGGCAAAGGAATCTTCAGCAGCGAGCGCCTGGCTCGCCTAAGCTCCAGCAGCGCCAGACCGACCAGCGCTTCGTAATACTCGGGCGCGCCATCGTTGCCCTGCTCCACCAACCCGACGATCAGCTCACGCAGCAGTCCGCCGACTTCGATCACTTGAACCGTGTCGTCCAGTGTCACCGCCAATGAGGGCCGCAGGTAAATGTTGCGCATCTGTAAATCCGAGACCACGCGAATCCCGTGCGGCACACCTGGCGGCAGCCACACCGCTCGTTGCGGCGGCACCACCAGCGCTTCATGGGGCGTCTCGACCCACATTACCCCGCTCATTGCATACAGCAACTGCCCCCAGACATGCTCATGCGGCTCGATGTACAAGCCGCGCGGATAGGTGCGCGCCAGCGGTTGCACGGGCACATCGGTGTCACTCAGGTCTGGGGGCGCGGCAAGGGCCATGGGCAGCAATCATTGGAGGTTTCAGAGTTTGCATGGTAACGAGCCACGGGCCTTGTCGCTACGGGCGGCATCCATCTGACAATTCGACTGAATTTTCCGTAACTCCGACGATCCTTGTATTACCACAGGGAGGAATATGGGCTTTATGAACAACGCAAAACTTTTCGTCATTGAATACACCCTTCATGGCGCGCCCAAGTCTTTCATCATCCGCCTGGACAAGATGGATAATGCGGATGCCTGGCATTGGGCAAGTTGCGACGCGGGGGTCGGACGAATCCCTCGCTTCGGCCGAGAGAAGGTGCAAAAAACCAGCAAGCCGATGGCGGAGAAGTTCGGCGTGGAAAACGTCAAGTGGCGACCGGCAAATTGAAATGAAAGTGGAGCCCGATCAGGCTCCACCTTTTTTGGATGAGTGGTCAGCGTTGGGCGCACTTGCAACCCTTGCTGGCACATTCTTCGCCATGTTCGTGGTGCTTGGCGCAGGCTTCACAGCAAAAGTGCTTGCCGTGGCGCGCGATCGGATGTTCGCCCAGTTTGCAGGAGCATTTGGGGCAGTCGCATTTACTTTTACTGTCGATCATGAGCCTGACTCCATTGGTTGTGGTCGTCCGGGTCTGGCAAATGCGACCCGTACCACCAGTGTAGGAGCTTGCGTCAGCCCTGCCGCGTACTGCTGCGATACATGAACAGCAACGCCAACGCGAGACACACCATCGCCAGTATCCGGCTGCTGGACAACTCGATCGCCGGGTTGCCCAGCCAGCCGAAGTTATCGATCAACATCCCCATCCCCAGTTGCCCGACGATCACCGCCACCGTCGCCACCGCCGTGCCGACCCGCGGCACCGCGCCAACCATCACCATCATGTAGACCACCCCGAACAACGCACCGCTGAGCTGCCATTTCGGCACGTCCAGCAAACTCACGGCATGGGCCGGTTCGAAAAACAGAATCAGCAGCCCGGTAGTCACTGCACCGACCACGAAGGTCAGCAAACTGCTGCGCAACACACCTACCGTTTCGCCCAATCGCCCATTGATCGCCGCCTGGACACTCAACACCGCACCGGCCGCCACGACCACCGCCAACAAAATGATCAGATTCATCATCAACCCCGAGCGATCAGAACAAGTGCCGCGACAATCAGCAACAAGGCCAGCCAACGTTCACCGTTGACCTTTTTTCGGGTAGCGCCGAACCAGCCGAAGTGGTCGATCAACACGCTTTTGCCGACCTGCCCGGAGAGGATTGCGATCATGGTCATGGCAATGCCGATGTGCGGCGTAGCCAAGGTCAGCACGATCACGTACATCGGCCCCAAAAACCCGCCGATCAACTGCCAGCGCGGCAGCTCATTCAAAGCGGGCCCCTGTTGCGGACCGCTGAACAGCAACAGCAAAAACAGAATCGCCGAGCCGACACCGAAGATGCTCAAGGTCGCCCACAAGTGCCCGACCTGAACGCCAAGCGGCCCGAGCAAACCGGCCTCTACGGACAGACCCATGCCGGCCAGAATCACCAGTGGCAGCAGCAACAGCCGCAGCCCCGGTTTGGTGACAGGCGTCGCGATGACACCCGCTTGTTCATTTAACGCAGCTTGCATAAGTAGCACCTCGTATCCCCCCTGTAGGAGCTGTCGAGTGCAACGAGGCTGCGATCTTTTGATTTTAAAGATCAAGATAAAAAGATCGCAGCCTCGTTGCACTCGACAGTTCCTACAGAGGGGGTCGGACTTCAGTTGGAATGGCGCGCATTATCGGCTGGCGGTCCTTTGCGATAAATGGGAGCATCCAGACAACACTTTTGCGTAACTCGCACAGCAGGATTCGTCATGCATGGCCTAAACGAACTGGGATTCAAGGCACTTCGGCTGTTTGTAGCGGTGCTGGACCACGGCAGTTTTTCCGAAGTTGCCCGCCGCGAAGGCCTGGCACCCTCTTCGATTTCCCGGCAGATCCAATTGATGGAGCAAGCCCTGAGCCAGCAATTGCTTTATCGCCACACCCGCGCCGTCTCGCCCACTGAAGCCGGGCGCATGCTCGGTCATCACGCGCGGCTGGTGCTGGTGCAACTCGAAGAGGCCGAACAGGCCCTGCAGGAACAGCAAAGCGAACCGAGCGGACTGGTGAGGATCAATGCGCCAGTGGTGTTCGGCCAGCGGCACCTGACGCCGTGGCTGGGGCAGCTCTGTGAGCGCTACCCGAAACTGCAACTGGATATCCAGCAGACCGACAGCTACGTCGACCCGCTGCAGGAAGGCGCCGACCTGCTGTTTCGCATCGGCCCGCTGCACGATTCGAGCATGCAGGCGCGGATTCTGGCGCCCCATCGTTTTCAAGTCGCCGCGAGCCCGGCCTATTTGGAACGTCACGGCACGCCGCACCATCCCCAAGAATTGGCCGCGCATCAGTGCCTGGCCTACAAGGGCGTGACCGGCCAGCAACGCTGGTTTTTCCGCAAGGATCAGCAGGACTGGACGCCCTGGTCGGTGAAGGGGCCGATCACCGGCAACCACGCCGACACCCTGACCCAAGCCGCCGAACAAGGCTTGGGGCTGGTGATGTTTCCGTCGTGGCTGATTGGTGAGGCGGTGCGCAATGGCACGCTGGTGCCGGTGCTGGGGGCGTATCAGGTGTCCAACAGCCTTGAGCCGCAGCAGATTGCGGTGCTGTGGCCGGGCAGCCGACGGTTGTCGGTGAAGGTGCGGACGGTGATTGATTTTTTTGTCGAGTGTTTTGGAACGGTGCCCTACTGGGACAGGCCGTAGTATCTGTCGGCACCACAATCCCTGTGGGAGCGAGCTTGCTCCCACAGGTTCAGTGCTTGCCTCCAATATTCGGTGAATAAAGTCAGATACGGAACTGCCCCACCAGTTTGCCCAGGCGCTGACCGAGGTCGGCGAGGCTGCGGGAAGTCTGGGCGCCGAGTTGGGTTTCATCGGCAACGCTGTCCACCGCCACCGCAATCTGATGCACGCTGCGGTTGATCTCTTCGGCCACGGCGGTCTGCTCTTCGGCAGCGCTGGCGATCTGCGCGTTCATCGAGTTGATGGTGCCAATCAGCTGGGCCATGGTATCGAGCGAAGCGCCGGCCTCGTTGGCCTGAGCCGAAGTGCCGTCGCCGGCCTCGCTGGAACGGCGCATCGCTTCCACCGCCGACTGAGTGCCGGCCTGCAAGCGATCGATCATGCCCTGGATTTCCTGGGTGCTGATTTGTGTACGACTGGCCAGCGCTCGAACCTCATCGGCCACCACGGCAAAGCCACGCCCGGCCTCACCGGCACGAGCGGCTTCAATGGCGGCGTTGAGTGCCAACAGGTTGGTCTGCTCGGCAATCGAACGAATCACCCCAAGCACGCTGACAATCGACGACACGTCTTTTTGCAAACTGTCCAGAGACACGCCACTGCTGCGAATGTCGTCCACCAATGCATGAATCTTCACGATGCTGCCGGCCACCACACGCTTGGCAGCCTGGCCTTCTTCGTCGGTCTGCTGGGCAGCCACCGCGGCGTTTTGAGCGCTTTTCGCCACTTCCTGAGCAGCGGCGGACATTTGGTTGATCGCCGTGGCGACCTGATCGGTCTCGTGACGCTGACGCTCCATGGCCTGATCCGAGCGCTGCGCCTGGTCGGAGACCTGATTCACCAGCCCGGTCAGTTGCGAGGTCATTTCGGTGATCTGGCGCACCAGGCCGTGGATCTTGTCGACGAAGCGGTTGAACGAGCCGGCCAGCTCGCCGAGTTCATCCTGGCTGGTGATGGTCAGGCGACGCGTCAGGTCACCCTCGCCCGCCGCGATGTCATCGAGGTTGGCTTTCATCAGGTTCAGCGGACGCAAGATGGTGTTAGCCAGCAGCATCCCGGCGGCCGCGATCACCAACAGCACCACGGCGGCAATCCCGACGATGCTCAGCACCACGCCTTGCATGCGCTCCTGGACCTTGACTTCGACCAGCGCCACTTGGGCTTCGATGCCATCGAGGTTGACCGAAGTACCGACGGCCATGTCCCACTTCGGCAGGTATTCGGTGTAGCCGAGCTTGGGCACCAGCACTTGGGTGTTGCCGGGCAGCGGCGAGCTGTATTGCAGGTAGTGAGTGCCGTCCTTGGCGACTTTCACCAGGTCGCGGTTGACGTACACGCCATTCGGATCGCGGTTGTCCTTGAAGCTTTGGCCCACGCCTTCAGGGCTGTTGGCCTTGAACAGGCGCACGGTGTTGGAGTCGTAGCCGAAGAAGTAGCCCTCCTTGCCGTAGGTGATGCTCGACAGCAACTTGACCACCTGGGCCCGCGCCGCGTCATCACCGGGGGCGGCCGCATCGTAAAGAGGTTTGATCGTGGTCATGGCCACGGCGACGTAGCTTTGCAGCGTTGCCTTGGCATCGCTGAGCAGACGCTGGCGAGTTTCCTCGACTTCCTTGCGGGCCTGCTCCTGCAGAATGAACAACGTGGTCAGGCTGATGACCAGCGCAAAGAGCAACACCGGGAGGACGGCAAGGGACAGGACTTTAGCCTTCAGGCTCATGCGCATGACGGTTCACTCTTTTGATTTTATTGGCGTGGTTAAAGGCTTTAACGGCACGCCAGGCCAAAAGTTGAATCCGCTCCCACAGGGGAAATGTGTTTAGAGGACCATCGCAGCCACCCAGCCGAACGCCAGCAACGGAAGGTTGTAGTGCAGGAAGGTCGGGACCACGGTGTCCCAGATGTGGTGGTGCTGGCCGTCGATGTTCAGACCCGAGGTCGGGCCGAGGGTCGAGTCCGACGCCGGCGAACCGGCATCGCCCAGCGCACCGGCCGTCCCGACAAGACAAACGATCGCGATCGGGCTGAAACCCAACTGTACGCACAACGGCACAAAAATCGCGGCGAGTATCGGCACGGTGGAAAACGACGAACCGATGCCCATGGTCACCAGCAGTCCGACCAGCAACATCAGCAACGCACCAATGCCTTTGCTGTGGTCGATCCACGAAGCCGAGGCTTCGACCAGCGTCTGCACCTCTCCGGTGGCTTTCATCACCTCGGCAAAACCGGACGCGGCGATCATGATGAAACCGATCATCGCCATCATCTTCATGCCTTCGGTGAACAGATCGTCGGTTTCACGCCACTTCACGATCCCCGACACCGAAAAAATCAGAAAGCCTGTCAGCGCACCGATGATCATCGAATCCAGCAACAGCTGAATGATAAACGCCACCGCGATGGCCAGACCGGCAACCATCAGGCTCAACGGGTTGTACTGCACCGCGACCTGTTCGACTTGCTCAATCTTCTCCAGATCGTAGACGCGCTTCTTGCGATAGCTGACAAACGCTGCCGCGAGCCCGACGACCATGCCCAACGCCGGAATCCCCATGGCATGAGTGACGTTGATGCCGCTGATGTCTACCCCGCTACGCGCAACGTTGGCCAGCAGGATTTCATTAAGGAAGATGTTGCCGAAGCCCACGGGCAAGAACATGTACGGCGTAATCAAGCCGAAGGTCATGACACAGGCAATCAACCGGCGATCCAGTTGCAGCTTGGTCAGCACATATAAAAGCGGCGGCACCAGCAGCGGAATGAAGGCGATATGTATCGGCAAGATGTTCTGGGACGCGATGGCCACCACCCACAGCAAACCGATCAACAGCCATTTGACCTGCCGGCCACCGCTGGCGTGCTGACGGTCGACCATCAACAGGGCTTTGTCGGCCAAAGCATGGGCCAGGCCGGACTTGGCAATGGCCACGGCGAAAGCGCCAAGCAGTGCGTAGGACAACGCGACCGTCGCGCCGCCACCGAGGCCGCTGTTGAAGGCTTTTAATGTGGCGTCGATCCCCAGGCCACCGGTCAAACCGCCCACCAGGGCGCCCACGATCAGCGCGATTACGACGTGCACGCGGGACAGGCTGAGGATCAGCATGACGCCGACCGCGGCAATTACAGCATTAATCATCGTTACCTCAAGACAAACGGAAAGAGTCCGGCCGGCAGCCTGCAAAGAGCCGCCAGCGGATTAAATGAGAGGGTTTTATTAGAGGGCGCGCACTGTGCCGCAGAGTCGGCCCGGTGTCAAAGCGCCCGGCCAGTAAATGATGGGCAATTGCCTGTGATCTCCTGTGGCGAGGGGATTTATCCCCGTTCGGCTGCGAAGCAGTCGTAAAACCTGACAATTCGGTGTGGCTGACGTAATGCAGGGGGCCGCTTCGCGACCCAACGGGGCGGTGCGACGTTTCGCTAAATCCCCTCGCCACAGGTAATCCCCTTCGCCACAAAAGCTTTGGTGTACCGCATAAAGAAAGCCGAATCGCGGCCGTTACAGTGCAAAGTCTCAGATATTTATCGAATAAAGGACGTCTCCATGTCGCTCAGACAACTTTCCATTCAATGGAAAATCACCCTGCTGGCCGGGCTGTGCCTGGCCGGCATCGTGACCCTGCTGGTGGGTCTTTCGCTGTATCGCATGGAGCACAGCTCCGAGATGGTGAAAGCATCCAGCATGGAGATGCTCACCGAAGCTGCCCAGGCCCGGATCGAATCCCAGGGTGAAAACCAGGCGCTGGGGATTCGCCAGCAGTTCATGGATGCCTATCAATATGGCCACGGCTTTTCGCGTCAGGTGCTGTTCCTGCGCGACCAGGCCGAGAAGCGCTTCCTCGATGCCTTTGACCTGCGTGAAGACCTGACACGTCAGGTCAAGTCAGCCCTACAAGCCAACCCGGAACTGCTCGGCCTCTCGCTGGTGTTCGAAGCCAACGCGCTGGACGGCAAGGACGATCTGTTCGCCGGCCAGGCCGAACTGGGCAGCAACGACAAGGGCCGTTTTGCCCTGTACTGGTCGCAACCGACGCCTGGCAAGGTGACGTCGATGGCGCTACCGGAAAGCGACATGGCCGACATCAGCACCGGCCCCAGCGGCGAACCGGCCAATGCCTGGTTCACCTGCCCGCGCACGACCCTCAAGCCCTGCGTGATCGAACCCTACTTCTACGTGATCGACGGCCAGAACGTGCTGATGACCAGCATCGTTTTCCCGCTGACGGTCAACGGCAAGGTCATTGCTTCGCTGTCGGTGGACATCAACCTCAACAGCCTGCAAGCCGTCAGCCAAGGTGCGAGCAAGAAGCTCTATGACGGCCAGACCAACGTCAGCATCATCAGCCCGGTCGGTTTGCTGGCCGGCTACAGCCCGGACGCCAGCAAACTCAGCCAGCGCCTGGACGCCGTGGACAAGACCAACGGTGCCGAGCTGATCCGCATGCTCGCCGCCAGCAGCAAGACCGAAAGCCTGCACAACAATCAACAGCTCAAAGTGCTGTCGCCGTTCCAGCCGATTCCCGGCGGCAAGTCCTGGGGCGTGTTGCTCGAGGTGCCGGAGAAAGTCCTGGTCGGCCCCGCCGAAGCGTTGAAAAAGCAACTCGATGACAGCAACACCGCCGGCACCCTGGTCGAACTCGGCCTGGGTGTGCTGGCGGCGTTGATTGGCCTGTTGCTGGTGTGGCTGATGGCCCGCAGCGTGACCAGGCCGATCCTGGGCGTGGCGCACATGCTCGAGGACATTGCCAGCGGCGAAGGCGATCTGACGCGCCGCCTGGCCTACGACAAAAAGGACGAACTCGGCCAATTGGCCGGCTGGTTCAACCGCTTCCTCGACAAGCTGCAACCGATCATCGCCGAGGTCAAACGCTCGGTGCAGGACGCACGCAGCACGGCGGATCAGTCGTCCGCCATCGCCACCCAGACCAGCGCTGGCATGGAGCAGCAATACCGTCAGGTGGATCAGGTCGCTACCGCTTCCCACGAAATGAGCGCCACCGCTCAAGACGTTGCTCGCAGTGCAGCGCAAGCGGCACAGGCAGCGCGGGATGCAGATCAGGCCACCCGTCGCGGTCTGACCGTGATCGACCGCACCACCGCCAGCATCGACAGCCTCGCCGCCGACATGAGCGCGGCGATGGTTCAAGTCGAAGGCCTGGCGGCCAACAGCGAGAAGATCGGTTCGGTGCTGGAAGTGATTCGGGCCATCGCAGAACAGACCAACCTGCTGGCGCTTAACGCCGCCATCGAGGCCGCTCGTGCCGGTGAAGCCGGGCGCGGTTTTGCCGTAGTGGCCGATGAAGTGCGCAATCTGGCACGCCGGACCCAGGAGTCTGTCGAAGAAACCCGTCTGGTGATTGAGCAGTTGCAGAGCGGCACGCAGGACGTGGTTGGCTCGATGAACAACAGCCATCGTCAGGCTCAGGGCAGTGTCGAACAGGTGGGTCAGGCGGTGACGGCGCTACGGCAGATTGGTGAGGCGGTGACGGTGATCAGCGACATGAACCTGCAGATCGCCAGTGCCGCGGAAGAGCAAAGCGCCGTGGCCGAGGAGATCAACAACAACGTGGCGACGATTCGGGATGTGACGGAGTCGCTGTCGGGGCAGGCCAATGAATCGGCGCGGGTGAGTCAGTCGCTCAATAGCCTGGCGAATCAGCAGCAGAGTTTGATGGATCAGTTCCGGGTTTAACCCAAATTCAGTACCCACTGAAGATCCAATGTGGGAGCAAGCTTGCTCCCACAGGTTACTCAGCGTTTGGGTAATTCGATCACGACCTTCAACCCACCCCACTCACTCTCCGCCAACCGCAACACCCCGCCCCACGTATCGACGATGTCCCGCACAATCCCCAATCCCAACCCATGCCCATCCGTTTGTTCATCAAGCCGAGTACCCCGGCTGAACACCTGATCGCGCTGGTTTTCGGGAATCCCCGGCCCATCGTCTTCCACGCTTAACTCAAACCCTTCGGCCGTCTCGACCACGCTCAAACGAACCTCGGCGTCCGCCCATTTGCAGGCGTTGTCCAGCAAGTTACCGAGCAGTTCGAGCAAGTCCTCGCGATCCCAAGGCAGTTGCAACCCCTTCGGCGCCACATAGCTGAGGTCCAGATGCTCACCATGAATCATGTTCAACGTCGCCAATAACCCAGGCAATTCGGCATCGCAATCAAACAACGCCCCCGGCAATGCATCGCCGGATAACCGGGCGCGATTAAGTTCGCGATTCAGTCGTTGCTGGACCTGCTCCAGCTGCGCCTGCATCACCTTGCGCAGCTCCGGATGCGCGTCGAGTTTCTCGCTTGAAGCCAGGCTCAACAACACCGCCAACGGGGTTTTCAAGGCGTGGCCGAGGTTGCCCAGCGCATTGCGCGAACGCTTGAGGCTGTCTTCGGTGTGCGCCAGCAAATGGTTGATCTGCGCCACTAACGGTTCAAGCTCTACCGGCACCTGGTCATCGAGTTGCGAGCGCTGGCCCTGCTGCAACTGGGCGATCTGCTCTCGCGCCTTTTCCAGAGGGCGCAAGGCGCGGCGCACGGTGATCCGTTGCAGCAGCAAAATCAGCAGCAGTCCCGTCAGCCCTAGGCCCAATCCGACTTGACGCATGCGCTGGAAACTCTCGCGTACCGGCGTGTAATCCTGGGCCACGCTGATTGAAATCGACTGGCCCAGGCGCCGATAGTCCGAACGCAGCACCAACAATTGCTGGCCTTCCGGCCCCAATTCCAGGTTGCTGTGCAGGCCGGCATGGTCGAGGCGCGGCAGTTCCTGATCCCACAGCGAACGGGAGCGCCAATGGCTGTCGGCAAAATCGATGCGGAAGTAATGCCCGGAAAACGGTCGCTGATAGGCCGGCGACAGGTGTCGCTCATCCAGCTGCAAACCCTGCGGCCCACGCACCAGCGCCACCAGCAGGTTTTCGCTGTCGTTGCGCAGCCCGGCTTCGAGGTAGCGCTGCAAACCCATTTCGAACAGCCACAGGCTGGTCTGCGCCAGCACCAGGCCGACGATCACCATCACGCTGATCAGCCCCAGGCTCAAGCGACGCTGGATCGACCTCACTGGGCTTGCCCGCCGAACAGGTAACCCTGGCCGCGACGGGTTTCGATGACGCTGCGCCCGAGTTTGCGCCGCAGGTGGTTGACGCGGACTTCGAGCACGTTGGAGTCGCGCTCGGTTTCACCGTCGTAGAGGTGTTCGGCGAGGTGGCTTTTGGAAAGTATCTGCTCGGGGTGCAGCATGAAATAACGCAGCAGGCAGAATTCAGCGGCGGTGAGCTGGATGTCGGCACCGTCGCGGGTCACGCATTGGCGGCCTTCGTCCAGGTGCAGTCCGGCAGCCTTGAGCGTCGGCTGGTTGGCATGGCCGTGGGAACGGCGCAACAGCGCCTGGACGCGCAAGTGCAGCTCTTCGGGGTGGAAGGGCTTGGTCAGGTAATCGTCGGCGCCGGCCTTGAGACCTTCGATCCGTTCGGCCCAGGAATCACGGGCAGTGAGAATCAGCACTGGCGTCGACAGGCCGGCGGCCCGCCATTGCGTCAGCACCTCGAGCCCTGGCAAACCCGGCAGGCCGAGGTCGAGGATGATCAGGTCATAAGGCTCGCTGCTGCCCTGATACACCGCGTCGCGACCGTCGGCCAGCCAGTCAACGGCGTAACCCTGACGGTTGAGGCCGGCCATCAGTTCGTCGGCCAGCGGCACATGGTCTTCCACCAGAAGCAAACGCATCGATCAATCTTCCTTGTCTTTCAGTAACTGGCCGGTGGTGGCGTCGAGGTCCAGTTCGCGAACCACGCCTTCGGTGGTCAGCAGCTCGACTTCATACACGTAGACGTCGTGTTTCTCTTCAAGCTCGGCTTCCAGCAATTTGGCCCCGGGGTAGCGGTCCAGCGCTTGCTGCAACAGCTGCTCCAGCGGCAGGATCACCCCCTGTTGACGCAGGCGCAGGGCTTCGTCCTGATCCAGGTCGCGGGCCATGACCACCGAGCAAAAAGCCAGAAGCGCCAGCGCCATTCGACTGCTGGTGCATAGATTTACCTTCATTACGTATCCTGATGATCCTTGAGAATCTGCCCGCTGACAGCGTCCAATTCCAGGCCCCAGTCAATGCCCTGAGGGTCGCGCAATTCCACCTGATAGATGTACTTGCCGTACTCTTCTTCCAGCTCGGTTTCGGTGATGGTGGCACCAGTGTGTTTGGTCAGAGCGGTGGCGTTGAGCTTCTCCAAAGACACAATGGTACCAGCGTCGCGCAGTCTCAGGGCTTCGTCGGGGCCGAGGTCGCGAGCGTGGGCGATGCTGGCGGTCATGCCGATGATGGACGCGGTGAACAGGGCAGTCAGGGTTTTCATGGGGTGTCTCCATATTTTTTTATGTGTCGCCTACGGGAGCCACCTTAGCGATCCGAACTTAACTGAAACTGAATTGCCATCATTGGTCATGACAACCCGACATCGCAGACATACACAAAACCTGTGGGAGCGAGCTTGCTCGCGATGGCGGCTTAACTTTCAACAAATATGTCGACTGTCACACAGCTATCGCGAGCAAGCTCGCTCCCACAGGGGATTCATGCACTTATAATCCCCCGCTTGCCTGCATTCGAGACCGGTATGACAGCTATCCACATCAAGTTCCCCTCGCTGACTCTCAAGGCCGGCCCTCGCGCCTTGGCGCGCATCCGTGAAAACGGTTTGAGCGCCGCCGATGTCGGCACACTGCCGGGTGCCGCCGGTGGTCCCAAGGCGCTGGGGATTCAAGGTCTGGACCTGGCGTTGTTCGGTGAATGGCTGCCGGCGGCACCGCGGGAGCGCTCGTTGATCGGTGCGTCGGTGGGTTCCTGGCGCTTCGCCAGCGCTTGCCTGCCGGATGCCGCCGAAGGTATCCGCCGCCTCGGTCACCTCTACACCGAGCAGAACTTCGTCAAGGGCGTGACCATGGCGCAGATCAGCCAGAGCTCTCGGCGCATGCTCGATGACCTGCTCGACGGCCGCGACGCTTCGATTCTGGACAACGCTCATTACCGACTGAACATCTTGGTGGTCAAAAGCCACGGCCTGCTGGCGGACGATCATCGCGGCCGACTGGGGCTGGGCCTGTCATCGGTGATTGCCGACAACCTGCGCGGCCGGGCGCGCCTGTCGCGGCATTTCGAACGGCTGATCATTCACGATCCGCGTCTGGCACCGCCGGTCCATGCACTCAACGATTTCCCCTCGCGCTTCATTGCGCTGAATGCCGGCAACCTGCGCCAGGCCTTGCTCGCCTCAGGCTCGATCCCGATGGTGATGGAAGGCGTGCGTGATTTGCCGGGGGCCGGTGCCGGGACGTTTCGCGATGGCGGTCTGCTGGACTATCACCTCGACCTGCCCTACAGCGGCAACGACATCGTGCTCTATCCGCATTTCACCGACCGGGTCATTCCCGGCTGGTTCGACAAGACCCTGCCGTGGCGACGAGCGTGTCCTGCGCGTTTGCAGGATGTCCTGTTGCTGGCGCCATCGAAGGATTACCTGGCGCGCCTGCCCTACGGCAAACTCCCGGACCGCAACGACTTCAAACGCTTCATGGGCGATGCCCCGAGTCGGCAGAAATACTGGCGCACGACGATGGATGAAAGCCGTCGTATGGGCGATGAGTTCCTCGAACTGGCCGCCAGCGGTCGCCTCGGGGAGCGCTTGCTGACCCTTTAGTCAGTGTTTTCCCGCAACGCCAAACGCAAACTGGTAAACTCGCCGCCTGCCCATATCGCCGCGGCGATTGCCACCTGACAGAGCTGAAATCACTGTGGAAATCTTCAAAGAATTTACCTTCGAATCCGCCCACCGCCTGCCCCACGTACCGGACGGCCATAAGTGCGGCCGCCTGCACGGTCACTCGTTCAAAGTGGCGATCCACCTGAGCGGCGATCTTGATCCGCACACGGGCTGGATCCGCGACTTCTCGGAAATCAAGGCGATCTTCAAGCCGCTCTATGAGCGCCTGGACCATAACTACCTGAACGACATTCCTGGCCTGGAAAATCCGACCAGCGAAGTGCTGGCCAAATTCATCTGGCAGGAATTGAAGCCTCTGTTGCCGGAACTCAGCGCGATCCGCATTCACGAGACATGCACCAGCGGCTGCATCTATCACGGTGAGTAAACCGATAGATCAAAAAAACCACCGAGACCGGTGGTTTTTTTATGCCTATGCTTTTTGACTCGAACACGCCAAGAGGACACCCCCAATGACTGACTGGCCGCTGCCTCAGACCTATCGCTTCAACGGGCACTCCGTTCGCTACGCCGTACGGGGCGACGGTCCGCCGTTGGTGTTCGTGCATGGCACGCCCTTCTCTTCTTACGTGTGGCACCGGATTGCGCCGCACTTCATCACCACGCATCGGGTGCATTACTTTGATCTGTTGGGTTATGGGCTATCGGAGAAAATCGAGGGCGATGTGTCGCTGGGTGTGCAGAACGACCTGTTGGCTCACTTGCTCGATCACTGGGGGCTGGAGCGACCAGACGTGGTTGCTCACGACTTCGGCGGCGCCACAGCTCTGCGTGCTCACCTGCTGAACGGCAAGGACTACCGCAGTCTGACGCTGATTGATCCCGTGGCGCTGACGCCCTGGGGTTCGCCGTTTGTGCAGCATGTGCGTCAGCATGAGGCGGCATTCAGTGGCCTGCCCGATTACATTCAGCAAGCCATCGTGCCGACCTATATTCGCGGGGCGATCAAGCGCGAAATCCCGGACGACGAACTCGCGCCTTACGTGCAGCCGTGGCTCGGCGATCCGGGGCAAGCGGCGTTCTATCGGCAGATTGCGCAGATGGATGAGCGTTATACCCGTGAGGTCGAAGGGCTGTACCCGACGATTCGTTGTCCGGTGCAGATTCTGTGGGGGGAAGACGATCTGTGGATTCCCATTGAGCGCGGGCAGGCGTTGCATCAGATGATTCCGGGGTCGCGGTTTCAGACGGTTCCCAATGCCGGGCATCTGGTTCAGGAAGATGCGCCGGAAGCGATTGTCGCGGCGCTTCTGCGGTTTTTACCTTCATGACCATTCCCACGCTCTGCGTGGGAATGATCAACGGCAGTGTTCCAACTTGCACCACTGCCGCACCGCTATCGAGCCTTCCTCAAGCCAAATTCCCCCGCTCGGCTATAAATAACTACACCACCCCACGCTTGGCACGACCACTGCAACACGCCCCCGCGTCACTCATTCAGCAAGGAACGCCCCATGACGCAGAACGATCCCGGCAACGACTACCCCCTCAGCGAAGTCCCGATGCATGCCCGCAAAGGCCTGGCCTCCACGGCCATGGTGCTGCTGGGTTTCACCTTTTTTACCGCGACCATGTTTGCCGGCGGCAAGCTCGGAGTGGCGTTCAGCTTCGGCGAGATGATGGCGGTGATTATCGTCGGCAATCTGCTGCTGGGAATATACGCCGCAGCTTTGGGCTACATCGCCTTCAAGAGCGGCCTGAATTCGGTGCTGATGGGGCGCTTTTGCTTCGGTGAAGTGGGCAGCAAGCTCAGCGACCTGATCCTCGGTTTTACCCAAATCGGCTGGTACGCCTGGGGCACGGCCACTGCTGCCGTGGTGCTGGGCAAATATTTCGAATTGAGCGAGGGCGCCGTTCTCGGGCTGATGGTGCTGTTCGGCCTGATGTTTTGCGCGACCGCGTACGTTGGTTATCGCGGCCTGGAAATTCTGTCGTACATCGCCGTGCCGGCGATGATGTTGCTGCTGATGCTGTCGATGTGGGTCGCCACAGTGAAGGTCGGCGGGCTCGACGGTTTGCTCGCGGTGGCTCCGTCCGGGACACTGGACTGGTCGACCGCGATTACCTTGGTGTTTGGCACCTTCGTCAGCGGCGCAACCCAGGCGACCAACTGGACGCGTTTCTCCCGTTCAGCACGCGTCGCGGTGCTGGCAAGCCTGATCGGCTTCTTCGTCGGCAACGGTCTGATGGTGTTGATCGGTGCCTATGGCGCAATCGTCTACCAGCAACCGGACGTGGTCGAAGTGTTGCTGTTGCAAGGCTTCGCCATGGCGGCGATGGCGATGTTGCTGCTCAATATCTGGAGCACCCAGGACAACACCATCTACAACTTCGCCGTCGCTGGCTGCAACCTGCTGCGCACCCGCCGTCGCAAAACCGTAACCCTGGCGGGCGCGGTGATCGGCACGCTGTTGGCGCTGCTGGGCATGTACGACATGCTGGTGCCCTACCTGATTCTGCTGGGCACCGTGATTCCGCCGATTGGCGGCGTGATCATGGCGGACTTCTTCTACCGTTATCGTGGTCAGTATCCACGTCTGGCCGATGCCCGATTGCCAGCGTTCAATTGGTCCGGTTTGGCCGCCTACGCAGTCGGCACCGTTGCTGCGTTCAACTCACCGTGGGTCGCGCCGCTGGTAGGGATTGCCGCTGCCGCGCTAACGTATGTGTTACTGACCGGCATGCTGGGTGCCCGTACTGCCAACGCACCATTACAAGATCTATAAAAGGATTCGCCTGATGCACATCATCAACGCCCGCCTGCGCAACCAAGATGGCCTGCATGAGTTGCACCTGGAAAACGGCCTGATCAGCAACATCGCCCGACAGACCGAAGCGCCGACCCTGGGCCCCGATGATCTGGACGCCGGCGGCAACCTGGTAGTGCCACCCTTCGTCGAGCCGCACATTCACCTCGACGCCACGCTCACCGCCGGCGAGCCGCGCTGGAACATGAGCGGCACGCTGTTCGAAGGCATCGAGTGCTGGGGCGAGCGCAAGGTGACCATCACCGAAGAGGACACCAAAACCCGCGCCAGGAAAACCATCCAGACCCTCGCCGCCCACGGCATCCAGCACGTGCGTACTCACGTCGACGTCACCGACCCGCAGCTCACCGCGCTCAAGGCGATGCTCGAAGTGCGCGAGGAAAGCCGTCACCTGATCGACATGCAGATCGTTGCGTTCCCGCAGGAAGGCATCGAGTCGTACCGTAACGGTCGCGAGCTGATGGAAGAAGCGATCCGCATGGGGGCCGATGTGGTCGGCGGTATTCCGCATTTCGAGTACACCCGCGATCAAGGCGTGAGTTCAGTGAAATTCCTGATGGACCTGGCCGAGCGCACCGGTTGCCTGGTGGACGTGCATTGCGATGAAACCGACGACCCGCACTCACGTTTTCTGGAGGTGCTGGCCGAAGAAGCCCGCAGTCGCGACATGGGCTCGCGAGTGACCGCCAGCCACACCACGGCGATGGGCTCTTACGACAACGCTTACTGCGCCAAATTGTTCCGCCTGCTCGGGCATTCGGGGATCAGTTTTGTCTCCTGCCCCACCGAAAGCATTCACCTGCAAGGGCGCTTCGACAACTTCCCGAAACGCCGTGGCGTAACCCGTGTCAACGAGCTGCTCGAAGCCGGGATGAACGTGTGTTTCGGTCAGGATTCGATCGTCGACCCGTGGTATCCGCTGGGCAACGGCAATATCTTGCGGGTGCTCGAAGCCGGCCTGCACATCTGCCACATGCTCGGGTACCGCAACCTGCAAAGCGCGCTGGACCTGGTCACCGACAACAGCGCCAAGGCCATGAACCTGGGTGATCGTTATGGACTGGAACGCGGGCGGCCAGCGAATTTGCTGATTCTGTCGGCGGACAGTGATTACGAGGTGATCCGCAGTCAGGGCCTGCCGCTGTATTCAGTGCGCGATGGCAAGGTGTTGATGAAGCGGCAGATGCCGGTGGTGGAATGGGCGGATCAGCCCTGAATTTTCGCTGACTGGACGGGCCTCATCGCGAGCAAGCTCGCTCCCACAGGAAATTTGTGAACGACACAGATCCAATGTGGGAGCGAGCTTGCTCGCGATGGCAATCTAACATTCAGCTCATCAATCGAGCCGTACCAAACAGGCTGACCCGACTCAATTCACCACCCGCTTCCTCCAATAAAATCGGCGCCGTACCACCGGGCATGACCACTTTCACCTCCCCGGCACTGACCCAACCCACCCGCCACGCCGCGCAAGCCACCGCACTGGCGCTGGTGCCCGACGAGGCCGTCGGCCCTTCTCCGCGCTCGAATACCCGCGCGACGACTCGCCCTTCTGACTCAAACATCGCCCATTGCAGATTGACGCCAGCAGCACACGGCTCCCCTACCCCGGTCGGCATGGCATAAGCGATACGCGTCAGCCCTTCGGACAGCCCGGGTTCGCGCATCTGCTCATTGCTCGGCAATGCCTTGGCGCTCTCTAAAAGTGTCACGCAATGAGGATTGCCGATGCGCACGAACTGGCTTCGAGACCAGGCGGGATCGAGCGCCGACAACGGCTGCACATGGCTGACGTCGCGACCGTTCAACTCCACGCTTTCAACCCCTTTAGCCCCCACCGCGTCAGGCCCGAACGAGGGTTTGCCCAGATCCAGCCAGAAGCCTTTCACTCCCTCGACCTCGGCCGGTTTCACCGAAGTGTCAACCGGTGAACCCGCATCAGCCTTGTCGTGATGAACCCTGAGAAAACAAAGCTCGTCCCTCGGCAGCAGACCTTGCTCACTCAGGGCCTGGGAGAAAATCGTCAGCCCATTGCCACTGCGCTCGGCCAGGGTGCCGTCGGTGTTGACGATCAGCAGGTCAAACGGTGGCGAGTCTTGAAACGGCCCGATCAGCAAGCCATCGCAACGATGGTCCTTGCTGCCGGACGGTTGTGTACCAGGCGCCCAGCCACAGAACGCCTCGATGGCCGACAGCGCCCATGCCTCGCAGGTTTGCGCTGCCGGACCGGCCAGCTCAGGTAAATCGATACCCGCGCAGCGCACGGCCTCGGGCGCTGCAACCGCATAGATATTGCCTCGAGCATCGTAGAACGGTGCCATGGATCGGTCCTGAAATCAGCCAGAAAAGAACCTGTACTTTAGGGGCTCCCGGAAGAAAACCGCAAACGATCCGGTTATTTAACCCCCGCCTCTTATCGCAAAACAATCGCTGCAACCTGTCAGTTGTGACAGCAGACAGCCCATCCAACTCGCCCCAAAGTAGAACCTCGCCTCTATCGTGTGGTAACGATCATGAAAAGGACGTTCCTATTACACCTGCTGATTGCCCTCACGTTTGGCGGTGCGGTCATCGCCGGTCAAAACGGCGCCGGCGTAAAGGTGATCGACGACGTCATGCCCAACCACATGACCGACAACAATAACCCCGAACCGCTGTTCCTCAGAGGCCGAAACGAATGGCGTCACGATTGTGAACCCTGTGATAAAGGCGACGTTTTCCTTGATGGCAAAGCCAATCTAAACACTGACAATCCGCGCGTGTTCGAAACCTTCAACTCTGAATTCATCAACCTGCACGACCATTAAGACGCCCAGGGGGCGTGGGATCCTATGATCCGTCTAGCGGCATGCGCTGGCAGCCGGGTCCCAACGTGAGCTTGACCAGCGAGATGGGCAGCACAACGGGAGGGGCGTTTTAACGTTGCGATTGACGATTAGGAGAAACCCTCAGGGTCGCGACACGCTGTCTGATATGCAAGGATGCTCCTCGGTCTATTGTCAGCAACCCGCAACGCCAAGGATTTTTCATGACTGCCCTCAACACGTCTGCGCCCGTCATCCCCGGACGCCTGGAACAGATGTCCACGCGGATCGCCTTTTTCATTGCCGGTTTCGGCATCGCCGCGTGGGCGCCGCTGGTGCCCTACGCCAAGGCTCGGGCCGGGCTGGATGAAGGGACGCTCGGTTTGCTGCTGTTGTGCCTGGGGGTGGGGTCGATTCTGGCGATGCCGATGGCAGGGCTTCTGGCCACGCGTTTCGGCTGTCGCCGAGTGGTGAGCGCCGGGGTGTTGCTGATCTGTGCGGCCCTGCCGCTGTTGGCGACGGTGTCATCGATTCCAGCGTTGATAGCCACGCTGTTCATGTTCGGCGCGGGCCTGGGCACGGTGGACTCGACGGTGAACCTGCAAGCGGTGATCGTCGAACGTGCCAGCGGCAAGAACATGATGTCGGGGTTTCACGGGATGTTCAGCCTCGGCGGGATTGTTGGCGCGGCGGGTGTCAGCGCCCTGCTCGGCTTGGGCCTTTCACCGCTGGGAGCGATGGCGGTGGTGATTGTCGTGCTGGTGCTGGCCTTGCTGAAAGCTGCGCCGCACCTGTTGCCTTACGGCAGTGAAAGCTCGGGACCGGCGTTTGCCGTGCCCCATGGCATCGTGCTGTTTATCGGCGGTATGTGTTTCATCGTGTTCCTGGCCGAAGGCGCGGCGCTCGACTGGAGCGCAGTGTTCCTGGCACAGGAACGCGGGATCGACACGGCGTATGCGGGGCTGGGTTACGCGGCGTTTGCGCTGACCATGACCGCCGGGCGGCTGACCGGGGACAGGATTGTCCGGCGTCTGGGCGCGACGCGGGTGATGGTGTTCGGCGGCCTGACGGCGGCAGCGGGCTTGGCGTTGGCGACGTTTGCGCCAGCCTGGGAGGCGGCGTTGGTCGGGTATGCGTTACTGGGGGCGGGTTGTTCGAACATTGTGCCGGTGCTGTATACCGCGGTCGGTAAACAGACGGTCATGCCTGAGCACATTGCGGTGCCGGCCATTACCACCTTGGGTTACGCGGGCATTCTCGCGGGCCCGGCGGTGATCGGTTTTATCGCCCATGGCAGCAGTTTGAGTTTTGCCTTCGGGTTGATGGCGGTGTTGCTGGTGGCGGTGGCCATTGGCGGGAAGGTGTTGAAGGTCTGAAAGCTTCGTCGGATCGCCGCCCGGACCAGGCTCGCTCCCACAAGGGATCTTCAGTGAACACAAATTTTGTGAACGACATGGATCAAATGTGAGAGCGAGCCTGCTCCCAGGGGATTAGGGTTTCTTCAGCCGGATCTATCGCAAGTTTCTTGCGGCATCACTGACTGACCACAATCTTCCCGATCATCTGCGGGTGCAGCGCACAAAAATACTCAAACTCCCCCGGCGTGTTGAATACCCAGGAAAAGCTGTCACTGGTATCCAGCGCCCCAGAGCGAAACACCTTGTGGGTTTCCGCCACCGTATGCGGAATCTGGTCGTCGTTCACCCACGTCACTTTGGTGCCCACGGCCACGTTCAAATCCTTGGGCCCGAACATGAACTCCTTGATATCGATTTTCACCTCCTGAGCCCATACCGGCATCGACAGCATCAGGCAGACAACAGCCAACAGTCGCGTTTTCATCTCAGCGCCTCCGCTAAACCAGTGTCGAATCGATCAGCGCCAGCGGATGCTCGCCCTGCGTCGCTCGCACATCGGTGAGTCCTAAATAATTGCGCAGTTGATCAGCCGCCACCGTCATCGGTCCCGGTGCCGACGCCGTACCCGGTGCAGGTTGTGGATAAGCCGTGCCGCGGGCGGTGTGGAAGGTGATATTGCCTTCAACCTTCTGGATGACCTGATGGATATGCCCGTTCAACACCGTCACCGAACCGTACTTGCGCAGCATGGCAATCGCCTGATCGCCATCCTCGGTGCCCCAACCCCACGGCTGATAAATCGTCCACAACGGAATATGGGTAAACACAACGATTGGCGTGCTGCTCGTCACGGCGCGCAAGTCATCGGCCAGCCAGGCCAGTTGATCGGCGCCAAGAGTCGCTTCATGGCCAGCCTGGAAATTGAAGACATTCACCAGCCCGATGAAATGCACGCCGTGGTCATCGAAGCTGTACCAGCCATTGCCTTTGGTGCCCTTGCCGTAACGCTCCAGATAGAGCTTGCCGCCGCCCTCGTCGAGGGTGTCGTGCTCGCCCGGCACGTAATGCACGGTGGACGGCAGGCCCTTGAGCAGTTGCGCGGCCGTGTCGAACTCTTCCGGTTTCGACAGGTGGGTGATGTCGCCGGTATGCAGGATCAACGACGGCCGTTTCGGCAATGCGATGACCTTGTCGATGGCCACCTGCAAGGTCTTCAACGGTTCCGGGTTGGCCTCCTTATTGAAACCGATGTGCGAGTCGCTGATCTGCACAAAGTGGAAGGTGCTGGCCAGCGCTTTGGGGTCGGCGACGTTGCCGGAATCGTCCAGCGCAAAGGCCCGTGGAATGCCGCCGCTCAAGGCCCAGATCACGCCGGCCCCGGCCCACGCGGAGCACTTGAGCAGTGTCCGGCGGTCGGGGTTCAGCGGACCGTCGGTGCGTCGTTCGTATTTCGTATGTATGTCCATCGGTGTGCCCTCGCTAGCGGACTACAGTGATGAAGCTGACACGAGATACAACCTTGCGGGACAAGTCTTTATTCCACGTCGGAAAATTATTTTTTCCCCGGGAATAAAACCCGGCGAATGGCAGTTATAGGGGTGGGACGTTACGGGAATCACTATGAAGCGATTTGAGGAATTGTTTGCGCCCCACATGGACGCCGCCTACAACCTCGCGCGCTGGCTCACCGGAAACGACAGCGCCGCGCGCGATGTCGTGCAGGAAAGCGCCCTGCGGGCCTTCAGATTCTTGCACCGTTTCGCCGACGGCAATGCCAAGGCCTGGTTTCTGACCATCGTGCGTAACGAAAGCTACACCTGGCTCAAGGCCTCGGCCGGCCACCACTGGGTGTCCATCGGCGATGAACTGCCCGAAGACGATGCGGCATTGAGTCACGGCCAAACCCCGGAGTTGCTGGCCATTCACACGGAAAACGCGGCGCTTGTCCAGCAAGCCCTGTGCGCCCTGCCGCCAGTATTTCGCGAGGTGATTATTCTCAAGGAGCTCGAAGACATGCCCTACAAGGACATCGCCTTGGTGGCCGACATCCCCATCGGCACCGTCATGTCGAGACTGGCCAGGGCTCGCGCCATGCTCAAGCTCGAACTACTGAAGTTGCACGATCATGAATGAACTCGACTGCACGGCTTGCCAGACGCTGGTTCATGGCTATCTGGACAAGGAACTGGATACGGTGACGACTGCCCGGGTCGCCGGACATTTGGCCGAATGTGCCGAGTGCGCGCGACTGCATGATCAGGCGCGGCTATTGAAGGTCAGCGTGAAACGGCATGCGCCTTATTACTCGGCACCGGCGTCGTTGACGGCCAACCTGTTCGCCCCTGTTGCACCTGAACCCCGTGCAGTGGAACGTTGGCGAAAATGGTTCGCGCCTGTTTTTTCAGCGACAGCGCTGGCCTTGGCAGTGATGCTGTATGTCGTCACGCCGGGCAGTGAACAGCCGTTGATGGATGAGGCGGTCTCCAGCCATGTCCGCTCGTTGATGGGCGAGCATTTGAACGATGTGGTGTCGTCCGACCGCCATACCGTGAAACCCTGGTTCACCGGCAAGCTCGACTTCTCGCCGCCCGTATTCGATTACTCGGCGCAGGGTTTTCCGTTGTTGGGTGGGCGGCTGGATTACCTGCAACATCAGACCACGGCGGCCCTGAGCTATGGGCGCGCCAGGCACATAATCAATGTGTTTATCCTGCCCACGCAGGAGGCGGACAAGCAGCGGCAGAGTCAGACAGTCCGCGGCTTTAACGTCGTGTTCTGGCAGGAGAACCACATGCGGTTTGTGCTGGTTTCCGATCTGGAAAAAAGTGAACTGGAGGCGCTCAGCCAGTTGCTCAAGAACGGCGCCTGAAGGGACGCTCCCCCCCTACCGACGCCGGAGCTGCCGAAGGCTGCGATCTGAACACTCAGCGCACAAAACCAGACGGAGGCTTTTAATGTAGCGCGAGGACTGAGGAAAATCTGCTGATCATTCCCACGTTACCTGTTTGTAAAGGGGCGCCGAAAGGCGCCCCTTTTTTCTACGCTGAAACCTGCCCCTGCAATCGTCGTCCGACGACATCCATCAAATCACAGCCATCGCGCAGTGAAGTCACCAACACCCGCGCCAGCTCACTGTGGACACCCTCGCCAAACGCAATGTTCTCCAGCAGTTGCGTTGCGGTACGAATGCGGTAGGCCGCGGTTTCATGCAACACGTCCAGTGGTGCTTCGGTGTCGATCAGCAATGATGGGATGTTGCAGTCGATGCCAGTGATAGGCATGTATCGATCCATGATGAAAAACCTCCATTGGGTAAAGGCACACGATTATTCAGCGCTGGCAGTTGGACGGCACGTCAGACGATCCCCGGGGCGGTTCCAGGTTGTCCAGTGCTCGATTGACCAACAATTCGCCCAGCGCAGACAGTTGCTGAATACCCACAATGACATGGCGACGAGGGCCTTCCAGTTCACGGGCGAGATCGGTGGCCATGACACTGAGGGAGGCGAGGGTTTCAGAGGCGTGACAGAGCAGGGATTCCGTGTCGACATCCGGAACGACGGCGAAGAAATAGCTGGCAGATGCGGGACGTGTGTGAGTGCGCAGGGGCACGCTGACGAGTTGTTCGGTGACTTTGGCGGGACTGGATGAAGCGACGGTGTCGTCGGCTGGAAGGCCTGACGATTCGGTTGCGATTGAGGTGACCTTTTTCATGCTGGTGCTCCTTGCGAGGGTAAGAAAGCGCCCGTCTCTTGCCTTCAACCAGGATTGGGTGACGGCTATACAGGGCGGATCGGTAGATTTATTACCAGAAAATTCTATTTAATTAATCAAATAAATGAACATCTGTGTAATTAAATGATTCTTCCCCGACAAATCATTTTAATATTCAAATAGTTCCAGACCTTAGTCACCAAAACCGCTTTACCTCACAAATTTCTGACACTTCCTAATTACTGTAAGACTATTCTTTATACTGAGTAGGCAACGTCTTACATGCAATGATGGCACCAAGTCGTGCAATGAAAAACCATTTCACCGTTGCGCGCCTTGCTCGAAAAATTATCATTTTTGTCTGGGTGACAGATGTGTAGGATGCAGCACTCAAAGAGAATCACCCTGTACTCGTAATCTATTGCAACACAAGCAAATGGCAGATATTCAATGCACAAGAAAGACAGAACAGAAAAATTAAAAAACAATATCAAGTACTTGATAAAGAGTCGCGGAGAGACTCGGCTTTCCTTGTGCAATTCCAGCGGCTTGACCCGAACAACCATCTACAACATCTTGGAAGGAAAGGTTGTCCATGTACAACAATCAACGATTCGAAAAATATCGGATTTTTTTGGTGTGTCTTATACGGAAATAGAAACGATTGATTTTGAAGAAAAAGAAACAATAGAGAGTAGCGTCTCCCCACTCGGAAACATGAATCCGGCAGCAGTCCCGATTATTAGAGAGAGCCTGCTGATTCAGAGTCTGGACAAAAGAATTGGCGAGCTGGCCATCACGCATCCGTTGACGTATTACTTTGGTACGGCCTGCAATGTAATAGGTGTGCTTCTGGAGAATGACATTAATGCAAATGAGCCAGGAGATATCTTGATAGTCAAGAAAGGCTTATCAAGTGACAACGGAGAGAAGCTGGCATACGAAAAAGCAACGAAAAAGCTTACTGTCGTAGGCGATGACTTTTGCAGTGATACTTTTTGCATTATTGGAGATGTGATCGAGGAGAGATTTAATGGAAAGTAACAATGAAGTCGAAAACAGCAAATACAAATTATTGGGATTTGAAAGAAACAAAAAACGCGCCATTATTATGGTGATTCCCACAGGGAGAATTATAAAAATCACGCTAGACGAGGTATTAAGAAGCGAAATAATAGATAACCTAAGCAAGGTGGAAATCAAGGACATATACCGCAAATATTACTCTGGCGGGACTGCGCTAACCACCTACGAAATGAATGATCGCAATGAACGATCTTGGATGATCTATGTCGCACTAAATGTACTCCTGCTTTCACTTTACATCTTCACAAACATCGCCGCGACCAGACTTATTTACCTGGAATGGTTTGATCTTGTCATTCCCCCTGCTGTTTTTCTTTATCCTCTAACATTTTTAGTCGTTGATTTATTGAACGAGAGTTACGGACTTAAACTGGCAAGGAAAGCCCTTCTATTTGCTTTTTCAAGTAACGCGCTAATTGTTTTACTAATGAACGCTGTCATTTATCTCCCTGGATTACCCGGATGGAAGCTTGATGTACCGTATGCAGAAGTCGTCACTCATGTGTCGTCAGTTCTAGTAGCGTCATCAGTTTCGTTTCTATTTTCTGAATACGTGAATTCGTATTTACTTTGCAAGATAAAAGAACTAACAAACTCCCGATTTCTTTTTTTGCGTGTATTCCTTAGCACTTTCTTCGCAGTAATAATCGACAGCATCCTTTTTTGCTACATTGCATTTTACGGCACAATGCAAAATAGCGACATACTCAATATGATTTATGCGCAGATAGCTATAAAGATGTGTTTCGCTGTATTTAATGTTTTTCCAGCATACGGAGCAAGATCATTATTTAAAAGCTATATCGCAGGAGCCAAAACAAATTAAACCAAAGGAGAGCGCGGTCAATACAAGTTACGCGCTCTCCCAGTAGCACAATATTTTTTTACAATCCTATTTTTATTTTTAGACTATTCGAAACCTCTTCTCTGCCCTCAAAAAACTCACTCAATCCTTTTGAACGGAGGCTACAAGCATCACAATCGCCGCACCCACTTCCCATTATTCCGTTATAACAAGTCAATGTATGATAACGAATCAAATCCAGCTGCTTATGATAATCAGCCAAAGCCCAGGTCTCAGCTTTATTAAGCCGCATAAGCGGCGTCTCGATTCGAATCTTATAGTCCATGCCCAAGTGAATGGCACTGTTCAACACCTTAACAAATTCATCACCACAATCAGGATAACCAGAGCTCTCTGTTTCACACACACCGGTGATGACAGCTTCAGCACCCACTTGATAGGCATAAATAGAAGCCAACGTCAAAAACAGAATATTCCTGCCAGGCACGAACGTATCAGGCACACCGTTCCCCGTACTCCTTGCAATTGGAATGTGGTCGCGCGTCAAACTGCTAATGGCCAGTTCGCTCAACAATGAAGTGTCCAATACTTTGTGCACCTTCACACCAAGCTGTTTTGAAAGCTGTTGCGCCACTTCGATTTCCGCACGATGGCGCTGGCCATAATCAAACGTAATGCAATGAATTTCATCGTACATCGGCAATGCATGGATCAAGCAGGTGGTTGAGTCTTGTCCACCGCTGAAAACGATAACGGCCTTTCTGGTCATGGTTCGTTCTTCCTTGGGGTGTCCCGGCAGGGTGCCGGGGCCGTTGACCCTACCGGGATGCTCAAACTCTGGGTGTGGGAGGTTTCCGAAATAACCGTCTCCGATTTCCGTTTGTGTCATTTCCATGCTGGACTCCCGAGGGATTTTCCAACCAGTCATCACTGATGACCCGCTTCAAACGGCAGTTACGCGGTCCCTGTGGGAGCGGGCTTGCTCGTGATGAACGATTACACGGTGCCTCAGTGATTACTTGGGCCGTTCGACAATGGCGGTTTCAAGCCTATGGAAGATCCATTCTGTAACCCGCCCCCGGCGCACCTTCATGTAACGCCGACTGAATGTTCGCATACAAGGCGTTCGCCTCGTGGGTAGTGATTGATCGCGAACAATCACGCAGTACAACGCGCAGAAGCACATTTTCCTGGCCCGGCAGCAGTCCGAGGCGTTCAATTGCCTGCACAGGTAAATCCGAGAATCCCCAACGTCCCTTGACTTGCATCTCCTCGATCCAGTCAGAGTTGTCGCCAGCAGCTTGTAACATCCTCTCGGTCAACACTTCCTCACTTAACCCCGGCGTTACCGCCAATGAAATATCACGAGCAATCGAAGGCAAACGTGATACAGCGCTCCAGGGATTCAAATCATGCATCTGCGCCTGTACTCGTACGTTCTGATCACGTAACAGGCGAATATCCGGAATCCCCTTGCGCAGCATGGTCAGTCGATCCAACCCCATCCCGAGCGCCAGCCCTCCATGACGCTGCGGATCAATCTTCAAGCGCTCCAACAAAGACGTAGCAATACGACCGCACTCCAGCACCTCGACCGGAGCGCCGTCATTCAACACATTCACTTCTATTCCGCCCTCCGTGTAGTGATGCGGACTATCGCTGTAGACCCAACGCTTGTCAGGAACGGCTGATTTGAGGATATCGCTGACCAGACGCAACAAGTGGTCATGCGTCGACAGTTCCGGATCACCCAGCACCCAGATATCCATTTGATGTGGTTCTGCGCAATGCCAACGATCCCGACTGTCTCGACGAAAAGTGATACCTGGCGCGGCCAGCAATATCGTCTCCCCCGGTTGCCGCACATGAGCCGCACGCTGAAGTGCCGCCGGAATTTGACTGGTGGTTTGTGTACGCAAAAGGGAACACTCATCGACCCAACGGGTGTGCTCACTCCCAAGAGTGACTTCTGCTGGGTCATAACCCAGCAAACCGTAATTTTCTTCAGCGGACACAATTCGTGGTCCGGTCTGAAGTTGCGCTTGGGGCCAGCCTTTTTCAGCAAGCCCCTGAAGAACTTCATTTAGCAATAGTCGGACGGCGTGATCGGGAGCGCTTGCCTCGGTAAGATCAACCAGTAGCAGGGCTTGATGGACAGATGTATCTGTCAGGTATTTCTTTGATGCATGCACTATATAACCCTCTATAATCAGTTGAACATTTAGCTTTCAAAAAAAACAAACCCCATAAACAAACTTAACTACATCAGATCATCAGCCACAACCAAAAAAAATGGAAATATTAAATTTTCAGAACAGGATTACAGCTACGCCCTACACAAATAACCTATAGAGCTTTACGATAACTCCAACAGTCAAATTAATTCTAAAAAACCCCTAACAAATGATTTAACACATCAAAAAATTCTGTATTAATTAGTCCACTCCCAAACATTTCAGGGAGCACAAACCAACAAATAAAAAAGGAAGATCCTATGAAAAAGAAAAAAATCATCAAAGAAAAACTCAACCGAATCACTTCTGGCCCGGATAATTTTGGTTGGGCACCTCTGGCGTGGGCTCATACTGGAGAGTAAATAATACCAATGAGCGACAAGAGCTTTCTTGCCGCTCATTGGAAAGAAGAGGAGCATTTTATGCCAACATCAAAAATTGTATCGACGCTCTTTGGTCAGGGGGAGTTATCAATAATTTCGGATTCAGAAGACTTCCTCAGAGAATGTGCGCACCAAGGTTTCAATACGGCACATATTTCTGAGATTGAAAAACTACCAAAAAATAGTATTATTTTTTCCTTTAGCAATGATGCTGCTAAATTGACGTTTGATATCGCAAAAAACACAAAAAATAAAAAATGCGTTTTTTGCGCAACGCAAGTGTTCGAGCCTTCTTTAGCTAGTGCACTCTACAGCCTGGAGCTATTACTGAGTAGCAATTTTGAACATGCCTTATGCACACAGCGATCCGTGTTGAACATGCTCAATTCAAATGAATCCTTTTTCCTGTCTGGTAATGACGCTGATGCGCGCGTCACTATTTTCCCTCACGCACAGCCATACGCACTACTTGCCGAAGACATAGAACAGGACTTTGTTCAGTCCGTGGCAGAATTTTTTGAAGTTCATTATGCACACATGAACCCACAAGAATCTTGCCCGTTTTCTTTTAGCGGAACTTTGAAAATCGCAGGAATACTGACAGTACTGAGAAAACCTAACCCGACATTGCCAGAAGGATTGAAAACCTCACTAAAATGGCTGAGTGATCGCATATCGGAAGAAGGGGCATGCTTATCAGTTGAAGACAACATCATCACCTCACTGAAAGTAAAAAACGAGGAACATATAAAACTTTTGGACCTTGCGGCTGGTTCTCGCGGACTTAAGCTAACCGAGTTCGCTATCGGGGTAAACGAGGCTATCGCGCCAAGTATTGACTACAAAATCAACTCACAGATGAATGAAGGTATCAGTGGGGTTCATTTAGCTATTGGTGATGGATCTTCCGGCTATCACATAGACTTCCTTAGCCCAGCCGTGAGCGTAAGCCCAGTACACTAGCAGTTCCATTATTAACTACTTACTGATGGCACAGAGCAGTCGGACCGCAGTTGGTTAATACGCCTGTTCAACAGCGCCTGTCGCAAAGACGCCTGCGACAGTTCCTACATAGATCCGCATCCCCCAGTAGGAGCTGTCGCAGGCTGCGATCTTTTGATGTCAGTGCTAGCGCAACCACTCGATAAACAGGGCGGACTGGCTCCGCTGCTCGCAACGCTCGAGCAACTGCCTCCGGAGCTTCAAGTCCTGGAACAACAGATCAGCCCCATCGAACTGCTCGCGACCGGGCGGAACATTGGCTACAGCGCCTTCGACCTGGGGTTTGCCAGTGACAGCGCGTTCATCGCCTTCTTGAACGACACGACCGGCATCACCCGGACGCCTGGTTCAAATAAGCACCTGACGACCGGCAACAAAAATGAATTGCCACTAAATATTACCTGCGTCATATTACACGCGTAATAAAGACCCGTTTCCATAGGTATTTCTCCATGACCAGCATGCCCAGCCTTGAACCCGACCTTGCTGTCCCGGTGAGCACACCCAAGCCTCCCCTGCTCAAACGGTTGATCTTGCTCGCTGCGGTCATCGCTGCCCTGGTGTTCGCCGGGCTGTACGCGACTCACTGGTGGACCGCCGGCCGGTTCATCGAAGAAACCGACGACGCTTACATCGGCGGCGATGTGACGGTGATCGGGCCGAAGGTGGCGGGTTACATCGAAGAGGTGCTGGTCACCGACAACCAGAAGGTCAAGGCTGGCGATGTGTTGATTCGTCTCGACTCCCGCGATTACCGCGCCAATCTCGCCAAGGCCGAAGGCGCGGTGGCCGCCGAAGAAGCGCTGCTCGCCAATCTCGATGCCACCGAACAACTGCAACACGCGGTGATCGGCCAGGCACGCGCCGGGATTGATGCCGCCGGCGCCGAAACCTCTCGCTCCCGGGATGATGATGCTCGCTACAAAAAACTGGTCGGCAGCAACGCCGTCTCGGTGGAAAGCGCCCAACGCGCCAACGCCACCTTCAAGACAGCCCAAGCCCTCAGTGCCCGGGCCCAGGCTGAACTGCTCGCGTCCCAACGTCAGCTGAACGTGATCGAAACCCAGAAACAGCAAGCCCGCGCCGCACTGATGCAGGCTCGCGCCGAACGTGATCTGGCGCAGTTGAACGTGGGTTACACCGAACTGAAGGCCCCGGTGGACGGCGTGATCGGCAATCGCCGGGCGCGGGTCGGCGCTTATGCCCAGGCCGGTTCGCAACTGCTGTCGGTGGTACCGGCCAGCGGGCTGTGGGTCGATGCCAATTTCAAGGAAGATCAGCTATCGCGAATGACACCGGGGCAACGGGTGATCATTCATGCCGACGTGCTCTCGGGGCAGGAGTTCCACGGTCATCTGGACAGCCTCGCGCCGGCCAGTGGTTCGCAGTTCAGCGTGCTGCCGCCGGAAAACGCCACCGGCAACTTCACTAAAATCGTTCAGCGGGTGCCGGTGCGCATCGTGCTTGATCCGGCCGATGGCGTGCTCGGCCATCTGCGTCCGGGCCTGTCGGTCACTGCTGAAGTGGACACTCGCAAGGAACCTGCAACCCCGGCCATGGCCAGCGCACCATGAGCCGCGCCCTCGCCGTTCCCGCGCAACCGTTCAATGCTGCCGACATGGCGACGACGACCAAGGTTTTCGCCTTCGCCAGCATGTGCATCGGCATGTTCATTGCGCTGCTGGACATCCAGATCGTCTCTGCCTCGTTGCGTGACATCGGCGGCGGACTCTCGGCCGGCACCGACGAAACGGCGTGGGTGCAAACCAGTTATCTGATTGCCGAAATCATCGTGATCCCGCTGTCCGGCTGGCTGTCCCGAGTGTTCTCGACACGTTGGCTGTTCTGCGCTTCGGCGGTGGGCTTCACCCTGGCCAGCCTGCTCTGCGGCGCGGCGTGGAATATCCAGAGCATGATCGCCTTCCGCGCCCTGCAAGGGTTTCTCGGTGGTTCGATGATCCCGCTGGTGTTCACCACGGCGTTCTTTTTCTTCACTGGCAAGCAACGGGTAATCGCCGCCGCGACCATCGGCGCGGTGGCCTCATTGGCACCGACCCTGGGGCCGGTGATCGGTGGCTGGATTACCGACATTTCATCCTGGCACTGGCTGTTCTACATCAACCTGGTGCCGGGGATTTTCGTCGCGGTGGCGGTGCCGATGCTGGTGAAAATCGATCAGCCGGAATTGTCGCTGCTCAAAGGTGCCGACTACTTGAGCATGGTGTTCATGGCGCTGTTTCTCGGTTGCCTGGAATACACCCTTGAAGAAGGCCCGCGCTGGAACTGGTTCAGTGACAGCACGATTCTGACCACAGCATGGATCAGCGGACTGGCCGGCCTGGCGTTCATCGGCCGAACCTTGCACGTCGCCAACCCGATCGTCGATTTGCGCGCCCTGAAAGACCGCAACTTCGCCCTTGGCTGCTTCTTTTCGTTCGTCACCGGGATCGGCCTATTCGCCACCATTTACCTGACGCCGCTGTTTCTCGGCCGGGTGCGTGGCTACGGCGCGCTGGACATTGGTCTAGCGGTTTTCTCCACCGGGGTGTTCCAGATCATGGCGATTCCGCTGTACGCCTTTCTGGCCAACCGCATCGATCTGCGCTGGATCATGATGTTCGGCCTGGGGTTGTTCGCGTTGTCGATGTGGGATTTCAGCCCGATCACCCATGACTGGGGGGCTAAGGAATTGATGCTGCCGCAAGCGCTGCGCGGGATTGCCCAGCAACTGGCGGTGCCGCCCGCGGTCACCCTGACCCTTGGCGGACTGGCGCCAGCACGGCTTAAACACGCGTCGGGATTGTTCAACTTGATGCGAAACCTTGGGGGTGCCATCGGCATCGCCGCGTGCGCGACCATTCTGAATGACCGCACCAACCTGCATTTCACCCGGTTGGCGGAAAACCTCAACAGCACCAATGAAGCACTCAACCAATGGCTGTCCCAGGTCGGCAACAACTTCGCCGCCCTCGGCCAAAGCGGTGACGTGGGCGTCACCGCCAGCCTGCATCAGCTGTGGCTGCTGACCTACCGCGAAGCGCAGACGCAAACCTACGGCGACGCATTCCTGATGATCATGGTCTGCTTCATCATCGCCACGGCGATGGTGCCCTTGATGCGCAAGGTGCAACCACCGGCCGCGCCGAGTGCCGATGCTCATTGAGCCCAGGCATCACTCCTGAGGCATTTTTCGGAAGCCTACCGCCAGGCGGTTCCAGGCGTTAATGGTGGTAATGGCCACGGTCAAGTCGACCATTTCCTTGGGGCTGAACTCGGAAGTAGCCAGTTCGTAATCTTCGTCCGGAGCGTGGGTCTGGCTCAGCAGCGTGAGGGATTCGGTCCAGGCCAGCGCCGCACGTTCACGCGGGGTGAAGAACGGCGTTTCACGCCAGGCCGACAGCGTGTACAGGCGACGCTCGGCCTCACCGCCCTTGCGGGCATCGGCGCTGTGCATATCCAGGCAGAACGCGCAGCCGTTGATTTGCGAGGTACGCAGCTTGACCAGTTCGATCAGTGTCTTTTCCAGAGGCAGCTTCGACACAGCGGTTTCCAGCGCGATCATGGCTTTGAGTGCATCAGGGGACGCGGTGTAGAAATCGATGCGAGGTTTCATGGTGGGCTCCAGTCACAAGGGGTGTGGAGCTACGTTAATCGCGCAGTGACTTGCAGCAAATAGCCAATTATTGGGAAGTTGAGGATGCCAATTGGACGCCTGCCGACGGCTCGCTCGATTGCACCCGCGCCCATGACCTACAAGCCCCTATGCTCGATTGCGCAGCCACTGCAAAAATCCCTTCTTCTGCACAACCTTAGGCGCTTCTTGAGTCAACTTCTGGGCCTTATTCAAGCGGAAATCCAGCAACGTCTTCATCGCTTCGCTGATGTCATGCCGCGCATCCAGGCACGGTTTGAGGTATTCCCTCTCGATCCGGTACAAGCTGCAGAGCGTCTTGGCACTAAAGTCCGCGGGCATCGCCGTATCCGACAAAATTCCGCCCTCGCCGATCACCTCTCCCGGCCCCATGCGCCCGGTTTCGAACTTGACCCCGCCACGGCTCAGTTCCACCGACACGACGCCGGATTCGATGATGAACAAATGGTCGCTGACCTCCCCCGCCGGCAGGATCATCTCCCCGGCGCGGAAGGTTTGCAGAGTCATGTTCTGGCTGAAGGTTTCTTTCTCTTCCTGACGCAGGGTCGAGAAGATATTCGACGCGTCCAGCAATGCCCGTGGCCGCGACAGGTTGGCAGGTGCATTCGGTTCGACATTCGACAACAGACTGACACCGCTGGCCTGCAAGTGCCGGAACGCCAGGTCGAACAACAGATTGCGGACCATGCGTTTCTGATCCATCGAAACCACGAAACCACTGATTTCGTATTCCACGCCCGTGGCGCTGGAGCCTTTCAACGCGACGCACGGCGCCGGTTTGTTCAACAGATAGCGGCAGCCTTGCATCGCCCGCTCCAGCGCGTCGATCACCGTTTGCGGACGCGCGTGCGGGCTGAGTTGCAGGCTGATGGATACGCCGAAAATATCACTGGGCCGGCTGAAGTTGATGATCTTGGCCTTGGCCGCCAGGGAGTTGGGGATCACCGCCATGCTGCCCTGGGACGTTTGCAGGCGCGTCGCGCGCCAGTCGATATCGGTGACTCGACCTTCGGTGCCGTCGATCGAGATCCAGTCATCCAGTTGATAGGGTTTGGTGGTGTTGAGGACGATCCCGGAGAACACGTCGCTGAGGGTACTTTGCAAGGCCAGGCCGACGATGATCGCCAATGCACCTGAGGTCGCCAGCACACCCTTGACCGGCAGATCGAGGACATACGCCAACGCCGCGATGATCGCAATCAGGAAAATCACCGCGCCGAGCAAATCCTGCAGCAAGCGCCCGGTGTGCCCGACCCGTTGCATCATCACCGCGCCGATCAGCACCGTCAGAGTGCGCGCGCCGAACAGCCACCAGCCGATCTGCAATCCGGTGGCCGCCAGGTGCAGCGGGACGTTGTCGACCCAGGGCGCCGTCTCCATGGGGTTCATGCCTTCGTTGAACAGCAGGACGCTGAACAACGAAAAAATCACCAGCCGCACGACCAGTTTCCACTGGCTGCCATTGGCACTGAGCAGGCGCCATAGCCCCAGATCGATAAGGATCAAAGCCATCGCGCAGAACAACGGGTGATCGGTGAGCAGTGACAGCATCAAGCAACTCCAGCGAAGGCCAATGGCGCGAAGATCTCACACATTGGCCACATTGTAGGAGTGTTTGATGCAAAACCAATGTGGGAGCGAGCTTGCTCGCGATAGCGGTAGAACAGACACATTTGCAGTGACTGTCAGACCGTCATCGCGAGCAAGCTCGCTCCCACAGGTGATGTGTGTTGCCAGGTTTACTTGCTGTTGGTCAGGGCGTTGTAGCTGGTAAACAGGTTGCGGTAGTCCGGGATGTGGTTGGAGAACAAGGTGCCCAAGCCTTCCACGTCGTTGCGCCAGTCGCGATGCAGCTCACAGGCCAGGCCGAACCAGGTCATCAACTGTGCGCCGGAGGCCGACATGCGGTCCCAGGCCGATTGACGGGTCAGTTCGTTGAAGGTGCCGGAAGCATCAGTCACCACGAACACCTCGAAGCCTTCAGCCAGTGCCGACAGCGCCGGGAACGCCACGCACACTTCGGTCACCACGCCGGCGATGATCAGTTGTTTCTTGCCGGTGGCCTTGATCGCCTTGACGAAGTCTTCGTTGTCCCAGGCATTGATCTGGCCAGGACGGGCGATGTACGGGGCGTCCGGGAACAGCGCCTTGAGCTCGGGCACCAGCGGGCCGTTGGGGCCGGTTTCGAAACTGGTGGTGAGAATGGTCGGCAACTTGAAGTACTTGGCCAGGTCAGCCAGGGCCAGCACGTTGTTCTTGAAACGGTCCGGCTCGATGTCGCGCACCAGAGAAAGCAGACCCGCCTGGTGATCGACCAACAGAACGGCGGCGTTATCCTTGTCGAGACGTTTGTAAGAAGTAGTCATGGGAGTAATCCTCGCTTTTTATCGATGCCGAACAGGCCGGCGTGAGAGAAACCTGATAGTTCGTTAAAACGCGGCCAAGCAAGCGTAGTCACACAAGCCCGGCGCGCCACTGCGTTACAACAATGAGTTCAACCGCTCATCCGACCGAACCGGCCTGACTGGAAGTCAGCAAAGGCCTGGTGGATTTCCTGCTCGCTGTTCATCACGAACGGGCCATGGCCGACGATGGGTTCGTCGATCGGCTCGCCACTGAGCAGCAACACGACGGCGTCGTTATTGGCTTCCAGGCTGAGCTGCTGGCCAGTGCGTTCGAACAGCGCCAACTGCCCTTCGCGCACCAGTTCCACACCGTTGACCTGAACCGTGCCACGCAACACTACAAGTGCCGTGTTACGACCTTCGTGCAGGTCCAGGGTCAGCAACTTGCCGCCCTTGAGGCGCAGGTCCCAGACGTCAATCGGGGTAAACGTGCGCGCCGGGCCGGTGTGGCCGTCGAACTCACCGGCGATCAAGCGCAGGCTGCCAGCCTGGTTCTTGAGCGGGATGCTCGGGATGTTGCCATCGAGAATCGTCTGGTAGCCGGCGTCGGCCATTTTGTCCTTGGCCGGCAGGTTGACCCACAGCTGAACCATTTCCAGGGTGCCGCCGCGCTTGGCGAAACCTTCGGAGTGGTATTCCTCATGGAGAATCCCCGAGGCGGCCGTCATCCATTGCACGTCGCCGGGCCCGATCTTGCCGCCGCTGCCGGTGGAGTCGCGGTGCTCCAGTTCGCCCTTATAAACGATAGTCACGGTTTCGAAACCGCGGTGTGGATGCTGACCAACGCCACGACGCTCGGTGGTCGGGGTGAATTCAGCCGGACCGGCGTGATCGAGCAGCAAAAACGGGCTGATGTGTTTGCCCAGGTTGTCGTAGGAAAACAGCGTGCGAACCGGAAAACCGTCGCCGACCCAATGGGTCCGTGGGCTGGTGTAGATACCAATGATGTTTTTCATTCCGCCTCCGAATCTGGTGAGTGACGCGATGGACAAAGCTTAAAACTGAACCCTTTGGTGCACTAGACTGCAAAAATCAGTCTTAGCGTTCTATATGGAGAACGATGGTGGAAGACCTCAACACCCTCTATTACTTCACCCAAGTGGTGGAACACCACGGTTTCGCTCCGGCCGGCCGGGCGCTGGACATGCCCAAGTCGAAGCTGAGCCGGCGCATTGCCGAGCTCGAAGAGCGACTCGGCGTACGCCTGCTGCACCGCACCAGCCGGCATTGTTCACTGACGGAAATCGGCCAGGCCTATTACCAGCGTTGCCTGGCGATGCGCGTGGAAGCGGAAAGCGCTGCCGAACTGATCGAACGCAACCGCTCCGAACCCCAAGGCCTGGTGCGCATCAGTTGCCCGACTGCGCTGCTCAACTCCTGGGTCGGACCGATGCTGACCCGCTACATGCTCAAGTACCCGCTGGTGGAGTTGTTCATCGAGAGCACCAACCGCCGGGTCGACCTGATCCACGAGGGGTTCGACATCGCCCTGCGGGTGCGCTTTCCGCCGCTGGAAAATACCGACATGGTGATGAAGGTGCTGGGCAACAGCACCCAGTGCCTGGTGGGCAGTCCGGCCTTTGTGTCGCGCCTGTCATCACCGGCCTCCCCGGCCGACCTCAGCGGGTTGCCGAGCCTGCACTGGGGCGCGGCGCAGCGTGAATATCAGTGGGAATTGTTTGGGGCGGACGGGGCCAGCGCGGTGATTCGGCATGCGCCACGAATGGTCACCGATGACCTGTTGGCGTTGCGTCACGCCGTGGTGGCCGGGATTGGCATCGCTCACCTGCCCAGCGTGGTGGTGCGCGATGACATTGCGGCGGGCCGATTGGTGGAACTGGTTCCGGGCTGGGCACCCAAATGCGGGATCGTGCATGCGATCTTCCCGTCACGCCGTGGGCTGCTGCCGTCGGTGCGCGCATTGATCGACTTTCTGGCAGAGGAATTCAGCCACAGCGATATTGCTTAGAAGCCCGTACACACTCCATGTAGCAGTTGGCGAAGCCTGCGTTCGGCTGCGTAGCAGTCGTGAATCCTGAGCACTAGGTTTCCCTGACACGCCGCGTTGTCTGGTTTCACGACTGCTACGCAGCCGAACGCAGGCTTCGCCAGCTGCTACAGGTCGCGTAAAGACATGGGGCTGGCGGAGTTTTTCGAAGGCATCGGCAACGGTGAACTGCCCTCGCCACCCATCGGCACGCTGATGGACTTCATCCCTATCGAATGGTCCGCCGGAATGTTCATCTTTCAGGGCACGCCGGATTCACGGCATTACAACCCGTTGGGCAGCGTGCATGGCGGCTATGCCGCGACTTTGCTGGATTCGTGCATGGGCTGTGCGATTCATACGCAGCTGAAGAAGGGTCAGGGTTATACGACGCTGGATTTGTGAATCAGCTATGTTCGTGCGCTGAACCATGCCAGCGGACCGGTGCGGGCCGAGGGCAAAATTGTTCATCTGGGGCGCTCGACGGCGCTGGCTGAGGGGCGGATTTATGACGTGGATGGGCGGTTGTATGCGACGGGGTCGACCACCTGCATGATTCTTGAGAATCGGGGATAAAGCTTAAGATCTTTCGATTCATGACTTGCGGTAAACATTGCTTTGCCGAGCCAGCGGTTTTTCTCATGGCCCCCGGGCGCGGGTACATTCCCGCGCCTCATAGTGAGTGGCAAAGGAAAGCAAACCCGCGGCGATCATCTGTTACATCATGATTGTCTGTCCGCTGATCACCGTCGTGTCCACCGTTCTGCTGCCAGTCGACTACGTCAACACCCTCTGAAGTCGGCCCTCCGTTTATCGTCGAGGGCGTTTGGCCTTCGGTTTCTGCGCAGGCTCCTACACTTTGCGATAAACCCACACCCCAGCACGGTCAGCCAAAACGTCACGCGGCTTTGGCGTTCAGGAGAGCGCCGGTTCTTCCTGTTGCTCAATCAGTGGTTGTCGCACATTCGACGGTCGCCCGGCGAGGTGCGCACACTCGGCAATCACCTTCAGAATCTCGATCACGCCAGGGGTCAGCGCTGTGCCAAGGCAGATGCGCACGCCTGTGGTTGCATGGCCATCGGCGAAAAAGATCCCGCTGCCGGCCACGTGGCATCCGCGTTCGGTGGCCAACTGTTGCAGTGCGGGCATGTCGGTGTGCCCGGGCATTTCGATCCAGTGGATGAAGCCTCCGCGCGGTGGCACGTACACGGTTCCCGAAGGGAAATCTGTGCGCACCAGCGCTTCGACAAAGCTCGCCAGCGATGACAGTTGCGACCTGAGCCTGGCGCAGTGTTCTTCCATGTAGCCGCGCCCGATAAATTCGTTGAGAACATTTTGCGCAAGGCTGGAAACCGCCAGGTTGCGCGAAAACATTTGCGCAAGAATGGCATTGCGGTACTTGCCGGCCAGGCACCAACCGACGCGATAACCGGGTGCGATGGTTTTGGAGAATGACGAACAGTAAATCGTCTGCCCGCTGGTGTCGTAGCTCTTGATGGCGCGCGGGCGCTCTGTTTCCGGCACCAGGTCGAAGAAAATGTCGTCCTCGATAATCGGCACGTCCGCTTCGCGCGCGATGTGTGAAAGTCGTGCGCGCGTTTCATCGGGCATGATGAAACCACGGGGATTCTGCAGGGTTGGGTTGAGAAAGATCACCGCGACCTTTTTCAGTTTCAACGCTTCTTCGAGGTGATCGACGTCCAGGCCCAGTTTGCCGTGAGTGCGGATCGGCAGGGCGCGCATGCCCAAGCGTTCGATGGTCTGCAAGATGCCGTAATAGGTCGGCGTTTCGATGGCGACCGTAGCGCCTCTTGGCGCGACGGCTTCGAGGGCCAGTTCCAGGGCAATGGTGTCACCCGAGGTCACGAGGATATCGTCCGGCCCACAGACCACGCCGCGAGTCAGCATCAGCCCGGCGATGCGCCGTCGCAACGCCGGCAGGCCCGGCGGCGCGACCAGTCCGGTCAGCGAGTTGTCAGCCTTGCCGGCCAGCACTGAAAGGCATTTGTTGAGGAGCACATTCGGTGTGAGGTCGCTGTGCAGGACGGCCGAGTTCAACGACGCTGTGGTCCGCGAGGCCGCTTGGGAGAGCATCGCGACCACCGCATGATTGATGTTGACCGTGACACTGGAGAAATCAAACCCGCTGGCGGGTTTGGCCTGCCCGGAGGCCGAGACGAAATAGCCGACACGAGGGACGGTCGACACATAGGCATCGGCTTCCAGATCAGCCAAGGCGCGCTGAACGGTAGTGATGCTGGTTTCAAACATTCGCGCCAGGGTGCGGATCGAGGGCAGTTTTGTTTCGGCTGCCCAATCACCACTTTCGATCTGACGAATAATCCAGTCCTTGACTATCCGCCAGCGTTTGTCCGGTAAATCAAACCTGTCCATAAGTTCTCTGTTATTTCTCGAAACAATTCAGAGAAAGTAGAGCAAAACGACTCCCGTTGCAGCAACTATGACGATGTTGAGGGCGACCAGTGCGAATGCGAATCGAATCAGGTTGTTTTCTTCATTCCGATTGGCGCCCGCCAGCCCGGTGATCAGCGACAGAATCGACAGCGACCCCAGTGCACCATGCCCGGCGGCACTGTTGACCATCGCGGCCAGCCACGCCCCGTGTTCGCTGGTCAGCGCGGCGATGGACGGCATGACGAGGGTGTTGCCGCCGACGTTGGAACCGGTGACGTAACCGGCGATACCCGCCAGCAAGGCGATCGTCGGCGCCAGGGAAATCCCCGACAACGATTGCAGTGTGCGCTGTGCCTCGACGAGGAAACCGGCGTTGACCATCACCTGAGAAAGCAGCAGGAACAGGAAAATCGTCGTGACCGGAAACTTCGCCCGATTGAACAGCGCGCGCCATGGGAAACCCGCTGCGGCGCTTTGTTTGATCGCCATCAGCAGGGTAACAATCAGCAGAGCCAGGCCCGGGGATGCCAATGGCTTCCACGAAACGTGCTCGCCCTTGACGATCCACAGCGCATCCCAGCCCGACATAACAAACAACCCGCGCGACGCCACGATCACCCCCAGCAAGGCCAGATAAGGCCATGCCGCGCTCGGCCAACGCACCAGTTTCTTGCGTTGCGCGTACGAGATGCCCAGACCTACGCAGGCCACGGCAAGACCGGCCAGCACACCGGAGACTTCCGGGCCGATCCACAGGTTGATGGAAAACAGCACGGCGACGAACAGCGCCGTCACCACAATCAGCCCGAGCCACGGCGAGACGGTGCGGATGCCGCCCTGCCACATGGCGATGGCGGCCAGGCAGAGGAACACCGGCGCACTGATCAGCGCCGAATGGCTGCCAAGGGTTTCCGCCGGCAAGTGCGCTAGCAACGCGCCGATCACCGTGGCCAGACCCAAGGTGCCCCATGGCATGATGACCATGCCGGCCAGGGCAATTTTCATCCCCGACTGACGCGTGAACAGGCCCATGAGCAAGGGCACGGTAGCGATCAACGAGACGCCGAAACCGGTCATCGCTTCCAGCAGCGGCGCCAGGCCCAGCACGATGAAGATGACTTGTGCCGGTGGCGTCCAGCCGAGCTCCTTGACCCAGGCGCCGATGGCCTGCGGCGCACCACCGCGCTCGACCAGGATGACGAAGGCCAGCCCCGGTACGATCACGCACGCGGTGCTGAGAAACAGGATCGTGGTGTCCTGAAAGATCGCCGCGGTGATCGTCGTGGACACAGGCCCGGCCGCGCCCAATGCCCACAGCACGAGCACCAGCACCACACCCGCCAGCGCGGCTTGTACCGGTGGCCGGCGGACGATCAGGATCAATGCGATCACCAGAGCGATCGGCGACATTTGCAACAAGAGAGAGCTCATACACAGTTTTCCTTAACTTAATCGTGAGTCTGCCCGCTGTACTCGGTCGCCCGCATGGACGCGCGCTCACAAAAAGTCTGATACCACTCGGTCAGGCGTGCATGAGCGGAAAAGTCCGATAGTTGGCGAAAGGCAATCCAGTCGAGCGCAGTCGCCAGGGCAATGTGGCCGATGGTGATCGGGCCATTGAGGTGGACGTGTTCTTCGATGAAGCGGTAAGCCTCTTTGAGTTTGAAGGCTTGACCGTCGGCGTAGGCCGGATAGCGCAAGGCCTCCGGGCGACGCTCGACTTCCCAGCGCAGCTTGATGCCGACATCGCACATGCCCTGCGCCAAGGCCTGAAGGCGCAGCGCCTTATAGCGCTCGGGGCCGCTTGCCGGGATGAGTTTCGGCCCGTCGCTCAGGTCGTCGAGGTATTCACAAATCACGATGGAGTCGAACAGCGCCGTGTCGTCGGGCAGCATCAGCACCGGTACTTTGCCCAACGGGTTGGCCTTGTAGATGACCTCATTAGGCGACGTCGGGCTGGTCTCGTGGTGGATGACTTCCAGGTTCGAAGCAATCCCGAGTTCGTGAGCCAGCACCAGTACTTTGCGGGCGTAGGGCGAATGCGTCTGGTAGAAAAGTTTCATGCTGGAGTACCTGCCTGGAGGATTGCAGTGGCCGCGCGATGGGCGTCCATGAACAGACGCGAGGGCGCACCCGCCGAGGTGACGTAGTGGTTGTAGTAGCAAGAGCCTTCGGCGAGCGAGCCGAGTACCCAGATGTTGCGTACCGGTTCGCCCGAAATCGACTTGGGATGACACGCCGCATCGACATCGATGCCGTCGATACCCGGCTCGTTGCTCCTCGGACGGATCAGGCCCTGTCGCGCGAGATCGCGCACCGGCGCGCTGTCGCTGTTGGTCACGCCACTGCCCTGGACATAGCCGGCAACACGCCGGAAGTTGTCTATCGCAGGTCGTGAGCCGGGCTTGAGGAACGTCAGCAGGCCCGCGTCACACAGGGCGAGCAGGTCGGCGTGGCGCTCTTTCTGCGGGCCGGCGACGAGGCGGTTGATCGCCTTGTGCCAACGGCCGTAGAACTGGCGATGCGAGGCGTCGGTCAGCCCGTCGAAATCCACGGCTTCGCGCAGTCGGTCACGCAGATCGCGCCAGACCTCGATGGCCGCTTTGATCGCCGATTCCCCACGCCCAAGCCGCGATTCGTACAGGTCAGCTTCGATCGTGTCGTAGATCCAGGCGTGATAGTTGTAAGGCGTCACGTCGTCGGGCAGTGCGTGCCAGATCAGCGCCTGCGGATTGATCGAGCCGCAGGTAGCTTCGTAATCGCGCAGCAACGCTTCGCAAGCGACAATCCCCGGACTGCCCGCAACACTGACGGCCCTGAGTTGTGCCAGCACCTGCTCCGGCCCTGATTGGCCGTGCAGGACGGCGACGGCTGCAGCCCGCATCTCCAGCAGCATGAGCGGCAGGATGTCCTGCTCGAAATCCAGTTGTCGGTTTTGTGCATTCGCGCGCAAGGCTTCGATGCGCGCACTCGTCAGCAGCACGGCTTGGTGGCGGGGATTTTCTATCAGGCCATTGGGACGGGTTCGAAACGGCAGCCCGTCCCGCGACTGAATAAAGATCACCGGCTCGCGACCTGACGGTTCATAGGCGTGACTGGCGTCGGCCATCCGCTTGTAGTGTCCGCCCCGTCCAGAGGTGAGCGCCGCCAAGGTGTCCATCGCGCCCAGTCCCAGACCTTCGATCAGCACGGTTTCGCCGGGCTCAATGGCATCGAGGCTGCGAGGCAGCGGATAGATGTTCTCAACGCGTTTGTGATCAGCAGTTTGCAGGCGACCGGTGTGGCCGACCGTCAGGATCAGCTGATCCACCGTCACCGCAGCCCCTGAAGCGCTTTTCAGAAGGTACTGATGATCCTCGTTGCGCTCGACAGCCGTGACGGCTTGTTGATGCAGATTCACGCTCACCCACTGAGGGGCCGTGGCGAAGAATTGCGCAAAGGCGTCTGCCAGGTAAGCCCCAAGCAAATGACGCGGCAGGAAGTCCTGCGGCTCGACATCGCGCCCATCGGCGGCGAGCAAGCCGCTGTCCGGATCGACTTTGAGCCGCTGCGCGCGGCACCACGTCAGGAAATCCGGACCCGATCGTTCCCGCGCATCCGCAAGGTTCCCGAATGCTGCCGCATCGGGGAATACCCCGAGCTGGCCGGCAACGGTGTTGAGCAGTAGGTAGTCCGGTTGGTCCGGCCAATGCGCGCCGCTACCGAGCACATTGGGATCGAAAATGTCGATGACGACGGGTTGCTCCGGGCGCTCTTCAGCAAGGCTCAACAGGCGTTCGAAAATCGACAGCCCGCGCGATCCGCAGCCGACCAGGCCGATGTGCAGAGGCGCCTTCACCATCTGCGCTCCTCCCCGAAGAAGGATGGAATGGCGACAGCCGAACCGTCCTTGACCGCGATGTTGTGGATCATCCGGCCAATCTTGATGTTATCGGGATAACTGGCAAGCCACTTGATCCCGGAGACCGATTGATCGCCCTCGCTGTCGACGATCGCCGCCGGCAAGGCAATGATCCGGTTCGCCGGTTCCGCCGGAAAACGCAGGAAGTAACTGTCGGGGTTAACGGTTTCGCCGCGTTCATGGGTCAGGTAAGTCTGCGCGACGATCTCGATGGCTTCCTGACGAAGTCCGTTGAGGATGTCCTTGACGACTGCGCCGGGAATGACGTGGAACGGTTGAATCGAAGTCTGAGTGGTCATTGGGAGTTACGCCGAAAGTGCCAGAGCGATTTCTGGGAAAAGTGGATGCAGCGCTGCTGCGCCGATGCGCTGGGAAACCCAGTCGTCGGAATAGATGGTTTCGAGGTAGCGCTCACCCATGTCCCGTGAGATCGCCACAACGACATCGTCGGGACGAATGTGCGGCGCCCATTGCTGGATACCCGCGAGGACAGTGCCGGTGGAGCCGCCGAAGAGCAGACCGTAGCGTTGCGCCAGCCAGCCAGCCAGCGGCAGACCTTGATCGTCTGTTCCTCGTGAATCGACAGGAAGTCGTGAATACCGGACGGCTCGAATATCTCCGGCAGGCGGCTGGTGCCGAGCCCCGGCATATGGCGCGTCTCCCCCGGTAGACCAAACGTGACCGAGCCGACGGTATCGACGGCGATGACTTTGGTGTGCGGATGATGTTCGGCGAAGTAGTTCTTGCAGCCCATCAGCGTGCCGGTCGTGCCAGCGCCGACAAACTGTTCGGCGCAGAAATATTGGGGTCGATCACACAGACAAACTTGTAACCCTTGGCGGCGCAGACCATGGCCAGCGCGACCCCCAGATTTCCCGACGAAGATTCGACCAGCCGAGTTTTATGGGTAATCCGGCCCTGGTTTTCCAGATCCGTAACGAGGGCGTGGGCGGTTTTGAGTTTTATTGATCCGGCAGGATTCAGTCCTTCGATTTTCAGTTGGCTCGTTGCGCTGCAAAGATCCCCAATCTGCACATAACTATCTTCATTGATAAGTTGCTTGATCATACGTCGTCCGTTTCGTCTCTTTTGCCGGGCGCACGGGGGCGCCAGCATTCATCCTGGTATGTTTGAAAAGCAGTAAATGCAGTTCGCCTGTTGGGTTTGTTTTCAGATTTTTTAGCTGGACAGGAAGTGACCTTGCGGTGGACGCCGATCTATTCAAAAAATCAGGTATTGCGCTCTGCCGACTGTAAGCGTCGAGCGTGTTGCGGGGCGCAAAGTAGAGCCATTCATTGGCTCGCCAAGGCTTGTAGAAATACTGGCGAATTTTCCTACGCGGGGAGAGACACAGATTTCGGGTTTTTTCCAGTACAGCTGAGGTTGGGGTGTATCCCCCGGTGCAGCCGGGGATACTCGTGTCCATTCCCAAAGGCATCGCGCCCCAGTGGGATTAAGCGTCAGTCTCGCTTGAGGCTCTGATCCAGGCGTGCCATGGCGTGCTGCAATTGATCCACGGCCTCGTCGATCAACGTCGCGCGCCCTTCGGCGCAGGCACGTTCCAGATGTTCGCAACACTCGATCAAACGTTTTGCACGAACCATCCGCGCCCCACCTTTGATGCGGTGCGCCAGGTCTTGCATCCGGTGACAATTGCTACTGACGTGCGCTGCAAGCAGATCATCGCGATCGTAGCGATTGGTCTCGGCCAGTTCGCGCAACAACTGATTGATCAGCGTCCGGTCTTCACCGACGTAGAGCTCCAGGCCGGTCAAGTCGATTTCGGACGTTGCTTGCTCTTCAGCCGGCGCTGGCGGCTCATTCACAAATCGGGACGCCAGCCAGGCACTCAAATCGGCCAGCCGGATCGGTTTGAACAGGCAGTCATCCATGCCCGCTTCAAGGCAACGGATCTTTTCCTCAGGCTGCGCGTTGGCGCTAATTCCCAGAATCAGCGTGGGTGGCAAGCCATTAGCGCGCTCTTCATCGCGTATCGCACCCGCCAACTCATAACCATTGACCACCGGCATGTTGCAATCGGTGATGACCAAATCGAGCTCATGTTCGCGCCACTGCGCAAGACCACGCTCGCCATCCTCAACCTCCAGCACCTGATGCCCCAGGTAGCTCAGCTGCCGTGAGAGCAACAATCGATTGGCCGGGTAATCGTCGACCACCAGAATCGTCAGCGACCGAGTGGCCACCTGCAATCCGCTATCCGCCAACTCCCCGCAGGTCAACGGTTTCAACGCCATCAGATCAAAGCTGATGTCGACCTGCGTACCCAGTCCGAGGACGCTGTCGAGCTGCAATCGGCCGCCCATCATTTCGCACAGAGTGCGGCTGATCACCAGTCCCAGACCGGAGCCATTTTGGCCTGACTGCTGGCTGTTACCGGCCTGCACGAACGGGCTGAACAGTCGTTGCTGATCGACCACACTGACACCGATGCCGCTGTCCTCAATACGCACACTGACTGCCAGATGCCCCGACACACCGGGCTCTACTCGCAGCGTCAGACTCACCTCACCTTCACGGGTGAACTTGATCGCGTTGCTCAGCAGATTGGACAGCACCTGCTTGAAGCGCGTGGGGTCGACTAACACGTCACGATCGCTGTGTTCGGCCAATTCGACCCGCCACTGCAAGTTCTTCTGCCGTGCCAGGCCTTCGAAAACCCGGCACACCGACTCCACCAGCGTGCGTAGATTGGCCCGTTCAGGGGTCAGCGACAAATGCCCGGACTCGATGCGGGCGATGTCCAGGATATCGCCGATCAACGCCAGCAATTGCTGCGCAGCATTGGATGCCACCTCGATAGCGGAGCGATCAGTAAAGCCCTCTTCCGCTCGCTTCAACGCCAGTTCGAGCATGCCGATCAGGGCATTCATCGGTGTGCGGATTTCATGACTCATGGTCGCCAGAAAGGTGGTTTTGGCGCGGTTGGCATCGTCGGCGGCGTTCTTGGCATCCTGCAATTGCCCAAGCAGTTGTTGGCGTTGAGTTATCTGTCGACGCTGCCAGGCAATCCAGGCCAGTGCGAGCAACAACAAAGCGCCCGCAGCGGCAAACGCCTGGAGAATGTCTTGGCGATGACGCAGCCAGTAGCTGTCATCGACCACCACATCATTGCTCCAGCGGGCTAACAGCTCATCCATCTCCTGGGGCGAAATGCTCAGCAGTGCCTTGTTCAGAATCGAGTGCAACTCCAGCGCACCCCGGTTGGTCGCCAAAGCGATACGCGCCGGTTCATCACCCACGGTGCTGCTGATCCGCAGACGCTCGCGGTATTGCCGGGTGATCAGATACCGAGCCACGATCATTGAGCTGACGGCCCCGTCGGCCTGACCCTTCATCACCCATTCCATACCCTGCGCCGGACTCTGCACTTCGACCAGACGCACATTTGGCGCCCGGGCGCGGATGAACCCGAGCAACGGATGACCGCGATAAATCGCCAGGCGTTTACCGGCCATGTCATCCAGAGTCCTGGGGCTTCCCGGGGTGGTCGCACTGACCAGTACAAACGGATTGTTCAAGTAGGCCCGAGTGAAACGCAGTTCGACTTCGCGTTCGATACTGGGCGTGACCACAGGCAACACGTCGATCTTACCGTCCTTGAGTTGCTCGATCTGCTGATCGAGGGAGTTACCCCGCTGCACCTTGAAGGTCAAGCCGCTGCGCTGACTGATCAGCGTCAGCAATTGCGCGGTCAACCCGCTGAGTTGTCCCTGTGCATCGTAAAAAGTCAGCGGTGCAAAGTTCTCGATGGCACCGACTTCCACTGTCGGATGTTGATCCAGCCAACGTTGTTCACTGGCGCTCAAACGTACTCGCTCTTGACCCGCCATGTTGGCTCTTCCGGCACTCCAGCGCTGCTCGATGGCCGTGCGCTGATCCATGGGAATCGCCGCCAGAGCCTTATCGACAATGCTCTTCAGACGTGGGTTGCCCCGGCTCAAGGCAAAGCCGAACGGGTTGGCGTCCAGGCCGGAAGGCCCCACCAGGCGTACGTTACTGAGGTAGTTGTTATTGATGAGGTAATTGGCGCTGATGAAGTCCCCGAGGTACACATCATCCTGCCCGAACGCCACCGCCCCGATCGCGTCGAGTGCCGAGGGGTAGCGTTGCAAGCTCGCCTCGGGATAGAAGGCTTGGACAGTCTGCGCCTGCAGATAGTCATCGACCATGGCGATGCGTTTGCCAGCGAGGTCGACGGGCATCCAGTCGTCCAGGCGGGTAACCAGCATCGGCTGATCTTCGGCATAGGCACTGGAGCGGCTCAGCTCGGGGTCAGCCGCCTCGAAGTTGTTGGACGTGCCGAGCAGGTCCAGATCATCGCGTTTGAGCGCCTCCATGGCCGCCTCGCGCGAGCGATAACGAAGCACGTCGATTTTTACGTGCAGCAGTTGCCCCAACAGTGCTGCATAGTCTGCGGTGATGCCTTCCAGCTCATCAACGTTACGCGTGATCTCGAACGGCGGGTAGTCCGGCCCTGACACCCCGAGGCGCAAGACTCGTTTGCCACGCAACCACTGCCAGTCTTTTTCATCCAGCTGGACCTGATAACCCTCCACCGCGGAACGCCCCAGCACATGTAAAAGCTTTGGATCATCGGCCGCCATCACCGGTGCTCCCAGCCCACAGAACAGCAACAGGGCCCACAAACAATTGCGCATGATCGGGCTCACTCAGATCAGATGATTACGCTTGGCAAAATCCCTCAGGTACACCGCCGATTCCACGTTGAGTTTTCCAACCAGACGGGTCTTGTAGGTGCTGACGGTCTTGTGACTCAAGTGCATGATTTCAGCGATCGTCTTGTTACTGATGCCCCGGGCCAGATGCTGAAAGATCGTCAGTTCCCGGTCGGAGAGTTTATCGATCATCTGTTTTTCACTCAGTTGTATTGAGTTCAGCGACACCGACGCCGAGGGTAGCTGGGCGAAATAAGTGTAACCGGCCATCACGGAGTGCACGGCTCTGTGCAAGTGCTGCAAGTCATTGGACTTGGCGATATAGCCTGCAGCGCCGGCGTGCATGCAACGATCCTGATAAAACATGGGTTCCTGGGACGTGAAGATCAGTACTCGGCAGGGCACCCCACTGGTCTTGATCCGCGCCAGTACATCCAGCCCGTCGAGCGAGGGCATTACCAGATCCAGTACCACCAGATCAGGCTTGTATTTGCGGATTTTCGGCAAGACCTCATTACCACTCGCCGCTTCGTATATCTGCTTGAAACCCTCCTGCACCAGTACGATTTTGACTGCGGCGCGAACCACCGGATGATCGTCCACAATCAGCACTGACTTCATGGCAACTCCCTGTGCAACAAAAACAACGATTGAGCAATCAATGCCCATAAGCCCGGCCCGGTTGAACGTACCGGCTGCGCAAAGACTTTTGCATGGAAAACCGGGCGCAACTACCTGACAGAAATGACAGTGCCGACGAACGGTAGACGAGGGTCGATGATCGCCATCAGCCGCGCAATCGACGCCAGATCAGGCAGCATTGCGTGGCTCACCTCAACCGTCTGTTGAACGCAGGCAGGAATGGGCGGCAGTTGCGCCTGCTGACCGTCATAGATCAAGGCGTGATGAACCTGTTGGTTATCAAGGAAAAAATCGAACAGGTTCAACGCTCCGCCCGCCAGCGAGGCATTGATGACCACCAGATCAAATGGCTCGCAACCGTATTCGACCAGGGTCAACAGCTCTTCAAGGCTGTGCACCGGTGCTATCCGGTAGTAGTCGAGTTGATTGAACAGTCGCTCGACCTTCATGCAGTGAAAGTGCAACTCGTCCGCGATCAGGATACGTAAGGCTTTGTTCGACAACGCGGGCCCCCAGGAGAGTGTCAGATTCGTGAGGGCGCAAGGCTACGGAAGACCCGTCGAGCTTTCTGTAGGACTTTTCCTAAAAACCAGACGCTTCCTCCGGTGGCAGAAGGAAAATCGAAAGAACAGCTATTCCGTCGTACTCGGACTCCAGAACGCTTGCACCACCAACGTCGACACACACGACTCCTGTGGCGAGGGGACTGTCCCCTGTGGGAGAGAGCTTGCTCCCACAGGAAAGCTCCATCGCCACAAAGGAACTGTTCGGCTTTATTGCCAGCCAAACCGGCGAATGTAGAACCCCTTCACCGCCTGCGTCAGGCCCATGTACGCCAGCAGAATCACCGGCAGGAACACGAAGTACAGCGACGGCAGCGCCTGCAATTTGAAGTAGTGCGCCAGCGGTCCCATCGGCAAAAAGATGCCGACGGCCATGATGATTCCAGTCATCACCATCAGTGGCATCGCTGCGCGACTTTGCAGGAACGGGATTTTCGGTGTGCGGATCATGTGCACGATCAGCGTCTGGGTCAGCAGCCCGACCACGAACCAGCCGGACTGGAACAGGGTTTGATGGTCCGGGGTATTGGCGTCGAAGACGTACCACATCAAGGCAAACGTGGTGATGTCGAAGATCGAGCTGATCGGCCCGAAAAACAGCATGAAACGCCCGACGTCCGCCGGCTGCCAACGCTGCGGTTTGCTCAGCATTTCTTCATCGACGTTATCGAACGGGATGGCGATCTGCGAAATGTCATAGAGCAGGTTCTGCACCAGCAGGTGCATCGGCAGCATCGGCAGGAACGGGATGAATGCACTGGCCACCAGTACGGAGAACACGTTGCCGAAGTTCGAGCTGGCGGTCATTTTGATGTACTTGAGCATGTTGGCGAAGGTCCCGCGCCCTTCCAGTACGCCCTCCTCCAGCACCATCAGGCTTTTCTCCAGCAGAATGATATCCGCCGCTTCCTTGGCAATGTCCACGGCGCTGTCCACCGAAATGCCGATGTCGGCGGTGCGCAGGGCTGGCGCGTCGTTGATACCGTCGCCCATGAAACCGACGACATGACCGTTGCCCTTGAGCAAACGCACGATGCGTTCTTTGTGCGACGGGGTGAGCTTGGCGAAGACGTTGGTGGTCTCCACCGCCACAGCCAGTTCGGCGTCGCTCATGCGCTCGATGTCGTTGCCCATCAGCAGGCCTTGTTGCTCCAGGCCGACTTCGCGGCAAATCTTCGCGGTCACCAGTTCGTTGTCGCCGGTCAGCACTTTCACGGCCACGCTGTGAGCGGCCAATGCCTTGAGGGCCGGCGCGGTGCTTTCCTTCGGTGGATCGAGAAACGCCACATAACCGATCAACGTCAGTTCCTGCTCATCCGCCAGGCTGTAGGTGTCGCGGCCTTCAATCATCGGCCGTGCAGCGACGGCGACGACACGAAGTCCTTCGGCGTTGAACGATGCGGTCACCTGACGAATCCGCGCCAACAGTTCATCGCTCAGTGCTTCATCGACCTCGCCGTGACGCACCCGCGTGCAGACCGCCAGCACCTCTTCCACCGCGCCCTTGCAGATCAGCAGGTGCGAATGATCTCGCTCGGCGACCACCACCGACATCCGCCGGCGAGTGAAGTCGAACGGGATCTCGTCAACCTTGCGAAATGCCGTGCCGACTTTCAGTTCACGGTGGATTTCCACGTGTTCGAGCACCGCCACGTCCAGCAGGTTTTTCAGGCCGGTCTGGTAGTAGCTGTTGAGATAGGCCATTTCCAATACGTCATCGGAATCGTTGCCCCAGACATCAACATTGCGTGCCAGAAAGATCTTGTCCTGAGTCAGGGTGCCGGTCTTGTCGGTGCACAGTACGTCCATGGCGCCGAAGTTCTGGATCGCGTCGAGGCGTTTGACGATGACTTTTTTACGCGACAGGAACACTGCGCCCTTGGCCAGGGTCGAGGTGACAATCATCGGCAGCATTTCCGGGGTCAGGCCCACCGCAATCGATAGCGCGAACAGCAGCGCCTGGGTCCAGTCGCCCTTGGTGAAGCCGTTGATGAACAGTACCAACGGCGCCATGACGAACATGAACCGGATGAGCAGCCAGCTGACTTTGTTGACGCCCGTCTGGAATGAAGTGGGTGCGCGATCGGTAGCGCCAACCCGCTGGGCCAGGGCGCCGAAATAGGTGTTGTTGCCCGTGGTCAGAACCACCGCCATCGCCGTGCCGGACACCACGTTGGTGCCCATGAACAGAATGTTGTCGAGGTCCAGCGGGTTGCGGGTGTCACTGTCCTGCTGACGGGGGAATTTTTCCACCGGCATCGATTCGCCGGTCATCGCGGCCTGGCTGACGAACAAATCCTTGGCGCCGAGCACCCGGCAATCGGCGGGAATCATGTCCCCGGCCGAGAGCACGATCAGGTCGCCTGGCACCAATTGCTTGATCGGCAGCTCGGTACGCGACGCATCCCGGCGCAACACCGTGGCGGTGTTGCTGACCATTGCCTTGAGCGCGTCGGCGGCCTGGTTGGATATGGTTTCCTGCCAGAAGCGCAGCAAGGTCGAGAGCACCACCATGGAGAAAATCACGATGGCGGCTTTCATGTCCTCGGTCAGCCAGGAGATGACCGCGAGCAAGGTCAGCAGCAAGTTGAACGGGTTTTTGTAGCAGTGCCACAAGTGGGTCCACCACGGCAGCGGCTGTTCGTGCTCGACTTCGTTGAGGCCGTATTGCACGCGCAGTGCATCGGCTTCGAGTTCGCTCAGGCCATCGGTGTGGCTGCCAAGGTTGTTCAGCAGTTGGCCGGTGTCGCTGTTGGCAGCGCTCACCAGGGTTTGCGCCAGGGTGGGCGGCACCTCGCGGCTGACCGTGGTGTCGGTGAAGTTTTCCAGCAGCGCCAATCGACGGAAGTGTCGGGCGATGTGGCGGGTGCGCAGGAATCCGGCGAAGAATTCTTTGAGCAGGGTCAGGTTCATGGCAGTTCCCCCAGGGTCAGCCGGGAAACCTTCAAGCAGGCGTGTCGATGCGCCGCGATGACGACACAAAGTCGAACATCACGCACGGTTCAGCGTCGATGAGAGGGACGTCGGGACACGGACCAGAACTGGCCGCGATCGGGATGCCGCTGCTCGCTTTTCGGCGAGACAACGACACAAAAGGTGGCGCGTTATCTTGCCGGGAAGGTGCCGGTTATCGAAACCGGCCGACTACTGTCACTCGAACAAGTACCCACTGTGGGTCTCCGCTATTGATTGAAAACGCGCGAAGCTTACGCCCCGATTTCTGCAGAGTAAACGAAGCAAAGCCGTGGGATGGTGGAATCGCGGGGCTCTTCAGGAAGGGTTCAGGATTCTGGATTTGTGGAGCTAATAAGGGCCCTATCGCAAGCAAGCTCGCTCCCACAGGTATTGCGTCAGGCGCTGACTGCCATGGCATGCCGCCGACAGGGCAGGCAAAGCAATGTCAGCTGGGTCACCGGGTTTAACTCGAAAAGTTGTCTGTTAAGAGAACGGATGAGCCAGTACCTGAATTAGTCGAAGATCTATTTCAAATGGCGGAAACTTTGGACTGCGGAACCGAGCACCACGGCGCCAGCCGCAATCGCCACCCAGAACCCGCTGCGCGCGCCAAACGCATCGATCAGCCAACCGGAACTGGCCGCGCCGATCGCCACGCCAATGCTCAACCCGGTCACCAGCCAGGTCAGGCCTTCAGTGAGTTTTGCCGGCGGCACGATGCGCTCCACCAACGCCATCGCAACAATTAGCGTCGGCGCAAAAAACAGCCCGGCGACAAACACCGCCAGCGACAGCCCGAGAATGTTCGTCGCCAGCAGCAACGGCAACGTGGTCACCGCCGTCGCCACCCCGCCGTAAAGGAACAGTCGCGGCAACGGCAGTTTCGAGCGCAACGCCCCAAACGCCAAACCGGCCAGGCATGAGCCGATGGCATACACCGACAACACAATGCTCGCCGCCGCCGGCTGGTCCTGCTGCTGGGCGAACGCCACGCTGACCACGTCCACCACGCCGACGATGGTGCCCATGGCGACCATCAACAGCATCAGCAATTGAATCTCGCCGGAGCGAATGATTGAGCCTTGATGATGTTCTTCATGGGGATGAATCGCCGGCTCGGTGTCACGTTGCAGCACAAACGCCGTCACCCCGATCGCGAGCATCAACAACGCCGCCAACGGCCCCGCCTCAGGGAACGCCACCACGCACAACCCCACCGACAGCGGCGGTCCGACAATAAAGCAGACTTCATCCAGCACCGACTCCAGCGCATAAGCGGTTTGCAGTTCAGGCTGGCCGCGATACACCTCGGTCCAGCGCGCCCGCACCATCGCCGACATGCTTGGCATGCAACCGGCCAGCGCGGCGAACACAAATAACGTCCACTGCGGCGCCTGCAAACGGGTGCAAAGCAACACCAGCAACAACGCCCCGCCACCGATCAGCGCCGAGACTGGCAAGATCCGGCGCTGCCCGAAACGGTCCACCAGCCGCGAAACCTGCGGTGCACAAAACGCCGTGGCCAGGGCAAACGTGGCCGCCACTGCGCCAGCCAATCCATACCCGCCCTGCAGTTGCGAGAGCATGGTGATCAGGCCGATGCCGGTCATGGAAATCGGCATGCGAGCGATCATCCCGGCCAGCACAAAAGCGCTGCTGCCTGGAGCTTTGAACAGCTCGCGGTAGGGGTTTGCCATAGGTGCAGGTCTCAACAAGGGACTGCAAGTTGCCATAAACGCGGGTTGAGGGGAAAGCAGCCAATTGTTGGTGGAATGTGAAGGCCCCACGACTTGATCGTTCCCACACCGGGGGAACGATCAAGTGTCAGGTGACGAAACTTTCATGGTTCGGCGTGAACTCTCATCACCGCCCGCCAGTCAGCTAGTTAAGCCCTCGACACAAGACTCCCGGAGTTTCGCGGCAATGGCTGATCATCATCCCGAAAAACAAAGCGCTATCGATGCCCATGGCATCATCGGCGACATGCGCAGCGCGGCACTGGTCAACGACAAGGGCAGTGTGGACTTTTTCTGCTGGCCGGAATTCGACAGCCCGTCGATCTTCTGTTCGCTGCTGGACACACCCGAGGCCGGGATTTTCCAACTGTCCCCGGATTTACCCGACGCTCGCCGCGAGCAGATTTACCTGCCCGACACCAACGTGCTGCAAACCCGTTGGCTCAGCGACCGCGCAGTCGTCGAAGTCACCGACCTGCTGCCCATTGGCGACAGCGAAGATGCCACTCCGCTGCTGATGCGCCGGGTTCGTGTGGTCAGCGGCCAGGCAACGTTTTATATGCGCTGCGCCGTGCGCCATGACTACGCTCGCGCCAAGACCCGCGCGCGCATGGATGAAAAAGACGTTACCTTCGAGGCCACAGATCAGCCGTCCCTGCGCCTGTCTTCGGATCAGGTTTTGCGTATAGACGGCCATTCGGCAGTCGCCGAATTCACCCTCGAACAGGACCAGAGCGCCGAATTCATGCTGGGCGGTATCGACGACCCGCGATTCAAGGAAGGCGCCGCCGCGATTTGCCTGGAACGGACCCTGAAGTTCTGGCGCGACTGGATCGGCCAATCCAGCTACCGCGGCCGCTGGCGGGAGATGGTCAATCGCTCGGCCTTGGCGCTGAAGCTGCTGACCTCGCGCAAGCATGGCGCAATCCTCGCCGCCGCGACCTTCGGCCTGCCGGAAACACCCGGCGGTGAACGCAATTGGGACTACCGCTATACGTGGATCCGCGACGCCTCGTTCACCGTCTACGCGTTCATGCGCCTGGGCTTCGTTCAGGAGGCCAATGATTACATGCGCTGGCTGCGCGGGCGGGTCAGCGATTGCCACGGCAAGTCCATGAAGCTCAACATCCTCTACGCCATCGACGGCCGTCAGGAACTGCCGGAAACCGAACTCTCGCACCTCTGCGGCCATGGCGGCGCGACACCGGTACGGATCGGCAATCAGGCTTACGATCAGGTCCAGCTCGACATCTTCGGCGAGCTGATGGACGCGGTGTACCTGGTCAACAAATACGGCGACGCCATCTCCCATGAAGGCTGGAAACACGCGGTGGAAGTGGTCGACCAGGTCTGCGAAACCTGGGAGCAAAAGGACGTCGGCATCTGGGAAATGCGCGGCGAACAGCATCACTTCCTGCATTCGCGGCTGATGTGCTGGGTCGCGCTGGACCGGGCCATTCGCCTCGCCTCAAAACGCTCACTGCCCGCCCCGTTCGCCCGCTGGGACCAGACCCGACAGGCGATCTATGCTGACATCTGGGAAAATTTCTGGAACGAAGAGCGCGGGCATTTCGTCCAGTACATCGGCGGCACCGCACTTGATGGCTCGATGTTGCTGATGCCGTTGGTGCGCTTCGTCAGCGCCAAAGATCCACGCTGGCTTGCGACCCTCGACGCCATCGAAAAGAATCTGGTGCGCGATGGAATGGTTTACCGCTATCGCAATGACGAAGCCCGGATCGACGGCCTCGACGGCACCGAAGGCGCCTTCGCCGCGTGCTCGTTCTGGTACGTCGAATGCCTGGCCCGCGCCGGCCGGCTGGAAAAGGCGCATCTGGAATTTGAACAGCTGCTGAGGTACGCCAACCCGCTGGGGTTGTACGCCGAAGAGTTCGACAGCCATGCGCGGCATCTGGGCAATACGCCGCAAGCGCTGACGCATTTGGCCCTGATCAGTGCGGCCAGTTTCCTGGATCGGAAACTGAGTGGGGAGAAGAGTTTCTGGCAGCCGTGAGAGCACCTCGCCACAGGTTTGTGTAGTCCGAAGTCCTGCATTGCTTAAACAAAACCCGCATCCACCACCGGAAAAATCCTTTGTTGCCAGCCGTTACATCCCCCCCTACCATCCACCGTCAACGGGTACAGCGGAGCTGTCCAACAAAACCCGAATTCAAGGAACCAGAATGACCCAGCGCATCCACCGCAGCATCGACACCCCTCTCAGGTCCGGACTGAATCGCGACGAATTGTGGGAAACCCACGACAAAGGCCTGATCAAATGCTGGGAAATCGGCCGCCAACGCGCCGCCCGTTTCCCCGAACTCGTCCAACGCTGCCTTGCCGGCGAACTGCCGGTGCTGGGCTGGAAAGGTGGCGTCAGCCGCAGCCTGAAAAAACTCGAAAAATACGGATCCCTCAAGTACCTCGCTCAGTGGCAGGGGTTGCGCGGGGAAGATCTGGATATCGCGCTGAGTGAAGAACGGGCCTTGACCTGTTCGCGGACCAACATGGTGGTGACGTTTACGCCGGATCGGTCGAAGTACTTCAATCAGGTGGCGGAAGTGGAAGTCTAGGAATCAGGCGAATACAACCTCTCTGGAGTATCGAATGAACAATGAAGCGCTGATCCACTTCACCCAAACTCCAGGGTTGTCGCTCGCCTACGAAGAACACGGCCCCACCACTGGCGAAGCCGTCATCCTCCTCCACGGCTTCCCCTACTCCCCCCGCGCCTACGACGAAATCGCCCCGACCCTCGCCGCCAAGGGCTACCGCGTCATCGTCCCGTACCTGCGCGGTTACGGCCCGACCCGGTTCAATCACCCAGACACCCTGCGTTCCGGACAACAAGCTGCCCTCGCTCAGGATTTACTGGATCTGATGGATGCGTTGGCCATTAAACAAGCCGCCCTGTGCGGCTACGACTGGGGCGGTCGGGCGGCGTGCATCGTGGCGGCGCTATGGCCCGAGCGGGTTCGTTGCCTGGTGACCGGCGACGGTTACAACCTTCAGAACATTCCTCATTCCACTAAACCGTTGGACCCGGACACCGAGCACCGCCTCTGGTATCAGTACTACTTCCACACGCCACGCGGCGTCGAAGGCCTGACGAAAAATCGTCGAGCCTTGTGTGAATTACTCTGGAAGTTGTGGTCACCCACCTGGGCAAAAGGTCCTGAGTTGTATCCGTCAAGTGCACCGGCCTTTGATAATCCGGATTTCGTCGAGGTGGTGATTCACTCCTATCGCCACCGGTTCATGTACGCGCCCGGCGACCCGGCGCTGGAGTGGATCGAAGAAACGCTGACCCAGCAGCCGCCGATCAGCGTACCGACGATTTCTCTGTGTGGTGCCGACGATGGCGTCGGACCGGCAGCGGAGATTGACGAAGACATCGCCCATTTCACCGGGCGTTATGAGCGGCGAGTGCTGGCGGGCGTCGGCCATAACATTCCCGAAGAAGCACCCGAGGCAACGCTCAGAGCGTTACTGGGTCTGTTGGAGGGCTTACGCTGAAACGCTCGCGATAAGCCTGCGGGGTCACGCCCATGGCCCGCAGAAAACTGCGTCGAAGCGTCTCTTCGCTGCCGAATCCGCATTGCACCGCCACCCGTTTGATCGGCACGCCGGTATCGCTGAGCAAACGTCGGGCGGTCTCGACCCGAATCAGTTCGATGGCCCGGGCCGGCGTCTGGCCGGTGTCGGCGCGGTAGTGGCGGACGAAGCTGCGTTCGCTCATGCCGGCCTGCAGGGCCAGGCTCGGGATGCCCAAATCCTTGGTGAGGTTTTCGCTGATCCAGGCGTGAAGTTCGTCGAAACGGTTGCCTTCCTTTTGCAAAGAGAGGGTCACGCTGAACTGCGACTGCCCGCCGGGGCGTTTCAGGAACACCACCAGTTGCCGCGCGACTTCCAGGGCCATCGTGCGGCCGAGGTCTTCTTCGACCATCGCCAGCGCCAGATCGATACCGGCGGTGACCCCGGCCGAGGTCCAGACCGGGCCGTCATTAATGAAAATCGGATTGGGTTCAACCTGCAGCCGCGGATGCTGCTGCGCCAACTGCTCGCAACGGGTCCAGTGAGTGACCACCCGCCGGCCATCGAGCCAGCCACTGGCCGCCAGCAAAAATGCCCCGGTGCACACCGACGATACTCGCCGACACCCTGTCGCGTGTTTACGCACCCACGCCACCAGCGGTTGGTCTTCGGCCGCGTCGTAAACGCCCCAGCCACCGGCAATGATCAATGTGTCACTGCCCTCTTCAGGCAACGGCTCGGCCAACAGCGCCAGCCCCGCCGACGACATCACCGCCCCGCCGCCGCTGGCAATCACCGACGGAGCATAAGGTGGCGAAAAACCTTGCTGGCGGGAAATATCGTTGGCCGAGGCGAACACCTGCAATGGCCCGGTGACGTCGAGCAGTTGCACATTGGCAAAGGCGAGCACGTGAATGGTTTTCGGCATGATTGGCGTAATTCGTGGGGTTATTGGCGTATACGCCAAATCGTACGAGCCTAAAGTGAAGTCGTCCACCCACTTCATGAGAAAAATGCCATGACGTTGCAGATCGGTTTTCTGTTGTTTCCACAGGTTCAGCAACTGGACCTCACCGGCCCTTACGACGTACTGGCCTCGCTGCCGGACGTGAAGGTGCATTTGATCTGGAAGGACCTGATGCCGGTCACCGCAAGCACGGGCCTGGTGCTGAAACCGACCACCACGTTCGACGATTGCCCGCCGCTGGATGTCATCTGCATTCCCGGCGGCAGTGGCGTCGGGCCGTTGATGGAAGATGAAGAGACGCTGGCCTTCATCAAGGCGCAGGCCGCCACCGCGCATTACGTCACGTCGGTGTGTACCGGCGCGCTGGTGCTCGGTGCGGCGGGTCTGCTGAAGGGCAAACGCGCCACCACTCATTGGGCTTATCACGAATTGCTGGCGCCTTTGGGGGCGATCCCGGTGAAGGATCGGGTGGTGCGCGACGGCAATCTGTTGACCGGTGGAGGGATCACGGCGGGCATCGATTTTGCCCTGACCCTGGCCGCGGAGCTGTTCGATAAGGACACGGCAGAGCTGGTGCAGTTGCAGCTGGAATATGCCCCGGCACCGCCGTTTGCGTCGGGCAGTCCTGAGACGGCTCCGGTCAGTGTGCTGGAGGAGGCCCGCAAACGTGCTGCCGGGTCATTGAAACTGCGCTCGGAAATCACTGAACGTGTAGCGGCGAAACTCGATCAGTTGTCAGCACGCTGATCCATCCCGACCGGCAGCCAGTGCCTGGCTGCCGTTCCCTCCGGCCAAAATGACGCGCCGAGGTTTTTCCATCGCTCATAAAAAAACCCGCCTAAGCGGGTTTCTCAAGACCATTTTCGACATCCTGTCGGCAGCCATCCTGGCCAATGGTCGATCATCCGTGATCCTGAACGCTTCCTGCGCTTCAGTTGATGTATCCAGATTAAACACATCGGTGACGCATCAAAAGACGACATACCCGTTAGCGGGTGTAAGCCTTTGACCACTCGAACCTTGAAGCAGATTTCGACAGACCAAAAAAAACCCGCCGAAGCGGGTTTTTCCCAAGACCATTACGACTCCCTGTCGGGCAGCGATTCCTTGCTTATGGTCGATCATCCGTGATCCCGAGCACTTCCTGTGCTTCGGTTGATGAGGCTAGATTACGCTTCGGATCCAATGTGCAATAGACGACATAGCTACCATCGCGTGTAGGACATTCGCTATAGCCGCCCTTCCGAAAACCCTTAGACGGCTCAGGTATCGAGCAGTGAAGCCATCACTCTTCCTGACGCTCGCGCGCCTTGGCACTGACTTTGAGAAACTCTTCGATGTTGTTCATCTGTTCATCCCAACCGCGACTGTCCATGCGGAACGCCTTGAGTCGGCGTGTCTGAGGGATGTGATCGAAACCGGACTCGGTGACCTTGAGTAACGTGCCTTCATCCATGTCTTCGAGTTCGAACTTCACCAGTGTGGTGGGTTCCTGGGAGTAATCGAGCTCCGGCTCCACGGCATACGGGTGCCAGCGAAACGAAAACACCCGTTCGGGCTCGACCCGCTCCACCAGTACGTTCCACAGCAAGTGTTCATAACCCGGGTACGTAATCTGCCCCTGGGTCCATTCACCGGCGACAAAGCGCTTGCCCTCCAGCGCCACGCCAAACCACTGTCCGAAGGCTTCGGCATTGGCCAGCACACGCCAGACCTGCGAGCGCGGCGTTTTGAGCAGGATCTTCCTTTCGATGCGATCTGATGCTGGATTCATAAGTCACCTCCTGTACCGAACAGTAGGCCTGTAAGACCACAAGACCAACCCTAAAGTTGTATCAATCGGGTAGCGCAATCAACCCTACCTGAAATATTCGGCTGCATGTCCAAGTGTAACGCCTGGTTTGAAGACAAAAACCAGAAGACCGAAACTGCTAACGTTAGGGCGAAGTTGACTCAGACAAGGATGATTCATGCAGCTTTCACTTAAGCAACGTTATCGCGGAGCCCTACTGGGCCTGGCCTGCGGTGATGCCGTTGGCACCAGCGTCGAGTTCCAGCCACGCGGCTCGTTCAAGCCCCTGACCGACATGGTGGGTGGCGGCCCTTTCAATCTGAAACCCGGGCAATGGACCGATGACACCTCGATGGCGCTGTGCCTGGCCGAAAGCCTGCTGAGCAAAAACGGCTTCGAGGCGGCCGACCAGATGGGTCGTTACTTGAATTGGTGGCAATGGGGTTATCTGAGCTCAACGGGTGAATGCTTCGACATTGGCATGACCGTACGCGACGCCCTGACGCGTTATCAGGAAACCGGCGAACCGTTCGCCGGCTCCACCGATCCCCGCACGGCCGGGAACGGCTCGCTGATGCGTCTGGTGCCAATGGTGCTGTATTACTTTCCCGATCGCGACCGGGTCCTGGCATTTTCCGCCAACAGCTCGCGAACCACCCACGCCGCACCGGAAGCGGTCGAATGCTGTCAGTTGTTCGCCGAGCTGATCCACCGAGCGTTGCAAGGCGCGTCCAAGGCAGAAGTGCTCAGCTTGTCAGAAACGACATGCCTGGAACCCAAAGTGGCCGCCATCGCGCGAGGCGATTATTTCGGTAAACCTGAACGCGATATCCATGGCAGCGGTTACTGTGTTGCTTCACTGGAAGCGGCCCTGTGGTGCTTTCATCAGACTGACAGCTTTGAAGCCGCCATCCTGAAAGCCGCCAACCTGGGCGACGACGCCGATACCACTGCCGCCATCGTTGGCCAGTTGGCCGGGGCTCATTACGGTGTGCAGGCCATTCCCGACAGTTGGTTGGGGAAGTTACATTTGCGCGAAGACATCGAAGCCACGGCTGACGGTTTGCTGCGGGCAGCCACCCTCACGCAATCAGGAGCACGCGATGAATAGCCTGCATGGCAGCTGTTTGTGTAAAGCCATCGAGTACGAACTCGATCATCTCGACATGCCCATCAGTCATTGCCACTGCCAAACCTGTCGCAAGGCACACGCCGCGGCATTCGCCTCGACAGCCGGGGTCATGCGCGAACATTTTCGCTGGACCAAAGGCCAGGACCGCCTGAGCAGCTACGAATCGTCGCCGGGCAAGCTGCGGCATTTCTGTTCGGTCTGCGGTTCGCACCTGATGGCGGAACGCTTGGCCCAACCCCACGTTATTGTTCGTGTGGCCACACTGGACGATGACCCGAAAATGACGCCTCAGGCGCATATCTGGACGACACATGACGTGCCGTGGCTTGCCTATGAATCGATTAAAAAATGCCCCGAATGGCAAACATAGAGGGTTGAATACGGCACTAAACTGCATCCCAACTTTCCTGTCAAAGCGAGAATCCCCATGCACCCACGCTTTCTTCTGGCACTGACGCCTCTGCTGTTCACTACCGCTGCTTATGCGGTGGACTGCGACAACGCCGCCGATCAGGCGACGATGAATCAGTGCGCGGCGCAACAGCACAAGACGGCGGACAAGGAGTTGAATGCGCTTTACCAGCAGATCAACGAGCGTTTGAAGAGCAACCCCGAAAGTAAAAAGCTGCTGATCGGGGCGCAGCGTTCGTGGATTGCGTTTCGGGATGCCGAGTGCAAGTTCTCGAGCGTCGGAGTGGAAGGCGGGAGTGTGTATCCGCTGATCTACAGCAACTGTGTTACTGAGTTGACCAAGGCACGGGTGGAGACTTTCAAGAATTATTTGAAGTGTCAGGAGGGGGATTTGACTTGTCCAGTGCCTGGGGCTTGATGATTCAGTGCTTGTAAGGGCCTCATCGCGAGCAAGCTCGCTCCCACAGTGGTTTTCGGTCATACACAAATTGTGTGTTCACCGACGACCTACTGTGGGAGCGGGCTTGCTCCGGGCGGCGATCCGACGATGGCGCCAGTTCAGGCACCGAGGTTACCGAACAAATATTTGCGCGGTCGTGATCGCCATATCCCCACCCGGCAACTTGATGCTGCCAATCTGCTTCATGCTCTCAGGATCAAAGATCGCCACATCGTTAAACGTCCCCGCCAGATAAATCTTGCTGCCGTCCTTGTTGAACGAAATGCAGTAGTAGGAATGATCCAGCGTCGCCGCCTGCAGCATTTTCTTCTGCTTGATGTCGTACTTCGCCAAGCGGTTGAGCACGCCGAACATCAGGTTCGGGTCCTTCGGCGAGCGCATGCCGCTGAAGTAGATTTCCGTCAGAGGGCCGAAGTCGGTGGTTTCGGTCTTGCCGGTTTTCAGGTCGATGCTGAATAGCCCGTAAAGGTACTCCGCGGTCAACGGGTCCTGCTTCTTGTCCTTGAATTTCGCCGCGGTGTAGAGCAGCGAGAAGTCATGGCGATAGGTCTGCTGGTTCCACACGTAGAGCACGTCCGGTGCGCTGTAGCCCGGGCGCTTCCAGTGGCGGCTGGGGATCAGCACGTCGAACTTGCCGGTCTTCACATCGACCTTGTAGACGTCCGCCCCCGCCACATACAGCGCGCCGTCGTCCCCGCTCTGCATGATCGTCAATTGCCGTGGCGCCGGGAAACTGCGCACGGGTTTGGCGTCCATGCCGGCATCGGTGGCGTAAACATCGAGCCGCGGTTGCTGCACTTCGTAGCGGTCGTTGAGCATCAACGTCGGGTTGGCAATGGTGAACAATTCCTTGCCGTCGTGGCTGAGGGTGAAGGCGAACATCGACTTCGCTTTCTCCCCCAGTTTCTGGGTGATGCTGGCGTGGAACACCTGTTTGCAGCTGTCGAGTTCAACGCCGTAGATATCTGCGTAGTGATTGTTCAGCACGTAAGCGGTCTTGCGGTCCGGCGACAACTGCACGGTGCCAGGACCGAACGCATCCGGCATCTTGCAGGTCTTGAACAAGGTGTCGGTGACTACATCGATGACGTGCAGGTTGTTCGGGTAATTGGTGGTCAACATGTACTCGTGACCATCTTGTAGTGCGGTGTTTTCATCGGCCAGAACGTTGAGCGAACAAGCACTCAGGACGGCGAACGCGGCCAGGCCGCAGGCTTTGATGCTAGGCATGCTGGAATCCTTTTATCTGACCGATTACTTGTCTTTTGGAAAGACAGTCCCGAGGTTGCGCCAGTTTTCGTTGGACGCCTGGGCATCCTTGTTCCAGTCCGGGTAGGTGCTCATCATGTCGGGCACCTGGGCCGGCCACCAGCAAGGGTCGGAACAACCGTAAAGGTCGGCTTCCATCGGCTGGCACAGCGACGACACACCGCCAAATGCATCGATTTCCCAACCCGGGTCGGTGGTCGAGGCGCAGCCGGCGACGGAACTCATCGCCACCACTTCTTCGATGCGGTTTTCGGCCGCGGCCTCATCCAGTTTCAGCGCTTTATTATTGATTGCCTTGAGATGTTTCATATCAGTGAGCCTTGCGCGGAGTGATGTAGCTGCTGATAAACGCAGGGTTGTGGGCCATGATCCGGGTGTAGACCTCGATGCCGAAGTCGACCCAGTCACGCATCAGTTCGCAGTAGTGATAGGTCGGGTGGGTCGGGTCACCGTAACGGGCGTAGCTCTCGTGGTAGCAGCCACCGGAGCAGAGATTGCGGATCTGACAGTCCTCGCAACCGGTGTTGGTACGGTCGAGGCGCTGGGACAGGAAGTCGTTCAACTCGACCTGTTTCACGGCGGTGTGGACGTTGCCAAAGGTCGGCAGGCTCGATCCGGTGAAACGGTGGCACAGGTTCAGCTCACCCTTGTAGTCCACCGCCAGCATCTTCAACCCGGCACCACACGGCAGGGCTTTTTTGTGGCCTTCGTGGATGTCGGTGATCAACTGGTGCAGGTTGGAGAAGCCGATGTTGCGGTGCTCCAGCGCCGCTTCCAGATACCGCCGACCAAGCCTCTTCATGCTAGCGAAGACTTCAATCAATTCGTCGCTGGACAGGTTGAAGGTGCTGATGTCGCCGGAGGTCACCGGGGCAAACCCGACTTCGGCAAAACCCAATTCGTTGAACAGGTGATCCCAGATGGTTTCGACGTCGGTGACGCCTGTGGTCAGGGTCACACGAGCACCGACCGGACGGCTGTTGTAGCGCGACAGCAGCATTTCAGCCTTGCGCCGCACCACGTCATACGTGCCCTGTCCGCCCACTGTGATGCGGTTGCGGTCGTGCACGGTTTTTGGTCCGTCGATACTGACTGACAGGCCGAAACGGTGGGCGTTGAGGTAGTCGACAGTCTCTTCGGTAAGCAGCGTCGCGTTGGTGGTCATGACGAACTCGACGAACTTGCCGGCCTCGCGGAAACGCTTCTCGCAATAATCGACCATGTACTCGATCAGCTTGCGATTGCTCAGTGGCTCACCGCCGAAAAACACCACGGTGAAACGCTCTTCGTCCGGCGATTCACGCAGCAGCATTTCCACCGAGGCGACCGCCGTTTCGACGTCCATTTTCTTGCCGGCCGACGGCTTGTCCAGGTCTTCCTTGTAGCAGTAGGTGCAGCTCAGATTGCAGCCGGTGTTGACGTTCAGCACCACGGTGTTGATCGCGGTGCGCTCGACCCGTTTGGTGCCGATGTCCGGGGTCAGCGGCGAGCCGTCGCTGACCAGTTCCAGGGACATCAGCTCGCGCAGGGTCTCGGTAATTTCCTCGCCGTTGAAACGCGAAGCCAACCGCTGGATCAGGTCTTCCGACGAGCAGCCGGGGCCGCGCAAGGTATCGATGATGGTGCCGGTAAGCTCATCGCTGGCGAACAGCGAACTACTGGGGATGTGAAACAGCATGCGGTCGGCATCGACGTGCACTTCGTGCAGATTCCGTTCGACCAGATTCAAAATAGCGCCCATTGCAACCTCCTGTGCAAACCCCGTTTTACGGGGCTCACGGTCATTCCGAAAAAGTGTCTGAAAACGTTAACGATCAGCCAACATCACGGAATGGGTGGATTGTTCCAGCGTTGCACGGTGACGATCATGTGGCCTTCGCCGGTCAGGGATTTTCCTGCGTCGTCGACGGCGGCAATCACCTTGAGGTTGCCGGCATTGTTGGTGGACATTTTGCGTTGCGGGTTCGGCCCTGCATCGCCTGGTGTGAACACGCCGCTGTCAGCCTGCATTGTGCCGGCGAACTTGACGTCCTCGTCTTCCTTGGCGCGATCGTCGAAGGCCTCGACCTTCCACTGCGCCGGGAATACGCCGATGCGATACGGCTTGCCGTCAGCGCCCTTGCCCCAGGCTTCGGCATCAAAACGGCCCTGGACTTTCGGTGTCGAACCACCGCCCTCACCGATCCGCGCCACCGAGAACTCGGGCACGACTTTGACTTCGGCGATTTTGCTGTAGACCGACAGGGTCGGGCCTTTCAGCGTGCCGACGGTGACGTTGCGAAGACCCGGTTGGGCATTCGCCGCGGCCTTGAGTTTGACCTTGATGCGCTCCGGGCTCTGCTCGATGACTTCGACCACTTCCACGCCTTTGCCGAAGTTTGGTTTACCGGTGAGGCCGCTGCCGACAAGCGTGACTTCCGTTTCGGCGCCAGCCTTCAGGTAACCCGGTTGCACCGCCAGCAATCGACTACTGCCCTGCTTGGCGGCGACGAAGTCCAGACCCCGTTCATCGTGCTCGGCCTCGAACATCCGGCCCTGCATCGCGTTGCCTTGGGCGGCGAACACCTGGCGCATGGTCACGCCGTCGATGGTCACGTTGCCGCGCCATTCGTAGCCGGTGTAGAGGATCGCGCTGCCGTCGCCGTTGAACGGGCTGCCATCGGCGTATTGGCCTTTGACGCTGACCTTGAACGTGTCGCTGCCATCGGCGCTGACGCTCATCACCCCGGCCAGTTCGCCTTTACCGGGCAATTGGCCGCTGAAGCTCCAGTCGCCCACCAGCGCTTCGGCTTTCGGCGCGGTGCTCAGCCATTTTTTCCAGGCCGGGTTGTCCAGGGGGTAACGCTTGGCCAGCAGCGGCACCATGTCTTTGCGTGCAAGGTCGAACCAGTCGCGGTCACGGGCCAGCGCCTGGTACTCCAGCGACGGCCATTGGCCGAGGTGGAAGTTCACCAGTCGCTCCCATTCCTGGGCCGGACGCCGTTGCAGGGCGACCCGCGCACCGGAGTGGCAGCGGCCGCACATCTGGCTGGTCTGGTCGTCGAATTTCTCGACGGTATTGAGTCGACGCTCCAGCGCATAACGCACGCCGTCGGTCTCGCTTGGTGCCAGGCCTTGAGTGTCGGCCAGGTATTTGACCAGGGTTCGGCGGTCGTCATCGCTGATCTGCAAACCGTGCATGGTTTGCATGCGGGCGATGCTCATAAGCCAGCCTTCCGGGGTTTTACGCTGGTGGCTGATGCGGCTCAGGGCGTTATCGGCTTCGGGGGTATGACAGCCCTGACAGGTTTCCTTGAGGATGGTCTGAGCGTCGCGGGCTGCCAGGCTGTAAGGCGAATGCAGCGCCACACAAGCGGCCACGGCCAGCAGACTGACACTCAGGCCTGATCGGAGTTTTCTCTTCATCAACGTCGAACCTCGCACGGTGCTTTCTTATTTTTGTGGCTTATCGTTTTTATGGTTTCTGCCGTCGGCGGCGCACCGCTGACGGAGGCAAGAGAAACGTCTGCAATGAGCAATACACGGAGCGTGCCAGCTTACCGATTACCTTTTTAATCAAGGAGTTGCGCGAAGATGACCGCTTTGCGCCATCGCTGAACGAGATCGCCTGCGTCTAATATCGCGACACGTGTTGCAGTCTGAGACAAGCATAGATGGCCTGACCGGAACAGCTCATCGGCCGACGATTGACGCCAATCCCCTGCAAGCGCGAAATGGTTGATCACCGATTGCCACCAGGGGATAAAAAAATGGCAAGCATCACTGTCCTGGCGGGGGACTTTCTGCAGGGTGATGGAAATTGACCGGAAGTTTGCAGCCTGAATAATCGGCGCGAGCCGCACCGTTTTCCACGGTGCGGCGGGAAACCGGTTCAGATGTCAAAAGTGGGGGGAACGCTTTTGTGTACGTTGATCTCTTGCTGCATGTCCGCCACCAGCGATGCAATCGCATGGGGACTGTCCAGCGTCCACAGGGGAACGTGGGTGGCCACTATATCCACTTTGCCGGTCATGCAGTCGCAGACCCGAATCGTCAGGTACTGGTCCGCCGCCATGGTGCAGGTGCAAACGGACGGCAGAAAACTGTGTTCAATGATGTTTTGAATTTCCAGGGTTGAAAGGAACATCGTTACCTCCCTCACGCCATTTGTATTGCCAGATGAACGGTCCGTCATTTCACCCAACTATCCTAAAAAGTCTAGTCCTCAATAGTGGGTGCCTCAAGGTTGCAACCCGGTTGCTCGTCGTCTCATAGTTGTCGCAATTTGCAACAATGCTCACAGCATCCGCGATTCCCTTGAGTGACCCAAAACCCCGCCGTCCAAGGGCCGCCCTGCCATTTCGGGCACTTGGCACAGCCATTGCGAAAGCCCTGTTCTCACGAACAACAAGAGGCCTCGCCATGTCGCTCCCTTATCTGCTTCCCGCCACCTCGGCGTTCATCCAGCGCGCCCCGCGCATGCTCATCGGCGGCGACTGGGTCGAGGCCGCCGACGGCCAGACCATGCCCCTGCACAACCCGGCCACCGGCGAAGTGCTGTGCGTCGTGCCACGGGCCACACCTGAGGATGTCGACCGCGCCGTGCTCGCCGCCCGTCAGGCCTACGATGATTCCGCCTGGACCCGCACCCGGCCTCGGGAGCGGCAGAACCTGCTGTGGAAACTCGCCGACCTGATGGAGCGCGACGCCGAACTGCTGGCGCAACTGGAATGCCTGAACAACGGCAAAAGCGCGGCGGTGGCCCAAGTGATGGACGTGCAACTGTCCATCGACTTCCTGCGCTACATGGCCGGTTGGGCGACCAAAATCGAAGGCTCCAGCGTTGAAGTATCGTTGCCGTTGATGCCCAACGATCAATTCCACAGTTTCATCCGCCGCGAAGCAGTGGGCGTGGTCGGCGCCATCGTCGCCTGGAACTTCCCGCTGCTGCTGGCCTGCTGGAAACTCGGCCCGGCCCTGGCCACCGGTTGCACCGTGGTGCTCAAACCCGCCGACGAAACCCCGCTGACCGCGCTGAAACTTGCCGAACTGGTGCTGGAAGCCGGTTACCCCGAAGGCGTGTTCAACGTGGTCACGGGCACCGGCATCACCGCAGGTTCCGCCCTGACCCACAATCCGCTGGTGGACAAGCTGACCTTCACCGGCTCCACCGCAGTGGGCAAGCAGATCGGCAAAATCGCCATGGATTCCATGACCCGGGTGACCCTGGAACTGGGCGGCAAATCGCCAACCATCGTCATGGCCGACGCCGACATGAAGACCGCCGCAGCCGGCGCCGCCAGCGCGATTTTCTTTAATCAGGGCCAAGTGTGCTGCGCAGGTTCCAGGCTGTATGTGCAGCGTAAGCATTTCGACAATGTGGTGGCGGACATCGCCGACATCGCCAATGCCATGAAGCTCGGCAACGGCATGGACCCGAATGTCGACATGGGTCCGCTGATCTCCGCACGCCAACAGGAACGGGTTTACGGTTACATCGAAAAGGGCCGTGAAAGTGGCGCGACGATCGCCTGTGGTGGCGAACAATTTGGGCCCGGTTTTTTCGTCAAACCGACGGTGATTGTGGATGTCGATCAGAAGCACTCGCTGGTGCAGGAAGAGATCTTCGGGCCGGTGCTGGTGGCGATTCCGTTTGATGATGAGGCCGATGCATTGCGCATGGCCAATGACAGTCCGTATGGACTGGGGGCGAGTATCTGGTCGAATGATCTGGCGGCGGTGCACCGGATTATTCCACGGATCAAGTCAGGATCGGTGTGGGTCAACTGCCACAGCGCGCTGGACCCGGCATTGCCGTTTGGTGGATACAAAATGTCCGGGGTTGGACGGGAGATGGGGTATGCGGTGATTGAGCATTACACCGAGTTGAAGTCGGTGTTGATCAAGTTGTAATCACCGGCGCTCTTTAGGCCGCCATCGCGAGCAAGCTCGCTCCCACAGTAGATTTGTGGTGTGAACACTATCGATGTCACACCAACAATTCCCTGTGGGAGCGAGCTTGCTCGCGATAGGGCCAGCCCAGACAACATGAACCTCAGGGTTTGAACCCCTGAGCCAACAACCAACCCCGAACCACCCGCCCCTGCTCCACCGTCAACCCGGACAACGCCTGATCGGCCGGTTCGGTCCGCAACCGCCGCACCAGCGGCGCCAGCTCAACCCCTTGCACATGCCAGATCCCCAACGGCTGATCCGCCGTGATCACCACCTCGGCCTCATCCACAAATCCATCGCGCAACACCGGCGCGCGCTCAATCCTCAACGAAGAAAAGTCCGCCTCGGCATGCGCCACTTCAGCATCCGGCCACTGCCGCCGCGCCAGCCAGAATGGCTGCTGCAACCAACGCTGCTCATCGGCATAAAAATCCCGCCCGATCCGCGCAAAACGCAAAAATAACTGCTCCACCCGTTGCTGATGAAAGCGCTGAGCCAGCGCCGCTCGCTCGGGTTTGCGCAACAACGTGTTGATCACCGTCGGCGCCTGTAACGCCGAGGACAAGGACTGAAAAATCCCGTTGCCCGACAGCGGATCCACCGCCATCGCCGCATCGCCTACCCGAATCCAGTTATTGCCACACACCTGCGGGCATAGAATCGCCGTGCTGCTGCGAGCATGCAGCTGTAGATCGATCTCAGGCTCGACACCGAAAAACGCACGCGCCAACGCCGAGCCTTGGCGCCGTTGACGACAGTAATCGAGCAACTGCGCCTTGCCCGGCAATTCAGCACTGGCCACGTCCACGGTCCATTGCCAGTAACACTGACCGTCGGCTCGCCGGGCCATCCAGGCCCAGCCGTCCTCAAGACTTTCCACCGCACTGGCGGTGCTGCCCGGCGTGCCTTGCCAGCGATTGAGCAGGCTGACCGTCTCCGGCCCGCGCAGACCTTTGCCGAGCGCAGGAGCCTGACGCCCCCGCGCCTCAACCAGAAAATCCGCCAGCAGCGCCTCGCGCCCTTCGACCTCGATCCGATGCCCCGAAGCCGATGTCTGCACCGTCAGCACTCGGCCTTCGATTAGCTCAACGCCAGCCAGCCGCAGATCCTCGCGCAAACCACGATCAAAGCTCGGGCGATCCAGTAAAAATTCGATGTTCTGCACATGCTGCTGACCGTTCCATGACACCTGCCGTTGAGACGGCAGCGCCGCATCCGCCAGCGCCTGATGAAGCCCCGCGCCACGCAAGGCCTCCAGCACCCGAATGGAAACGCCTTCCAGCGCCGCAAACCGCCGCCATTCGCTGACCAGCGTCACGGGATAACCGAGCCGACGCAAACCCAAGGCAACCGCCGCTCCCGCTGGCCCTGCGCCAAGAATCAAAATCATGGTCCGAAGCGCCGTTCAGGGCCGCGATAACGGGCATTCTCCCGCAGCCATTCGATGATCAGTTCGTTGCTCGCCTCAGGATGAGCAACCAGGAAACCTGCGATGTGCCCGCTCAACGCCGCACAGCCGAGACTGGCGCCAGACTGCCCCGGATAGGTGCCATGCACACACGCGGCGAAATCCGCTTGAGCGCTGTTGAGCCACGACCATTCCTGTTCGGCACAACGAGCATCGCCGGTGACTCGCAGCACCTGTGGATAATTCGCCGGAAACACGCCCTCGCCCTGCGCCGGGCTGGACGCACAGAGCAAAACACCTCGCGCTATCGCCGCGGCACAGGCTTCACGCAACAGGCTGCGATCCTGACGCAGACCGAGGCTCAAATTGATCAGCCGAACGTCCTGCGCCACCAGCCAATCAATTGCCGTGGCGATCTGCAACGCGCTGGTGACGCCACGCTGATCGAACACCTGAGCCACGCAAAATACCGCCGAAGGCGCCCGCCGACCGATGGCCTCGACCACCGCGCTGCCGTGGCCCAGCGGATCGCCGCGCAAGTCGCCTTCGGCCAGGCCATCCTCCAGCAACGAGAAGCGCCGCCCGGCGACTACTTGCACCCGCTGCGCCGCCGAGTGACCGCTGTCCACCACGCCAATCCGAAGCTCAGGCTTCATGCAGCACCGTTTTTGAAGTAAGCACGCCATCGAGCAATTCAAAGCGCAAATCGGCATCGGCCAAGGTAGAAGGACGGTGGCTGATGAGGATCCGCGTGCGTCCGGCAAACAGTCGATCGATGGCTTCGATGACTTCGCGCTCGGTGGCTTCATCCACCGCCGAAGTCGCTTCGTCCAGCACCAGAATCAATGGGTCCTGCAACAGCGCCCGGGCGATGGCGATGCGCTGTTTCTGCCCGCCGGACAACTGCTGACCGCGCTCGCCCAACGGGCTGTCGAGGCCTTCGGGCAAAGACTCGATCAGGCTATCGAGTTGCGCCAGCCGCGCCACTTCGGCAATCGCTTCACGGCTGGCGTTCGGCACCGCGTAGGCGAGGTTGTCGGCGAGGCTGCCGCGAAACAGCACAATGTCCTGACTGACCACGGCAATCCGCCGACGCAGCTGGAACAGGTCCAGTTCGCGCAGATCGACCTCTCCCAGCAACACCCGGCCGGACTGCGGATCGTGGTGCCGTTGCAGCAGGTCGATCAGGGTCGATTTGCCGACCCCGGACCCGCCGCTCAGGGCGACTTTCAAACCGTAGGGAATTCGCGCTTCGATGCCGCGCAGGGTGGTCGGGCGACCGGGATGGCTGAAGTGCACGTTGTCGAAACGCAGCTCGCCAGAGGTCGGCATCGGCTGCGGCGTGACCGGCGTGAGAACGGTGGGTTCTTCGCCGCGCAATTCCATCACGCGCCCGAGGCTGACGGTCATTCGCTGAATCGCGACATAAAGACCCAGCAGGCTCTGCACCGGTCCGACGGCCATGCCCAGATAGGTGGAAAACGCGATCAGCGCGCCCAGTTGCCAAGTCCCCTGCACCACCCAATATCCGCCGATCAGGAACGCGCAGGCACGGGACAGAGACGTCAGTGTGCCCGGTACCGCCTGGGTGAAAAACTCGGTGACTTGCAAGCGCAGCAACTGGCTCATGTAGCCTTGACCCAGCGTCTCCAGACGCCGCGATTCACGTTGCTGCTGGCCGGCAGACTGGATGAATTTCATCACCGGCAAGGTCTCGACCATGAACGAGGACATGTCCGCCGAACGCTCACGCAATTGCCGCACATCGCGCTCGACTTTGCGCCGCATCCAGCGCAGCCAGAGCACATCGAGGGGAATCAGCACCAGCGCCAGCAACGAGAGTTTCCACGACAGGGTCAGCAGCATCGCCACCGCGCAGACCAGACCGATCACGCTCGACACCGCCGAGAACAAGGAGTCCACGGCAAAGCGCTGGATCTCTGCGACGTCGCCATCGAGACGTGACATCAGGTCACCGATGCGGCGCTGTCCGTAGAAACTCGGCGAGAGCGTTTGCAGATGTCGATAAAGGTCATCGCGCAGGGCGAACAGAATCCGCCCGGACAGTCGCGTGTGCAGATAACGATTGATCCCCGACAGCCCCGTTCCGAGCAGCCCGGCCAAGATCATCAACCCGGCGATCAGCACCAGCATCGGAAAGTTGCGTGCGAGCAAACCATCGTCGATCAGCAGTTTGGTCAGCCAAGGCTGGACCAACACCAGCAACGAGGCGCAGACCGATAACCCGAGCAGGCCGGCAATCGCCAGACGATGGGGCCGCACGAAGCTGTAGAGCCAGCGCAAGGCCGCTTGCAGGGCTTCGGGGTTTTGGCTGTCAATCAGCCGAACGATCAAGCGCTGCATCACGAGCGCAACTGTTTGAGCTTGCGATACAAGGTCGCGCGGCTGATGCCCAAGGCGTCGGCGGCGGCCGAGACGTTGCCCTGGTGAGTGTCCAGGGACTGGCGAATCAGCTCCAGTTCGTTTTCGCGAATGCTGCCGGCCTGAGGGCGTTCGCTGGCGCTCAACTCGTCGAGCATGCTGTCGGGCAAGTGGTCGAGGGTGAGTACGGTGTCCCCTGGCTCGCGCATGGCCAACGCGGTGCGCAGGACCATTTCCAGTTGGCGAATGTTGCCCGGCCAGTGATAGCCGCTGAGCAAGCGGTTCAAATCGTCATGCAGGACCATCGCCGGTGCATCCAGGTTGGTCAGCAGGCGAGCGACCAGACCGCTAAAGTCCTCACGCTCGCGCAGAGCCGGGAGGATCACGCTGATGCCGTTGACCCGATAAAACAGATCCTCCCGGAAGTGTTTTTCTTCGACCAGTCGCTTGAGATCGCGGTGGGTGGCGCAGATCAGTGCGACATCGATGTCTTGCTCTTCGCCGGCGCCCAGCGGTGCCACTTTACGGTCCTGCAACACCCGCAACAGACGGGCCTGCAAGGCCAGCGGCATGTCGCCGATTTCGTCGAGAAACAAGGTGCCGCCATGGGCCTGTTGCAGCCGACCGATCATGCCGCCGCGACGCGAGCCCGTGAACGCGCCTTCGCGGTAGCCGAACAATTCCGACTCGATCAGGCCTTCGGGGATCGCCGCGCAGTTCACCGCGACGAAGGGTTTGTCGCAGCGGGTGCCGGCCATGTGCAGGGCGCGGGCGATGACTTCCTTACCGGTGCCGGTTTCACCCAGCAGCAACACCGGCAACTCATTGGCCAGGCCTTGACGGGCCATGCGCAAGGCGCGGGCATAACGGACATTGCTGCCGGCCAGGGATTCGAGATCCGGTTGTGCTTTGGTGGTTTTCGCTGTGCTGCGCGGCGGCGTGCTGAGATTGATTGAACGCTGCGGCGCACGCAGGGTTTTGTAGAAGAACTCGCCTTTGGCGGTTTGCAAACTGCCGACACCGCCCTGATGCAGACGCGACAGCAGTTGCAGGCCGTCGACGCCCAGAAACTCTTCACAGCGTCGACCGACCAGCGCCGAGCGCTCGGCATGCAACAACTGACAGGCCTGGGCACTGACCGCGAGAATCTGCCCGCCAAGGCTCACCGCCAACAGGCCATGCCAAGGGGATTCGAGGTATTGCCGACGGCTATGGAAGGCCAGGACGATCTCGTCCGGATAACTGGCGTTGAACACCCGGCTTTCGATCTGACTGACGGCCATGGCCAGCAACGCGGTGCTGTCGTGGGCACGACCGAGCGGGCCTTCGCGGGTCAGGTCGAGTACGCCGAGAATGTCGCCTTGGGGGCAATGGATCGGCACCGAGGTGCAGGAGAAATCGGTCAGGCGATCGAGGTAATGTTCGCCGCAATCGATCATCGTTGGCCGGGCTTCCACCAGTGCGGTGCCCAATGCGTTGGTGCCGCGAGCGGCTTCGCTCCAGCAGGCGCCGAGGGTGATGTCTTGCAGGCCGCTGCCCCTGAAGCGGTCGGCGCGACCTTCGGCAGCGAGGATAGTGGCGTCGGAATTGGCAAGGATGATCAGCCCTTCCTTGCCCTGACGTTCGGCCAGGTAATCGATGGCCGGCAATGCCGCGTCGATCAGCAGCCGATTGCTCGCCAACAGCACGTCGAGGCTCGCGCTCGATTCCAGCGCCAGCTCGTGCTTGGCATTGAAATGCACGCCATGGCTCAGGCTACGCCGCCACGACGCATCGATTTCCGCCCGCAACACGCCATCCGGGACTTCGCCCTCGAGATGGAGTTTTTCCCGGGCCAGCCGGGCCTCGCGGTGCAGTTTGGGAGGAGTTGTTTTTATTAGCGTCATCAAGCGCTCCGGATCGGTCCGCTTTGCGCTTATTCAAGTTCAGCGCCCTGCCGCAATCTTTACGTTAACGTCAGGGCGATGGCAAGTCCTGTGGCGAGGGGGCTTGCCCCCGTTCGGCTGCGCAGCAGTCGTAAACCGACGAACGTAGTGCTTCTGAAGACATGCGGTCGCTGGTTAAGCCCCCTCGCCATGGTCAGATGTTCCACACCTCGGCATTCACAAAAAACGCCCGGGCATTGTCATCAAGACTCTCCAGGTGATACCCGCCTTCCTGCACGATCAAACACGGCACCCCAAGGCTGCGAATCCGTTCGCCCAACAGCGCGAAACCTTCACGGGTCACCGCCACTTTGCTCTGCGGATCCTGCTCGAAAATATCGAACCCCAGGGACAACACCAGCACCTGGGCGCCGAAGTCTTTCACCGCCGCCAACGCCACGTCCAATTGACCCAGGAAGTCCGCCTCGCTGGCGCCATGCGTCATCGGCAAGTTGAGGTTGAACCCCTCGCCCTTCCCGACACCCCGCTCATCAGCGAACCCGGCAACCCCCGGATAGAAGTTGGTCGGATCGCCATGCACCGAGACGTAGAGCACGTCATCGCGGTCGTAGAAAATCTCCTGAATCCCCTGACCGTGGTGCATGTCGGTGTCGAGCACCGCGACCTTTTCGAACCCGGCGCGTAACACCTGTGCTGCCACCGCTGCGTTGTTCACATAACAGAAACCACCTGCCGCTTCTGCACGGGCATGGTGGCCCGGTGGACGACACACGGCATAAGCCGCCGGCTCGCCATCGAGCAACGCCTGAGCGCCGGCAATGGCGCTTTGCGCCGACCAATAGGCCGAACGCCAGGTCTGCTCACCCACCGGGCAACTGCCATCCGCCAGATAGCGGGCGGCCTGGGCGAGAATCCCGCGCAGGGCGTTGGGCTCGCGCACGAAGATGTTCGACATCACCTCGTCGCCCCAATCTTCGGGGATCTCTTTCCAGCGTTGATGGGCTTCCTGCAAAAACGTCAGGTACGGCGCGCCGTGGACCGCCAGCAGCGGATCGAGCCCGGCATCGACCGGTTGCTCGACTGTAAAGCCCAGCGAGTGCGACGCCTGGACCAACCGCTGAGCCCGCTCCGGCACTTCCTGCGGTGTGCGCATCTGTCCACGGGAGTAGTAGCTGCGTGGATGGTGAAGCAATTGTTCGGGGTGGAAAAAACTGCGCATGGGATGAATACCTGTCAGTTGTGGCGAGGGGATTTATCCCCGTTCGGCTGCGAAGCAGTCGCAAAATCAGTTGATGCGTTATGCAGGAAGAAATGCGGGGTCAGGTTTTGGGGCTGCTGCGCAGCCCAACGGGGCGGTGCGACGTTTCGCTAAATCCCCTCGCCATAAGTTTTGTGTTCCTAGCCCTGCTATTAAAGGATGACGCCGGCGCGGGACAGCACAGCATTGAGCAACACATCAGTGCCCTGACGCACATCTTCGGGCAGCACATCCTCGGCTTCGTTATGGCTCAAACCGCCAACGCACGGAATGAACACCATCGCCGTCGGGCAGTACCGCGCCAGATGAATTGCATCATGCCCGGCGCCGCTGACAATCGATTGCTGAGCGTAGCCCAGCGCGTCCACTGCCTGCTGCACGGCCGCCACGCAATCGGCATCGAACGGTGTTGCCGGGCTGATCCAGTGAGGCGTAATCGTCAGGTTCAAGCCACGGCCATCGGCAATCGCCTGAAGCCGCGCGCGGACTTGCTGCTCCATGGCCTCAATCGCTTCGTCGCGGTGATGACGCAGGTCGACGGTGAAATTCACCAGCCCCGGAATGGTGTTGCGCGAGGACTTGTTGATGCTCAACTCGCCCACGGTGGTCAGGCCTTCAGGGGCGAAATCGCCGGCCAGGCCTTCGATGGCCTGGATCATCCGCGCCACGCCATACAAGGCGTCTTTGCGCAGCGGCATCGGCGTGGTGCCGGCGTGGGCGGCCATGCCTTCGACCCGCACGTCGAGCCAGCGAATCGCCTGCCCGCCGCTGACCACACCGATGCTTTTGGCGTTGTCTTCGAGGATCGGCCCTTGCTCAATGTGCGCTTCAAAGTACGCATCCACTGCGCCGCCCAATGGACGCTCGCCGGCGTAACCGGTGCGTTGCAACGCGTCGGCAACGCTGATGCCGTCGATGTCACGCACCGCTAGCGCTGTGTCCAGTTGCATGATCCCGGTGAACACCGCCGAGCCGAACATCGCCGGGGTGAAGCGTGCGCCTTCTTCGTTGGTCCAGACCGCCACTTCCAGCGGCTTGCGGGTCTGGATGCCGAGGTCATTCAGGCAACGCACCACTTCCAGGCCGGCGAGTACGCCATAGACGCCATCGAAACGCCCGCCTTCAGGTTGGGTGTCGAGGTGGCTGCCCATCATCACGGGCGCCGCATCGGGGTCGGTGCCGGCTCGGCGGGCGAACAGGTTGCCGATGGCGTCCACGCTCAGGGTCATGCCGGCTTCGCGGCACCAGTGGAAAAACAGTTCGCGACCGGCCTTGTCTTCATCGCTCAGGGCCAGGCGGCAGCTGCCGCCACGGGCGGTGGCGCCGATTTCGGCCATGGCCATCAGACTCGCCCAGAGGCGTTCACCATTAATTTTCAACATGAGTTACTCCTGGGAAAACGTTAATCAAGCGTTGGCCATTTCGAGGCGTTCAGCGCTGGCATGGCGACGGGCAAGGGACAACACACAAATCAACGAAGTCGCGGCAATCAGGCTGTAGAACACCGCCAGCGGCCACCATTGGCCGGCGAATTTATGCGCCAGCAAGGTGCCGATCAGCGGCGTAAGGCCACCGGCCACCGCGCCGCAAATCTGATAGGCCAACGAGATCGCGGTGTAGCGCACACGGGTCTCGAACATGCCGCTGACGTAACCGGCGATCACCGCGTAGAACGACGCCATGCACACCACCGCCAAGGCGATGCCGAGGATGATCAGCGGCGCCTGGGCCGAGCTGACCAGCACGAACATCGGGTACGGCGAGGCGATGGCTAGCAACGACATCAGGCACAGGAATCGGGTGGCGCCCATTTTCTCGGCGACCCACGCCGCCAGCGGTTGAATGCAGAACTGAATGATCGCCACCACAAACAGGCACTCAAGAATCAGCGAGCGCGGCAGTTCGAGTTGCTGGGTGGTGTAGGCGATCATGAAGGTGTTGGTGAAATACACCCCGGCGATCCCGAGGGTGTTGGCGCCGATGCACAGCAGCAACGGACGCCACGCGGTGCGCAGCACTTCCATGACCGGTGCCTGCTCCTTGCGTGTGCTTTTGCGCGCCAGTTCGCGGCTGGCGAGGAACTCCGGCGACTCATTCACGCCCAGGCGAATCGCCAGGCCCACCAGCAGCAACAACGAACTGGCGAGGAACGGCAGACGCCAGCCCCAGCTCATCAGGTCTTCTTCCGACAGACGGGTGACTGCGCTGAAGGCCAGCAGTGACAGGATCAAACCGGCCGGGCTGCCCAGCTGCGCAAAGGAGGCGAAGAAATTGCGTCGACCTTTCGGCGCGTGCTCGCCGGCCATCAACACCGCCCCGCCCCACTCGCCACCGACGGCGATGCCCTGGACGATGCGCAGTAGAATCAGCAGCACCGGCGCCGCTGCGCCGATTTGTGCATAGGTTGGCAGCAAGCCGATGCAGACCGTGACCACGCCCATCATCAGCAAAGTGACGATCAGCGACTTCTTGCGGCCGATGCGGTCGCCGATATGGCCGAAGATAATCCCGCCCAACGGCCGCGCAAAGAAGCCCACGGCGAAGGTGCCGAAGGCGGCCATGGTGCTGAACAGTTTGTCGTCGGAGGGGAAGAACAGCGCGCCGAACACCAGCGCGGCGGCGGTCGCGTAGATGTAAAAGTCGTACCACTCGATCATGGTGCCGATGAATGCGGCAGCCGCAGCACGGCGAGGCTGAGGAGAAGCTTGGGGCTTCATGGGTCGGTCTCCTTTGGTTATTTTTTTGGCAGGAGTGAAACTGCAAAATCAAGGCGCTCTGACGGCGCCTGTCTGGAGATGATTTATCGTCTCGGGGCTATGATTAGTCAATTTTCTATTTATTATGCGTACTATTACGCCAGCTTATAATCGAGAGCCACCATGGCCGAACGCGATGTACAACGCCTGCTCAATGACCGTCTGGACTGGAACCTGCTGCGCACCTTCCGGGTGATCGGCCAGGAGCTGAGCATCAGCCGCGCCGCCGCCCGCCTGCACCTGACACAACCGGCCGTGAGCCAGGCCCTCAAACGTCTGGAGGAGCAATTGGGCCGACAATTGATCGCCCGTCGCGGGCCACGGTTTGCCCTGACCGAAGTCGGCGAGCAGATCTTCGAACTGGCCGGGGAAATCTACGGACAGATGTCCCAGGTCAGCAGCGTGCTGGAGCAACCGGCCGACGAAGTGATCGGCAAGGTTCGCTTGCTGATCATCAGCCGGATCTTTTCGGAGCGCTTCGATGACTTCCTCGCGGACTTTCATCGCCAGCATCCGCGAGTGGATCTGGAAGTCGACGTGATGCGTAGTTTCGACATTGTCAGCGCCCTCCAGGAAAAAACCGCGACCCTCGGCCTGAGCCTCAATCGCCGCCCGCAACCGCGCCTCGAACAACGGCTGTTCCTGCGTCAGCGCTATGCGTTTTTCTGCGGCAAGCACCATGCACTGTTCAGCCAACAGAACGTTGCCGAAGGGGATTTGCAGCGGGAGAATTTCGTCAGTTTCACCAGTGACCAGATTGGCGGCATGCTCTCGCCGCTGACGATTTTTCGTGATCAGCAAGGCTTCAGCGGACGGATTGTCGCCTCGTCACCGAGCCTGGAAGAAGTCCGGCGACTGGTGATCGCCGGGTACGGGATCGGCTGTTTGCCCGAGCACGTGGTGGCGGCAGACGTCGACGCCGGATTGCTCTGGCGCCTGCCGCCCCACGAAGGGATTGCCGATGTAGACATTCATTTGCTGTGGAACCGCGAGCAGCGCATGAGCCGGGCCGAGACGATTTTTCTCGAGAGCCTGCAACAGTGCTTGCTGGACTGAGTTACCCGATCAGAACAACGGCAGGCTGTAGCTGACCACCAAGCGGTTCTGGTCCGCATCGCGCGATGCTTCACTGCGCGTCACACCATTGCGCCAACCCAGTGCAACGTTTTTCAACGGTCCGCTCTGGATCACGTAGTCGAGGCTCAGGTCACGCTCCCATTCCTCTTGCTCAGGTCCGGCCACCGTTTTAATGCCGCTGCCTGAGAGGTACATCGCCGAAGCCTTGAGCCCCGGCACACCAAGGGCAGCAAAATCGTAGCTGTACTGGGCGAAACCGGTACGTTCACCGGCGCGGGCGAAGTTCTGGATGTAACGGTCGGTCAGCAGGTAGACGCTTGCGCCGCCAGCGCCTTTGTCCGGCAAACCACCCTGGTTGAGCTGCACGAATCCGCTGTCACTGGACACCTGCTGATAACCGGCCATCAACGCGTGAGCGCCGACGCTCCAGGTGAACGCCAGGCTCCAGGTGTTGTTGTCGATCTTGCCGTCGCCGTTCTGCGTATAGCCACTGGTGCGGTAGCCGCTGGCCCGCCCGGTGGCCGAGTCATTGACACCGTCGGCGGAGGTCTTGAAGTAGCGCAGATCGGTTTTCAGCGCACCGAAATCCCCCAGTGTCAGGTTGTGAACCAGACCGGCGAAATACTGTTGGTAATAGTCTTCGAGATTGGCGTAGTAGTACTGCGCCAGAAGTGCGTCGGTGACTTTGTAATCGGCACCGGCAAAATTGAACGCATTGCTTTCCCGAGTGCCGCCGGCCACGGCCAGACCGGTGCTGTCGCTGGAACCGCGACCCGTGGCGTGTTCGAGATGACCGCCAGTCAGGGTCAGGTGCTCCAAGTCATTGGAGACGATCTGCCCACCCTCGAACGTTTGCGGCAGCAGCCGTCCGTCATTGGCCTGCAGAATCGGCAACTTCGGCGTCAGGGTGCCGTAACGCATTTCAGTCTGGGCAAAGCGCATTTTCGCCGTTGCGCCGAAACGCGACCATTGCTCGGCGGCACCGTTGCCATCGTTGGGGATCATCGAACTGCCGACATGACGACCGTCACCGCTGTCCAGGCGAATACCCAGCAGGCCTAACGCATCGACACCAAAGCCGACGGTGCCTTCGGTGAATCCGGACTGATAGTTGAGCATGAAACCCTGTGCCCACTCTTCGGTTCTGGAAGGGTTCGCGGTGCCGTCGCGATTATCGTTATTGAAGTAATAGTTACGCATCCCGAGGGTCGCTTTACTGTCTTTAATAAAGTCCGCCATGCTTAACGGACTGAATAGCGCACTGCCGATCGCAATAAGTGCCAACGGTTGTTTGTTCATTGATTTTGAAGTTCCTGAGCAGCCAGCTTTTGAACTGGCTGCCGGTCATTAAGAGAGTTTGATATTCAAAACACTGGACACCGGTTCGCCCGCCATTAATCGGGTCAGCAGTTGCGGTTCTGCCCGGTCCGATGCCAGCGCGCGCTCGATGACGTTTTGCGCGGTGGCCGGATCGAGGAACAGCACGCCGTTGTCGTCCGCCAGCACCCAATCCCCGGGATGCACCGTGACGCCGGCACAGTGAATCGGCTGATTGATCTGGCTGTCGCCACGGCCATGCAACTTGGTGGTCAGCAGGCTGGTGCCGCGGGCGAAGACCGGTAGGCCGGTCTCGCGCAGTTCGAGCAAGTCGGTCACTGCGCCGTCCACCACAATGCCCACCGCCCCCGCGCAACGTGCCGCGCAACTGGTGACGGCGCCGACGGGTGCGTGTTGCCAGTCACCGTCGGTGTCGATCACCAGCACATCGCCGGGCTGGATGAGCGCCAGGGCCTGGTTGACCGCGATGGCATCGGCGCCCACCAGTTTCAGGGTCAGCGCGCGGCCGACCAGTTTCACATTGGGCACCATGGCTCGCAGTTGCGAATCGGCAAAGCCCTCCTCCAGAAAATGCCCGAGGGTCGGAAAACTCACCGCGTTAAGCTGCTCGATCAGCTGCGATTCATCCATGTTGCGGCTCCTTGGCAATCAACTCGGCGACACAGTCGATTTCCAGCGACACGCCCCACAGTGCTACACACACCGTGGTGCGTGCCGGCGGCGCATGGCCGAGGAACTCGCGATACACCGCGTTGAACGGCTCCAGTTGTGCGGGATCGGTGAGGTACGCGTTGACCTTGATCACATGGCTGAAGTCGGACCCGGCTTCAATCAGGATCGCCTCCAGGTTGCGCAAGGTTTGTCGCACTTGCTCGGTGAAATGGGCGGGTTGGTCATCGAGCCCGCTCTGGGCCGGAATCTGTCCGGCGGTGAACACGAGGTGGCCGCTGACCACCGCTTGGGAGTAAGGGCCGACCGGGCCAATGAAGCCTGGGGCTGACTGGATTCTGCGCATGTTGTTGAGCTCCATGAATCAGGCTGCGGCCGATTTGACAGGTTTGCCGAGGGCTGGCTCGTTGGCCGGCACTGCCGCAGGGACATCACTGATGTCTCGCTTGAAGGTCTCGGTCAGCAACAACAGCGCCACCAACGAAATCAACGCCGCGCCGATCATGTACCAGGCCACCGAAGAGCCTTTGCCGGTCGCTGCCAGCAATGCGGTGGTGACGATGGGCGTCGCCGCACTGCCGAGCAGGCCGGACAACATGTAGCTGATCGACAACCCGGAATAGCGCACCCGAGTGCCGAACAGTTCGGCGAGGAAGGTCGCGATCGGCCCGTAATTGGCCGCGAAGGCAGTCATCAACAGCAGGTAGCCGAAGATCACACAGGGCAACTCTTTGGTGTCCATCAACCAGAACAACGGGAACGCCACCAACGCTTCGGCCACGATGCCGGCGACGATGATCGGCTTGCGTCCGTAGCGGTCCGACAGCGCGCCGAACACCGGCAACATCACGATGCACCAGGCGCAGGACAGCAACACCACGCCGAGCATCACGCTGCGGCTGAACCCCAGATTCTGCGTACCGTACGTCAGGCCGAAGGCAACGATGATGTTGAACGACGCCCCGGTCGACATGGTGGCGATCCCGCCCAGCACGACTTGTTTCCAGTACTTGCGAAACACTTCCGCCAGCGGCATTTTCACCTGCACCTCGGCTTCCTTGACCTTGTTGAAGGCCGGGGTTTCAGCGATGTTCAAACGGATGTACAAGCCCACGGCGATCAGCAGCACGCTGGCCAGGAACGGAATACGCCAGCCCCAGGCCAACAAGTCTTCAGGGGACAGCCACGCGGCAATCAGCAGGAAGGCCAGGTTGGCAATCATGGTCCCGGCCGGAACGCCGATCTGTACCCAGGAACCGTACAGGCCGCGTTTGTTGGCGGGAGCGTGTTCCACCGCCATCAGCACCGCACCGCCCCACTCGCCACCCAACGCCAGGCCTTGAATCACCCTCAGCAGCAACAACAGAATCGGCGCCCAGATACCAATGGCCGCGTAATTGGGCAATAACCCGATGGCGAAAGTAGCGGCACCCATGGTCAACAGCGAAACCAACAACATCGACTTGCGTCCCAAACGGTCGCCGAAATGACCGAACAGGGCCGCACCGACAATCCGGGCCAGGTAGGCCGAAGCAAACGTACCGAACGCCAGTAATGTACCGATCAACGGATCGAAATCCGGAAAGAACACTTTGTTGAACACCAGCGCCGAAGCCGTGGCGAAAACAAACAAGTCGTACCATTCCACGGTGGTGCCAATCACACTGGCCACGGCCACTTTCTTCATGCTGATTGCAACTTCCGGAGGTGCGCCGGACTTTTCTACAGGCGATAGATCGCTCATTACTGTCTCCAGGAGTTCATCAAGAACTCGTATTTAATTGTTTTAACTGGCAGTAAAACGTTTGAGGGGAGGGATTGTTGTTATAGATGGCCCAACTTAATGGGCGAAATCGCAAGGCGCTTTCTTATTAATAACCGAGTGTTCTGTCCGCACAATTCAATAACGGTTCACCGGCATTTAAATGGCGAAAGTTCTCTGCTACTTGTTCGGCGATACAGTCGTGGGAGGCCGCGGACGCCATGTGCGGGGTGATGGTGACGCCGGGCATTGTCCAGAGACGGTGATCGACCGGCAGCGGTTCTTGTTCGAAAACATCCAGCAACGCGCCGCGTAGTTTTCCTCGGGCCAGGGCCTGTTCGAGGTCGTCGATATTCAGATGACCTCCGCGACCACAATTGACCAGCGCGGCGCCATTGGCGAGCCGCTCAAACGTTGCGCTGCCGAGGATGCCGCGGGTTTCGCTGGTCAGCGGTAACAGGTTGACCAGCAACTCCAATCCATCGAGAAACGAGTTCAGTTTTTCCGCACCGGCGAATGTCTGTACGCCCGGCAAGTCCTTACTGCGGCGCGCCCAGCCACGGACGTCGTAACCGGCGGCGGCCAGGTCCTGGGCAATGGCGCTGCCCAACGACCCAAGCCCCATCACACCGACCTTGAACTGCCCCGCCGCGCGTTGCAGCGGCCGCTCCCAACGCTGGTCCTGTTGCTGCAACAGCACCTGATCGAAGCCGCGGTGATAGTGAATCGCCGCCCAGCGCACGTACTCGGTCATGCCTTGGCGGTGACCGGGATCGACCACTCGGCAGATCGGCAGGTCCGGGCACGACGGGTCGTGATCGAGGTGATCGATGCCGGCGGCCACCGAGTGAATGACTTGCAGGTTCGGCAATGCGGCGAGGCTGCTCGGCAAGGGAAACCAGCACGCGGCAATCTGCGCATTCCTGGCCAGCGGATCATCCGCCAGCACGGTTGTGAGCTGCGGCGCACTACGGGCAAACGCGGCCTGCAATTGCTTGAGCAGCAAGGTGTCGCGGGACAGCAGAACCACGGTGTTGGTGACGGTTTTCACGATAAGTAGGACTCGCGCTGGGATTCGATCAGGGTCAGGGCGGCCTCCCAGGCCAGGTCGATGATGTTGTCCTGCTCATCGCGGTCAAACTGTTCGGCGGTGTGTGCACAGACTTCCGGGGACGGGTAATGCAACGCCGAACCACCGGACAACGCTGCAACTTGCGCCTGACAGGCACGCTCCAGGAAGTGAATCTCCTGGAACGCCTGGGCCACGCCGGAACCACCGACCAACAGTCCATGATTGCGCAAGATCATTGCCCGGTGCGGCCCCAAGTCTGCAATCAAACGCTCGCGCTCATCCAGCGACAGCGCAATGCCTTCATAGGTGTGATACGCCAATTTGCCGTAGAACTTCAGCGCGTGCTGACTGATCGGCAGCAAACCTTGCTTCTGCGCGGCGACCGCCATGCCTGCGGCCGTGTGGGTGTGAATCACGCAGTTGAGATCCGGGCGGGCCATATGGATCGCCGAGTGAATGACGAAGCCGGCGGCGTTGACCCGATGACCTTCATACGCAGGATCGACGACTCGCCCGTCCTGATCGATACGCACCAGGTCCGAAGCGCGCATGCGGTCGAAAATCACCCCATAGCGGTTGATCAGGAAGTGGTGCTCAGGCCCCGGAATACGCAGGGTGATGTGGGTGTCGATCAGATCGGTCATGCGAAAGTGCGCGACCAGGCGATACAGCGCAGCCAGTTCGCAACGGGCTTGCCATTCAACCGGGCTGATGTGTTCAGGTTTACTCACGAATACACCTCTTTAGCAGCGTGGGTGACGACCGGGTTGGCGCGCAGGCGGGCCAGGCCGCAAACACCGATCAAGGACAGGGCCGAGAGCAAGGTGAAGTACACCGCCAACGGCAACCATTGTCCGGAAAACTTGCTCGCCAGCAGCGTGCCGATCAGCGGCGTGGTGCCGCCGGCGAGCGCGCAGCTGAGTTGGTAGGCGATAGAAATGCCCGAGTAGCGCAGGTGCACCGGGAACGCCTGGGTCATGTAACCGGCGATCACCGCGTACAGCGCTGAGAGAATCACCACCGCCAGAGCAATACCGATGGTCATCAACACAATGTTCTGTGTGCCCACCAGCATGAACATCGGGTACGGCGTGACCATGCACAGCAGCGCGACGAGTTTGAGGAAGCGGCCTTCGCCGATGCGCTCGGCCAGCAACGCGGAGAGCGGTTGCGAGAGCAACTGAATGACGGTCACCAGGAACAGGCAATCGAGAATCGTCGAGCGCGCGATGCCCTGATACTGGGTGACGTAGGTGATCATGAAGGTATTGGTAAAGAAGAACCCGGCCGAACCGATGGTCACCGCAGCGGCGGCAAACAGGATCTGCCGCCAGCAGGTACGGATCACGTCCTTCACCGGGTACTTGGAAGTCTCGTTGTTGTCCCGGGCCTTGGCGAACTCCGGCGACTCGTGGACGCCGGAACGGATCATCAGGCCGACCATCATCAGCACACCGCTGGCGAGAAACGGCAGACGCCAACCCCAGGCGAGGAAGTCCTCTGGCTCAAGGGACGTCACCAGACGAAAGGCAATCAACGCCAGCAGCAATCCGGCCGGGCTGCCGAGTTGCGCGAACGATGCATAGAAAGTCTTGCGCTTGGCCGGTGCATGCTCGCTGGCCATCAGCACCGCCCCGCCCCACTCGCCACCGACTGAAATGCCCTGGATCAAACGCAGCACAATCAGACCGACCGGTGCCCAGATGCCGACACTGGCATAGCTGGGCAACAGACCGATGCCGGCGGTCGCCAACCCCATCAGGGCCATGGTCACCAGCAGCATTTTCTTGCGACCGAGGCGATCACCCAAGTGACCAAACACCATGCCGGCCATTGGGCGAGCGATGAAGCCGACGGCGAAACTGCCGAACGCTGCCAGGGTGCTCATCACCGGGTCCTGGCTGGGAAAGAACACTTGCCCGAGCACCAGCGCTGCCGCCGTGGCATAGATGTAGAAGTCGTAGAACTCGATGGTCGTGCCAATGAAGGCTGCCGCCGCCGCTCGACGCGGTTGAGGGGTAGTGTGCATGCAAGGACCCTGTGTATTTATAGTTTTGGGCAGGTACTGAAGGCTGTTTACGGGTTGCGCTCTGTGGCGCTTGTTAGCTTTATCGCTTCCGTGCCAGGATTAGTCAATTTTCATATTCTTATCTTTACTATTAGCCCTGCTACTACTGGATTTTTTATGCCCTCCACTTCTAACCCCTGGGTCGGTCGCCGCTTTCTGAACGACCGCCTCGACTGGAACCTGTTACGCACCTATTTGGTGATCGGCCAGGAAGGCAGCATGAGCCGGGCCGCCGCGCGATTGCACATCACGCAGTCAGCCGTCAGCCAGGCGCTTAAACGGCTGGAGGAACAATTGGAATGTGTGTTGATTGCCCGCAGTGGGCGACGGTTTGATCTGACGGAAACCGGGGAGGAAGTCCTGCGCATTGCGGCGGACATCTACGGTGATATTTCACGACTGGGCACGGTGGTGGAGAGTCGTAACGACGACGTGGTCGGCAAGATCCGCATCCTTACCGTCAGCGGCGTGCAGGCACGGCATTACGACGACTTCCTCGCCGATTTCCACGAAACCCACCCGAAAATCGAGTTTGAAGTCGAGGTGATGGGTAGCTCGAACATCATCAGTTCGCTGCTGCAAAAGACCGCGACCATTGGCGTCGGCCTGTGCCGTTTACCGCAGCCGCGACTGGAGCAGCGAGTACTGTTTCGTGAGACTTATGCGTACTTTTGTGGGCAGCGTCATCGACTGTTCGGGCAAGAGAATCTGACCCTGGAACAGCTCGCGGCGGAGAACTTTGTCAGCTTCACCAGCGATCAACTCGGGGGCAATCTTTCGCCACTGACATTGTTCCGCGACCAGCAAGGCTTTACTGGCAAGATCGTCGCTTCATCGACGAGTTTCGAAGAGATTTATCGCTTGATCTGTTCAGGGTTCGGCATTGGCTGCCTGCCGACGCACCTTGTACGAAGGGATGTCGAGCAAGGTTTGCTCTGGCGTTTGCCTCCGGAAGATGGGGTGGTGGATTTCGATATCCAACTGCTGTGGAATCGCGAGCAGAAGATGAGTCAGGCCGAAACCGTGTTCCTCGAAAGCTTCCAGCACATGCTCAGTATTCGTGAGCCTGTGCTGTGAAGTCTTGATCGTTTAGACGTGAGGGTCGCCCGGTGCTTTGCTAGGCGTGGCGTATTGAGGCTTCAAGTGACCGTCCTGATCGAGTAGCCAGGCATCCATGATCTGCCGCACCACGGGACCTGCGACGCGACCGCCAGCCTCGCCGTTTTCGATCATCACCGAGATGACAATCTTCGGATGTTCGGCCGGGGCGAAACCGACGAACAAGGCGTTGTCGCGGTTACGCTCCAGGGTTTTCGCCCGGTTGTAACGTTCGCCCTGCTTGATCGCCACCACTTGCGCGGTACCACTCTTGCCGGCGATGCGGTACTGAGCGCCCTGCGCTGCCGCCCGCGCAATCCCGCGAGCGTCGTGCATGACCATTTGCATGCCATGGTTGACCTGCTCCCAGTCACGCGGGTCTTTCAACAGGATGTTTGGCATTGGATGCTCGTCCACTGGCGCAACACCGTCCACTGTACTGGCCAGGTGCGGGCGATTCCAGACACCTTTGTTGGCGATCAGTGCAGTGGCCTGGGCGAGCTGCAATGGTGTGACCTGCATGTAACCCTGGCCGATGCCGAGGATCACGGTCTCACCCGGGAACCATGCCTGACGGCGCGTGGCGCGCTTCCAGGCTTGCGATGGCATCAGGCCGGCAGACTCTTCGAACATGTCCAGCGAGACTTTCTCGCCGAGGCCGAACATGGCCATGTAGTCATGCAGTCGATCGATGCCCAGCTTGTGGGCCAGGTCGTAGAAGTAGGTGTCGTTGGAGCGCATGATCGCCGCGTCCATGTCCACCCAGCCATCGCCGCTGTGGTTCCAGTTGCGGTACTTGTGATCGAAGTCCGGGAGTTGGTAGTAACCGGGGTCGAAGACGCGGGTCTGGGGGGTAACGACGCCGGCGTCCAGACCGGCAATGGCCACTTCCGGCTTGATGGTCGAACCCGGTGCATAGAGGCCACGCAGTACGCGGTTGAACAGCGGTCGGTCGATCGAGTCGTGTAGCGCCGCGTATTCCTTGAAGCTGATCCCGGTGACGAACAGGTTCGGGTCGAAGCTTGGCTTGCTGACCATCGCGAGCACTTCGCCGGTCGACGGATCGAGCGCCACCACCGAACCGCGACGATCGCCCAAGGCCTCCTCGGCGGCTTCCTGAAGTTTGACGTCGAGGCTCAGTACGATGTTTTTGCCCGGGATCGGATCGGTGTGCTTGAGCACTCGCAGGACCCGGCCCTGAGCGTTGGTTTCGACTTCTTCGTAACCCACTTGGCCGTGCAATTGCGACTCGTAGAATTTTTCAATGCCGGTCTTGCCGATGGATTGAGTGCCACGGTATTCCACCGTATCCAGGGCTTTGGACTCTTTCTCGTTGATGCGGCCGACGTAGCCGATTGAATGCGCAAAGTGCGCGCCCATCGGGTAGTGGCGAACGAATTGTGGCTCTACGTCGATCCCCGGCAGACGGAACTGGTTGACCGCCAACACGGCGATCTGTTCTTCGCTGAGTTCGTAGAACAAGGTGACCGGCACGAATGGATGCCGGGCCTGCTTCATTGCCTTGTCAAACAACGAGCGGTCTTCGGTCGGCAAGTGCAGGAGGGTGACTACTTCATCCAGTTCCGCTTTGACATCAGAGGCGCGTTCGCGGGTGATGCTCAGGTTGAAACTGGGACGGTTGTCAGCCAGAACTACGCCGTTGCGGTCGTAGATCAATCCGCGCGTGGGGGTGATCGGCAGAACGTGGACTCGGTTGTTTTCAGAGATCGTCGAGTGATAGTCAAATTCGACCACCTGCAGGACATACATGCGCACGACCAGCGCGCAGGTAATGGCAACAACGAACAGGGCGCAAGCCATCAGTCTTTTGTTGACCAGGCGCGTCTCTTTTTCGTGGTCCTTGATCGGTATCGGTTGGGGCATTTCTGCAGCAGCTCTTTGACTGTAAAGGGGGTGCCGATCCGAAGGCTTGAAATCAGTCCGTTAAAAAACGAGCTGCACCATACCAAAAACCGGACGGTCACTTTGGTGCGATTTCCTCTAACGGTTGTCCTTGACGGCCAAAATGACGGTCGGTTTTTTTATGACTCGTGCGTTTTGCTCAAGATTGATATTCCCATTTATGCATTTTTCTTGAAGGAGGGCGTGTAGATACTGGGTGCATGTCATTCCGTTTGTTTTTTTGGAGTCTTTCATGCATCCACGATTTCAACGTTTACTGGGCTCCAATGGATTTTCCATTGGGCTGGAACTGCCGCTGGATAACGATTGGTCCAGCGATGGGCAGCGGCTGCGGATTGCCGAAGAGCGGCCTTTTGGTGTTCCAGACCTGAAGCGGCATGCCGCTATGGCGCGCCTCGCCGACAAGGCTGGTTTCGGCGCTCTGTGGGTACGCGATGTACCGGTTTATGATCCCGATTTTGGTGATGCGGCACAGGTGTTCGAAACCTTTTCCTACCTTGGCTACCTGGCAGGGATCACCGAAAACATCATGCTGGGTACAGCGGCGGTTGTATTACCGCTACGTCAACCTTGGTTAACGCTCAAGGCAGCCAACAGTGTTGATGAACTGAGTGATGGACGTCTGCTACTGGGTGTGGCCAGTGGTGACCGACCTATGGAGTATCCGTTATTTGGTGTGGACTACGATCAGCGGGGAGAGATCTTTCGCGATACGGTCGAGTTGTTGCGCAGCCAAGGTGAAGGACACTTGCCGGAAGGTGCTCGCCTGTTACCAGAGCGAGATCAACCAGTGCCATTGTTGATTGCAGGTCTTGGTCAGCAATCCCCAGCGTGGATCGGCCAACACATGGACGGCTGGCTCGCCTACCCCGGCACTCCGGATGAGCATCGGCGCCGAGTGGGACTGTGGCGGGAAGTCGGTGGCGATAAACCCTACATCAGCTTCGTTCACCTGGATCTGGCGGCTAATCCTCATGCGCCGATGCGACGTGTACGTTTTGGCGGCAGCTGCGGGAGGCTGGCATTGATTGATGAACTTCAGGCTTTGCGTGAAGCCGGAGTGCAGCACGTTGGCTTGCATCTGCGTCGTGGCGAACGACCGGTTGCCGAGGTTATTGAAGAAATCGCTGAATACGTTCTGCCGAAGTTTCACTAACGACGCTGCTGGAACCAGGGATAGTCGATGGGCTGTCCCTTATCGTCAAGCCACTTTCCTGCGGAAAAAACAAAACCCCTACCTGCATACGCAGATAGGGGTTTCGGAATTTAATCTTGAC
>NZ_JALBYU010000009.1 GCF_029963765.1 Pseudomonas sp. UYIF39
GTTGTCTGGACGGTCGCGGTCAATGTGGGAGCGAGCTTGCTCGCGATGAGGCCAGGACAGACAGCAGAGATCTCCAACCTGCAGAAACAACAAAGCCCGCACATGGCGGGCTTTGCTTTGGATTAATCCAGGCTTAGAACCTGAACACTTCCATATCCGTACGAATCGGCGAAGCCATCGGGATCTTCGGTTGCTTATCCTGTTCTGCCGCAGGCGCCACAGGCTTGGCTGCAGGCTTTTTTGGCGCTTCAGCAATCGGAGGCTGATTAGCCAGCGGCTTGAGCGCCACCGACAACTGGTCGGCCAGACGCTGCAGCAATACACCCTGAGCCTGTACCTGAGCCGCCGTGCCACCGGCATGCTGTTCCTGCAGGTGAACGATGCGGTTATCACGAACCTGGCCACGACGGTCGATCAGACGCCATTGCGCATCAAGGATCGCCGGTTGCGCCTCACCCGAGTCCAGTCGAGTAATCGTCAGAAGAACCTGCACATCCGGCGTGAAGCCCACTGTCGCTGGCGCCAGCACCACGCGCTGGCTGTCCAGATGACCGGCGACCTGACGCAGCAACAGCTGATCGATATCCGACGACAGGCTACCCGCCCAACGACCATCAGCCGAAGCTTGCAGGCTGCCATCCGGCTGTCGCTGCAACAACGTTTCGCGCTGCAGGTAGTCAGCGACCGTTACCGGACCCAGCAATACAGCCATTCCCGCGCTTTGCGCAGGCTGAGCCGGACTTCCGCTGTCCAGCTGATACAGCGACACCGGTTGGTGTACGCTGCAACCCGCCAGGCCAAGAACGCCAGCGAGCATCAAAATAAAAGGAAGGCGCAGAGCAGTCATCGTCCCATCCAGGTGGTTGCCACAAGGCTCGCCACAGTGAAAATACTCAATAAATATGAAGAACGCTCGGCCACGCCGGCGCTTGAAAGGCCATATCATCCGTGAATATGCGTTCCGACTCCAGCGCCAAAGCGTCGATCTACGCGTTAAATCGTAGATCGAGCGCTCTAGGACGCTTAGTTGAGGTTTTCGACGAGCAGCGCATCTACCCTCTGAAAGCCACGTGGCAATTTGTTACCACGACGTCCACGCTCACCTTTGTAGTGTTCGAGGTCGTCTGCTTTCAGTGACAAGGTACGTTTTCCGGCCTGCAACACCAATGTGGCGCCATCCGGCAATACGGCGATGTCCGTGACATATTCTTCGCGGCTGGCGACACGCTCACCGGAGATCCCGATGATCTTGTTGCCTTTGCCCTTACCTAATTGTGGCAGATCGCTGATTTTGAAGATCAGCAGCCGACCTTCGGTGGTCACCGAGGCCAGCCAGTTGTTCTCGCGATCAGCCACCGGGCGCGGAAGTATGACCTTCGAGTTGTTCGGCAAGCTCAGCAAGGCTTTACCCGCCTTGTTCTTGGCCTGGAAGTCTTCACCCTTGACCACGAAACCGTAACCGGCGTCAGAGGCGATCACGTACAGCGAATCGTCTTCCGGCATCAGCACGCATTCGAAGCTCGCCCCTGGCGGCGGCGTCAGACGACCGGTCAGGGGTTCGCCCTGACCACGGGCCGATGGCAGCGTGTGCGCGGCCACCGAATAGCTGCGACCGGTGGAATCGATAAACACCGCAAACTGGTTGGAGCGACCGGGCGCCAAGGCCTTGAAACCATCCCCCGCCTTGTAGGAAAGCCCGGTGGCGTCGATTTCGTGCCCCTTGGCAGAGCGAACCCAGCCTTTTTCCGACAGAACGACGGTCACTTTCTCATTCGGCAGCAGATCGTGCTCGGTCAGGGCCTTGGCTTCTGCGCGCTCGACGATTGGCGAGCGGCGGTCGTCGCCGTAAGTTTCGGCGTCCTTGATCAGCTCGGTGCGTACCAGTTTTTTCAGCTTGGTTTCGCTGCCCAGCAGGGCTTGCAGCTTGGCCTGTTCCTTGAGCAGTTCATCCTGCTCGGCACGCAGCTTCATTTCTTCCAGTCGCGCCAACTGACGCAAACGGGTGTCGAGGATGTAGTCGGCCTGGATTTCGCTCAGGGCGAAACGCTCAATCAGCGCGGCTTTCGGGTGTTCCTCGGTGCGGATGATGTGAATCACTTCATCCAGGTTGAGGTAGGCAATCAACAAACCGTCCAACAGGTGCAGGCGACGCTCGACCTTGTCGAGGCGGAATTGCAGGCGACGACGCACGGTGTTGACGCGGAACTCAAGCCATTCCACCAGCAGCGCACGCAGATTTTTCAGCTGCGGCTTGCCGTCGAGGCCGATGATGTTGATGTTGACCCGGTAGCTCGACTCCAGCTCGGTGCTGGCGAACAGGTGTGTCATTAACGCATCGTGGTCAAAGTTTTTGCGTGCGCCCGGAATGATCACGATCCGGCACGGGTTTTCGTGGTCGGATTCGTCTCGCAGGTCAGCGATCTGCGGGGCTTTGGACGGTTTGGCCTGCATCATGGCCGCGATCTGCTCCAGCACCTTGGCGCCGGAGACCTGATGCGGCAGCGCGGTGACGATGATGTCGCCGTCTTCGATGTGGTAGACGGCGCGCATGCGCACCGAGCCCTTGCCGGTTTCGTAGATTTTCAGCAGATCGGCACGCGGCGTGATGATTTCCGCTTCGGTCGGGTAATCCGGGCCCTGAATGTGTTCGCAGAGCTGTTCGACCGTGGCCTTGGGCTCATCGAGCAAACGCACGCACGCTGTTGCGACTTCGCGCAGGTTGTGCGGCGGCACGTCGGTGGCCATGCCCACGGCGATGCCGGTGGTGCCGTTGAGCAGGATGTTCGGCAAACGCGCCGGCAACACCAGCGGCTCGTCGAGCGTACCGTCGAAGTTCGGGCCCCAGTCCGCAGTGCCCTGCCCCAGTTCGCTGAGCAGCACTTCGGAATAACGCGACAGCCGCGCCTCGGTGTAACGCATGGCGGCGAAGGACTTGGGATCATCCGGCGCACCCCAGTTACCCTGGCCGTCGACCAGCGTGTAGCGGTAACTGAACGGCTGGGCCATCAGGACCATGGCTTCGTAGCAGGCCGAGTCGCCGTGCGGGTGGAACTTGCCGAGCACGTCACCGACGGTACGCGCCGACTTCTTGTGCTTGGAATCGGCGTCCAGCCCCAACTCGCTCATCGCGTAGATGATGCGCCGCTGTACCGGTTTCAGGCCGTCGCCGATATGCGGCAAGGCACGGTCCATGATCACGTACATGGAGTAGTTGAGGTAGGCATTTTCGGTGAAGTCAGCCAGTGACCGGCGTTCTACACCGTCCAGGCTGAGATCAAGGGAGTCGCTCATGCGGGCCTCATTGGTTCGTTGTCTGGCGCAGCAGCATGGTGCCACCGCGCTGGGTAAATTCAAGTTTGTTCAGCGCGCTCATACCGAGCAGCACTTGCTTGCCATCCAGGCCTGGCACGACGAGGGCGCGCACATCACGCAGCACAATGTCGCCCAGTTGCAGCCGGTCGACGCGGGTTCGGTAACCCTGGGTGCGACCGTTGGCTGTGCTCAGGGTCACCCCAGAGCCTTTTTCCAGTTTTAGCCGTTCGGCCATTTCCGCCGGGATCGACACGTCGGTCGCCCCGGTATCGAGCATGAAATCCACCGGCTGGCCGTTGATCTGGCCGCTGGCGACGAAGTGACCCTGTGTGTTGCTGGCCAGTTTCACTTCGATAAAACCTTCGCCCTGCTCAGAGCTGACGACGGTGTTGGGGTTCTGCTGACGCGCCTCCCACTGACCGAAAAAACGCGTCGCCAGAAACAGCGCCGCGCACCAGGCCAGCACCATCAACACTCGACCGGCGCGCTTGCCCGGCGGCTGCTGACTCACGGCTTGGCACTCCAGCCACCTTCAGGTGCGGCAAAGCGCCAGACGATCGGACGCTCCTCGCCATCGGCGCGGGCATCGTTGTTGTTGTCGGTGCCAATCCACGCGCCCTCGGCGTCAACAATCAACGCTTCGGTCAGGCCGTAAGGGTTTGAATAGCGGCGATGCGCCTGCAAGGCTTCATCGGCAAACGACCAGCAGCGCTCGACCTTGGCCGTCACCGGATCACGGCGGCAGATCTGGTAAGCGTTGCGCTCAAGGGTAAACAGCTTGCCGTTGAACAGCGACAGGTCGGCAAAGTCTCGGGACACGGCTTTGGCTCGGGGAAACTGCACCGGCTGCATTTCTTTCCCGGCTTCGCTCAGCAACACACAGCCACCCTCGCAATCCCATACCGTTTGTTTGCGCTTGATCAGCAACAATCCACGGCTTTGACGCTCGGCGGCGAGCCACAATTGATCACCCGCCGGATTGATCGCCAGGCCCTCGAACAGCGCATTGAAGTGCAGCAGCATGCCGCTGGCCCGGGCTTCGCGAATCAGAATCGGCGAGATCTTCAGCCAGGACGATGGCCCAACGGGCGGCACTTGCAGAATCGCGGCATGGGATTCGCTGACGATGTAGCGATTACCGGCGCTGTCGCAGGTGATGCCTTCAAAATCCAGATCCCCGCCACGGACAAAAGACGCCACCCAGGTTCGCGAACGCAAACCCCAAGGCAAACCGCTGTCTGGCACCGGTGGCACGCCGATGCCCACGGCTTCGGCTTGCCATACCCTGTCGCGGGTATCGAGCCGGTAAATCTGATCGTCGTCGCGATCCGACACCGTCCACAGATCCTTGCCGCACTGGGCCAACCCTGACAGGTTGCCGCCGCGCATGCCGTCAACGGGATGCTCGGATAACAGGCGCAGTTCCGGCACCGGTTCGGCAAACACCGAAACCGAGGTCAGAAGTAACGCACACGCCAGGGCAAAGCCAACCCGCATCAGCCAAGAACCTCGGCCAGGTTGCCTTTGGATTCCAGCCAGGACTTGCGGTCACCGGCACGTTTTTTCGCCAGCAGCATGTCCATCATTTCCGAGGTCGCTTCAAAATCGTCCAGCGTCAGCTGCACCAGACGCCGAGTGTTCGGGTCCATGGTGGTTTCGCGCAGCTGCGGCGGGTTCATTTCACCCAGACCTTTGAATCGTGTGACCTGCGGCTTGCCGCGTTTCTTCTCCGCCACCAGACGATCGAGGATGCCATCGCGCTCGGCCTCGTCCAGGGCGTAGTAAATCTCTTTGCCCAGGTCGATACGGTACAGCGGCGGCATCGCGACGTAGACGTGACCGGCATCCACCAACGGGCGGAAATGCTGGACGAACAACGCGCACAGCAACGTGGCGATGTGCAGACCGTCGGAGTCGGCGTCGGCGAGAATGCAGATCTTGCCGTAACGCAGCTGAGCGATGTCCGCCGAGCCCGGATCGACACCGATGGCCACGGCGATGTTGTGCACTTCCTGGCTGGCCAGCACTTCGCTGCCGTCGACTTCCCAGGTGTTCAGAATCTTGCCGCGCAACGGCAGGATCGCTTGAAATTCTTTGTCTCGCGCTTGCTTGGCGGAACCGCCGGCGGAATCACCTTCCACCAGGAACAGCTCGGAACGCATCGGGTCCTGCCCGGCGCAGTCGGCGAGTTTGCCCGGCAGTGCCGGCCCGGCGGTGATGCGTTTGCGCTCGACCTTTTTGCTGGCCTTGAGGCGACGGCCGGCGTTGTTGATCGCCAGTTCCGCCAACAGCATGCCGGTTTCCGGGTTAGCGTTGAGCCACAGGCTGAAGGCATCCTTGACCACACCGGAAACGAATGCAGCCGCTTCACGGGACGACAGGCGCTCTTTGGTCTGGCCGGAGAATTGCGGCTCTTGCATCTTCATCGACAGCACGAAAGCAATGCGTTCCCAGACGTCTTCCGGCGCCAGCTTCACGCCGCGTGGCAGCAGGCTGCGGAACTCGCAAAACTCGCGCATCGCGTCGAGCAAGCCCTGACGCAGACCGTTGACGTGGGTACCGCCCTGCGCCGTCGGGATCAGGTTGACGTAGCTTTCCTGAACGCTGTCGCCACCTTCCGGCAACCACAGCAGGGCCCAATCGACCGCTTCTTTGTTACCGGCCAGGCTGCCGCAGAACGGCTCGTCCGGCAGGCGTTCGAACTCGTTGACCGCGTCGACCAGGTAGGAACGCAGGCCGTCTTCGTAATGCCACTCGACTTTCTCTCCGGTGGCCTTGTCTTCAAAACTGACCAGCAGCCCCGGGCACAGAACGGCCTTGGCCTTGAGCACGTGCTTGAGGCGGCTGATGGAGAATTTCGGCGAATCGAAGTATTTCGGGTCCGGCGCGAAGAATACGCTGGTACCCGTATTGCGCTTGCCGACGGTACCAATGATTTCCAGCTCGGTTTTCTTGTAACCGTCTGCGAAAGTCATCTGGTATTCGTTGCCGTCACGCTTGACGCGCACCCGGACTTCGTTCGACAAGGCGTTGACCACGGAAATACCCACCCCGTGCAGACCGCCGGAGAACTGGTAGTTCTTGTTGGAAAACTTGCCGCCCGCATGGAGTTTGGTGAGGATCAGCTCGACGCCCGACACGCCTTCTTCGGCGTGGATATCCACCGGCATGCCGCGGCCGTCATCGCTGACTTCCAGGGAGTGATCGGCGTGCAGGATGACCTGCACCGAGGTCGCGTGCCCGGCCAAGGCTTCATCGACGCTGTTGTCGATGACTTCCTGGGCAAGGTGGTTCGGCCGACTGGTGTCGGTGTACATGCCGGGGCGTTTACGCACCGGGTCGAGGCCCGAGAGGACTTCGATGGCGTCTGCGTTATAAGAGCTAGCGCTGGGAGTGGCCATGGGGTCTCGTCGTCCGCCTGTAAAAAGAGTGTTCATTGAAAATAGGGGCGAGGACTCACAGTGCAGTGAAATCGATCGCCTGATACAAATCTGCGCCAATACCGGCAAAACTCAGCATTGCCGGAAGTTGCGTGGCAAAACCCTGGAAACTATGGTCGCCGCCGGCCTGGATGCGCAAGGCACAGGCCCGGTAGTACTGCTGGGCGAGGCGATAGTCCAGCGTTTCGTCGCCGGTCTGCAACCACACCTGATACCGCTGCGGGTCCTGGGGCGCCGGCACTTCCAGCTCGGCCAGGGCCGTCACGTGGTCGTGGGTCAACTCCCAGGCCTCATCGGTATACAGGTTTTTCTGAATCCCCAGATACCCGTCGAACATCCGGTGCGGGCTGACGGCGGGGTTGATCAACAGGGCCTTGAGGCCATGGCGCTCGGCCAAGTGAGTCGCATAGTAGCCGCCGAGTGAGCTGCCGACCAGCAGTGGCCGCCCAAGCTCCTCAATCGCCTTGTGTAGCTGACCGATGGCCTCACGCGGATGGTGATGCAAGGCCGGGACGCGCAATTGATCGCTCAAGCCCAGACGTTCCATTACTTGTACCAACTGCGTGGCCTTTTTAGACGAAGGCGCGCTGTTGAAACCGTGGATATAAAGGATCGAACCAGACATTTGAGCTCCCTGTGCGTCGGTAAAGAAGGCGCAGTTTACTGTAGGAGCTGTCGAGTGCAACGGAATGGGGACATCCGCAGGGGTAGTGTCAGTAGCCGTTAGAGCCGTAGTCGACCTGAAAGTCGAAGCCGGTAACGCGTTCCACGCCGGTTTCAATCTGGCCATCCGGCAAAAGTCGCAACCAGCGATACCCCGGCGCCTGGTCACTGACCTTGAAATCATCACTGCCCGGTTCGAACTGAATACACGTCGAAGGCGAGGCAATCAGCCGCACACCCTTGCGAACCTGGTCGATCTCTTGATGCACATGCCCCCATAAAACTGCACGCACCTGCGGAAAACGATCCAGCACTGCAAACAAAGCGTCTGGATTGCGCAATCCAATCGGCTCCATCCACGCACAGCCTATCGACACCGGATGATGGTGAAAGCACACCAGATGATGGCGCTCCGGCGCCTCACTCAACGAACGGGCCAGCAACTGTAGCTGCTCATCTTGCAAATACCCCGGCACCGAACCCGGTACGGCCGAATCGAGCAACGTGACGCGCCAGTTACCGACATCCACCACCGGCTCCAGCAACGCGCTTTGCACGGCAGCTTCGGCCATGATCCGCGGCTCATCATGATTACCGGGAATCCAGCGCGCCGGCGCATCGAGCTGCCGCGTCAGGTCGCGAAACAGCTCATAGGACTCCAGCGTCCCGTCCTGAGAAAGATCGCCACTGGCAATAATCAGGTCGATCTGCGGCTGCTGCAGCCGCACCAGCTCGATGACTTTTTGCAGGCTGTCCCGAGTATTCATGCCCAACAACGTCCCGTCCGTCTCGGCAAACAGATGACTGTCGGAAAGTTGCACCAGCAACGCAGAATCGGCGGTGGTTAAAGTGGATACGCTCGGCAAGGCGTTCTCCCAGGGCTGAATCACGGGATTGGATGAGTGCCGCAATTATGCTGGGGGATGATCAAAAGGGGAAACCTGTGAACCTGACGCAGTTCACATCTACCGCTACCGCACAACCGCGTACTCGTGTCCGCAGGCCAGGCAATGGCTCAGCCATTCACCCAAGAACATATTCAGCTGGGCCTTTTCGTCCGGCTGATGCATTGAGGCATTCGGGTAAGGATAGATGCCGCGAAAGCGTCGTGCATGTTCGGCGCTGACGACTTCGGCCATGCACGCGTCGTGATAGACCTGAACTTCCAGTTGCGGCACCGGCAGCCACGGCAGGCTATGTTCCTGGCGCACTTGCAGGGTTGTGGTGTACGGACAGACCTGCAGCACTTCGAGGGCCAGTACGCCGAGCATCTGATCGCCGTGGGTCACCGCAATGCGCCGCGCCTCAGGCTCGTTGCGCATGTCCGGCAGCAGTCGCATCAGGCGCGCGTAGTTGGCCTCGCAGGAGGCTTGCAGCCCCACGAGGTCGACCCGATAGCGATCGCGCAGTTTGTTTACGACCATAACCCCCTCACTTCAGCGCGGTTCAAAGCTAACCATTGCAAGGCAATGATGCTGGCCGCGTTGGCAATTCGTCCGTCGCGTACGGCCTGTAGGGCATCTTCGAACGCCCAGACCGTGACGCGGATATCTTCTGCCTCTTCCTCCAGCCCATGCAAGCCGCCGACGCCGGTGCTGTCGCAACGTCCCAGGTACAAGTGCACAAATTCATTGCTGCCGCCCGGCGATGGAAAGTATTTGGTCATCGGCCAGAGCGCCCCGAACACAAGCCCAGCTTCCTCCTGCGCTTCGCGGTGAGCAACTTCTTCCGGCACTTCATCTTTGTCGATCAGACCGGCGACCAGTTCGATCAGCCATGGATTGTCAGTCTTGCCCATGGCGCCGACGCGAAACTGCTCGATCAACACCACTTCGTCACGCTGCGGATCGTACGGCAGCACGCACACCGCATCGTGGCGAACAAACACTTCACGATTGATCTCGCGGCTCATGCCACCGGCAAACAATTCGTGGCGCAAGTGCACACGATCGAGCTTGTAGAAGCCCTCGTAGCACCTTTCGCGCCGGACGATATCAACGGCGGTCGGAATGGCGTTGGCAAAATCAGTCATGACAATCCTCTTTACTGCAAATCCGTTACGAGGCTCCTTTTTGTTACTTGCAACCTCGACTTCGCGCCATCCTAACGCGCCCGCGACCTTTGATGCAGCCCCTTTCCAGTCAGCGGGATAGACGGTGAGGGTGAAACCAACTCTAATTAGCTTAGTGGCGAACTGACTGCTTAGTTGAGAGTCGAAGCGGATAACTTTTTGCCTTTCCCTGTTTTATGAAGGACGCCCATGTCGCTTTTTAAAATCGCCTCCATGGCCGCAATCGCCCTGACCCTGGGCGCCTGCCAGAGTTTGTTCCAACCCAACTACCGGACGCCGCTGGAAACCACCCGCGACGCTTCCGAACAGCTGAAACCGGGTTGCACAACCCCTGATTGCCCGCTGGTGAACATCGATACGCTGCGCTTCCCGGCCGAACCACAGCTGGACGGCATTATCGAAAAACGCCTGCTGCAAATGACCCGCACCTCGCCCGATGCCCCGGTAGCGCCGACGCTGGCAGCGTATCGCGAGCAGTTTTTGAGCAGTGCCGGCCCGCGCTACAGCAGTTACCTGCAAGCCAAGGTACGTGAGCAGCATGACGGCTTGGTGATCGTTGAATTTTCCAGCTACCTGGACACCGGCGGCGACCATGGCACGCCGGGCCGCAGCTTCATCAACTATTCGCGCCAGCAGCACAAAGTGCTGACGCTGTCGGATATTGTGGTGCCGGGGCAGGAAGAGGCGTTCTGGAAAGCCGCGCAGGTGGCGCACAACAGTTGGCTGATCAGCACCAAGCTCGATCAGGAGCCGGAGTTTGTGAAGAGCTGGCCCTTCGTCAAAACCCAGAACGTGGCGCTGACGTACGGCGGGGTGATCCTCAAGTACGAAGTGAGCACCATCGCGCCTTACGCGCTGGGTCACGTCGAACTGAAGATCCCTTACCCACGCCTGAACGGCATTATCAAGCCCGAGCTGTTTCCTGGCCGTAACTGAAGGCCCGACCCAGTACGAGTTGCAGCAGCCCTGCCAGAATCAGTGATGGCAGGGTTGCGCCGATGTCCGGATACAGATTAGCCAGCAAATGATAGGTGCTCACCCCGCCCAACCAGGCGAGCAACGCCGGCCAGCGCAATGCGGCTGACGCCACGCGAGCACTGCGTTTGCGCAAGATGAAGTGATCCACCAGCACCACGCCAAACAGCGGCGCAAACACCGAACCGATCAACAGCAGGAAGTTCTGGTACTGGGCCAACGGCGCCAGACACGCGATCAGCGTGCAGATCACGCCAATCGCCAGCGCAAGATGCTCAACTTTCAAGCGCAGCAAAATCCCGCTGGAAACGGCTGCCGAGTGAATGTCGGCGAATGCATTTTCCGACTCGTCCAACAGGATCAGCAGCAGCGGAATCCCGAGGCCGGCACCCGCCAATGCCAACAGCAAGGCATTCACTTCACCGCTCGGCGCAAACGCCAAGGTGTAGGCCACGCCCAGGCTCATCAGCCAGAAGTTACCGATGAAGAAACCCACCGCTGTACCGCCGAACACGTTTTTCGCACGCTTGCCGAAACGCGAGTAGTCGGCAATCAGCGGCAGCCAGGACAGCGGCATAGCAATCGCAATGTCGAAGCCCACGGCGAACGGCATCGAACCATCACCGGCCTGCGCCCACAACGCCGCCAGATCGGCTTTGGCGAACAGGTTCCAGGTCAGCCAGATGCACGCGGCGAGCAGCAACCAGATGCCCCACTTGCGCAGGATCTGACGAACGAATGTCAGCGGACCACTGACGGCCAGCAAGGTCGCCAAACCACCAAAGAACACGGTCCACAGCAGCGGATTGGACAGCAGGCTGCCTTCGCTGAACGCCCGCGCGCCGAGCAGGCTGGCGGCATCACGCATGACGATGATTTCGAACGAGCCCCAACCGATCAATTGCAGCAGGTTCAATACAGCCGGCAGGCTCGCGCCTTTTGCACCGAGGCTGAGTTTGAGCGCGGCCATCGATGACAGGCCGGTGTCGCTGCCGATTACGCCGACCGCGGCCAGCAACAGAACACCGACCAGCGTGCCGAGGAAAATTGCCAGCAGCGAGCCGGACAGGCCCAGACCGGGCGCGAGCAGAGCGCCGGTCTGCAGGACCATCAGGCCAATGCCAAGGGAAAACCACAGGGAAAACAGATCGCGGCCGCCGAAGACACGTTTGTCTGTGGGCACCGCGATATCAGGGGAATAAGTGCTGGGTTGAATGCTCAAGGGTGTTATCTCAGAGGGACATTTGTTGTTCTTTTGATCGCCATCGTCGGATCGCCGCCCGGAGCAAGCTCGCTCCCACAGGGGACTTGCAGCGCTCACAAATCCCTTGTGGGAGCGAGCTTGCTCGCGATGGCGGCGGTGCAAGCACCGCCGACCTCAGGTCAGATCAAACCTTCTTGTACAGCTGACTGCCTTCCTGTTTGAACCGCTCGGCCTGGTCCGCCAATCCCTGGGCGACTTCGGCGTCGACGGTTTCGATGCGCTGGTTGGCCGCGTATTCGCGGACTTCCTGAGTGATCTTCATCGAACAGAATTTAGGCCCGCACATGGAGCAAAAGTGCGCGACCTTGGCCGAATCCTTCGGCAGGGTCTCATCGTGATACGAACGAGCAGTGTCCGGATCGAGGCCCAGGTTGAACTGGTCTTCCCAACGGAATTCGAAGCGCGCCTTGCTCAAGGCATTGTCGCGGATCTGCGCGCCCGGATGCCCCTTTGCCAGATCGGCGGCATGCGCGGCGATCTTGTAGGTGATGATCCCGGTCTTCACGTCATCCTTGTTCGGCAGACCCAAGTGCTCCTTCGGCGTCACGTAGCAGAGCATCGCGCAACCGAACCAGCCGATCATCGCCGCACCGATACCCGAGGTGATGTGGTCGTAGCCGGGCGCGATGTCAGTGGTCAGCGGGCCGAGGGTGTAGAACGGCGCCTCGTCGCAGCATTCCAACTGCTTGTCCATGTTCTCTTTGATCAACTGCATCGGCACATGGCCCGGGCCTTCGATCATGCACTGCACGTCGTGCTTCCACGCGATCTTGGTCAGCTCGCCGAGGGTTTCCAGCTCACCGAACTGCGCCGCGTCGTTGGCGTCGGCAATCGAGCCCGGACGCAGGCCATCGCCCAGCGAGAAGCTGACGTCGTAGGCCTTCATGATTTCGCAGATGTCTTCGAAATGGGTGTAGAGGAAGTTCTCTTTGTGGTGCGCCAGGCACCACTTGGCCATGATCGAACCGCCACGGGACACAATACCGGTCACGCGCTTGGCGGTCAGCGGCACGTAGCGCAGCAGCACGCCGGCGTGGATGGTGAAGTAATCGACGCCCTGCTCGGCCTGCTCGATCAGCGTGTCGCGGAACAGCTCCCAGGTCAGGTCTTCGGCAGCGCCGCCGACTTTTTCCAGGGCCTGATAAATCGGCACCGTACCGATCGGCACCGGCGAGTTGCGGATGATCCATTCGCGGGTTTCGTGAATGTGTTTGCCGGTGGACAAGTCCATGACCGTGTCCGAACCCCAGCGAATGCCCCAGGTCAGTTTCGCCACTTCTTCTTCGATGGACGAACCCAAGGCGCTGTTGCCGATGTTGCCGTTGATCTTCACCAGGAAGTTACGGCCGATGATCATCGGTTCCAGTTCGGTGTGGTTGATGTTGGCCGGAATGATCGCGCGACCGCGGGCGATCTCTTCACGGACGAATTCGGGGGTGATGATTTTCGGCACGCTGGCACCGAAGCTATAGCCGGCGTGTTGCTGGTCCAGCAGGCCGGCGGCGCGCGCCACTTCAAGCTTCATGTTTTCGCGGATGGCGACGTATTCCATCTCGGCGGTGATGATGCCTTTGCGGGCGTAGTGCATCTGGCTGACGTTGGCACCGGCCTTGGCCCGGCGCGGGTTGTTCACGTGAGCGAAACGCAGCTTGGTCAGCTCCGCATCGGCGAGGCGTTCCTGGCCGAAGTTGGAACTCAGACCCGGCAGGCGCTCGGTGTCGCCACGGGATTCGATCCACGACGAACGCACATCGGCCAGGCCTTTGCGCACGTCGATGATGACGTTGGGGTCGGTGTACGGGCCCGAGGTGTCGTATACAACCACTGGCGCGTTGATCTCGCCGCCGAAGTCGGTCGGGGTCACGTCGAGGCTGACTTCGCGCATCGGCACGAGAATGTCAGGGCGGGAACCCTGGACATAAATTTTTTGCGAGCGGGTAAACGGCTGAACCGATTGCTGATCGACTTGGGCCGAATCACTCAGGTTCGTCGTATTTTTTAGTTTTATCGTCATCACGGGCTCTCCAAACACATCCAGGCAGTGGATTTTTGTCGGAGCGAACCTGTAATCGAATGGACGCACGGGCGCTGGGAAAACCAGCAGTGCTGTGCTCAGTGCTCGAGGGGTGTTCGATTGTCGAACAACATCCCGGACGAAGCACAAGAGGACTCGCCGGGTGACGAGAAATCTTGTTCCCTACGCAGGCGCTAACCTGATCAGGTTCAACGGGATCCGAAATTATTCGATCTCAGCCTCATAGCAAGGCACCCCGACAAGAACCCGGTCAGTCTAGACACAACTGGCAAAGAACGCCAACACCGCGGTAAACACCATGATGAATGGCGCAATTGCAGGATTGTTGCCGAACGTGGGCGCAACTACACTCGCCAAGCCATACCGCGCCTTGACGCTGTATGAGCCGCGCCGTAGCCTTGGCGCTCAAATTATCAGCGTAATTTTTTAGGGATGGCCTCATGCTGCGCAAACTCTCACTGGCCCTTGCCGTGTCTTGTGCGTCCAATGGAATGGCCTGGGCAGCAGAAGCGCCCTTATCGACCAAGAACGACCTGGTCAGCGTGTATCAGGAAGCGGTGGACAACAACGCCGATCTCGCTGCGGCCATCGCTCAATATGGCGCCCAGAAAGAAGTCGTGCCCCAGGCCCGCGCCGGGCTGCTGCCTAATCTCTCGGGCGGCGCTGAACTAGCCGCCGTGCGCACCGCGATTGATCAGCCATCGGCGACTGCCAACCGTAACGCCCATTCCTATCAAGCGACCCTGGCTCAACCGCTGTTCCGTGCTGATCGCTGGTTCCAGTTCCAGGCCGCCAAAGACGTTAACGAACAGGCTGCGTTGCAGCTCTCGGCAACCCAGCAAAACCTGATCCTGCAAACTGCCGTCAGCTACTTCAATGTCTTGCGTACCCAAGACAACCTGGCCTCGACCAAAGCCGAGGAAGCCGCGTTCAAACGCCAGCTCGATCAGTCCAACGAACGCTTCGATGTCGGTCTCTCGGACAAGACTGACGTGCTGCAATCGCAAGCCAGCTACGACACCGCTCGCGCCAACCGAATCGTCGCGCAGCGCCAGGTAGATGATGCGTTCGAAGCCCTGATCACCCTGACTAACCGTCAGTACAACTCGATCTGGGGCATTTCGCATACCTTGCCGATCCTGCCGCCAGCACCGAATGACGCCAAAGCCTGGGTCGATACGGCGGCGAAGCAAAACCTCAATCTGTTGGCCAGCAACTACGCCGTCAGCGCCGCCGAAGAAACACTCAAGCAGCGCAAGGCCGGCCATGCACCGACCCTCGACGCCGTGGCGAAGTACGAGAAAGGTGACAACGATGCCCTGGGCTTCAGCAACCCGAATGGCTTCTCCCAACCGTACGGTGGCAACGTCGAGCAAACGACAGTGGGCCTGCAACTGAATATCCCGATCTACAGCGGCGGCCTGATCAGTTCCCAGGTGCGCCAATCGTATGCACAACTCGACCAGTCCGAGCAGCAACGTGAAGCTCTGCGCCGGCAAATCGTCGAAAGCACCCGCAACCTGCACCGCGCGGTGAACACCGACGTCGAGCAGGTGCAGGCGCGCAAGCAGTCGATCATCTCCAACCAGAGTGCGGTGGAAGCGACCGAAATCGGTTATCAGGTGGGTACACGAAACATCGTCGACGTACTGGATGCCCAGCGTCAGCTGTACACCTCGGTGCGCGACTACAACAACACGCGCTACGACTACATCCTCGACAACCTGCGCTTGAAACAGGCCGCGGGCACGTTGAACCCGGGGGATTTGCAGGACCTGGCGCGTTACCTCAAGGCCGACTACAACCCGGATAAAGACTTCCTGCCGCCGGATCTGGCGAAGGCTGCGGCGGAGCAGCTCAAAGCCCGGCCTTAAAAGCAAAAGATCGCAGCGCTGTGACAGCTCCTACATTGGAATGCGTTTCCTTGTAGGAGCTGCCGCAGGCTGCGATCTTTTCGTTACGGGCGCCCCGGTCTATCGGTCGATCAACCGCCCCAACCCATCCAGCAACCGCTGCAACGCACCCTGATTGGTGCGCATCACTTTCAACCCCGCCTCTGCCATCCGCTGCGCATCTCGTGGCAACTCGAACAGCCGCTGCACCGCCAGCGCCAGACCTTCGGCATCCTCCACTTCCTGCAACGCTCCGGCACTGCGCAACTGCGCGGCGATTTCGAGGAAGTTAAACAGGTGCGGCCCACTCAACACCGGTTTGGCCAAAGCCGCCGGCTCCAGCAGGTTGTGCCCGCCGTTCGGCACCAGACTGCCGCCCACAAAAGCGCTGTCGGCCAAGGCATACAGAAACAGCAACTCACCCATGGTGTCGCCCACCAGCACTGAAGTCTGCGCGGTAACCGGGTCGCCAGTGGACCGACGGACCGTGGCGAAACCCTGCTGCCGACACAACTCGAACACCGGGTTGAAACGCTCTGGATGACGCGGCACCAGAATCAGCAACGCATCGGGATGATTGGCCAGTAACTGACGATGAGCCGCCAGCACTACCTCGTCTTCACCTTCGTGCGTACTGGCAGCAATCCACACCGGACGCTCCTGCGCCTGCCATTGCGCACGCAACTCGGCGGCACGCTGAAGCAGTGCCGGGTCGATGGTCAGATCAAACTTGATCGAGCCGGTCACTTCCACAGTTTGCGAACGCGCACCCAAATCGCGGAAGCGCTGGGCCTCGGCCTCGGTCTGCACCGCGAACAGGCTCATCTCGGCGAGCATCGGCTGGGTCAGCTTGCCGAAGCGGCCATAACCCTTGGCCGAACGTTCGGACAATCGAGCGTTGGCCAGGGCCACGGGAATCCCGCGCCTGGCGCACTGATGGATATGGTTCGGCCAGAGCTCGGTTTCCATGATCACCGCCAGTTTCGGCTGGACCCGATCAAGGAATCGCTTCGCTGCGCAAGGCAAGTCGTAAGGCAAATAGCAGTGCTGGATGCGCGGCTCATTGGCGAACAGCGCCTGGATGCGCTCCGACCCGGTCGGGGTCATGCAGGTCACGGTAATGGGCAGCTGTGGATAACGTTGCAGCAATGCGCGAATCATCGGCGCCGCGGCAATGCTTTCGCCCACCGACACCGCGTGCACCCAGATGCCGCCCGTTTTCATCACCGGCAGCCCGAGGGAGAAACGTTCGCCAATGCGCTTGGCGTACGCTGGCGCCTTGCGCGCCCGCAGCCAAAGCCGAATCGCTACCAGTGGCAGCCCCAGGTAAAACAGCGCGGTGTAGAGAGTTCTATTCATGGCGGCGGAGTTTATCGGCTTTTTTCACCGATCGCCTGCAAGTGCACGGCAAAACGTTCCGCCAGCCAACGAGCCGCCGGCCCCAGAGGTTCATCGCGGCGCCAGACCAACTCCACCACCAGCGCTGGCGGGGTCCATTCGCTGACCAGTTCGACCATCAAATCCTGATACGCCGGGTACTGCACCACGTGGCGCGGCAGCCAGGCCCAACCGAGGCCACGCACCAGCCATTCAGCCATCACGTAAAAACTGTCGGCCCGCCAGACTTGCGGGCTGGCCGGCTCACTCCCGGGATAGACACTCGACTGTGTGGACATCAGCAACTGTCGATGCTGCGCCAGTTGCTGGCAATCGACCCGGGGCTGTTTCGCCAGGGGATGGCCGACGCCACACACCGTGACCATTTCGACGCTGCCCAACACCCGCCGCTCGAGCGCTTCGGGAATCTGGTCGTGATAAAACAGCAACCCCAGGTCGGCCCGCCGCTCCACCAGTTTGCGCGCGACATCGCCTTGAGCGGCGCTGGTCAGCTGCACTTCAAGGCTGGGAAATTGTTGAGCCAGGGCTTCGAAGCTTTCGATGATCGGCTGATAGGGCATCGCCTCATCCTGAGCCACACGCAAACGCGCCTCCTGGCCACGCATCATGGCCAGCGCCCGACCGTTCAGGCGTTCGCACTGGCGCAACACTTCCCGCGCCTCATCCAGCAATGCGTTACCGGCCTCGGTGAGTTTCGGTTGGCGGCCGCTGCTGCGGTCGAACAGGCTGACGCCCAGGTCCTCTTCCAGCAGCGCAATCGAACTGCTGACCGCCGACTGCGCCTTGCGTTGATCCCGCGCTACCGCAGAAAACGAACGTTGCTCCGCTACGCTGACAAACAGCCGCAGCTGCTCCAGATTCCATTGTGTGTTCATGGCTCAACCCATCTTCAGAACAGATAGGTAATGACTTTACCGCATCTGGAGAATCTCTAAAATGCCGACCTCAGAAAGCAACACTTCACACGAGGATGCACCCATGACCGCTTACTACTACCTGGCCATTGCCATCTGCGCCGAAGTGATCGCCACCGTTTCGATGAAAGCGGTCAAAGGCTTCAGCACCCCACTGCCGCTGATTCTGGTTATTGTCGGTTACGGCATTGCCTTCTGGATGCTCACGCTGGTGGTGCGCAGCGTTCCGGTGGGCGTGGCTTACGCGGTGTGGGCCGGCATGGGGATCGTGATGGTCAGCGTTGCGGCACTGTTTATCTACGGGCAGAAGCTGGATGTGCCGGCGATGATGGGGATGGCGTTGATTGTGCTGGGTGTTGTCGTCATTCAGCTCTTCTCCAAGACTGCGGGGCATTAAGACCCGAAGCTCCACACACAAGGTTTTGCATTTGCCCTGTTGATCACCGACAAATCCCCTCTTCGTCGAGTCTGTATACTGCGCCCTCGTCTTGAACACTGAGGTCGCTGCATGCCATCCGTTATTTCCACCGACGTACTGATTGTCGGCGCTGGTGTCGCCGGCCTCTGGCTGAATGCGCGCCTGCGCCGCCAGGGTTTTTCGACCGTGCTGGTGGAAAGCGCCAGCCTCGGTGGCGGGCAAAGCGTGAAATCCCAGGGCATCATCCATGGCGGCGCCAAGTACGCACTGCATGGCGCCTTGACCGGCGCCTCGGAAGCCATCGCCGACATGCCTCGGCGCTGGCGTGAAGCCCTGGCCGGTGACGGCGAACTGGACCTGACCGGCGTGCGCCTGCTGTCCGAAGCCCATTACCTCTGGTCCCCCGGCACAATCGCAGGCAACCTCACCAGTTTCTTCGCCAGCAAGGCTGTGCGCGGCCGTGTCGATCAGGTCAAGGGCGAGCAATTGCCGCCCGCCCTGCAAGACAAGCGCTTCAAGGGCAAGGTCTATCGCCTGGCGGAGTTGGTGATCGACGTGCCGGGCCTGATCCAGCGCCTGGCCGATCTGGCGGGTGATGGCCTGCTCGCCGGTCAGAACATCGAACCGTTGCTGGAGGGTGGAAAACTGGCCGGCCTGAAGGTCGACGAGCGCGAGATTCGCGCCCAGCGCATCGTCTTGAGCGCCGGCGCCGGTACGGCAGCGCTGCTCGAAGCGCTGGGATTGAGTCAGCCCGCCATGCAAAGCCGGCCGTTGCACATGATCATCGCCAAAGGCCCGGGCCTCAAACCGCTGTATGCCCACTGCCTGGGCGGCGGCACCAAACCGCGCATTACCGTGACCACCCATCCGGCCGCCGATGGTCAATGGGTCTGGTATCTGGGCGGCGATATCGCTGAAGCCGAAGGTGTCGCCCGCGAACCCGCCGAGCAAATCGCCACCGCGCAGAAAGAACTCGGCCAGTTGCTGCCATGGATCGACCTGAGCACAGCGCAATGGGCCACCCTTCGAGTGGATCGCGCCGAGCCACTGCAATCGGGACTGACCCGTCCTGACAATGCATTCCTTGCCGAAGAAGGCCGGCTGCTGGTCGGTTGGCCAACCAAACTGGCGCTGGCTCCAGACTTTGCTGATCGCGTCATCGCGTCCTTGCAGCGCGACGGCATCCAGCCAAGCCATCCGGCGCCGCTGCCCGACCTGCCAAAACCGCCGATGGGCGTCTCTGCCTGGGAGCAACTGCTGCCATGAGCCAACCGACCTTGCACGACCTGCATCGCCCGCTGGGCAGCACCGGCCTGCTGGTTTCACCACTGGGCCTGGGCACCGTCAAACTCGGCCGTGACCAAGGCGTGAAATATCCCAACGGCTTTCAGATTCCCGATGATGACGAAGCGCGCATGCTGCTAAAACTCGCGCGCGACCTGGGCATCAACCTGATCGACACTGCCCCGGCCTATGGCCGCAGCGAAGAACGCCTCGGTCCGTTGATGCGAGGTCAGCGTCAGGGCTGGGTGATCGTCAGCAAGGTCGGCGAGGAGTTTGCCGACGGTCAGTCGAGCCACGACTTCAGCTCCGCCCACACCCGGCGTTCAGTGGAACGCAGCCTGCAACGGCTGGAAACGGACTTCATCGATCTGGTGCTGGTGCACTCCGACGGCAACGACCTGGCGATCCTCAATGACAGCGAGGTCTACGCAACCCTCGCGGCGCTGAAGAGCGAAGGCAAGATTCGCGGCTTCGGTTTTTCCGGCAAAACCGTCGAAGGCGGCTTGAAGGCTCTGGAACAAGGTGATTGCGCGATGGTCACCTACAATCTGAACGAGCAGAACGAGAAGCCGGTCATTGACTATGCTGCTGCTCACGGCAAAGCCATTCTGGTCAAAAAAGCCCTCGCCAGCGGTCATGTGTGCCTGAGCCCGGGCGTGGACCCTGTTCGCGCCAGCTTCGAGTTGTTGTTTGAACATCCGGGCGTTGCCAGTGCTATTGTCGGGACCATTAATCCGCTGCACCTCGCCCATAATGTCGCGACCGTTGCCCAGGTCCTACGTAGTAACTGATGCCGCCCATGCGGCCTTAAGCAGGAGCCGACATGCCGCGTACGCTCATAAGAAAGAACCCGAGCAACTTCAAGACCCTGCCGTTATTCGTCGAAGCGACTCCCGAAGGCCTGAGTTATCAAAGCGTCGGGATGCCTCTCAATTTCTCCCAGACGCTGCAACGTCGCCGTCCGGTGACGGTGGCCGACACACAGCGATTTTCGCTGGAGCTGGCCAACCTCGGGGTCTCGGTGCGCCTGACCCTGCATTGGCAGAACCGCGATTACTGGGTGTTAGTGCGTCAACGTCGGCAAGACCGTGGCGACGTGGTGCTCAAGCTGATCTCCGGCTACGTGCCCGCCCATGAGCTGAACCTGCCGCTGCACACGGCGATTCAGGAAATTGCCGAAGAGTGCCTGCTGGAAACCCCGGAAGGCTGGCTCGGCGGGCGTTTCAATGACACTTGGCTGCCGGCGCCCTACTCGTCCGCGCTGCATTATCGCGAAGCCCTGCCGTTTCGCCTGACGCCGCTGTCCGGTTCGGCGCGGCCGGTGCGTTGCGCCAAGATGCAGTTGATCGAACGCCCCCGGGCTTACGTGCATTTGCCGACGGCCTCGCTGCAATTGATCTATGACTTGCGCCTGGACGTGCCCAAGGAAGCCAAATCCCTGAGCCTGTTCCATGTCGACGAACGACTGGAAGGCGATCAACTGGTGGCCCGACTCGATCGAAAACGTCCCGACTTGTACTTGATGCCGCTGCAGGACGGCCAGCCGATGGCCGAGCTCTATACCTTGAAAAAGGATCAGCTGTACCCGGCGAGTACTCGCGGGTTGTTCCTGGCAGAGAGTTTTGCCCAGCAGGAAGGCTGGCTGGTGCGGGATGAGCGAATTCGCTGGAAGGATTGGGTGCGGCAGCAGGGCTTGAGCCCGCCGGGCAAAGATTCAGGTTTGGCGCGGTTGCGTGGGAAGGCGAAGCAATTGCTGAAGAAAATTGTGCCGCGTAAGAAAGTCAGCTCTTAAAAGCAAAAGATCGCAGCCTCATTTCACTCGACAGCTCCTACATTGAAATGCGATTCCCTGTAGGAGCTGCGATCTTTTATGACTTCACTCGGACTTGCGGATCTTCTCGACAATCGCGGTCGTCGAGCTGTTTTCCACCAGCCCCAACACTTTCACAGTGCCGCCGTAAGCGGTCACGATGTCCGCACCGACAACCTGCTCGATTCCGTAGTCCCCGCCCTTGACCAGCACATCCGGCTTGACCTCGCGCAGAAGGTTTTCCGGGGTGCCTTCAGCGAAGCTGATCACCCAATCCACCGCACCCAGACCTGCCAGTACGGCCATGCGACGGTCGACGCTGTTGATCGGACGACCCGGGCCTTTGAGGCGGCTGACCGACGCATCGTCATTGACCGCAACGATCAAGCGATCGCCCTGAGCTCGTGCCTGCTCAAGGTAGGTCACGTGGCCGGCGTGCAAAATGTCGAAGCAGCCGTTGGTGAAGACGATCTTCTCTTTGTGCGCACGCGCATCATCGACCGCCAGCAACAGCTGCTCAAGACCCAGCACACCGCGCTCCGAACCTTCTTCACGCTGGATGGCACGACGCAGTTCCGGTGCACTGATGGCTGCCGTACCCAATTTGCCAACCACAATACCCGCCGCCAGGTTGGCCAAGGCCACCGCGTGCGGCAGTTCTTCGCCAGCGGCAATAGCCGCCGCCAGGGTGGAAATCACCGTGTCGCCGGCACCGGTCACATCGAACACTTCACGGGCACGGGCCGGCAGGTGCAGCGCCGGATGATCCGGACGCAGCAGGGTCATGCCGTGTTCGCCGCGGGTCACCAGCAATGCGCCGAGGTCGAGGTCGTGCATCAACTGCGCACCCTTGTTCGCCAGCTCGTGCTCATCGGCGCAACCGCCGACGATGGTTTCGAATTCGCTGAGGTTCGGGGTGATCAGGCTCGCACCCCGATAGATCGAGAAATCCTTGCCCTTGGGATCGGCCAGCACCGGAATGCCACGGGCACGGGCCGCCTGGATCAGCATCTGATGGTTTTTCAACGCGCCTTTGCCGTAGTCGGACAGCACCAGCACCTTGATGCCTTCGAGCAATTCGTCGACTTGCTCGCCCAACGCCAACGCGTCGGTAGCGAAAGGTTCTTCGAAGTCGATACGCAGCAGTTGCTGGTGACGGCTCATGACCCGCAGCTTGACGATGGTCGGCTGGTGCGCGATGCGCTGGAACAACGCCCGTACGCCTGCACCTTCGAGGCTATTGGCCAGGCTGTCGGCGGCTTCATCGTCGCCGGTCACGCCGACCAGCGAGGCCGGGGCGCCGAGGGCGGCAATGTTCAACGCAACGTTGGCGGCACCGCCCGGGCGGTCCTCGATTTGCTCGACCTTGACTACCGGTACCGGCGCCTCAGGGGAAATCCGTGAGGTACCACCATGCCAGTAACGGTCGAGCATGACATCGCCGACCACCAAGACAGGGGCTTGATCGAATCGCGGCATGGACAACTTCATGGAGCAACCCACATACAAAATGAACAGGGGCGCGATATTAACACAGGGTTGGCGTGGGCTTGCGCATGGCATTAATGAGAGGATTTTTTGCGGCCGCCACCCCTCGGTGGCGGCCAGCGGGGGTCAGGCGATACCCGCAGTAACCGGCTCGTCCAGGCCCATCGCATGCAAGCGCGAGTAGTAGCCGTTTTGCGCCAGCAGTTGAGCGTGGGTGCCGCGCTCGACGATTTCGCCATGGTCCATGACCAGGATCAGATCGGCTTTCTCGATGGTCGACAACCGGTGAGCAATCACCAGTGTGGTGCGACCTTTCATGACCTGATCCAGTGCCGCCTGAATATGCCGCTCGGACTCGGTGTCGAGAGCCGACGTTGCCTCGTCGAGAATCAGCAACGGTGCATTCTTCAACAAGGCCCGGGCAATCGCCAGGCGCTGACGCTGGCCACCGGACAGCAACACGCCGTTTTCCCCGACCTGGGTGTCCAGGCCCTGCGGCATCTCCGTGATGAAGTCCATCGCGTATGCATCCGTGGCGGCCTTTTCGATGTCGGCACGTGGTGCGCCGGCCAGGTCACCGTAAGCGATGTTGTTGGCGATGGTGTCGTTGAACAGGGTCACATGCTGCGTCACCTGCGCCACGTGCCGACGCAGATTGCGCAGACGATAGTCTTCGATTTCCACGTCATCGAGCATGATTTCGCCGGTTTCGTGGTGATAGAAACGCGGAATCAGGCTGGCCAGGGTCGACTTGCCGCTACCCGAGCGACCGACCAGGGCGATCATTTGCCCCGGCGCTGCCGTGAAGCTGATGTTCTTCAGCACTTCACGCTCGGTCCCTGGATAGGTGAAGCTCAGGTTGCGCACTTCCAGGTGACCGCTGACGCGATCGCGCTCGACGGTACCCTGGTCAATCTCTGGCTCGACGTCCAGTTGCTCGAAAATGCTCTCGGCACCGGCAACGCCTTTCTGGATTGTCGAGCTGACTTCCGACAGCTGCCGAATCGGCTTGGGCAACAGGCCCGCCGCGGTGATGTAGGCCACCAGGTCACCGGCGGTGGCATCACCGCGCAGGAACAGCACCAGAAACATCAGCACCGCCATGGCGGTATAGATCACCAATTGCAGCATGGGCGTGTAGACCGCACCGGTCTTGGTCATGCGCAGTTGCTTGTCGGTGTTGCCCTGGCTGGCTTCGGCGAAACGACGCTCTTCATAGCTCTCGCCGCCGAAGCTGCGCACTACGCGATAACCCTGGATGGTTTCGGAGGCCACGTGAGTCACGTCGCCCATCGCCACCTGGATTTTCTTGCTCTGCTTGCGGAATTTTTTGCTGGTGCTGCTCACCATAATCGCGATGATTGGCAGGATCGCCAGCATCACCAGGGTCAGTTTCCAGTTCATCCACAACAGGTAAGCAAACAGGAACACCACGGTCAGGCCTTCACGAATGACCACTTTGATGGCGTCCGTGGCAGCACCGGTGACCATGGTCACGTTGAAGGTGATGCGCGAAATCAGGTGCCCGGAGTTATGGGTATCGAAATAACGGTTGGGCAATACCAGCAACTTGTTGAACAGCTCCACACGCAAGTCGTGAACCAGCCCCAACGATACTTTGGCCAGGTAATAGTTACCCAGGAAAGACCCCAGACCTTGCCAGGCGGCGATCAGAATGATCAGCAGCGGCACGGCCATCAGCAACTGCAAGTCTTGCAGATAGGGGACAGTCGGGAAGAGCACCGCTTCGGGGTTGCTCAGGCCATCGACGAAGTATTTGAGAATCCCTGCGAGCATTGGCTGCGTCGAGGCAAAAATCACGAAGCCGACGATACTGATGGCAAACATGCCCCAGTACGGGCGCACATACGACAGCAGGCGCAGGTAAATCTTCAAGCTCGACGGCGCAGGCGAATCAGGGCTGGTCATGAGAACCCGTTGTATGAGAAAAGAGCCCGCGAGTGTAACACAGGCCATTTTAGTCTCTGAGCTGCGGTAACATGGCCGGCTATCCATGCCTCACGGCACCCAACCCGGAGTATTGATGCAAGCGCTTGATCACACCCGATATCTCGCCCTGCGCGAGGGAGCACAAGTCCTTGAAGCGGATGGTTCGGGGGACAAGGTTTTGCGGTTGACGGACGGTTCAATACTCAAACTGTTTCGCCGCAAACGCCTGCTGACGTCGGCCGCGTGGTACCCGTACGCCAAACGCTTTGCCGACAACTGCGATGCGTTGCGTGAACGGCACATCCCCTGCCCGTCGATTCGTCAGGTTTACCGTATTGCGAGTATCGAGCGCGATGCCGTGCACTACGACCCACTGCCGGGCCAGACCCTGCGTCAGCTGCTGGACATCCAGGGCGATGCCGATCCGTTGCGCGGTCAATTGGGGGTCTTCATGGCCACTTTGCATGAGCGAGGGATTTATTTTCGCTCGGCACACTTGGGCAACATCGTGCTCACACCTGAGCATCAGTTGGGCCTGATCGACATTGCCGACATGCGAGTGTATCGCCGTCCGTTGCGCAAGACCCTGCGGCTGCGCAACTTCAAGCATATGGTGCGCTACCCGCAAGATCGGCAATGGTTGCTCGACGGTCGCGGCGAAGTCTTCATGCAGAATTATGCCAAGACCCAGAGCATCTGCTCCCCGGAGGAGCTGAGCGTCGCCCTGCAAAAATGATCTGATGGCCTTCGCCCCCGGGGAGGAGGCGAAGGTCAGGCATTACGCCAGCGCGGGTTGCCGCGCCCTCAGTACGCGAGACAGGATCATCGCGGCGGGCAGCAGCACCAGTGGCCACAACTCGTCAGGGTTACCAATCAGCAAACTGCCATCGAAGTTCAGCATCACCAGCGCACACGCCAGGTACATACCCCACACGTCGCGTAGACGCCAGGCCTGCCAAAGGGAGGCGGCCATCAGCGCTACGAACAACACCAGCGCGACCCCGCCGCTGTACAGTCCCAGCGCTACGAAAATGTTGTGCGGATGCTGAATCGGCATCCAGCCATCGAGTACCTGGGCGGTGTGAAAGCCGATGCCGCAGCCCAATACCCAGCCGCAGTTGCGCCACTCGCCGACCATGATATGGAAAATCTCGATGCGGTATGAATCACCTCGGTTCCAGAGAGACTGGTACCAGGCTTCGTTGTGCACCGCCAGGAACACCAGGCCTAAAACGATTGCGCAAATTACCACCGCACTGCCTACCAGCCGCGGCTTGTGGTAAATGCCGTAAAGCACCCAGAGACCAAACAGGAACACAGCCCCCACAAACGCAGTACGCGTCTGCAGGACGAAGGCTACCGCGAACACCGACAAAACGATGGCCAGGCCAGCCTCGATGTACTTTCGCGTCCTGAGCCAGATTGGCAGCGCCAGCGCCAACGAACAGAACAGCCAAATGCTGGCGTAGATGACGTTCTCCAGGCGTGCCGGAAGCAGGGCCACCCGGCTGCCGACGGCAAATTCACCGGTTGCCCAACCGTAGAGCGCGCTGCTGAAGATGTACAACGTCAGAATCCAGAACTGAGCGCGGACAAACGCCGCACTGCGGAAGAACTGCGGATCGGTGAAGGCACCGACCACCATGACGAACATCAGTACATAGAAGACGTGTTTGTAGAACTGCATCTGCCCTGCAATCGTCGCAGGCACCAGAAACCATAGAATGAACGCCAGCCAACCCCACGCCAGCGGCTCCTTGAGCAAGCCTGCACCGCGCTCCTTGATCAGGAAGACCAGCCCTGGCAATGCCATCAGGGCGTAGAACAGGTTGTTGGTCCACTTCGACGACCAGCCCACCACAAAGCTCAAAAGAAACAGACAGAGCACCGTTCCGAAATACGCCATGGTGTTCTTTCCTGACCGCATGCCGCTAAATTCCATGTAACACCCAACCTATTGCCAGACCCAAGATAAGAGCTGCGATCAGCTTCAGCCGATCGAGACGTTTACGCCGTAATTTGTTCACCCGCTCCTTGGGAACTACCACATGCTCACCGAAACCGGTGTGCAATACCGCGTCATTTTCCAGAATCAACGCATAGCGGTTTTCGCCAGCATACCGACGCGACAGGTCTTTTTCCCCGGAAAATTCGGAATACGGTGCATGCGTCAAGTAATCCGCGCGACGACGCAGCCCTGGATTAAAGGAAAAACCTTGCCACTCGGCTTTTTGCGAGCCAAGTACGTAAAAAGGAATGCCATGGCTGACTTTGCGCTCGCTCAGGAACACGTAAGGACTGTGAACCATCAGGTCATGATTGAAGCTGCGCAGCCACACCTGCAGTGCCTGCGGATCTTCCTCCAGCAGGCATTGGGACTCTTCGATGAACCCTTCGCGGTAAAAGTCCCAATCGTCTTCACAGTGAAAAATCCACGATGTCTGCACTTGAGCATAAGCGGCATCGATAGATCGCAACTGCCCCAGGCGCGGCTTGTTGATGAAGAACTGGGTATGCGCCCTCCAGTGTTCTGGAATACAGGTCTCTACGGCGCTGTCGCCGGAGTCCTCTGTAATGAACACTTTACGGATGGGCGCCGTGTTGAACCGGTCGAACGTCTCGAGGGTACGCTTCAACAGATCGAAGCGACCGCAACTAGTAATTACTACCGAAATGTCGCTAGTCTCGCTGAACAGCATTTATTTGCACCGCACCATTGGTTGGTTAATCGCCCGGCTTCACAGCCCCAGCGACAAGCGTAATTTTTCTTTCCAGCCCAGCGGGACATGCTCGCGCAGCGGCGCACGCAGGGCCTCGACAATCGCATGCCCGACAGCCCGGAACGTGTAACGCTGTTCTACCAACGCCTGGCCGGCCAATGAAATGGCCTCAGTCAGCTGTGGGGACTCGCGCAACACCGCCAGCTTTTCCCTGAGTTCGTCGCGGGTTCGATAGAGCACGATGTTGTGCATATCGACAAACCCCAGCGCGCGATTCTCTGCTTCCCCTTGATCGTAAGCAAACAGCACACAACCACAGGCCATGGCCTCGAAGTTCTTGATCATGTATTCGCCCATGCCGACGTCAGCACTCACGAAGTAACGGATCCGGCTCAACGTCTCGCAGTATTCCTCACCCGACTTGGTGCGGGTGATCAGCAGGTTCTCCACTTCAGCCACGGACTCGAGCATGGCCTTGCGTCCGGCATACGCAACACTATTTAGACTACCGACAAAACCCAGCTCGATATCCCGTTCACGCTGGCAGTTTTGCAACAGCGCCTGATCGTAACCCTTGGGCACGAAATGCGCGTCAAACCCTTCATCACGCAAGCGCTGGCTGACCATGAAGCCCGAGCTGATCACCCGCGCCCAAGGCAGCTTGCGGTAATGGGCGCTGAACTTGCCGGTGTACTTGCACGGGATGTAATTCTGGTACGCATCGTGCTCCAGAATAACCAGATTGGGCAGGGTTTGTATGAACCTCACCTGTCTGATTTCTTTTTTGAACCGCAGAAAAAAAACAATCCGGTCGTAGCGGGTCACATCGACATGCTTGCGAAAATACCCACGCAAGTCGTCCTGCTCCGCGCTGGTCAGCTCGCGCTTGTCGCAGTCGCAGTGCTCGGCAATACCGTCATACAGTCGATCGAGGATCGCTCGCTGCTCTTTCTGCACCAGAAACAGAACTTTCAATTGGTCTCTCTCTTTCCAGACAGCTCTTGGACCCAGAATAATTCGTGGCGTCGCACCGCTTTACGGAAGAACTCGTTTTCGCCGAAAGCCGGCCAGTGTCGGGCCGCCAGACAACGCTGTATCGCCCGGCGAAGTAGACGTTTGAGGGGAAGTCGGGGCTGAAGGTCGTGCATCATGCCCAACGACATAGCCTTGTGCCTCTGTTTTTCGGTCGACAGACAAAGCGCCCAGGGCCGCAACGGTTCGTGATCATTGATCTGTGGTGGCAGTGTCACGCCGGTGCTGGCATCACCCATTGGCCAGCGATCGTTGTCGTGTAGATGATTGGCGTAATGCAACAAGGTTTCGGGTTGCCAGGCTGTACCGTTCAGTGCCTGCATCACCGCTTGCTGTGAGCTTAGATGGTCTGGGTGCGGGTCGAAACGCGGATGTGGCAAAACGATGACCTGGGGCTGGATACGCTCGATCAACTCACTCAGGTCGGCCAAAAGGTTGTTCCAGGACGGTATGCCATCGACGTCACTGCCCAGCGCAAACGGATTGAACCGTCGAAAATATCGGGTATCGCCAAGCTGTGCCTCACGGGAAGCCACGGCCTCGGTCGGCGCGCTTTGCATGGCGGACAATTGCAGGCAGAAATACCCCAACTGAATACAGCGTTCCTGAGGTACGCCGCCCCACAGCGGTACGCTGATGCTGTCCCAGGCGCGAAGCGAGCCTTTCAACCGGGACGCTTCGACGCCATTGAGCCCCATTTGCTGATAGTGCCCGGCCTCGATTTCACCGGCGGTCAAGGTCACGATCCAGCTTTGACTGGCGCTGCTGTACAAACCGAATGCGGCCAACTCGGCATCGTCGGCGTGGGGCGCGATCACCATCACCCGTTGACGGCTGTAATCCGGATGCTCGAACGCCCTGAGCACCGGCTCACCCAGCAGTCGGCAGAAACGCCCACGCAGACGTAACTCACCTTGCGACAGAACCTGCGCCTGACCACTGAGGTTGAGGTAACGCAGGCCGTTCACACCACGCTCGAAGGTTTGTCGGTCCGGGTTATCCCCCCCCGCCAACTCGACCACGGGATCGATGAAGCGTCCCAGCCAGGTGCTTTTTATCCGCAGCGCCAAAACCAGAGTGACGTCGTCGACCAGCATGACGCCGTCGTCCAGGCGCAAACGCTCACCGTCAAGGTGAACCTTGGGCTGCTGGGTGTACGGTGGAAAGCTGTATTGATAATCGTCTTTGGGTGAATAAAACAAATGGTCGGCAAACCATGCCTCGTGGGCAATCCAGCCCAGAACCGCGAGCACCAACGGCAGCCACCAGGTCACCAGCACCCCCATGGCAATCAATAGCACCAGCGCGACGAGCAGACCAATGCGTTTGTTGCGCCGATGGCGCTTGAGCAATTGCTGTTTGCGGTTCATGGGCTGACTCATACGGTGAACACCGGCACAGGATTGCACCAGCGATCCTTGTATTCACGGTCGGCGCGACCGAAAGAAAAGCGCAACGGTTTGTCCAACGCCCGGGCATGCTCCCAGGCGCTTTGCGTATTGAGAAAGCTCAGCACGCTGCCCGGACTGAATTCGCGGGTTTCGGGGTCGACGCCGCCATTGATGTACTCGACGCTGATCCACTGCGGTGTCTCGACACGGTAGACCAATTGAATCGCTATTGGCGCATCGTTGAGGAAAATCACCGAGCCGATCAGCAAATCACGCAGCAACTCGATGACCTCAGCCATGCGCTCGGCCCCCGTCGCCGGGAAACCCCAGCGACGCTGGAACAGGTCGCAATAGATCGCCGCCAGTTCACTGCTGGGAAACTCCGCGACCGGCCGGACCACTCCGCCCGCTTCTTCCAGCAATCGCAATTCACGACGCTGGTTGTAGCGAAATTTCTTCGACAGTTCTTCGGGAGTGCGGGCCATTGCCAACTGTTCGGCCTGCAACTTGATGCCGGTAAAGCGGCCTTCATTCAGTGCCGACAGGTAGCGACCACGATGACGCAGCGGCGCTTGTGCATCGGCAGCGGCCGGCAGGATGAACTCGGCATTACCGAGGTCGAACAAGCCTTTTTTACCGCAGCGCTTGAGCACGTCCTTGGACAACGCGAGGTCGCGGCCCCAGGTCGGGATCGCCGCTTTGACTTCACCGTCTTGCTCCCAGGCCAGATAGCGCACAGGGATGTCGGCCAACTGCGCCAGCCGCTCGACTACCATGGGATGAGTGGCGACACTGCCGCCATAACGTTGCCAGGCCTTGGCATATGTCGAGGCGTCGACTACCGCCCAACCACGTTCGCGCCAGCCTTGAAATCGGTTGAGCATCAGCCCCTCGGCGCCAGTTCGGTAACGTGCGGCAAACGCCAGAAAGCATCGCGCACCGCGCGGTCGGAGAAGCGCTCACGCAAGCGTTCGAGCATCAGCTCGGCACACTGGTGACGTTGCTGCTCGTCCATCGCGGCCAGATGTTGCAGCCCTTGAGCCAAGTGTTCGGCATCGCCCAGCGGGAACAGAATACCGACGCCCTCGACCACTTCCTTCGCCCCGCCACACGCCGTGGCGAGCAAGGGCACGCCGGCAGCCATGGCCTCCAGCAGCACCATGCCGAACGGTTCGTGATCGGAACTCAGTGCAAACACATCGAAGGCACGGAAATAACGTCGGGCTTCAGGTACCTGACCGAGAAACAGCACGCGGTCGCCGATACCCAACTCACGGGCCAGGGCCTTGAGGTCCTGTTCCAATCGACCGGCACCGAGAATCACCAATTGACTGCTGGCCGGCAAACCCGGCAACGCCGCGGCAAAACCGTGCAGCAGCGTGGTCTGATCCTTGTCCGGATGCAGCCGTCCGACATTGCCGACAACCCAGGCATCCGGTGCCAGGCCGAGGGTTTCCCGGGCCTCGCGAACTGATACCTGGCTGTCCTGCAAGGTCTGTACATCGATACGGTTATAGAGCGTCTGAATCCGCGCCGCCGGCCACTTCGGCAGGCAATGACGCATGTCGTCGCGCACGGCATCGGAAACCCCGAGCAGGCTCAGGCGCTTGCGGAAAATATTCGCGAAGAGTTTGCGGGTGCCGCGCTTGTAATCGTCAAACGCGTGATGCACGCCAATCACCGGCAACGACGTGCCGAGCAAGGCGATATAAATAGGCTTGAAACGGTGAGCGATGCAAAAACTGAAATTGCGCGAGGCGGCGATCTTGCGCAGATCGCCGATGGCGCCCAGCTTCAGGCCACGAATGGCCTTGGAGCTGTATTCCATGAACAGCACTTCATCGGAAGCACAGCCCGCGGCAACTTCGGCATCGGCAGTCCCGGTCAGAAACACCGTGGTCACTCGATAACCGGTCCCAGCGAACAGGCTGGCGTACTGCCGGGCGCAGTCCAGAAACGGCCCGTCATAGCCGTGACAGAACTGCAACACATGGCGTTCAGCCGAGCGTGTCATATGCGTCCGCGCCCTCTTTGACCACCAGGATGTCTTCCATGATCAGATACTGTAGATCGGAACCGAAGAACATGTTCAGGGCATCCGTCGGCGAGCAGATCATCGGTTCGCCACGACGGTTGAGTGAGGTGTTCAGCGACACGCCGTTACCGGTCAGCACTTCCAGCGCCTTCATCATGTCGTAGTAGCGCGGGTTGTATTCGCGCTTGAGCACCTGGGCCCGGGACGTACCGTCTTCATGGACGACTTCCGGCACGCGGGTCTTCCACTCTTCCGCCACTTCAAAGGTGAAGGTCATGAACGGCGCCGGGTGATCGACCTTGATCATCTGCGGTGCAACGGTGTCGAGCATCGACGGGCAGAAAGGCCTCCAGCGCTCGCGGAACTTGATCTGGTGGTTGATGCGATCAGCCACGCCAGTCGCACTTGGGCAACCAATGATCGAACGACCGCCCAAGGCGCGCGGACCGAATTCCATGCGGCCCTGGAACCAGGCCACCGGGTTGCCATCGACCATGATTTTGGCGATGTTTTCCGGCATGTTCTCAAGCTTGCGCCATACCGGCTTGCTCGGGTGACGGGCGCACGCAGCGAGCACGTCTTCGTTGGTGTACGACGGGCCGAGGTAGACGTGTTCCATCTTCTCGACCGGTACACCACGGGCGTGGGACACATAGGCTGCCGCGCCGACCGCGGTGCCGGCATCGCCGGACGCAGGCTGCACGAACAGCTCTTTGACGTCATCCCGGGCGATGATTTTCTGGTTCAGCTTGACGTTCAACGCACAGCCACCGGCGAAGGCCAGCTTGCCGGTTTCCTTGAGCACGTCGCCCAGATAATGGTCGATCATCTGCAGCGAGATTTTTTCGAACAGCGCTTGCATGCTCGCGGCGTAATGGATGTACGGCTCGTCGGCGATGTCGCCTTCGCGCTTGGGACCCAGCCACTCGATCAGCTTCGGCGAGAAGTAGAAACCTTTGCCCTTCTCTTTATAACGACGCAGGCCGATGACGTTGGCGTAGTCGGTGTTGATCACCAGCTCGCCGTTCTCGAACGAAGCCAGGCGCGAGAAATCGTATTTGCTGGCATCGCCATACGGCGCCATGCCCATGACCTTGAACTCACCGTCGAGCATCTCGAAACCGAGGAACTCGGTGATCGCGCCGTACAGGCCGCCGAGGGAGTCCGGATCGAAGAATTCCTTGATCTTGTGGATCTTGCCGTTTTCGCCGTAACCAAAAAAGGTCGTGGCGTACTCACCCTTGCCGTCGATCCCCAGGATCGCGGTTTTCTCTTTGAAACCGGAGCAGTGGTAAGCGCTGGAGGCGTGAGCCAGGTGATGCTCGACCGGCTCGATCTTGATTTTCTTCGGATCGAAACCTAATTGCTCGAGGCACCAGACAATCTTGTTGCGATAGCGCTTGTAGCGACGATTACCCATCAGGATCGCGTCGAGCGCACGGTCCGGGGCGTACCAGTAACGCTTGGCATAATGCCAGCGAGCCTTGCCGAACAGGCTGATCGGCGCGAATGGAATCGCTACCACATCAACGTCGGATGGCTTGATGCCGGCCTGCTCGAGGCAGAACTTCGCCGACTCGTAAGGCATGCGGTTCTTTGCATGTTTATCGCGCACAAAGCGCTCTTCCTCAGCCGCCGCGACCAGCTTGCCGTCGATGTACAAAGCTGCGGAAGGATCATGGCTAAGGGCGCCGGACAGGCCAAGAATCGTCAATGCCACAGGGGTCTAGCCTCTTTAGTCTGCATGCAGGCGCAATGCGCCTCAAAGATTAATGTGCCCTCGCAAAGGGCGAGTGGCAGCTAAAGGGCGGGATTATAGCGTAAACATGGCGGGAATGACCCAGCGCATATTGCCTCGCAAAGATGATCCGGGCGAAAGCAGGCGGCACTGCTCATCCGCGGCCTGACCTCCAGTAAATACTGAGATTGCCGTCGGCAGCTTGTCGGTAAACCGTATAAGGCAGGAGGACGGTATCGAAAACACCCGACAGGGTGAAATCCACCAATACGAACGGCAAAAGAATACCCGTAGGATCAGGCGCTGCATTTAATACGCAAAAGTCGTACGCCAAGCCGCTGTAGATACGCGGAATGGACTGACAGTAGGTCTTTTGCTTTCTAAGGCTACGCGCCGTGTCTTCGTCATCCTGCAGCACCGTTACAGCGGTCCCGCAGCCTGATAAAACCAGTGCAAAAGCGCTCAGTAACACCGTCATTTTTATCGTCAAAATCTGCCCTCCGTGAACGTCAGGCAAACTAGCATCACGGTTATTCAGGGCACAGTTCACGGGTTCCCTGTTTCGTGTAGGACAACTCACAAGAACCTGTCCCTAAATCTCGGGTGGCTGTTCTGGCCCCATCGCGAGCAAGCTCGCTCCCACAGTGGTTCTCCGTTGCGACACAGATCCCCTGTGGGAGCGAGCTTGCTCCGGGCGGCGATCCGACGATAGGACCGAAGGTCCGATTCAGGCAGCGCTAGAGATATCTTTAGGCAGACGCTGATCAATGACCTGATACAGCGCACTGCTCTCAGGCCAGTTACGCATGAACCTTGCCCGATCCCGCGCATAGGCCGGGGCGAAGCTGTTGAGCGAGGCATGCTGACACATCGAATCCAGATCAATCAGCGCCCAGCGATCGTGCTGCCAGAACAGGTTATGCCCCTTGAAGTCCCCGTGACTGATCCGCTCGCCAATCAGCTCGGCAAACAAATGATCCAGCGCCAGCAATTCGGCTTCCGGTGCATCACCGCTTTCAACATAAGGCGCAAATCGCTCGATGATGTCCGGCCCCGGTAAATACTCGGTCACCAGATACGCCCGACTGCGCAACCAGAGAAAACGCTTCTCCAGCAACGCCAACGGTTTGGGCGTGGCGATGCCGAGAAACGCCAGGCGATTGCCTTCGCGCCAGGAGTGCCAGGCACGGCTCGGACGCCAGAAGCGTTTGAGCCAGTGGGCAAAGCCTTTGATGTTGTAGCGTTTGATCACCAGCGTACGACCAGCCACCTCGACCTTGCCGACGCTCGCCGCGCCGCCAGTCTTGTACAGATGGCCCTGATCGAGCAGCGCATCGGCCTGCGCCAGCACCGGCAGCATCGCCGTTTCTTCCTCGCGACGAATCGCCCGCAAGCCGAACGCTCCGCGCTGGACACTGAACAGCGTGCAGTCGCGACCGACCTTGATCAGGAAGTCTTTGAGGCGCCAGCTGCGAACTTTGCTGATCTGCTTCTGCAACGCTTCCATGGGCAAGGCATGCTCACCGTTGCTCAGCAGGTAATACACCAGCAATTCTTCGGTATGGGGTTCCAGCGACTTAGGCAGCTGGGCAAAAAACACCCCGAGGTTTTCCAGGACTTTTTGCCGCGAGAGCGGTTGGCCCGGCGTCTCCGTGCGAATTCCGGCACCGTCGATCAAATACAGCCGACCGCCCTGGCGCAGCAGGTTGTCCAGGTGCAGGTCTTCCTGCCACAGACCCTTGCGGTGCAATTGACCAATCGCACCCAGCGCATCGGCCAATACCGCCGATTGCTCATCCGCCAGCATCGGCAGGTGCTCAACCTGCTTCCAGGCATCCCCAAGGCTCTCGGCACCTTCGAGGAAATCGAATAGCAGCCAACCGCCCTCGCCATCTTTCAAGCCATCCGCCAGCAACAACGGCGTGGTCAACCCCTGATCCGCCAGCAACCGCACGCCGTTCAGCTCACGCTGAAAATGCCGCGCCGCTTTGCTGCCGACCAACAACTTGGCCAGAACCGGCCGCCCGCGCCAGACACCGGCACCGACATAGCGCTGCCCCGGCAATACCCGCAACAGACTCAGCAACTGCAGCTCGGCAGGGCCGGCGGCATCGGCCAGTGGAATGTTCAGCGGCAGACGCGGGCTGCGGCCAGCGTTTTTCAGCTCGGACAAACGCATCAGCGCGCCCCCTTATGACTGCGCCGCGCGGTCAGTCGCGCAAGCCAGCTGTCGATCAGAGAACTGTCTTGCGATTGATCCAGATAGGCGGCCAGCAGCTCGCGCAACTGCACTTCGCTCCACTCAGGCGCCCGACGCAGCAACGGCTCCAGGTCTTTGGCCCGATCACGCAGACCAAACAGCAACGGCCGGGTCTTTTCCAGGTCGATCAGCTGGGCCAGGTAACCGTCGCCGGTGGCCTGGAGAAAAATGTGCTTGGGGTAGAAGCAACCGTGAACCTGACGCGCGCCGTGCAGGCAGCGGGCCAATTGCCCACAGGCCTTCAGAATGGCCGAATGCTGGGCCGAGCTCAGGTCCGACCAGCGCTGCAACAGCGAATCCAGGTCATCCCAACCGTCCAGGGCACGGGTCAGCAGAATCGCCCGGACTTCGCCGTCGACTTTGCGCTCACCGAAAAATGCCGCCTTCAGCGCCGGAATACCGAACTTTTCATAGCGACTGATATTGCGAAATTCACGGGCAAAGCTCGGCTCGCCAAAGGGCGCATGCAAGGTGCGCGTCTGGTAGTTGCTCTGGCGCTTGAGGTAGTAGCCATAACCCTCCAGATCCAGCCGAAACACGCTACTCCACCCACCGCGAGCGGTGTTGGGCTCGTCCACCGCCTCGAGCTGCTTGGCCCAGAGTGCGTCAAAGGTGCCTAGGCCGTGACGCTCAAGCAGCGCACGGTCTTCAGCAGCCAGGAAATCAGTCATTCGCGTCCCTCAAAAAATCTCACCACGTGCCGGATCCGTTTTTTGTCGGCGGCATTCAGCCGATCACGCTGGCGATACTGCAGGTAAAAGCGCAGGCGCTGGGTAGCCGACAAGTGATACTTGGCGACCTTGTCCAGACAGGCCAGGTCCTTGGTGATCCGATACTTGAGCCAAAAACCGCGCCAGAAATCACCATTGGGGCAGTCGATCAAAAACAGCCGGGACTCATCGTCGATCAGCAGGTTGCGCCACTTCAAATCGTTATGGGTAAAACGATGTTCATGCATGGTCCGGGTATAACCTGCCAGCTGCCGGCTGACGTTATCGATCCAGGCGCGGTCCGCCAGTTTAGGATCATGCCGCTCGGCCAGGGCCGACAAGTCTTCGGTATGCGGCAGCTCACGGGTGATCATCGCCCCGCGATCGTACGCCGCACCGCGACGCTCCAGGCCCCAGGCCACCACTTCGGCGGTAGGGATGCCCCACTTGGCGAAGCGCTTGAGGTTCTGCCACTCGGCTTTCACCCGAGGCTTGCCCAGATAACGGCGCAGACCTTTGCCGGCACCCACGTAGCGTTTGACGTAATAGTTGACGCCATTGCGCTGGACGCGAATGACCTCGGACAACAGGTCGCGCGTCAGGCGTTCACCCTGAAGCGCAAACACAGCCTCAAGACTGCCGAAATCCTCTGCCAGATCGCTGTACTTAGGCTCCAGTTTCCAACCCGCCATCAGAGCGCATCCCCGTATCGCTGTTTACGGTCGTAGAGTTTGTTGGCCTTGCCTTCGAGCCAGGCGAGCAACCCGGCTTCCTCGCTCAGTATCTGGCGCAGGGGTTGCTGGAAATACCCCTTGAGGAAACGCAATTTGTCGCGACGGGTCAGGCCGATGTCCAGGGCCGAAAAGTACAGCGCCGCCAGATCCTTGTTGCGCCAGCGCTGGGTAATCGTCGGACGCGTCTGGGCGCGGTGCAGGTCGATCACCGAGAGTTTGAAATCATCAGCTGTCACCGGTTTGTCGGTGTGCAGCAGAAAGTGACAGATGTAGCAGTCGCGATGGTTGACCCCCGCGCGGTGCATCATGCCGGTCATACGCGCGACTTCGGCGATCAGTGCACGCTTGAGTGTTGGCTCTGGCGGGTGCTTGACCCAGTCGATGCTGAAATCTTCAAGGCTGACAGTGGGCGCCAACTCTTCGGTGACGATGAACGAATGCTGGTCCGCCGGGTTGCTGCCCTTCTCGCCATAAGCCACGGCGGTCATGGTCGGCACGCCGACTTCTTGCAGGCGCTGGATGGCCTTCCATTCCTGGCCGGCACCGAGCACCGGCAGTTTGGCCGTGAGCAGATTCTTGAAGATCTCGCCCCAGCCAATGCCACGGTGGATCTTCACGAAAAAGCCATTGCCATCGACTTCGGTACGCAGGGTCCGGCGCGCTTCAAGTTCACGGTATACCTCGCCCTGGAGGCCCTCGACTTCAGCGAACGGGTCGCGTCCGGCCCAGAGGCTCTTGAACGGTTCAGCCAGCATCAACTTCATTAAGCGTGCTCCGCCAGAATCACATCGGCCGCGTGCTGCGGCATGCTGTAGAGGTCGGCCGTCTCGGCGAAGGCCAGACCATTGCGGCTCCAGGCCGCCCGTGCTTGAGCGTCGTTCAACATTCCGGTCAGGTACTGGGTCAGCTGCGCCTGATCGAAAGGCTCGTCCAGCACCAGACCGGCGTCGGCCTCGGCGATGTAATGGGCGTAACCACACACCGCACTCACCAGCACCGGCAACCCGGCCACCAGGGCTTCGAGCAACACGGTCCCGGTGTTTTCGTTGTACGCCGGGTGAATCAACAGATCGGCGCCGAGCAGAAAACGCGGGATGTCGCTGCGGCCTTTAAGGAACGTCACGTTATCGCCGAGCCCCAGTGTGGCGCTCTGCATCTGGAACAATTTGGGGTCATCCTGGCCAATTACAAACAGCCGGGTGCGTTTCTTCAGATCGGCGGGCAATGCGGCCAGCGCCTTGAGGCTGCGATCCACACCCTTGGTCTTGAACCCGGAGCCGATTTGCACCAGCAGCAGATCATCGTCTTTCAGGTTGAATTCGCGCCGAAACTCGGCACGGATCTCGGCAGCATTGGCCGGCGCACGACGATCCTGAGAGATACCCGGCGGCAGCAGATGAAAGCGCGCAAGCGGTGTGTCGTAATGCTTGATGAACAGCGGCTGCTGGACTTCGGAAATCATCAGCACTTCGGTCTTGGCATCCTTGGCGAACACCGCGCGCTCGTACTCTGCGAAGTGCCGGTAGCGACCCCAACGACGGTACAGCGAGTTACGCAGGTTCTGCGCCTTGTCTTCGAAGCAGCCGTCGGCGGCGTAGTAGACGTCCAGACCCGGCATTTTGTTGAAGCCGATCAAACGGTCCACCGGACGCTTGGCCAGATCCGCTTCCATCCATTCGCTGAGCTTCTCGTTGCGTCGATGATTGAAGAACGCCTTGACCGGCGCCACCAACACTTCGAAGCCTGGAGGAATGTCGCCCTCCCAGATCAGCGTGTAGACCCGAATCTGATGGCCGCGCTGCTGACATTCCAGGGCGATGCGCATGAAATCGCGCTGCAAGCCCCCGAATGGAAAGTACTTGTACAAGACGAATGCCAATTGCATCAGCGCAGCTCCTCAGCCAGTAACAACGTGCTCAGTCGGGTCGCGACACGCTCGGGATTCAGACGCGTGAAGCACAGGGGCCACTCGCGTTTAAGGTCAAACTGACGGGCATCTTGGGCCGTCGGTTGATACGTACATTTTTTTTGCATACACGGCGCGCAGGGGAAATCGCTGGCGATGTGAATCTGCGCTTTACCGTAGGCACCGGTCAGGCCCGGGTTGGTCGGGCCGAACAGCGACAGCGTCGGCACGTCCAGCGCAGCGGCGAGGTGACCGAGACCGGTGTCCACTGCCACGCAGGCTTGCGCGCCGGCCAGCACTTTGCCGACACCCGCCAGATTCAGCTTGGGCAGCACTTCGACGTGCCTCATGTCTTTGGCGATGCGCTCGGCCCGGGCTTTCTCGATCGGATTACCCCACGGCAGCTTCACCGCGACACCGAGATAGCCAACGCGCTCGGCCAACTCGCGCCAGTAGGCTTCAGGCCAGTGTTTGGTGTCCCACGTGGTGCCGTGCAGGAACACCACGTAAGGATTCTTGCGCGGCAATTCCACCAGTCGCTCGATGTTCAGGCCGTAATCGCCCAAGCCTTTGGGCAGGTCGTAACCCAGCGCCACGGCAAACAACTGACGCACCCGCTCCACCGCGTGTTGCCCACGGGCCACGGCCAGGCGCCGGGAATAGAAGCGTGCGGCGATCGGCTCGCGGGCCGAGTTTTTATCCAGCCCGGCCACCGGGGCTTTGGCGTATCGGGTCAGCAGCGCACTTTTCAGCAGGCCCTGGGCATCGATCACCAAATCATATTTGTTAGCGCGAACGCTTTGCTTGAAGCGCTTCCACTCGCCACTCTTGATGGTCTGCCAGATATTTTTGCGCCAGCGACGGATCGCCACCGGGATCACCTTGCCCACGGCCGGGTGCCAGGTCGGGATTTCGGCGAAGCCCTCTTCCACCACCCAGTCGAACTGGATGCCGGGGATCGCCCGTGCCGCGTCGGTCAGCGCCGGCAACGCGTGAATCACGTCGCCCAGCGAAGAAGTCTTGATCAGCAGTACCCGCAAACTATTTGACCTCGACCACAGTGCCCTGCAACCGCTGCAAGGCTTCGTTCACCGCTTGCGGCATGAGCTGGCGCAGGCAGTTGTAATGACCGAAGCGGCATGTGCGATCAAAGCAGGGGCTGCATTCGATGCCCAGACGCACGATCTCGACGTGCTCGGCCAGTGGCGGCGTGAAACCCGGCGACGTCGAGCCGTAGACTGCCACCAACGGGCGATTCAGCGCAGCGGCGACGTGCATCAGGCCGGAGTCGTTGGACACCACCGCGTCGGCGCAGGACATCAGGTCGATGGCTTCGGCCAGGGAGGTGCCGCCACTGAGGTTCACCGATTCTTCACGCAGACCGGGAATCAGCCGCGAGCGGATATCTTCGCCGACGGCGTGATCGTTTTTCGAACCGAACAGCCAGACTTGCCAGCCTTCGCGGATCTTCGCTTCGGCAACCTTGGCATAGTGCTCGGACGGCCAGCGCTTGGACTCGCCGAACTCGGCACCGGGGCACAGCGCCAACACCGGGCGGTCGAGGGCCAGGCCGAACTTGGCCATTGCCGCTTCGCGAGTGACCGGGTCAATCTGCAGGCTCGGCCGTGGATAAGGTGTCGGCAACTCCGCACCGGACTCGTAAGCCAGGGCCATGAAGCGCTCGATCATCAGCGGGTAACGTTCTTTATCCAGCGTGCGCACGTCATTGAGCAGGCCGTAGCGAAATTCGCCACGCCAGCCGGTACGTTTCGGGATACCGGCGAAGAACGGCACCAATGCCGACTTCAGGGAATTGGGCAGCAGGATCGCCTGGTCGTACTGACCGGCCAGGGATTTGCCGATGCGCCGGCGCGTCGCCAGCTCCAAAGCACCGTGACCGAGCGGAAAGCTCAAGGCCTGGCGTACTTCGGGCATGCGCTCAAGAATCGGCCGGCTCCACTCGGGGGCCAGCACGTCGATTTCGCATTGCGGGTGGCGCTGCTTGAGACACTGAAACAGTGTCTGCGCCATCACCATGTCACCGACCCAACTGGGCCCAACGATCAGAATTTTCATGTGGTTTCCATAAACGAGCCGGGGAGGCTTTATGCCTCCCCGTCTCGAGAATCAGCTTAGCCCCAGCTCGCGCCAGATCCGCATTACCTGCCGTCGTTCGTCCACGAACTGGTCGCCCGGTATCACTCCGGCGTCCTTCTGCAAGGCCTGCCGGTGAGCGGCTGAACGATAGGCTTTATAGGCCTCGCGCAACAGGCTGGCGTCTTCGGCGGGCATCAGCCCTTCCTCCTCCAGCCCTTCCAGAATGCGGATATTGTCAGTCCAGCGCAGCAATGGCGGGTGCGATTCGGACCACGCCAGGGCCGCGTATTGCACCATAAATTCAATATCGACGATACCTCCGGCGTCCTGCTTGAGATCGAACGGCGCCGTGGCCTCGAAGGCATTTGCTCCGGTGCCGGCCGCGGTGCTCTTGCTGCCAAGGTTATCGCGCATTTTGGCGCGCATCTCGCTGACCTCCTGGCGCAAGGTCGCCAGGTCCCGCGGCTTGCCCAATACCGCCGCGCGGACTTTCTCGAACGCCTGGCCGACGTCCGGACTGCCCACCAGCACCCGCGCCCGCACCAGCGCCTGATGTTCCCAGGTCCAGGCTTCATTTTCCTGATACCGGGCAAACGCACCGAGCGAACTCACCAGCAACCCCGACGCGCCGGACGGCCGCAGACGCATGTCCACTTCATACAGCTGACCGGAGTTGGTCTGGGCCGTGAGCAAGTGAATGATCCGCTGCCCCAGCCGAGTAAAAAATTGCGCGCCATCGATAGGCTTCGGCCCGTCGGTTTCCGCCTGCGGATCGCCATCGTGGATAAACACCAGATCCAGGTCCGAACCATGCCCCAGTTCCAGACCGCCGACTTTCCCATAACCGACAATGATGAAGCCGGGATCGCACAAGGTGCCGTCGGTGCGCTGCGGCGTGCCGTATTTGGCCACGGTCTGACGCCAGGCCAGGGCCAGCACTTGTTCCAGGATCGCTTCAGCGAGCCAGGTCAGGTAATCACTGACTTTCATCAACGGCAGGCTGCCGGCGATTTCCGAAGCGGCGACGCGCAAGCGGTGCGCCAGCTTGAAATGCCGCAGGGCTTCCATCTGCTGTTCGAGGTCGTCTTCGGGAATCCGCGTCAGACGCTCGCGCAACTCGGCGGCCAGTTCCGGCGCCAGCGGCGGTTTGAACAGTCGACCTTCGTTGAGCAATTCGTCGAGCAGCAGCGGGAAGCGGGTGATCTGTTCGGCGATCCACGGGCTCGCGGCGCACAAAGTCAACAAACGCCGCAGCGCGCCGGGGTTTTCGGTCAGCAAGACCAGATACGCGGAACGGCGAGCCACCGCTTCAACCAGTGGCAGTACCCGCTCCAGCACCAGATCCGGATTGGCGTGCTCCACAGCCTGAGCCAACAACCGAGGAATAAAGGCATCGAGACGTTCACGCCCCAGTCGTTGCATCGCCCGCAACTGCGGGCTGCTGCGCAAACCGGCCAACGCTTTCAGGGCTTTGGTGGCATCAGCGAAACCGCCCTCTTCCAACTGGCGGCAAGCGGCCTCTTCGTCCTGAGCCTCTTCCCACAACGGCAGCCATTCGCCGCCGACCACCACTTCGCTTTCGGCGCCTTCCTCTTCGTCGGGATCGGCGATCACCTGACCGAAGTGCCACGCCACGCGACCGCGCCAATACATAAGCTGTTCGTGGAAAGCGGTCCAGTCGGCAAAGCCCAACATAAAGGCGATGCGCGCCTGATCCTGAGCGCCGTCCGGCAGCATCTGGGTCTGACGGTCGGCTATCGCCTGGATCGCGTGCTCGGTGTACCGCAGGAATTCGTAGCCTTCGCGCAGCTCACTGATCACCGCCGGCGGCAGGTAACCCTGACCTTCCAGCGTGCTCAGTACTTTTAATAGAGGACGTTGCTGCAAACTCAGGTCGCGGCCACCGTGGATCAGCTGGAACGCCTGGGCGATAAATTCGACTTCACGAATACCACCGGAGCCGAGCTTGATGTTGTCGGCCATGCCCTTGCGCCGGACCTCCTGCTGAATCAGCTGCTTCATGGTGCGCAGCGCTTCGATTGCCGAGAAGTCGAGGTAACGCCGGTAAACGAACGGCCGCAGCATCTCTTGCAATTGCGCACCGGCCACTTGATCGCCGGCCACCACCCGCGACTTGATCATCGCGTAGCGTTCCCAGTCACGGCCCTGATCCTGGTAATACTGCTCCAGCGCGTTGAAGCTCAGCACCAATGCGCCGGCCGAACCGTAAGGCCGCAGACGCATATCGACGCGGAACACGAAACCATCGACAGTCATCGGGTCCAGGGCCTTGATCAGGCGCTGGCCGAGACGAATGAAAAATTCCTGGTTATCCAGCGACCGTTTGACGCCGACGGTTTCGCCGCCCTCGGGATAGGCGAAGATCAGATCGATGTCCGACGACAGGTTGAGCTCCACCGCACCGAGCTTGCCCATGCCGAGAACGACCATCTGCTGTGGCTCGCCACTGCGCCGGCCGGTCGGCACGCCGAACTGCTGGCAATGCCGCGAGTACAACCACTGATAGGCCTGATCGATGCTGGCATCGGCCATGTCCGAGAGGTCGCGGCAGGTCTGGACCAGATCGCACTGACGCGTCAGGTCGCGCCAAATGATCCGCACTTGATGACGGGTACGTTGACGACGCAGGGCGCGACCGAGCTCATCGTCGGTTTCTGCTGCATTCACCGCTGCCGCAATCTGTGCGCACAGTTCGCCGGGCGCAAAACTTCGGTCCAGCTCACCGGACTGCACCAGCTCCAGCAACATCAATGGGTCACGGACACTTTGTTCAATCACGAAGTCGCTGGCAGCGGTGACGCGGGCAAATTGTGCCCAGCTTTCAGGCGTCCAGCCGGCCAGGCCATGGTCGTCGGGAAGTACTGCGACGGCCGTACGGAACGACTGCTCGGCGCGGGTGACAAACGGCAGGAGAATGCCAGGCAGTTCGGCAAGCGAAGGGAGGCTCATGGTCTATCCTTGATCGGCGTGTAGAGGGCTGCATGTAGTGATTCGCGAGAATGCACTACCTGATCGACTGTCGAACAAAGGTTAGAAATAGCTGAAATTTCTTTATTTTTGGCAGACAGCTTCAAGCTTTCACCTTTTCTGGTTGGCAAAAGACCAACCTTAACGATTATTCTCACAACGCAGCTGGAGGCCACAAGCCGCTCATCTGTAGTTTTACTACTCGTATATACATTCGAAAGGCTGAAATGCCCGAAGATTTGTAGTAAAACTACACGCCGCCGGAACAACCTCTCGGCAATCCAAGAATTTATATCGTCTGCCCACAAGGCCAGTCGCAAACTCAGGCAACCGATTCTGGAAGCCTTTCCGCCCTGGAGCAAGCCATGCAAGACCTCGATCCCGTCGAAACCCAGGAATGGCTGGACGCCCTGGAATCGGTTCTCGACAAAGAAGGCGAAGACCGCGCTCACTATCTGATGACCCGTATGGGCGAACTCGCAACCCGTAGCGGTTCGCAATTGCCTTACGCCATCACCACGCCATACCGCAACACGATCCCCGTTACCCACGAAGCACGCATGCCTGGCGACCTGTTCATGGAACGCCGCATTCGCTCGTTGGTACGCTGGAACGCGATGGCCATGGTGATGCGTACGAACCTGAAAGATTCTGACCTGGGCGGTCACATCTCCAGCTTCGCCTCCAGCGCAACCCTGTACGACATCGGCTTCAACTATTTCTTCCAGGCCCCGACCGACGAACACGGCGGCGACCTGATCTACTTCCAGGGCCACACCTCGCCAGGCGTTTACGCCCGTGCGTTCATGGAAGGCCGCATCACCGAAGACCAGATGAACAACTTCCGTCAGGAAGTCGACGGTCAGGGCTTGTCGTCCTACCCGCACCCATGGCTGATGCCTGATTTCTGGCAGTTCCCGACCGTATCCATGGGTCTGGGCCCGATCCAGGCGATCTACCAGGCACGCTTCATGAAGTACCTGGAAGCCCGTGGCTTCATCCCTGAAGGCAAGCAGAAAGTCTGGTGCTTCCTGGGCGACGGCGAGTGTGACGAGCCGGAATCCCTGGGCGCGATCTCGCTGGCTGGCCGCGAGAAACTCGACAACCTGATCTTCGTTATTAACTGCAACCTGCAGCGCCTTGATGGCCCGGTTCGCGGCAACGGCAAGATCATTCAGGAACTCGAAGGCGTGTTCCGCGGTGCTCAATGGAACGTGACCAAAGTCATCTGGGGCCGTTTCTGGGACCCACTGTTGGCCAAAGACGTCGACGGCATCCTGCAACGTCGCATGGACGAAGTCATCGACGGCGAGTACCAGAACTACAAAGCCAAAGACGGCGCGTTCGTTCGTGAACACTTCTTCAACTCGCCAGAACTCAAGGCGATGGTTGCTGATCTGTCCGACGACGAGATCTGGAAACTCAACCGTGGCGGCCACGACCCGTACAAGGTCTACGCGGCGTACCACGAAGCGGTCAACCACAAAGAACAACCAACCGTCATCCTGGCCAAGACCATCAAAGGTTATGGCACCGGTGCCGGCGAAGCGAAGAACACTGCGCACAACACCAAGAAAGTTGATGTTGAAAGCCTGAAGCTGTTCCGCGATCGTTTCGACATTCCGGTGAAAGACGAAGAGCTGGAAAACCTGCCGTTCTTCAAACCAGAACCAAACAGCGCTGAAGCCCGTTACCTGAGCGAGCGCCGCACTGCACTGGGCGGTTTCGTGCCACAGCGCCGCGCCAAAAGCTTCGACATCCCGACACCATCGCTGGATACCCTCAAGGCAATCCTGGACGGCTCGGGCGACCGTGAAATTTCCACCACCATGGCCTTCGTGCGGATCCTCGCGCAGCTGGTCAAGGACAAGGAAATCGGCTCGCGCATCGTTCCGATCATCCCGGACGAAGCCCGTACCTTCGGTATGGAAGGCATGTTCCGTCAGTTGGGCATCTACTCCTCCGTCGGCCAGCTCTACGAGCCAGTCGATAAAGACCAGGTGATGTTCTACAAAGAAGACAAGAAGGGCCAGATCCTCGAAGAAGGCATCAACGAAGCGGGCGCCATGAGCTCCTTCATCGCTGCCGGTACTTCGTACTCCAGCCACAACCAGCCAATGCTGCCGTTCTACATCTTCTACTCGATGTTCGGCTTCCAGCGTATCGGCGACCTCGCCTGGGCCGCTGGCGACAGCCGTACCCGTGGCTTCCTGATCGGCGGCACCGCCGGCCGGACCACGCTGAACGGCGAAGGCCTGCAACACGAAGACGGTCACAGCCACATCCTGGCTGCCACCATCCCGAACTGCCGCACCTTTGATCCAACCTACGGCTACGAGCTGGCGGTGATCATCCAGGACGGCATGAAGAAGATGACCGAACAGCAGCAGGACGTTTTCTACTACATCACCGTGATGAACGAGTCCTACCAGCAGCCAGCCATGCCGGCCGGTGTCGAGGAAGGCATCATCAAGGGCATGTACCTGCTCGAGGAAGACACCCGCGAAGCGGCGCACCACGTTCAGCTGATGGGCTCCGGCACCATCCTGCGCGAAGTTCGCGAAGCGGCAAAAATCCTGCGTGAACAGTTCAACGTCGGCGCTGACGTGTGGAGCGTTACCAGCTTCAACGAGCTGCGTCGCGATGGCCTGGCCGTAGAGCGCAGCAACCGTCTGCACCCGGGCCAGAAGCCTAAACTGAGCTATGTCGAAGAATGCCTGAACGGCCGTCAAGGTCCGGTCATCGCGTCTACCGACTACATGAAGCTGTTCGCTGAGCAAATTCGTCAGTGGGTCCCGTCCAAGGAATTCAAAGTCCTGGGCACCGACGGTTTCGGCCGCAGTGACAGCCGCAAGAAGCTGCGTCACTTCTTCGAAGTCGACCGTCATTTCGTGGTGTTGGCAGCCCTGGAAGCCTTGGCTGACCGTGGTGATATCGAACCTAAGGTGGTGTCTGAAGCCATCGCCAAGTTCGGGATCAACCCGGAAAAACGCAACCCACTGGACTGCTGAGGAGACACTCTGTGAGCGAACTCATTCGCGTACCTGACATCGGCAGCGGTGAAGGTGAAGTAATCGAACTATTTGTGAAAGTCGGCGACCGTGTGGAAGCCGACCAGAGCATCCTGACGCTTGAGTCGGACAAGGCGAGCATGGAAATTCCTGCGCCCAAGGCCGGCATCGTCAAGAGCATCAAAGTGAAGCTGGGCGATCGCCTGAAAGAAGGCGACGAACTGCTGGAGCTGGAAGTCGAAGGTGCCGCTGCGCCAGCAGCCAAGGCTGAAGCGAAACCGGCTGCTGCTCCTGCTCCGGCAGCAGCTGCACCAGCAGCTGCACCAGCAGCTGCACCAGCAGCTGCACCAGCAGCTGCTCCCGCTGCTGCAACTACCCAGCAAGTGCACGTGCCGGACATCGGTTCGTCGGGCAAGGCCCAGATCATCGAGATCCAGGTCAAGGTCGGCGACACCGTCGAGGCTGATCAGTCTTTGATCACTCTGGAATCCGACAAGGCCAGCATGGAAATCCCATCGCCTGCCGCTGGCGTGGTCAAGAGCATCAGCGTCAAGCTCAACGACGAAGTCGGCACTGGCGACCTGATTCTGGATCTGGAAGTGGCGGGTGCTGCGGCCCCTGCTGCTGCCGCGCCAGCCCAGGCTGCTGCGCCTGCTGCCGCTGCTCCAGCGCCAGCCGCTGCGGCTCCGGCTGCACCGGTTGCTGACAGCGTTCAGGACATTCACGTCCCGGACATCGGTTCGGCAGGCAAGGCCAAGATCATCGAAGTCCTGGTCAAGGCCGGCGACACCGTTGAAGCCGACCAGTCGCTGATCACCCTGGAATCCGACAAGGCGAGCATGGAAATTCCATCGCCTGCCGCTGGCGTGGTGGAAAGCGTTTCCATCAAGCTGGATGACGAAGTCGGTACCGGCGACCTGATCCTGAAGCTGAAAGTCAAAGGCGTTGCGCCTGCTGCTGCCCCGGCTCCGGCCGCTGCTGCACCAGCACCTGCGGCAGCCAAGGCTGAAGCTGCTCCTGCAGCCGCCGCTCCGGCACCAGCTGCTGCACCGGCCAAGCCGGGCGCCAAGGTTCACGCTGGCCCGGCTGTACGCCAACTGGCCCGTGAATTCGGCGTCGAGCTGAACGCCGTCAGCGCCAGTGGCCCGCACGGTCGCATCCTGAAGGAAGACGTTCAGGTCTACGTCAAAGCCATGATGCAGAAGGCCAAGGAAGCACCGGCCGCTGCTGCTGGCGCAACCGGCGGCGCGGGTATCCCGCCGATTCCGGTCGTGGACTTCAGCCGCTTCGGTGAAACCGAAGAAGTGCCGATGACTCGCCTGATGCAAATCGGCGCGTCGAGCCTGCATCGCAGCTGGCTGAACATTCCGCACGTGACTCAGTTCGATTCGGCTGATATCACCGACCTGGAAGCGTTCCGTATCGCTCAGAAAGCCGTTGCAGAGAAGGCTGGCGTCAAGCTGACCATCCTGCCGCTGCTGCTCAAATCCTGCGCGCACCTGCTCAAGGAACTGCCGGACTTCAACAGTTCGCTGGCACCAAGCGGCAAAGCGATCATCCGCAAGAAGTACGTGAACATCGGCTTCGCCGTCGACACCCCTGAAGGCCTGCTGGTACCGGTCATCAAGAACGTCGATCAGAAGAGCCTGCTGCAACTGGCAGCCGAAGCCGCTGTGCTGGCCGCCAAAGCCCGCGACAAAAAGCTCACCGCTGACGACATGCAAGGCGCCTGCTTCACCATTTCCAGCCTCGGCCACATTGGCGGCACCGGCTTCACGCCGATCGTCAACGCGCCGGAAGTGGCGATCCTCGGTGTCTCCAAGGCAACCATTCAGCCAGTCTGGGACGGCAAAGCCTTCCAGCCGAAACTGATGCTGCCACTGTCGCTGTCCTACGATCACCGTGTGATCAACGGCGCCGCTGCTGCACGCTTCACCAAGCGTCTGAGCGATCTGCTGGCGGACATCCGCACCATCCTGCTGTAACACCGATCGGCCCTACTTCACCGGAGGGCCCGTCACGTTCCACGTTTTCCGAGCGCCACGCTCGTACCTCAACCCCGCCAGTTTGGCGGGGCTTTTTTTGACTGGAAGAAAGTCACCCAGCGCCCCTTTCCTACACTCGCGGCTTACGTCGCCCACAACTCCAGTCCACTTCCTCTCGATATTTTCTGCGAACCAATAACTAAGCTTAGTTCAACTAATTGCCGTTAGAACCCTTATCAACTTATTTTGCTTAGTTAGCATTACTTCGAATGGATTCGAACATGTTCAAACCAACTGTCGGCCCTATTATTGGCCACACCACAACTAACCACACACGCATCTTTTTGCGTGGCGAACTTCAAAACAATGCACCTGTATTTGCAAGCGTTCGTTATCGTCAACTCGGCGAAGAGCGATGGTCCCAAGGTGTATTTGCAAAGTTGACGATCTTGCGTGATATGTCCGATGTCATCGCACTCAACGACCTTGCCACTGACACCGAATACGAATACCAGGCAGGTTGGTTCAGCCCCATGAGCCCGGTGCACACCGTGGAATCGGTTCAGGAACTGCCGCTGCAATGGCCGCGGGATATCTACCGGTTTCGCACGCAGTCCAGCAAAGCCACGATTCCACGGGCCTATATCGTCGGTTCATGCCGTTACTTGCGCATGACCGCTGGCGTCCCGTCTGCACCGCATCTGGGGGACAGGATTTTCGCCTCGATCACGAATCTGGCGCAGCAGGCTGAACCGCCCATCAGCGCCATGTTGATGACCGGCGATCAAATCTATGTCGATGACCTGAACATCATCGCTCCCGACCGGGAATACAAGGAAATACTCAGTAAGTACCGCGCGGCCTTTTCCCAACCCAACATTGCAAAATTAATGTCCGGCGTGCCGACTTACATGATCCTCGATGATCACGAAATTGAAGACAACTGGCCGACCAACGAAAGTAAGGCCGACACCTATTTATACAAAAACGCCATCGCGGCGTATGAGCTATATCAAGCCAGTCATAGCCCGGCACATGAACTTCTTGCCAGCGGACAAATAAATAGAAAGCTGGAACAGTATTGGTATCAATTCGCCGAAGGCGATATCGAATGGTTTGTCACTGACAGTCGAACCCGACGCAACCTGTCGGCCAATGATCGACGCATCCTCGATGAAGAGCAGGAACAGGTCTTGTGCAAATGGTTGATTCACAGCCCGGCCAGGGTGAAGTTCGTGGTCACCAGCGTGATGTTCTACCCCGACCGCAAAGCCCATGGCGATGACGCATGGAAAGCCTTTCCCGAACAACGTCTGCGGCTGCTGGAGACAATCCGTACACACCGCATCAAGAACGTCTTCTTCGTTTCCGGTGATGTCCACGGCTCTTTGACGAGTCGCCTGACCCACAGCGAAGACCGGGACTTCGAGGTACACACCATCGTCTCCTCCCCCTTGTGCAACAGCAAACTGCTGCCGTACGCCAAGGCATCCACCTTCATCCTCGATCAGCCACTTGCGCGAACGGTCGCGGGCGACTATCAGCATGAACTAACCAGCAACGTGGTCAGCCAGGACAATTTCGCTCATTTGATCGTCGATGCTGAACAGGTTCGGGTCAGCTATCACGACCGGGACGGCAACTTTTTGCAGTCGACCAGCATCCCGCTACGCTGAGCCATTGAGGGCCAAAAACATTACTTTCGGCCCAGCACTGGAGAAATCATCGAGCCGGCCGACATATTCTTATAGCACTTGGCCTTCATGTCTCTTGTCAGTCAGTGTCGCAATGATGCAACCTTGCCGCAGGTAACAGTAAAGAGGGCGAGAGCCCGGCGCGATCAGCCTATTCGAAGCGAGTTTCCCTCCATATGAAGAGCCAACCCGATGCCGCCAGCCGTATGGTGGCCGAGGTAGTGACGCAGTTGCCTGTGCCCTCGCGGCTCGGCATGCTTCGTTTCGAACGGCTGAATGAAGCGAGTTGGGCGCTACTGTTTCTTGATCCCAATTGCGAACGACAGTTCGGCCTGCCGGCGGTGGAGCTCTGTGCTCTGGTCGGCTCGCCCTACGCCAGCCTGATGGAACCCGAAGCGCGCTATCAGCTGCATGACGCGGTACAGCAGCAACTCACCGAAAGCCCGCATTACCTGATCCGCTACACCCTGCACACCGCCGCAGGCGCCTTGAACCTGCTGGAACTGGGCGAAGCCTACAAACAACACAATCGACACCTGCTGCGCGGCTACCTGCTGGTGGTCGACGGCCTGTTCGAGGGCGAGCAACTGCTGCCGGCCCTGGACCTCGAAACCCAGAACTCTCGCCTGCAAATCGCCCTGGAACTCAATCAACGTGCTCAGCAGGAACAGCTTCTGCACCTGGACCGGGTGCGCGCCCAGCAAGACTTGATCCTGCTGCTGACCCGCCAGCGCTATAGCAGCAACAAATCCCTGCAAGAAGCCGCCGAACTGATCACTCGCAGCGCCTGTGACATTTACGAAATCGACTGCGCCAGCCTGTGGAACCTCGAAGGTTCACTGCTCGTGCCGATTTCGGCCTATCACCGCGCCAGCCAGGAATACCTGCTGCCGGAGCCGATTGACGTCAGTCTCTTCCCTGATTATCTGGATGCCTTGCACACCGGCCGCGCCATCGACGCCCACAACGCCATGCGCGACCCGCGCACCCGGGAAATGGCCGAAAGCCTGCGCCTGCGCGATGTGAATGCGATGCTCGACGCCAGCATCCGCGTCGACGGCCAGGTGGTCGGCGTACTCTGCCTGGAACAGACCGGTATGACCCGCGCCTGGCAATCGGACGAAATTGCTTTCGCCGGCGAGCTGGCGGATCAGTTCGCTCAGGTCATCAACAACCATAACCGCCGCACCGCCACCAGCGCCCTGCACCTGTTCCAGCGTGCGGTAGAGCAAAGCGCCAACGCCTTTTTGCTGGTTAATTGCGATGGCGTGGTGGAATACGTCAACCCGAGTTTCACGGCGATCACCCAGTACACCACCGAAGAAGTCCACGGCCAGCGGCTGTCGGAACTGCCGGCACTGGAAAACCTCAGCGAGCTGTTGTTCGACGCGCCCTCGGCGCTGGCCAAGAGCAACAGTTGGCAAGGCGAATTCAAAAGCCGCCGCAAAAACCTCGAACCCTACTGGGGCCAGTTGTCGATTTCCAAGGTTTACGGCGACAACCGCGAGCTGACGCATTACATCGGCATCTACGAAGACATCACCCAGACCAAGCTCGCTCAGCAGCGCATCGAGCGTCTGGCTTACACCGATAACCTGACCAACCTCGGCAACCGCCCGGCCTTCATCCGCAACCTTGATGAACGTTTCGCCCGAGACAGCGATACCCCGATCAGCTTGTTGCTGGTGGACATCGACAACTTCAAGCGGATCAACGACAGCCTCGGCCACCAGACCGGCGACAAACTGTTGATCAGCCTGGCCCGGCGCCTGCGCAACAGCCTGAGCCCGAGTGGCAGCCTGGCGCGGTTCGCCAGTAACGAATTCGCCGTGCTGCTGGACGACACCGATCTGCGTGCAGGCCAACAGATTGCCAATCAATTGTTGGCGACCCTCGACAAGCCGATGTTCGTCGACAATCAGCTGATCAGCGTCACCGGCTCTGTGGGCCTGGCCTGCGCGCCGTTGCACGGTCGCGATCCGCAAACCTTGATGCGCAACGCCGGCCTCGCCCTGCACAAGGCCAAGGCCAACGGCAAACACCAGGTTCAGGTGTTCACCGAAGCGCTGAACGCCGAGGCCAGTTACAAGCTGTTCGTCGAAAACAACCTGCGCCGCGCCCTGACCCAGAACGAGCTGGACGTGTTCTATCAGCCCAAGCTCTGCCTGCGCAGCGGTCGCCTGCTCGGGATGGAAGCCCTGCTGCGCTGGAACCATCCGGAAAAAGGCATGATCCGCCCGGACCAGTTCATCAGCGTCGCCGAAGAAACCGGCCTGATCATCCCCATCGGCAAATGGATCGCGCGCCAGGCCTGCCGCATGAGCAAAGACCTGACCGCCGCTGGCCTGGGCAATCTTCAGGTGGCAATCAACCTGTCGCCCAAGCAGTTCTCCGACCCGGACCTGGTGTCGTCCATCGCCAACATCCTCAAAGAAGAAGCGCTGCCGGCAAACCTGCTGGAACTCGAACTCACCGAAGGCCTGCTGCTGGAAGCCACCGAAGACACCCACTTGCAGCTCGATCAGCTCAAGCGCCTGGGCCTGACCCTGGCCATGGATGACTTCGGCACCGGTTACTCGTCGCTCAGTTACTTGAAAAAATTCCCGATCGACATCATTAAGATTGATCGAAGCTTCATCCACGAAATCCCGGACAACCAGGACGACATGGAAATCACCTCCGCGGTGATCGCCATGGCCCACAACCTGAAACTCAAGGTCGTGGCTGAAGGCATCGAAACCGCCGAGCAGTTGGCTTTCCTGCGCCGTCACCGCTGCGACGTCGGCCAGGGTTACCTGTTCGACCGACCGATCCCGGGCACCGAGCTGATCGAAAAGCTCAAGCGCTACCCGCGTGGCCCGATCGCCTGACAGCGGGGTGACACTCGGGCAAACTGCGTGTCTGACAATTTACATTCAACCTGACTGAGGGGACTGATGATGGTCTTGCGCTCGGAAATCCTGGTGAACAAAAACGTGCTCCCGACTAAAGAACAAGCTCTGCCTGGCCGCGAAACCCCAATGAACCTGCCGGAAAAACACTTCGTCCACGACGCCCCGCTGCTGGGCCCGTTCGCGATGGACGTGGATTTCGCGATCTTCGGCCTGGGCTGCTTCTGGGGCGCGGAACGCAAGTTCTGGCAGCGCGAAGGCGTGGTCAGCACGGTGGTGGGTTATGCCGGCGGCTTTACGCCGAACCCGACGTATGAAGAAGTCTGCTCGGGCCTGACCGGCCACAGCGAAGTGGTACTGGTGGTCTACGAGCCGGCGAAAGTCAGCTACGAAGAACTGCTGAAGATGTTCTGGGAACTGCACAACCCGACCCAGGGCATGCGCCAAGGCAATGACATCGGCACGCAGTACCGCTCGGTGATCTACGCCACCAACCCGACTCAACTGGCTGCCGCCAAGCACAGCGAGCAAGTGTTCCAGGCAGAGCTGACCAAGGCTGGCAAAGGCACGATCACCACTGAAATCGACGAAGCGCCGACGGTCTACTTCGCCGAGGCGTATCACCAGCAATACCTGGCCAAAAACCCTGAAGGGTATTGCGGGATTGGCGGTACCGGCGTGACTTGCCCGATCTGAATCCCAAAAAGCAAAAGATCGCAGCCTCGTTTCACTCGACAGCTCCTACAGAGAAATGCATTCCCCCTGTAGGAGCTGTCGAGTGAAACGAGGCTGCGATCTTTTGATCTTGCTCGTCAATTGACCCTATTCGGCAATCAACCAATCCATCTGCCAACCACCCTGGGTCTGCCCCAGCTTCTTGGACAACCACGGCAGCAACTCACGCAATTCCTCTTCCAGCCCCCACGGCGGATTCGCAATCGCCAGCCCCGAACCATTCAGGCTATTCGGCGTATCCAGCGGATGCACCAGCAACTCCACCCGCAACAACTTCGGCGCGCCCGTACCCGCCAGATCCTGATAAAAACGACGCAACATGCGCTGGTCCTTCACCGGGTACCAGATCGCCGCCACGGTCTGGCGCATCCGGCCGATCGCCTCTTTCAGCGACGCCGCACAGCGCTGCATCTCATCCAGCTGCTCGAACGGCGGATCGATCAACATCACCGCCCGCTTCTCCTGCACCGGCAACATCGCACGCGGCACATGCCAGCCTTCGCCCAGCTGCACCTTCACCCGACGGTCGCCGGCCATGTTGTCCTTGAGCAACACACCGTCTTGCGGGTGTTTCTCATTGAGCATCACCCGATCCTGCGGCCGCGTCAGCCGCCGCGCCAACTCCGGCGACCCCGGGTAATAGCGCAACTGGCCATCCGGATTCATGTCGTGCAGCACCTTCATGTAATCAGCGGTCAACGCCGGCAGATCCGGCTGATCCCACAAACGCGCAATACCTTCCAGGTACTCACCGGTACGGCTCGCCTGATCACCCTGCAGGTCATACAGACCAATGCCGGCGTGAGTGTCGAGATAGGCAAACGGCTGCTCCTTGCGCGACATCAAAGCGATGATGCGGGTCAAAGTCAGGTGTTTGAACACATCGGCGTGATTGCCGGCATGGAAGGCGTGACGATAATTCATGGCTGCTCCTGCGAAGGGCGGGAAGTTTACCTTGTACGGCGGCGAACGTCAGGGCCTCACAGCCGAGCGGCCTATCCCAGCCCCTTTTCGGGCATCACACAAACCCTGTGGCGAGGGGGCTTGCCCCCGCTGGGCTGCGAAGCAGCCCCAAAACCTGCAATCCGGTTATGCCTGACATACCTCAATCCCCGGTTTACGACTGCTGCGCAGCCGAGCGGGAGCAAGCTCCCTCGCCACAAAAGCCGCCCGGCGCTACTCCGAAGACCGAGCCTTCAACCGTCGCCCTAACACATCCAGCACATCACACCCATCCCGCAACGGAATGGCACAGAGCAAAGCAAAATCACTAAGAATGAAGGACTGACACTCGATCGAACCGCGCATGGACAAGTTCTCCATCACTTGGGTGACGGCGCGAATTCGGTAGCTGGCAGCGTCATACAAAACATCCAGCGGCGCTTAGGTGTCGACGAACAGGGTTGGCATGTCGTCGCAATTGCTGGTGAGCGCCATGAAGCGGTTTTTGGGGTGGGGGATTGGTTTTTCGTAGGGTGGATCGGGGTGAAGACTTTTCATTTTTGAAACCTCTGGTAGTAAATGGTCGCTACCATCGGCCTTCCTACAGGCTTGGGTGGCAGCTATACGCGGGGTAGGAATATCGAGACCAGAGAACTCGACCACACCGAAGCGTGCCCGCGCACAGCCGCCGCAACTGATCTTACGGACGCATGTTGATGGCCGCAATTCAGGTGTCGACGCCAAAGCGTCCTCTCTAGTATTGAAGGGTTCCTACACCCCACCACTGAATTTTCAGTGACCACCAGAGACTATCGATGGAGAACATTTCACACCAGTTCATGGAAACCGCTACGAGTTGAAGGAAACTTCCGAAGACCTTGCCCGGAAATCTCGCTCAAAAAAGCAAGCGTGACGAAAGGCCTCACTGACGCTTGGCTTGATTTCGCCACCTGTTGAATCCACCACCTATAGCTGCCGCTCAACAACGACAGATTCGGCCCAGAGTGTGTAAAAACGCTTGCCCGTCTTTTGCCGCCGACTTCAGACGGAGCAGAATGCCAAGCTATCAAGATCGATCTCGGCGTAGCTCCCCAAATCGCCCTTGTAGAGACAAATCTTGGAAACTCCTAACTCGGCCTGTAAGAACTCAACAAGTTTTCTAAGGTTACCGTTTTTAGACATCGTAGTCGGACTTACTACCGTTGCCTGTCCGGGTTCGTCATCGTAAAGTCTGATCAGAAACACATCCTCTTCGTTCTGTATGTCGTGGTTATAACCGCGGTACGCATATCCAACATCGTAGTCGACATCATCAAATCGAGTAGATTTCACTATCTTCAAAGCAGCAGTCCGTCAAATATCACTCATCAACATAAATGGTACGGATTTATTTGTTGAGCAAGGAATTGGAATAACGCGGAAAATCTAGCGCTCATTATTCTGCATTCAGAGCCTTAGTTTAAGTACTAGCCTTCACCAAGTTGAAAAGTCCTCCTGACTCGCTTTATACAGATCATCAACCCACGCTTCGGACAATTTGACGTACACATCCTCAAAAAACGCTTTTGGATCTTTCATTTCATTCCACCCAAGAGGAAGCGAGGAATGAGACCTCGAATCATGTTCCAAAATTTCAGCAAACACACTTGAGTCGCCATCAAGAGCCTCTCTCAACACAAAAAACAAAACAAACTTGTGCCGATAACTCAACGCGGCGAAGCGCTTGACAATAAACCGGGATATTAAAAATTCTCTATCTGAAGGACACTCAGGATCGTACGCCGACAATTCAACCCCAAGACTCTCCTCGCGATCATATATATCGAACCCACCGAGAAAGTGCTCTACACTTGGATTATATGGAACGTTCAGATACGGATGCATCAGCATAAATTTTCTCTATCGGATAAAGCGCTATAGGCTGCAATGTCTCAAAGTCGAATTTCATTTCAAAGGCATTCATCTGAGGAATGAAACGCGGATTGGCTGGATCTAAAGGATTAGGCTCATATCCCTCACCTACATTTTCAGCCTCCATTCTTACTAACAAATTTCCTTTACTATCCTCTCCAGTAAAACGAGACATTTTTCTAGCCTCCCTTGTCATCGCTTCATTAAAAGCATTCAACTGCGCACTATGGCTTATAAACCTAGAGCTTGGAACGGCTCTCCACCTCTTGCTTTCACCATTAAGTTCGCAGCAAGTGGTTTGTTGCTGAATAGCAGAAACCGAACTATCTGCCCAATTCTTATAGATAGCTCGCAGTGTAGAAATCAATTTTTTAATAGGCATAAATAACATCATTTTTCAAAAACCGACCATAACTTGACACAATAGAATACGGACCAAAAAGGGGAACCAAAAAGAGGACGGATTTATTTGTTGCTTTTGTTGGTCTGCCCGCGAATTGAGAATATATCCATCCCCCGTCGCTCAAAAATCCGGCACCAAAATCAGAAAGCCACATCAATACGAATAACATTTATTTTAATAAATTTTTGGTTAAAAAACGGGTAGTCATAATGAATATCTTGAGCATCGAAATCAATAAAAGATCTTAATACAGCACCATCTAAATAGCCCGCCACCACACATGAAAAACTGTCATCCTCCATTTCAACTCCGACATATTCATCCTGACTTACTTCCATGCCGACGCTGTCAGGCAAAACCATTTCAAACTCAACCTCGTAAGTTTTACCGACTTCAATTTTAAATGGACAGTAGTTAATAAAGCATTGGACTATTACACCATTGACAAGCAAAACAACCGCCTCTTCGACGATCTCGTCAATCTCCATGACAAGCGCACTATACTTCTTAGTCATTTACTGGCCTCAACTCGTTATCCTTTGCATCACCGTTTAACATTTTCCAGAAATCTTTTCCACTTTTGACGTGCAGGGTCGTGATATCGCCATTATTATTAGTACCGACAAATGCAAACTTTGTATCACCATTCCTCTGTGAATTTCCCAGCAGTTGCAAATAGGCCACTCTAAATTCTCCTTCATACGGATATTTCACTTTTATGCCTTGGTTCACTACATCACGAGAAATTTGTAGGTATTCCTCTTTGCTCTGAGCGTCGAACTCTTTTTTCCCGTGTTTTTTATAATGAAGGTCAAGCTTTTCATCATTCCTAAAATTTTTAGGACGCGACTTCGCGTTTGGAGTTTTTACCTCACCGCCATCAACAACCGTCTCACTAACATCATCCGGCGCCCTACACCCAGGCTTATTCGGCGGCGGGCAATTCCCGCTCAACCCCAACGGATCAACCCACCCCGTCGGATTCGGCGTGTATTGATACTGATTCAGCCCACCCGCCAACTTCACCGGGTCCGGCGTCAGATAGCGGCCAATCTCCGGATCATAGTACCGATGCCGGTTGTAGTGCAGACCACTCTCGGCATCGAAGTACTGCCCCTGAAACCGTAACGGTTGTTCAAGTTGCTCTCCCCCACCGAACGCAAGGCGGGTGACTTTGCCGTAGGCGTTGTACTTCGCCGACCAGACAATTTCGCCACCAAAATTGGTGAGTTCCTGCGGTGTGCCGAGGTGATCGAGCTGGTAGTAAAACGGGCAGGCCTTGCGTGGGCCTTTGCCGTCGAGCATGGCCAATGGGCGGAAAGTGCCGGGTTCGTAGACGTAGCTGCGGTAATGCTCGCGGCCACTTTCGGCGACGAGGTTGTCGCCTTGCCAGAAGAATTCGGTGGTTTTGCCGTCGACGGTTTTGCTGATGCGGCGACCGAAGGCGTCGTAGCGATATGTCGTACAACGTCCGTCCGGGGTTGTGACGCCAATCAGTCGGTGTTGGCAGTCGTAGCGATACTCGGTGACGAGTTTTTGCGCGGTGCCGCGGCGTTCTCGGATCAGGTTGCCGAAGGCGTCGTAATCGTAGTGACGGTCGCCTTGCATCAGCAGGCGATTACCCAGCACCTTCGCTGCGCCGGGGCGGTCCTGCATCAGCAGGTTGCCGGCCGGGTCGTGGGCGAAGGTTTCCGGTGGGTCGTCGCGGGTGTGGCGGACGCGGGTCAGGCGATTGAGTGGGTCGTACTGATAGCTACGCTGGCCGTGGCGGGTGTCGGCGATGCTGTCGAGATTGCCGTTGGCGCTGTAGGCATAGTCGCGGCGATACAGCGTTTGGTGCTGTTGACTGACAGCGTGGGCCTTCAATCGGCCCTGATCGTCGTAGGCATATTCGCTGAGCAGCTGCCCCTGCTGGCGTTGCTGCTCGCGACCGAAGGCAAATTGGTGACTGGTAAGCCGCGCACCGTTGAGGTCGATGGCCGTGAGTGCGCCGCCCTTGGCGTGGTGGTAGTCGAGTTTGCTGCCGTCCGGCAGGCGCAGGCGATTGAGCTGGCCGCAGGCGTCGTAGCCATAGCGCAAGGTTCCCCAGCCTTGGTGCTCGGTGATCAGGCAGTCTTGCTGGTCGTATTCGAACTCCAGCGGGTGATCGTGACCGTCGTCGACGCTGACCAACCGGCCGAGGCTGTCGTAGCGGTATTCAACCTTGATGCCGCCGGGCAACGTTTTGACCAGCAACCGCCCTGCCGAATCCCGCTCATAAGCCGTCACCAGCTGCGAACCGTCCTCCCCGAACTCGGTTTTCCCCAGCAACTGGCCGTTGAGGTCGTAGGCGTACGCCGTGCGTTGGCCGTCGAATCCGGTTTCCTGTCGGATCAAGCCGTTGGGCGTGTAGTCCAGGAGATATTTTTCACCGGATTCGTTTTCGATTTCCGTGAGCAACAGCTGCGCGTTGTCGTAGCGGTACTTCAGCTGGGTTCCGTCGGGATTGAGGCGGCGGCTGACCAGGTGCAGATCGTCGACGTATTCGTAGCGGGTGACGCGACCCAGTTCATCCCGTTCGGCGGTGATCTTGCCGTAGGCGTTGTAGCTGAACGCGCGGCTGGCGCCTGTAGGAAGCGTGGTCTGGATCAGTCGGCCGACGGCATCCCATTGGTACTGGGTAACGGCGCCGTGTTCGTCCTGACGGGTAATCTGCCGCCCCAGCGCGTCGTAGGAAAACCGCCGCACACCACCATCCGGCAGCGTTTCCTCAACCAATTGCCCCAAGGCGTTCCAGACAAACACATGCCGACTGGTGTCCGGGTAACGGATCGACAGCAGCAGCCCTTTTTCGTCGTAGTGATAGTGGCTGACATGGCCGTCGGGGTCGGTCGCTTCGGTGATGTCACCCTGTGCATTGCGCTGATATTTCCAGACGGCTTTGCCGCGAAACCGTGCGTGCAGGAAACCATTGCGGTACTCGTAGGCCGTCGGTTCATCTTCCGACGGAATCAGCGCGATAAGCCGTCCGACTTCGTCGTAACGGTATTCGGTGACGGCACCTAACGGGTCTTGCTCGGCAAGCAACCGACCTTGATCGTCGTAAGCCTTGAGGTGCTCGCCACCGTCCAGCTCGACCTTGCGCACCAGTCGCGCTTGGTCGTCGTGGACGTAAACCTCTTCGCTGCCGTCGATGTTGTGGACGGTGACAGCGCCCTCGTCATCCCAGACATAACGCGCGTCCATCTGCGCAAACGACGCCCAGTGGCGGATGCATCGGGCCGCCTTGCCGGACCTTTCCCACTCCCAGAAGAAACTCGCCCCACCGGTCAGTTGCCGCTGCAGGATGACGTGCTGATCGTCGTAGTCGTAGCGCTCGCTTTCACCAGCCGCATTGGTTGCTTCGATCAGTTGATCGCGTTCGTCGTAGCTATAACTGACCAGCGTTTGCTCTGTGTGCCAAGCCTCGTCGAGGGTCTGGGCCGGGACAAAAACCTGATAGTCGACGGCGACCAAATGGCTGCGGTCATAGCGCAATCGCAAGGCTCGGCCGGCGCCATTGTCGAGGCGTTTGATGCGGTCTTGCCGGTCGCGGGTGATGCGCAGGCGGTTGTCGTAAGCGTCGCTGATCGTTGTCAGTCGGCCGTTTTGAAAGTGATAGAAGCGCGCATCGTCGCCAGCCTGGGCGAGTATCAATTCTTCGGGTTGATCGCCCAGATAAATCGCCGCCCGCGACAGGCTGTTGTGGATCGCCGGGCGTTCACTGTTTGGCAGCGGGAAAGTGGTGCGACGGTTTTCGTGGTCGATCCAGATGACCGTGTCGCCGTCGATTTCCAGGCGATGGGCAAGGCTGTGACTCCAGCCGAAACCGAGGCTGATATCGATCTCTGCGGCGCTGGTGCGATAGAGCCGGGTGAAGTCGAACGGCAGGATTCCGTCCAGCACACCGTCGGTGAGGGTCAGCAGTTCTTCGCCGGTGACCATCGACACCGGGCATTTATTGGTCGCGGTTTTATCAACGGAATCGGCGCTGTCGCCGTTGGGGTTTTTCGCCTGATCCGGAACGTTGTCGTGGTGTTCGTTTTGCTTGAGCGTGGTGTTGCGCTTGGCATCCCAGCGCAGCTGCATCCGGCCTTTTTTCATACCGGCCGCGATGCCCCTCGCGGCGACTTTTTTGTAGCGGTCGACGTAGCTGATGAAGCTGTTGATGATCGTGAAAATCGCTTTGACGAGGCGCAGAACAGCGCTGAGTAATTGCGCAGCTCGATTCGCCAGCCGCATCGTCAAATAGGCGATACCGGCCCCTGCTGCAGCGAACGTCAGAACGATGCCAATCAGGATGTCGATCAACAGCTGCACCACCACCGTCGACAAGGCTTCGGCGGTTTTGCCGGCGATCTCGCTGGGCGGTAGCATGTCCAACCAGAGACTGGCGGTGCGCAGCAGCAGGCACAGCGCCGCCTCGTCACTGGCCAGCAGTTGGGCTTTTTCCATGACATCCGGAGCGGTTTGCGCGAGGTTCTTCAGCTCTGTGGCGCTCTCGCCCAACCGCTCACCAAACTTCCCGGGATCCTTGAGGATGTCCGAAAGCAGGCCGATGCCGTCCCACACGCCCTCGATTGCCGCCCAACTTCCCGCGAGCATTCCATTGCCTACAGCAACCGAAGACGATTCCGACCACTTCGGCTTGAATGTCTTCCATTCATCTTGCAGCCAGTTTTCGAGCTCATTCGTCAGGCCGTCGTAGGAAGAGAAAAGATCATCGACTTGCTGCGGCGTGACTTCGTGGTGAACGTGAACGCGGTAGAACTTGCCGGGTGTACCGGTGAACGTTCCCTTGCCGTTTTTATCGAGGGTGACCAGCGTCTTTTCGCCGCTATCGCTGGCAATCACATCGACCTGAATATTCCCCACGGGAACGTCATAAACCGATTCGAACTTGCTCTCTATCTCTAGCTTTCCACCCTTCGGGCACTGCACGACGGTGGAGAAAAAGTTGTTGTCGCTACTACCCACTGCAGTGCTGGCATTGCCGAACTTGATGACCCGCTCCATGCCCATCAGCGAAGGCAGATCAGCGGCGCGGCTGGCCTTGTCCGCCGCTTGGCTGAACCAGTGATTGAGCTGCTTACGGTAGAGGGAGAGGGTGTCTTTAAAACCGTCGAGCTCCTGCTCGATACGCACAATCTGATCCATCAGTTCAGCTCCGCCATCAGGTAGTCCACCAAGGCTGTTTTGGGTGCTTGAGGCAGGTCCGGTGTTTCAAGAAAGATCGCGATCTTGTGGCGCAAAACGCTTTCGGAAAACGCCTCAAAAAGATCAGGGCGCTCCTCGCTCAGCCACTTGAGCAAGTTGCTGATTCGGGTGGTTGCGAACTCGGTACCGAGGTGTTTGACCAGCGATTCTGAAACTTCCCACCACGGAAAAACCCGGGAGCTGCTCAGCGCTTGTCCACCGATTTCGAGCGATTGGCCGTTGATCAAACAGCGCCCGATCACCGGCATCAGCTGCGTAGCGTTGACCTCGGCCGACCGAAGAATCGGCAGCAAATAACGCCCGTCCCAGAAGCGGAAAAACACCGCATTACCGTTTGGCAAAAGGACATGAGTGAGGGAGCGAAGATGCTCGATCAACACCTCCTGAGGGGCAGAAGAAACCGCCAGCCAACCCCAGTCGCGAGACTCGGTGTTGGCAACCCACTGCAAAAACTCACTGCCAGCAGCAATGATTCCCACATAAGGCATCACCGGATCCCACTCGGCGTAGGCTGTCTCAGCCCAGATCGGACTGGGTGCTTGAGCGGAGATCGAGCGCTGCCAGGCTTTGAACGGTTCAGCGGCGCTGGCGTTGCTGAAGATCGCGAACAGTTGCTCCGACGCTTGCAGCGGCTGCTGTTCCAGCCAGTCGAGAGGCGACAAGTGATCAGGCTGCACAGACACCGTCCTTGCAGCGCTCGCACTCTTCACAGAACGGTGCATCACCTTTCAGGCTCATGATCTGCGCCGCGCTGAGCAACGCCGCCGGGGCTGCGGCCAGTTTCAACGGCACACCCGGCGAAGTCGGCGCAGCGGCCATGGCTGGCATCAACGCACCCCCCACCTGAATCGGCACGCTGCTGAAGATCCCGCCCGGCCCAATGTTGATCCACTGCCCGCCCGCCTGAATCGTCGCACTGGCCCCGCCGTCGATTACCACTTGCTGGCCGGCGCTGACATGAAATTGCTGACTGGCATTCAACGCCTGGCTGGTCACGCGAATGTGCCGGTCACCGACCACCACCAGGTGATCATCCAGTTTCACCTCGGTCTGGCGCTGACCGTGGGTGATGCGTTGCTCGTCGGCCTTCAGCTCATGACGAGCGGTACCGGCGACGACGATGCTGCGGGTGTTATCGACCTGCACCTGTTGATCACTCAGCACGTGCTGAGTCCAGTTTCGCTGGGCGCGCAGGTAGATTTCCTCGGCGCCTTTGCGATCCTCGATGCGCAATTCGTTGTAACCGCCGCCTCCCGGACTGCTCTGGCTGCGGAAGATGCTGCGGGTTTTGTCGGCGGGCAGGTCGAGTGGCACCGGTGTTGCTGCGTTTGGAAGGCAACCCATCACCAGCGGTTTGTCGGCATCGGCATCGACGAATCCCACCAGCACTTCCATGCCGACTCGCGGGATCATCACGCTGCCATAACGGTCATGCGCCCAGCCGGTGGCTACGCGCAGCCAGCAACTGGAGTGTTCATCGAGCGGACCGTCACGGTCCCAGGCGAGCTGAACCTTGACCCGACCGAACTCGTCGCAATGAATTTCGCTGTCGGCCGGGCCGGTGACCACGGCGGGTTGATAACCGAGCATGCGTGGTTTTTCCGGCCCGAGTGGAGGGCGAAACGAAACGTCCCACGGTATTGCCAGAAAGGTATTGCGATAGCCCTGGAAATCATCCGGATTGTCGCTGGTCACTGACTCTTCCAGCACTTGCGGCTGGCGGCCGCGGTGTTCGATTTGAGTGATCAGCCAGAGGTCATTCCATGCCTGACGCGGATGCTCGGCCAGGTGTAGGAAATGCCCGCTGACCAAGGCCGATTCATCACCGCGTCCCTCAGCCTGACGGAAATCGGCGTTGTGGCGTTCGAGTGCTCGCTGAACCAGATGTTTGCCGTGTTCGCGATCGGTGAATTGACCCGGAAAGTGGTAATCCTCGAGCACCGGTCGCTGTTCGCTGTCTAGGCGGCTTTCAAGTTGCAGGTGAGGTTTTTTGAAGTCGTAGTCGCGGCGGGTCACCGCTGTAGTGCGGGTTTCCAGCCGCACGTTGAAACGTTTGATGGCCAGCGCATCGGCCGCCATTCCGCTACCTGGCAGGTATGGCGTCGGCTCGGGCAGACGAGGGAAAACCGTCTGATCATCGCCGAACACCAGCAGGTGTCCGTCGAGGCTGTGCTGGAAGTGGTAGTGAATGCCGATCTCGGCACACAGCCGCTGGATGAACGCCAGATCGCTTTCAGCGTATTGCACGCAGTACTCGCGTGGCGAGTAGTCGCTGCCGAGCTGAAACTCGAACGAGTCGCGCTGGATGCCGTGGTCCTTGAGGATCTGCGCGATGATCGCCGGCACGCTTTTGTGCTGAAAGATCCGCTGATTGATGCGCTGACCGAGGTAAGCCAATCGCGGTACGAGACTGACTTGATAACCCGTCAGACGTTTCCCGGAATCACTTTGCCCGACCCGAAAAATCTGACCATGAATACCGGAACCTTGTGCATCGAAACTCAGAAACGCCTGACGATGCAGCAGGTTTTCGAGCTCGATGTCCGGTCGCTCGCTGACCAGCTCCAGGTCAAAACGGTAGGGTTGGCTGACGGCTTCCGAGCCCGAGAACTCAAGCACCTTGAGCTCATTCTGGACGCCGTCGATCGTCAGCGTGAAACGCGGTTGATTGGCTGGAGCGAACATCCGATGTGTCTCTGCAGAATGAAGGCGGGCGATTCTGCATGAGCAACAAGGGGTGTTGAGGTAGGGACAGGGAAATCAGATTTGCCCTACTTTTTTAGAGATTTATCCTTCAACAATTAGTGTGTTTGGCTACAGACAATTCCTTCAAAAGCACCACTAACCACTGTGGGAGCGAGCTTGCTCGCGATGGCGTCGGGTCAGTCGACCTAATTATTGAATGATCGACCGCTATCGTCGGAACGCCGCCCGGAGCAAGCTCGCTCCCACAGGGAATAGATAGGGATTCGAGATTTGCGTAAGCCAAAAAAAACGACCCGCCTCCAAAGGAAGCGGGCCGTTTTCGTGTTCGGCGAAAGGTCAGAGCCTCAGCTCATCCCCATCACTTGTTCAGGCGGAAATCTGCCTCGGCAGCGGCGAAGCGCTGAAGCATGCCGCGAGTCGGCTCGCCCATTTTGCTGACGATGTAGATCGCCAGGCTGGCGAAGATGAAACCAGGGATGATTTCGTACAGGCCCAGCAGCTCGAAGTGTTTCCAGACGATCACAGTGATCGCGCCAACCAGGATGCCGGCCAGTGCGCCGTTGCGGGTCATGTCTTTCCAGATCACGGAGATCAGGACCACCGGACCAAACGCTGCACCGAAACCGGCCCAGGCGTAGCTAACCAGACCCAAAACGCGGTTTTCCGGGTTAGCGGCAAGACCGATAGCGATCAGGGCAACCAGCAGCACCATGGCGCGGCCGACCCAGACCAGCTCAACCTGGGAAGCGGTTTTACGCAGGAAGGTTTTGTAGAAGTCTTCGGTCAGGGCGCTCGAGCACACCAGCAACTGGCAGCTCAACGTACTCATGACCGCCGCCAGAATGGCCGACAGCAGTACACCGGCAACCCAAGGATTGAAGAGGATTTTTGCCAGTTCGATAAACACGCGCTCGTGGTTTTCGGTGACAGGCGCAGCCAGGTCCGGGTTCGCCGAGAAGTAAGCGATACCGAAGAAACCTACTGCCACGGTGCCGCCCAGGCACAGGATCATCCAGGTCATGGAGATGCGACGTGCTTTGGCAATCGACTTGACCGAATCCGCGGCCATGAAACGCGCCAGGATGTGCGGCTGGCCGAAGTAGCCCAGGCCCCAGCCCATCAGCGAAATAACGCCGATGAAGGTGGTGTTTTTCAGCATGTCGAAGTTGCTTGCGTCTTGTGCTTCGATGGCCAGGAACGTGGTGTCGATGCCGCCGGTAGCCAGCAGCACGATGATCGGCGTCAGCAACAGGGCGAAGATCATCAGGGTCGCTTGTACGGTGTCAGTCCAGCTCACTGCCAGGAAACCGCCGACAAAGGTGTAGGCAATCGTCGCCGCAGCGCCGGCCCACAGCGCCGTCTCGTAGGACATGCCGAAGGTGCTTTCAAACAGACGGGCGCCAGCCACGATGCCGGAGGCGCAGTAAATGGTGAAGAACACCAGGATCACGACCGCGGAGATGATCCGCAGCAGGCCGCTTTTGTCTTCGAAACGGCTGGAGAAGTAATCCGGCAGGGTCAGTGCATCGCCGTTGTGCTCGGTCTGCACGCGCAGACGCCCGGCAACGAACAGCCAGTTCAGGTAAGCACCGATGATCAGACCGATGGCGATCCAGCTTTCGGAGAGACCGGACATGTAGATAGCGCCCGGCAGGCCCATCAACAACCAGCCGCTCATGTCGGAGGCGCCGGCGGACAATGCCGTCACGACGCTGCCCAGGCTGCGACCGCCCAGAATGTAATCAGAAAGGTTGTTGGTGGAGCGATAGGCCATGAAGCCGATCAGCACCATTGCTGCGATGTAGATCACGAACGTGATCAAGGTTGGATTGCTTACGCTCATTAAGTGTCGCCCTGGCTTTGTTTTTATGTAGCGGCGGCTGGTGAACCGCGCGCAAACGATGACGTTTGACAGACGATTCGGGATCCCGCGCATTTATGACTGATGTTTCCCCAGGAAAGCCATCAGCCGGGTGCACCGGTCTTTTATGGTCGGTTGCACCTTGGGATCGAATGCTATTCAACAAAGCAAATAAGGTGCAACCAGTTTCGCGAGAATAAGTTGCACCCAGTCGGATTTATCCGGAAAAACCCTGTTTTTGCTCCCTTTTAGCGCAGTCCTGGCGGTTTACTAGAAGCAAAAGCACCAAGCAGGAGCGGTACGTTCGTACCGGAATTTATTTCCTGACGAGCTGCGTATTATTCCGACAAAAAAAGGGTTGCACCCGGTTGCACCTCGACGGTTGCACGGCTAATCTTGCCGCCAGCTGATGCCACGCGGTTGTGGCAAACATGAGGATAAAAATATGGCTACCACCACCCTTGGGGTCAAACTTGACGACCCGACCCGCGAGCGCCTCAAGGCTGCCGCGACCTCGATTGATCGCACGCCGCACTGGCTGATCAAGCAGGCAATTTTCAATTACCTGGAAAAACTCGAGGGTGGTGCAACCCTGACCGAGCTGAGCGGTTTGATCAGCAAAGACGCTGACGACGCCGGCGAAGTCCACGCCGACCACGCGCACCAGTGCTTCCTGGAGTTCGCTGAAAGCATCCTGCCGCAATCGGTGCTGCGCGCTTCGATCACCGCCGCTTACCGTCGCCCTGAGCCGGAAGTGGTGCCGATGCTGATCGAGCAGGCTCGCCTGCCGATCGCCATGGCCGAAGCCACCAACAAGCTCGCCGCCTCGATTGCCGAAAAACTGCGCAATCAGAAGAGCGCCGGCGGCCGTGCCGGGATTGTTCAGGGCCTATTGCAGGAATTTTCTCTGTCGTCCCAGGAAGGCGTGGCGCTGATGTGCCTGGCCGAAGCGCTGCTGCGCATCCCGGACAAAGGCACCCGTGACGCGCTGATCCGCGACAAGATCAGCACCGGCAACTGGCACCCGCACTTGGGCAACAGCCCGTCGTTGTTCGTCAACGCCGCCACGTGGGGCTTGCTGCTGACCGGCAAACTGGTCGCCACCCACAACGAAGCCGGCCTGACGTCGTCCTTGAGCCGCATCATCGGCAAGAGTGGCGAGCCGATGATCCGCAAGGGCGTCGACATGGCCATGCGCCTGATGGGCGAGCAGTTCGTGACCGGCGAAACCATCGCCGAAGCCCTGGCCAACGCCAGCAAGTTCGAAGCCAAAGGCTTCCGCTACTCCTACGACATGCTGGGTGAAGCCGCACTCACCGAGCACGACGCCCAGAAATACCTGGCCTCGTACGAACAAGCCATCCACTCGATCGGCAAAGCATCCCACGGTCGTGGGATTTATGAAGGCCCGGGCATTTCCATCAAGCTGTCGGCACTGCACCCGCGTTACAGCCGTGCGCAGTACGAGCGCGTGATGGACGAGTTGTACCCGCGCCTGCTGTCGCTGACCCTGCTGGCCAAGCAATACGACATCGGCCTGAACATCGACGCCGAAGAAGCCGACCGCCTCGAGCTGTCGCTGGATCTGCTGGAGCGCCTGTGCTTCGAGCCGCAACTGACCGGCTGGAACGGCATCGGTTTCGTGATCCAGGCTTATCAAAAGCGTTGCCCGTACGTAATCGACTACGTGATCGACCTGGCTCGTCGCAGCCGTCATCGCCTGATGATCCGCTTGGTGAAAGGCGCGTACTGGGACAGCGAAATCAAGCGCGCCCAGGTCGAAGGCCTGGAAGGCTACCCGGTCTATACCCGCAAGGTGTACACCGACGTTTCCTACATCGCCTGCGCCCGCAAACTGCTGTCGGTGCCGGAAGTCATCTACCCGCAATTCGCCACGCACAACGCCCACACCTTGTCGGCCATTTATCACATTGCCGGTCAGAACTATTACCCCGGCCAGTACGAGTTCCAGTGCCTGCACGGCATGGGCGAACCGCTGTACGAACAGGTTGTAGGCAAAGTTTCCGAAGGCAAGTTGAACCGTCCGTGCCGCGTGTACGCACCGGTCGGGACTCACGAAACACTGTTGGCGTACCTGGTACGTCGCCTGCTGGAAAACGGGGCGAACACCTCGTTCGTCAACCGCATCGCCGACCAGTCTATTTCGATCCAGGAGCTGGTGGCCGATCCAGTGGCCAGCATCGAGCAGATGGCGACGCTGGAAGGCGGCTTCGGCCTGCCGCACCCGCGTATCCCGCTGCCGCGTGATCTTTATGGTGCCGAGCGCGCCAACTCCAGCGGCATCGACATGGCCAACGAACATCGTTTGGCTTCCCTGTCCTGCGCCCTGCTGGCCACTGCTCACAACCACTGGAAAGCCGCGCCGATGCTCGGCTGCGCCTCCAGCACTGAAACCCCTGCGCCAGTCCTGAACCCATCCGATCTGCGTGACGTGGTTGGCCATGTGCAGGAAGCGACCGTCGAAGACGTCGACAACGCGATCCAGTGCGCCCTGAATGCTGCGCCGATCTGGCAGGCCACTCCGCCCGCCGAACGTGCCGCGATTCTGGAACGTGCCGCCGATTTGATGGAAGGCGAGATCCAGCCGCTGATGGGCCTGCTGGCTCGCGAAGCCGGCAAGACCTTCGCCAACGCCATCGCCGAAGTGCGTGAAGCCGTGGACTTCCTGCGTTATTACGCGGTGCAGGCGCGCAACGATTTCACCAACGATGCCCACCGCCCGCTGGGTCCGGTGGTCTGCATCAGCCCGTGGAACTTCCCGCTGGCAATCTTCAGTGGCCAAGTCGCTGCAGCATTGGCTGCCGGTAACCCGGTGCTGGCCAAACCTGCGGAACAAACCCCGCTGGTGGCTGCTCAAGCCGTGCGTTTGCTGCTCGAAGCCGGGATTCCGGAAGGCGTGCTGCAACTGCTACCGGGCCGTGGCGAAACCGTTGGCGCGCGTCTGGTCGGCGACGATCGAGTCAAAGGCGTGATGTTCACCGGTTCCACCGAAGTCGCTCGTCTGCTGCAACGCAATGTCGCGGGCCGTCTGGATGCACAGGGTCGCCCGATTCCGCTGATCGCCGAAACCGGTGGCCAGAACGCAATGATCGTCGACTCTTCGGCACTGACTGAACAAGTTGTCATTGACGTGGTGTCGTCGGCCTTCGACAGCGCCGGCCAGCGTTGCTCGGCGCTGCGGGTACTGTGCCTGCAGGAAGATTCCGCTGACCGTGTCATCGAAATGCTTAAAGGTGCCATGGCGGAATGCCGACTCGGCAACCCTGAGCGCCTGTCCGTGGACATTGGCCCGGTGATCGACGCCGAAGCCAAGGCCGGCATCGAGAAGCACATCCAGGCCATGCGCGACAAAGGTCGCAGCGTTTACCAGGTGGCCATCGCCAACACCGAAGAAGTCAAACGCGGCACCTTCGTGATGCCGACGCTGATCGAACTGGAAAGCTTCGACGAGCTGCAACGGGAGATCTTCGGCCCGGTGCTGCACGTGGTTCGCTACAAGCGCAAAGACATCGATCAACTGATCGGTCAGATCAACGCTTCCGGCTACGGCCTGACCTTGGGTGTACACACTCGCATCGACGAGACCATCGCGAAGGTGATCGACAACGTCAACGCCGGTAACGTCTACGTGAACCGCAACATCGTGGGCGCTGTGGTCGGCGTGCAGCCGTTCGGTGGCGAAGGTCTGTCGGGCACGGGTCCGAAAGCCGGTGGTCCGTTGTACCTGTACCGTCTGCTGTCGACGCGTCCTACCGATGCGATCGAACAATCCTTCGCTCGCGGTGACGCCATCGCGGCACCGGACGTTCGTCTGCGTGACGCCATGAGCAAACCGCTGAAGGCCCTGCAAGCCTGGGCTGACAGCAACAAGTTTGCCGACCTGAGCACCCTGTGCGTGCAGTTCGCGGCGCAATCGCAAAGCGGGATCACCCGCGTTCTGGCGGGCCCGACCGGCGAGCGCAACAGCTACGCCATCCTGCCGCGCGAACACGTGCTGTGCCTGGCGGAAGTCGAAGGCGATCTGCTGACGCAACTGGCGGCGGTATTGGCCGTCGGCGGTTCGGCGGTGTGGCCGGAAGCTGAATTGACCAAGGCGTTGTTCACACGTCTGCCGAAGGAAGTTCAGGCGAAGATCAAGCTGGTTTCCGACTGGAGCAAGGACGAAGTGCTGTTTGATGCGGTTCTGCATCACGGTCATTCCGATCAGCTGCGTACGGTGTGTCAGCAAGTGGCCAAGCGTGCCGGGGCAATTGTTGGGGTTCATGGTTTGTCGCAAGGCGAGACCAACATTGCGCTGGAGCGTCTGGTGATCGAGCGGGCGTTGAGCGTTAACACTGCTGCGGCGGGTGGTAATGCGAGCCTGATGACTATCGGCTAAACCGCAACAAGACCGGGTGCCCGCAACAGGTGCCTGGTTTGCAAAATCCCCTGTGGGAGCGAGCCTGCTCGCGATAGCGGTGTGTCATCCAATACATGTGTCGGATGACACACCGCTATCGCGAGCAGGCTCGCTCCCACAGTTGTTTTGTGGCGTCTGCTAAGTCGGTGCTCTGCACTACCATCACGCTCATCAATCATCCTGTTCAGCCTTTATTCCCACGCCTAGACTCGGTCCATTCCAAAAAAAGGTAGGCCGCCATGTCCGAGACGTTGCTCAGTTCCCGCAATCTGGCTTTCGAGCTGTATGAAGTCCTCGATGCCGAGGGCCTGACCCAGCGTGAGCGTTTCGCCGAGCACAACCGCGAGACCTTCGACGCCGCCATCGGCACCGCCCGCAACATCGCCGAGAAGTTCTTCGCCCCGCATAACCGCAAGGGCGACGAGAACGAGCCGCGCTATGAGAACGGTCAGGCGATTCTGATTCCGGAAGTGAAACCGGCGGTGGATGCCTTCCTTGAAGCCGGTTTCCTCAACGCCGCGCGCAGTTTCGATGCGGGTGGCATGCAACTTCCTACGCTGTTGTCCCAGGCCTGCTTCGCACATTTTCAATCGGCCAACGCGGCGTCCACGTCCTATCCGTTCCTGACCATGGGCGCGGCGAACCTGATCGAAAGTTTCGGCACCGAGGAGCAAAAACAGCGCTTCCTGCAGCCGATGATCCACGGTCGTTTCTTCGGCACCATGGCGCTGACCGAACCGCATGCCGGCTCGTCGCTGTCGGATATTCGTACCCGCGCCGAGCCTGCGTCTGACGGCACGTATCGACTCAAGGGCAACAAGATCTTCATCTCCGGTGGTGATCACCCGCTGTCGGAAAATATCGTGCACATGGTGCTGGCCAAGCTGCCGGATGCACCGGCCGGGGTGAAAGGGATTTCGCTGTTCATCGTGCCCAAGTTTCTGGTCAACGATGACGGCAGCCTGGGCAAACGCAACGACGTGCTGCTGGCCGGTTTGTTTCACAAGATGGGCTGGCGCGGCACCACCTCCACAGCGCTGAATTTCGGCGATAACGGTGAGTGTGTCGGCTATCTGGTGGGCAAGCCGCACCACGGCCTGAGCTACATGTTCCAGATGATGAACGAGGCGCGGATCGGCGTCGGCATGGGCGCGGTGATGCTCGGTTACGCCGGTTATCTGTATTCCCTGGAGTACGCACGCGAGCGCCCGCAAGGTCGCGTGCCGGACAGCAAGGACCCGAACACTGCGCCGGTGGCGATCATTCAGCACGCCGACGTCAAACGCATGTTGCTGACTCAGAAAGCGTACGTCGAAGGCTCGTTCGACCTCGGGTTGTACGCGGCACGGTTGTTTGACGACACCACGACGCTTGAGACTGAAGCTGAGCGCAAACAGGCCCATGAACTGCTGGATTTGCTGACGCCGATCGTCAAATCCTGGCCGTCGGAGTTTTGCCTGAAGGCCAACGAACTGGCGATTCAGATACTTGGCGGCCACGGCTACACCCGCGAGTACCCGGTGGAGCAGTATTACCGCGACAACCGTCTGAACCCGATCCACGAAGGGACTCACGGCATTCAATCGCTGGACTTGCTGGGCCGCAAACTGGCACAGAACGGTGGTGCGGGACTCAAGCAATTGATCCGCCTGATTGCCGATACCGCCGAGCGCGCTCAAGCGTATGAATCGTTGACCGCGCTGCGTGAGCCGCTGGAGAAATTGGTGACGCGTCTGCAAACCGTGACCATTGGTTTGCTGACGGATTTGGGGCAAGGCAAGGTTAATAGCAGCCTGGCGAACTCGGCGCTATACCTGAAAGTGTTCGGGCATACGGTGATTGGCTGGCGCTGGCTGGAGCAGGCGATTCGCGCTGAGGAAGGGTTGGCCAAAGGGAATGTGGCGGATGTGAGCTTCTATAAAGGCAAGTTGCAGGCGGCGCGGTATTTTCTGACGTGGGAAGTGCCGGGTTGCCATCATGAATTGGCGATTCTTGAGGCTCGGGATGATGTGTGCCTTGGGATGCAGGATGAGTGGTTCTAACCAGAGCCCTTTTGTGCTGCTGAAATCCCTTCGCGAGCAAGCCCGCTCCCACAGTTGACCGCGTGTGGGTGCGGGTTTTTTTATGCCTGGGTGAATTGCGAAGCCCGTTCGCGCCGCAGCACTGCAGCCTCTAGCACTTTGCTGTTGACCGCGTTGCCTGATGCATCGCGGATCAAATGTGGGAGCGGGCTTGCTCGCGAAGGGGCCCGCACTGACTACACATCAACTCAGCTTGAAACTGCCCATCTGCCGCGCCAAATCATCCGCCAACCGCTGTAACGTTTGACAATCCTCACGGCAAGCCCTGACCTCCCCGGCGGTGGCACGAGCCAAATCAGAAATCCCCTGCACGTTCCTATTGATCTCTTCCGTCACCGCCGACTGCTCTTCCGTCGCCGCCGCCACCTGATGGTTCATGTCGCTGATGCGCTCGACCTGTCCGGTAATCGCCGTCAACGACGCCCCGGTGCGCTGGCTCGACTCAACCCCCGTGCCCGTCGCCGCTTGCCCGGAATGCATCGACGACACCGCGTTCTCCGCGCCTTGCTTGAGGCTGCCAATCATCTGCTGAATCTCATCAGTCGACGACTGCGTCCGCCGCGCCAACGTCCGCACTTCATCCGCGACTACCGCAAACCCACGCCCCATGTCCCCGGCCCGCGCCGCTTCGATGGCCGCGTTGAGCGCCAACAAGTTGGTCTGCTCGGAAATGCCGCGAATCACTGCCAGCACCTGATCGATGGATGCCACCTGATGGGCCAACTCGCCCACCGCACTGGCAGCTAGGCCAATTTCATCGGACATGCTTTCAATATGCCGGATCGACCCGCCCACCACTTCCCGCGCCTGCATCGCTTCATCGCGGGCAGTTTGGGAAGCCACCGCAGCGTTACCGGCGTTCTGGGCAATTTCCTGCACGGTCAGGCCCATTTCGTGGACGGCGGTGGCGACCATGTCGGTCATTTCCTGCTGACGGCCAGAGCGTTCGGCGGTGTTGTCCACCACCCGCGCCACCTGGCCGACTGCCGTGCGCAAACGCTCGCTGGTGGTCAGCACCTCGCCGATCATGTCGCGCTGGCTTTCCAGGAATCGATTGAAGCCGCGAGCCAGGTCACCCAGTTCATCGGCGCGACTGGAATCTAACCTGTGGGTCAAATCTCCACCACCGCTACCGATGGCTACCAGCGCCGCTGTTACCTGACGGATCGGCCGCACCAATCCACGGGCCAACAACACCACCAGCATCAGGCAAACCAGCGCCACCGCCAGGCCGATGCCGCTACTAATCCACATGGCGCGGCGGGCTTCGGCATAGATCTGCGACTGCGGCACTTCGGCCACCAAGGTCCAGCCCAAATCCCGCAACGGCAGGCTCAATGCCAGAAAATCTTCGCCATCGCGATCGAAGCTGCTGTGGGTGGCAGTTTGTTGGCCCATGACGGCTAGCGCTGCCGGGGCGCCAATCTGTTCGGCCAAGGAGCGTTTGCCGCTGAACTGCGCTTCGGGGTGAACCTGGATCAAACCGTCGGAACGCACGAGATAGACCTTGCCGCGCTCACCGAAGTTGAAGTTGTGGATCAGCTCCGACAGCTCTTTCATGCTCAGGCCAAGCCCGGCAACGCCCACGACTTTGCCGGCCTGCTCGACCTTGAGGTCGATGAACAGCGCCAACTCTCCGGTCGCAGTGTCAATGTCGATATTGAGCGTGCGCGGCTGATTGCTGTCGAGAAACGAGTAGAACCAGGCGTCTTTGGGGTTGGAGCGGCTGAGGGTCCGGTCCAGGCCTTTTTCGGTGAAGTAGTGGTTTGAAGCTGTGCCGACGATCAGCGCGGTAAAGGCTTTGTGCTCGGCGCGGATGCCTTCCAGATAGGTGACGAAGGTGTTGGTCTGGGCGCTGTTTTCACCCCCGGCCAACCAGTCGCGCACCATGCTGTTGCTGGCGATGTCCTTGGCGGCGGTGAGGGGTTGAACGAGGATTCGCTCGATGTCGTTGCGCATCGCTTCGATGCTCGACGGTAGCGCTTGTTCGACCAGATAGCGCTCGGCGAGACGGTTGACCACGAGGGTATAAATGCCAACCACGATCAGAATACTGACCAGCAGGGCGGTGCCCATGCTCAGGATCAACTGCCATTGAATACTGCGTCGCCAGAACTGCATGGAGCACCCCCAAAGAATAAGAGGCTGAAACACTGCAACTGGCGTGCCGATTGTATACAAACCGTTAAAAATTACGCTCACATACAACGATGACTTGAACGCAATCTTATAAAAGAGCGGCGCCCTATCGGCGGAGACCGTCTGTCAGCTGTAATGAAGACCTGTCAACTCTGACAGGTTACAGACTTTGTCTCCCGACTTAGTCTTTCCACTCCGCAGGATCAACTGCCGGGAATGAAAAGGAGCTGGAACATGACTGATGACAAGGGTTCTTCAGTGCCCCAAGCAATGCTCGACAATGATGCGTTTATCAAAGCAGCCAGCGTCGGCGATACAGTCGTAGTAGGTAGCACTACCCAGACTGTGACCAAAAAGCAATTTTCCGAATCCAACGAAATAGTCGTTCGATACTTCGCTGAAATCTTCCTGGCCAACAACACCACTTACAAGACGTCGCAACCGTTCAGTGGCAACGAATACCTTGCCCTGCTGGAGCCTGGCAACCACGTCAAGATCGGCTCGAATACTTACGTCGTCACCAATACGGAATTCGTTAAAGAAGCCAATGGCGCGCAGCTAAGGAAGGTCAACTGGCGCCCGGCAGTTTGAAAAACCGATACGTGGGAGTCTTTTGAGTTGTAGCGCCCCGGATGACCAAGGCGCCTTGATGTGCGGAGTCAGCCTTGCTGGCCGATCGTCTTGGAGATCACTTCAACCGTGGCGCTGACTTGCTCTTGGTAACGGTCGAGTTCCTGCTTGTGCTGTTTCTGCATTTCGATCTGCTGGGAGCACAGATTCATTGCCGCCAGCACCAACAAGCGGTCACCGATCAGTGTCGGGTACTTCTTTTTGGTGTCAGCCAGGGCAGCCTTCAGCATTAACGCGGCGTCCAGCAGGGTTTGTTCTTCCCCGGCCGGCGCCTTGATCGAATAGTCCTCCCCCAGGATCGAGACGACTTTTACCCCTGCGGCGCCGTGATTCATGCGCTGACTGGGCCGGCGCTGACGCGCTCAACCAGGGCCTGGATGCGTGCAGCGGTGGCACCTTGTTTCTCTTCCTGTTCCATCAGGCTCAGCTGCAGGCTTTCGTTTTCATCCTTGGCCTGGGCCAGTTCTGCGCTCAGGGTTTGGTTGGTGCCGAGCAGGGTCTGGTTCTGTTGCACCAGGTCGCTGACCAGCTGTTCCAATTGGCTTAGGGATGCTTCCAACATTTTGATTTTCCAAGCATTTTCAAAGGGCGCGTACGATAAAGAAAAGTCACCACGGATGCCAGGGTTATTGGGGCGCAAGGCCTTGATTTTCCTGGCGGGCGACCTTCCTCGCGAACTTTAAAGACTGTGATTGGCGGATCTGGTTCCTGCACTTCGTCTCCGGAGCGGTTGTGCGGCAAAAACGCGCAGGACCTCAAGACTTTAGTCGTATGACCGATAAGTCACCCATACGTCAGTCTCAGCGCCGCACAGATGCGCTCTTTTCGGTAAACACCATGTCCCTTCGTAATATGAATATCGCGCCACGGGCGTTCCTCGGTTTTGCCCTGATTGGCGGCCTGATGCTGATTCTGGGTGTGTTTGCCTTAAGCCAGATGAGCAAGATTCGCGGCGCCGCCGAGGACATCACCTCAAACAGCGTGCCGAGCATCAAGAGCCTGGATGAGTTCACTCAACTGACCCTGCGCCTGCGGGTGTTGTCCTACCGCTTGCTGGTGAACCGCGAGCCGGACGTCCAGCAAAAGACCATGGAGCTGCTGGAAACCCGCAATCAGCAGATTCGCGCCGCTCAGGCGATTTACGAAAAACTGATCACCAACCCGCAGGAACGTTCGGCCTACGACCAGTACGTGCAGTTGCTCGGCCAGTACCGTCAGATCGAAGACCGCATGAAGACCCTGTCGCGCAACAATCAGGTGGATGAACTGCGCACCCTGCTCAACACCGATTTGCTGACCAACTCCGAAGCGGTCAATGCCGTGTTGAACCGCCTGCTGGAGATCAACACGCAGCAGACCCTCGCCACCAATCAGCAAGCCGCCGACCAGTACTCTTCGGCCTTCAACCTGGTGGTGACGCTGCTGGTGATCGCCACCGGCTTGACGTTGTTGTTCGCTTGGTTACTGACCAACAGCATCACCAAGCCAATCGCCAATGCCTTGAGCGCCGCCGAAGAAATTGCCGAAGGCAACCTGACTCGCCCGATCACAGTCGATGGTGAGGATGAAGCCGGCCGCTTGCTGCTGGCCATGTCGAAGATGCAGGACAAGCTGCGCGACACCCTGCAACGGATTTCCGGTTCCGCCACGCAACTGGCGTCCGCCGCTGAAGAGCTCAACAGTGTCACCGACGAAAGCGCCCGTGGCCTGACCCAGCAGAACAACGAAATCGAACAGGCCGCTACCGCCGTCAACGAAATGACCAGCGCCGTGGAAGAAGTCGCGCGTAATGCCGTCAGCACGTCCGAAGCCTCGAAAAACGCCACCACCTCCGCCGGTGATGGCCGTGACCTGGTGCAGGAAACCGTCAGCGCCATCGAACGCATGAGCGCCGACGTGCAGAGCACCGCGACCCTGATTGGCGACCTGGCCAACGAGTCCCGTGACATCGGTAAAGTGCTGGACGTGATTCGCGGCCTGGCTGACCAGACCAACTTGCTGGCATTGAACGCGGCCATCGAAGCGGCCCGTGCCGGTGAGGCCGGTCGTGGTTTCGCCGTGGTCGCGGACGAAGTGCGTGCCCTGGCGCATCGCACCCAGCAGTCGACCAGCGAAATCGAACGCATGGTCGGCAGCATCCAGAGTGGTACCGAACATGCGGTGGATTCGATGCGCAACAGCACCGAACGCGCCGAGTCGACCTTGAACATCGCCCGTGGTGCAGGCCTGTCGCTGGACACTATTAATAGCGCGATCGTCGAAATCAACGAACGCAACCTGGTGATCGCCAGCGCTGCCGAAGAGCAGGCACAGGTGGCCCGCGAAGTGGATCGCAACCTGGTGAATATCCGTGATCTGTCGGTGCAGTCGGCCACCGGGGCTAACCAGACCAGTGCCGCGAGCAATGAGCTGTCGCGATTGGCGCTGGACCTGAACAACATGGTTGGGCGGTTTAGCCTCTAAACAAAGATCGCGTCACTGCCGAAAAGATCGCAGCCTCGTTTCACTCGACAGCTCCTACAGGTTTACGCACATCCTTTGTAGGAGCTGTCGAGTGAAACGAGGCTGCGATCTTTTGATCTGAAAAAGCTTTTTGACAGCATCACATTTCAACAGGTTAGAATCGCTGGCACGCAGACTGCATGGTCAGTTTGTGCCTGCCTTTCAGCTTTCTGGAGTACTGCCTTTGAATGCGACGACCATCAACAGCCTGTTCTTGATCGGCGCGTTGCTGGTAGGTGCAAGCATTCTGGTGAGCTCACTTTCATCGCGCCTCGGTATCCCGATTCTGGTGATCATCCTCGCGGTGGGCATGTCGGCCGGTGTCGATGGCGCCGGCATTATTTTCGATAACTACCCAACGGCTTATCTGGTCGGCAACCTCGCGTTGGCCGTCATCCTGCTCGACGGCGGTTTGCGCACCCGGGTTTCCAGCTTCCGCGTGGCGTTATGGCCGGCGCTGTCGCTGGCGACGGTCGGGGTGTTGATTACCACCGGGCTGACCGGCATGGCAGCCGCGTGGCTGTTCAACCTGAACCTGATTCAGGGCCTGCTGATCGGCGCTATCGTCGGCTCCACCGACGCCGCGGCGGTGTTCTCGTTGCTCGGCGGCAAAGGCCTCAACGAACGGGTCACCGCCAGCCTCGAGATCGAGTCCGGCAGCAACGACCCGATGGCGGTGTTCCTCACCGTGACCCTGATCGACATGCTCGCCAGCGGCCAGACCGGTCTGCACTGGAGCCTGTTGACCCACCTGCTGCGTGAGTTCGGTATCGGTGCCGTCATCGGCCTGGGCGGTGGCTGGGTCATGCTGCAACTGGTCAACCGTATCCACTTGGCCACCGGGCTTTATCCGATTCTGGTCATTGCTGGCGGATTGGTGGTGTTTGCCCTGACCAACGCCTTGCATGGCAGCGGCTTTTTGGCGGTTTACCTGTGCGGCCTGGTCATCGGCAACCGCCCGGTGCGCAGCCGCCACGGCATTTTGCACATGCTCGATGGCATGGCCTGGCTGGCGCAAATCGGCATGTTCCTGGTACTGGGGCTGCTGGTAACGCCCCACGACTTGTTGCCGATTGCCCTGCCCGCTCTGGGGCTGGCGCTGTGGATGATTCTGTTTGCCCGGCCGTTGTCGGTGATCGTCGGCCTGATGCCTTTCAAGGCGTTCCATGGACGCGAGAAGGCGTTCATTTCCTGGGTCGGGTTACGTGGCGCGGTCCCGATCATTCTGGCGGTGTTCCCGCTGATGGCCGGCCTGTCCAACGCCCAGCTCTATTTCAACCTCGCCTTCTTTATCGTGCTGGTGTCGCTGCTGGTGCAGGGCACGAGCCTGCCGTGGGTGGCGAAGCTTTTGAAAGTGACCGTTCCGCCGGAGCCGGCGCCAATCTCCCGCGCAGCCCTGGAAGTCCACGTCACCAGTGAGTGGGAGCTGTTCGTTTATCGCCTCGGTGCCGAAAAATGGTGCATCGGCTCGCCTCTTCGCGAACTGAAAATGCCCGAAGGCACCCGGATTGCGGCCCTGTTTCGTGGCCAGCAACTGCTCCATCCGTCGGGTAGTACGGTGCTCGAAGTCGACGATTTGCTGTGCGTAATCGGCCATGAACACAACCTTCCGGCCCTCGGAAAACTCTTCAGCCAGGCACCGCAACGGGGCCTCGATTTGCGCTTCTTCGGCGACTTCGTACTCGAAGGAGACGCCCAACTGGCCGCGGTTGCGGCGCTGTACGGGTTGAAAGTCGAAGGCATCGATCCGGACATGTCGCTCGGCCATTTCATTGCCCATAAAGTGGGCGGTGCACCCGTAGTCGGTGACCAGGTGGAGTGGAACAACACCATTTGGACCGTCGCGGTCATGGAGGGGAACAAGATCGGCAAAGTGGGCGTCAGATTCCCCGAAGGAAGTCGCCCGGGTCCGGGACTCTTCCTCTAAACTCCACACTTCGTCTCGTTTTCGATCGGTCTCTATGTCAACCCTGCGCACCTTTTTCATCATGGCCCTGCTGGGCTTGAGTCTTTCTGTCGGTACATTGCAAGCGGCCGAACCGCCGTCCAGCGAAGCCGTGCAGGCGAACCTGGACAAGATCGCCGACCGCAAACTGCCGGAAGCCGATCAGAAAGCCCTGCAGAGCATCCTGCAAAGCACGCTGACACAGCTCAACAACCAGCGTGATTACGAGCAGAAACTGGCCGATCTCAAGCAGCAACTGGCCAGCGCCCCGAAGCAGAACATCGAGAACCAGCGGGAACTGACCAAGCTCAAAGCCTCCAAAGTGCTGCCAGTACCGCAGCGCTATGCCAAAGAGCCTATTCAGCAGCTGGAGCAAATGCTCACCGAGCGCTCCACCCAGCAAAGCGATCTGCAGAAAGCCCTGGCTGACGCCAACAGTCTGGTGATTACTGCCCAGACCCGCCCCGAGCGCGCACAGGCCGAAATTTCCACCAGCCAGACACGCATCCAGCAGATCAACAACATCCTCAAGGTCGGCAAAGACGCCGGCAAGACCTTGACCCCTGAGCAACGCGACCTGCTCAACGCCGAACTCGCAGCACTGAACGCCCTGATCCCGTTGCGCCGCCAGGAACTGGCCGGCAACAATCAACTGCAGGATTTGGGCAACAGCCAGCATGACTTGCTCTCGGAAAAATCCGATCGTCTGGATCAGGAAATCCAGGAGCTGCAAACCCTGATCAACCAGAAGCGCCTGGCCCAGTCCCAGGAGACGGTGACGCAGCAATCCATCGAAGCGCAAAAGTCCGGCGGCAGCACCCTGCTGGCTACCGAAAGCGCGGCCAACCTGAAGCTTTCTGACTACCTGCTCAAAAGTACCGACCGCCTCAACGAAGTCACCCAGCAGAACCTGCAGACCAAGCAGCAACTGGACAACGTGACCCAGAGCGACTCGGCGCTGGACGAGCAAATCAACGTGCTCAAGGGCAGCCTGCTGCTCTCCAAGATTCTCTACAAACAGAAACAGGCCCTGCCACGCCTCAAGCTTGACCGTGACCTGGCCGACCAGATCGCCGACATTCGCCTCTATCAATTCGAAGTCAGCCAGCAACGGGAACTGCTCAGCAACCCGGCGACCTACGTCGACAACCTGCTGTCGACTCAGCCTCCTGAGCAAGTCACCCCGCAATTGCGCAAGAGCCTGCTGGAACTGGCCACGACCCGCGCCGACCTGCTGGAGCGGCTGAACCGCGAACTCAGCGCGGTGCTCAACGAATCCATCACGTTACAACTCAATCAAAAGCAACTGCTCAGCACCGCGCAAAGCCTGCGGGCAACCCTCGATGAGCAGATGTTCTGGATTCCCAGCAACAAACCGCTGGACCCGGAGTGGATGCGCGGCGTGCCGGAGCGCCTGGAGCGTCAGGTCACCACGCTGCCGTGGGCTTCCAGCCTGAGCGAATTAAGTGACGGCCTGACCCAACGGCCGCTGCTGTTCCTGCCCCTGGCACTGTTGATCGGTGCCCTGCTGTGGCGGCGCAAAAGCCTGTATGCCCGACTGAGCAAAGTTCACCAGGACATCGGCCACTTCAAACGCGACAGCCAGTGGCACACGCCGCAGGCGATCCTGATCAACATTCTGCTGGCGATGCCGGTCTCCCTGGGCCTGGCCTTGTGTGGCCTGGCCTTGCAAATCGACGCCCGCGGACAAAACGCGAACATGGGCTCGGCGCTGCTGCAAATGGCCCAGGCTTGGCTAGTGTTCTATACCGCTTACCGGATCCTCGCGCCGGGCGGCGTGGCCGAACTGCATTTCCGCTGGGAAAAACCTCAGGTCGAATTCCTGCAGGGCTGGGTCCGCCGACTCGGGCTGGTGGTCATGGCGTTGGTCGCGGTGGTGGCAGTCGCCGAGCTGCAACCCGCAACCCTGGCCGATGACGTACTCGGCATGCCGGTGGTGCTGACCTGCTACGCGTTGATGGCCTGGCTGCTCAGCCGCCTGCTGATCAGCAGCCCGACTCACCAGAACGCTTCGCTGTTCCGCAAGGCCGTGGGGATCCTGTTCACCGTCCTGCCTGTCGCGTTGTTCGTGGCGGTGTGCTTCGGCTACTACTACACCGCGCTGAAGCTCAGCGACCGGTTGATCAACACCCTTTACTTGCTGATGTTCTGGCTGGTGATCGAGGCCACCTTCGTGCGCGGCCTCAGCGTTGCGGCACGCCGTCTGGCCTACCAGCGCGCCCTGGCCAAACGCCAGGCTGCGAAAGAGGCCGGTGACGGTGAAGCGATAATCGAAGAGCCAACCCTGGACATCGAGAAGGTCAACGAACAGTCCCTGCGCCTGATCCGCCTGGCACTGCTTGGCGGTTTCATCGCGGCGTTGTATTGGGTCTGGTCGGACCTGATCTCGGTGTTTTCGTACCTGGATAACGTCACCCTCTACGAATACACCAGCGGCACCGGCGCCAACATGAGCATGGTGCCGATCAGCATTGGCGACATGCTCGGCGCGCTGATCATCATCGGCATCACCTTCGCCCTCGCGCGCAACTTGCCGGGGTTGCTGGAAGTGTTGGTGCTGTCGAAACTGAACCTGGCTCAGGGCAGTGCGTACGCCACCACTACGTTGCTGTCTTACGTGATCGCTGGTGTCGGTTTCGTTTCGACCCTGTCGACGCTCGGCGTGAGTTGGGACAAGTTGCAATGGCTGGTGGCCGCGCTATCGGTGGGTCTCGGCTTCGGGATGCAGGAAATCTTCGCAAATTTCATCTCCGGGATCATGATCCTGTTCGAACGTCCGGTGCGGATTGGCGACACCATCACCATCGGCAACCTGTCCGGCACGGTGAGCAAGATCCGCATCCGCGCCACCACCATCACCGACTTTGACCGCAAGGACATCATCGTCCCGAACAAAACGTTCATTACCGGGCAACTGATCAACTGGTCCCTGACCGACACCATCACCCGAGTGACCCTCAAGCTCGGTGTCGATTACGGCTCGGACCTGGACCTGGTCAAGGAATTGCTGCTCAAGGCCGCGCGCGATAACCCGCGAGTGCTGAAAGACCCGGAACCCCAAGTGTATTTCCTGAACTTCGGCGAAAGCACCCTCGACCATGAGTTGCGCATGCATGTGCGCGACCTCGGCGACCGTAACCCGGTGCTGGATGAGGTCAACCGCTTCATCAACCGCGAGTTCAAGAAAAATCACATCAACATCTCGTTCCGGCAGATGGAGGTTTACCTCAAGAACATCCAGGGTCAGGAATACAGGATGGTGCCCGTCGAACCAGAAACCAAAACCATCGTGCCGCTGGTAGATGGTAAATCGCCGCAAGAGCCACCACCGGCGAAGCTCGACTAAGCGGCTTATCCCTAGCAGAATGCTCGGACATTCTGCTGGAGATGGCCCTTGAAAGCCCTCGACGAACTGACCTTCGATAATCGTTTCGCCCGCCTGGGCGATACGTTTTCCGCCCACGTGCTGCCCGAGCCGATCGACAACCCGCGCCTGGTGGTGGCCAGCCCTGCCGCCATGGCGCTGCTCGATCTCGACCCTGCCGTGGCCGAAACCCCGGAGTTCGCCGAACTGTTCAGCGGCCATAAGCTCTGGGCTGACGCGATCCCGAGAGCGATGGTCTATTCAGGTCATCAGTTCGGTTCCTACAACCCGCAGCTGGGCGATGGTCGCGGTCTGTTGCTGGGTGAGGTCTACAACGAGGCCGGCGAGCATTGGGACCTGCACCTCAAGGGTGCCGGCCAGACGCCCTTTTCGCGCATGGGTGATGGGCGGGCGGTGTTGCGGTCCTCGATCCGCGAATTTCTTGCCTCCGAAGCGCTGTATGCCCTGAACATCCCGACCACTCGTGCCCTATGCGTGATCGGCTCCGACACGCCGGTGTGGCGCGAGAAGCAGGAACGCGCGGCCATGGTCCTGCGCATGGCGCCGAGCCATGTGCGTTTCGGGCATTTCGAATATTTCTACTACACCAAACGTCCCGAGAAGCAGAAAGAACTCGGCGACCACGTGCTGGCCATGCATTTCCCGGAATGCCTGGAACAGCCGGAACCGTACCTGGCGATGTTTCGCGAAATCGTCGAGCGCAATGCCGAACTGATCGCTAAATGGCAGGCCTATGGTTTCTGCCACGGCGTGATGAACACCGACAACATGTCGATCCTCGGCATTACCTTCGACTACGGCCCGTTTGCGTTCCTCGACGACTTCGACGCCCACTTCATCTGCAACCACTCCGATGACCAGGGCCGTTACTCCTTCAGCAACCAGGTGCCGATCGGCCAGTGGAACCTCAGCGCCCTCGCCCAGGCCCTGACGCCATTCATCAGCGTCGATGCCCTGCGTGAAACGCTCGGCCTATACCTGCCGCTGTACCAGGCCCATTACCTGGACCTGATGCGCCGCCGCCTCGGCTTCACCACGGCCGAAGACGATGACCAGAAACTGCTCGAACACCTGCTGCAACTGATGCAGAACAGCGGCGTCGACTACAGCCTGTTCTTCCGCCGTTTGGGGGAAGAATCACCTGAACTGGCCGTCGCCCGTTTGCGCGATGACTTCGTTGACATCAAGGGCTTCGATGCCTGGGGCGAGCTCTACATCGCCCGGGTGACGCGTGAAGGCGAGGTTGATCAAGAACAACGTCGCAAACGGATGCACGCCGTCAATCCGCTGTACATCCTGCGCAACTACCTGGCGCAGAAAGCCATCGATGCGGCGGAGAGCGGCGACTATGCAGAAGTTCGTCGGCTGCACGCAGTGCTGAGTAATCCGTTCGAGGAGCAACCGGGGATGGAAAGCTACGCGGAGCGGCCGCCGGAGTGGGGCAAGCATTTGGAGATCAGTTGTTCTTCCTGAATCCGATCAGATAAAGGTCTCCACCGACACTCCGAAGCGCTCGGCCAACCAGCGGATCTGCCGCAGGTTGAGCTGACGCTTGCCGCTCAAGATCTCGGATACCACCGATTGGGTGCCGACGCCGGACAGCTCGCTTTGACTCAATCCGTGTTCGCGCATCATGTAGCCGAGAACCTCTGCACCAGAGGCTTCGCGCATGGGGTGATGCTCACGATCCCACTCTGCAATCCAGTCACCGATGATGTCCACCAAGCTCATCAACGGGTGCGACTCATCATCCCCGGTCATCTCAAGCAATTCATCAAGTGCCTGCACCAAAATGTCATAGTCGTCTTCGTTTTTCGGTTTTCGAAGCAATGGCGAGACGAACTCCCAATGCTCGGCAGCTTTTTTGATTAGAACACTCATGCCCTTCCCTCCTTCCATTTACCGCGGTCATATTCGCGGTGATCCAGCACATGCTTTATATAAAGCTTTTGAGACCGATACCTGACAAAAGCGATCAGCCGCAACTTGTTGCCACCGATGTCGAACACATGAAACTCGCCGACTTTGTCAGTCGCGGGGAAAATCGACTTCATCGCCGCGAAATCTCCCGGGTTACTCCCTTTGGCAAGTCGATACCATTGCTCCAGTGCATTGGCTGCCCGCGGCCACTTTTCCTTGGCCTCATGGATTGGTTTTTCGGTGAACACATGCATGCAACATCCTTATCGCATTCTGCTATGGGAGTTAATCACAGATCAAAAATATCGCAAGATGCGATAACTCTGAGCAGACCAACGGTGTCGCTCAGTACGACTCAGCCTAGTTTCATCGCCGGTCGCTGCACGATTGAAAATATGAGTAAACGTCTCCAAATAGAAGTGATCGGCTTCTTTAACAGGATCATCCGCATGACCGACCCACTCCTCATCCCCTGCCCCCACTGCAACGGCCTCAACCGCATCCCCACCGAACGCCTCAACGACCATCCAAAATGCGGTCGCTGCAAAGCCGAAGTTCTGCTGAATAAACCCTTTGAGTTAAAGCAAAGCGATTACCCCAGCCAGATCAAAGGTGATCTGCCGTTGCTGGTGGACGTTTGGGCGGACTGGTGTGGACCGTGCAAGTCGTTTGCGCCAGTGTTCGAGCAGGCGGCGGTGCAATTGGCGGGTAAGTGTCGACTGGCCAAACTGGACAGCGAGGTGAACCAGCAGTTGTCGGCGCAGTTGGGGATTCGCTCGATTCCGAGTCTGATTTTGTTCAAGAACGGCCGGGAAGTGGCGCGTCAGAGCGGCGCCTTCCCGTTACCGCAATTGATGAGCTGGTTGCGTAGCCAAGGGATTTAGAACTATCACAGTGGTTCGGTGTTGTTTGCAGGAATCAGGTGTTTTCGAGGAGGTTGTGCAGATCGACGAATTGCTGCGTCAGCTTATGACGCGGGTCGAGGTGGATCAACGGCGTGTTGGCCTGGTGGGATTCACGCATGCGCACCGAGCTGCACAGATATACCGGTAGCACCGGCAGGCCTTCGGCGATCAGTTCGTCGAGGATTTGCTGGGGCAGACTGGCGCGAGCCTGGAACTGGTTGACGACAATGCCTTCGACTTCCAGCCCTTCGTTGTGGTCTTCCTTCAATTCCTCGATTTCCGCCAACAGGCCGTACAGAGCCTGACGCGAAAAGCTGTCGCAGTCGAAGGGGATCAGCACACGATCAGCGGCAATCAATGCAGATACCGCGTAGAAGTTCAGAGCTGGCGGGGTATCGAGGTAGATCCGGTCGTAATCGCCGTCCAGCTCCTCGAGCAATTTGCGCAGCTTGTTGATCTTGTGCTTGGCCTCAAGCTTGGGCTGCAAGTCAGCCAGCTCGGCAGTGGCCGTGATGACGTGGAGGTTGTCGAACGGGGTTTCGTAGATATCGACCTGGCTTTTTTTGGAGAACGGTCCGGAAGACAGGGTCTGTTTGAAAAAATCGGCGATCCCCATCGGAATGTCATTACCGGTGAGGCCCGTCAGGTACTGAGTGGAGTTGGCCTGGGCATCGAGATCCACCAAGAGGGTGCGATAGCCCTCGTTGGCACTGACCGCCGCCAGATTGCAGGCAATGCTGGATTTGCCTACGCCACCTTTCTGATTGAACACCACGCGCCGCATGTCAAAACCTCCGTGTATCAAAGAATGATCGAGTGTAGTAGTCCACGGCGCTGCTTAGCTACCTCGCCGGCATCGGGACTACACAGTCATCGGCAATCTCTCAATAAAAAAACAACCCGTACCGACAGACATGCCCACCACGACGTGGATAATGGCCATACAACAGTTTTTCCCGGACCAACCAGTACATTTCGCCGAGCAAAATGTAACCAACATTTGCTACACGTCCGCAGCACCGGGATAATGCGCGTCACTCGGCGCAATGCGCAACGTAGGCTCAGCCGCGGTCTTTGCGACTCGACGCGTCAAAGAAGCCCGCAGGGGCGGGATGAATGTCTGTGATCAATTTCAACATCGCCCAATGGCGCGCGTGGGCCCCTGGGCTCGAAAGCGTGGACGATTGGCAGGCCTGGAGCCGACAACCGGTCGTGCTTGCGAGCAGCGATGCCGCACCCGACGTCTCGTTTCTGCCGGCCATGCAGCGCCGGCGACTCAGTCGTCTGGCGCGGATGGCGTTCAGTGTCGGCTGGCCCTTGGCCGATGGCCGCCAAGACCTACCGTTGGTCTTTATTTCTCGCCACGGCGAAACCCCGCGCACCTTCGATATCCTCAGCGATCTGGCTGCCGATCAGCCGTTGTCGCCGACTCAATTCAGCCTGTCCGTGCACAACGCGGTCATCGGCCTGTGGTCGATCATGCGCGGCGAAACCAGCGAAATGACGGCCCTCGCTGCAGCCGGCGACGGCCTTGAACACGGCATGCTAGAGGCCGCGGCTTTGCTTTCCGAGGGCGCTCCCGCGGTACTGCTGATCGTCACCGAAGAGCAACCGCCCGAAGCCTACTCGACCTGGATCGACGACGTGCCATTCCCTTACGCGGTCGGCTTGTTGATCACCCCCGGCAACAACTGGCAGTTGTCCCTGAACAGCGCCGCGGATGAGTTGTCCAAAGCCCACTGGCCCCATGCCCTGAACCTATTGAGTACCCTGCTCGGCCAGCAAACAACCTGCCAACATGCCTGGAAAAATCGTGTATGGACCTGGCAACGCAACCTGTAACCGAAAAAAACCGCGACGCCTATTACTGGCGCCTGCTGGCTACCGCCGCAAGCTTCACCCTGTTCGGGTTGGGCGGGCTGTGCCTGCGGCTGGTGGTTTTCCCGCTGCTGAACTGCCTGCCCGGCGACGCCTGGACACACCGGCGACGAGCGCGGCACACCGTTGCCCGCCTGTTCTGGTTTTTTGTGCGATTCATGGCTCGCACCGGCGTGCTGACTTACGACATCCAGGGCGCCGAAAAACTCGGCCGACCGGGGCAAATGATTATCGCCAATCACCCGTCGTTGATCGATGTGGTGTTCCTGATCGGCCTGGTGCGCCACGCCAACTGCGTGGTCAAGAAAAGTCTCTGGGAGAACCCTTTTACCCGCGGCCCGCTGCACTGCATCGAATACATCAGCAACGACGGCAGCATGGACATGCTCGATGCCGCTGCCGACGCGCTGAAAAGCGGCCAGACCCTGATCATCTTTCCTGAAGGCACCCGCACTCAGCCCGGTCAGGCGCCAGCCTTTCATCGGGGTGCTGCGGCAATCGCTCTGCGCGGTGCGAAAATCCTCACCCCGGTGATCATCAAGGTCAGCCCGACCACATTGACCAAGGCCGAGCCCTGGTATCGGATCCCCAAACGCCGTGTGCACTTCAGTTTCCGTGTCGGGGCCGATATAGACCCACAAGCCTTCGCCTCGCTGGGCCCTGCTCCTCAGGCCTCGCGCAAGCTCAATGACTATTTGCATCATTACTACATTAAGGAGCTCGCCGAAGATGAGCGATCTACACCGTGAAATCAAAGAACTGATCATCGACGCCCTGGGCCTTGAAGACATCAGCGCACAAGACATCGGCGACGACCAGACGCTGTTCGGCGAAGGCCTGGGCCTGGATTCGGTAGACGCTCTGGAACTCGGCCTGGCCATCCAGAAAAAGTACGGCATCAAAATCGACGCCGACGCCAAAGACACACGCAATCACTTCAGCAACGTGGCGAGCCTTGCGGCGTTCGTCACTGCAAAACAGGCAGCTTGAGACCGGACCATGCAAACTCGTGACGACATCTTCAACACCCTGCGCGATGCTCTGGTCGAACTCTTCGAGCTGGAACCCGAGCGCGTAAGCCTCGAATCCAACCTGTATCAGGATCTGGAAATCGACAGCATTGACGCGGTCGACCTGATCGATCACATCAAACGCCAGACCGGCAAGAAAATCGCTGCCGAAGAGTTCAAATCGGTGCGTACCGTCAGCGACGTGGTCGAGGCGGTCTACCGTCTGGTTCAGCCGGCCGCATGAGCCGACTGATCGGCCTCGGCCTGCTGCTGGCGGGCCTGCTGTACCCCTTTGCGGTGTATTTCGGCATGGAGCACTTTGCCCCGTGGCAGTTCGGTCTGCTGCTGGGCAGCCTGTGGCTGGCCCGGGCACTGCTCGGTACGCGCAAGCCCGGCAGTCTGTGGATGGCGATCACCGCGATCACTTTTTGCCTGTTGCTGGCGTTGTTCGACAGCCCGCTGCTGCTGCGCTGGTACCCGGTGCTGATCAGCGCGTTCATGCTCGGGCTGTTTGGCCTGAGCTTGATCGTCGGCCCGCCGATCATCGAACGCCTGGCGCGCTTGCGTGAACCGCAACTGCCGGCCAAGGCGATTGTTTATACCCGCCAGGTGACGGTCGTCTGGTGCGTGTTTTTTCTCTTTAACGGTTTGCTCGCCGCCGCCCTGACCCTCTGGGCGCCGCTAAGTTGGTGGATGTTGTACACCGGACTGATTTCCTACGGATTGATGGGCCTGCTGTTTGCCATTGAATGGCTTATACGACAACGGGTACGAGGCCACCCATGAATTGGATAAAACTTGAGCAACTGTTGCTCAAGGCACAACCGGAACGTGCCGTGACGGCCGAACCGACGCTAAATCATGCACAGCTTTGCGAACAGGCGTTAAGCCTCGCCGCGGGCCTGCAAGCCCAGGGTGTGCGACGTATTGCCGTGCACCTTGAGGACGCCGCCGACCTGGCGATTGCCCTGCTCGGTGCCTGGCGCGCCGGGGTCAGCGTGCTGCTGCCCGCAGACCTGCAAGCCCGGACTCGCCAGCGCTGGTCGACCGAAGTCGATCTGTGGCTGACCGATCAGGCCGATGACGCGCACCTGAGCGATTATCGGCAGCCGCCGTTGATGGCGGCCGCACTGGATCTGGATCGCTGTTCGCTGAGCCTGTGCACGTCCGGCTCCAGTGGCGAGCCCAAGCGCATCGACAAAACCCTGCGCCAACTGGCCAATGAAGTCGAAGCGCTGGAGCGGCTCTGGGGCGCCGATCTTGGGGCGGCTTGCATCATCGGCAGCGTCGCCACTCAACATATCTACGGATTATTGTTTCGAGTGCTATGGCCGCTGTGCGCCGGGCGCTCGATTGTGCGCAAGCAGCTGGCATTCCCTGAAGACCTGCAGCGCGCCAGCCGCGAACACCCGGTGTTCGCCTGGGTCGCCAGCCCGGCGCTGCTCAAGCGCATGGGCGACAACCTCGACTGGCCTGCTTTAAGTGCGGTTCGCCGGGTATTTTCCTCCGGTGGCGCCTTGCCGGCCGAAGCCGCGCAAAGCCTTCAGCAACGCCTGCAGCAATGGCCGACGGAAATCCTCGGCAGCTCGGAAACCGGCGGCATCGCCTGGCGTCAGGGCGACGATCTCTGGCAGCCCTTTGCTGACATTGAATTGAGCCAGGACAGCGACGGCGCCCTGCTCATTGCTTCGCCGTACTTGGCGCCCGGGCATATCGAACACACCGCGGATGCTGCGCGAATCGCTGCCGACGGCCGATTCGAACTGCTCGGACGGCTGGACCGAATCGTCAAACTGGAAGAAAAACGTATCTCGCTACCGATGCTGGAACAGGCACTCATAGCCCACGACTGGGTCGCCGAAGCGCGTCTTGGCGTGGTTCAGGAAAACCGCGCTTCGTTGGGTGCGCTGTTGGTGCTGACCGAGTCAGGCCTGCATGCCTTGCGCAATCAGGGGCGACGCACCCTCACGCAAGAACTGCGTCAGCATTTGAGCCAGCATTGCGAAGCCCTGGCCTTGCCACGACGCTGGCGCCTGCTGCGGCAACTGCCGCTGAACGCTCAGGGCAAACTGCCCCAGGCCACCGTTGAAGCCTTACTGCTGGCGCCGCGTCCAAAGGCGCCGCAAGTGCTGGAACAGGTCGAAGTCGATGGCGAGTGGAGCCTGCAACTGGCGGTACCACCCGACCTCGCTTACTTCAGCGGTCACTTCCCTCAGGCACCGGTATTGCCCGGTGTGGTGCAAGTGGAATGGGCGTTAACGCTGGGTCAGCAATTGATGGACCTGCCGGCAAAATTCGCGGGCATGGAAGTGCTGAAATTCCAGCAACTGGTGCGCCCTGGCGATGAAGTCCAGTTGCACCTGCGCTTCGATCCAACGCGCAGCAAGTTGTATTTCGCCTATCGCAACGAGACCGCAACCTGCTCCAGTGGGCGAATCTTGCTGGAGGCGTCAGGCGATGCATAACCCCTGCGCCGTGGTCCCGGTCTACAACCACGAAACGGCCATCACCACAGTGGTTGATGCGGTGCTCACCAGCGGCTTGCCGTGCATTCTGGTGGACGATGCCAGCAGCCCGCCCTGTGCAAAGGTGCTTGATCAACTGGCCCAGCACGACAAGGTGTTCCTGATCCGACTCGCCGCCAACCAGGGCAAGGGTGGCGCGGTCATGACCGGTTTTCGCGAAGCCTCGCGCCTGGGCTTCAGCCATGCCTTGCAGGTGGACGCCGACGGTCAGCATGATCTGCAAGACGTCCAGACTTTCATCAAACTGTCACGCGCCCATCCCGAGGCGGTGATCTGCGGCTATCCGCGATACGACGCCAGCGTGCCGAAAGGTCGTTTGTACGCCCGTTACCTGACTCACGTCATGGTCTGGATCAACACCCTGTCGTTGCAGATCCGCGATTCCATGTGCGGCTTCCGTGTCTATCCGTTGCCACCGACCCTGGCGCTGATCGATTCGGCGAAGATTGGCAAGCGCATGGACTTCGACTCGGACATTCTCGTGCGACTGGCCTGGCGCAATCTGCCCATGCAATGGCTGCAAACCAACGTCCATTACCCGCTGGATGGTGTCTCGCATTTCCGCCTGTTCCACGACAACGTGCTGATTACGAGCATGCACACCCGGTTGTTCTTCGGCATGTTGCTGCGGGCGCCAGTGATTCTCTGGCGACGGTGGCGAGCATGAGCGCAGACAAGGAACACTGGGCTGACCGCCAGGAGCGCGGCAGCTTCTGGCTGATGAAATTCACCGCACTCTGCGCCAAAGTGCTGGGCCGTCGGCTGTTGAGTCCGCTGCTGTACGGCATCGTTCTGTACTTTTTCCTGTTCGGGCGCAGCGCCCGTCGCAGCGCCTGGCAATACCAGCAGCGACTCGCCGACTGGAGTGGTCGCCACGAATTGCGCCCGACCCAATGGCGAGTCTTCGGCCAGTTCATGGCCTTCGCCGACTCCATGCTCGACAAGCTCGACGTCTGGAACGGCAAGCTGAGCATCGAGCAGATTGAAATCATCGACCCGGCATTGCTGCGCAATCAACTGCGCGGCACCCGCGGGCAGATGCTGGTAGGCGCGCATTTGGGCAATCTCGAGGTCTGCCGTGCGCTGGCCGAGATCGGTGAAAAAGTCACGATGAACGTGCTGGTGCACACCAAGCACGCCGAACATTTCAACCGCTTGCTGGGTGAAGCCGGCGCGACCAATTTGCGGCTGATTCAAGTCAGCGAACTGGACCCGCTGATCATGTTGCAACTCCATGAGCGCCTGGAGCGCGGTGAATGGCTGGCGATTGCCGGCGATCGCGTGCCGCTGCACGGCGGGCGCAGCGTGACGGTGGACTTCCTCGGCCATCAAGCCGCGTTCCCTCAGGGCCCATGGTTGCTGGCCGGTCTGCTGAAATGCCCGATCAACCTGATGCTGTGCCTGAAGAAGCCGACGGGCGACTATCGACTGACCCTCGAACCGTTCGCCGAGGCCGTGGTGTGGAAGCGCAGCGACCGCGAGCAGGTCATTCATCAGTGGGCCTCCCGCTATGCCGAACGCTTGGGTCACTATTGCCTTGAAGCGCCCCAACAATGGTTCAACTTTTACCCTTTCTGGAAGACCGATGACGACGCCAACGCTTGAGCCGGTAACCTTCGGCGAACTCCCTTTGCGCATCGAAGACGTGCTGGCCCTGGCCAACCGTCAGGTGCCGACGCAGTTGCAAGGCGACCCTGCGTACCGCGAGCGTATCGCCAAGGGTGCGCGATTCCTCGACTCCCTGCTGGACAAGGAAGGCGTGATCTACGGCGTGACCACCGGTTACGGCGATTCTTGCGTGGTCGCGGTACCGCTGCATCACGTCGAGGCATTGCCCCGTCATCTGTACACGTTCCACGGCTGCGGCCTGGGCAAACTGCTTGATGCGCAGGCCACTCGCGCGGTGCTGGCGGCGCGTTTGCAGTCGCTGTGCCACGGCGTGTCCGGGGTGCGCATGGAACTGCTGGAACGCCTGCAAGCCTTCCTCGAACACGACATTCTGCCGCTGATTCCGGAAGAGGGCTCGGTGGGCGCCAGCGGTGATCTGACGCCGTTGTCCTATGTCGCCGCGACCTTGTCCGGCGAGCGCGAAGTGATGTTCCGGGGTGAACGCTGGCAAGCGGCCGACGTACACCGCGAACTGGGTTGGGAACCGCTGGTCCTGCGCCCGAAAGAAGCGTTGGCGCTGATGAACGGCACCGCCGTCATGACCGGCCTCGCGTGCCTGGCCTACGCCCGCGCCGATTACCTGCTGCAACTGGCCACGCGCATCACCGCGTTGAATGTGGTCGCCCTGCAAGGCAACCCCGAGCACTTCGACGAGCGCCTGTTCGCCACCAAACCGCATCCGGGGCAGATGCAAGTTGCCGCGTGGCTGCGCAAGGATCTGGCGATCGACGCTCCGACCGCGCCGCTGCATCGCCTGCAAGACCGTTATTCCCTGCGTTGTGCACCCCACGTCCTCGGCGTATTGGCCGACAGCCTGAACTGGCTGCGCTCGTTCATCGAGATCGAGCTCAACAGCGCTAACGACAACCCGATTATCGACGCCGAAGCCGAGCGCGTGTTGCACGGCGGGCACTTCTACGGCGGCCACATTGCGTTCGCCATGGACAGCCTGAAAAACCTGGTGGCCAACGTCGCCGACCTGCTCGATCGTCAACTCGCCTTGCTGGTGGACGAGCGTTACAACCACGGCTTGCCGAGCAACCTGTCCGGCGCCACCGCTGACCGGGCGATGCTCAATCACGGCTTCAAAGCCGTGCAGATCGGCACCAGTGCCTGGACCGCCGAAGCGCTGAAAAACACCATGCCGGCCAGCGTCTTCTCGCGCTCCACCGAATGCCACAACCAGGACAAAGTGAGCATGGGCACAATCGCTGCCCGCGATGCGATCCGTGTGCTGGAACTGACCGAACAGGTCGCCGCCGCCACCCTGCTGGCCGCCAACCAAGGCGTCTGGCTGCGCAGCAAGGCCGAGGATGCACGTCCATTGCCACCGGCCCTGGCCGCCATGCACGAGGAGTTGGCCAAGGACTTCCCGCCGGTCATCGAAGACCGCGCGCTGGAAGGCGAACTGCGCCTGTGCCTGAAGCGTATTGCCGAGCAACACTGGAGGCTGCATGCGTAGCAAGGGAGTGCTTCACACCGATACGGAAATCCTCGTGCCGTTCTTTGATGTCGACACCATGAACGTTGTCTGGCACGGCCATTACATCAAATACCTGGAAGTCGCCCGCTGCGCGCTGCTGGACAAGATCGGCCACAACTACACGGCCATGGTCGAGTCGGGTTACGCGTGGCCGGTGATCGATCTGCAATTGCGTTATGTGCGCGGCGCCGTGTTCGGCCAAAAGCTCAACGTGCGCGCCAATCTGGTGGAATGGGAGAACCGTCTGAAGATCAGCTACCTGATCAGCGATCTGGACACCGGCGAACGCTTGACCCGCGCCAGTTCCGTGCAGGTCGCCGTCGACATGAGCAGCCGCGAAATGCAGTTGGCCTCACCCAAGGTCTTCACCGACGCTGTTGAAAGGATGCTCGCATGAACCTGTTGAAAACCCTCTGTAGCAGCTGCCGAAGCCTGCGTTCGATTGCGCAGCAGTCGCCCTGCGTTTCTCCTGATGCACCACAAGCGCAGGTTTTACGACGGCTTCGCCGCCGAACGCAGCCTCGCGGGCTCGGCAGCTGCTACCTGTTCGTGATGGCGCTGGGGTTTTCTTCGATGGCGCAGGCTTTTGATTTGCAGCAGTTGAGTGATCAACTGGCAAAACCTGACGTGATCCACGGCAACTTCATTCAGGAAAAACACCTGCGCGCCCTGCCCCAGCCGCTGACCAGCAAGGGCACTTTCGTTCTCGCTAAAAACCACGGTTTGCTCTGGCTGCTGAAAACCCCGCTGCAACAGGATTACCGCATCAGCGCCAAAGGCATTGCCCGGCGTGACGCCAACGGTTGGCAAATGCTGCCGAGCAAGAGTGCCGGCGCCGAGCAGAACCGTTTGTTCCTCGCCGTACTGCAAGGCGACAGCAGTGGGCTGCAACGGGATTTCGAGCTTTCACTGAGCGGCGATGCACAGAACTGGAAGCTGACGCTCACCCCGCGTTCCATGCTGCTCAAGCAGGTGTTCACTCAGATCAACATTGCCGGCGGCGAACTGGTGCACAGCATCGAGCTGCTCGAAACCCAGGGCGACAGCACGCTTTTGCGCATGCAGGACAGCACCCGCTTCCAACCGTTGAGCGATGCGGAGCAACATGACTTTGCCGAGTGAACGGAGTCTTCCACGGCTGTTTCTGATCCTGCTGCTGGCGGTGCTCGCGCTCGCCGGTTGGCAATGGCGTGACGGCGCCCCGCTGTCGGCCAACCTGATGGAACTGGTGCCGGGCACGGCGCCAGACGCGCTGGAACTGCGCGCCGAACAACGCATGCAAGAACCGCTGAACCGAGAAATGCTGGTGCTGGTCGGCCACACCGATCGCCAGCAAGCCGTCGCGATGGCACAGAAACTGGGTGAACAGTGGCAGGCCAGCGGTTTGTTCGAAAAGGTCCAATGGAACCTCCAGGCCGACCTCCCGGCGCTGCGCACTCAATTGCTCAATGGTCGACTCGCGATGCTGTCAGCGGCTGACCAGCAGCAACTCATTGAACATCCCGACGCCTTTATCCAACAGCGAGTGCAAGCGCTGTTCGACCCCTTCATCGGTTTCAGTCTGGTGCCGAGCCAGGATGACTGGCTGGGCCTGACCGGACGCATCCAGAACAGCCAGCCGCAACACGGCGCGGTGCAACTGGACATCGGCAGCGGTGCGCTGGTCGCCGATGCCGACGGCAAGAGTTGGGTGCTGCTGCGCTCGCGCACCACGGGCAACGCCTTCGACATGAACCTGCCGCTGCAAGTGGCCGACCTGCTCCAGCACAGCCGTGAAGAAGCCGCTCAGGTAGACGTTCAACTGCTTGCCGCCAGCGGCTTGCTCTATGCGGCCAGTGGGCAAAAGCAAGCCACCCGGGAAATGACCTGGGTCGGTGGCGGCGCCACGGTGGGCATTCTGTTGCTGTTGCTGCTGGCCTTCCGGCGCTGGCGGGTTTTGCTGGCCTTCGTCCCAGTGCTGGTCGGCATGCTCTTCGGCGCGGTGGCCTGCGTGGCGTTGTTCGGCCATATGCATGTGATGACCCTGGTGCTCGGTTCGAGCCTGATCGGCGTGGCGGTCGATTACCCGCTGCACTATCTGTCCAAGAGCTGGAGCCTGAAACCCTGGCACAGTTGGCCGGCCCTGCGCCTGACGTTGCCGGGCCTGACGCTGAGCCTGATCACCAGTTGCATCGGTTACCTGGCCCTGGCCTGGACACCGTTCCCGGCGCTGACCCAAATTGCCGTGTTTTCTGCCGCCGGTTTGCTCGGCGCTTATTTGTCCGCCGTGTGCCTGCTGCCGGCACTGCTCAAGGGCACAGACCTGCGTCCAGCGCAGTGGCCGCTGCGGGTGGCCGAGTATTTGCTGGGGCGCCGTGAAGCGTTGCTCAAGCTCGCGAGCACGCCGGTGCTGCTGGCGCTGCTGATTGCCTTTTGTGTGGGCGGTCTGTTGCAGCTCGACACCAAAAACGACATTCGCCAGTGGGTCGGTGCACCGCAGCAACTGACTGACGAAGCACAAACCATTGCACGCATCACAGGCTATCAACCCACCAGCCAGTTCTTCCTGGTGCGCGCGGCCAATCAGCAGCAACTGCTGGAACGCCAAACCGCGCTGAGCGAGCGGCTGGATCAGTTGGTCAACCTGGAAAAACTCCAGGGTTATCTGTCGCTCAATCAATTGGTCAGCCAACCGACCGAACAGCGGCAAGTGCGCGAAGCGTTGAACAAGTTGCCGCAGTTCTGGCAGCCGCTACTCGATGTCGGCGTGCCGGCCGAGGCGCTGCAAGCAGAGCTCACGAAGTTGCAGGCACTGCCCACCGAAGACATCGACGCAGCGCTGGTCGGCCCATTAGCGGAACCCTATCGCGCGCTGTGGCTGGGACCGACCGATGACGGCGTAGCGGCGATGGTCAGTCTGCAAGGCCTGAACAACCCCTCTCTGCTACGCGTCCAGGCACTGGATTTGCCGGGCGTGGAACTGGTGGATCGCCTCGGGGAGTTGAACAAGGTGTTCGCCGACACCCAGATCAGTGTCGCAGAATTGAAACTCGCGTCCTGCGTGCTGATCGTGCTGGTGCTGATCCTGCCGTTCGGTTTCGGCGGCGCGCTGCGAATCGTCGCGCTGCCGCTGCTGGCCGCGCTGTGCAGCCTGGCCAGTCTCGGCTGGATGGGGCAACCGCTGACGCTGTTCAGTCTGTTCGGCCTGCTGCTGGTGACGGCCATCAGTGTTGATTACGCGATCCTCATGCGTGAACAGGTCGGCGGCGCTGCCGTGAGCCTGCTGGGCACCTTGCTGGCGGCGCTGACCACGTGGCTGTCGTTCGGTTTGCTGGCGGTGTCCAGCACGCCGGCGGTGAGCAACTTCGGTCTGTCGGTGAGCCTGGGGCTGGCCTTCAGCTTCATTCTTGCGCCGTGGGCCGGACACCAGGTTCACGCCGCCCCAGTCACGGAGTCAGCCACATGATGATCGCCGTGTTCTGGGTCATGGCCCTGGCGCTGTTCGCCGTGGCCACCCGTGTCGGTCGACACTTCGGCGTGATCCCGATCGTCAGCCAGTTGTTGCTGGCCACCTTCGGCCTGCCGCTGCTGATGTACTTCTGGATCGAGCCCCAATGGCAATTGAGCGGCGCAACGCTGGTCGCACCGGGCTGGCTGAAAAACGTCTACAGCTTGAGTTTTGCCTTGTTGCTGGGGCACATTCTCAGTGACGTGATCGACCTGCGACTCGACCGTCAAAGCCTGAAAATCGCCCTGCCGAGTTTCTGCATTCCGTTTGCCTGCGGCCTCGCGACAGCGGTGTGGCTGTTACCGCCGCAACCCTGGATCAGTTCGCTGGCGGTCGGCCTGCTGTTCGCCATCACGGCGATTCCGGTGTTGTATCTGTACCTGCGGCACATCAAATACCCGCCTGCCGCTACCCGGCGACTGGTGCAGACCGCGATCCTCATCGACCTCACTTGCTGGACCCTGTTCGCCATCGCCCAGGGCAGCCTGCACCTGAGCAGCCTCCTGCTGCCGCTGGCCGGCGCTTGCCTGCCGTTACTGCTGCGTCTGCTCCGATTGCGCCAGCCGTTGCTGCACAGCGGTTGCTTCTTCGCACTGCTGGTCGTGGCGGAACACTTCAAGCTCAATGCGCTGATTTTCGGCATCGGTTACCTGTTGTGGATGGCCGCGCTCAAAGTGCCGTTGGTGCTGCCGTTGCCGGTGATCTGGATGAGTCACTTGCAGACGTATATCGCGATCCCGCTGATCCTCACGTTCGGCATCGTGCAAATCAACGTCCACGCGGCCATGGCCAGCCTCGGCTGGGTGCAACTGGCGGCCCTGTTGCTGTTCCCGATTGCCAGTAAACTGCTGGGCAACTGGCTGGGCCTCGGCTGGGCCGGCGCCTCGTTTGAAGGCGCCAGTCGCTGGCGGGAAAGTGTCTTGCTGAACATTCGTGGCTTGAGCGAGATCGTCTTTCTCAACCTGTTGCTGCAACAACAACTCATCTGCCCGGCGCTGTACTTCGCGCTGATGGTGATGGGCCTGATCGCGACACTGCTGCCGGCGCTCGTCGGCATGCACCGAACCCCTCTGAACATCGCCGTCCCGGCAAGGAGCCCCCGTGCCAACAGTTGAAATGGAACATCGCCAGGTCGTGGTTATCGGTGCAGGTCCATCGGGCGCCATCGCTGCCGCGTTGCTCAAGCGCAAAGGTCACGATGTATTGATGATCGAACGCCAGCATTTCCCAAGGTTTTCCATCGGTGAAAGCCTGCTGTCCCACTGCCTGGATTTCGTCGAAGAAGCCGGCATGCTCGAGGCGGTGAACGCCGCCGGATTCCAGTTGAAAAACGGTGCGGCATTCGCTTGGGGCGAGCAATACAGCGCCTTTGATTTCGGCGAGACTTTCAGCAACGGCAAGCCGACCACCTTCCAGGTCCAGCGTGCCGATTTCGACAAGCTGCTGGCCGATCAGGCTGCGCTGCAAGGCGTCGACGTTCGTTACGGCGAAGCCATCGTCAGCGTCGATTTCACCCTGCCGAAACCGCAACTCGATGTGCTTCGCGAAGACGGCAGCCAGTACCGTGTCGAAGCCGATTTCGTGCTGGATGCCAGCGGCTACGGCCGTGTGTTGCCGCGCTTGCTCGACCTTGAAGCACCATCGGATTTCCCGGTGCGCCAGGCCGTGTTCACCCACGTCGAAGACCACATCGACAACCCGGCCTTCGAGCGGGAAAAAATCCTCATCACCACCCATCCGATCCACCGCGACATCTGGTTCTGGACCATCCCGTTCAGCAAGGGCCGTTGCTCGGTGGGCGTGGTCGCAGCAGCCGAACACTTCGACGGTCGCATGGAAAATCTGGACGAGTGCCTGCGAGGGTTTATCGCTGAAACCCCAAGCCTGGCCGGAGTGCTGAACAACGCCGTGTGGGATACGCCTGCTCGAACCATCGGTGGCTACTCGGCCAACGTCAAAACCCTCCACGGGCCAGGCTTTGCCCTGCTCGGCAACGCAGCAGAATTCCTCGACCCGGTGTTCTCCTCCGGCGTGACCATCGCCATGCGCTCGGCGAGCATGGCCGCCGGGGTTCTGCATCGCCAACTGCAAGGCGAACATGTCGACTGGCAGACTGAGTTCGCCATCCCGCTCAAGCGCGGCGTCGACACGTTCCGTTGCTACGTCGAAGGCTGGTACGCCGGGACGTTCCAGGATGTGATTTATCACGAGGGCGGCTCGCCGGATATTCGCCGCATGATCAGTTCGATCCTCGCTGGTTATGCCTGGGACGAGCGTAATCCGTTCGTCGCCGAACCCAAGCGCCGGCTGCGGATGCTCTCGGAGCTCTGTGCAAGGGATGCCACATGAGCTACTTGAGCGACACCTACGTCGAAGACACCCGCTTTGGTTTCTGGTTCCTGCGCAGCCACACCTGGCAGCACCATGTTCTGCGAGTGGCAATCGCCGATTTGCGCAGCCTGTTCAGCGAATCACCGCCGAGCAACCCGGTGCTGCTGGATGCCGGTTGCGGTCAGGGCAAATCGTTCCAGTACCTGCGCCAGACCTTTGCCCCCCAGCGCCTGATCGGTCTGGACGCCGACCCTCACAGCCTGCACCTGGCCGGCGAAGAGGCCGTTCGTCAGGGCATGGCGGTGGAGTTGATCGGCAGCGACTGCGCGAGCATCAACGTCCCCGACGCCAGCGTCGATTTGCTGTTCTGTCACCAGACCTTCCACCATCTGGTGCAGCAGGAACAGGCACTGGCCGAGTTCTACCGCGTGCTCAAACCCGGTGGCTATCTGCTGTTCGCCGAATCCACCGAGGCTTACATTGATACTTGGGTGATCCGCTGGTTGTTCCGTCATCCGATGCACGTGCAAAAGAGCGCCGCCGGGTACCTGGAGATGATTCGTCAGCAAGGTTTCGAACTCGGCCCGCAAAACGTGTCTTATCCATACTTGTGGTGGAGCCGCGCCAAGGATTTCGGCCTGTTTGAACGCGTGGGTCTGCGCCGGCCAAAGCCCTTCGGCCAACGGGAAGAAACCCTGGTCAATGTGGTCGCGCGCAAACCCCTTGAAAGGTGTGTTTGATGATCCGTTTTCTGCTTTTGGGTTGCGTCCTGTTGCTGAGCGCCTGTGCCAGCCGGGCGCCGCTGCCCGAGCAAACCCCAAACCTGTCATTGCCGCTGCAATTGCACATCCAGCGTCTGCTGGCCGACCAACGGCAGGACTGGGTGCTGGTGATCCAGCGTGAAGGCCCGGGCATTCGCTGGTCGATGATGGACTTGCTGGGCATTCCACAGGCACGCCAGAAACTGGTCGATGGCGAGTGGCAGGCTGACGGCCTGCTGCCGCCCAATCCGGAAGCGCGAGAGCTGTTCGCCGCGCTGCTGTTTGCGCTGACCCCTAAAGATGAACTGTCGGGCAACTATCCCGCCGCGTGGCAGCATGGCTCGCAACGATCCTTGCCAGCGCACTGGGAAGTCCGCTACTCACAACCCATGAGCTTTGAATTGAACCTGCCCAAAGGCCCGAAATATCAAGTCACGCCGCTCAGCGGGGACGCGCCATGACGGCCTACCTGAATGCCCTCGGGGTGATCTGCGCCCTGGGCCGTGACAAGTCCGAAGTCGCTCGCAACCTGTTTGCCGGTGACTGCTCGGGCATGCGCAATGAGGCTGGCTGGGTGGCGGAACGGTCGTTGCCCGTGGCCGCGGTTCGCGGCGAACTGGCGCCGATCCCGGCTGAGCTTGCGCCGCAAGACACTCGCAATAATCAATTGCTGCTGGAAGCCGCGCTGCAAATTCGCGAAGACATCGATCAGGCGATCCAGACCTACGGCCGCGACCGCATCGGTATCGTTCTGGGCACCAGCACCTCGGGTATCGACGAAGCCAGTCGCGGCCTGGCCCATTACATCCGCGAGCATCAGTTCCCGGCTGATTATGGCTACCAGCAACAGGAACTCGGCGCTCCAGCGAACTTCCTCGCCGACTGGCTGCAACTGAGCGGCCCGGCCTATGTGATTTCCACGGCCTGCACTTCCAGCGCCCGGGCGCTGATGAGTGCTCAGCGACTGTTGGATTTGGGCATTTGCGACGCGGTGCTGTGCGGAGGTGTCGACAGCCTGTGCAAGCTGACCCTCAATGGCTTCTCGGCGCTGGAAGCGGTGTCCGGGCAACGCTGCAACCCGTTTTCGGTGAACCGTAACGGCATCAACATTGGTGAAGCGGCGGCGCTGTTTTTGATGAGCAAACGTGTCGGCGACAGCCAGCCGATTGCCCTGCTCGGCAGTGGCGCCAGCTCCGATGCGCATCACATTTCCGCCCCGGAACCCAGCGGCCGCGGCGCACTGCAAGCGATGCGCAAAGCCTTGAACCGAGCACAACTGCAGCCGCAACAGATCGACTACCTGAACCTGCACGGCACCGCCACCCAACACAACGACGCCATGGAAAGCCTGGCGGTGGCGACGTTGTTCCCGGCGGGGGTGCCGTGTTCGTCGACCAAACCCATGACCGGTCACACCCTCGGGGCGGCCGGCGCTCTGGAAGCGGCGTTCTGCTGGTTGAGCCTCAGTGCAGGCAATCGCGAGCACGCCCTGCCGCCCCACGTCTGGGACGGCCAACCGGATCCCAAATTGCCAGCCCTGAATTGGGTGACCCCGGCCAATCGCCTGACGTCCATTGCACCTCGCTATCTGATGAGCAATTCCTTTGCCTTCGGTGGTAACAACGTCAGCCTGATTATCGGAGACGCCCCATGATTGACTGGCCGATCGCCGAACTGCTGCCGCACGCGGGCGACATGATCTTCATCGAGCAGATCCTGTCGTTCGATGACGAGCAGATTTACACCCGCCTCACGGTCAAGCCCGATGGCCTGTTCAACCGCCCGGACGGCAGCCTGCCGGCCTGGGTCGGCATCGAACTGATGGCCCAGAGCGTCGCCGCCTACGCCGGTTGCCATGCGCGCCAGCGAGGCGATGCGGTGGAGCTGGGGTTTCTGCTCGGCACCCGCAAATTCGAATGCAACGTCGAGCACTTCCCCGCCGGCACGGAGCTGACCATCCACGGCATCCGCTCGCTGGAAGACGACAACGGCATGGGCGTGTTCGAATGCCACATCACCGCCCCCGGCATTCACGCCACCGCTCGTCTGAACGTGTTCCGCCCGCCCCAGGCCGCTCAATACCTTCATGAGACCCAAGGAACCCAGCCATGACTGAATCCGTACTGATCACCGGTTCCAGCCGTGGCATCGGCCGCGCCATCGCTTTGCGTCTGGCCCAGGCCGGGCATGACATCGTGCTGCATTGCCGCAGTGGCCTGGCGGACGCTGAAGCCGTGAAGGCCGACATCGAAGCCTTGGGGCGCAACGTGCGCATTCTGCAATTCGATGTGTCCGATCGCGCCAGCTGCAAAGCCATTCTCGAAGCCGACGTGGAAACCCACGGCGCCTATTACGGCGTGGTGCTGAACGCCGGCCTGACGCGCGACGGTGCTTTTCCGGCCCTGAGCGAGGATGATTGGGACGTGGTAATGCGCACCAACCTCGACGGTTTCTACAACGTGCTGCACCCGGTGATGATGCCGATGATTCGCCGTCGCGCCGCCGGACGGATTGTTTGCATCACCTCGGTTTCTGGGTTGATCGGCAACCGTGGCCAGGTCAACTACAGCGCCTCCAAGGCCGGTTTGATCGGCGCGGCGAAGGCGTTGGCGATTGAATTGGGCAAGCGCAAAATTACCGTTAACTGTGTCGCACCCGGCTTGATCGACACCGCGATGCTCGATGAAAACGTGCCGGTGGAAGAAATGATGAAAATGATCCCCGCACAACGCATGGGCACCCCGGAAGAGGTGGCCAGCGCAGTGAATTTCCTGATGTCGGCGGAAGCGTCGTACATCACCCGGCAGGTTCTGGCCGTTAACGGAGGCCTGTGCTGATGAAGCGCGTCGTCGTCACCGGCATGGCCGGCATCACCTCACTCGGTAGCGATTGGGACACCATCGCCGCTAATTTCGCAGCCAACCGCAGCGGCATACGCCGCATGGACGAGTGGGATCGTTTCACCGAACTCAACACCCGACTGGCGGGCCCCATCGATGACTTCAAAGTGCCGAGCCACTGGACCCGCAAGCAATTGCGCAGCATGGGCCGGGTCTCGCGCCTGGCGGTCGGCGCGGCAGAACAGGCATTGGCCGATGCCGGTCTGTTGGGTGACCCGTCGATCAAGGACGGGCGCATGGGCGTTTCCTGCGGCTCATCCACCGGCAGCACCGACGAGATCAAGGCGTTCGGCAACATGCTGCTCAACTCGGTGGCCGAGGGCCTGAACGCCAATTCCTATGTGCGCATGATGCCGCACACCACAGCGGCGAATATCAGCATCTTCTTCGGCCTCACCGGCCGATTGATCCCGACCTCCAGCGCTTGCACCAGCGGCAGTCAGGGCATCGGTTATGCCTACGAGTCGGTCAAGTTTGGTCGCCTGCCATTGATGCTCGCCGGCGGCGCTGAAGAGCTGTGCCCCACCGAAGCGATGGTCTTCGATGCGCTCTACGCCACCAGCCTGAAAAACGATGCGCCGCAGACTTCCCCACGCCCCTACGACAGCGGCCGCGATGGCCTGGTGATCGGTGAAGGCAGCGGCATGCTGGTGCTCGAAGAACTCGAACACGCATTGGCTCGCGGTGCGCACATCCACGCCGAACTTGTCGGTTTCGGCAGCAACGCCGACGGCCAGCACGCCACCCGTCCAGAACAGGTCACCATGCGCCGGGCCATGGAGCTGGCGCTGGAAGACGCCGGGTTACAGCCTTCGGATATCGGCTACGTGAATGGTCACGGCACGGCCACTGAACAGGGCGACATTGCCGAAACCCTGGCGACCAGCGCGTTGTTCGGCGAGCACATGCCGATCAGCTCGCAGAAGAGCTTCCTCGGTCACACCCTCGGAGCCTGCGGTGCGCTGGAATCCTGGTTCAGCATCGAAATGATGAACCGCGATCTGTACATCCACACCCTCAACCTCGACGACGTCGACCCGCACTGCGGCAAACTCGATTACCTGCGCGGCGAGTTCCGGCAGATGAGCAACCAGTACGTGATGAACAACAACTTTGCGTTTGGTGGGGTTAATACTTCGCTGATCTTTCGGCGTTGGTCGTAACGCCAGAAACGACAAAGGGCGCCTTTCGGCGCCCCCTTTTAATTTGGCTCAGGTACTGGCGTGTAACTTCAATCCTAAAGCTTTCACGACTTTAAGGATGGTACCGAACTCTGGATTCCCTTCACCTGACAGGGCACGGTAAAGACTTTCCCGAGATAGTCCCGCATCCCGCGCGACCTGAGTCATGCCGCGAGCACGTGCAATGGTCCCGAGAGCCTTGGCGATGAATGCTGGATCATCTCCCGCTTCTTCCATACAAGCGTCAAGATAATTGGCCATGTCCTCCTCGGTCTTGAGGTACTCAGCAGAGTCCCAGCGAGTGAATTGTTCGGTCATGGGTTTTGCTCCTGCCAGGATTTAGCAATTAGCCTGGCTTGTTTGATGTCACGGGTTTGGCTGCTTTTGTCACCACCACAAAGGAGGATGACCAACTGGTTGCCTTGTTGCATGAAATAGACCCGATAACCGGGACTATAGTTAATTCGTGCTTCACTCAACCCTTCTCCGATGGCTTTGACATCACCAAAATTCCCTTCGGACATGCGGTCAATTCGCACTTGGATACGCATCCTGGCGCGGCTATCGGCCAGCTTCAATAGCCAGTCAGAGAATGTTGAACTTCGAAGGATCTCCGTCATGCGCCGAGTGTAGCTCTTGAGCTACACGTGCTCAACCAGGAATCCTGATGAGTCGACATTCGGCAGTCTAGTAATTGATCAATTGCGCGGTAGCTATGGCTTCAACGGTTCAACCTTACGCGTCAACAACTCCACAAACGCCTTGGCCATCGGCGACTTCTGATCCTTGCGCTGCACCAGCCACACCGCCGACACCGCCTCCGGATCGAGCAGAGGCCGATAGACCACCCCTTCGATGCGCATCCGCTGATAAGACGCCGGCAACACGGATACACCCAGCCCCGCCGCCACTAGACCAATGATCGTCATCGCCTCGCCCGCCTCCTGAGCGAAGTGCGGACTGAAACCGGCATCCCGCGCCAGGCTGAGCAATTGTGCGTACAGACCACTGCCATAGCTGCGTGGGAAAAATACGAAGGGTTCGAGGGCCAGGGCTGACAGAAACAAGCCTTCCTCACTATCGGTCACCAATGGATGCTTGGAGCTGAGCACCGCCACCAGCGGCTCACGCATCAGCTCCACCACGCTGAGCGAATCAGGCAACCCAAGTGGCCGCATGATTCCGACTTCAATCGACTCATCCACCAACGCATCGGCGACCTGGGTGCTGCTCATCTCCCGCAGGCTCAGGTGCACCGCCGGGAATCTCTGGCGAAACGAAAAAATCGCCTGAGGGATGGTCGAGTTAAACGGAGCTGACGAGGTGAAGCCAATCTTCAGTTCGCCCAACTCACCCAGCTGCGCCCGCCGTGCAACATCCGCCGCCTTGTCGACCTGTGCCAGCACCAACCGCGCCTCTTTCAGAAACAGCCGGCCGGCTTCACTGAGCTCGACCCGACGATTGGTCCGCTCGAACAACCGCGCACCCACCTCCTGCTCCAGCGCCTGAATCTGCTGGCTCAGTGGCGGTTGCGAGATGCCCAGCACCTGGGCGGCGCGGCCGAAGTGCAGTTCTTCGGCAACAGCAATGAAGTAGCGCAGGTGACGCAATTCCATGAATACTCCATTAGGTCGTTAAACCTATCAAACAGGTCGAACAATATATTGGATTGAATCATTAGGCAGCTATATGCTTTTTTCATCGCCTGACCGGCTGCGTCCTCCGAGGTCCGAAGTGAAAACTGCTGTCGCTCCACTTGCCCATGAAGTTCCGCCCACAGCGGTGGACGATGTTGTCGCCGAATTGAAGGAGATCTACATCGAGAAAGGCACGCCGTTGTTCATGCGCACGGTGTTGGCACTGTTCGCCGGCGGCTTCGCAACCTTCGCTCTGCTCTATTGCGTGCAGCCGATGATGCCGCTGCTGTCCCATGAGTACTCTATCAACGCCGCCCAGAGCAGCCTGATCCTCTCGGTCGCCACCGGCATGCTCGCCATTGGTCTGCTAATCACCGGCCCGATCTCTGATCGCGTCGGGCGCAAACCGGTGATGGTCGCCGCGCTGTTTGCCGCCGCGCTCTGCACAATCGCCAGTTCCATGATGCCGAGCTGGCACGGCGTGTTGGTGATGCGCGCGTTGATAGGCTTGTCGTTGAGCGGCTTGGCGGCGGTCGCCATGACGTATTTGAGCGAAGAGATCCACCCGCAGCACATCGGCCTAGCCATGGGTTTGTACATCGCCGGCAACGCGATTGGCGGGATGTGCGGTCGCTTGATCACTGGCGTGTTGATCGATTTCGTCAGTTGGCACACGGCAATGCTGGTGATCGGTGGCCTCGCGCTGATCGCCGCGACGGTGTTCTGGAAAATCCTCCCCGAGTCGCGCAACTTCCGCGCCCGCTCGTTACACCCGCGCAGCTTGATTGACGGCTTCACCATGCACTTTCGCGACGCCGGCCTGCCGTTGTTGTTCCTTGAAGCCTTTGTGCTGATGGGCGCGTTTGTCACGCTGTTCAACTACATCGGCTATCGCCTGCTGGCCGCGCCTTACAACATGGACCAGGCGTTTGTCGGGTTGCTGTCGGTGGTGTACCTGTCGGGGATTTACAGCTCCGCGAAGATTGGCTCGCTGGCCGACAAACTGGGCCGGCGCAAGGTGTTATGGGCAACCATCGTGCTGATGATCGCCGGACTCGCCCTGACCATGCTCACGCCGCTGCCACTGGTGATCATTGGTATGTTGATCTTCACTTTCGGCTTCTTCGGCGCCCATTCGGTGGCGAGTAGCTGGATTGGCCGCCGCGCCATTAAGGCCAAGGGGCAGGCGTCGTCGCTGTACCTGTTCAGCTATTACGCCGGGTCGAGCATCGCCGGGACGGCGGGCGGGGTGTTCTGGCACATGGGTGGATGGAACGGGATCGGGTCGTTTATTGGCGGGTTGCTGGTGATTGCGCTGCTGGTGGCGTTGAAACTGGCGAAGTTGCCACCCCTGGCCGGTGTGAAGGCCTGAATTCGTCCCACCACAAACAACTGTGGGAGCGAGCTTGCTCGCGATGAGGGCTTCACATTCAACATTTTTGTTGACTGATCTGCCGCCATCGTCGGAACGCCGCCCGGAGCAAGCTCGCTCCCACATTAAAGCCGGGTGTCTGTTAACCCGTCACGATCACTCGTGATACTGCGCCGACAGTTCATGCACCGCGCGCAGGAAGGCGCCGGCGTGTTCCGGGTCGACTTCAGGGGTGATGCCATGGCCGAGGTTGAACACGTGGCCGCTGCCCTTGCCGTAGCTGGCGAGGATGCGGCCGACTTCGGTGCGGATGGCTTCTGGCTTGGCGTAGAGCACGGTCGGGTCCATGTTGCCTTGCAGGGCGACTTTGTTGCCGACGCGGTCGCGGGCGTTGCCGATGTCGCAGGTCCAGTCCAGGCCCAACGCGTCAGCGCCGGCGTCGGCGATGCTTTCCAGCCACAGGCCGCCGCCCTTGGTGAACAGGATGACCGGCACTTTGCGGCCTTCGTGTTCGCGGATCAGGCCGCTGACGATTTTGCGCATGTAGGCCAGGGAGAATTCCTGGTACGCCGCCGCCGAGAGGTTGCCGCCCCAGCTATCGAAGATCTGCACCGCTTGCGCGCCGGCCATGATCTGGCCGTTGAGGTAGCTGGTGACCGACTGAGCCAGCTTGTCCAGCAACAAGTGCAGGGCTTGCGGGTTGTCGTAGAGCATGGTTTTGGTCTTGCGGTAGTCTTTCGACGAGCCGCCTTCGACCATGTAGGTGGCCAGGGTCCATGGGCTGCCGGAGAAACCGATCAGCGGCACGCGGCCGTTCAGTTCGCGGCGGATGGTGCTGACCGCGTCCATGACGTAGCCGAGGTCTTTGTGCGGATCAGGGATCGGCAGGGCTTCGATGTCGGCCAGGGTGCTGACGACTTTCTTGAAGCGCGGACCTTCACCGGTTTCGAAGTACAGGCCTTGGCCCATGGCGTCCGGGATGGTCAGGATGTCGGAGAACAGGATCGCCGCGTCCAGTTGTGGGTAACGGTCGAGCGGCTGCATCGTGACTTCGCAAGCGAACTCCGGGTTCATGCACAGGCTCATGAAGTCGCCGGCCTTGGCACGGCTGGCACGGTATTCCGGCAGGTAGCGACCGGCCTGACGCATCATCCAGACAGGCGTGACGTCTACGGGTTGCTTGAGCAGGGCGCGAAGGAAACGGTCGTTCTTCAGGGCAGTCATGTCGGCATCCGGAAAAAAAGTGCGGGCATTTTCTCAGAGCGCGACGCAAAAGGCACGGTTGCAGGTCAGCCTTTTGTCTATCGGGTCAATTTGTCGCGGTGGAACACTGTTTTTGCAACACCACAAACCAGTGTGGGAGCGGGCTTGCTCGCGATGAGGCCATAACATCCAACATCTAAGTTGACTGTTACACCGCTATCGCGAGCAAGCTCGCTCCCACATTTGATCCCATTTCAGGTCAGGATCGGGTTCAGACGCCCAGGTAATCCAGGATCCCTTCGGCGGCATTGCGGCCTTCGAAGATCGCCGTCACCACCAGGTCAGAACCGCGAACCATGTCGCCACCTGCGAAAATTTTCGGGTTGCTGGTTTGGTGTTTATATTTGCCTTGTTCCGGGGCCACAACGCGGCCCTGGCTATCGGTCTGGATGCTGTGCTGTTCGAACCACGACGCCGGGCTCGGACGGAAACCGAACGCGATGACCACGGCATCAGCCGGAATGATCTCTTCGGAACCCGGAATCGGCTCAGGACTGCGACGACCACGGGCATCCGGTTCGCCGAGACGGGTCTCGACCACCTTCACGCCTTCGACGCGGTCTTCGCCAACGATGGCGATTGGCTGGCGGTTGTAGAGGAACTTCACGCCTTCTTCCTTGGCGTTCTTCACTTCTTTGCGCGAGCCCGGCATGTTCGCTTCGTCACGACGATAAGCGCAGGTCACCGATTTGGCGCCCTGGCGAATCGACGTACGGTTGCAGTCCATCGCCGTGTCGCCGCCACCCAGTACCACCACCTTCTTGCCTTTCATGTCGACGAAATCTTCCGGCGACTTTTCAAAGCCCAGGTTGCGGTTGACGTTGGCGATCAGGAAGTCCAGCGCGTCGTGCACGCCCGGCAAATCCTCACCGGCAAAGCCGCCCTTCATGTAGGTGTAGGTGCCCATGCCCATGAACACGGCATCGTACTCTTCGAGCAGTTGCTCGACGGTCACGTCCTTGCCCACTTCGGTGTTCAGACGGAACTCGATGCCCATGCCAGTGAAGACTTCGCGACGATTGCTCAGCACGGTCTTTTCCAGCTTGAACTCAGGGATGCCGAAGGTCAGCAGACCGCCGATTTCCGGGTTCTTGTCGAACACCACCGGGGTCACGCCGCCGCGTACCAGCACGTCGGCACAGCCCAAACCGGCCGGGCCTGCGCCGATCACTGCAACACGTTTGCCGGTCGGTATGACCTTGGACATGTCCGGGCGCCAGCCCATGGCGAACGCGGTGTCGGTGATGTACTTCTCGACCGAACCGATAGTCACCGCGCCGAAACCGTCGTTGAGGGTGCAGGCACCCTCGCACAGACGATCCTGCGGGCACACCCGGCCGCAGACTTCCGGCAGGGTGTTGGTCTGGTGCGACAGCTCGGCGGCCTGAAGGATGTTGCCCTCGGCCACCAGCTTCAGCCAGTTCGGAATGAAGTTGTGCACCGGGCACTTCCATTCGCAATACGGGTTACCGCAACCCAGGCAGCGGTGAGCCTGATCGGCCGAATGCTGGGGTTTGAAGGGTTCGTAGATTTCCACGAACTCTTTCTTGCGTTGACGCAACAGTTTCTTCTTCGGATCTTTGCGCCCGACGTCGATGAACTGGAAGTCGTTATTCAGACGTTCAGCCATTGTTAAAACCTCATCAAACTCTTCAGGCGCATATCACTGCGGATTGGCACGGGTGCTGGAAAGCAACGATTTCAGATTGGCAGCCTTGGGCTTGACCAACCAGAAACGACGCAGATAGTCATCGAGGTTTTCAGCGAGGTTACGACCCCACTCGCTGTCGGTTTCCTCGACGTATTCGTTCAGCACGCGTTGCAGGTGGCTGCGATAGGCTTCCATCGCCTCACCGCTGATCCGCTGGATTTCCACCAGTTCGTGGTTGACCCGGTCAACGAAGCTGTTGTCCTGGTCGAGCACGTAGGCGAAACCGCCGGTCATGCCTGAGCCGAAGTTGTAACCGGTCTTGCCCAGCACGCAGACGAAACCACCGGTCATGTACTCGCAGCAGTGATCGCCCGTGCCTTCCACAACCGTGTGGGCACCGGAGTTACGCACGGCAAAACGCTCGCCCGCGGTGCCGGCGGCAAACAACTTGCCGCCCGTGGCGCCGTACAGGCAGGTGTTGCCGATGATGGCACTGTCCTGAGTCTTGTAGACGCTGCCCTTCGGCGGAACGATAACCAGCTTGCCGCCGGTCATACCCTTACCGACGTAGTCGTTGGCGTCGCCTTCCAGGTACATGTTCAGGCCGCCAGCGTTCCACACACCGAAGCTCTGACCGGCAGTCCCTTTGAAGCGGAAGGTGATCGGCGCGTTCGCCATGCCTTGGTTGCCGTGCTTGCGAGCGATTTCACCGGAGATCCGCGCGCCGATCGAACGGTCGCAGTTGCAGATATCCAGGGCGAAATCGGCGCCGCTCATGTCGTTGATGGCTGAAGTGGCCAGGTCGACCATTTTCTCGGCCAGCAGGCCTTTGTCGAACGGTGGGTTGCGCTCGACCTGGCAGAACTGAGGCTTGTCCGCCGGGATGTGATCGCTGCCCAGCAATGGCGTCAGGTCCAAGTGTTGCTGCTTGGCAGTCTGGCCTTCGAGGATGTCCAGCAGATCGGTACGACCAATCAGCTCTTCGAGGGAGCGCACGCCCAGCTTGGCCAGCCACTCACGGGTTTCTTCGGCGACGTAGGTGAAGAAATTCACCACCATGTCGACGGTCCCGATGTAGTGATCCTTGCGCAGCTTCTCGTTCTGAGTCGCGACGCCGGTGGCGCAGTTGTTCAGGTGGCAGATACGCAGGTACTTGCAGCCCAGCGCGATCATTGGCGCGGTGCCGAAGCCGAAGCTTTCAGCGCCAAGGATGGCCGCCTTGATCACGTCGAGGCCGGTTTTCAGGCCGCCGTCGGTTTGTACCCGCACTTTGCCGCGCAGGTCGTTACCACGAAGGGTCTGGTGGGTTTCGGCCAGGCCGAGTTCCCACGGCGCGCCCGCGTATTTGATCGAGGTCAGCGGCGATGCACCGGTGCCGCCGTCGTAACCGGAGATGGTGATCAAGTCCGCGTAGGCCTTGGCCACACCGGCAGCGATGGTGCCGACGCCCGCTTCTGCAACCAGCTTCACCGAGACCAGGGCCTTCGGGTTGACTTGTTTCAGGTCGAAAATCAGCTGCGACAAGTCTTCGATCGAATAGATGTCGTGGTGCGGCGGCGGCGAAATCAGGGTCACGCCCGGCACTGCGTAACGCAGCTTGGCGATCAGACCGTTGACCTTGCCACCTGGCAGCTGACCACCTTCGCCGGGCTTGGCGCCCTGAGCGACTTTGATCTGCAGCACTTCAGCGTTGACCAGGTATTCCGGGGTCACACCGAAACGGCCAGTCGCAACCTGTTTGATTTTCGAGCTCTTGATGGTGCCGTAACGCGCCGGGTCTTCGCCGCCTTCGCCGGAGTTGGAACGCGCACCGAGGCGGTTCATGGCTTCGGCCAGGGCTTCGTGAGCTTCCGGCGACAGTGCGCCCAACGAGATACCGGCGGAGTCGAAGCGCTTGAGCACCGATTCCAGCGGTTCGATCTCGCTGATGTCCAGCGGCGTGTCCAGGGTTTTGACCTTGAACATGTCGCGAATCATCGACACCGGACGGTTATCCACCAGCGCCGTGTATTCCTTGAACTTGCTGTAGTCGCCCTGCTGCACAGCGGCTTGCAGGGTGCTGACCACGTCCGGGTTGTAGGCGTGATATTCGCCGCCGTGGACGAATTTCAGCAAACCACCTTGCTGGATCGGCTTGCGCGGGCTCCAGGCTTCGGCGGCCAGGGCTTTCTGCTCGGCTTCGATGTCGACGAAACGCGCGCCCTTGATGCGGCTTGGCACGCCACGGAAGCTCAGGTCGCAGACTTCTTCAGACAGGCCAATGGCTTCAAACAACTGCGCACCACGGTAAGACGTGATGGTCGAGATACCCATCTTCGACAGGATCTTCAGCAGACCTTTGGTGATGCCTTTGCGGTAGTTCTTGAACACTTCGTAGAGGTCGCCCAGGACTTCACCGGTGCGGATCAGGTCGCCCAGCACTTCGTACGCCAGGAACGGATAGACCGCCGAGGCGCCGAAACCGATCAACACTGCAAAGTGGTGCGGGTCGCGAGCGGTGGCGGTTTCCACGAGGATGTTGGAGTCGCAACGCAGGCCTTTCTCGGTCAAACGGTGGTGCACCGCGCCGGTGGCCAGGGAAGCGTGGATCGGCAACTTGCCCGGGGCAATGTGACGGTCACTCAGCACGACCTGGGTACGACCGGAGCGCACGGCTTCTTCAGCCTGATCGGCGACGTTGCGGATGGCCGCTTCGAGGCCGACGCTTTCGTCGTAGTTGAGGTCGATGATCGCGCGCTCGAAGCCCGGACGATCGAGGTTCATCAGCGAGCGCCACTTGGCCGGGGAAATGACCGGCGAGCTGAGGATCACGCGCGAGGCGTGTTCCGGCGACTCCTGGAAGATGTTGCGCTCGGCACCGAGGCAGATCTCCAGCGACATGACGATGGCTTCACGCAGCGGGTCGATCGGCGGGTTGGTAACCTGCGCGAACTGCTGGCGGAAATAGTCGTACGGCGTGCGCACGCGCTGGGACAGCACGGCCATCGGCGTATCGTCGCCCATCGAGCCGACGGCTTCGTACCCTTGCTCGCCGAGCGGACGCAGCACCTGATCACGTTCTTCGAAAGTGACCTGGTACATCTTCATGTACTGCTTGAGCTGATCGACGTCGTAGAACGCCGAACCGTGGTCGTTGTCTTCCATGGTCGCCTGAATGCGCAGGGCATTCTTGCGCAGCCATTGCTTGTACGGATGACGCGACTTCAAGCGGTTGTCGATGGCATCGGTGTCGAGGATCTGACCGGTTTCGGTGTCCACGGCAAAGATCTGACCCGGGCCAACGCGGCCCTTGGCGATCACGTCTTCAGGCTGGTAGTTCCAGACACCGATTTCCGAGGCCAGGGTAATAAAGCCGTTTTTAGTGGTGACCCAACGCGCTGGACGCAGACCGTTACGGTCGAGCAGGCACACCGCGTAGCGACCGTCGGTCATTACCACGCCGGCCGGGCCGTCCCACGGTTCCATGTGCATCGAGTTGTATTCGTAGAACGCACGCAGGTCCGGGTCCATGGTTTCGACGTTCTGCCACGCAGGCGGAATGATCATCCGCACGCCACGGAACAGGTCGATACCACCGGTGACCATCAGCTCAAGCATGTTGTCCATGCTGGAGGAGTCGGAACCGACACGGTTGACCAGCGGGCCGAGCTCTTCCAGGTCCATCAAATCGTTGGTGAACTTGGTGCGACGGGCCACGGCCCAGTTGCGGTTGCCGGTGATGGTGTTGATTTCGCCGTTGTGGGCGAGGAAGCGGAACGGCTGAGCCAGCGGCCATTTCGGCAGGGTGTTGGTCGAGAAGCGCTGGTGGAACACGCAAATCGAGGTTTGCAGGCGCTGATCGCTGAGGTCTGGATAGAAGGCGGTCAAATCCGCCGGCATCATCAGGCCTTTATAAATGATGGTCTTGTGCGAAAAGCTGCAGACGTAGTGATCGGCGTCGGCGGCGTTGGCCACGGACGAGCGACGACGGGAGGTGAACAGCTTGACGGCCATGTCCTGATCGCTCAGGCCATCACCGGCGATGAACACTTGTTCGATCTGCGGCAGGCGCTCAAGGGCCAGGCGGCCAAGGACGCTGGTGTCGATCGGCACTTTGCGCCAGCCGACCAGTTGCAGACCAGCGGCCAGGATCTCGCGGTTCATGTTTTCGCGAGCGGCTTCGGCTTTGACCGGGTCCTGGTTGAAGAAAACCATGCCCACCGCATATTGCTTGGGCAGCTCGACGCCGAAGGTTTCCTGGGCGATGGCTCGCAGGAACACATCCGGCTTTTGAATCAGCAGACCGCAACCGTCACCGGTCTTGCCGTCGGCGTTGATCCCACCGCGGTGGGTCATGCAGGTCAGGGCCTCAATGGCCGTTTGCAAAAGGGTATGACTGGGCTCGCCCTGCATATGGGCTATCAGGCCGAAACCGCAGTTATCCTTGAATTCATCTGGTTGGTACAGACCTGCTTTCATAGACACTTTCTCACCAGGCTGCCTCTTGTCGAGGCAAATTTCTTTTCAATTCAACCACTTGCCATCCACGCCGAACGTACGCCAGCTTTGCGGGGGCAAAAGGGAGGTCATTGTACACACCGACACAGAGGCTCACAAATTTGACGACGAAATGTCGCAAATCTATGTCGCATTTGTGAAAGGTTTAAAGCGATCTGCTGTGCTAGTCAAAACTTTTTTAATTTTGACTGCAACGACTCAAAGACTACTGTGACGCAGACACCACAAGGCACGCGGCCTGTAGAGGCGGCATGCACTTGTAGAAATTTTGAGGTGCCGGGAGAGGCGGCCTGGGTAAGGCCGCCGAATCTTCAGCGAGCTGTTGCCAGTTCCTGTTGGACGCTGGCGACAGAGCGAGGCCAAGGTTTACCAGCCTGAACCTTCGCTGGCAAGGCCTTGATGGCGGTAACGGCTGCATCGCGGTTGGCGAAGCTACCGTAAGTGATGACGTAAAGTGGCTTGCCGTTGAGGACTTTCTTGAAATAACGGTACTCGCCGCCCTGCTCCTTGACGAAGGATTGCGCGGCCGCTTCGGAGCTGGTGCCGAGGATCTGCACCACGTAGTTACCCGGCGCTTGCCCTGCGTACCACGTGCCGCCTGCGGCCTTGGCCACGGTGGCTGGTTTCTCGGCAGGTTTGGCAGCAGCAGCGACGGCGGGCTTGGCTGGCGCCGGAGTCGGCTTCACGGCAGGCGCAACCGGGGCTGGCTTGGCAGTCGCGACCTGAGTCGGTGCAGGCACAGGCTTGGCGGCTGGCGTCGGCGCAGGACCGGCCGACATACCTGCTGGAGGCGCGGTGGTGGTCACGGTCGGCGGCGTAGCGCTCGAACCTTCGACCGGCACGCCGTCATCGCCTTCGGTGATGCCACCGGCGGCTTCGGCCAGCGGACCGCGCATGACCGGCTGCGAGTTGCCGACCAGCGGCAATGGCATCGGCTGCGAGTTACCGGCGAATTCGACGGCAGGCGCGCCGCCGCTGTTTGGTTGTGGCGTGCCCTGGCCGAGCGGCAGTTGCGCCTGTTCGTTGGCAGGTGCGCCAGTGGTCGGTGCTTTGCTGCGACCCGGCATCAACCAGGCGGCGGCTACCGCGACCACGACAACGGCGGAAATCGCCAATACGTGTTTCTTCGGCATGTTGAACCCCATACTTGGACGCTTCACCGCTGAGCGGCTGGCAATCATGGCTTCGATCATTGCATCGCGGGCAACCTGGTTGATGGTGCCAGGCCAACCGTCGGAGCTTTCGTGAATATCAGAGATCTGATTCGCGGTGAAAAGTTCGATACCCCGGCCGGCGCCTTCGAGACGCTGGTCCAGATATTCGCGGGTTTCTTCTTCGGTGTAAGGCTGCAATTCGATGACGTGGAAACGCTCTTCCTCGAGGCTCAGCGCCTCCAGCTGAGCAATCAGCGAAGACTCGCCGAACAGGAACACATGCGGGCGACCTTCAGGTGCACCGGCGGCCAGGGCCAGCAAGGCCTCCAGCGCGGATTCGTCGAGCTGCTCGGCGTCATCCACCAGCAAATAGACTTCCTGCCCCGTCAACGCAAGTTGCACCACTTGAGCCAGAATCGCGCCGATCTCGGGCTGGGCGACGTTCAGCGCCTGAGCCACCTGACGCAGCACGCCGGCCGCATCACCGGCACCACGGGCGGAAACCACCACGCTCTGCACAGACTGCTTGTTGGTGCTGGCCACCAGGGCTTGACGCAACAGCGTCTTGCCACTGCCCTGCGGGCCGGTGACGACCAGCAGCAACTGACTGTAGCGTGCCAGGTGATGCAGCTGTCCCAGCACCGGTTTGCGCTGGGCCGGGAAGAATTTGAAGCCAGGCACCCGTGGAGAAAAAGGGTCATGACTCAACTGGTAATGGCCGAGGAAAGCCTCGTCGGCGTGCAAACTAGTCATTGGGATCTTATTAACCTTTAAGCTGAGCCAGAGCGCGGTAATCCGCTCCCAGCGTGGCCTGTAAAACCTCTTTCGGATAATCGTCGGTCACCACCGCTTCGCCCATGTGGCGCAGCAGCACCAGGCGCAAACGACCGTCGATCACTTTCTTGTCAATTGCCATGTGTTCGAGAAAATCGGCTTCAGTCATCTCTTCAGGCGGGATAACCGGCAGGCCGGCACGCTGGAACAGACGAATGCCTCGATCGCGCTCTTGCTCGCTGATCCAGCCCAGGCGCGTGGACATTTCCAAGGCCATTACGGTGCCAGCAGCGACCGCCTCACCATGTAGCCAGACACCATAGCCCATGTGGGTTTCGATGGCATGGCCGAAGGTGTGACCCAGGTTGAGCGTGGCGCGAACACCGGTCTCCCGTTCGTCGGCACCGACCACCGCAGCCTTGGCCGCGCAAGAGCGCTCGATGGCGTAAGTCAGGGCGACCTGATCCAGAGCGCGCAGGCGATCGACGTTTTCTTCAAGCCAGGTCAGGAACGGTTCGTCGCAGATCAGTCCGTATTTGATGACTTCAGCAAGCCCGGCGGACAGTTCGCGGGCCGGCAGGGTATTGAGGGTAGCGGTATCAATCACCACCACATTCGGCTGATAGAAAGCGCCGACCATGTTCTTGCCCAGCGGATGGTTGATCCCGGTCTTGCCGCCCACCGAAGAGTCGACTTGCGACAGCAGCGTGGTCGGGACCTGGATGAAATCGACACCACGCTGGTAGCAGGCGGCAGCAAAACCGGCCATGTCACCAATCACACCACCACCGAGAGCGATGACCGTGGTACGGCGGTCGTGCCGCGCGGTCAGCAGACCGTCGAAAATCAGTTGCAGGGTTTCCCAGGTCTTGAACGCTTCGCCGTCCGGCAGCACCACGGAAACCACCGAGAACTGTGCGAGGCTGCGGGTCAGACGCTCGAGATAGAGCGGCGCAACGGTCTCATTGGAGATGATCGCCACTTGCCGTCCGCGGATATGCGGGGCCAGCAGCTCAGGCTGATCCAACAAACCTTCGCCAATATGAATCGGGTAGCTGCGCTCGCCTAGATCGACCTTGAGTGTCTGCATGTGTCCCCACAGTGAAGATGGAATCAGGCGTCCTGCCTTGAGTTAACGAATGTCCACGGCGTCTGCTGGTGTGACGCCGTTCGGTAGCCATCCGCCACAACCTTGAGCGGCCATGACAGGACGCCGAGGATAGCGCATTTCGCGCTGAGCTTTAACGGGGAGGTAGCTGCTGCAAGCGTTCGAGAATATCGAGCACCACCATTCGCGGCGGCCGCTCATCGGTTTCCACCACCAGATCGGCGATTTCCCGATAAAGCGGATCGCGGATCGCCAGCAGATCCCGAAGGGTCTTGGCCGGGTCGGCAGTACGCAACAGGGGTCGATTGCGATCGCGGGAAGTGCGGCCCACCTGCTGCTCGACAGACGCATGCAGATAGACTACTCGCCCCCCGGCGTGCAGCGCCCGACGATTGGCTTCGCGCATTACCGCGCCGCCACCGGTCGCCAGCACCACGCCATCGCAGCCGCACAACTCGGCAATCATCGCCTGCTCGCGGTCACGAAAGCCCGGTTCGCCTTCCTTATCGAAAATCCACGGGATATTGGCGCCCGTGCGCAATTCAATTTCCTTATCGGAATCTTTGAATGGCAGGCGCAGCTCTTTGGCCAGCAACCGGCCGATGGTGCTTTTTCCAGCCCCCATCGGTCCAACAAGAATCAAATTTCGCACAGAATCAATGACTCACAGCAATCGCCTGGTTATTCATGATACGCGGAGTGAGAAATACCAGCAGCTCGGATTTTTTCTCCGAAACCACGTCACGCCGGAAAAGGCGGCCAAGATACGGCACATCACCGAGAAATGGCACCTTATCTACAACCTTGCTCTGAGTATTTGAGAAAACCCCGCCAATCACGATGGTCTCGCCGTCGTTGACCAGGACCTTGGCATTGACCTCGTTTTTCTTGATCGGCGGCACATCCTGCACCTTGTTCAGGTAGTCCGGTTCGTCCTTGGTGACCTTGACCTCCATGATGATCCGGTTGTCCGGAGTGATCTGGGGCGTCACCTCCAGAGACAGAGAGGCCTCCTTGAACGACACCGAGGTCGCGCCGCTGGAACTGGCTTCCTGGTAGGGAATCTCGGTGCCCTTGAGGATTTTCGCGGTTTCCTTGTCCGAGGTGACCACCTTGGGCTGCGAGACGATTTCGCCGTTGCCGGTTTTCTCCATGGCCGTCAGCTCGAGATCCAGCAGCACATTGTCGGTGATGAACGCGATACCGAGCCCCGAGGTGTTGGCGGCGGTGCCCATGTCGACGAACGGCGAGTTGGTGCTGGTGCTGCCAGGCGTACCGATGGTCGACGAAGCGTCAGCCCCATTGCTGACGCCCGAGGTATTCCAGTTGCCCTTGTTCTGCACCGAACCGCCCCAGCGCACGCCGAGGCTTTTGTCATAGTCGACGTTGGCTTCGACGATGCGCGCCTCGATCATCACCTGACGCACCGGGATATCCAGTTGCGCGACGATACGGCGCAGTTCGTCGAGGCGATCCTGGGTCTGGTAGGCAATGATGTTATTGGTCCGCTCATCCACCGTGATCGAGCCCCGCTCGTCGGCTTTCGCCTCAGCACTGGTCACCGACTGGAACAGCTTGGCGATATCGGCAGCTTTGGCGTAGTTGACCTGCAACAGCTCGCGACGCAGGGGTGCCAGGTCGGCGATTTGCTTCTGCGACTCCAGTTCCTGACGCTCGCGGGCGGAAATTTCATCGGCTGGCGCCACCAGCAAAACGTTACCGATCTTGCGTTTATCCAGGCCCTTGGTTTTCAACACCAGATCCAGCGCCTGATCCCACGGTACGTTCTGCAAACGCAGCGTGATGCCGCCCTGCACCGTGTCGCTGGCCACCAGGTTGAGATTGGTGAAATCGGCGATCAGTTGCAGCACCGAACGCACATCGATGTCCTGGAAATTCAGCGAGAGCTTTTCACCGGTGTAGGCGAAACGCTCGGTGTTGCGCTTCTGCAAGTCATCGACGGTCATCGGCCGGATGCTGACGGTCAGCTTGTTGTCGGTCTGGTAAGTCGAATAATCGAAGGCGCCGCTGGGCTCAATGCTGATCGTGGCCCGATCACCCGTGGCACTGGCGTTGACGAACTGCACTGGTGTGGCGAAATCCTTGACGTCCAGACGGACACGCAACGGTTCAGGCAATTGGGTCTTGGCGAAACCGAGGATGATCTTGCCGTCGCGCTCCTGAATGTCGGGGGCGATGGAAGGATCCGACAGATCGATGACCACATTGCCTTCGCCCTGAGTACCGCGCTGGAAATCCACACCCCGGATGGCCTTGCCCACTGGCGCATAAGCTTTCGCCGGGGCTGGCGTTGCAGTCGCGGCGCGCGGCGTTTTGGGCGCCGGGCTGGAGGCCGTTTTGTTGGCACTTTGGCCGACCACCACGAACAGCGTGTTGCCTTCGACCCGTGCGTTGTACGGAGTCAACTGGGTCAGATTGATGATCAGTCGCGTACGGTCCTTGGCTTCCACCACCGTGGCGCTGCGGGCATTTCCGCCGCCCAGGTCACGATTTTTGCTTTTTAGCTGACTGACGACGCCAGGCAGATCCAGCGCAATCCGTGCAGGCGATTCCGTGGTGTAACCGTGAGGCGGCGGTGGCGGCCCATCGAACGACAACTTCAACTCGACGCGGTCCCCCGGCAGCGCGGCGACATCCAGCGCTTTGAGGTTGGCCGCTAGTACCATCGGCGACAGCAACGCTATCCATAGCGAAATACCGAAGGTTGAGAAAATCCTGTTCATTATTCGAGTTCCACTATGAGTGCTCTTTCAAAGGGATGGTCCGCGGCCGCTCCAGCCAGGCGCCTTCGCCGTCGGGAACGATTTCGACCACATCGACCTGTGAGCCACTGATGGCGACGATCCGCCCATCGTTACGCCCCAGGTAATCGCCGACTTTCAACCGATGCACCCCGCCCGCCCCGCGCAGCAGCGCAAAGGAGCCGGTCGCATTGGCGATCGTTCCGACCATTTCAAACTGCTCGATGTTGAAACCTTCGAGGTACTGCTTGACCCGATCCGGGTCAGGTTTGACGTTGCGCGAGCCGTGTTTCTGGCCGGCCAGATCGACTCTGACCTGTCGGGAAAACGGGCTTCGCAGGTTGGCGGCGCTGTAGGCGAATGTTGGGTAAGACCGAAATGTCGGCGTTGGTTCAATCTTGCCGGGCGCACGCAAACGCATTTCGTTCATGTACGCGTCCAGGTCGCTGAAGTCATTGTCGCTGCCGCAACCGGCCAGGCCGGCGACCAACACAACCATCGAAAAGCAACGAATCGGGCTCATTTTTGCAGCCCCTTGTCGTTGTAGCGGTAGGTCTTGGCGAGGATGCTCATGCGCAACTTCGGACCACCTTCCGGGTTGACCGGCGCAAGGTCGAAGTCATGCAAGGTGACGATCCGTGGCAGCCCGGCCACGCCGCTGACGAAGGTCGCCAGGTCGTGATAGGCACCGGTGACGGTGATCTGGATCGGCAGCTCGATGTAGAACTGCTGCGTGTTCTCCGGCAGCAGTTTGATCTCTTCAAACTCCAGGCCACTGCCCAGGCCGGTGCGAGTGATGTCCTCCAGCAGGCCGGGCACTTCGGTGTCACTGGGCAATTGCCGCAGCAGCACGCCAAAGGAGGTCTCCATTTCCTTCATCTGCTGCGTATACAGCTCCAGATTCGCCGCCATGTGGGCTTTATTGGCGAATTGCTCCTTGAGGGTCGACTCTTCCTCGCGCGTTTGTTCCAGTCGGGTTTCAAGGTCGCTCATCGAAAAGCTGTAGCCCAGGGCCAGCACCAGAATCATCAGCAGGACTCCGGCCAACGCCTTGATCGCTGGCGGCCAGGAACCGATGTTGTTGGTGTCCAGGTCATTGATGTCGATCTTGCGCAGGCCTTCGAACCATTCAGTCAGCCTCATTTGCCGCCCTCCGCAGCGGCGGGCTGAGTCTGACGAACGGTCAGCTGAAAGACGTTGGCCTGATCCAGCTGACCGGCGGTCGTCGCTTTGACTTCCGTGAGGCTGGGCGCATCAAACCAATCTGACGCATCCAGATTGCGCATCAGGTCTGACACACGATTGTTGGACTCCGCCGCTCCTGTGATGGACAAGGACTTGCCGGCCATTTTCACCTCAGTGAAATACACGCCGTCAGGCAGCGTCCGCGCCAGTTGATCGAAAATACGCCCGCTGATCGGCCGGTTGCCTTGCAGGTCCTGAATGATGCGCATGCGCTCGACCAGTTGCTGGCGACGAGCCTTCAAATCGCTGATCTGTTTAATCCGCTCGTCGACGACGGCAATCTGTTTGCCGATGTAGTCGTTACGAGCCACTTGCCGATCGATAGCGCCACTGATGACCTGGTTCGCGATCAGCACCGCGCCCACGGCCCCCACCATCACACCGACCAGCGCCAGCAAAAAGCGTTTGCGGCGCGCTTCACGCTGCTCTTCGCGCCAGGGTAAAAGATTGATCCGCGCCATCAGTCGAAACTCCTGAGGGCCAGCCCGCAGGCGATCATCAGTGCCGGCGCATCGCTGGCCAGGGCACCGGCGTTGACCTTGCTGCCCAGGGTCATGTCGGCGAATGGGTTGGCCACTTGCGTCGGCGTACCCAATCGCTGTTCGATCAACCGGTCCAGCCCCGGGACCGATGCGGTACCGCCGGCCAACAGAATGTGATCAACCGAGCTGTACTGACCGGAGGCGAAGAAAAACTGCAACGAACGCGACACCTGCTGCACCAGCGCATCGCGAAACGGCTGCAACACCTCACTGACGTAATCGTCCGGTAATCCACCCTGCTTCTTCGCCAGCCCCGCCTGCTCGAGGGTCAGGCCATAACGTCGCTGGATTTCCTCCGTCAGTTGACGACCGCCGAACAATTGCTCGCGGGTATAGATGATCCGCCCCTGGTGCAGCACGCTCAGAGTGGTCATGGTGGCGCCGATATCAACCACCGCTACCGTCACACGCTCCTGAGAAGCAGCCAGTTGGCTCGCCAGCAATCCGTAGCAACGCTCCAACGCATAGGCCTCGACGTCGACCACGCGGGCTGTCAGGCCGGCCAGGGCCAGGACCGCTTCCCGCACCTCGACGTTTTCCTTGCGACAGGCCGCCAGCAGCACATTGACTCGCTCGGGGTTGCGCGCAGAAACGCCCTGGACCTCAAAGTCGATGGCCACTTCGTCCAATGGATAAGGGATGTATTGATCCGCCTCGATCTTCAGCTGGTTTTCCATTTCGTCGTCGGAAAGACCGGCGTCCATCTCGATGGTCTTGGTGATCACCGCCGAACCGGCCACGGCCACGGCGACGTTCTTGAGGTTGGTTCTGGCCTTGAGCAGCACGCGCGCGAGTGCCTGCCCTACGCCTTCGAGCTCGGCGATATTTTTCTCGACCACCGCGTTGGTGGGCAAAGGTTCCACCGCATAGGCCTCGACCCGATAGCGGTCGCCTTGGCGGCTTAGCTCCAGAAGCTTGACCGACGTGGAGCTGATGTCGATCCCCAGAAGCGTGTTGGCCTTTTTATTGAAGAGTCCTAGCACTACCAATTCCCTATGACTATCCGTGTCTTACGGACTCTGTAATATCCGTTGCGTTCAAACCACCCGTCTTGACAGCAGCGCAAATGACGCCCTCGACGGAAAAATGCTTATAATGCCCAGCGTTTTTTTCCGGTTTTTACTTCAAGCGCGGGTCGTTCCCTGTTTATCTGAACCCTGATGCCAAATTCATTCTTTGCCCTGGATGTCCAAAAGCCTTGATTCGTCTGCTGAAATTTTTCGGTTGGTCCATCGTCGCCGTTTTCTGCGGACTGCTCCTCGGTCTTAGCGGCGCCTTTCTCTACCTTAGTCCGGGTTTGCCATCCGTGGAGGCGCTGAGAAGCATCCAGTTGCAGATTCCTTTGCGGGTCTTCAGCAGCGACAATAAGCTGATCGCAGAATTTGGCGAAATGCGCCGCACACCAATCCGGTTCGCCGACATTCCCGCCAATTTCATTAATGCGTTACTAAGTGCTGAAGACGACAACTTCGCCAATCACTACGGTGTCGACCCCAGCAGTCTGATGCGCGCGGCCACCCAGTTGGTAAAAAGCGGACACATTCAGTCCGGCGGCAGCACCATCACCATGCAGGTGGCGAAGAACTTCTTCCTGACCAGCGAACGCAGCTTCTCGCGCAAAACCACCGAAATCCTCCTGGCTCTGCAGATTGAACGGCAGCTGACCAAGGACGAGATTCTTGAGCTGTACGTCAACAAGATCTATCTGGGCAACCGCGCCTACGGTATCGAGGCCGCCGCGCAGGTTTACTACGGCAAGTCGATTCGTGATGTCAGCCTGGCGCAGATGGCGATGATCGCCGGCCTGCCAAAAGCCCCTTCGCGCTTCAACCCGCTGGCCAATCCGGCCCGCAGCAAGGAACGTCGCGACTGGATCCTTGGGCGCATGTACAAGCTCGGCAAAATCACCGAAGCCGACTACACCACCGCGATCAACGAGCCGCTGAACGCCAGTTATCACGTGCCGACCCCGGAAGTGAATGCGCCGTACATCGCTGAAATGGCCCGCGCCGAAATGGTCGGCCGTTATGGCAGCGACGCCTATACCGAGGGTTTCCGCGTCACCACCACGGTGCCGAGCAACTTGCAGGAAATGGCCAACACCGCGGTTCACGAAGGGTTGATGACCTACGACCAGCGTCATGGTTATCGCGGCCCCGAGTCGCGCCTGCCGGGCAAGACTCGCGAGGCCTGGACAACCGAGCTGACCAAACAGCGCACCATCAGCAGCCTTGAGCCCGCCATCGTCACCCAGGTCGACAAGACCGGCCTGCAAGTGATGACCCGTACCGGTGACGAACACGTCGGCTGGGACAGCATGAAATGGGCGCGCCCATTCCTCAACACCAACAGCATGGGTGCCAACCCGAAGCAGCCTTCGGACGTCGCCCAGGTCGGCGACCTGATTCGTGTGCAACGCCAGCCGGACAACTCGCTGAAATTCAGCCAGATCCCGCAGGCTCAGGGCGCGCTGGTTTCCCTCGATCCGCAGAACGGTGCCATTCGCGCCTTGGTCGGCGGCTTCGCCTTTGAACAGAGCAACTACAACCGCGCCATGCAGGCCAAGCGCCAGCCGGGTTCGAGCTTCAAGCCGTTCGTCTACAGTGCAGCGCTGGATAACGGCTACACCGCCTCCAGCTTGGTGAACGACGCACCGATCGTGTTCGTCGACGAGTACCTGGACAAGGTCTGGCGTCCAAAGAACGACACCAACACGTTCCTCGGCCCGATCCGCTTGCGTGAAGGCCTGTACAAGTCGCGTAACCTGGTTTCGATCCGGTTGGTGCAAGCCATGGGCGTTGGCAGGACCATCGATTACATCACGCGCTTTGGCTTCAACAAGCAGGACCTGCCGCCCAACCTGTCCCTGGCCCTGGGCACCGCGACGCTGACGCCAATGGAAATCGCCACCGGCTGGAGCACTTTCGCTAACGGCGGCTACAAGATCAGCCCCTTCATCATCGACAAGATCGAAAGCCGCAATGGCGACACGCTGTTCGTCGCCAACCCGCCGAGCGTCCCGAAAGGCAACATCGCCACCGACGGCATCGCCGCTCCTGTCGTGGCCAACGCTTTCACCGTCAACGCAACCCCGGGCGAAGCGCTGACTGCCCAGCCAGCGCCACAAACGCCGGCCGTAGCCGAGCGCATCGTCGATGGTCGCACCACGTTCATCCTCAACAGCATGCTCGAGGACGTGATCAAACTCGGCACCGGCCGCCGCGCCCTGGCCTTGGGCCGCAGCGACATTGCGGGCAAGACCGGTACCACCAACGAATCCAAGGACGCCTGGTTCTCTGGGTACAACGCCGATTATGTGACCACTGTCTGGACCGGTTTCGACCAGCCTGAAAGCCTGGGTCGCAAGGAATTCGGCGGCACCGTCGCCCTGCCGATCTGGATGAGTTACATGGGCGCCGCACTCAAAGGCCTGCCACCCCATACGCAGGCAGAGCCGGAAGGCATCCTCAGCCTGCGAGTCGACCCGGTCAGCGGCCGTGCAGCCACCCCAGGCACGCCAGGCGCCTACTTCGAGCTGTTCAAGGCCGAAGACACGCCACCGTCGGCCAACGAGCTGGGCAACGGCACCGCGCCGGGTAGCCCACTGCCTGCGGATGAAGCGGCGCCGATCGATTTGTTCTGATCGCCTGAAGCTGCAAAAGCCCCGCCTTCGAAAGAAGAGCGGGGCTTTTTTGTATCTGCAATTTCTGTACAGCCTGAAAAACTACTCGCCAGTGATGGCCTCATCGCGAGCAAGCTCGCTCCCACATTGGGCTTGCGAACGACGCAAAACCCTGTGGGAGCGAGCTTGCTCGCGATGAGGCCCTGACAGACAACACAAAAACCACAGGCCAAAAAAAGCCCCGACTCGCAAGAGCCGGGGCTTTCTGTTGAAGCGCTACAACGACTTAGCCGTTGAACACGTCATCCACGCTTTTCAGCGGGTAGTTCTTCGGATACGGCAGGGTCGCTACGCCGGTCTCGATCGCAGCCTTGGCCACGGCATCGGAGATCACGGTGATCAGACGGGCATCCATTGGCTTCGGAATGATGTACTCGCGACCGAATTCCAGTTTGATACCGCCGTAGGCGTCGCACACTTCCTGAGGAACCGGCAGCTTGGCCAGTTCACGCAGGGCGTTGGCGGCAGCCACTTTCATTTCTTCGTTGATGCGCTTGGCGCGAACGTCCAGGGCACCACGGAAGATGAACGGGAAGCCCAGCACGTTGTTGACCTGGTTCGGGTAGTCCGAACGGCCAGTGGCCATGATCACGTCGTCACGGGTGGCGTGAGCCAGTTCCGGGGCGATTTCCGGATCAGGGTTGGAGCACGCGAACACGATCGGGCTGGCCGCCATGGATTTCAGGCCTTCAGCGCTCAGCAGGTTCGGACCGGACAGGCCAACGAACACGTCCGCGCCTTTCAGGGCGTCGGCCAGCGTGCGTTTTTCAGTCGCGTGAGCGAAGACAGCCTTGTACTGGTTCAGGTCGTCACGGCCGGAGTGGATCACGCCGGTACGGTCAACCATGAAGATGTTTTCGATGTTGGCACCCATGCTCACCAGCAATTTCATGCAGGAGATGGCGGCAGCACCGGCGCCCAGGCAGACGATCTTGGCGTCAGCGAGGGTTTTGCCAGCGATTTCCAGGGCGTTGATCATGCCGGCCGCAGTAACGATAGCGGTGCCATGCTGGTCATCGTGGAATACCGGAATGTCGCACTGCTCGATCAGAGCACGTTCGATCTCAAAGCACTCAGGCGCCTTGATGTCTTCCAGGTTGATGCCACCGAAGGTGATGGAGATGCGCTTGACGGTGTCGATGAAGGCTTGCGGGCTTTCGGAGTCGACTTCGATGTCGAAAACGTCGATGCCGGCGAAGCGCTTGAACAGCACGCCTTTACCTTCCATGACTGGCTTGGAAGCCAATGGGCCGAGATTACCCAGGCCGAGAATTGCGGTGCCATCGGAAATGACTGCAACCAGGTTGCCTTTGCCGGTGTATTTGTAGGCCAGTTCAGGATCGCGGGCGATTTCGCGTACTGGTTCGGCTACGCCGGGGCTGTAGGCCAGCGACAGGTCGCGGGCGGTAGCGGTGGCCTTGGTGAGCTCGACACTCAGCTTCCCTGGACGGGGATGGGCATGATATTCGAGAGCGGCAGTTTTCAAATCAGACATATGGGCATTCCGCTTTTTACTGTGGGACAGACGGACCGCCGAGGATACTCGTGTCGCAAAGTCCCTACAAGACTGACTGGTCACCCCTGTCAAGCGCCCGGCCCTACGACTTTGGACCAAGAGCCGCGGAACATAAGGGATAGACTGTTCACAATAAGCATGAAAAATGTCTACAATTTTTTATCACTGCGCTAACTGGAGCATCGCCGGGTCGGTCAATGGCAGAAGCCAGCGTGCTTGTCCTTCTTTCAGTCCGCCGCGCCGCGAACGGTCCAGCACCCACCCACGGGCCTCGATCTGCCTGCCCTTCAGCCGATCGAGATTCGCCACATCGAACTGCCCCAGCAAATTGGGTGCAACGCGCAGTACAACCGAATCCTGCAACTCGATCCAAACCCCGCCGCGATTGCGCTGAACCTTGCTAACCCGACCGCTGAGCACAGCGAAACCGGACGTGTTGATCTGCTCCGCTTTCAGTACAGGGGATTGACGCCACAACCCGAGTCCGGCCTGACGGGCGCTGTGTTCCGCCGCTTGCTGGCAGTCGACCAGATCGACATTCGGCGCGACCGCCACCTGGAAACCAAGTCCTTCAGCGAGCATCTGCGCTTCAAGGTTGGCGCCATCGGCGCTGTAGACGTGCGCCAAGGTGCGGCCGTAATGGTCTTGGCTTTCTTTGCCGGGCAATAAACCGACCCGTCCGTCGCTGGCAGCCACCAGTGCTTCCAGGCGCTGGCGTGCCGCCACCGCGAACGGCTCGTCGGAGCGGCCTTTCTTGCCCAGCTCCGGCGTATTCAAACCGATCATGCGCACGCTGCGGCCATCGCCCAGGCGCAGCGTGTCACCATCCACCACCCGTTGCACCACAACGGATGTCAGCCCGCTCGGCGCCGGGCAGAAGGCCTGGGCACCGGAAAACCAAATCGCAGACACAAAAAAGGCGCCCGCGAGGGACGCCTTTTTCATCAGCAAGGTAAAGCCCATGGGGCTTTGCAACCTTACTCTGCAGCAGCAGGAGCTTTCTTGCCGAAAGCACCAAAACGGTCTGCGAAGCGCTGTACACGGCCGCCAGTATCCAGAGTCTTCTGCTTACCGGTGTAGAACGGGTGGCACTCGTTGCATACGTCAGTACCCAGTGGCTTGCACAGGTTCGAACGAGTTTCGAACTTGTTGCCGCAGCTGCAAGTTACTTCGATGGTTTCGTACGCTGGATGGATATCGGCTTTCATGGTGTATTCCTCAGGCTAGTGTGCCGCCACTCAACACTATTGTTGAATACCGCACATAATTAGGCCGCGGATTCTACCAGACCTTTGCAATCACGCAAGCTGTCGCTTCTACCGACCGTCTGCTAGGCTCCCGGCCTTCTTCACCGTCCCATCATCGAGAAAACCATCGCGTGCCCGACGCCATTTTGCGCCTCGCCCTGCCTTCGCCCCTGCGACGCCTGTTCGATTACCGTGCCCCGGCCGGGATCCTGCGTGCCCAGTTGCAGCCGGGCATGCGCCTGCGGGTGCCGTTCGGCCGACGGGAGATGATCGGGATTCTGGTGGAGGTGACCGATCACAGCGAAGTGCCGGTAGAAAAGCTCAAGCCGGCCCTGGCCCTGCTTGATGCCACGCCGCCCCTGCCGCCAGCGCTGTTCAAACTGTGCCTGTGGACGTCTCAGTATTACCAGCACAGCCTCGGCGACACCTTGAGCTGGGCGCTGCCGGTGTTGCTGCGTCAGGGTGAACTGGCCGAAGCACGGCAGGAGCGCTTCTGGTCCGCCGCGCCCGGCGCCAGCCTTGATGACCCGCGCATCGCTCGCGCTCCGCGACAACGGGAGGCCCTGGCGACCCTGGCCCAACATCCCCACGGCGTCGCCCATCAGTTGTTGAGCAAACTGATGCTGAGCAAGGAGAGCCTGGATTTGCTGCTGGCCAAGGACCTGGTGCAAGTCGAAATCCGCAAGCATGCCCCCGACGCCCGCCACGAACACTGGCTGGCGCAGCCGGAACTGCCGCTCAACCCGGAGCAGCGCGCGGCCTATGAGGCGATTCGCGCAGGCTTCGACAGTTATCACGCGTTCCTGCTGGCCGGCGTCACCGGCAGCGGCAAGACTGAAGTCTATTTGCAGCTGATCCGCGAAACGCTCCAGGCTGGCAAACAAGCGCTGGTGCTGATCCCGGAGATCAACCTCGGCCCGCAGACCCTGGCGCGCTTCGAGCAACGCTTCAATGCGCGCATCGCGTTGATCCATTCGGCGGTCAACGACCGCGAGCGCCTCGAAGCCTGGCTCGCCGCCCGGGACGGTGACGCCGACATTATTATCGGCACCCGCTCGGCGCTGTTCACGCCGATGAAGAATCCCGGCCTGATCATCATCGATGAAGAGCACGACGGCTCCTATAAACAGCAGGAAGGCCTGCGCTATCACGCCCGCGACCTGGCATTGGTGCGCGCACGCCAGGAAAACATCCCGATTGTCCTCGGCTCCGCCACGCCTTCACTGGAAAGCCTGCACAACGCCTACACCGGTCGATATGGACTCTTACGCTTGAACGAGCGTGCCGGTGGCGCCAAACAGCCGCGGTTCCTGCGCCTGGACGTCAAAAGCCGTCCACTGGACAGCGGCATTTCCGGGCCGATGCAGCAAGCCATCGGTCAGACGCTGGCCGCCGGCCAACAAGTGTTGGTGTTCCTCAACCGCCGCGGTTTTGCGCCGACCTTGCTGTGTCATGACTGTGGCTGGATGTCCGAGTGCCAGCGTTGCGATGCGCGCATGACCGTGCATCAGCGCTCAGGCGAACTGCGTTGTCACCATTGTGGCTACGTCGAACGCGTCCCTCGGCATTGCCCCAAATGCGGCAAGGTCGATTTGCGACCCGTCGGCGCCGGCACCGAGCGCGCCGAAGAACGATTGGCGATTTTGTTTCCGGACTTCCCGGTGCTGCGGGTCGACCGCGACAGCACATCGCGTAAAGACGCGATGAATCAGCTGTTCGCGACCATTCAGAAAGGCCAGCCCTGCATTCTGGTGGGCACGCAAATGCTTGCCAAAGGGCACCACTTTCCACGGGTGACGCTGGTGTCGATTCTCGATGCCGACGGCGGGCTGTTTTCCGGCGACTTCCGCGCCAGCGAGCGCATGGCGCAGCTGATCGTCCAGGTTGCCGGGCGCGCGGGCCGGGCTGAAGAGCCGGGCAAAGTGATCATCCAGACGCACCTGGCCGACCATCCGCTGCTGGTGCAATTGACTGAACAGGGCTATTTCGCCTTTGCCGAACAGGCGTTGAGCGAACGTCGCTCGGCGGGGTTACCACCGTTTGCGCACTTGGCGCTGCTGCGGGCCGAAGCGCACAAACCGGGGCAAGCTGAAGGTTTTCTTGATGAGGCGTGCAGCGAGGCCGAGCGTTTGTTGGCCGAACAGAACCTGACCGGGATTGAACTACTAGGGCCGGTGCCGGCGCCGATGGAGCGCCGGGCCGGGCGTTATCGTGCGCAGCTGTTGCTGCAAGCGACGGCACGGGCGCCGCTGCATCGACTATTAAGCAGCTGGCTGCTGGTGCTTGAGCAGATGCCGAGTGGGCGGGCGGTGCGCTGGTCGCTGGATGTCGATCCTGTGGATTTGTATTGATGGGTAGATCGCGATGGCGGCCGATTTGTCACCGCATATCCATAACCTGCCCGCTATAGTTGGCAAGCCCGTCTTCGCAACGGATAATGCCCAGTTTTTCCACTAGCGCATCCAGGCGCCGCCGCGCTTGCGGTCGAAAGAGAACACCATGAAAGACACCATTCGCCAGCTGATCCAACAAGCCATCACCCAACTCGTCAACGAAGGTGTGTTGCCTGAAGGCCTGTCGCCGGCGATCCAGGTGGAAAACTCCCGTGACAAGACTCACGGCGACTTCGCCAGCAACATCGCGATGATGCTGGCCAAGCCGGCCGGCATGAAACCGCGCGACCTGGCAGAGAAAATCATCGCCGCGCTACCGGCTGATGAAAACGTCACCAAGACCGAAATCGCCGGCCCTGGCTTCCTGAACTTCTTCCAGAACACCCAGGCCCTGGCCACTCGCCTGGACGCCGCCCTGGCCGACGAGCACATCGGTGTGCGCAAGGCAGGCCCGGTGCAGCGCACTGTCGTCGACCTGTCGGCACCGAACCTGGCCAAAGAGATGCACGTCGGCCACTTGCGCTCGACCATCATCGGCGACGGCGTGGCGCGCGTACTGGAATTCCTCGGCGACGAAGTGATCCGTCAGAACCACGTCGGCGACTGGGGCACCCAGTTCGGCATGCTGATGGCGTATCTGCAGGAAAACCCGATCACCAGCGACGAGCTGTCGGACCTGGAAAACTTCTACCGTGCGGCCAAGCAACGCTTCGACGAATCCGAAGAGTTCGCTGACCGCGCCCGTGGCCTGGTGGTCAAGCTGCAAGCCGGCGACCCGGACTGCCTGGCGCTGTGGACCAAGTTCAAAGACATCTCGCTGTCGCACTGCCAGAAAATCTACGAACTGCTCAACGTCAAACTGACCATGGCCGACGTGATGGGCGAAAGCGCCTACAACGACGACCTGATCAACGTAGTCAACGACCTCAAGGCCGCTGGCCTGTTGGTCGAAAGCAACGGCGCCCAGTGCGTGTTCCTCGACGAGTTCAAGAACGCCGACGGCGACCCGCTGCCGGTGATCATCGTCAAGGCTGACGGCGGTTACCTCTACGCCACCACCGACCTCGCGGCCGTGCGTTACCGTAGCGGCAAGCTGAAGGCTGATCGCGCGCTGTACTTCGTCGACCAGCGTCAGGCCCTGCACTTCCAGCAAGTGTTCCAGGTCGCGCGCCTGGCCGGCTTCGTGACGCACCCGATGGAAATGGAACACATGGGCTTCGGCACCATGAACGGCGCAGACGGCCGTCCGTTCAAGACCCGTGATGGCGGCACCGTGAAGCTGATCGATCTGCTGACCGAAGCTCAGGAACGCGCTTACACGCTGGTGAAAGAAAAGAACCCGGAACTGCCTGAAGACGAACTGCGCAACATCGCCAAGGTCGTGGGCATTGGCGCGGTGAAATACGCCGATCTGTCCAAGCACCGCACCAGCGACTACAGCTTCAACTTCGACCTGATGCTGAACTTCGAAGGCAACACTGCGCCGTACCTGCTGTACGCCTACACCCGCGTGGCCGGCGTGTTCCGCAAACTCGGCAAGGACTTCAGCGAAGTCGAAGGGCAAATCGTCCTCGAAGCGGCGCACGAACATGAATTGGCGGCGAAGCTCGCGCAGTTCGGCGAAGTGTTGAACAACGTTTGCGACAAAGGCACGCCGCACATCCTGTGCACCTACCTGTACGATGTCGCCGGCCTGTTCTCCAGTTTCTATGAGAACTGCCCGATCCTCAGTGCCGACACTCCGGCGCAAATGCAGAGCCGTCTGCGCCTCGCCGCGCTGACCGGTCGCACTCTCAAGCAAGGCCTGGAACTCTTGGGTCTGGAAACTCTGGAGCGTATGTAAGTTGGCTGCCAAGAAAAAACCAGCACCCAAGCGTGGCGCCAGCCGTTACCAAGCTCCTGCAAAGCAACCGATACCGGGCTGGCTGTGGATGGCCATCGGCCTGACGGTCGGCGCGTTTATCGTGTTCCTGATGAAACTGGAACCGGGCAAGGGCAGCGAGAGCGTCAAGCGCGAGAAGATCGAGCAACAGAAAGCCAAGATCGTCGAGGCCAACAAGACCCCGCCGAGCCCGACGCAACCGGTGAAGCCGAAGTACGACTTCTACACGTTGCTGCCGGAATCGGAAGTCATCGTGCCGCCGGATGCCGTGCCGGAGAAAACCCTGCCGACGCCACAAGTACCGGCCATTCCGACGACGCCGGTTACGCCAGAGCAAGCGGCGAAGATCGATACCGCGCGGGCTCAGGCCGCGCTGGCCGGGATTACCCCGCCGCCAGCGCCACCGGTGTCCAAAGCGGCGCCAGTGACCAAGTTCTTCCTGCAGGCCGGCTCGTTCCGCAAGGAGGCTGATGCGGACAAGGTTCGAGCGCAGATCATCCTGCTCGGTCAGGCTGTGGCGGTTGAATCCGGTACCGTGAAAGACGAAACCTGGTATCGGGTATTGGTCGGACCGTTCAGCAACCGCGAGCAACTGACCACCGCCCAGAAACAACTGGCCGGCAGCGGGTTCAGCAACCTGTTGTTACAACAACGCCAAAGCCGCTGACCCCTATTTGTGGACACCTTAATCTGAGGTCGCCCACAAACCCTATGATGAGGGATTAATCTCTGTGGTGAGGGGATTCATCCCCGTTGGGTCGCGAAGCGCCCCCCCAACCCCCACCTGCGGCGTATCAGATACACCGCGTGCACTCGTTTCGCGACTGCTCCGCAGCCGAACGGGGATAAATCCCCTCGCCACATTCATCGCACGCCATTCGTCCCCCACCGTTGAAATACGCTCCACTACCCCCATATGAGTTGGCATAAGGCATTTTCGCCCCGCTGCGTGGAGACTCTCCCTTGACCACCATCGTTTCAGTTCGCCGCCATGGCAAAGTCGTCATGGGTGGCGACGGCCAGGTTTCTCTCGGCAATACCGTGATGAAAGGCAACGCGAAGAAAGTTCGCCGCTTGTACCACGGCCAAGTGATCGCCGGTTTTGCCGGGGCCACCGCTGACGCCTTCACCCTCTTCGAGCGTTTTGAAGGCCAGCTTGAGAAACATCAGGGCCACCTGGTTCGCGCCGCTGTCGAACTCGCCAAAGAATGGCGCACTGACCGCTCCCTCAGCCGCCTCGAGGCCATGCTCGCAGTCGCGAACAAAGACGCCTCTCTGATCATCACCGGCAACGGCGACGTGGTCGAACCTGAAGAAGGTCTGATCGCCATGGGCTCCGGCGGCGGTTACGCCCAGGCCGCCGCCAGCGCGCTGCTGAAGAAAACCGATCTGTCGGCCCGGGAAATCGTCGAAACCGCCCTCGGTATCGCCGGCGACATCTGTGTATTCACCAACCACACCTTCACCATTGAGGAGCAGGACCTCGCTGAGTAAGCCTGTTTTGGCCACCACGCCACGGCTCACTTTTACCTGAGGACCGCCAATTACTATGTCCATGACTCCCCGTGAAATCGTCCACGAACTCAATCGCCATATCATCGGCCAGGACGATGCCAAGCGCGCCGTCGCCATCGCGCTGCGTAACCGCTGGCGCCGGATGCAGCTGCCTGAAGAGCTGCGCGTTGAAGTCACGCCAAAAAACATCCTGATGATCGGCCCGACCGGTGTCGGTAAAACCGAGATTGCTCGCCGCCTGGCGAAACTGGCCAACGCGCCGTTCATCAAGGTCGAAGCCACCAAGTTCACCGAAGTCGGCTATGTCGGCCGCGACGTTGAATCGATCATTCGTGATCTGGCCGACGCGGCGATCAAGCTGCTGCGCGAACAGGAAATGACCAAGGTTCGCCACCGCGCCGAAGACGCTGCCGAAGAGCGCATCCTCGACGCCCTGCTGCCACCGGCACGCATGGGCTTCAGCAACGACGACGCCGCACCGTCGGCCGACTCCAACACCCGTCAGCTGTTCCGCAAGCGCCTGCGCGAAGGTCAGCTGGATGACAAAGAGATCGAAATCGAAGTCGCCGAAATGGCCGGCGTCGATATCTCCGCGCCACCGGGCATGGAAGAGATGACCAACCAATTGCAGAGCCTGTTCGCCAACATGGGCAAGGGCAAGCGCAAGAGCCGCAAGATCAAGGTCAAGGAAGCGCTGAAACTGGTGCGTGACGAAGAAGCCGGCCGCCTGGTCAACGAAGAAGAGTTGAAGGCCAAGGCGCTGGAAGCGGTCGAGCAGCACGGCATCGTGTTCATCGACGAAATCGACAAGGTCGCCAAGCGCGGCAACACCGGTGGCGTCGACGTGTCCCGCGAAGGCGTACAGCGCGACTTGCTGCCGCTGATCGAAGGCTGCACCGTCAACACCAAACTGGGCATGGTCAAGACCGACCACATCCTGTTCATCGCCTCCGGTGCGTTCCACCTGAGCAAGCCGAGCGATCTGGTGCCAGAGCTGCAAGGTCGTCTGCCGATTCGTGTCGAACTCAAGGCCCTGACGCCTGAAGATTTCGAACGCATTCTCAGCGAGCCGCACGCGTCGCTCACCGAGCAATATTGCGCCCTGCTGAAAACCGAAGGCCTGGTGATCGAGTTCCAGCCGGATGGCATCAAGCGTATTGCCGAGATCGCCTGGCAGGTCAACGAGAAGACCGAGAATATCGGTGCCCGTCGCCTGCACACGCTACTTGAGCGTCTGCTTGAAGAGGTGTCGTTCAGCGCCGGTGATCTGGCCAGCGTCCACGACGACAAGGCGATCCTGATCGACGCCGATTACGTCAACAGCCACTTGGGCGAATTGGCGCAGAACGAAGACCTGTCCCGTTATATCCTGTAGGTCTCATTCTCTACATGGCAGGGCCGCTTGCGGCCCTGAACCAAAATGACGACCCAACTCCCCACCGACATCAAACTGCACAAAGCCTCGAAAACCCTGTCGCTGAAATACGCGTCCGGTGAGGAACATCACCTGCCCGCCGAGTTCTTGCGCGTGCACTCTCCTTCCGCAGAGGTCCAGGGCCACGGCAAACCTATCCTGCAATTTGGCAAGATCGGCGTAGGCCTGACCAAGGTCGAACCGGCCGGTCAGTACGCGCTGAAATTGACCTTCGACGACGGCCACGACAGCGGCCTGTTCACCTGGGAATATCTGTACCAGCTGGGCGTGCGGCAAGAGGATCTCTGGAACGATTATCTTGCCGAGCTCAAAGCCGCCGGAAAAACCCGCGACCCGAACGAATCCATCGTCAAGCTGATGCTCTAGCTCAGGCCTTTCGCTCATTAGAAGGCATTTTCTAATTCCATCTGTTTGAATGCTCCGCTTCCGGGTCGACGATTGGCCTGCTTGCGAAAAAAATTAAACTCGGGTAACCAATGGAGCTGGCAAGGTCCCTGCAGTGCTCTCTGAACTAAAAAGCAGCGATGCAGAATTAACGGTCACCCGAGTAGTAGTACCTGGCATTGGCTGTGGACTGCACAGCTGGACCCAGGTACTCGTCTCAGGACAATGGAGCGTCGTAGATGAGTAACAAGAATAACGATGACCTGAAAGTTCAGGCCTCGGAAAATACCTTGGGGCTGAATCCCGTCGTTGGGCTGCGTAGAAAAGATCTGTTGGGCTCTGCCCGAATGGTGCTGACCCAGGCCATCAAACAACCGATTCACAGTGCAAAGCATGTCGCTCATTTCGGCATCGAACTGAAGAACGTGCTGTTCGGCAAATCCGCGCTGCAACCGACAAGCGATGACCGTCGTTTCGCCGATCCGGCGTGGAGCCAGAACCCGCTCTACAAACGTTATTTGCAAACTTACCTGGCGTGGCGCAAGGAGCTCCACGACTGGATCGGCGAAAGCAACCTCTCGCCCAAGGACGTCGCACGCGGGCATTTCGTGATCAACCTCATGACCGAAGCCATGGCCCCGACCAACAGTGCGGCCAACCCGGCGGCGGTCAAACGCTTTTTCGAAACCGGTGGCAAAAGCCTGCTCGACGGCCTCTCCCATCTGGCCAAGGATCTGGTGCACAACGGCGGCATGCCGAGCCAGGTCAACATGGGCGCGTTCGAGGTCGGCAAGAGCCTGGGCGTCACCGAAGGCGCGGTGGTGTTTCGCAATGACGTGCTGGAGCTGATCCAGTATCGGCCGACCACCGAACAGGTGCACGAGCGCCCACTGCTGGTGGTGCCGCCGCAGATCAACAAGTTCTATGTTTTCGACCTGAGCCCGGACAAGAGCCTGGCGCGCTTCTGCCTGCGCAACAACATGCAGACCTTCATCGTCAGCTGGCGCAACCCGACCAAGGAGCAGCGCGAGTGGGGTCTGTCGACCTACATCGAAGCGCTCAAGGAAGCGGTCGACGTGGTCACCGCGATCACCGGCAGCAAAGACATCAACATGCTCGGCGCCTGCTCCGGTGGCATCACCTGCACCGCCCTGCTGGGCCACTACGCCGCGATCGGCGAGAACAAGGTCAACGCCCTGACGCTGCTGGTCAGCGTGCTGGACACCACCCTGGACAGCGACGTGGCACTGTTCGTCGACGAGCAGACCCTCGAATCCGCCAAGCGCCACTCCTATCAGGCAGGTGTACTGGAAGGCCGCGACATGGCGAAAGTCTTCGCCTGGATGCGCCCCAACGACCTGATCTGGAACTACTGGGTCAACAACTACCTGCTGGGCAACGAGCCGCCGGTGTTCGACATCCTGTTCTGGAACAACGACACCACACGGTTGCCCGCAGCGTTCCACGGCGACCTGATCGAGATGTTCAAAACCAACCCACTGATCCGTCCTGACGCACTGGAAGTGTGCGGCACTCCGATCGATCTGAAGCAGGTCACTGCCGACATCTTCTCCCTGGCCGGCACCAACGACCACATTACCCCGTGGAAGTCCTGCTACAAGTCGGCACAACTGTTCGGTGGCAAGGTTGAATTCGTACTGTCCAGCAGCGGGCATATCCAGAGCATTCTGAACCCGCCGGGCAATCCGAAATCGCGCTACATGACCAGCACCGAGATGCCGGTCAAGGCTGAGGAGTGGCAAGAAAACTCCACCAAGCACACCGATTCCTGGTGGCTGCATTGGCAGGCATGGCAAGCCGAGCGTTCGGGCAAGCTGAAGAAGTCTCCGGGCAGCTTGGGCAACAAGGCTTATCCGGCGGGCGAAGCTGCGCCGGGCACCTATGTGCATGAGCGGTAATTGAAGTAATACACGTGGGAGCGGGCAAGCCTGCTCCCATACACACCTACAGGGCTCCGTGCATGCCGCAACCGTTCATATTTCGTACCGTCGACCTGGATGGCCAGACCCTCCGCACGGCAGTACGCCCCGGCAAGCCTCACTTGACGCCCTTGCTGATTTTCAATGGCATCGGCGCCAACCTGGAGCTGGTGTTTCCGTTCGTCGCGGCGCTGGACCCGGACCTGGAAGTCATCGCTTTCGACGTCCCCGGTGTCGGCGGTTCGTCGACACCAAGGCGACCGTATCGCTTTCCGGGCCTGGCGAAACTCACGGCGCGGATGCTCGACTATCTCGACTACGGGCAAGTCAACGTAATCGGCGTTTCCTGGGGAGGCGCCCTCGCCCAGCAGTTCGCTTACGACTATCCCGAGCGCTGCAAGAAACTCGTTCTGGCGGCCACGGCGGCGGGCACCGTGATGGTGCCGGGCAAGCCGAAAGTCCTGTGGATGATGGCCAGCCCACGACGCTATATCCAACCGTCTCACGTGATTCGCATCGCGCCGATGATCTATGGCGGTGCGTTCCGTCGCGATCCGACCCTGGCCGCCAGCCATGCCGCCAAGGTCCGCTCGGCCGGCAAACTCGGTTACTACTGGCAGCTGTTCGCCGGCCTCGGCTGGACCAGCATTCACTGGCTGCACAAGATCCACCAACCAACCCTGGTACTGGCCGGTGACGACGATCCGCTGATTCCGTTGGTCAACATGCGGTTACTGGCCTGGCGGATTCCCAACGCCCAGTTGCACATCATCGATGACGGGCATCTGTTTTTGATTACCCGGGCCGAAGCAGTGGCACCGATCATCATGAAGTTTCTCGAGGAAGAACGTCAGCGTGCCGTGATGCATCCGCATCCGGCGCCATTTGGCGGCTAATCGGCCCATTGTCGGTCGGCAAGACGTAGCGCCGCGCAACAATCCGCAACAGCGTCTATGGTGTTCTGGTTCGGTGTATCTGTATTTGGCCTGAAGACGAAGGAGTGTTGATTCATGCGCGAAAAACCAGCGAGGGAATTTTTGCCCACTCCCGCCGCGTTCATCAACGCACAGAGTGCGATTACCGGCCTGCGTGGTCGGGATCTGTTTTCCACCCTGCGCAGCGTTGCCGCCCATGGTTTGCGCAACCCGGTACACACCGCCCGACACGCCTTGAAGCTGGGCGGTCAACTGGGCCGTGTACTGCTGGGCGACACCTTGCACCCGACCAATCCGCAGGACAGTCGCTTTGCCGATCCGGCGTGGAGCCTCAACCCTTTTTATCGCCGCAGTTTGCAGGCCTACCTGAGCTGGCAGAAGCAGGTCAAACACTGGATCGACGACAGCAACATGACCCCGGACGATCGCGCCCGTGCCCACTTCGCGTTCGCCTTGCTCAACGACGCCATGGCACCGTCCAACAGCCTGCTTAATCCACTGGCGATCAAGGAGATCTTCAACTCCGGCGGCAACAGCCTGGTGCGAGGTATCAGCCACCTGGTCGACGACTTCCTGCACAACGACGGCCTGCCCAGACAAGTCACCAAGCAAGCTTTCGAGGTCGGCAAAACGGTCGCCACCACTACGGGCTCCGTGGTGTTTCGCAATGAGCTGCTGGAGTTGATCCAGTACAAGCCCATGAGCGAAAAGCAGTATTCCAAACCGCTGCTGGTGGTGCCGCCACAGATCAACAAGTACTACATTTTCGACCTGAGCCCGCACAACAGCTTCGTCCAGTTCGCCCTGAAGAACGGCCTGCAAACCTTCATGATCAGTTGGCGCAATCCGGATGTCCGTCATCGCGAATGGGGGCTTTCGACGTACGTTGAAGCCGTGGAAGAAGCGATGAATGTGTGCCGGGCGATCACCGGTGCCCGTGAGGTCAACCTGATGGGCGCCTGCGCGGGCGGGCTGACCATCGCCGCCCTGCAAGGCCATTTGCAGGCCAAACGGCAATTGCGACGGGTGTCCAGTGCAACGTATCTGGTGAGCCTGCTCGACAGTCAGATGGACTCGCCTGCGACCCTCTTCGCCGACGAACAGACGCTTGAGGCGGCCAAGCGTCGCTCCTATCAGAAAGGCGTGCTGGACGGTCGCGACATGGCCAAGGTCTTCGCCTGGATGCGCCCCAACGATTTGATCTGGAACTATTTCGTTAACAACTACCTATTGGGCAAGGAGCCGCCTGCGTTCGACATCCTTTACTGGAACAACGACAACACACGTTTGCCGGCAGCCTTGCATGGCGACTTGCTGGACTTCTTCAAACACAACCCGCTGAGTCATCCGGGTGGTCTGGAAGTGTGCGGCACGCCGATCGACTTGCAGAAAGTCAACGTCGACAGCTTCAGCGTCGCGGGCATCAATGACCACATCACCCCGTGGGATGCGGTGTATCGCTCGGCCCTGCTGTTGGGTGGCGAGCGACGCTTCGTGTTGTCCAACAGCGGGCATGTGCAGAGCATTCTCAACCCACCCTCAAATCCGAAAGCCAACTTCGTCGAAAGCACGAAGCTGAGCACTGACCCGCGGGCCTGGTATTACGACGCCAAGCCAGTCAACGGCAGTTGGTGGACTCAGTGGCTGGGCTGGATTCAAGAACGTTCAGGCGCGCTAAAAGAAACCCACATGGCGCTTGGCAACCAGAACTATCCACCGATGGAGGCAGCACCCGGTACTTACGTGCGTGTGCGCTGACGTTCAACGAACCATTAAGAAGACTGGATGAAAACCCGCGACCGGATTCTCGAATGTGCTTTGCAGTTGTTCAATCAGAAGGGCGAGCCGAACGTCTCCACCATGGAAGTTGCCAACGAAATGGGCATCAGCCCGGGCAACCTCTACTACCATTTCCACGGCAAGGAGCCCCTGATTCTCGGACTGTTCGAGCGCTTCCAGGCCGAACTGGCGCCCCTGCTCGATCCACCGGCCGATGTGGAACTGGCACCGGAAGATTACTGGCTGTTCCTGCACCTGATCGTCGAACGCCTGGCCCACTACCGGTTTCTGTTCCAGGACCTGTCGAACCTCGCCGGGCGCTTGCCGAAACTGGCCAAAGGCATACGCAACCTGCTCAATGCGTTGAAGCGCACACTGGCTTCGTTGCTCGCACGATTGAAGGCTCAGGGGCAATTGGTCAGCGATACCCAGGCGCTGGGGCAACTGGTGGAACAGATCACCATGACGCTGCTCTTCTCGCTGGACTATCAGCGGATACTGGATCGCGAGGGTGAGGTGAGATTGGTGGTGTACCAGATCATGATGCTGGTGGCGCCGCATTTGTTGCCGCCGATTAAGGTGGCGACAGAGCAACTGGCTTTACAGTACCTCGAAGAGCATTAAGACCTTTTCAGATGCCAAACAAAAACGCCCGACCTTTGCAGGCCGGGCGTTTTCTTGAGCCCTGAAAATCAGGACTGACTGGTTGGCGTCGAAGAAGCTGGCGCGACAGTCGGGGTTACAGCAGAGGTCGGCGCAGTAGCGGAGTTCGATGTGCTGACCGGCGCTGGGGTTGCCGGTTTGGCGGCAGCCACTGCTGGTTTTGGTGCAGCCGCTTTCGCAGCTGCCGGCTTTTTCACCGCTGGCTTCTTCGCTGCGGCAGGTTTGGCCGCTGGCTTGGTAGCGGGTTTGGCCGCTGCAGTTTTGGCAGCCGGTTTAGCGGCTGGTTTTGCTGCTGCTTTGGCCGCTGGCTTAGCTGCTGCAGGTTTCGCTGCGGCAGTTTTGGCCGCTGGTTTGGCAGCCGGTTTAGCGGCAGCTTTAGCCAATGGTTTGGCAGCGGACTTCGCCGCAGGTTTGGCCGCAGCGGTTTTCGCCGCAACAGGCGCCACCTTGGCACCGGTGAGTTTTTCGATTTGCTTGGTCAGGGTATCGACCTTGCTGTGCAGTGCTTTGACTTCATTGCGGCTCGGTACACCCAGGCGCGAAATGGCGCTGTTCAGACGCTTGTCGAAAGCCCCTTCCAGCTCATCCCACTTGCCCAGTGCGCGATCTTTCACGCCGCTGATGCGCGACTTGGCCGACGAAGCAGAGTCCTTGGCAGCATCGACTTTCTTGCCGACAGCGCTCTTGGTGAGCTTCTCGGCTTTCTCGCCGTCTTTAACCAATGTATCGAAGAGTTTGCTGCCGTCAGTGTCGATCTTCGAGTACACGCCTAAACCAGCCAGCCAGATTTTGCGGGAGTAGTCTTCGACTTTCCCGATCCACGAGCTGCCTTCTTTTTCAGTATTCTTTTTACCAGCCATCCCGTTCTCCTTAAGATTTACGCGCGACGCGCTCGAGCAATGCCGTCAGCTCATCGAGCTTGGCAGAGAGTGTCTCAACGTCATGTTTAGACGGAATGCCGATACGATTCAAGGTACTTGCGACACGCGAGTCAAAAGCCTTCTCGACCTTGTCGAGTTGAAGTTCGACCTTGCCTTTGAAAGTGCTCACTTCACTCTTGGCTTCATCGATCTCGGCATTGGCCGCTTCAAGTTTCTCGGCAACTACTTTTTTGCCTTTCTTTTCAACATCTTGACCGGCTTTGATCAACTCTTGAAAGTACTCGCCGCCCTCTTGACCGACCTTGGTGTAGGCCCCCAGGCCTGCCAGCCAGATCTTGCGGGCATAAGATTTAACGTCACTCAGAGCAGTCGTCGAAGCGTCGATTTTTTTCTTCAAAATAACTTTGGCCATGGTGCACCTCACGCGCAGAAGGTTTGAGGAACTGCCCGCGAAAGAGTCGGGCTCAGGCACAAAGTAGTGAGAATAATTAGAAACGGCACCCTAACAACTGACACAAACCCTTGGGCACACCACAAACAAATGTGGGAGCGAACTTGCTCGCGATGAGGGCGTGTCAGTCGACATACATGTTGTCTGACACACCGCAATCGCGAGCAAGCTCGCTCCCACAGGGAATGCATTCGCAAATCTATTGCCGGTCAAGCCAGCGCTTTATCGAGGGCCTTTTCGATTTCCGATTTGATGGTGCCGCTCATGGCCGACATCATCAGGCCCAGTTCGACATCGACCTTGATCGAATCCTCGCCCACATACACCGCGCCTTTCACACCGGAGCGTCTGAGGTTCAGGGTGTCGCCGGACCATTGCGGTTCCAGGCCATATTGATCGAACAGTTTCTGCGCCAACTTGTCGGCCTTCTCGCGGGCCGCTTCCTTACCCAGGCCGTGGGCACGCTCAACACTAATACGGGCCATCAAATGACTCCTGCTTTATGGATACTTTCCTGAAGCATCTTGACCGCTACTGCGGCAAAACGTCCCGGTGGTTACCTATCTTACCTGCAGCCTTGCCAAGACAAAGCAGGCCACCGGGATTAGAATGTCCCGCATTCTCTTCTGGTGACAGCGATATGACTGATCAGCGCAAAGGCAGCGATGCCGAACCCACCACTCACTTCGGTTTCAAAAACGTTCCGGAAAGCCAAAAAGCGGAAAAAGTCGCTGAAGTTTTCCACTCGGTAGCCGCCAAGTATGACTTGATGAACGACCTCCTGTCGGGCGGCATGCACCGTCTGTGGAAGCGTTTCGCGATCGAGCTGTCGGGCGTTCGCACCGGTAACCGCGTGCTGGACATCGCTGGCGGCACGGGCGATCTGACCAAGAAGTTCTCGCACCTCGTTGGCCCGACCGGCCAGGTCGTGTTGGCCGACATCAACGAATCCATGCTCAAGGTCGGTCGTGACCGCCTGCTGGATCTGGGTGTGGCCGGCAACGTCGAATTCGTTCAGGCCGACGCTGAAAAGCTGCCGTTCCCGGACAACCATTTCGACTGCGTGACCATCGCTTTCGGCCTGCGCAACGTTACGCATAAAGAAGACGCCCTGCGTTCGATGCTGCGCGTGCTGAAACCGGGCGGCCGTTTGCTGGTGCTGGAGTTCTCCAAGCCGACCAACGCGCTGATGTCCAAAGCCTACGACGCCTACTCGTTCGCCTTCATGCCCCTGATGGGCAAGCTGATCACCAACGACTCGGAAAGCTATCGCTACCTGGCCGAGTCGATCCGCATGCACCCGAATCAGGAAACCCTGAAGTCGATGATGGTCGAGGCCGGTTTCGACCGCGTGACCTACCACAACATGACCGCAGGCATCGTCGCCCTGCACCGCGGCATCAAACCCTGATGTTGCGGGCCGGCCTGCTCGCCAGCGTTGAACTCGGTCTGAACCGGGTGCTGCGTCTCGACAGCACAGCGCTGCCGCGGCTGGCGCATTTGAGTGGCAAGGTGATTGCCGTCGATTGCCGCAACCCGGCGCTGCAAGTGTTCATCCTGCCCAGCGACGAAGGCCTGATGCTGGCTTCCCACTGGGAAACCGGCGCCGACTGCACCTTGCGCGCACCGGCCTCCAGCCTGTTGAAACTGGCCATGAGCAAGGACAAGACTTCGGTCCTGCATGCTCCTGAAGTCGAACTCGATGGCGACAGCGGCGTGCTGCTGGAACTGGCGGCGATCCTTCAGGACCTTGAGCTGGACTGGGAGTACGAACTCTCGCGCTGGCTGGGACCGGTCGCCACGCAACTGCTCGGCGGCCACCTGCGCAGCCGCGCACGCTTTTATCAGCGAGGGTTCGCCAGCCTGAACCAGAACCTTGGCGAGTACCTGGCCGAAGAATCGCGCACCCTCGTCGGTCAGCGCGAAGCCGAAGCCCGTTTCAGTGAACTGGACCAGATCAAACTCGACCTGGAACGTCTCGAGGCGCGTTTCGAGCGCCTTTCCCGATCCCTCGACCCAAGCGATAACGCATGAAGCTGCTTGCCGTCCGCCGTTTGTTGCGCATCCAGCGCGTTGTGATTCGCTACCGCCTCGATGACCTGTTGTTCGCCCTGCCACTGCCGTGGTTTCTGCTGGCGCTGCGCTACGCGTTGCCGTGGCGCTGGTTCCCGCGCAAGACGCTGGACCTGAGCCGCGGCGCGCGATTGCGCCTGGCGTTGCAGGACCTGGGGCCGATTTTCATCAAGTTCGGGCAAATCCTGTCCACCCGCCGCGACTTGCTGCCGGAAGACATCGCCGATGAACTGATGAAGCTGCAGGACCGCGTGCCGCCGTTCGACTCGCAAGTGTCGATCAAGCTGATCGAAGAACAGCTCGGCAAAAAGATCAGTGAAGTCTTCAGCCGCTTCGACGTCGAACCGCTGGCCTCGGCCTCGGTGGCGCAGGTGCACGCCGCGCAGCTGAAAACCGGTGAAGAAGTGGTGGTCAAGGTCATCCGCCCGGGCCTGAAACCGATCATCAAGCAGGACCTGGCGTGGCTGTTCATCCTCGCCCGCGCCGCCGAAAAGCTCTCGGCCGACGCGCGCCTGCTGCACCCGGTGGACGTGGTCCAGGACTACGAAAAAACCATCTACGACGAACTCGACCTGCTGCGCGAGGCGGCCAACGCCAGCCAGTTGCGACGTAACTTCGACGGCTCGCCATTGCTCTACGTGCCGCAAGTCTATTGGGACTGGTGCCGGCCGAAAGTGCTGGTGATGGAGCGCATCTACGGCATTCAGGTCACCGACCTGACGACCCTGGCCGACCAGCGCACTGACATGAAAATGCTCGCCGAGCGCGGCGTCGAGATCTTCTTCACCCAGGTGTTCCGCGACAGCTTCTTCCACGCCGACATGCACCCCGGCAACATTTTCGTCAGCACCGTGAACCCGTGGAGCCCGCAGTACATTGCGATCGACTGCGGCATCGTCGGCAGCCTGACCCCGGAAGACCAGGATTACCTGGCGCGCAACCTGTTCGCGTTCTTCAAGCGTGATTACCGTCGTGTCGCGCAGCTGCACATCGATTCAGGCTGGGTGCCGGCGGAAACCAAACTCAACGAATTCGAGGCGGCCATCCGCACCGTGTGCGAGCCGATCTTCGAAAAACCGTTGAAAGATATTTCTTTCGGCCAGGTGCTGATGCGCCTGTTCCAGACCGCCCGGCGCTTCAATATGGAAGTGCAGCCACAGCTCGTATTGCTGCAAAAAACCCTGCTGAACATCGAAGGCCTGGGCCGTCAGTTGTACCCGGACCTCGATTTGTGGAACACCGCGCAGCCGTTCCTCGAGCGCTGGATGCGTGAGCGCGTCAGCCCCAAAGCCTTGATCGGCAACGTACAGAGCCAGTTCGAACAACTGCCGCACCTGGCCAACATGGCCCGCGACCTGCTCGAGCGCATGTCCCAGCCCCACGCTTACGACCTGCCGCCACCGTGGCACCGTCGCAAGGACGATTGGTTGCTGCGACTGCTCGGCTGTGCGCACCTGGCCGGCGGTACCATACTCGCTGCCGGTGGGCCGCTGAACGAACTGGGCCATTGGCCGGCCGGCATCATGGTGGCCGTCGGCTTGTATCTGGTCGTTCGCCGATAGCCAGCGCTCCCGCGCGCTGGCACACTGTTTCAACGCCTGCCCGACTAATGAAGTGTCGGGCCCGCTGTCGGAGTCGAAGATGAAAAACTGGCTGGACGAGATCAAGTGGGACGCCGATGGCCTGGTGCCAGCGATTGCCCAGGACCACAAGACCGGGCGCGTCCTGATGATGGCCTGGATGAACCGTGAAGCGCTGGAACTGAGCGCTGCCGAGAACCGCGCCATTTACTGGTCACGTTCCCGTGGCAAGCTGTGGCGCAAGGGCGAAGAGTCCGGCCACTTGCAAACCCTGCATGAGATGCGCCTGGACTGTGACGCCGACGTGATCATCCTGATGGTCGAGCAGATCGGCGACATCGCTTGCCATACCGGCCGTCAGAGCTGCTTCTACCGCGTCTTCGAGAACGGCGACTGGAAAACCGTCGACCCGGTTCTGAAAGACCCGCACGCTATCTATTCCGCAGGACACAGCCATGAGTGACACGTTGACCCGTCTGGCCCAGGTGCTGGAAGAGCGCAAAGGCGCCGCCGCCGACAGCTCGTATGTCGCCAGCCTGTACCACAAGGGCTTGAACAAGATTCTGGAAAAAGTCGGCGAAGAGTCGGTCGAAACCATCATTGCCGCCAAGGATGCCGCCATCAGCGGTGACTGCAGCGATGTGATCTACGAAACCGCCGATTTGTGGTTCCACAGCATGGTCATGCTTGCCCAATTGGGGCAGCATCCACAGGCTGTACTCGATGAACTGGACCGTCGTTTCGGTCTGTCCGGACACGCCGAGAAAGCCTCGCGCCCGTCCGCCTGAACAATTATTAGAGAGGAGCAGCAACATGGGCATTTTTGACTGGAAACACTGGATCGTCATCCTGGTTGTTGTCGTACTGGTGTTCGGCACCAAAAAACTGAAAAACCTCGGCACCGACGTCGGCGAATCGATCAAGGGCTTCAAGAAAGCCATGAACGACGACGAAAAACCGGCCGATCCGACCGCGACGCCGTCCCAACCGGTACCACCGGTTCAACCGCAGACCTCGGTGAACCAGCCGCACACCATCGACGTGCAGGCGCAAAAAGTCGAAGAGCCGATCCGCAAAGACGTGTGAGCACTGACTAATGTTTGGTATCAGCTTCTCTGAACTGCTGCTCGTCGGACTCGTGGCCCTGCTGGTGCTGGGCCCTGAGCGTCTGCCGGGTGCTGCGCGCACCGCCGGCCTGTGGGTCGGCCGTCTGAAGCGCAGCTTCAACGCGATCAAACAGGAAGTTGAACGTGAAATCGGTGCCGACGAGATTCGTCGGCAGCTGCACAACGAGCACATTCTGTCGCTGGAGCAGGAGGCGCGGAAGATTTTCACGCCGACTCAGCAAGAGGCCACACCGGTTCAGCCGGTTGAACCTGTGGCGGAGCAGACGATTCATGCTCCGATTGCAGAAGCTACACCTGCCGCGGCACCGACGGAAACGCTGAAAGCTGTTGAACCGGCGCCGGTTGTCGCGCCCGTAGAACCTGTTGCTCCTGCCGCCGCGCCGACAACGCCGGCTCCTCACGACACCACTTTGCCGCCGCGAGTCTCATGAGCGATCTCCCCGAAAATGACCAGCACATGCCGCTGGTTTCGCACCTCACCGAGTTGCGTACCCGCCTGCTGCGTTGTGTAGCGGCGATCTTCATCATCTTCGCCGGGTTGTTTGCGTTCACCCAGCAGATCTACACCTTCGTCTCCACGCCGCTGCGTCAATACCTGCCCGTGGGCGCGACGATGATCGCCACCGATGTGTCGTCGCCGTTCCTGACGCCGCTGAAGTTGACCATGATGGTCTCTCTGTTCCTGGCGATCCCGGTGATCCTGCATCAGATCTGGGGCTTTATCGCGCCAGGCCTGTACAAGCATGAGAAACGCATTGCGGTGCCGCTGCTGGTGTCCAGCATCCTGCTGTTCTATACCGGCATGGCGTTCGCCTATTACCTGGTGTTCCCGCTGATCTTCAAATTCTTCGCCGCCGCCACCCCGGCCGGGGTGGAAATGATGACCGACATCAGCAGCTACCTCGACTTCGTCATGACGCTGTTCTTCGCTTTCGGCGTGGCGTTCGAGATACCGGTGGCCGTGGTGCTGCTGGTATGGATCGGCGTGGTCAACGTCGCTTACCTGAAGAAAATCCGCCCGTACGTGGTCATCGGCTGCTTCGTGGTCGGCATGATCCTGACGCCGCCGGACATCTTCTCGCAGACCCTGTTGGCCGTACCCATGTGGCTGCTGTTTGAAATCGGCATCCTGTTCGGCAGCCTGGTCAGTAAACGCGGCGAACACCCGGACGACCAGCCGGCCGACGATCACAACGACCAGCCGCCAGCGACTCAACCGTGAACCTGCTGCTGCTCGAAGAGGCCGATTTTATTGCGGCTGACCGGGCGATCCTGCGGGATCGCCGGTTGACGCACATGCAGGAAGTCCACCGTTCCGTTGTCGGCGACAGCCTGCGGGTCGGGCGCATCGGCGGGCTGATGGGCTCGGCTGAACTGCTGCGCCTGGACGCCGATGAAGCCGAACTGCGCGTCGTCCTCGACCAGCCACCGCCGGCCAAGCTGCCGCTGACCCTGGTGTTGGCCCTGCCACGGCCGAAAATGCTGCGTAGGGTGTTTCAGACCGTGGCGGCCATGGGTGTGCCCCGAATCATTCTGGTGAACAGCTACCGCGTCGAGAAGAGCTTCTGGCAAACCCCGTTCCTGGAGCCCGAAGCGATTCGCGAGCAATTGATCCTCGGCCTCGAACAGGCCCGGGACAGCGTGCTGCCGGAAATCGTCATCGAAAAGCGCTTCAAGCCGTTCGTCGAGGACCGGCTGCCGGCCATTACCGATGGCACCCTCGGCCTGGTCGGCCACCCCGGAAATTACCCGGCGTGCCCTCGAGGGCTGGACGAACCGGTAACCCTGGCCATCGGCCCCGAAGGTGGCTGGATTCCTTACGAAATCGACCTGCTGGGCAAGGCCGGCCTGCAACCGGTACAGCTCGGCGACCGCATCCTGCGGGTCGAAACCGCCGTCACTGCGCTGCTCGCACGCCTCTTCTAAAACCAGACACTATCCCTGTGGGAGCGAGCTTGCTCGCGATAGCGGTGGGTCAGTCAACGCATGGGTTAACTGGCAGTCCGCCATCGCGAGTAAGCTCGCTCCCACAGGGAAATTCGTCGCCCCAACCAACGTGTACAGCTACAGATTCCCACTCGCCTGCCGATACAGTTCCCATAAAACCAACGAATGGTTCGAGGGAGTTGCAGCATGTACCGATGGCTAGCCGAGAAACTGGGGAACGTCAGCGTCAATCGCAAACTGAGTGTCGGCTTCGGTCTGGTGCTGCTTCTTACGTTGTTGATCACTTTCACCGGCTGGACCGGTCTGAGCGGCGTGATGAGTCGCGGCGATAAGCTGGGGTTTATTGCCAGCCTCAATGACCTGACCAAAGACCTGCGCCTGGCCCGTAGGGATTACGAAATGCGTCACGGCGAACAAGGCCCCGGCGCGGTCAACGACCTGCTCGGCCAACTCGATACCGGCCTGAAAACCGCACGTACGTTGATCGAACAACCCGCCGACGCGGCCATGATCGACCAGCAACTGGCCGCCGTCAGTGAGTACAAGCAAGCCTTCACCGCCATGACCCAGGCCGGCGCCACCCGCGAAGACGCCCGCAGCAAACTCGGCGCCACCGCCGACAACGCCGTGGCCCGTGTCGCCGAAGTCGAAAAATCCATGCTGCAAGGTGACAGCGTCGCCGATTTCAATAGCGTGATCGACCTGAGCAAACTGATCCAGCAAGCGCGCTTTCAGGTGCGCGGTTACACCTACAGCGGCAAAACCGAGGCCGAGCAACCGGCGCTGGACGCCATCGACAGCGCGTTGAAAAACCTCGAAAGCCTGCCCTCCAAACTGCCGGAGCAGCACATTGCCAACCTGCAACAGGCCACTGACTCGCTCAAGGCCTATCGCGCCGCCGTCAGCCAGTTCCGTGACTCTCAGGTTGCCAGCGCTGCCGCGCTCAAACGCATGGCCGCACAAGGCGACATCCTGCTCGACGTCAGCAAAAAACTCACTGTGTCGCAAACCATCGTCCGAGACACTGACGCCGCGCACGCCAAAAACCTGCTGCTGCTGGCCACCGTCCTGGCGCTGGCCTTCGGCATGCTTGCCGCGTGGGCCATCACTCGCCAGATCGTGATTCCCCTGAGCCAGACCCTCAAAGTGGCAGAGCGCGTTGCTGCCGGCGACCTGACTCAAAACCTTATCTCTGAACGTCAGGACGAACTCGGTCAGCTACAGCGCGCCATGCAAAGCATGACCCTGGGCCTGCGCGAGTTGATTGGTGGCATCAGTGACGGCGTCACGCAAATCGCCAGTGCCGCCGAAGAGCTGTCGGCAGTCACCGAGCAGACCAGCGCCGGGGTCAACAGCCAGAAGGTCGAGACCGACCAGGTGGCCACCGCCATGAACGAAATGACCGCCACCGTGCAGGAAGTCGCGCGTAACGCCGAAGAAGCGTCCGAAGCCGCCCTCGCCGCCGACCAGCAGGCCCGCGAAGGGGACAAAGTGGTCGGCGAAGCCATCGCCCAGATCGAGCGCCTGGCCAAAGAAGTCGGCAACTCCACCGAAGCCATGGGTCATCTCAAACGCGAAAGCGACAAGATCGGCAGCGTGCTCGACGTGATCAAATCCGTGGCCCAGCAAACCAACCTGCTGGCCCTCAACGCCGCCATCGAGGCAGCCCGGGCCGGTGAGGCCGGACGTGGTTTTGCGGTGGTCGCCGACGAAGTCCGCAGCCTGGCCCAGCGCACCCAGAAGTCCACCGAAGAAATCGAAGAGCTGATCGTCGGCCTGCAAACCGGCACCCAGCAAGTGGCGACCATCATGGACAACAGCCGCAGCCTGACCGACAGCAGCGTCGAACTGACCCGCCGCGCCGGTGGCTCGCTGGAAAGCATTACCCGCACCGTCTCGGCGATTCAGTCGATGAACCAGCAGATCGCCGCCGCCGCCGAGCAACAGAGCGCGGTGGCCGAAGAGATCAACCGTAGCGTGCTGAATGTGCGCGACGTGTCCGAGCAGACCTCGGCAGCCAGTGAAGAGACCGCGGCCTCCAGCGTTGAGCTGGCACGGTTGGGGACGCATTTGCAGATGCTGGTGGGGCGGTTCAAGGTCTGAGGTGATGCCATCGCGAACAAGTTCGCTCTCACAGTTGATCGATGTGAACACAACCCGCGCGGGAACGATCATCAGTGCAAAAAAACCCGCTTTCGCGGGTTTTTTGTCAGGCCAACTGAGGTTGCACACTCAACGGCTTGAGCGGCAACAGCGGCGCATGGGGATCGGCTTTCACCGATTTACGCCACGCTTCCAGCCACTCGGAGTGACCTTCGCTCCAGATCTGCTCATGCAAACGACCCAGTGCTACCGGGTCACTGAGCAGTTGCACGCGCTCATTGTTATTCAGACCCTCAGGCCCGGCCTTCAGCGCATGACGAACCCGTTCGACCCGCAGCCATTCGATCGGCTCGGCCTGACGGTGGCGGGACGTCGCCAGCGAGCACGCCAACGCGTTCTGCTGTGGATCGACCACCGCCCGGACGAAGCCGTCGTTCAGCGCATGCCAACGGTTTTCGTGGGTGTACTGGTCGGTCGCCAGCAAGGCCTGTGGCGGATTGTATTCCTCAGGGATCAGGAACAGGCTTTCGTCACGGGACTTGAGGCCCAGGCCGACTCGACTGGAAATCACCGACACCGGAATCGACAGCATCAACGAACCGACGATCGGTACCAGCCACCAGAGGAAGCTCGGGTTCAGCCAGATCACCAACAGGGCCCAGAAGAAGCCCAGCAAGGTTTGCGGACCGTGGCGTTTGACCGCTTCGCTCCATGGCGTGGAGTCGTCGTCACGTTGCGGTGAGTTCCAGGTCGCGGCCCAGCCGAGGAACGCGGCGAGCACGAAGCGGGTGTGGAAAATCATCCGCACCGGCGCCAGCAGCATGGAGAACAGCATCTCCAGCAGCATCGACAGGGTCACCTTGAACTTGCCACCGAACTCTTTCGCGCCCTTGGCCCAGATCAGGATGATGCTCAACAACTTCGGCAGGAACAGCAGCACGACGGTGGTCGAGAACAGCGCGATCGCCTTGTCCGGGTGCCATTGTGGCCACAACGGATAGAGCTGGCGCGGCTCAAGGAAGTACTGCGGCTCCATCAGCGTGTTGACCGCCAGCAGCGCCGTCGACAGCACGAGGAAGAAGAACCACAACGGCGCCGACAAGTAAGACATCACGCCCGTCAGGAACACCGCACGGTGCACCGGGTGCATGCCTTTTACCAGGAACAACCGGAAGTTCATCAGGTTGCCGTGACACCAGCGACGGTCACGCTTGAGTTCGTCCAGCAGGTTCGGCGGCAATTCTTCGTAGCTGCCCGGCAAATCGTAGGCAATCCACACGCCCCAGCCGGCACGGCGCATCAGCGCCGCTTCAACGAAGTCGTGGGACAGAATTGCACCGGCGAACGCGCCTTTACCGGGCAACGGCGCCAGGGCGCAGTGCTCGATGAACGGCTTCATGCGGATGATCGCGTTGTGGCCCCAGTAGTGGGATTCGCCCAACTGCCAGAAGTGCAGACCGGCGGTGAACAGCGGACCGTACACGCGGGTGGCGAACTGCTGCATGCGTGCATACAACGTGTCCATGCCCGAAGCGCGTGGCGCGGTCTGGATGATCCCGGCGTCCGGGGTGGCTTCCATCAAGCGCACCAGACTGGTCAGGCAATCGCCGCTCATCACGGAGTCCGCGTCGAGCACGACCATGTACTTGTAATCACCGCCCCAACGACGGCAGAAGTCGTCGAGGTTGCCGCTTTTACGCTTAACGCGACGGCGACGGCGGCGATAGAAGATCTTGCCGAAGCCCTTGGCTTCACGGCAGACGTCCAGCCAGGCTTGTTGCTCGGCGACGCAGATATCGGCGTCGTTACTGTCGCTGAGGACAAAGAAGTCGAAGCGATCCAGGTTGCCCGTGGCCGCAACCGACTCGAAGGTCGCCCGCAAACCGGCAAACACCCGTGGCACGTCTTCGTTGCAGATCGGCATCACCAGTGCGGTGCGCGCGTCCGTGGGGATCGGCTCGTTGCCGGCGCTTTTACCGGAAATGCGGTATTTGTCGTGACCGGTGAGCAACTCGAGGAAGCCCATCAATGCGGTCCAGAAACCGGCCGACACCCAGCAGAACAGAATCCCGAACAAAATCAGGATGCTGGTTTGCAGTGCATACGGCAGCACTTGCGTGGCCGTTTGCGACAGCGGTTGATGCAGCACTTCGTTCAGGTCGACGAACGACCAGCCCTGGTACGGCATGATGCCTTTCATGTACCAGCCGGCGACGATGGTCTGGCCGAGCATCAGCACCAGCAGAATGTAGCGACGGATCGAACCGACGGTGCGCCAGCGAGCCGCCGGCAGCACATTTTCATCCTTCGGCGGGGCCGGCGGATTGGTGCGACCGGTCAGACGACGCCAGCCACGCACCAGAATGTTGGTGCGCCACGGCTCCGGCACGACTTGGGTCCGACGAATCGGCGGGGTAGCCCGCAGGCAGACCCGGCCGCTGGCGTCGAGCACCAGCATTTCAGCGTCGGCCAGTTCTTCGGCGGTGTTCAGGGTCAGCCGACGACCGACCGAAGCTTGAGCAGCCTCGGTCGGCGCGTCGAACGTCGAGGACGACAGGCGTTCATGCAATTCGCTGAAAGACTGGCAGCCCGCGAGTTCCGCGCGCTGCTCGTCGGTCATCGGTAGATGCGCCAGATACTCGGCAAGAGTCTCTGGCTGTACTTGAGAATTACTCATCGGCAGGCAACTGGTAGCTCCAGGTCTCGGTCAGGACTTCTTCAGTCGGTGCCGATTCCGGTGTGGCTGGGGCCGCCTCGGCAGCGACTGGCTGCTTGGCGTCTTTGTTGTCCTTGTTCTTGGTTTCTACAACTGGCTTGGCGTCGGCCTGCTTGGCCTCAGCTTGTTTGGTTTCCTTGGCTTCCTTGTCCAGCTTCTCCTGCTGCCGGGCGGCAATCTTGTCAGCCTTGGCGACGGAAGAATTGGACGACGGCACCGATGTTTTGGCCAGGTCGGCAGGCACGATGTTCTCGACCAGTGCAGCACGCATCTCGGTAGGCTTGCCCGGATCCTTGATCTTCATCCGTAACGTCAGGCGCCAGCCCTTGGTTTCAGGGTTGTAACGTACGCTGTTCTCGACCAACTCGGCATTCTCGCCAACGCTGACTTGACTGCGAACGTCCGCAGTTTCCGGCAATGCCGCAAGGGACGGGCCTTCGAAGTCCACCAGATAAGCAACGCTACCGTCCGGCTGACGAATCAGGTTGGACTGTTTAACGTCGCCCGTAGAACGCAGGGTCTGTTGAACCCAGGCGCTGTCCGGTGCGTGAAGTGCAGCTTCGTCGATGGTCCAGTGCATGCGATAAGCGACGTCCAGCGCTTGGCCAGGCTCAGGCAGTTTTTCCGGACTCCAGAACGCAACGATATTGTCGTTGGTTTCGTCCGCAGTCGGAATCTCTACCAGATCGACGGAGCCCTTGCCCCAATCGCCTTCTGGTTCGATCCAGGCACTTGGGCGCTTGTCGTAGCGGTCGTCGAGGTCTTCGTAGTGGCTGAAGTCGCGGCCACGTTGCAGCAGGCCGAAACCGCGCGGGTTCTCGATCGAGAAGTTGCTCACCGCCAGGTGTTTCGGGTTGTTCAGTGGGCGCCAGATCCATTCGCCATTGCCGGCATGGATCGACAGGCCGCTGGAATCGTGCAATTCGCGACGGTAGTTCAGCACTTTCGACGGCTGATTGGCGCCGAACAGGAACATGCTGGTCAACGGCGCAACGCCAAGCTTGGTGACCTTGTCACGCAGGAACATCTTGGCCTTGACGTCGACAACGGTATCGCTGCCCGGACGCAGGGTCAGGCGATAGGCACCGGTAGCGCGTGGCGAATCCAGCAGGGCGAAGATCACCAGGTGCTTGTCACCCGGTTTCGGCTGTTGAATCCAGAACTCGGTGAAACGCGGGAATTCTTCGCCGGACGGCAACGCGGTATCGATGGCCATGCCGCGAGCGGACAAGCCATAGGTGTGACCCTTGCCGACAACGCGGAAGTAACTCGCGCCGAGCATGGTCATGATTTCGTCTTGCTTGTCAGCCTTGTTGATCGGGTACAGCACACGGAAACCGGCATAACCCAGTTGTTCGGTGGCTTTAGGATCGAACTTCACGTCGCCGAAATCGAAACGACTTGGGTCGTACTTGATCTCTTCGACGGTGTTAGCTGTGATTTCGTTGATTTTCACCGGCGTATCGAAATGCATACCCTGGTGATAGAACGACAGCTTGAACGGGGTTTTCTGATCGGCCCACTCGGCTTTTTCGGTGAGGAAGCGAATTTTCTGATAGTCCGCGAATTTCATCTCGCGGAACTCGTTCGGCAGGTTACTGCGCGGAGCTTCGTACTTCTGCCCGGCCAGCTCTTTTGCCTTGACCGATACATCATCCAGATTGAATGCCCAAAGCTGACCGGCGCTGAGCAGGCAGAGCAGTGCAGAGCCCGCTACCAGAGCGCTTCGTAACCGTTTGGCAGACAATTTTGCATTACAGGGACTAACAATCACGAGCAACCCTCGCCGAAAACAGATCAAAAAACCAACGGCCAGTTAAAGTGCCCGTGAGGTGTACGGCATGAAAAACCGACCCTACAGACCACTCTTGCCAAGTTGGCGAGCATTGTTCCGACCCCTATGGGGCTAAATGATTCCCCAAGAGGTCCAGGACAAGTCTCTACCTAAGTCAAAATGGACCAACGAACGCTGATCCCCGTAGCGCGCGATTATCTAGTAGGCCGCGTTACAACGCATCAGGGGTAACAAAGTATTTATCGCGAAAAACGCCTGTTTTCAGTCGAAAAGCCCTTAAAAACATGTTTCAAGCGCTTTCAGGTCTGTAACAGGAAGGTTACCGGGCCGTCGTTGACCAGGTGCACCTGCATATCCGCGCCGAATCTACCTGATGCCACAGTGCCATGCACCTGTTTCGCTTTGCCTAATAGATAGTCGAAAAGTTCCTCGCCCAGGGCCGGAGGGGCAGCGGTCGAAAAACTCGGACGCAACCCGCTCTTGGTATCGGCGGCCAGGGTGAACTGTGAGACCAGCAGCAACCCACCGCCTACATCCGCCAGGGACAGATTCATCTTGCCTTCGGCGTCACTGAACACACGATAGTTAAGCAGCTTCTGCAGAAGTTTGTCGGCGCTGGCCCGAGTATCCTCGGGCTCAATCGCCACCAACACCAGCAAACCCTGATCGACGGCGCCAACCACCTCCCCCGCTACCTCGACTCGCGCGCCACGCACGCGTTGCAGCAGGCCCTTCATGCTTCTTCAGGGGCCAGGTCGAGCAGACGATGGGCCATCTGATCGGCGGCGCGAACCAGTGCGTCAGTAATGCCAGGTTCGGAGGCGGCATGGCCGGCGTCACGGATCACCTGCAATTCACTGTTCGGCCAGTTCTGATGCAGTTCCCAGGCGTTATCCAGCGGGCAGATCACGTCGTAGCGACCGTGGACGATCACGCCAGGCAAATGAGCGATCTTGCCCATGTCGCGGATCAGCTGGTTGGGCTCAAGGAACGCATTGTTGGTGAAGTAGTGACATTCGATGCGGGCGATGGACAACGCGCGCTGTGGCTCAGAGAAACGATCGACCACCATCGGGTTCGGGCGCAGGGTGGCGGTCCGGCCTTCCCAGGTGGACCAGGCCTTGGCTGCGTGCATCTGGGCAATCTGATCGTTGCCGATCAGGCGCTTGTGGAACGCCGAGAGCAAGTCTTCGCGCTCGTCCATCGGGATCGGTGCGATGTAGTCCTGCCAGTAATCGGGGAACAGACGACTGGCGCCACACTGGTAGAACCATTCGATTTCCTGCGGACGGCAGAGAAAAATCCCGCGCAGAATCAGACCGTGCACACGCTCCGGGTGGGTTTGCGCGTAGGCCAGCGCCAGGGTCGAACCCCACGAACCGCCGAACAACACCCATTTTTCGATGCCAAGGTGCTGGCGAATCCGCTCAAGGTCGGCGACCAGATCCCAAGTGGTGTTGTTTTCCAGGCTCGCGTGGGGCGTGGAACGACCGCAACCGCGCTGGTCGAAGGTCACAATGCGATACAGGTTCGGATCGAAAAACCGACGGCTCTGGGCATCACACCCGGCGCCGGGGCCGCCGTGGATGAATACAACCGGCAAACCTTCCGGCGAACCGCTTTCGTCGACATACAGCGTGTGGGTTTCATCGACGGCCAGATCGTGCCGGGCGTGGGGTTTGATCTGCGGGTACAAAGTCTGCATTGCGCGCTCCGTAAGGGGTCGAGGTCATCCCTGGGGGGACTTCTATTATTCTGCCGTCCGGCATCATAAACCCGAATTACGCCAATGAGCATGCCTTGCAGAGTCAGAGTTTTTCAGCCCGTTTTTTCAGACAAATAGACGAGCAGCGTTTCATAGAGTGCGTCGACCTCGGCGACCTGCCCCCGAGCCCGCAAACAGCCGTGAACCAACCCCTCCCCGTAATAAAGCGTCGCTGCCACGCCTGCTGCATTCAGTCGCTCGGCGTAGAGCATGCCGTCATCGCGCAGCGGGTCGAATTGCGCTACGGCGATCAAGGCCGGCGGCAACCTACTGAAATCCTCGGCGAGCAACGGCATCGCATAAGCACTTGGCTGTCCGGTGCCGCGCAAGTACAGGGTGTGATAACAATCCAGGTCGCTGCTGCTGAGCAAGGGAGCATCGACGCATTCGCTGCGCGACGGCAATCGGTGATCACCGCCCAGCCCCGGATAAATCAGCACCTGCGCAGCCGGCAATGGCTCGCCCGCATCGCGCAACGCCAGACACAACGCCGCCGCAAGGTTGCCACCGGCGCTGTCCCCGACCACCAGCGTTCGCTCGGGATCGAGCCGGAATGGCCCGGTCCGTAGTGCGCGCCAGACACCCAGACAATCCTCGAACGCCGCCGGAAATGGATGTTCCGGCGCCAACCGATAATCGACGGCGATCACCAGCACGCCGAGTGTCGATGCCAGTTCGGCGCAGATGAAGTCGTGGGAATCCAGATCCCCCACCACCCACCCGCCCCCGTGCAGATAAACAATGCACGGGCAACCGCTGGTCGGTGGCGAAACCGGCGGTTGATAAGACCGCACCGGCACGCCAGCCAATTCAAAATCGACCACATACAGCCCGGCGGGACGTGACGGAGTGAACGCCCGGCACATGTCGCTATAAGCCTGGCGCAAACCACCGAGACTGCTGTCGGTGCTGTTGAAGCTGACGGTTTTCTCGACGAAAGCCGCCATTTGCTCGGATAACGGATAGGAACTCATCAAAGTTTCAAACTGGTCTGAACGGTCGCCACGCCATCCTTGCCATCAAAACTGCTGACACCTGCCAGCCAGCGCTGCAGATCTTCCGGATGGTCGCGCAACCACTGCTTGGCAACATCCTGCGGCGTCTTGCGCTCCATGATCGGCACCATCAACTGGCTTTCCTGAGCAGCATTGAAGGTCAGGTTTTCCAGCAAGCGGTTTACGTTCGGGCAGCGCTGGGCGTAGTCCGGGGCGGTCACGGTGGAGACGGTGGCGGCGCCTTCGTTCGGGCCGTAAACGTCTTCACTGCCGGTCAGGTAGGCGACCTTCATATTGATGTTCATCGGGTGCGGGGTCCAGCCGACGAACACCACGAATTCCTTGCGATTCACCGCCCGCTGAACGGCGGCAAGCATGCCGGCCTCACCCGACTCGATCAGCTTGAAATCCTTCAAGCCAAATTGATTGGTCTCGATCATGGTTTTGATGGTGGTATTGGCGCCACTGCCGGGCTCGATGCCGTAGATTTTGCCGCCGAGTTGATCCTTGAATTTGGCGATATCGGCGAAGGTTTTCAGGCCCGCTTCGGCGACGTACTCAGGTACGGCGAGGGTTGCCTGAGCGTCGGCCAGGCTCGGTTTGTCCATGACTTTCACCTGATTGGCAGCCAGGAACGGCGCGATGTTTTTGTCCATCGCCGGTTTCCAGTAACCGAGGTAGATGTCCAGGCGTTTGTCGCGGATGCCGGCGAAGATGATTTGCTGCACGGCGCTGGTTTGCTTGCTTTCGTAGCCGAGGCCGTTGAGCAGTACGTCAGCCATGCCGCTGGTGGCGATCACGTCGGTCCAGTTGACCACGCCCATGCGCACGGCCTTGCAGGAAGCGTCGTCACTGGCCAGAACACTGGTGCTCAGCAGAGCAGTGCCGCAGAGGATTGAGAGACAGCGGGTGAACAGTCTTTTCATTGGGAGGGTCTCGTGCGGCAGCGGATTATTGTGGGCCGGTGTCTTTGTGCACCGTGCCCAGAACATTACGCAGCGTCGAGAGGGTAAAAGCGAACTGTAGCGACCGAGATTTGCACGGTGGCGACTTGGTAACGAAGTGCTTTACCTGTGGGAGCGGCGGTGCGGCGATCCGACTTGCTCGCTCCCACAGGGTTATGCGGCAAGTTCTAACGTTTGTAGTGCGTTTTGCCCCAGGCCAACAGGCCTTGCAGCAATTCCTTGAGCATCACCTGCGTCGGCGCCGCCAGGTCCGGGCGATAACGAAACGGCTCGAACTCTTCCATGTACGTGCACTGGCCCAACTCCAGTTGCACGGCATGGATGTTCTCGGCCGGGTTGCCGTAATGCCGGGTGATGTGGCCGCCCTTGAAGCGACCGTTCAGCACATGGCTGTAATCGCCGTGGCGCGCGCAGATGGCTTCCAGCTGACTGGCCAGCTGTGGATCGCAACTGGCGCCGTTGAAGGTGCCGAGGTTGAAGTCCGGCAGTTTGCCGTCGAATAGGTGCGGGATCACCGAACGGATCGAGTGCGCATCGAACAGCAATGCGTAGCCAAACTCGGCTTTGAGTCGCGCCAGCTCGCTCTGCAAAGTGCTGTGGTACGGCGTCCAGACTTGCTCCAGATACGTCGCCCGCTCCGCCGCTGACGGCTCATGCCCTTCGCGGAACAACGGAATACCGTCGAACAGCGTTGCCGGGTACAGACCGGTGGTTGCACCGACATACAAAGGCTTGTCGTCAGATGGTCGATTCAGGTCGATGACAAAACGCGAGTACTCGGCGGCCAAGGTGCTGGCGCCCAGCTCGGCAGCAAACTCGTATAGCTGCGGGATATGCCAGTCAGTGTCCGGCAGGCTTTTCGCGTCGGGGATCAACCCGGCTTCGACCGTCGGCGTCAGGCGCAGGCCGGCGTGGGGCATGCTGATCAACAGCGGCACGCGACCTTGTTTGAAGTTCAGAACCTTATCCACAACTGTTCTCCTAAATGCTCACTTCAACGCCGTGACGCACGACGCGTTTTTCCAGGTCACCGCCCAGCCAGTACGACAGGTCGGCCGGACGATCGATTTGCCAGGCGACGAAATCCGCGGCCTTGCCGACTTCCAGCGAGCCATGAGTTTCAGCCATGCCCAACGCCGTAGCGGCATGAATCGTTGCACCCGCCAAGGCTTCTTCCGGGGTCATGCGGAAACAGGTGCACGCCATGTTCAGCATCAAACGCAACGACAGTGCCGGTGAGGTGCCTGGGTTGAGGTCGGTGGCGATGGCTATTTTCACGCCGTGTTTGCGCAAAGCCTCCATCGGCGGCAATTGGGTTTCCCGCAGGAAGTAAAAGGCGCCGGGCAGCAACACCGCGACGGTGCCGGACTTGGCCATGGCGATGGCGTCGTCTTCGGTCATGAATTCCAGGTGATCGGCCGACAGTGCGTGGTAACGCGCCGCCAGACTCGAACCATGCAACGACGACAACTGTTCGGCATGCAGCTTCACCGGCAAGCCGAGTTGTTGTGCGGCGATGAACACCCGCTCGACCTGCGCCGGCGAAAACGCCAGGTATTCGCAGAACGCGTCCACCGCATCCACCAGCCCTTCGGCGGCCAGGGCCGGAAGCATCTCGGCGCAGATGTGATCGATGTAGTCGTCGGCACGATCCACGTATTCCGGCGGCAAGGCGTGAGCGGCCAGGCAGGTGCTGCGCACGCTGACCGGGAACTCGGCGCCGAGACGGCGGATGACCCGCAGGATCTTGCGTTCGCTGGCCAGGTCCAGGCCGTAGCCAGATTTCATCTCTACGGTGGTCACGCCGTCGCGCATCAGGCTCTTCAGACGTTTGGCGGCGCTGGCGAACAGCTCGTCTTCGGTCGCCGCGCGAGTAGCGCGCACGGTGCTGGCGATGCCACCGCCAGCCGCTGCGATTTCTGCATAGCTGACGCCTTGCAGACGCTGCTCGAATTCACCGCTGCGGTTACCGCCGAACACCGTGTGGGTGTGGCAGTCGATCAGGCCCGGCGTCACCCAGGCCCCTTTAAGATCATTGACTGCCAGGTACTCGCCCGACGGCAGTTCAGCGCGAGGGCCGATCCACTCAATGTGCGCCCCTGACGTCACGATGGCCGCATCCTCGATGATCGAGTAGACGCCTTGCGCCATGGTTGCGACGTGGCAGTGTTGCCAGAGAGTTTTCATCCGTGGCCTCCGTTAGGTTATCGATGAGAAAAAGAAGGTTCCCGCTCCACCGGTACTGCCTTCCCTGCCGCCGGTTTCACCCACGTCAGGTAGGCCAGCACCAGCAATACAATCCAGACCACGCCGACGATCAGAGCCGCCTGGGTGTCCGGGAAATAGCCCAACACGCCAAAGATGAACAGCATGAAGGCAATCGCCGCCATCGGCGCATAAGGCCAGAACGGTACCGGGAATTTCAGTTGGGCGACCTGCTCGGCACTCATGGAGCGACGCATGGCCACTTGGGTGAACAGAATCATCAACCAGACCCACACCGTCGCAAAGGTGGCGATAGAGGCGATCAACAGGAACACGTTTTCCGGAATCAAGTAGTTCAGCAGCACGCCCAGCAGCAGCGCGACGCTCATCACCACCACGGTCATCCATGGCACACCGTTGCGCGACAAGCGGGCGAAGCCTTTGGGCGCATGCCCTTGCTGGGCCAGACCGTACATCATGCGGCCAGCGCCGAAGATGTCACTGTTGATGGCCGACACTGCCGCCGAGATCACCACGATATTGAGAATGGTCGCCGCCGAGCTGATTCCCAGGTTGTCGAAAATCTGCACGAATGGACTGCCTTGGCTGCCGATCTGCTGCCATGGAAAGATCGACATCAGCACGAACATCGTCAGCACGTAAAACAGCAGGATACGCAACGGTACGGCGTTGATCGCCCGAGGCAGCACGTGCTGCGGGTCTTTGGCTTCACCGGCGGTCACGCCGATGATTTCAATGCCGCCGAACGCAAACATCACCACCGCAAACGAAGCGATCAGGCCGCCCACGCCATTGGGCATGAAGCCGCCATGGCTCCAGAGATTGCTGATGTCGGTCGCCTGGGCGCCGGGCGCCGTGCTGATGCCGAACAGCATGATGCCGAAGCCACCGAGGATCATCGCGACAATGGCCGCGACCTTGAGCAGCGACAGCCAGAACTCCATTTCACCGAAGACTTTGACGTTGCACAGGTTCAAGCCGCCGACTACCGAAACGATGCCCAGTACCCAGATCCAGCGGGCGACTTCCGGAAACCAGAAGCCCATGTAAATACCGAATGCGGTGACGTCAGCCATGCCGACGATGACCATCTCAAACGCGTAGGTCCAACCGAGGATGAAGCCCGCCATCGGCCCAAGATAAGTGCTGGCGTAGTGGCCGAAAGAGCCCGCTACCGGGTTGTGCACCGCCATCTCGCCGAGGGCGCGCATGACCATGAACACTGCCGCGCCACCGATCAGGTAAGCGAGCAGGACCGCAGGCCCGGCCATTTGAATGGCCGAGGCAGAACCGTAAAACAGCCCGGTGCCGATCGCCGACCCCAGTGCCATGAAGCGAATATGTCGGGCAGAGAGCCCGCGTTTCAAACCTTTTGCTGGCTGTTGCATTGCTCGTCCTTATTTATTCTTATTCGACGCAAAATCGAATCGCGAGCAAGCTCGCTCCCACAGGTTCAGCGCAATCCAATGTGGGAGTGAGCCTGCTCGCGAAGAGGCCATTACAGGCTAGGCAGCAACTTCGCCGAAACCAGCTCGTTCAGGCAACGAGTCGCTAGAAGCTCGCTAGCAGCATTGATGTCCGGTGCAAAGAACCGGTCCTTCTCATAGAACGGCACTTCAGCACGCAGGATGGCGCGAGCCTTTTCCAGCTTCGCCGAGGTCTTAAGACCGTCACGCAAATCCAGACCCTGGCAGGCCGCCAACCATTCCACCGCGAGAACGCCGCGCGTGTTTTCGGCCATTTCCCACAGGCGCTTGCCGGCAGCCGGGGCCATGGAAACGTGGTCTTCCTGGTTCGCCGATGTCGGCAGGCTGTCCACCGAGTGCGGATGGGACAGCGCCTTGTTCTCGCTGGCCAGTGCCGCAGCGGTCACCTGGGCGATCATGAAGCCGGAGTTCACGCCGCCATTGGCCACCAGGAACGGCGGCAGTTGCGACATGTGCTTGTCCATCATCAGCGAGATACGACGTTCGCTCAGGGAACCGATTTCAGCGATGGCCAAGGCCATGTTGTCGGCAGCCATGGCGACCGGTTCGGCGTGGAAGTTACCGCCGGAGATCACGTCGCCTTCAGCGGCGAATACCAGCGGGTTGTCGGAAACCGCGTTGGCTTCGATAGCCAGCACTTCGGCAGCCTGGCGGAACTGGGTCAGGCAGGCGCCCATGACTTGCGGCTGGCAGCGCAGGGAGTACGGGTCCTGGACCTTTTCGCAGTTCTGGTGCGAGTCGGACACTTCGCTACGCTCGCCCAGCAGATCGCGGTAAGCGGCAGCAGCGTCGATCTGGCCTTTCTGGCCACGAGCGGCGTGGATGCGCGCGTCGAACGGCGAGCGCGAGCCCAGCACGGCTTCAACAGTCATACCACCAATGGCCAGGGCGCCAGCAAACAGGTCTTCGCCTTCGAACAAACCGCGCAATGCATAAGCGGTAGAAACCTGAGTGCCGTTGAGCAGCGCCAGACCTTCTTTGGCAGCCAGGGTCAGCGGGGTCAGACCGGCGACTTTCAGCGCTTCGGTTGCTTCCATCCACTCGCCTTTGTAGCGAGCTTTACCTTCGCCCAGCAGCACCAGCGACATATGGGCCAAAGGCGCCAGGTCACCGGATGCACCGACCGAACCTTTCAATGGAATGTGCGGGTAAACCTCGGCGTTGATCAGCGCGATCAGCGCGTCGATCACTACGCGACGAATGCCGGAAAAACCGCGGCTCAGGCTGTTGACCTTGAGCACCATGACCAAGCGAACCAGCGCGTCGCTGATCGGCTCGCCGACACCGGCGGCGTGGGACAGCACCAGCGAGCGCTGCAGGTTTTCCAGGTCTTCGCTGGCGATACGGGTAGACGCCAGCAGGCCGAAACCGGTGTTGATGCCATAAGCGGTGCGGTTCTCGGCGAGGATCTGTTCCACGCAGGCAACGCTGGCTTCGATCTGGGCCGAGGCACTGTTGTCCAGAGTGATTTTGACCGGCTGCTGATAAACATCACGCAGTTGGGCAAGGCTCAGTTGGCCGGGAATCAGGTTTAACGCAGTCATTTCGTGCTCCTTTTGAGAGTTTGTCTTCTCTTAGGTGAATACTCACCAGACGCTCCGGAGTTGTCCGTTGTCCGTCGCGTCTCACCTTCTGGGGAGCCGCGCCTTGGCACGCTGGTGTGGTGGAAATCAGTTCAGGTTCGGTAACACTTTGTGCAGCAAAATCGGGTCTTTCAAAACAGCGGCGGCACTGGCGATGTCCGGTGCCAGCCAGCGATCCTGGTCGTAGGCCGGGACTCGCTCGCGCAGCAGACGCCAGGCGGCATCGGTGCCGGCGCCGAAGCGTTGCTCTTTCAAGAACTCAAACGCCTGAGCCGCCAGCAGGTACTCGATGGCGAGGATCTGCGTGCAGTTTTCCAGGGCGCGATGCAGCTTCAACGCGGCGTTGGTGCCCATGCTCAGGTGGTCTTCTTGCAGCCCCGAAGTGACGTAGTTGTCGAGTACCGCCGGTTGCGCCAACTGACGGTTTTCCGCACACAGCGAAGCGGCGACGTACTGGACGATCATCATTCCGGAGTTCACCCCCGGATTGGCCACCAGGAATGCCGGCAAGCCGCTGACATGCGGGTTGATCAAGCGGTCCAGACGACGTTCGGCGATGGAGCCGATTTCCGCCATGGCGATCGCCAGCAAATCCGCCGCCATCGCGACCGACTGGCCATGCGGGTTGGCTTGGGACATGACGCGGAAGTTGTCCGGCGTGCCCAGCAGCATCGGGTTGTCGGTGACCGAGTTGAGTTCGGTTTCGATCTGCTTTTTCGCGTGCTCAAGCTGATCGCGAGCGGCACCGTGAACTTGCGGAATCGAGCGGATGCTCAATGCATCCTGAGTACGAATGCCTTTGCTGCTGGCAATCACTTCGCTGCCATCGAGCAACGCCCGCAGATTGATGCCGACTTGCTGCATGCCTGGATGCGGTTTGAGCGCGATGATCTCGGCATCGAACGCGGCAATCTGACCGCGCTGAGCTTCGAAGCTCATGGCACCGATCACGTCGGCCCATTGCACCAGACGCGTGGCGTCGGCCAGTGCCAGGCAGCTGAGGCCGGACATGCACGGCGTGCCGTTCACCAGGCACAAGCCATCTTTGGCACCGAGCTGAACCGGTTGCAGACCTTCTTCGGCCAGAGCTTGCTGCGCGGAAACGATCTGCCCGCGATAGCTGACATTGCCGACACCCAGCAACGCAATGCTGACGTGGGCCATATGGGTCAGATAACCCACCGAACCCTGGGACGGCACTTGCGGCGTGATGCCGCGATTGAGCAGCGCCAACAGCGCTTCGACCACCCGGCGATGAATGCCGGATTTGCCGTGGCTGTAATTGACGATGGCGGCGCAGATAATTGCGCGGGTCTGTTCGTCGGCCAATGGTGCACCGACGCCACAGGCGTGACTGAGCAGGGTGTTACGCGACAGCTGGCTGAGTTGCTCATCTTTGAGCGAGACATTGCACAGCGCGCCGAGCCCGGTGTTGACGCCATAAGCGCGCTCACCGCTGACGACGATGCGCTGAACGATGGCCTGGGCATTTTCGATCCGCGCCCAAGTCTGTGGTGACAGCTCAAGCTGTGCGCCATGACGGGCTACGGCGACCACATCCTGCCAACGCAACGGGGCGTCGGCGATAACGATTTTTTCAGCCTGGGACATCTGGAGCCTCATACCAATTCTGCTGATCAATGAAACCCTGTGGCGGGGGGGCTTGCCCCCGTTCGAGCGCGCAGCGGTCGCAAAATTTTTGGGGCTGCTCCGCAGCCCAACGGGGGCAAGCCCCCTCGCCACAATGGATTTTCACCACCTTCCAATCATCAACTTCAAACCACCGCCGCCCGCCGCTGTACGAACCGGTCCACATACTCATCCGCCGGCGAATGCAGGATCTCTCTTGGCGTGCCGACCTGAATCAGGCGGCCATCTTTGAGAATCGCAATGCGGTTGCCGATGCGCACGGCCTCGTCGAGGTCGTGGGTGATGAAGACGATGGTCTTGTGCAGGGTCTTTTGCAGTTCCAGCAACTGATCCTGCATCTCGGCGCGGATCAGCGGGTCGAGGGCACTGAACGCTTCGTCCATCAGGATGATGTCAGTGTCTGCCGCCAAGGCACGGGCCAGGCCCACACGCTGACGCATGCCGCCCGAGAGCTGATGCGGGTATTTGTTTTCGTAGCCCTTGAGGCCCACGGTGTTGATCCAGTGCAGCGCGCGTTCGGAGCACATTTGCTTGGTCTCGCCACGCACTTTCAGGCCGTAGGCAACGTTATCCACCACGGTCTTGTGCGGCAGCAGGCCGAAGCTCTGGAACACCATGCTGATCTTGTGCCGGCGAAATTCGCGCAGTGCTTCCATGTCGTATTGCAGGATGTCCACGCCGTCCACCAGGATCGCGCCGCTGGTCGGGTCGATCAGGCGATTGAAGTGGCGCACCAGCGTCGACTTGCCGGAACCCGACAGGCCCATGATCACGAAGATCTCGCCGGTGCCAATGCTCAGGGACAAGTCGTTCACGCCGACCACACAGCCCGTTTCGGACAGTACCTGATCCTTGGTTTTGCCCTGACCGATCATGGCCAGCGCATCCTTGGAACGGTTGCCGAAAATCTTGAAGACGTTTTTGACTTCGATCTTGCTTACGGTCGCGTTGTTCATTTGCTCACCTCATGCCGTGCCCGACCGTACGCCTGAGTAATGCGGTCGATCACCACAGCCAGAATCACGATCGCCAGACCGGCTTCCAGGCCACGTCCGACGTTGAGGGTCTGAATCCCCACCAGTACGTCTTCACCCAAGCCACGGGCACCGATCATCGAGGCAATCACTACCATCGACAGCGCCATCATGGTGGTCTGGTTGATCCCGGCCATGATGCTCGGCATGGCCAGCGGCAGTTGCACGCCAAACAGTTGCTGCCAACGGTTGGCACCGAAGGCGTTGATCGCTTCCATCACTTCGCCGTCGACCTGGCGAATACCCAGATCAGTCAGGCGGATCAGCGGTGGTGCGGCGTAGATCACGGTGGCGAAAATCGCCGGGACCTTGCCCAGGCCGAACAGCATCAGCACCGGGATCAGGTACACGAAACTCGGCATGGTCTGCATGATGTCCAGCAGCGGCATCAAGATCGAACGCAGGCGATTGCTGCGCGCCGAAAGAATGCCCAGCGGAATGCCGATCATCACCGAAATGATGGTCGCCACCATCATCAGCGCCAGGGTCTGCATCAGCTTGTCCCAGAGGCCGACCGCCCCCACCAGGAACAACAAGCCAACGATCACGGCGGTGGTCACGACTTTGCGGGTCGCGTGCCAGGCAACGCCGGCAACGATTGCCAGCATCAGCCACCACGGCGCCGCACGCAGCATGCCTTCAAGATTGACGATGGCCCACAACAGGGTGTCGGAGATGTGCCGGAACACGTCGCCGTAGTTGGTGACCAGTGAATCGACCCAACTGTTGACCCAGTCGGCGATGGAAAAGGTAAAGCTTTCGGGAAACATAAGAGACTCTCAATCAAGGGGTTGCGATCAAGCACCCGACTGCCGCCCAGGGCAGTCGGAGAGGCTCAACCTACAAGGCCGCGTCGATCTTTTTGGCAGCGTCTTCGCTCACCCATGCGTGCCAGACTTCAGGATGTTCCTTCAAGAAGATCTTGGCCAGTTTTGGCGATTCGATCCGCTCTTTGGTCATGCGCCCCAGGTTTTGGTTGAGGATGTCGATCGGCAGGTTGACCTTTTCCAGCACGGCCACCAGTTCCGGGGCTTGTTCGTGGAAAGTCTTGGACAGGCCGACCTTGATGGTCACGCTCTTGTCCACGCCTGGTTTCTCTTCGAGTTTCACCAGATCAACCTGGCCCATCAGCGGGGTTGGCGACCAGTAGTAGAACAGGATCGGCTCGCCACGCTTGTAGCTCGACAGCACCGCGGCATCCAGTGCTGGACCGGTGCCCGGACGGAAGTTGGTGTAGGTGCTTTCCAGGCCGTAGCTTTTCAGCATTTCGCTGTTATCCAGCTCACAGGTCCAGCCCGCCGGGCAGTTATAGAAACGGCCCTTGGATGGCTCTTCCTGATCCTTGAACACTGCAGCGTATTTGCCCAGATCGGCGATGGCTTTCAGGTCCGGGGCTTTAGGCTCCAGCTTGCGCTTGGCGTCGCCTTCGATCACGTAACGCGGCACGTACCAGCCTTCGATTGCGCCAACCACCGGAGCGCCGACACCGACAACCTTGCCGGCCTTCTCAGCCTTGTTCCAGACTTCGCTGCGGCCGACCCACTCTTCGGCAAACACTTGAATGTCATTGCTGCTCAGGGCGTTTTCCATGGTGATGGAGTTGCCTGGCAGGCTGTCGGTCTTGCAGTCGTAACCTTTCTCCAACACGACTTGCAGCACGTCGGTCAGCAGCATGGCGCTTTCCCAGTTCAGGCCGGCGAACTTCACCGGTTTACCCGACTCGCACCAACCCGCCGCCTGAGTGGCGCCGGCGCTGGCCAGCAGGCCCATGGAAAGCAATGTGGTCAGCAGGGTCTTGTTCGATTTCATTGTAGTGACGCTCCTAATCATGAGTTGGCTTACGGCAGTCAAGAGGCATCCAGCCCTGTCCACGTCCAATCAGGCCTGCGCCGCAGCGCGACCAGCCCCGCTATTTTTAGGTTGTACAACGCTGTCCTGCTCGACCGGCAGGATCAGTTGATCGGGTACCGATCCATGCCATTTTTTTGCGCATACGTAATACAGGGCTGCGGGAAGCACCAGACCGATGATCCAGGAAATATCCACATCACCCAGAGCTGCCACCAGCGGACCGGTATAGAACTTGGTAGAGATGAACGGCAGCTGCACCAGCACACCGAAGACATAGACGCTGATACCGAGGGGGTTCCAACGGCCGTAGCGACCGTTCGGATCAGCCAGCGCCGGCACGTCATAGCGCTCGCGAGTGATGCAGTAGTAGTCCACCAGGTTGATCGCGCTCCAAGGCGTAAAGAACGCCAGCAAGAACAGGATGAAAGACTTGAACGCGCCGAGGAACGAGTGCTGACCGAGCAACGCCATCAGGGTCGCAGTACCGACGATGACCAGCACGAAGACCAGACGCTGCAAGCGCGTTACCTTCAGCTCACCACGGAAACCGCTGATGATGGTCGCAATGCACATGAAGCTGCCGTAGGAGTTCAGCGTGGAGATGGTGACCTTGCCGAACGCAATGCTGAAATACAGCAACGCGGCGGTGGCACCGGTACCGCCCAGACCCACGATGTAGGCCACTTCGTGGCCGGCGAATTGCCCGTTGGCCGAGGCGGCGGCAAACACGCCGAGGATCATCGCCACCTGTGCGCCAATCACCGAACCTGCGCCTGCGGCGAAAAAGGTTTTCACCGAGGAAGTCTTGCTCGGCAGGTAGCGTGAATAGTCAGCCACATAAGGGCCGAAGGCGATCTGCCAGGACGCCGCGAGCGACACCGCAAGCAGGAAGCTGCTCCAGCTGAAGTGGCGGATTTGCAGGAGTGCACCCACGTCCGTCTGGCTCATCAGACGGCTGAACAGATAAACAAAGGCAATCACACCAATGACGCTGGCGACACGGCCGATCCAATGGATCACCCGATAACCGAGCACCGTGACCAGCACGATGACACTGGCGAAGATGAGGATACCGACGCTATCGCTGACGCCAAACAACTGGCCCAGCGCCTGGCCCGAAAGCACGGTGCCCGTCGCAGTGAAACCGAGGTACATCAGACAGACCAGCACGATCGGGATGGCCGCGCCATACACGCCGAACTGTACCCGGCTGGAGATCATCTGCGGCAGGCCAAGCTTGGGCCCTTGCGCGGCATGCAGCGCCATTACGCCACCGCCGAGCAGTTGACCGATCAACAGACCGATCAACGACCAGAACACATCACCGCCCAGCACCACGGCCAGGGCCCCGGTGACAATCGCGGTGATTTGCAGGTTGGCACCCATCCACAGGGTGAACTGGCTCAACAGACGACCGTGTCTCTCCGCTTCCGGGATGTAGTCGATCGAACGTTTCTCGATCAACGGTTTACTGCCTGCACGATCGCTGTTAACAGCCATGATTCAACCTCTGTGGATTGTTTTGTGGGGTTGGCTTTGCGTTGTTATTTACCGGTAATCATCGGCAGGTTCAGGCCCTGTTCCTTGGCGCAGTCGATCGCGATCTGGTAACCCGCATCGGCGTGACGCATGACACCGGTCGCCGGGTCGTTGTGCAGGACGCGAGCGATACGCTCGGCCGCTTCGTCAGTACCGTCGCAGACAATCACCATGCCCGAGTGCTGGGAGAAGCCCATGCCGACGCCGCCGCCATGGTGCAGGGAAACCCAGGTCGCGCCGCTCGCGGTGTTGAGCAGAGCGTTGAGCAGTGGCCAGTCGGACACGGCATCGGAACCGTCTTGCATGGATTCGGTTTCGCGGTTCGGGCTGGCGACCGAACCGGAGTCCAGGTGGTCGCGGCCGATCACGATTGGCGCGGACAATTCACCGCTGCGAACCATTTCGTTGAACGCCAGACCGAGCTTGGCGCGCAGGCCCAGGCCAACCCAGCAGATACGTGCCGGCAGACCCTGGAAGCTGATGCGCTCACGCGCCATGTCCAGCCAGTTGTGCAGGTGGGCGTCGTCCGGGATCAGCTCTTTTACTTTGGCGTCGGTTTTGTAAATGTCTTGCGGATCGCCCGACAGTGCAGCCCAACGGAACGGACCGATACCGCGGCAGAACAGCGGACGGATGTAAGCGGGTACGAAGCCTGGGAAGTCGAATGCGTTCTCGACGCCTTCTTCCTGGGCCATCTGACGGATGTTGTTGCCGTAGTCGAAGGTTGGAATACCCATTTTCTGGAAGTCCAACATCGCTTTGACGTGCACAGCCATCGATTGCTTGGCGGCTTTCACCACGGCAGCAGGCTCGGTCTTGGCGCGAGCGCGGTACTCTTCCCAGGTCCAGCCGGCTGGCAGGTAACCGTTGAGCGGGTCGTGGGCGCTGGTCTGGTCGGTGACCATGTCCGGGCGCACGCCGCGCTTGACCAGTTCTGGCAGAATTTCAGCGGCGTTACCCAGCAAGGCGATGGAAATCGCTTTGCCTTCCTTGGTGTATTTGGCGATGCGGGCCAGCGCGTCGTCGAGGTCGGTGGCTTGCTCATCGACATAACGGCTGTTCAGGCGGAAATCGATGCTGACCTGCTGGCATTCGATGTTCAGCGAGCAAGCGCCGGCCAGGGTCGCGGCCAGAGGCTGAGCGCCGCCCATGCCGCCGAGGCCTGCGGTCAGAACCCAACGACCTGTCAGGTCATCGTTGTAGTGTTGGCGACCGGCTTCGACGAAGGTTTCGTAGGTGCCCTGAACGATGCCCTGGCTACCGATGTAGATCCAGCTGCCGGCGGTCATCTGGCCGTACATGGCCAGGCCTTTGGCGTCGAGTTCGTTGAAGTGTTCCCAGCTCGCCCAGTGTGGCACCAGGTTGGAGTTGGCGATCAGTACGCGGGGGGCGTTGCTGTGGGTCTTGAACACGCCGACCGGCTTGCCGGATTGCACCAGCAGTGTCTCGTCGTCATTCAGGTTGGTCAGGCTTTCGACGATCTTGTCGTAGCATTCCCAGTTACGTGCCGCACGACCGATACCACCGTAAACCACCAGTTCTTTAGGGTTTTCGGCGACTTCCGGGTCGAGGTTGTTCATCAACATGCGCAGCGGCGCTTCGGTCAGCCAGCTCTTGGCGGTCAGCTTGTTACCGCGGGCAGCGCGGATTTCTACGTCACGATACTTGGTAGGTTTCTGGGTATTGTCAGTCACGAAAAAGACTCCTCAGCGATCAATTCAAACCAACCCTGGCAGTGGGCAAGCCAGCCTGTGCGCATCATTGCGCCACAAGCGAATCAGTGGACGCTGCGGAGAGTCTCGGTCGACTCATACGCATACGTCTTTACTTGTACATACAAGCATATGCAATCAAGCGGCCAACTTGCTGGATGAGTGTTCAAGAAAAGTTTTGAAAGGGCTGGAAAGCGCCTGGATCAAGGGTTCTGGCAAAGATGAAATTTTTCGGGGGGATTTTGCGAGGAGGGTTACAGCTGTTACTTGAGCGGGGGTTTGCGCCACGCTGGGGCGTTCGGTAACAAAGTGGTGCGCATTCGGGAACGTTGAAAAGCAAAAGATCGCAGCCTCGTTTCACTCGACAGCTCCTACAAGGTGAACGCCATGTAGGAGCTGTCGAGTGAAACGAGGCTGCGATCTTTTGGGGATTATGAATCAGCGTGCAGTCAGCTCAATCACACAGCATGAGCCATTACTGGAGACTTCCAGCAGGCCGGCGTTACCGTCGAGTTGCAGGCAATCATGCCGCCCCAGTTGTGAGGCGTTGTTACCGACCTTCACTTCAAGCTCGTCGGTGACACTGAACACGAGCACGGTGCCCGCCGAGCTGAAAAACCGCTGCTCGCCGTCCAACCACTGCAATCGCGCGCTGTAACGCTGCGGTGCATAAATCAGGTTGAAGTCGCGAATCGGCCCGCCGAGCAATGTGCAGGAAACCTGGCTCTCGCCGCTAAAGGCAAACGGATCGATCGGTAACAATGGCCGCGTGTCCTGGCCATCAACCCGCAAGGTCATGCCGTCGCCCCGCAATACGGTGATCACCCGCTCATAGCCGGCGAACACCGAGAAGCCGCCCGACTCGCCAATATCAGCAATCGACAGGCGCCAGCCAAATCCATCAAGGCCGGTGCCTGCATCGCGGGTGATTTCTTCGGTACTGCCGCCGCCGTTTTTCCATGGCATGCGTGGGTAATCTATTGCGCGTAGAACCTTGAACTGACTCATTTATGGAACCGACCTTCCAGACGATGACGGGAACCGGGGTGGATCAAACGGGCGGCGGTTACTGGCTGACGACCGGACCAGGTGCGGCGACGAATCAGCAGGCACGGCTCGCCCTTCTCAATCTGCAGCAACTTGCACTCGCTGGCCTCGGCCAGAATCGCCTCGACCACGTGCTCGCCTTCAGTCAGCGGCGCGACCTGGTTCAGATAGGCGTATGGCGTTTGCAGGGTGAAGTCCTGCTTGAGGTAGTCCGGTGCCACCAATGCATTGACGAAACGGTCTTCGATTTGCACCGGGATATCATTTTCGAAATGCACGATCAGCGAGTGAAAGACTTTCTGGCCTTCACGCATGTCCAGCGCCAGGGCGCGCTCGGAACCGGCGGCCTCTTCTTCGAGGGTAATGACCTTGCAGGTGTGGCGATGGCCACGGGAGGCGATTTCGTCGGCGATGTTGTGCACTTCAAACAGCGCAGACTGACTTTTCGGCTCAGCGACAAAAGTGCCGACACCCTGCATGCGCACCAGCAGACCATCGGCGGTCATCTCCCGCAGGGCGCGGTTGATGGTCATGCGGCTGAAACCCAGCTGGTTGACCAGCTCGCTTTCCGACGGAACGCGGTAGTGCGGCGGCCAGTTTCCACTGTCGATTTGCTGGGTGATCATCTGTTTGACGCGGGCGTACAAGGGCGCCGGACTGTCGCCCATGTTCGCGGCCAACGGTGACACTTGGGGCGGAGTCGGCACGGTTAATCCTTGTTCGTTGAAGAGAGGTTGCTAGCTTGCCGGAGTTTACCGAGCAGGCAAACGTCTGTATATGTATATACAAATAACACACGATGGGGTGCTGAACCATGTCCGCCTTCTTTGCCGAACGCGCGCTGCTGCCTAGTGGATGGGCCAACAATGTACGTCTTGAGGTCAACGCCGATGGCGTGTTGACCCGTATCCAGGCCGATTCCAATGCAGATGGCGCCGAACGGCTAAGCGGTCCGCTGCTGCCGGGAATGCCGAATCTACACTCCCACGCCTTCCAGCGCGCCATGGCCGGGCTGGCGGAAGTGGCGGGTAATCCGAATGACAGTTTCTGGACCTGGCGCGATTTGATGTATCGCCTCGTCGGAAAAATCAGCCCGGATCAACTCGGCGTCATCGCCCGTCAGCTGTACATCGAAATGCTCAAGGCCGGTTACACCTCGGTCGCTGAATTTCATTACGTACACCACGACACCAACGGCCACCCTTACGCGGACCCGGCCGAACTGGCGCTGCGCATCAGCCAGGCCGCCAGTTCCGCCGGGATCGGCCTGACCCTGCTACCGGTGCTCTACAGCCATTCAGGTTTCGGCGGCCAGGCCCCGAACGAAGGCCAGCGCCGCTTTATCAACAGCACCGAAAACTACCTCAAGCTTCAGTCGCGCTTGCAGCCAATCCTGGCGCAGCAACCGGCGCAGTCGCTGGGTTTGTGTTTCCACTCATTGCGCGCGGTAACACCGCAGCAGATCAGCGAAGTGCTGGCGGCCAGCGACCAGCAGTGCCCGGTGCACATTCACATCGCCGAACAGCAGAAGGAAGTCGATGACTGCCTGAGCTGGAGCGGCCGCCGTCCGCTGCAATGGCTGTACGAAAACACCGAGGTCGATCAGCGCTGGTGCCTGGTTCACGCAACCCACGCCAACCCGGAAGAAGTCACGCTGATGGCCAAGAGTCGCGCCATCGCCGGTTTGTGCCTGACCACCGAAGCCAACCTCGGCGACGGGATTTTCCCTGCTGTGGATTTCCTCGCTCAGGGCGGGCGCATGGGCATCGGTTCCGACAGCCATGTGTCATTGAGCGTGGTGGAAGAATTGCGTTGGCTGGAATACGGCCAGCGTCTGCGCGACCAACGCCGTAATCGTTTGTATGGCGCGGATCAGCCGATGGTTGGCCGCACGCTGTACGACGCAGCACTGGATGGCGGGGCTCAGGCGCTGAGTCAGTCGATCGGTGCGCTGGAAGTTGGCAAACGTGCGGATTGGCTGGTGCTGGATGGCAACGATCCGTACCTGGCGACGGCCAGTGGCGACGGGATTCTCAATCGTTGGTTGTTTGCCGGTGGCGATCGCCAAGTGCGGGATGTGCTGGTCAATGGCCAGTGGGTTGTGCGCGACGGGCGTCATGCGGACGAAGAAGAGAGTAACCGCGCCTTCACCCAAGTCCTTCGCGACTTGTTGGGCTGAAACCGGAAACCATTGTGGGAGCGAGCTTGCTCGCGATGGGGCCGCCAGATTCAACATTAATGTTGTCTGACAGTCCGCTATCGCGAGCAAGCTCGCTCCCACAGAGTTCTTTACCAGCCTTTAGTTAGAGGTCTTGGCCATCTGCGTTTCGGTCGCGCGCCAGATCAGCCGCGTAGTGTCGTAACCCTGCTGACGTGCCTTGCTCAGCAACTCCTCACGCACTACGCCATTGACCGTCGGGGTCCGTGACAGCAGCCATAGATACTTGCGGCTCGGATCGCCAACAATGGCGGTCTTGTAGTCATCGCTGACATACAACACCCAGTACTCTCCCTTCGCCACACCCGGAATCAGCCGCGAAAACCAGTTATCGAACTCGACCCACAGCTTGTCGGTTTTGCCCGGCTCCTGTGGCCAGGCCACGCCTTTGGCCTCTTCCCATTGCCAGTCTGCCGTCAGGCAGCGATTGAGCACCAACACCTTGCCATCAGGCTTGAGCGTGTAGTGGGCCTCGGATTGCGCGCAGTTGCGCTGGAAATACATCGGCAGGCGAGCCAACTCGTACCAGGTCCCTTGGTACTTCTTGAGATTGACGCTATTGGCGGTTTTCGGTGCCAACGGATCTACGCCAGACGTGGCGCAGCCGGCCAATACCAGGCCGGCTAAAAGGACTATCAATAACCGCTTCATTGTTTTTCTCCCGTGGGCGCATAGCCCCGGATTACTTCAGGCCTTGGCCGGAAAACATCAGCACTTTGTCACCGGCGTACTGCACGCTGATAAAGCTGTTCTTGTCGCCCCAGGTGCAACTGGACATGCCGAGCGCGCCCGAGCAATCGGCGGGTTTACCCAGCAAGGTTTCTACCTCGGCTTTGGGCATGCCTGACGACAACTTCGAGTAGTTTTCCTGATTGATCTTGCTGCAAGCGGCCAACAACACGCAGAACGAAAGCAGGGCGATAGAACGCAGCGACATGGTGTAGCTCCTGGGGCGAAGGGGAATGGCATGGCTGCCAAGCTGAAGCTTAGAAGAGAAAACCCCTGTCTGGTTCCGTGGCCGGCCGGCTATTTTTGGGCCGGTCGTCCGCCTTTCGTGAAATATAAGGAACTTTTGTTTGCTGTTGACCATTTCGTCGGTATTCGCAAAAGCCGCCTAATCTTTGGCGCCGCTCAGTCGACATAAAAGCAGCGCAAAGCCCATGACTGTGGCAAATTGACGCCCCTTTGTTGACCAGCCTCTTCGCGGTAGCTCATTTAATGACCAGAAACATGAAGTTCAGCCACAAGATCTTGTTGGCTGCCGCCCTCGTGGTGGCCGTTGCATTCGCTTGTTTCATCCTCTTCAACGACTACCGCCAGCGGCAAACCCTGCGCAGCAATACCGAATCCTCGATGCAGGAACTCGGTAGCCTGACTACCAGCAACATCCAGACCTGGCTGGAAAGCCGCATGCAGTTGCTGCAATCGCTGTCCCAGCAGATCGCGGTGGACGGGAGCACCCAGGCCAACCTCAAGCGCGCGATAGACCTGCCGGCCTACACCAGTAATTTCCAGTTGAGCTACTTCGGTGGCACCGACGGCGTGATGTTCTCGGTCCCGGCCGGCAATCGTGCGGCGGATTACGACCCCCGTGCCCGTGGCTGGTACAAAGCGGCCAACGGTGCGCAACAGACCATCGTCACCGAACCTTACATCGCCGCGTCGTCGGGCAAACTGGTGATCACTGTCGCCACCCCGGTGAAACATCAGAATCAAATGATCGGCGTCGCCGGCGCAGACATCGACCTGTCCAGCGTCAGCGCGATCATCAACTCGCTGAACTTCGGCGGCCACGGCCATGCGTTTATCGTCGGCGCCGACGGCAAGATCCTGATCCACCCGGATAGCAAACTGGTGCTCAAGAGCCTGACCGACGCCTACCCGAACGGCGCGCCGAACGTCAGCCCGGGCATGAAAGAAGTCGAGATCGATGGCAAGACCCAATTCATCTCCTTTACCCACGTCAATGGTGTGCCCTCGGCAGACTGGTACGTGGCGCTCGTGCTGGATCAGGACACCGCGTTCTCGATGCTCAGCGAATTCCGCTCCTCGGCGATCATCGCCATGGTCATTGCCGTGGTGATCATCATCGCGTTGCTGGGCATGCTGATCAGCTTCTTGATGCAGCCACTGTTGACCATGGGCCGCGCCATGCATGACATCGCCGAAGGCGAAGGTGACCTGACCAAACGCCTGACCATCCACGGCCAGGACGAGTTCGGTGCCTTGGGCACTTCGTTCAACCGCTTTGTGGAGCGTATTCACACGTCGATTCGCGAGGTGTCCTCGGCCACCGGACAGGTCAATGAAGTTGCCTTGCGTGTGGTTGCCGCGTCGAACTCGTCGATGTTCAACTCCGACCAGCAAGCCTCGCGCACCAGCAGCGTCGCCGCCGCCATCAACGAACTGGGCGCCGCCGCCCAGGAAATCGCCCAGAACGCCGCCCTCGCCTCTCAGCATTCGAGCGATGCCCGCGCCTTGGCCGAGGACGGTCAGCAAGTCGTGGATAAAACCATCGCGGCGATGCAGCAACTCTCGGCGAAGATCAGCGATTCGTGCGGCAACATCGAAACGCTCAACAGCAACACCGTGAACATCGGGCAGATTCTGGAAGTGATCACCAGCATCTCCCAGCAGACCAACTTGCTGGCACTCAACGCCGCCATCGAAGCGGCCCGTGCCGGTGAAGCCGGTCGCGGTTTTGCCGTGGTAGCGGACGAGGTACGTAACCTCGCGCACCGTACTCAGGATTCGGCGCAGCAAGTGCAGAAGATGATCGAGGAACTGCAAGTCGGCGCCCGGGAAGCCGTGAGCACCATGACCGACAGCCAGCGCCAGAGCGAAAGCAGCGTCGGCATCGCCAACCAGGCGGGCGAACGTCTGGGCAGCGTGACTCAGCGTATTGGTGAGATCGACGGGATGAACCAGTCGGTGGCGACTGCGACGGAAGAACAAACGGCGGTGGTGGAGTCGATCAACGTCGACATTGCCGAGATCAACACGTTGAACCAGGAAGGAGTGGAGAACTTGCAGGCGACGTTGCGTGCGTGCGCGGACCTTGAGCAGCAGGCGGCGCGGTTGAAGCAGTTGGTGGGCAGCTTCCGGATTTAAGGCGCTTCTGAAGGCCCCTTCGCGAGCAGGCTCACTCCTACAATGAATCTCCGTCACACAGGTGATCTACTGTAGGAGTGAGCCTGCTCGCGATGGCGGCATCAGCAACAACAAAGAATCAGAACCTGGACCCAGGCCCAGAGAGAAACGCCAACTCCTCAGCCGTAGACGCCCTTCCCAACACCGCATTGCGATGCGGAAACCGTCCAAACCGCGCAATCACTTTCTGATGCCGCTCGGCATAATCCAGGTTATCGGCAAACACCGCCCGATCAGCCTCAGGCTGCTGCGCCACCAGCTCGATAAACCGCGAAACGGCTTCGTTCTGCACTGCCCGATTCTCGCAATGCTCAAACACCAGGTAGATGAACACCCGCTGGATCGGCCGTAGCTGCCGATCGAAATCCGCAGCAATGCCTTGCGCCACCAGTGCCTGAGCCCTGAGATCGCCTGTAAAGGATTTGGGAGTGTCGCGAAAGATCATTCGCGGCAGTTGATCGAGCAGCAGCACCAGGGCCAGCCAACCTTCGGGGCGTTGCGCCCACTCGGTCAATCCGCCGGCCAGTGCCTGCTCGACCCAGTCCCCGAAACGCGTCTGCGCTTCGAGGTCCTGGCTGTCACGCTTGCCGAACCATAACTTGCCCTTGTCAGCCGCTATTTCGTGGGGGGATTCGAACGTTCCGAACCACCATTCGAGCAACGGCTGCCAGGGCGCGCTCATGGTTTATTCCTTGTGGTAAGCCGTGACGCGTTCGACTTCTTCTTTCGAACCGAGGAACACGGCGACACGCTGGTGCAAGCCGTCCGGCTTGATGTCGAGGATGCGCTGATGGCCATCGGTGGACGCGCCGCCAGCCTGTTCAACCAGGAACGACATCGGGTTGGCTTCGTACATCAGACGCAGCTTGCCCGGTTTGGACGGCTCGCGACTGTCGCGTGGGTACATGAACAGACCACCACGGGTCAGGATGCGGTGCACGTCCGCGACCATCGCGGCGACCCAGCGCATGTTGTAGTTCTTTTTCAGCGGGCCTTCTTCGCCAGCCAGCAATTCGCCGACGTAGCGTTGTACCGGAGCTTCCCAGTGACGCTGGTTGGACGCGTTGATCGCGAATTCCTGAGTGGAGGTCGGGATCTTGATGTCTTCATGGGTCAGCACGAAGCTGCCCATTTCGCGATCCAGGGTGAAGCCTTTTACGCCGTCGCCCAAGGTCAGCACCAGCATGGTCTGCGGGCCGTAGATGGCATAACCGGCAGCTACCTGCTCGGTACCTGGCTGCAGGAAAGCCTTTTCGTTCAAGGCTTCGTTCTGGCTCAGGTATTCGCTCGGGCAACGCAGCACCGAGAAGATAGTGCCGACCGGTGCGTTGATATCGATGTTCGACGAGCCGTCCAGTGGGTCGAATACCAGCAGGTACGCGCCTTTCGGGTATTTGCCCGGGATCTGGTAGGCATTGTCCATTTCTTCGGACGCCATGCCGGCCAGGTGACCGCCCCATTCGTTGGCTTCGAGCAGGATCTCGTTGGAAATCACGTCGAGTTTCTTCTGCACTTCGCCTTGGACGTTTTCGGTGTCCATGCTGCCCAGAACACCACCGAGGGCGCCTTTGGACACGGCGTGGCTGATTTCCTTGCAGGCGCGCGCCACCACTTCGATCAGGAAACGCAGATCGGCAGGGGTGTTGTTGCTACGGGTCTGCTCAATCAAATAGCGACTCAGGGTAACGCGGGACATGGAAGGCTCCGGTGGAATGGGGGGGCTAAAAACCCGCGCAGTTTAACGCGAGTCGGGGCGCATTTCCTCCTATCAGACGTGTTACACCCAATAGAGTTCATGAGCCCGGTTGAGCGTAGTTCGAAACCGCCCGGATGTGGACCGGGCGTAACTGCGAGTTTCAAGGCTTGACTGGCGGCTTGCGCAACAGACTGAACGCCATCGCGGCCAGAAACAAAACGCTTAGCAGCAACACCGCCCACAACCCGAATTTCTTCCAGTTTGTGTCCATCGTCGCAGGCGTTGTCGCGGTCGACGCTGGCGTGGCCAACGCCCCGCCATCCACTGTAGCCTTGCCCAATGCTGCCAATTTTGCAGCGCTGTAATCCGGAATCAACGTCGACAGCGGCAGGTTCGCCGCCTTCACCGTGGCACTTCCCAGCGCGAGCGTATAAGGCCCTGCTCCGCGCGCCAGGAACACCAGTTGAATGGAGCGCACGGCGAATCGCACAGTCGGTGCCTCTGCCCCCAGACCGCCGCCGCGCTCGTCCACCGTCAGCTTCAACTGCTGAACGGTTTGCCCCGACAGCTGCAATTCGTTCTGCACCACGTCCTGGCCATTCTGGGTCAGGCGGTAGAGCAAACCACTGCTCAGCGCCTGCCACGGCAGGCTGCTTTCCCGACGACCGGACAAGGTCACGGGCGCCAAACTGTTGGGCTGACTCAACTCGACCTGCAAGCGCTCGACATTCAGCCCCATGGGTAATTGCCAGGTGTATTCACCGGCCTTTGCGCTGCTGCCGGCCAGCGGTTGTGACCAGACCAGCGGTAGCGGCAGGCTGCGGGTCTTGGCGCTTTGCAGTTGCGCCGAGGTCAGCGTCGGGGCCGATTGCGGCGTGTTCCACAGCAAGCGCAGATAACGAGCCGACTGACCCGGCAGAGCGACTTCATGTTGCTCAACCTGTTCGTCGGCAAACGTCAGGCGTGCCACCTGCCCTTCGCCCCATGACTGCCAATGCTGCAAGTCGTCGCTGGCTTCGATGGTGAAACGCTGGAAGCCGTCGCGCTCGCTGGTCCAGTCGAGGATCAACTGCTGCAAGGGTGCTTTGATGCTGCTGGCATCGAGCAACCAGCCGCGCAGCATTTCTTCGCCCGCCTCCAGCTGACTGGACGGTTGCACTTCGACCAGCGTGCCGTTGGCGCTCGATTGCACCCGCACGCTCGGAGCGTGCTCAGTGGAGTCCGCCGAGTTGTACAACGGGAACCACTTCACGTCGGTCAGGGTACGATTTTCGCTGGTCTGCGCCGGCGCGCGCGCCAAGGCATACGCCTGAGCCTCACCGGCGGCATTGAACACGCGTACATCGCTGAGATCGGTTTGCCGCGCATTCAATTGCACGTTCAACGGCATTTCGAGGCGATACCACGGACCTTCGCCACTGACCGACAACGGCACCTGTGTGGCGAAGTCCGCCGGTTTTTCCTGAGCACTGGCCGACAGCGCCACACCCAGCGCAACAGCGCCCAACCAGACAAGGTTCAGCTTCTGACTCAAGACGACACTCCTTCAGTTTGCGGAGCCGGTTTTTCAGCCTCCGCTACAGCCTCGGCGCGCTTGGGCGGCAACGGGGCAAAATAGCCCACCACCAACAGCAACACGCCAACGCCGATAAACGACACGATCCGGGCAAGTCCGCCGCGGTTACTCAATTCAACAAAGAACAGTTTGGCCACCACCACACCGATCAGCGCCGCACCGATCAGCCAGACTTCGCGGCGATGACGCAGATGGCCGCCGATCATCAGACTCAGGGCCATCAAGGTCCAGACGATGGACAGACCGGCCTGCACCAGCATGGATTCGAGCAACGCCTCCAGCTCGAACGGCACACCGCCCCAATGATGGGCCGCGCGCATCACCAGCGCCGTGAAGAACACAAACAGCGAGGCGCCAGCGATCAGTTGCGTGGCGTGATCACAATAGTCCTTGCGGACCGACAGTTGCTCCACGGCGCTGCGGGACCACACGTAAACGCCGAACAGCGCAAACAGCAGACCCAACTCCAGCGGGTTGATCAGCGGCACGTAAGGCAACGGCTCCGCGGTGCCGTCGCTGACGACGTTCGCCAGCCAGAACCAGCCGAGCATCAGCAACGCCAGCGGTGCCGCCGCGTACACACGGTATTCGCGCGAATAAGCCGACACCGGCCATGGCCAGGCACGGGGTGCCGCCATCAGCACCAGATACAGGCTCGGCAGAATCGCCCAACCCAACCAGCGCCAGGCGTTGTACTGCTCTGACAACAGCAACAGGCCGTAACGCAGCTCCAGGGCCAACACACCGATCAACAGCCAGCAGCCGAGCACGTGCGCGGTACTGAGGGCGCGCGCCGGCAACATCGGCGCCAGACGCCGCGGGGAAATGAAGTGCACAACGAACACGGCCGCCCATGCCAGCCAACCGACGTTGGCCGCCGGGTGATAACGCGAGTGCCAAGCAGCCAGCAACACCAAACCGGCAGCAGGCATCAGCAAGGTGCAGAGCAAGCCCAGCGATGACCATTTCAGGCGTAGCGCCAATACCGTCCATAGCGCCACGCTCAGCGCCGCGACCGCCAGCAACAACGTCGCTTGCAGATTCAACAGTGCGAAGCGCAGTACTTCACTCACCCACGCCAGCGCCCACCAACCCGCGCCCCACACCAGCGACACTTCGGACAAACGCTGCAAACTCAGCACATCGAAGGCCGAGGCGTGGTTGCCAGGCTGCAAACGCCAGGCGCCAACCATCGCGGCCAAACCCAACACCAGCGGCGTCCAGAAACCACTGTGAGCCAGAGGCTTCAATCCTTCGCTCGCAAGCGGTCCGAGCAAATCAGGCCCGGCCATCAGGAACGCCGCGCCACCGATGACCTGCAACAGCAAACCGAAGACAAAACTCACGCGCTGCTTCAGGTACAGACTCAGCCAGATGATGAACAGACCGCTGGCCGCCCATACCGCACTCGCCGTTTGCCAAGGCAGGACGAACAGCACCGCCAGATTGATCAACACCAGACCGGCCAGCAGCACCACCGACAAGCCGCGCAGCAAACGCACATCGCTTCGGACCATCTCATCGCGCGCTGCCAGCAACATGCCAGCGATCAGCGCCAGGCCGATCAACGATGCGCTCAGCAGGCCGCTCCACCCGGCACTGAACACGGCACCGGACTCACCGCTCGAACCCTGCAGCCGCAGCAGGAACAACGCACCGCCGAGCAACTGCACGGCGAACGCGGTGAACAGGAAGGTGCGCGATTGCAGACGCAGGCCAACAAACAAGGTCGCCAACCCCGCCAACGCCCAACTGATCGCCGTGCCGTGAGTGAAGAAGAACAACGGCGCCAGCAGATAGAGGAAGGTCAGACCGAGGCAGGCCAATACCGGCAGCCCTTTGCGCTCCCATTCCGACGTCTGCTCGGGCAAGGCTTTGCGTAACTGGTAGAAGCTGAACAACAACGCCACGCCAAGCATCAACGCACCGAGCGGCGCACCGTCGAGCAGGCTGCTTTCACCAATCCGCAGTTCACTGATAAACGCCAGCGCCGAGCCCAGTTGCAGCAGCAAGGCAAAGGCTCGGGCCAGCGGTCGTTGCTGACGCAGGCCGAGCCAGAAGATGCCGGCGCCTTCGACGGCCCAGGCAGCAGCGGTCCAGCGCGCATCGAGCCCCAATGGAATTGCCAGGCTGGCAAAGATCACACCCAACGCCAGACAGGTTTCCGCCAGCAGCAACGCTCGTCCGCCCATCAGCAGCCGCGCCAGGCCCATGTAAATCATGCCCAACGCCAACGCGCTGAAGGCTGCGGCAAACTCGAGATGCTGAACCAATGCGAACTGCAAGCCGAAACCCACCAACGGAGGACCGAACAGCATCGTGCCGTCGACGTAATCGCCCTTGCGCGCTGACCAGTGCAGCAGCGCTTCACGGCTGCCATCCGCGGGCGCATCGCTCATTTCCAGCAACTTGCGCCGGGCGAACAGCAGACCGATGGCCAGGTACATCAGGAAAAACACAATCAGAAACGGCTCGGTGCTCCACAACAACTCCGGCATATAGGAACGCAGGCCCCAGGCGAAACCGATGCCGAAGGTGCCGACGAAGCCGATCAGGTTGAGCAGCCGCCAGGCCTTGAACCAGGCGATGGCGAGGATGCCGGCGTTGAGCAAGGCGAAGTAGCTGAACAGCGCGACATGGTTGCCGGCGCCGGTGGAAGTCAGGATCGGCGCAGCAAAACCGCCCAACGCCGCAGCGGCCGCCAGGCCCAAGGCATCCTGAGTGATGGCGAGGATCGCCGAGAACGCTGTCACCGCAACCAGCAGACCTAACGCCGCCGTAGGATCGAGCAGCGGATGCAGGCGCATCGCAGCAAACACGGTCAGGTACAACACCGCGATCCCGGTGCCCTGCAACATCAACGCGTAATGGCTGTTGCGTGTTCTAAGCCACCAACCCAGCCCAAGACCCAATGCCGCTGCCGCGACACCGGCGTAACGCAACTCGATCGGCACCACCATGCCTTCGGTGGCGTAACGCAGAAGGAAGGCCAGGCCGAGAAACAACAACACCACACCGACCCGCAGCACGGTGTTGCCGCCGAACAGCCAGGTGCGTGCGCCGCTGATGGCACGGTCGATGAAGTTCGGGGCGCGCGGGGTGGCAGGTTGTTGCGGCTCGCGGGCGACCGGCTCAGGTTTCCAGGCATCGACGGGCACTGGACGGCTCGCTTCGGCGGCGGCCGCAGTAATCGGTTCCAGTTCGGGAGGGAGTTCCCAGATCAGCTCCGGGGCTTCGACAGGGATTTCGTCGAGAGTGAATTCAGGAGGTGCATCGGCTTCGCTGGCAACTGGCTCACTGGTTTGCGGCGCCTTGACGCCTGACACCTCCAGCAATGCCAGACGTTGCTCGACCGCATTCAGCGCCACCTGCGCCTGTTCAAGCAGCCGGCGCTGCTCGACAGCCTGTGAACCCAAACGGCCAATGCGAATGGCCTGGCCAATACCCAACCCGAGCAGCGCGCCCAGCAGCGCATCGCTTAACGACTCGTCGAGTACCCAGCCCAGCACCAGCCCAATCAGCATGAACATCCATTGCATGGTCGATATCCCTAAACGCAGTGGCCAATCCGGCAAACTGACGCTCAGTATATCGGCCAGGCCCAACAACCGTCGGGCCTTGCTCGCAATTATTGCTAAAAGTTACTCCAATGCCTTCCAGATATCCGTGGCGTACTCGCGAATGGTCCGGTCGGACGAGAACCAGCCCATCCTGGAGGTGTTCAACACCGCCGAACGCCACCACTCCTTCGAATCGTGCCAGTGGGCCTCTACCCGCATCTGCGCTTCCCAGTAAGAGTCGAAATCGGCGCAGACCAGGAAGCGATCGTAGTCGATCAGCGAATCGATCAATCCTGTGTAACGGGAAGGATCATCCGGCGAGAACACCCCGCCGCGTATCGCTTGAAGCACGTCATTGAGCCGATGGGATGCCGCAATATCCGGCGTCGCATTGAACTCATGGTTCTGCTTGCGCGCTTCAACCTGCTGAGCGCTGAGGCCGAAGATGAACATGTGTTCGACGCCGATGCGTTCGCTCATTTCTACGTTGGCCCCGTCCATGGTACCGATGGTCAGCGCCCCGTTGAGGCCGAATTTCATGTTGCTGGTGCCCGAGGCCTCGAAACCTGCGGTGGAAATCTGCTCCGACAAATCCGCCGCCGGAATGATGCTTTCCGCCAGACTGACGTTGTAGTTGGGCAAGAACACTACTTTGAGCAAACCGCGCACCGTCGGGTCGTTGTTCACAACCCGGGCGATGTCGTTGGTCAGTTTGATAATCAGCTTGGCCTGGTGATAACTGGCCGCCGCCTTGCCGGCGAAGATTTTCACCCGCGGCACCCAATCGATTTCCGGCTCGGCGCGAATGGCCTGATACAGCGCAACGGTGTGCAACAGGTTTAGCAACTGACGTTTGTATTCGTGGATCCGTTTGACCTGCACGTCGAACATCGCCGCCGGGTTGACCGCAACGCCAAGCCGCTCGTGAATGATGTACGCCAAGGCTTTCTTGCTGTGCAGCCGCTGCTCGGCGAAGGCTTTGCGGAACGCGGCTTTCTCGGCAAACGGCTCCAGCTCGAGCAAACGCTCTTCGGCGTTGTCCAGCAGATCCGGGCCGAGGGCGTCGACCATCATCGAGGTCAGCTCCGGGTTGGCCTGATAGAGCCAGCGGCGGAAGGTGATGCCGTTGGTCTTGTTGTTGATCCGGTCCGGGTAAATTTTGTGCAGTTCGGAAAACACCGTTTTGCGCATCAGCTGCGTATGCAGGCCGGACACGCCGTTGACGCTGTGGGAACCGAGGAACGCCAGGTTGCCCATGCGCACACGACGACCGTTGTCTTCCTCGATCAGCGACACCGCGCGCAGCACTTCAAAGTCGTGAATACCCTTGGCCCGCAGCGAATCGATGTGCTGGGCGTTGATCAAATAAATGATCTGCATGTGCCGCGGCAGCATCCGCTCCATCAAACCGACCGGCCAGGTTTCCAGCGCTTCGGGCAGCAGCGTGTGGTTGGTGTAGGACAGCGTATCGACGGTGACCTGCCATGCCGCATCCCACGCGACGTCATAGACATCGACCAGCTGACGCATCAGCTCGGCCACGGCAATCGAGGGGTGGGTGTCGTTGAGCTGGATCGCGGCATGATCGCCCAGCGTCAGGACCGAGGTGTGCATGTTGCGATGACGGCGCAGCAGGTCCTGCAAGGACGCGGCGACGAAGAAATATTCCTGACGCAGGCGCAGTTCCTGGCCGGCTTCGGTGCTGTCTGCCGGGTAGAGCACCCGGGAAATACTTTCGGCCCGGGCGACTTCTGCCACGGCGCCCAAATGGTCGCCGGCGTTGAAGCGTTCCAGGTGCAAATCCTCCATGGCCCGGGCGCGCCACAGACGCAGCGTGTTGACGCTCGCCCCGCGCCAGCCGACGACCGGCGTGTCGTAAGCAATCGCGCGAACGGTTTCCGCTGGCGTCCAGACTTGCTTGGACTTGCCCGCTTCGTCGGTGACGGTTTCGACACTGCCGCCGAAACCGATCGGGTAAACGACCTCTGGCCGTTCAAACTCCCAAGGGTTACCGAAATCCAGCCAGTGTTCGGTCTGTTCCTGCTGCCAGCCGTCGACGATGGCCTGGCGGAACAAGCCGTGTTCGTAACGAATGCCGTAACCGTGGCCGGCAATGCCGAGGGTCGACATGCTTTCCATGAAGCACGCAGCCAGACGACCGAGGCCGCCGTTGCCCAGCGCTGCGTCGGGCTCCAGCAGACGGATGCGTTCAAGGTCGACGCCGAGTTCAGTCAGGGCCTCGCGGGCCACGTCAAGCAGGCCAAGGTTGCTCAGGCTGTCGTAGAGCAGACGGCCGATCAGAAATTCGAGGGAGAGGTAATAAACCCGTTTTTGACCTTTGCGGTAGATCTGCCGGGTGTGATCCATCCAGTGCTCGACCATGTGATCGCGCGCCGCCAGGGCAATGGCTTCGAACCAGTCGTGGTCGAAGGCGTGATCCGGGTCTTTGCCCACCGCGTAGGTGAGTTTGGTCAAGACGGCATCGCGGAATGCGGCCACCTCTGCTTCGCGAACAAGTGGTTCTTGAGTCATCGATAGGACCTCGAGCGAGCTTGGAATTGTCTGAGCCTAGACGGTCTGACAGGCCGTTGGAACTCTGGTTCGGCAGTTTTTCCTGATAGTGCGAGATAGCTCGACATTACAGCGTCATGTGCCGGAAAGAATGCAGGGCCCGTGCCGGAATACAGGTGTTATTGGGCGGAATACGAAAAAATCTGGCGAAAGGTTGTTCAAAAATCCACCAGTCCCGGTATGATCGCGCGCCCTGATGCACGCTGGTAACAACCGATGATGAAGTCCAACCTGATCGCCGCCGCGGAGATCGATCGCCTCGATACCTGGGCCAAGTACTCCGCCCCGATGTGTGGTTCGTGCGTTTCCAGCTGCTGCACCCTGCCGGTCGAGGTCAAGATCAAGGATCTGATCCGCATTGGCATCGTCGATGAATTCGAGCGCGGCGAGCCGCCGAAGAACATCGCCAAGCGCCTGCAGAAGGAAGGGATCGTCGAGCGTTACAACCAGAAGTCCGAGATCTTCACCCTTCAGCGCATGAGCAACAACGATTGCCTGTACCTGGATCGTAAGAGCCGTCTGTGCACTATTTATGAAAAGCGCCCGGATACTTGCCGCAACCACCCGAAAATCGGGCCGCGGCCAGGGTATTGCGCGTATAAGCCCAAAGAAGTGGCACGCGAGACCAGCGCCAGTCGCCGCACGCTCGAGAAGTTTTAACCCCACCTCGATCCCCGTAGCAGCTGTCGAACAAGTTGTTACAGCCAGACAAACAAAAACGCCCCCGACCTTGCGGTCGGGGGCGTTTTTTTACGCGCTAACTAAGTCGAGACTCAGTTACCGGCTTTCTTGGCAGCGCGGGTACGCTCGCTTTCGCCCAGGATCTTCTTACGAAGACGGATGGACTTAGGAGTAACTTCGCACAGTTCGTCTTCTTGCACGAACTCAAGCGCTTGTTCCAGGGTGAAACGGATAGGCGGAACCAGAGCGATGGTTTCGTCTTTACCCGAAGCACGCATGTTGTCGAGCTTCTTGCCTTTGGTTGGGTTGACGCCCAGGTCGTTGTCGCGGCTGTTGATGCCGACGATTTGACCTTCGTACACGTCTTCACCGTGACCCAGGAACAGTTTGCCGCGAGCTTGCAGGGTTTCCAGCGAGTAAGTCAGAGCCTTACCGGTAGCCACCGAAACCAGCACGCCGTTCTGACGGCCGGACATGTCGCCGGACTTCATCACGTCGTAACGGTCGAAGATCGAGGTCAGGATGCCTGCACCGGAGGTCAGGGTCAGGAACTCGTTACGGAAACCGATCAAGCCACGTGCCGGGATGTTGTACTCAAGGCGCACACGGCCCTTGCCATCCGGAACCATGTTGGTCAGGTCGCCTTTACGGATACCGATCTGTTCCATGATCGAACCTTGCGATTCTTCCGGCAGGTCGATGGTCACGTTTTCGTACGGTTCGTGCTTGACGCCGTCAACCATGCGGATGATCACTTCCGGACGACCAACACCCATTTCGAAGCCTTCGCGACGCATGGTTTCGATCAGTACCGAGAGGTGCAGCTCGCCACGGCCGGAGACTTTGAACTTGTCGGCGGTGTCGCCTTCTTCAACGCGCAGGGCAACGTTGTAGAGCAGTTCTTTGTCCAGACGCTCTTTGATGTTACGGCTGGTGACGAACTTGCCTTCACGACCGCAGAACGGCGAGTCGTTAACCTGGAAGGTCATCGAAACGGTTGGTTCGTCAACGGTCAGCGGCTTCATCGCTTCGACGTTCAGTGGGTCGCACAGAGTGTCGGAGATGAACAGCGAATCGAAGCCGCTGATGCAGACGATGTCGCCGGCAGCTGCTTCTTCAACGTCAACGCGGTGCAGACCGTGGTGACCCATCAGCTTCAGGATACGGCCGTTACGGCGCTTGCCGTCGGCATCGATCGCCACAACCTGGGTGTTCGGCTTGACGCGACCACGAGCGATACGGCCAACGCCGATGATGCCCAGGAAGCTGTTGTAGTCCAGTGCCGAGATTTGCATCTGGAACGGACCGTCACGGTCAACTTTCGGCGCAGGTACGTTGTCGACGATCGACTGGTACAGCGGGGTCATGTCTTCAGCCATGTCGGTGTGTTCCAGACCGGCAATGCCGTTCAGGGCCGAGGCGTAGACGACTTTGAAGTCCAGCTGTTCTTCGGTAGCACCGAGGTTGTCGAACAGGTCGAAGATCTGGTCCAGAACCCAGTCCGGACGTGCGCCTGGACGGTCAACCTTGTTGATAACCACGATTGGACGCAGGCCGGCTTCGAAAGCCTTCTTGGTCACGAAACGGGTTTGCGGCATAGGGCCGTCTTGAGCGTCAACCAGCAGCAGAACGGAGTCAACCATCGACATTACGCGTTCAACTTCGCCGCCGAAGTCGGCGTGGCCCGGGGTGTCCACGATGTTGATGTGGTAGCCGTTCCAGTTGATGGCGGTGTTTTTCGCCAGAATGGTAATACCGCGCTCTTTCTCCTGGTCGTTGGAGTCCATCACGCGCTCGTCGTTGAGCTCGTTGCGCTCCAGGGTGCCGGATTGACGCAAGAGTTTGTCTACCAGGGTGGTCTTACCATGGTCAACGTGAGCAATGATGGCGATGTTGCGTAGATTTTCGATCACTTGTGTATCTCGATCAGAGGATTCGGTGTGCTGACAAGTCTTGGCAGCGATTTACAGTAGAGTCAGGCCTTGCCGTTACAGCTTGACGGCAGAGTCGGGGGGCCGGTGACGCAGGCCACAGGCATACAGCCCCGGGCTCTTAGCTCGGTCGATAAACGCGCACATTGGCATGCCCCTCACTGAGCAAATGGTGGGCATGCAGGCGACTCATCACGCCTTTGTCGCAATACAGCAGGTACTGGCGAGTAGGGTCCAGTTCCTTGAAACGAGCGTTCAATGCATAAAACGGCATCGTTTGTACCTCAATGCCAACGAGGCCCAGCGGGTCGTCTTCAGCGGCATCCGGATGACGGATGTCGATGACGATCTGACCAGCCAGCGCTTCACTGACTTCTTCGATCTGCAAGTCCTGGCCCAATTCGTCGATCACGCGATCGATCGGCACCAGTTTGGCGTTCTCGAGCGCACGCTCAAGCACTGCCATGTCGAACTGTTGTTCTTCGTACTCCACGCGTGGACGCTTGGCGTGGGTCTTGGGGTTCACCGAGATGACCCCGCAGTATTCCGGCATGTGCTTGGCGAAGTCGGCAGTACCGATTTCGTTGGCCAGGTCGATGATGTCCTGCTTGTGACTGGCGATCAGCGGACGCAAGACCAGCTTGTCGGTCACGCAGTCGATCACGGACAGGTTCGGCAGCGTCTGGCTAGACACCTGGGAAATCGCTTCGCCGGTGACCAGCGCATCGATGTCCAGCCGATCGGCAATACGGGAAGCAGCGCGCAACATCATACGCTTCAAAACCACGCCCATATGACTGTTATCGACTTTACCGAGAATTTCCCCCAGTACTTCCTCGAATGGCACACTCACAAATAACACGCGCTGGGAGCTGCCGTACTTCTTCCAGATGAAGTGCGCGACTTCCATAACGCCCAGTTCATGGGCTCGTCCGCCCAGATTGAAGAAGCAGAAATGGCTCATCAGCCCGCGCCGCATGATCTGGTAAGCAGCAACAGTGGAATCGAAGCCGCCGGACATCAGCACAAGCGTCTGTTCCAAGGCGCCCAGCGGATAACCGCCGATGCTGTTGTGCTGGTTGTGGATCACAAACAACCGTTTGTCGCGAATTTCGAGGCGAACTTCGATTTCCGGCTCTTTCAGCGAGATTCCCGCGGCGCCGCACTGACGACGCAGTTGGCTGCCGACGTATTTCTCGACGTCCATCGAACTGAATTCATGCTTGCCGGCACGCTTGCAGCGCACCGAAAAAATCTTTCCGGCCAACGCATCACCGAAGTGCTGCTTGCACTTGGCGACGATGTCGTCGAAGTCGCCCAGCGGGTATTCGTCGACTTGCAGGAAATGCGCGATGCCCGGCATGCAGCTCAGGCGCTCGGTCATCTCCTTCAGGGCTTTGGGCTCGCTGACGCGGGTTTCCAGCTCGAGATTGTCCCACACACCGTTCACCACCACAGCCGGGTCCAGGTCGCGGAGCACGGTACGGATGTTTTTGGCCAACTGGCGGATAAAACGCATCCGTACCGGGCGGCTCTTGATGGTGATCTCGGGGAAGACTTTTACGATTAGTTTCATGAAAACAGCGCGCGCTTGGCCAGCCGAAAAAGGGGGGCGCGGATTATAGCGGAAATTGCTCAAGGTTTAACCAGTTAATGTGCAGAAGGTTTTGCGCGCACCAAAACAGGTCATTTGTTGAATTTGACGCCACATTACGGGGCGCTATTTCCAGCATTGCTGCGCTTTGTACCTTTATAAGCGTGAAATTGGGGCAAAAAACCCATGGTGGGGCACTGGCATGCAATTTGCTCCCTTGTGAGGCAGGTTGCCTTGGCAGAGTATTCGCGCCGGCATCACCCACATTCTAAGGGCATCCACTACTAAGCCCGAAGCCACCCGGAGGACACTATGTCGAAGTCGGTTCAACTCATCAAAGATCATGACGTCAAGTGGATTGATCTGCGCTTCACGGACACCAAAGGCACTCAGCACCACGTGACCATGCCGGCTCGCGACGCGCTGGATGACGCTTTCTTTGAAGAAGGCAAAATGTTCGACGGCTCCTCCATCGCTGGCTGGAAAGGCATCGAAGCTTCCGACATGATCCTGCTGCCGGACGACAGCACTGCCGTTCTCGACCCGTTCACCGAAGACCCAACGCTGATCATCGTTTGCGACGTAATCGAGCCTTCGACCATGCAAGGCTACGATCGCGACCCACGTGCGATCGCCAAGCGTGCCGAGGAATATCTGAAGTCGACCGGTATCGGCGATACCGTTTTCGTTGGCCCGGAGCCTGAGTTCTTCATCTTCGATCAGGTGAAGTTCAAGTCCGACATTTCCGGCTCAATGTTCAAAATCTTCTCCGAACAAGGTTCGTGGATGTCCGACCAAGACATCGAAGGCGGCAACCATGGCCACCGCCCAGGTATCAAAGGTGGTTACTTCCCGGTTCCGCCGTTCGACCACGACCACGAAATCCGTACCTCCATGTGCAACGCCATGGAAGAAATGGGCCTGGTCATCGAAGTTCACCACCACGAAGTGGCGACTGCCGGCCAGAACGAAATCGGCGTGAAGTTCAACACCCTGGTGGCCAAGGCTGACGAAGTTCAGACCCTGAAGTACTGCGTACATAACGTGGCTGTGGCTTACGGCCGCACCGCGACCTTCATGCCTAAGCCTCTGTACGGCGACAACGGTTCGGGTATGCACGTTCACCTGTCCATCGCCAAAGATGGCAAGAACACCTTCGCTGGCGAAGGCTATGCCGGCCTGTCCGACACCGCCCTGTACTTCATCGGCGGCATCATCAAGCACGGTAAGGCCCTGAACGGCTTCACCAACCCGTCGACCAACTCCTACAAGCGTCTGGTCCCAGGTTTCGAAGCGCCGGTAATGCTGGCCTACTCGGCTCGCAACCGTTCCGCTTCGATCCGTATTCCTTACGTGTCCAGCCCTCGCGCTCGCCGTATCGAAGCTCGCTTCCCGGATCCGGCAGCCAACCCGTACCTGGCTTTTGCTGCCCTGGTAATGGCCGGCCTGGACGGTATCCAGAACAAGATCCACCCTGGCGATGCTGCTGACAAAAACCTGTATGACCTGCCGCCTGAAGAGGCGAAAGAGATCCCACAAGTTTGCGGCAGCCTGAAAGAAGCCCTGGAAGAGCTGGACAAAGGTCGTGCGTTCCTGACCAAAGGCGGCGTTTTCAGCGACGACTTCATCGACGCTTACATCGCTCTGAAAAGCGAAGAAGAAATCAAAGTACGTACCTTCGTACACCCACTGGAATACGAGCTGTACTACAGCTGCTGATCCGGTAGCGCCTGCGCAAGCGGCGTGACAAAAAAGAGGCCTCCTTCGGGAGGCCTTTTTTATGCCTGATCGTTCCCACAGGGGTTTTGAGGTGTTTGGGGGATCTCGGTAAATCATGCCCAAATGTTAACGACTTGGGTCAACCGCCACCCCTGACCTATGCTGCAACCCAACGCCTTCGCTTCCGGTCGATTTTATGGGTCGTGGTTTTCTATTGATGTTGCTGTTGATCGCCCTGCCAGCCGCCGCGCAGATCTATAAGTACACCGACGCCGACGGCAACACCGCCTACAGCAATCAACCGCCCGATGGCGTGAAGGCTCAGCCGGTCGAGTTGCCACCGCTGAACAGGGCTGAGCCCCAAGCCCCGTCTGCGCCACCTGTCGAAGCCACCACTCGCGAACAGCCGCGCAGCGCTTACGCGGTGCTGGAGCTGACCAACTTGCCCACTACCGAAGCGCTGCGTGCCAACAACGGCACCTTCACCATCAACGTTCTGATCAAACCCCGCTTGCAAGGCGCGCATTTATTCAGGCTGTTGCTGGACGATCAACCTTACGGCCAGCCGAGTAACGTTCCGATCCTGCAACTGGTGAACGTCGATCGCGGCACACACAGCCTCGCGGTGCAGGTGATCGATGGAGAGAACATCGTTCAACAAAGTCCCACCGTGACGTTCACCGTACAACGGGTGCACAAGCCGTGAGGCTGTGGTGGCTGCTGATCACCTGCTTGATCGCCCAGCCGGTGACGGCCGAGGTGTTCACCTACGTCGACGCTCAGGGCAATCGGGTCTACACCGACCAGCCAGGTTCCGGCAATGCCAAGCGTGTACCGATGGCAACGACCAATCGCATGTCCGCCAACCCAACCGGTGCTGCGCCGATGACAGCCCCGAAGAAAACCGAAGCCAAAGCGCTTTTCCACTACGACATGCTGAGAATCCTGGTGCCGGAGCCAGACGCCACGGTGCGCAGCAGCGCTGGCGAGATTATCGTCAGCGTCACCAGCGAACCCGGCCTTCAGCGAGGCCATCGCTACCGATTGCTACTGGACGGCCAACCCACCGCAGAGCCCGGACCCAGCCCGGTATTCGCCCTGAGCAACATCGATCGCGGCAGCCATAATCTCTCCGTGGAAATCCTCGACGAGCAGGGCCGCACGGTCGAGCGCACAGCCAATCAGCCGTTCCACATGCTGCGCATCTCCCTCGCGCAGAAGCGTCAGGTCAAACCCTGCGCCCTCGCCGATTACGGCCAACGGCCGGAATGCCCGCTCAAAGACAAACCCGCAGAAGAAAAAAATCCCTTCCTGCGCTTCTTCTAACGCCGCCCAGGTTTGCGCACTATATTGGTGCAACTGGTTGCACCTTACTCACATCCCAGCCCATTTTGGTTCGAAAGTACCCGTCAAAGCTGGCAGAACGCCACGCAAACGAGCGTCAAACGCCTGTTTCAGGCCTTAAACGCTTCTTTTCGGAGCCTTGGTTTGGTTTTTGCATTTTCCTCGTATCGGCGCGTTATTCACGCGCACGCCCTGCTCCAAAAGAGGTCCTGATGACCATTAGCGACGCACTGCATCGATTGCTACTCGACAACCTGACCACCGCCACCATTCTGCTCGACGCCGAACTGCGCCTTGAGTACATGAACCCGGCGGCGGAGATGCTCCTGGCCATCAGCGGCCAGCGTAGCCATGGGCAGTTCATCAGCGAGTTGTTCACCGAATCTCCCGAGGCGCTGAACTCCCTGCGCCAGGCGGTCGAGCAGGCACACCCGTTCACCAAGCGCGAAGCGATGCTCACGGCCCTCACCGGCCAGACGCTGACCGTCGACTACGCGGTAACCCCGATCCTGGCCAACGGCGTCACGATGCTGCTGCTGGAAGTCCACCCTCGCGACCGCTTGCTGCGAATCACCAAGGAAGAAGCGCAACTGTCGAAGCAGGAAACCAGCAAGATGCTGGTGCGCGGCCTCGCTCACGAAATCAAGAATCCGCTGGGCGGTATTCGCGGCGCGGCTCAGTTGCTCGCCCGCGAACTGCCGGAAGAAAGCCTGCGCGATTACACTAACGTCATCATTGAAGAAGCCGACCGTCTGCGAAACCTCGTGGATCGCATGCTCGGCTCCAACAAGTTGCCATCGCTGGCCATGTGCAACATCCACGAAGTGCTGGAGCGTGTCTGCCATCTGGTGGAGGCCGAAAGTCAGGGCTGCATCACTTTGGTGCGCGACTACGACCCAAGCATTCCCGACGTGTTGATCGACCGCGAACAGATGATTCAGGCCGTGCTGAACATCGTGCGCAATGCGATGCAGGCCATCAGCAGCCAGAACGAGCTGCGCCTGGGCCGCATCAGCCTGCGTACCCGCGCCATGCGCCAGTTCACCATCGGCCATGTGCGCCATCGCCTGGTGACCAAGATCGAAATCATCGACAACGGCCCGGGCATTCCCGCGGAGTTGCAGGAAACCATCTTCTTTCCCATGGTCAGCGGCCGCCCGGACGGTACCGGGTTGGGCCTGGCCATTACCCAGAACATCATCAGCCAGCACCAGGGCCTGATCGAATGTGACAGCCATCCAGGCCACACCACCTTCTCGATCTTTCTGCCACTGGAACAAGGAGCCACATCGACATGAGCCGTAGTGAAACCGTGTGGATCGTCGATGACGACCGTTCTATCCGTTGGGTCCTGGAAAAAGCCTTGCAGCAAGAAGGCATGACCACGCAAAGCTTCGACAGCGCCGATGGCGTGATGAGCCGCCTGGCGCGCCAGCAGCCGGACGTGATCATCTCCGACATCCGCATGCCGGGTGCCAGCGGTCTGGACCTACTGGCACGGATTCGCGAACAACACCCACGGCTGCCGGTCATCATCATGACCGCTCACTCCGATCTGGACAGCGCTGTCGCGTCCTATCAGGGCGGCGCGTTTGAATACCTGCCAAAACCGTTCGACGTTGACGAAGCGGTGTCGCTGGTCAAACGCGCGAACCAGCACGCCCAGGAACAGCAAGGCCTGGAAGTCCCGGTCGCCTTGACCCGGACTCCGGAAATCATCGGCGAAGCACCGGCGATGCAGGAAGTGTTTCGCGCCATCGGGCGCTTGAGCCACTCCAACATCACTGTGCTGATCAACGGCGAATCCGGTACCGGTAAAGAGCTGGTGGCGCACGCGCTGCACCGTCACAGTCCGCGTGCGGCTTCGCCGTTCATTGCGCTGAACATGGCGGCGATCCCGAAAGACCTGATGGAATCCGAGCTGTTCGGCCATGAGAAGGGCGCGTTCACTGGCGCGGCCAACTTGCGTCGCGGGCGCTTTGAACAGGCTGACGGCGGCACGCTGTTCCTCGATGAAATCGGCGATATGCCGGCAGACACCCAGACCCGCTTGCTGCGGGTGTTGGCGGACGGCGAGTTCTACCGCGTCGGCGGCCATGTGCCGGTGAAGGTCGATGTGCGAATCATCGCCGCGACGCACCAGAATCTGGAAACCCTGGTGCACGCCGGGAAATTCCGTGAAGACTTGTTCCACCGCCTCAACGTGATCCGCATCCACATTCCACGGTTGTCGGACCGTCGCGAAGACATCCCGACCCTGGCCAAGCACTTCCTCAGCCGCGCCGCGCAAGAACTGGCGGTGGAGCCGAAGCTGCTGAAAAGCGAAACCGAGGAATACCTGAAGAACCTGCCGTGGGGCGGCAACGTGCGTCAGCTGGAGAACACCTGCCGCTGGATCACGGTGATGGCTTCGGGTCGCGAAGTGCACATCAGCGACCTGCCGCCGGAGCTGCTGAACCTGCCGCAGGATTCGGCGCCGGTGACCAACTGGGAGCAAGCGCTGCGCCAGTGGGCGGATCAGGCGTTGGCTCGTGGCCAGTCGAGCCTGCTCGACAGCGCTGTACCGGCGTTCGAGCGGATCATGATCGAAACCGCCCTCAAACACACCGCCGGCCGCCGCCGCGATGCCGCCGTTTTGCTGGGCTGGGGGCGTAATACCCTGACTCGCAAGATCAAGGAATTGGGGATGAAGGTTGATGGTGGGGATGATGATGAAGGGGAAGAAGGCTAAGCAGCCTTTAGCTCTTCGCTAACAGTTACATCCAATCGCGAGCAAGCTCGCTCCCACAGTGGATTTCAGTGTTTTCACGATTGAGTGAACCCCCTGAACCCTGTGGGAGCGAGCTTGCTCGCGATGCTTTTGGGGCCATCGTGCACCGACTGAATGCACCGTGAACCGCAATCGCGCACGGCAACAGATCCGAAATCCCGCCTGCGTTCGCAATCAAACCTCTATCTAAAAAACACGAAAGCCCCGGAATACGGGGCTTTCGGCGTTTCAGCGCGACATTCTGTTTCAACTTGTTAAAACCTGGCACGCCCCCTGCAATAGTCCATTCAGTGATTCAGTTCACTACCCGGTTTCGGGGACCTTGGTACAGGCAGGCCGGGGATTCCCCTCTTTACATCGGGCTCACACCGCACCAGCGACGAGCCCAAGCAGTTTTGGGGCCCTTGATACAGGCAGGTCAGGGGTTCCTTCTTTACACCGGGCTCACGACGCAATGCGCGAGCCCTGCCGTTTTGGGGACCTTGGTACAGGCAGGCCGGGGATTCCCTCTTTTATTGCTCTCGGAGATGGATCTCCAGCCGCCAGCGGTCATCGACCTCGCTACCGGCCCACTCGCCCTGCAGTGGCCGGGCCGCCACCACCGTCAGCAACAACCCCCCATCACTCAAACGCACGCGCCAGTTCACGCTTTTGTCGTTGATTTTGAGCTGACCTTTCTGCGCCTTGCCTTCAGCCTCGAACAGCAGCGCGAGGCTACCGTCGACGAACTCGCCGTGAGCCTTGGGTTCGTTGTTGAACCACACCACCAGCCCATCGTTCGTGACCTCGACCTGCTGCAATTCGCTGGGATCGGGAGTGGTCAGGCGACCGATCATCAGCCCCACCATCACCCCGACAATCGCCAGCGAAGCCATCACTCGCGGGAATAGCTTCGAACGCGGGTCAGCTTCAGGCGTAGAATGCCGGTCATCTTTACCTTCGGAGCCGTGCATGTTTCACGTCATCCTTTTTCAACCAGAAATTCCGCCGAATACCGGCAACGTTATCAGGCTGTGCGCCAACAGTGGCTGCCACCTGCATTTGATCGAGCCGCTGGGCTTCGAGATGGACGACAAGCGCCTGCGCCGGGCCGGCCTCGATTACCACGAGTATGCCACCCTGCAGCGCCACGCAGACCTCGCCAGCTGCCTGGAAAGCCTCGGTCATCCTCGGTTGTTCGCCTTCACCACCAAGGGCTCGCGGCCGTTCCACGACGCCAGCTTCGCCGAGGGCGATGCGTTCCTGTTCGGCCCGGAAAGCCGTGGCTTGCCGGCAGAAGTACTCGATGCCCTGCCCGGCGAGCAGCGCCTGCGCCTGCCGATGCGTGAAGGTTGCCGCAGTCTGAACCTGTCGAACACCGTGGCCGTCGCCGTCTACGAAGGTTGGCGCCAGCTCGGGTTCAAGTAATACCCATAACAAATGTGGGAGCGAGCCTGCTCGCGAAGAGGGCGTGTCGGTCGACATCACTACCGACTGAAACACCGCTTTCGCGAGCAGGCTCGCTCCCACATGGGTGTTGCTGAACCGCTTATTGAACGGTCGGAGTCTCGCCCGCAGCCTGCATGCGTTGCAGTTCTTGTGCGTACAGCGCGTCGAAGTTCACCGGGGCCAGCATCAGCGCCGGGAACGAACCGCGTGTGACCAGGCTGTCCAGGGTTTCGCGAGCGTACGGGAACAGGATGTTCGGGCAGAACGCGCCGAGGGTGTGGCTCATCGAAGCGTCGTCGAGGTTCTTGATCAGGAAGATCCCGGCCTGTTGCACTTCAGCGATGAACGCCACTTCTCCGTTATCACCGTTCTTAACGGTCACGGACAAGGTCAGCACGACTTCGTGGAAGTCGCCTTCCAGAGCCTTTTGACGGGTGTTCAGATCCAGACCGACGCTCGGTTCCCACTGCTGGCGGAAGATTGCCGGGCTTTTCGGGGCTTCGAAGGACAAGTCACGTACGTAGATGCGCTGCAAGGAGAATTGCGGTGCGGTTTCTTCTTCGCTAGCTGCAGTGTTCTGTTGGTCAGTCATCTCAGATCCTTTCTGATCTTGGGGTCTTAGAGGGAAGGCATTCAGGCCTTGAGCATGGCGTCGAGCTTGCCGGCGCGCTCAAGGGCAAACAAATCATCACAACCACCCACGTGGGTGCTGCCGATCCAGATCTGCGGCACGGACGTACGTCCGGCCTTCTGAGCCATGGCGGCACGCACCTGCGGCTTGCCATCGACCTTGATCTCTTCGAAGGCCACGCCTTTGTTCTCGAGCAGGTACTTGGCTCGCGAACAGTAAGGGCAGTAATCGCTGGAATAGACGACGACGTTGCTCATATCACTTCACCAGCGGCAGGTTGTCGCCTTTCCAGCTGGAAATACCGCCGGAGAGCTTGGCGGCGATGAAGCCGGACTTCATCAGTTCGCGGGCATGCGTGCCGGCAGTCTGGCCCATGGCGTCGACCAGGATGATGGTCTTGGCCTTGTGCTTTTCCAGTTCGCCGACGCGAGCGGTCAGTTTGTCGTGAGGAATGTTCAGCGCGCCAACGATGTGACCGGCGGCGAAGTCCTTGGTCGAACGAATGTCGATCACAACGCCCGCGTCCTTGTTGACCAGCCCGGTCAGTTCACCGGTGCTCAGGCTGCGGCCGCCGCCTTGCATCTGATAGGCCAACAGCAAGGCCGCCAGTACAACGAAGATACCCACGAGAATGTAGTGGTTGGTGGCGAATTGAATCAGATGATCAACCATCGAAGGAGGTTCCAGGGCGTTAAAATGTCGGCCAGTATACACAGCCACTATGGTGGGCCAAACCCCGTCCGGCGGTGACGCCGTCGGAACTTCGCTTTAAACTGCCACTCCCTTTTCCATCGCCCTCTATTAACTCAGCCACGAGTGGAATCCATGACTACCACGCCTAAACCTTTGGTCCTGATTATTCTCGACGGCTTCGGTCACAGTGAGAGCCCTGAATCCAATGCCGTGTTTGCGGCGAAGAAGCCCGTACTGGACCGTCTGTGGGCCACCGTGCCGAACGGCCTGATCTCGGGCAGCGGCATGGACGTCGGCCTGCCGGATGGCCAGATGGGCAACTCCGAAGTCGGCCACATGAACCTCGGCGCCGGTCGTGTGGTGTATCAGGACTTCACTCGCGTGACCAAATCGATCCGCGATGGCGAGTTCTTCGAGAACCCGACTATCTGCGCCGCTGTCGATAAAGCCGTCGCTGCCGGTAAAGCCGTGCACTTCATGGGCCTGCTGTCCGATGGCGGCGTTCACAGCCACCAGGATCACCTGGTTGCCATGGCCGAACTGGCTTTCAAGCGCGGCGCCGAAAAAATCTATCTGCACGCCTTCCTTGATGGACGCGACACGCCGCCGAAAAGCGCTCAGTCGTCCATCGAACTGCTGGATGCGGCCTTCCAGGCCCTCGGCAAAGGCCGGATCGCCAGCATTGTCGGCCGTTACTTCGCCATGGACCGCGACAACCGTTGGGACCGCGTATCCCAGGCTTACAACCTGATTGTCGATGGCAACGGCGAATTCAACGCCGCCACCGCTCAGGAAGGCCTGCAAGCCGCGTACGATCGCGGCGAGAGCGACGAATTCGTCAAAGCCACCTCCATCGGCGAACCGGTGAAAGTCGAAGATGGCGACGCCGTGGTGTTCATGAACTTCCGCGCTGACCGCGCCCGCGAACTGACCCGCGTGTTCGTCGAAGACGATTTCAAGGAATTTGAACGTGCCCGCCAGCCAAAACTGGCCGGCTTCGTCATGCTGACCCAGTACGCCGCCAGCATTCCCGCGCCATCGGCCTTCGCCGCGGGCAGCCTGGACAACGTGCTGGGCGATTACCTCGCGAAAAACGGCAAGACCCAGCTGCGCATCGCCGAAACCGAGAAGTATGCCCACGTAACCTTCTTCTTCTCCGGCGGCCGTGAAGAACCGTTCCCGGGCGAAGAACGCATCCTGATCCCGTCGCCAAAAGTCGCCACCTATGACTTGCAGCCCGAGATGAGCGCGCCGGAAGTCACCGACCGCATCGTCGATGCCATCGAAAACCAGCGTTACGACGTGATCGTGGTCAACTACGCCAACGGCGACATGGTCGGCCACAGCGGCGTGTTCGACGCAGCCGTAAAAGCCGTTGAATGCCTCGACCTGTGCGTCGGCCGCATCGTCGATGCGCTGGAAAAAGTCGGCGGCGAAGCGCTGATCACTGCCGACCACGGCAACGTCGAGCAAATGGCCGACGAATCCACTGGGCAGGCGCACACCGCTCACACCACCGAGCCGGTGCCGTTCATTTATGTCGGCAAACGTGACTTCAAGGTGCGTGATGGCGGCGTGCTGGCGGATGTGGCGCCGACGATGCTGATGTTGATGGGCCTGGAAAAACCGGCGGAAATGACCGGGACATCGATTCTGGTGTAACCCGCCCCTCAGACGCCACTAAACCCTGTGGGAGCCCGCTCCCACAGTGGTTTTTTGTGCTTTCGAAGACTAATTACCCCTGCATCCCACTCCAGTTATCACACAACCCCAATTGGGCATTTTTTTTGCCACGCTTGGCGGGCATACTAGGCCGTCCCTTTCCCTGGTGTCGCCCGCCTCTATGCTTCGCGTCCTGATAGCCCTTGCTCTGACATGCCTGCTCCAACCGGCCTTTGCTGACGAGCGCGCGCAAACCCAACAACAGTTGGACGCCACGCGTCAGGACATTGCCGAGCTGAAAAAACTGCTGGGCAAACTCCAGGAAGAAAAATCCGGTGTGCAGAAAGACCTCAAAGGCACCGAGACCGAGATGGGCAAGCTCGAGAAGCAGGTCGAGGCCCTGCAAAAAGAGCTGAAGAAAAGCGAAGCCGAGCTGCAGCGACTCGATGCCGAGAAAAAAAAACTCCAGAGCGCGCGCATTGAACAGCAGCGACTGATCGCCATTCAGGCCCGCGCGGCCTATCAGAACGGCCGTCAGGAATACTTGAAGCTGTTGCTCAACCAGCAGAACCCGGAAAAATTCGCCCGCACCCTTACCTATTACGACTACCTGAGCCAGGCCCGCCTGGAGCAGCTGAAGAATTTCAACGAAACCCTGCGCCAACTGGCCAATGTCGAAAAAGACATCGCCATGCAGCAGGCGCAATTGCTGGTGCAGAAAAGCAGCCTCGACAGCCAGCGCGACGAACTCGACAAAGTCCGCAAGGAGCGTCAGCAAGTCTTGGCCAAGCTCAGCGACGACGTGAAGGTCCGCGATCAGAAGCTGGCAGCCCGCGAGCAGGATCAGGCAGACCTGTCTAAAGTCCTTAAAACCATTGAAGAAACCTTGGCCCGTCAGGCCCGTGAGGCAGAAGAAGCGCGGCAAAAAGCGCTGATCGCCCAGCAGGAAGCCGAAAAAAAGCGTTTACGTGAGGCTCAGGAACAGGCGGATGCCACTGACGCCCCACGTAAACCGGTTAAATCAACACCTGGCGCACTGGTTTCAAGTTCAGGCGAAACCTTCGGCGGCGCTTTTGCTTCAACTCGCGGCAAACTTCCGTGGCCCGTTGATGGTCGACTGCTGGCACGCTTTGGTGAATCCCGTGGCGACGACGCCCGCACCAAGTGGGACGGCGTGATGATCAGCGCCTCCGCCGGCAGCCAGGTGCACGCCGTGCATGGCGGTCGCGTGGTGTTCGCCGACTGGTTGCGAGGCGCCGGGCTGCTGGTGATTCTCGACCACGGCAACGGTTTTTTGAGTCTTTATGGTCACAACCAGACGCTGCTCAAGTCTGCGGGTGACGTGGTAAAAGCCGGTGAGTCCATCTCCACTGTGGGTAACAGTGGCGGGCAGGACACACCAGCGCTGTATTTCGCTATTCGTCAGCAGGGTCACCCGAGTGATCCGGCGCAATGGTGCCGCGCGCAAGGATAGGCGTTGAGTCACCTACATTAGGAGTTCGTTCGACATGCTGCATTTGTCCCGCCTTACCTCGCTGGCCCTGACGATCGCCCTGGTGATCGGCGCGCCTCTGGCGTTCGCCGCTCAACCGGCCCCGGCGGTCGCGCCTGCGGGCACGGCTGCGACCACCAAGGCGCCGTTGCCGCTGGAAGAGTTGCGCACCTTTGCCGAGGTCATGGATCGGATCAAGGCCGCCTATGTCGAACCGGTGGACGACAAGACCCTGCTGGAAAACGCCATCAAAGGCATGCTCAGCAACCTCGACCCGCACTCCGCCTACCTGGGCCCGGAAGACTTCGCTGAGTTGCAGGAAAGCACCAGCGGCGAATTCGGCGGCCTGGGCATCGAAGTTGGCGCCGAAGACGGTTTCATCAAGGTCGTTTCACCGATCGATGACACCCCGGCCTCCAAGGCTGGCATTCAGGCCGGCGACTTCATCGTCAAGATCAACGGCCAGCCGACCCGCGGCCAGAGCATGACCGAAGCCGTGGACAAGATGCGCGGCAAGATCGGCCAGAAAATCACCCTGACCCTGGTGCGCGACGGCGGTACACCGTTTGACGTGACCCTGGCCCGCGCCATCATTCAAGTGAAGAGCGTGAAGAGCCAGCTGCTGGAGTCCGGCTACGGCTACATCCGCATCACCCAGTTCCAGGTCAAGACCGGCGACGAAGTCTCCAAGGCCCTGGCCAAGCTGCGCAAGGACAACGGCAAGAAGCTCAAAGGCATCATCCTCGACCTGCGTAACAACCCGGGCGGCGTGCTGCAAGCGGCGGTGGAAGTGGTCGACCACTTCATTACCAAGGGCCTGATCGTTTACACCAAGGGCCGTATTGCCAACTCTGAATTGCGCTTCTCCGCCACCGGCAAGGACGAAAGCGAAGCCGTGCCAATGGTCGCGCTGATCAACGGCGGCAGCGCCTCGGCCTCGGAAATTGTCGCCGGTGCCTTGCAGGACCAGAAACGCGCGGTGGTCATGGGCACCACCAGTTTCGGCAAAGGCTCGGTACAAACCGTGCTGCCGCTGAACAACGACCGCGCACTGAAGATCACCACGGCACTGTATTACACGCCGAACGGCCGCTCGATCCAGGCTCAGGGCATCGTCCCGGACATCGAAGTGCGCAAGGCCAAGATCACCAACGAGCAGGACGGCGAGTACTTCAAGGAAGCCGATCTGCAAGGTCACCTGGGCAATGGCAACGGCGGCGCCGACAAACCGACCAGCTCCAGTGGCAAAGCCAAGGCGATGCCGCAGGATGACGACTACCAGTTGGCCCAGGCCCTGAGCCTGCTCAAAGGGTTGAGCATCACCTCCGGCCGCTGAGATGCGCCTGCGGTTACTCCTCGGTCTGTTGTGTTGTCTGGCGGGTGTTGCTCACGCAGCGCCCGCCCCTCAAAAGGCCTACATCACTCTGATCATCGATGACCTGGGGCAGAACCTGCCCCGGGATCGTCGCGTGCTCGCCCTGCCCGGCCCGGTGACCACGGCGATCATGCCTGACACACCCCACGCCACCGAATTCGCCCGCGAAGCTCACCGCGCCGGCAAGATCGTCATCCTGCACATGCCCATGGACCCGGCCACCGGCCCGTTCGCCTGGCACCCCGACTTGCCCATCGACGAACTCGAGAAACGCCTGAACGCTGCGCTCAAGGTCGTGCCCTATACCGCTGGCATCAACAATCACATGGGCAGTCGCATGACCTCTCAGACAGCCGCCATGACCTGGTTGATGGCCGACTTGCAACGCCGGCACAAATTCTTCGTCGACAGCCGTACCAGCGCGCAAACCGTGGCGGCCGCCGAGGCACAGAAGATTGGTCTAGCGAGCGTTTCGCGGGATGTATTCCTGGATGACGAGCCCACTGAAGCCGCGATCTTTACTCAGCTACAGACGGCTATCAGCCTGGCGCGCAAACAGGGTTCTGCGGTGATGATCGGGCATCCTTATCCGCAAACCCTGGCGGTGCTGGAGCGCGAGCTGCCCAAGCTCAAGGCTCAGGGCATTGAGTGGATCGATATAAAGTCGATGATCGGACTGCGCGGCAATCGCGCAACGGCCGCGCATGGGAAGGACGGTAATTACCGACTGCCGCAAACCCGGTAATCTCACTGCAATTAGTTAGTTAATTTCAAACTTTATCAGCACCGATAAATGACCACCCCCACTTACCCTCCACTCGCCACCTCTTCACAATCGGACACACATCAACAGATAACACCTCCCCACTTCAATTACACTTCTTTCGCACCACAGCAACATTCAACTTTATTAACATCCACATTCACAACCAAGGATCGGTTATGAATTACAAATCTATTGTACGTACGACTATCCCACTCATAGCACTCACATTCTCCCTGGCCTCTTGCGCTTACACTGTTCCCGAGCCACCGGAGCCCGTCCTGCTCAGTAATGCTGACGGACAATACGCCCACTGGAACGGCATCGGAGAAACATTCAAGGATGGCAACCGCTATTGCACGGCAAGTTTGCTTGATACTCGCGACGCAACGGGTACTTCTACAGGTCCTGCTTACCTATTGACTAATGGGCACTGTACTTCAATCACCTCCGGCACAGCAGCCGATATTCCATACGACGGCCAGGTACAGTTCAACTTTTTCCACGATACGATGGAAGGCGCCAAGCGTTACGACATCCACAAGGTAAACTGGACCAGCCTCGCCAGTTCCGATGTCGCTATCCTGGAACTGACCGACTCGCTGGATACACTGCTGAAGGACGGAATGACGCCCCTCAAGCTAGCGTCTAAAGCGCCTGCAGAACCCCGCCCGATTCAAGTCTTTGGCGCGCCTGGAATCGCCCCCGGCCTCAGGCTGTCAACCTGTACCCTAGAGCCAACGAACACCGCGTTGATCAAGTTCTTCACCGTCCACACCGATTACCAGAAGCACGACTGCAAGGGTATTGCACGAGGCTCTTCAGGGTCTCCCGTTCTTGATGCGGCGACAGGAGAAGTTATCGGTGTATTGTCCGGAACGACTTATGGTATCTCAACGGATGATTTATGTTTCTGGCATGCACTGTGTGGAAATAATCAAAAAAAATCCATCTTGCCTGATCAGGCAAGCCACAGTTTTCCTGTTGACTACCTTTCTTACTGCTTCACCAATGGACGTTTTAATGCAGACGCCCAATCCTGCACAATAAAGCCCGCTTTCAATTTCGAATCCGAAAGAAACGCCGACATCACACTTTATAGAAAACCCGTCGACCACAATGATCAAGCACCTGTCTGGGATGTCGACTTTTCGATGAGTACAGTTTTCTATCGCTTTAAAACAGTACGCGACGCACACGCTTGTTATTTGGCGGATCACTATAGCCACCCGATCAGCACAACCAATGCGAAAGTTGATGCAGAGATCGGTCGAGAGGAAGGTTTGTATTATCTTTGCCTGGTGGGTGTCGAGTCAGCCGAGCAACGACCTAGCGTCGGATTACGCAGAAACACCCAAATACTGACTGCCCGGCTAGTCGAACCAACCTTCGCGACACTACCTGAACCGACTGTCACATTTAGATTCTCAGAGAAATATGTTTCTGTCCGCTGGCTCGAAAAGTATTCCCGTTCCATTTGGACTCGATACTACGATAACGACCTTGGCGAACGTAATTGCTCTGATATAGATCGCAGGGAGTATGCAAAAACAACTTCTGGACTTGCTATTCCACTGGAATCTCTTCCAGTGACGCTTTGCAGTTACTTCGAGGACAGGAATTTTAATACTTCCGAGGTACACACAGTCCTGGTGCAAGCCCCCACAACGGTCACAGATACCGCGCCATGAAGTCGTCCACCATGCCTTCCTGGCGCAGCTGACCGCGCAGTCTGAAACTTGGCGACTATCTCAGTACAGTCTTGAGACCCGTCACACCATCCTGCCGAGCGAGGCAACGGCCGGCAGGATCACCCTTCGCCCAAAGGTCGATCTGACCGTTGACCAGTTTCTTCGCATTGTCCTGATCGCGCACCACCACAGCGCACTCGAGGCAATAACTATCTATATCTCTGGGCACAATGATGCGTGCAAGGATAGGACTCACTCTGAATTTCATCACCCAAGGAATGGCCATGAAATGCATTAATCATCTGTCCGCCTGGGGACTTGCCTGCCTCTTGGCCGCGAGCCCCTCTGCACACGCACGAGACCTGGGAGAAGGCACTGTCAACAACTCAGGTTCAAAAGCCCTTCAAAACAGTAACAACCAATACGTAATCTGGAGCGGCATCGGACGCCTTGCCCTCAGCACCGGCGCGTCCTGCACCGCCGCTCTTCTTGATACCAGAAACAGACAAGGCAAAGCGGTGGGGCCGGCCTATCTGATTACCGCCGGCCACTGCGTTGTCTTTGCGTACGGTACCGCCCGAACGGACGAACCCATCGAAGCGAATATCACCTTCAACTACTTCCATGACACGCCCAAGCATCACATTACCTATCCGGTTCGAATTGCTCGCTGGACCAGCATGGTGGGCACCGACCTGGCGATAGTCGAGGTTGGGACTTCGCTGGAAACCCTTATCAAAAAGGGTATCAACCCACTCAAACTCGCTAGCCATCAGAGCCTCGAAGCCCATAACGTACTCAACCTTGGTGCACCTGCGGGCTATCTAGAGAAAGGGTTACGCTTGAGCGCCTGCTCAGAAGAAACGGCCGGAACCTTCATTGATCATCCAGGCGTATTTTCGCAGGCCATGAAAAACCTCTGCGATTTGCGTGGTGGTAGCTCTGGAAGCCCGATGCTTGATCGCCAGACCAATGAAATCACCGGCATCGTCAGCAAAGTTGCAGCCAGGTTAAAAAAGGAGGCATCGCCTGATTGCACAACGGCAGCCTGTCAGGCGGCCACCGTTAATTACAGCTACCCGGCCAACTTCCTGCATCAGTGCTTTATCGAGGGTGTTTTCGATGTCAATGCGCCGGACTGTTCACTCAAGCCTGTGAATCTTACGGTTACGCAGCCTTGGAACATCAAGCCTTATGTGCACACACAAAAAAACACTGCTGGGCAAATTACGCTACCAACGTGGAATTTCAGGTTTTCGCTTGACGATCCGTTCTATCGCTATAAAGCCGTGCGCAATGCCAGAGACTGTCAAACACGTCGCAACTACAGCGACGCCATTCACTCCGAAGATGCCTACATCAACAACGATATAGGCCCTCAACCCGGTACCCATGCGCTATGCATCATCGGTGCCGCCTCGCAGGAGCAACCACTCACCCAGTCATCGCTGAAAAATGCTTTTACCCACGCGGTGTATTTGACCTCCGCCGAGCCGATGCCCAGCATCAGCCCTGATTACCGTGTCACCTGGGAACTCTTGCATGCGGAATTCATCCACAATTTCTTCTACTCAGCTCCCGCTGACGGTCAGCACTGTGGCGACATTGACGACCCTCGCTACAAGCCTGTTCCCGAGAGCATCACCTTCGCCGAAGAACAATTGCCGGTCATGCTGTGCAGTTACGTTCGCAATCGTTCCGGACATCCGTCATCGATACGCACCGACCTGATTGGACAGCCCTAGAGATACCGCGCCATGATGTCGTCCACCACGCCTTCCTTGCGCAACTGATCCAGCGCGGCCTGAAGCTTGGCGACGATTTCGTCGGACACGTCTTTGTTCAGTGCCAGATAAAGTTGGGCACTGTTGAAACGCAGGACGGTCTTGAGGCCAGTTACACCATCCTGCCGAGCGAGGTAACGGCCGGCAGGATCACCCGTCGCCCAAAGGTCGATCTGGCCATTGACCAGTTTCTTCGCGTTGTCCTGATCGCGCAGCACCACGATGGGCTTGAGCCCCTGTTTGGCCAATGTCTCGGCAATTGCATCGCCCTTGTAGGCGCCGATCTTGTATTTGCGCGCCTGCTCCAGCGACTCAAGGCTGATCTTGCTGTCAGCCTTCGCCAGCATGATCCAGTCGTCCGGGCCGATCGGGCCAACCCACTTGAACAGGTTCTCGCGATCCGGCAACCGCGCCATCACAAATACGCCGTAACCGGGCTTCTCAAGGGCGAGCTTGTAGATTCGCTCCCAAGGGAAACGCAACGTCAGGCTGTAGGTGACTTCGGCGCGTTTGAACATCTCGCGGACGATGTCCACCGCGACGCCATTGATGTTCTCGTCCAGAGCGAAGTTCTTGCCGTTCTTCGCCATGTTGTACGGGGGGAAATTTTCAGTCAGCAGCACCAGACCGGTGTCGGGATTTTCTGCGGCATGCGCTCCATTGATGAGCAATAGAGAAGCGCTGGCGAGGACAAGAAGAAGGCGTTTAAGCATGTCTGGCTACCTAGATCCATGGCGTACCCAAGAGTGCCCTGAGCCCGCCATGATGTCCACTGGCCTGTATCGGTTGTTTAGCGCATCACGATGCCGCGATGAGCCATGTAGGCCTTGGCTTCCTGCACGGTGTATTCGCCAAAGTGGAAAATACTCGCCGCCAACACTGCACTGGCGTGGCCTTCCAGAATGCCGTCAGCCAAGTGCTGCAGGTTGCCGACGCCGCCAGAAGCAATCACCGGAATACCCAATGCATCGCTGATCGCGCGGGTAACGCCCAGATCGAAGCCGTTTTTCATGCCGTCCTGATCCATGCTGGTCAGCAGGATTTCACCGGCACCCAGGCCTTCCATCTTCTTCGCCCACTCGACGGCGTCGAGACCGGTTGGCTTGCGACCGCCGTGGGTGAAGATTTCCCAGCGTGGGGTCTCGCCCGGGCCGGAAACCTTCTTGGCGTCGATAGCAACGACGATGCACTGCGAACCGAAATGCTGAGCCGCTTCACCAACAAACTCAGGATTGAATACCGCAGCAGTGTTGATCGAAACCTTGTCCGCGCCAGCATTGAGCAGATTGCGAATGTCCTGCACGGTACGCACACCGCCACCCACGGTCAGCGGGATGAACACCTGGCTGGCCATGCGTTCGACGGTATGCAGCGTGGTGTCGCGACCGTCGACGCTGGCGGTGATGTCGAGAAAGGTAATCTCGTCGGCACCTTGCTCGTCGTAGCGACGGGCGATTTCCACCGGGTCGCCGGCATCACGGATGTTCTCGAACTTGACGCCCTTGACCACCCGGCCGTTATCCACGTCCAGGCAAGGGATGATGCGTTTGGCCAGCGCCATGGTCAGTCCTCAGCCTTTGTACGAATCGCAGAAAGCTTGCGCTTCAGCGACATCGAGGGTGCCTTCGTAAATCGCCCGGCCGGTGATGGCGCCGATGATGCCTGGCGCCTTGGCGTCGAGCAGCGACTTGATGTCACCCAGATTGTGGATACCGCCGGAAGCGATCACCGGAATCTTCGTCGCAGCGGCCAGGGCGGCGGTGTACGAAACGTTGCAGCCCTGCATCATGCCGTCTTTGGCGATGTCGGTATAAACGATCGCGGATACGCCGTCGGCTTCGAATTGCTTGGCCAGGTCGATGACCTGAATGGTGCTGATTTCAGCCCAGCCGTCGGTCGCAACGAAACCGTCTTTGGCATCCAGACCGACGATCACTTTGCCCGGGAACGCACGGCAGGCTTCAGCAACGAAAGCCGGATCTTTCACGGCTTTGGTGCCGATGATCACGTAGCTCACGCCCGCTTTTACGTAGTGTTCGATGGTTTCCAGGGAGCGAATACCGCCGCCGATCTGAATCGGCAGGTTCGGGTAGCGCTTGGCAATGGCGGTGACCACCTCGCCGTTGACCGGCTGGCCTTCGAAGGCGCCGTTCAGGTCGACCAGATGCAGACGACGGCAACCGCCCTCCACCCACTTGGCAGCCATGCTCACCGGGTCATCGGAGAACACCGTGGAATCTTCCATGCGGCCCTGGCGCAGACGAACACAGGCACCGTCTTTGAGATCGATAGCGGGAATAATCAGCATCTGGCAAACCTTCAAATTCGAGTATTCAGCTTCGCTCGGAAATCAGTTTTTCTCGAGCGCCCACAGGTCGCTTTCGATGCTTTCGAACCTCTCTTTGAGGTGCGTCTGCACATCGAAAATCGCCCTGTTGTAATAGTGCGGAGCAATTTCGCGGGTAAACAGCTCCAGGATTTCAGCCGCCTCGAACGAACCCAGGTCCAGCTCGAAGCGATCTTCCATGAAGCGTTTGATCTTGTGATTGGCCTCGTTCTCCTGCTCAGGAGTGAGGGTCAGGATCGGCGGCTTTTTCTTGACAGCCATTTACCAGCGACCATCCCACGCGGCGAAGTTCTGCAGCAATTGCAGGCCATGGGTATGGCTCTTCTCCGGGTGGAACTGCACAGCGAAACGCGAGCCATCGGCCAGCGCAGCGGCGAAATCGACACCATAGTGACCGCCACCCACCACTTGCCGCGGGTTGCCGGCAGCGATGTAGTAGCTATGCACGAAGTAGAATCGCGCCAGGTCCGGAATGTTGTGCCACAGCGGGTGACTCACCGTCTGCTTCACTTCGTTCCAGCCCATGTGCGGGACTTTCAGGTGTTCGCCGTCTTCGTGCAGGTCTTTGCCGAAGAACTTCACCGCGCCCGGAAACAGGCCGATGCAGTCCACGCCCTCGTTCTCTTCACTGCTGTCGAGCAAGGCTTGCATGCCCACGCAGATGCCGAGGAACGGGCGGTCCTGGCTGACTTCACGCACCAGCGAATCAAAGCCCAGGCGACGGATCTCCGCCATGCAATCGCGAATCGCGCCGACGCCGGGAAATACCACCCGGTCGGCTTCGCGAATCACATCAGCATCGCTGGTGATCAAGACCTTGCCGGCACCAACGTGCTCGAGGGCCTTGGCCACCGAGTGCAGGTTGCCCATGCCGTAATCGATAACCGCGACCGTCTGCATTACAGAACGCCTTTGGTCGACGGCATCTGACCGGCCATGCGGTCATCCAGCTCTACGGCCATGCGCAGGGCGCGGCCGAATGCCTTGAACACCGTTTCGATCTGGTGGTGGGTGTTGGTGCCACGCAGGTTGTCGATGTGCAGGCTGACCAGCGCATGGTTGACGAAGCCCTGGAAGAATTCCTGGAACAGGTCAACGTCGAAACCGCCGACGGTGGCGCGGGTATAAGGAACATGCATCTGCAGGCCCGGACGGCCGGAGAAGTCGATCACCACGCGCGACAGCGCTTCATCGAGCGGCACATAGGCGTGGCCGTAGCGACGGATGCCTTTCTTGTCGCCGATGGCTTTGGCGAAGGCCTGACCCAGGGTGATACCGACGTCTTCCACCGTGTGGTGGTCGTCGATATGCAGGTCGCCCTTGCTGACAATATCCAGGTCGATCAGCCCGTGACGGGCGATCTGGTCCAGCATGTGCTCAAGAAAAGGAACACCGATATCAAATCGGGCCTTTCCGGTGCCATCCAGGTTGATCGAGGCTTTGATCTGGGTTTCCAGAGTGTCGCGCTCGACTGACGCCTTACGTTCGGCCATCACCAGCTCCGCAAAATCATTGGGCGAAAAAGGCAGCCATTATAGGGGCGCGGGCCGGAAACAGAAACACGGGAGGTGATATCACTGACGGACTGAATCCCGTGTTGTCGGGGATAGACATGTCCATACAACTCATTTTGGACACCCCAAAACCAACTGTAGGAGTGAGCCTGCTCGCGATGGGGGCCTCACATTCAACATTTCTGTCGACTGTCAGACCGCTATCGCGAGCAGGCTCACTCCTACAGGGGTACTGCGTTTACTTAGTGGAAGAGGACCGCAGTCTTCTGCAGGGTCACCCAAACACCCCACGCCAACGGAATACCCACCACCAGCCACGCAGCAACCGCCAGCGGCTTGGTGCCCGGCGCCGCTTTCCACTCCAGCGAGGTGCTGCTATCAGCACCTTTGTCGTGGCCCAGCGCCTGTTCGGCCGCCAGTTCAGCGTCGGTCATGAAGTACTTGTCAGCCACCGGACGCACCAGCAGGTTGCAGATGAAACCCAGCACCAGCAGGCCCGCGAGGATGTACAGGGTGATGTCGTAAGCCGCGGCGCGTTCAACGCCGATGCTCAGCTGATACTCACGCAGGTAGTTCACCAACACCGGCCCCAACACGCCCGCCGCCGCCCACGCCGTCAGCAGACGACCGTGGATCGCGCCGACCATTTGCGTACCGAACAGATCCGCCAGGTAAGCCGGCACCGTCGCAAAGCCACCACCGTACATCGACAGGATGATGCAGAACGCCGCCACGAACAGCGCAACGTTGCCCAGATGACCGAGGTTCGGGATCAGCGCGTACAGCGCAAAACCCAATGCGAAGAACACGAAATAAGTGTTTTTGCGGCCCAGGTAATCCGAAAATGAGGCCCAGAAGAAGCGGCCACCGATATTGAACAGGCTCAGCAAACCGGTAAAACCGGCAGCAATCGCAGCGATCGAAGCCAGTTGCGAAGCATCGAGCTGACCGAAAGTCAGGCCGTTACCCAGCAACTTGCCGGCAAACACTTCCTGCAACAGCGGCGAAGCCATGCCGAGGATGCCGATACCCGCCGAAACGTTCAGGCACAGCACCAGCCACACCAGACGGAATTGCGGGGTTTTCCAGGCCACGTTCACGTGGACGTGACGGTGGGTGATCATCGCGTTGGAAGCTTTCTTCGCCGGAGCGGTCCAGCCTTCAGGCTTCCAGCCGGTTGGCGGAACGCGGTAGGACAGTGCACCACCGATCATGAACACAAAGTAGATCGCGGCCATCACCAGGAAGCTCTGCCATACGCCGACGCTGGTTGGCGAAGCGAAGTGGCCCATCAAGGCTGCGGCCAGCGGAGCACCGACCATCGCGCCACCGCCGAAACCCATGATCGCCATGCCGGTTGCCATGCCGCGCTTGTCCGGGAACCACTTGATCAAGGTCGAGACCGGCGAGATGTAACCCAGGCCCAGGCCGATACCGCCAATGACCCCGGAGCCGATCCACATCAGCCATATCTGGTGGGTATAGACCCCCAGCGCTGAAATCAGCAGACCGCCACACCAGCACAGTGCCGATACAACGCCTGCCTTGCGTGGCCCGGCGTGTTCGAGCCAGCCGCCCCAGATGGCGGCCGAGCAACCAAGGAAGATGAAGAACAGGGTGTAGATCCAGCCGAGCATAGAGATCGGCCAGTCACATTGGGACGAGAAGACTTGCGAGATGAAGCTCACGTCCGGCGCGCAGGTCACTGCCTTGGTCACGCCCAGTGCTTTGGACAGTGGCAACCAGAACACCGAGAAGCCGTAGGCCATGCCGATGCAAAGGTGAATGGCCAGGGCGGCCGGTGGTACCAGCCAACGATTGAAACCGGGCTTGGCGATGATGCGCTCCTTGGACAGGAACGCAGGCTGGCCGGCTTTGAGGCCGTCCGCCGTGATGCTCGTGGTCATTGTGTATCCCCCAATTATTAGTAGGGTTCGCCAGCCATTCTTCACCCCCAGCCTTTATGCGCACGCATGACTGTTTTTGAGGTGAAGCTTCATTTTGGTGCGACATCACGTCACAGAAGGACGGACGAACCGGCAGAGGTTACCATCTGCACGTGACAGAAAAACCAAAGTGATATCACCTTTTATGTGTCATCAGTTCTCGTACCACTGAAGGAGCCCTCATGCCGATCATTGTCGAGCCGCTAAACGAAGCCACTTATCAGGATCAGCAGGATTTGCAGAAGATCTACCGCGATGCTCCGGACTGGCTGTTTGCCCCGTTTGCCGGAGATTTTCAGCTGATCGAAGGCTGCCTGCTGGACGGCTCGCTGATCGCGGGCCGCTTCAACGATCGATTGTTAGGTGCGGCACGCCTGCAACGGCACCAGGATGTCTGGCACCTGTCTCAACTCTGCGTACGAAAAATTACCCGTCGTCGTGGCGTGGCTGAGCGCCTGGTGAACGAAGCCCAGAAAATGGCGTCGCAATCGGGCGCGACATTGCGCCTGCTGGCGCCTGCCGGGCATCTGGAGGCGCAAGCGCTGGCGGCCAAACTGAAAATCCCGTTGGATGTAATGCCAACGTGATCGCTGACCGGTCGTCCGCTGCGGAGCGCTATACTCCCCGGCTAAATTTCGAATTCGACTAACTACAAGGACTCGCCCATGAAAGCGTTCGGCAAAATCCTGGGTCTGGTACTTCTCGGGCTGTTGCTGATCATTGTGGCGCTGGGCTTTGCCCTGACCCACCTCTTTGATCCCAACGACTATAAAGACGAGATTCGCCAGATAGCCCGCGACAAGGCCCACATCGAGCTGACGCTCAATGGCGATATCGGTTGGAGCCTGTTCCCGTGGCTGGGCCTGGAATTGCACGAAGCCAGCGTCGCGACCCTGGCTAAGCCCACGGAGCCGTTCGCTGACTTGCAGATGCTGGGCCTGTCGGTCCGCGTGCTGCCGCTGCTGCGCCGTGAAGTGCAGATGAGCGATGTACGCGTCGAAGGCCTGAACTTGCGCCTGACCCGCGACAAGGACGGCCACGGCAACTGGCAAGACATCGGCAAGGTACCGGCGCCGGCCACACCGCCCGCGACCACTGGCGAACCAACGACCGAGACCACCGCCCAAGCGGAAAAACCGGCCCAGCCGATGCGCCTGGACATCGACAGTCTGACCGTCAACAACGCCCGCGTTGAATACAGCGACGAAAAAACCGGCAAGCAATTCAGCGCCGAAAGCATCCAGCTGAGTACCGGCCCGGTGCATGACTCCACGAACATCCCGGTCAAACTCACCGCGTTCCTGGGCACCAACCAGCCGGTCTTGCGTGTCCGTACCGAGCTCAACGGCGAGCTGCGTTTCGAGCGCGCACTACAGCGCTACAAATTCGAAGACATGAAACTCTCTGGCGAAGTGGCCGGCGATCCGCTGCAAGGCAAAACCATGACCTTCGCCGCCCAGGGGCAGTTGCTGCTGGATAAAGCGGCGAACGTCGCCGAATGGACCGGCATCAAGATCTCTGCCAACCAACTGCGCGCATTGGGTGAACTGAAGGTCAACGACCTCGACAAAACCCCGCAAATCAGCGGCGGCCTGTCGATCGCCCAATTCGATCTGGCGAAATTCGTCGACAGCATCGGCCAGACGCTTCCGGCGATGGCTGAAGGCAGCCTGAGCAAAGTCGAACTGGTCAGCCGCCTTGCCGGCACGCCGACCAGCGTGATCCTGGACAACATCAACCTGAAAGTCGACGACAGCACCTTCAGCGGTCGCATCGCCGTCGAGGACTTCGGCAAGCAATCGCTGCGGGCGACTCTCAAGGCCGACACCTTCAACGTCGACCGTTATCTGCCACCAAAATCCTCCGAAGCCAATAGCGCGACACAAGTGCGTCAAGCCGAAGTCGCCAGCACCGAAGCCGATGCCATGGCCGGCGCGGGCAGCACACCGCTGCCGCAAGCGCCGACCAAAGACGCGTGGAGCAACGAGCGGCTGCTGCCGGTGGAGCGCCTGAGCAAACTCGACGTGGACGCTGACCTGACCTTCGGCCAGTTGACCCTCGATAAATTGCCGATCCAGAACGCTGCGCTCAAGGCCACAGGCCAGGGCGGTCTGCTGACACTGGAAAGCCTTCGCGGCGACCTGTACGACGGCAACTTCGACGCCAAAGGTACGCTCGACGTGCGCCAACAGGTGCCGGCGCTGAACATGCAGACAAGCATCAGCAAAGTACCGGTGGAAAAAATCCTCGAAAGCCAGGGTAAAAATCCGCCGGTCAAAGGTCTGGTGACACTCAACAGCAACCTGACCGGCAGCGGCAACAGCCAGAAAGCGCTGATCGAAACCCTCAACGGCAATGCCAGTTTCGTCATCAACAACGGCGTGCTGCTCAATGCCAACCTGGAACAACAGCTGTGCAAAGGCATCGCCACCCTGAACCGTAAATCCCTCAGTGGTGAGCCACGGGGCAAGGACACACCGTTCCAGGAGCTCAAGGGCAACCTGACCTTCCGTAACGGCGTGGCCAGCAACCCGGACCTGAAAGTGCGCATCCCGGGCATGACCGTCAAGGGCGACGGCGATGTCGATCTGCGAGTGCTGGGCATGGACTACCGCGTGGGCATTATCGTCGAAGGCGACAAGAGCGACATGCCGGACCCGGCGTGCCAGGTCGGCGAGAAGTTCGTCGGCATCGAGTGGCCGCTGCGCTGCCGTGGCCCGCTGGAACTGGGCGCCAAGGCTTGCCGCCTCGATAACGAACGCATGGGCCAGGTCGCGAGCAAACTGGCTGGCGATAAAATCAGTGAAAAAATCGACGAGAAGCTTGGCGACAAAGTCAGCCCTGAACTGAAAAATGCGTTGAAGGGGCTGTTCAAGCGATGAGAGCCGAGCAGTTTTCATCGGCGGTGCTGGACTGGTACGACCGCCACGGCCGTCACGATTTGCCCTGGCAACAGGGCATCACCCCGTATCGGGTGTGGGTCTCGGAAATCATGTTGCAGCAGACCCAGGTCAGCACGGTGCTGAACTACTTCGACCGCTTCATGGCCTCGTTGCCGACGGTCGAAGCCCTGGCCGCTGCGCCGGAAGACGAAGTCCTGCACCTGTGGACCGGCCTCGGTTACTACACTCGTGCGCGCAATTTGCAGAAGACCGCGAAGATTGTTGTCGCCGAGTACGGCGGCGAGTTTCCGCGGGATGTGGAAAAACTCACGGAGCTGCCGGGTATCGGCCTGTCCACGGCCGGCGCCATCGCCAGCCTGAGCATGGGCCTGCGGGCGCCGATCCTCGACGGCAACGTCAAACGGGTGCTGGCGCGCTTTACTGCGCAAGAGGGCTATCCGGGCGAGCCAAAGGTCGCCAAACAGCTGTGGGCGAACGCAGAGCGCTTTACGCCGCATGATCGGGTCAACGCCTACACCCAGGCAATGATGGATCTGGGCGCCACGCTTTGCACCCGTAGCAAGCCGAGCTGCCTGCTCTGTCCGCTCGAAAAGGGCTGCGAAGCGCACATGCTCGGCCTGGAGACACGCTACCCGATCCCCAAGCCGCGCAAAGCCGTGCCACAGAAGCGTACGCTGATGCCGATGCTCGCCAACGGCGAAGGCGCGATTCTGCTTTACCGTCGCCCTTCCACGGGCTTGTGGGGCGGTCTATGGAGCCTGCCGGAACTCGACGACCTCGACGACCTGCAACATCTGGCCTCGCAGCATTCGCTGGAGCTTGGCAGCCAACAGGCGCTGCCGAGCCTGGTACACACCTTCAGTCATTTTCAGTTGTCCATCGAACCCTGGCTGGTTCAGGTCCAGGAGGCCGGCCATCACGTGGCCGAGGCCGACTGGCTCTGGTATAACCTCGCCACCCCGCCGCGCCTGGGCCTTGCCGCCCCGGTCAAAACCTTGCTCGAACGCGCGGCCGCCGTATTGAACGCAGGAGAGTTGTCATGACCCGCACCATCATGTGCCGCAAGTACAAAGAAGAACTGCCCGCCCTGGAGCGCGCTCCATTCCCGGGCGCCAAAGGTCAGGACATTTTTGACCACGTCTCGGCCAAGGCCTGGGCCGACTGGCAGAAACACCAGACCCTGCTGATCAACGAAAAACGCCTGAACATGATGAACGCCGAAGACCGCAAATATCTTCAAGGCGAGATGGACAAGTTCTTTTCCGGCGAGGAATACGCCAAGGCTGACGGCTACGTTCCGCCGGCTGAATAATCCCGCTTTTTCGAGGGTCGGAACGTAAGCGACGGTAATAATTAAAATTTTTTTGAAAACTTTCTTGACGACCCCCTGAAAAACCAGTTTAATGCGCCCCGTTGCCCAGATAGCTCAGTCGGTAGAGCAGGGGATTGAAAATCCCCGTGTCGGCGGTTCGATTCCGTCTCTGGGCACCAAATACCGAAAACCCTGAATCGCAAGATTCAGGGTTTTTTTATGTCTGGGATTTGATTACGCCCGGTTTTCAGCATCCGATCTGTGATGCGCGTGTCCCTTCCCGGCTACTCATCGCCATTCCAATGGAAAACCAGATTGCGAGCAGTGCCGCTCCCGACATCGGTTGTTTCACGTCGCTCCACACCATTGCGGGTCGCGACAACGGTGTACTTGCCAGCAGGCAGCTGAACGTAAACCAACGGGCCAGCCTGGCTGAGCGTCAGCACGGTCTGCCCCGGGGTTTTCTGCACAACCACATCAACATCTGGAACGTACTTGCTCTCCGGCCCGATGGAGAATGTCATGTGCAGGTTGTAGCCCTTGGCTTGCTCGATGGCCTTCGACTCATCCTCGCCAATCCCCCCGGACAGGTAACTAATCCCGCTTTGCTGTTGCGGCTGGACTTGTACACCTGAGCTGTCGATGGGCTCGAGACTGGCAGCGTTCAGCATGACGGGAAACATCAATACGCCAACAGCGGCGATAGGCAACAGAAGTGAATGGACGTACTTCATGAGGGCGACTCCCGGGCTCCGCAGAACCCAATCTGTACTCCTGTTAGATTTCCTGCTGAATAGCCAAGTTTTAGATTGATTAGTACTTGGGTTCACTGCGAATCGGACTACACGTTGTATTCCTCAAGCGCGAATTGCCGTCGGCGTGATCCCGCAAAACCAGTCGGACTTTCCTTCCGAATTACCAGCCCCGCCCGGCATCGCTGACCAACCTCCCCCTGCAATCCTCTTCTGCCTTCATCCAGCCGCGGAAGACTTCATGAGCGCACTCAAACCCGATAACACCCAAGACCCACAACTCACCTCACTGCTTGGCAATCTTGGCGAATTGATACGTCAGGCGCGGCAGAAGGTGCTACGTGCGGTCGATACCGTCCAAGTGCAAACCTGTTGGCAGATCGGACGGCATATTGTGGAGCTTGAGCAGGAAGGGGCCCGGCGAGCGGGTTATGGCAAGCAGTTGCTGTCGACGCTGGCGAAAAGTCTGACAGCAGAGTTTGGCAAGGGCTTTGACATCTCCAACCTTCGCTACATGCGCCTGTTCTATCAAGCATTCCCAATTCGTGACGCACTGCGTCACGAATTGAGCTGGACCCACTATCGCAGACTGCTGCGCGTCGATAACGACCACGCTCGCCATTGGTACATGAACGAATCAGCCATGCAGAACTGGTCAAGTCGCGCACTGGAACGCCAGATCAATACGCTCTACTACGAACGCCTGCTGGCAAGCCGCGACCGTTGCGCCGTCAAGCAGGAAGCTGCCACCAACATCCAGAAAACGGACTTACACCCTCGGGATTTCATCAGGGATCCGGTGATTCTGGAGTTTCTTGGGTTGCCCAATGCGGGCTTAGTCCAAGAAAGCGATCTCGAACAGGCACTGATCAATCAGCTTCAGGCTTTTCTGCTCGAACTGGGCAAAGGTTTCGCCTTCATCGCTCGCCAGCAACGCATCAGTACAGAGAGCAAAGACTTCTACATCGATCTGGTGTTCTACAACTACCTGCTCAAGTGCTTCGTCATCTTCGACCTCAAGCGCGGCGTACTGACCCACCAGGATGTCGGCCAGATGGACATGTACGTACGCATGTACGACGACCTCAAGCGCGGACCGGAGGATCGTCCCACCGTCGGCCTCATACTCTGCGCGCAAAAAGATGAATCGGTGGTGCGCTATTCAGTGCTGCAAGGCAACGAACAACTGTTCGCCAGTACCTACAGACTGGTACTGCCGAGCGAGGAGGAACTTCGCACAGAACTGGATCGGGAATGGGCGGTGCTTGAGGAGCGATTACTCAAGCAGAGGCCCCGATAAGCACGGGTGGATTGTTCATAGGCAGCGTGAAGACTATTGTTGGCAGCTACCCGCAAAGGTCAAAAACCGATGAATTTGCAGGACCCGTCCTCGCTGGCCTCCACTCAAATGGAGTTACCGCTGCCAGCCTACGCTCCCGGCGAGCCGTTCAAGGAGCACGCCACAGATGGCTTCACTCTTGGCGGATTCACCTGGCGGCATGCGCTATCGGACTCAAGACGCCCGGTCGTCATCATCAACGCCGCCACCTCAGTCCGCTGTCGCCACTACTCGCGCTTCGCCGATTACCTGTACGCCAACGGCTTCGACGTGATCACTTACGACTACCGTGGCATCGGCGAATCGCGACCCGCGTCGCTGAAAGGGCTTCGGGCTTCATGGTCCGATTGGGGCGCGCTGGACTTTGAGGCGATGCTCAAGCGCGCTCAGCGTGAATTTCCCGGGCAACCCATCGATGTTGTAGGCCACAGCTTTGGAGGCTGTGCAGCGGGCCTCGGAGCTTCCGGGCATATGATTCGACGTCTGGTGACCGTCGGTGCGCAATTCGCGTACTGGCGCGATTACGCGCCCGCCCATCGCTGGCGGATGTTCGGCAAGTGGCACCTGGTGATGCCGTTGATGACATTACTTTGCGGCTACTTCCCCGGCAAACGCCTCGGCTGGCTAGAGGACACCCCCGCTGGCGTGGTTCGCGACTGGAGCATGCCCACCGCGCACTACGAGAAACGCCCCAGCGGTCGCGTCCTTCATGCAAAATCCGGGCGACTGCCCTTCTCATCCGTCACCGCACAAAACCTGGCCATTAGCATCAGCGACGATCCTTACGGCACGATCCCAGCCATCGAACGGCTGCTGGGTTACTTCACCAACAGCACGAACGCCCACTTGCGAATCGCCCCCGAAGACATCGGCGAAAAAGAAGTCGGACATTTCGCCTTTTTTCGTAGCGCATACCAAGCCACACTATGGCCCATTGCATTGTCCTGGTTGCAGACCGGCAAACTGGCCCCCGACACACCTGGGCGGCTAGTGCCACGCAACTGACTGATGCGCCCTCTCAACGAAATACGGAACGACGCCCATGGCATCCGCCAACAAGCAGAACAAACGCGCCACACGCGCCAAAGCCAAGGCCAAGCAGAACCGCACCCAACGGGCCGCCGCGCCGGTCGAGCTGGACCCGAACGACGACCGCATCGACTTCGAATCGGTCGACCTTACCGACCTGTTCAAAGAAATGATCGACGCGGAAAAAATCAGCCAACAAGCTATGTGCGCGGCGTTTCTCGAACACCCGCTGCTCGCGCTGGTGCTGGAGCAGGAAGGCGAAGAAACAGCGACAGACTTTATCGTCGCCGCGCTGATCGAATATCGCCAATGGTCCACCGAAGTCGACGAAGCCGGCGCCTTGGCGTGGATCGAATCACCGGCCTTCCAGGCCGACTACGTGGCGGCGTCCGACGCCATCGCGGCCCAAACACAACCGAAAGCGAACTGAATTTAATGGCATCCCTGAACAAGCAACAGAAACGCGCCAAACGCGCCAAGATCAAAGCCAAGCAAATCAACATCCACGGCAGAAAACCCGCCGCACTGGACGATGACCTGGGTGAAATCGGCGAGCCGATCCCGGAATACACCCTGGCAATGTTCAGCAAAATGCGCGACGCAGAAGCCACCAGCCGCAACGACATGCTGCTGACCCTGCTGTCGAACCTCGCCGGAATCATTAGCGACCATCCAGAACTGCTGGACATGGAAAACGCCGACAACGAAGCCATGGCCGCCACTCACCTGGCCGCCGACATGCTGATCGATTACCGCATGTGGGCCGACGGCATGGACCGCGACACAGCCCAGGCCTGGCTGACGGATCCGCAGTTCATCACTGACTTCGGCACGGCGCTCGACAGCTATCGCGAGTCGCTGGATGCTCAGGAAGAAAAGGCCGAGTAAACACAGGTCAAGCCATAACGCGACCTGTAGCAGCTGGCGAAGCCTGCGTTCGACTGCGAAGCAGTCGTAAAACCTGCGCACGAGGTAATTCTGAAGGACCGCATTGTCTGACTTCACGACTGCTTCGCAGCCGAACGCAGGCTTCGCCAGCTGCTACAAGGTGTGCGCTGCCAGGTAAAAACAAAAACGGCCGCTTGTCATCACTGACAGCGGCCGTTTTGCGTTATGCGGTGCGAATCAGTTCAGCACTACCGCACCCATCTTCTGCAGCTTGCGACGGCGAGCCACAAACAAACCGGCAGCCACCACCAGCAAACTCAGCAGACCGGTCGCGAGGATCTCCACGCGATGCGCTTCCTGGAACAACATGATCGTCAGGGCCGCAACGATGAAGATGATCACCGCGTAGGTCAGGGCCGGGAACAGCCACATGCTGAAGGCGATTTTTTCACCACGAGCCATACGCTGCTTGCGCATACGCAGTTGCGAGATTGCGATCACCAAGTACACCAGCAGCGCGATAGCGCCGGAGCTGGCCAGCAGGAATTCGAACACGGCGGCCGGGGCCACGTAGTTGGCGAAAACTGCGACGAATGCAGCGCCAGTGGACAACATGACGGCCCAGTACGGCGTGCCGCTCTTGTTGGTGCGCTGGGAAACGGCCGGTGCATCACCGCGCTTGCCCAGGGAGAACATCATGCGCGAGGCGGTGTACAGCGCCGAGTTCAGGCAACTGGTCACAGCAACCAACACAACGATGTCGACGATCAGCTTGGCATTCGGGATGCCCATGCGTTCAAGCACAGTCTGGTAGGAGCCGACGCTGGCCAGAATCGGGTCGTTCCATGGCACCAGGGCCACAACGATGAAGATCGACACGAGGTAGAACAAGCCAATCCGCCAGATCACCGAGTTGGTGGCCTTGGAGATTTGCTGGCCAGGGTTCTTCGATTCCGCGGCCGCAATGGTCACGATCTCGGTGCCCATGAAGGAAAACATGGTGGTCAGGATCGCGCCCAACACTGCGCCCATGCCGTTTGGCAGGAAGCCTTGGGTGTCGAACAGGTGCGAAACGCCGCTGACCTGGCTGTTCGGCAGGAAGCCGAAGATCGCCAGAATGCCGAGGCCAATGAAACCGATAATCGCCACGACTTTGACCAGGGCGAACCAGAATTCGAATTCACCGTAGTTCTTCACGCTGAACAAGTTCGTCACCGTCAGCAGCAAGGTGATGATCAACGTGAACGCCCAGATCGCCACATTCGGGAACCAGGCATGCAGGATGGTCGCGGCGGCGTTGGCTTCCAGCGGAATCACCAACACCCAGAACCACCAGTAGAGCCAGCCGATGGTGAAACCGGCCCAGTGACCGATCGCGCGATCGGCATACGTCGAGAAGGAGCCAGTGTCCGGCGATGCGACGGCCATCTCGCCGAGCATGCGCATCACCAGCACCACCAGCATACCGGCGGCGGCGTAGGCCAACAGCACGGCCGGGCCTGCGGCGGCGATGGCATGGCCGGAGCCGACGAACAGGCCGGCGCCGATAACCCCGGCGATCGACAACATGGTCACATGACGCGGTTTGAGCCCTTGTTCGAGGCCATTGGAGCTTGGGGTACTGCTCATTGAAACTACCTTTGTAAGGGGAAGCGATTTGCATCCATCCCGTCTGGCGTTCCTTCTCGTAAAAAGAAAGCAACGGGGCGTTCCGGATTCTGCACGCAATAATTGCGCCAAAATATTTCAGAGTGCCCAAGCATGGGGCTCTCCGCTTGACCGGACAGTCATCGCAAGTCATTGAGATTAATGGCAATTCGCCAGAGCGTTACCCTGCGACCCACTTTAAGAACGAAACGGCGCACCAGAAACACACCCAAAAATATAGCGCCGCACAATAAAAGTGCGGATCAGGAACGTTTGGCCGGTTAGCGCTTCCAACACCCCGTCAAAGCTGGCAACATCGCGCCCTTTTTTACGCGGCACCCGCGTGGCAGCTGGTTCAAACGGCTGTTCGGTTGATAACAGCGCGACAGTCTGCTGTACCGATGCGACAACCTGCCACATACCACCCGTTTACCGCCCGTAGCGCTGTTGGCTGCCATTCAGACGCTATGCTAGCTTGGCCGCCTCGCCAGGAAGGCCACCAACAGCAGGAGCGAAATACTTATGAGGAACGCACATGGCTGAGGCCACGCCCGCGCTTGAAATCCGCAACTTGCACAAACGCTACGGACAGCTTGAGGTGCTCAAAGGCATCTCGCTGACCGCCCGCGACGGCGATGTGATCTCGATCCTGGGTTCCTCCGGTTCCGGCAAGTCCACGTTCCTTCGTTGCATCAACCTGCTGGAAAACCCGCACCAGGGCCAGATCCTGGTGGCCGGCGAAGAACTCAAGCTCAAAGCCGCCAAGAACGGCGAACTGGTCGCAGCCGATGGCAAGCAGATCAATCGCCTGCGCAGCGAGATCGGTTTTGTGTTTCAAAACTTTAATCTCTGGCCGCACATGAGCGTGCTCGACAACATCATCGAAGCCCCGCGCCGGGTGCTCGGCCAGAGCAAAGCCGAAGCCATCGAAGTCGCCGAAGCCTTGCTGGCCAAGGTCGGCATTGCTGACAAGCGCCACGCCTACCCGGCACAACTCTCCGGAGGGCAGCAACAACGCGCGGCCATCGCCCGCACCCTGGCCATGCAGCCCAAGGTGATCCTGTTCGACGAGCCCACCTCCGCCCTTGACCCGGAAATGGTCCAGGAAGTACTTAATGTCATCCGTGCATTGGCCGAAGAAGGCCGCACCATGCTGCTGGTCACCCATGAAATGGGCTTCGCCCGTCAGGTGTCCAGCGAGGTGGTGTTCCTCCACCAGGGCCTGGTAGAAGAGCAAGGATCGCCACAGCAGGTGTTCGACAACCCGCTTTCGGCGCGCTGCAAACAATTCATGTCCAGCAACCGCTAACGGAGCTACCCGCATGCAGAACTACAAAAAGGTCTTCCTGGCAGCCGCCGTCACCCTGGCCTTCAGTGCCGGTGCCATGGCCGAAACCCTGAAGATGGGCATTGAAGCGGCCTACCCGCCGTTCAACAACAAAGATGCCAGTGGCAATGTCGTCGGCTTCGACAAAGAAATCGGCGACGCCCTGTGCGCCAAGATGAAAGTCGACTGCACCGTGGTCACGTCTGACTGGGACGGCATTATCCCGGCCCTGAACGCCAAGAAGTTCGACTTCCTGATCTCCTCGATGTCGATCACCGACGAGCGCAAGCAAGCGGTGGACTTCACCGACCCGTACTACTCCAACAAACTGCAATTCATCGCCAAGAAGGACGTCGACTTCAAAACCGACAAGGCTTCCCTGCAAGGTAAAGTGATCGGCGCGCAACGTGCGACCCTCGCCGGCACCTGGCTGGAAGACAACATGGAAGGCGTTGAAGTCAAACTCTACGACACCCAGGAAAACGCCTACCTCGACCTGACCTCAGGTCGTCTGGACGGCATCCTGGCGGACAAGTACGTCAACTATGAGTGGCTGAAAAGCGACGCCGGCCGTTCTTATGAGTTCAAAGGCGACCCGGTGGAAGAAAGCGACAAGATCGGTATCGCTGTACGTAAAGGCGATGAGATTCGTACGAAGCTGAACACCGCACTGAAAGAAATCGTCGCTGATGGCACCTACAAAAAGATCAACGACAAGTACTTCCCGTTCAGCATCTATTGATTCTGACCTGCCGGGCCGGCGCCGTTATTTGACGGCGCCAGTCCCTGGCATTGCCTGCCGCGATTTGAAAAGAAATCCATGACTATCGATCTCTACGGATTCGGCCCGGCGCTCGCCGCTGGCGCGCTGATGACTGTGAAACTGGCACTCTCGGCCTTGTGCCTGGGGCTGGTGCTCGGTCTGCTCGGCGCCTTGGCCAAGACTTCCCCGTACAAGCCGCTGCAATGGCTTGGCGGTACTTATTCAACCCTGGTTCGCGGCATCCCTGAATTGCTCTGGGTGTTGTTGATCTACTTCGGCACGGTCAACCTGATGCGTGCCCTGGGCGAGTTCTTCGGCAACCCCGACCTCGAACTCAATGCCTTCGCCGCTGGCGTAATTGCGTTGGGGCTGTGCTTCGGCGCCTACGCCACGGAAGTGTTTCGTGGTGCAATTTTGGCTATCCCCAAAGGTCACCGCGAAGCGGGTGTGGCGTTGGGCCTGTCGAAATTCCGTATCTTCACCAAACTGATCATGCCGCAGATGTGGCGCATCGCGCTGCCCGGGCTGGGCAACCTGTTCATGATCCTGATGAAAGACACCGCACTGGTATCGGTCATCGGCCTGGAAGAAATCATGCGTCACGCGCAAATCGGCGTAACCGTGTCCAAACAGCCGTTCACCTTTTATATGGTGGCCGCGTTCATGTACCTGGGCCTGACGGTTCTCGCCATGACCGGCATGTACTTCATGGAAAAACGCGCCGCTCGCGGCTTCGCGAGGAGTACCCAATGAACTGGGAAGTCATCATCAAGTGGCTGCCGAAACTGGCTCAGGGCGCGACGCTGACCCTGGAACTGGTGGCCATCGCCGTGATCGCCGGTTTGCTACTGGCAATTCCGCTGGGCATCGCGCGCTCGTCGCGACTCTGGTACGTGCGGGCATTCCCCTACGGCTACATCTTCTTTTTCCGCGGCACGCCGTTGCTGGTTCAGCTGTTCCTGGTCTACTACGGGCTGGCGCAGTTCGATGCGATCCGTAACAGCTCGATGTGGCCGTACCTGCGCGATCCGTTCTGGTGCGCAACCGCGACCATGACCTTGCACACCGCGGCCTACATCGCCGAGATCCTGCGCGGTTCAATCCAGGCGATTCCAAAGGGCGAGATTGAAGCTGCCCGGGCGCTGGGCATGTCCCGAGCCAAAGCGATGTTCTACATTATCCTGCCCCGCGCAGCGCGCATCGGTCTGCCGGCCTACAGCAACGAAGTCATCCTGATGCTCAAGGCCAGCGCCCTGGCCAGCACCGTGACCTTGCTGGAACTGACCGGGATGGCCCGCACCATCATTGCCCGGACCTACCTGCCGGTGGAGATCTTCTTCGCCGCTGGCATGTTCTACCTGCTGATGGCTTATGTGCTGGTTCGCGGCTTCAAGCTGCTGGAGCGCTGGCTGCGCGTCGATGCCTGCCAAGGGCGTTGATTGCTGCGTGCTGACGGGTGAGGCCTTACTCGCCCGTTTCGCGGCGCTGGATGCTTTTCTGATCGAGCATCAGGCGCTGTGGAAGCCTCGTCCGTTTACTCATCTGCAACTTCCTTGGGAAGCTTCCTACCCCGAGTTGTCTGTATGGCTACGCGGCAGGTCGTTGGAGGATGCGGAAAATGCTCATAACCAACCTGCTCTTCTCGATGCGCCGGAGCCCTTTGCTTCACTGGCCGCGTTTTCCCTTGAGCTTAGCGCTGTAGGTGAATTGCCGGCTCATGCACTCGAAGCAGCTGGCCATCGACTGGATGTCGATGTGCCGGGGCGCAAGTGGCAGCAGATTGAGGCGTTTGTCAGTCGGCTGGAATTTTCTGACGCGCCGAAGCATTGGCTGGATTGGTGTTCGGGCAAAGGCCACTTGGGTCGACGGTTGCTGACAGCCGGGCAACAGCTGACCTGCCTGGAATACGACCCGGCGCTGGTCGTCAGCGGTCAGGCACTCAGTCAGCGTCATCAATTGCATGCGCTTCATGTCGAGCAAGACGTGCTCGCGCCGGGTGCTGCCTCTTTATTGAATGCTGACCACACGCCGGTAGCGCTGCACGCCTGCGGTGATCTGCATGTGCGGCTGATGCAGCTCGCTAGCGCCTCCGGTTGCAAGCAGCTGGCCATTGCCCCTTGCTGCTACAACCGGATCAGTGTGAGCGAGTACCAGACGCTTTCCTCTGCGGGCATGCGATCCGACCTACAACTATCGCTCGAAGATCTCTCGCTGCCGATGAACGAAACCGTCACCGCTGGCGCTCGCGTCCGACGCCAACGCGACACCTCCATGGCCCGGCGCCTGGGTTTCGACCTGCTGCAACGGCAACTGCGCGGCGTTGACGAGTACCTGACCACCCCTTCTCTCCCCAGTGCCTGGCTGGATAAATCCTTCGCTGATTACTGCAATCATTTGGCCGCGCTTAAAGAGTTATCCACAATCGGACCGCAGAATTGGCCAGCACTTGAAGCCGCTGGTTGGCAGCGATTGGCCGAAGTGCGCAATCTCGAACTACTGCGCGGACTTTTCCGACGCCCATTGGAGCTGTGGCTGGTACTCGATCGAGCCCTTTTCCTCGCCGAGCAAGGGTATGCGGTTCGCCTCGGAACCTTCTGCGAAACCCCGCTTACACCGCGTAATTTCCTGATCCTGGCTGAGCGCCCTTAAAGCGCCTCTGCCTGTGGATAACTCTGGGGATGAAATTATCATGGATCCAATATATACAGCTGTTTCGGAGCTGAAACACAAGTGTTCAATTTTCGTACACCTGTAAAAAAAGCGGAAAAACAGGCATTTGCGATCAAATGAGAACGGCTCCGCAAATTTGCCTCTAAGCAGGTGCGGTACAAATCCCGTTGTGCATAAGCGTTCAGCCAAAACAACATAAACGACCTGCGAAACCTCGACTATCTTTGCCAAACGCCAGAATTGCCTGGTGTTCAAACAGCAAGGAGCTAGGAAAACCATGAGCACATTGAACAGTGCGCAGGAAGCCGTCGATACCGTCGCCAACCAAGCCATTGATGCTGCGCTGCAGCAAACCTTCGCAGTGGGTGGCGCCATCATCAACAACGCAACGGGCGAGGTCATCGCCGCGCTGCACAACAACGTGCTGATGCCTTTCCCCGGCAGTGCCACCACGTACTTTCTACCTCATGACCCGACCGCTCACGGCGAGCGGCAATTGGTGGACTGGTACTACGAAAACGTCGCGCCATTGAACCTGCAACCGCCCAATCAGTTGACTGTCGTCACCACGCTGGACCCGTGCGCCATGTGCGCTGGTTCACTGCTGACTGCAGGATTCAACGTCGCCGTCAGTGCGATCGATGACTACGCAGGCATCAACTACAACAGCCAGTTCACCTTTCCATCGCTGCCGCCGCAGATCCGCCAACAGGCGCAGGACACCTGGGGTTATTACGCGATCGCGGCGCCGGTCAGCCGGGCTTATCAAGGTTCGACCAGTCCGGTGTTTGGTGGCCAGACCATCGACTCGGCGGCTTACTTCCTCACCAGTTCGATCTTCTCCGCCAGCGTCAACACCGTACGCGAGGCCAGCAACAACAGCGGTCTGCCGCCGGATCAACTGCAAAACCCGGCAAACCTTCCGGCCAACAGCAAAGTCCGCCAGGCACTGACTGCGCTCAGCCCGTTTGCGCTGACCGTGCAATCGGCCAACCCACGCGACCCCGGCGCAGAACTCGCCCCGCCACTGTTACAAACCGCACAGCACAGCCCGGTGTTCAACTCGGTAGCCCTCATCGATCCATTCGGCAACCTGCTGGTGTGTCTGGGAGGCGTTGAGAACCAGTCGCCGATTCGTACAGCGTTCATGGAAACCACCCGCAACTACGCGGTCATGCGCTGGACCCTGATGAACGACCCCGACCCGGCAGTTCGCGCCCAGGCCGAGCAATACCTGACGCATCCAAAGTACGGCACCTTTGTCTTCCTCTACGCCCCCGACCCCACCACCCCGCAGGCCGTGATGACCTTCGGCGCGTATGGTTCGACCATGGAAGGCCCCGTGCCGCAGAGCTATCCGTCCAACCTCCAATACGTTCTGCTGCCGGGCAACACCACCGCCCAAGCGTTGTCGACACTGGCCCAGAACCTGCCGCCGTTCTACACGCAAAGCGTGCAAGTGGCGCCCGCGCAGGTGCTGAGTCAGGACCTGATTAACGCGGTTAAAAACGGCGTGTAATGCTTTAAAGCAATCGCACTGGCCGGCCCCGCAGAAGCGTCCGCGGGGCCAGCCTGACGCCTGCGCAAAAATAGTCTGAATTCAGGGGTTTACAGAACCAACCCAATCGCTATAATCGTCGCCCAACACGCCGGTATAGCTCAGTTGGTAGAGCAACTGACTTGTAATCAGTAGGTCCCGGGTTCGACTCCTGGTGCCGGCACCATATAAAACAAGGGCTTACAGCGATGTAGGCCCTTGTTGCATCAGCCAAACGTAATAACCCACGTAATAAGCCCGATCGAGCATTCCCCACGACCATCCTTCGAAACTTAAGGGCATGGGGTCAAGGTGCTGCTTTTAGGCGACTTACCGATCGTCCTGCACTTGTACAGGCAGGCCTGCAACCTTCCAGGTGAATGCATGGACAGCAGTGCCCTAGCGCCGACCCCTTACGACAATGGCGTAAAGGGTACCCAACAAGCCGGCCTTGTTGAGGATATCGGGGAGTCTGCAACCCCGCCTTTAACGGGGCAGTTCATAGAAAAAGCAATGATCGGCCTAGCAGCTGCTAGACCAGGCAAGTTCGGAGGTGAACTGGGCGCTCCTATGTTCACTGCGATGATCAATCATCTTTCGCACGAAAAAGAACAGGCAAAATCCTCCGAGATTGCGGCCCAGATCAAACTCGAAGCGGTAACAGCAGAACTCAACGCTCTCAACATCCAGAAAGTCAGGCTTGATGAGCGCCTGGAAAACCTTCGCAGCACAAGTAGAATTAAGCAGACCTGTGCGTTTTTAAGTCCCATTTTCTTCTCAGTAGCGATCGATCTTCACAAAGGCAACCTGAACATTTCAGTTGTTGTCGCTATCGCTTCCACTGTTCTGCTCGCAGTCAATTTTTTCGGATTCCGAGGTAAATCAGAATGAGTATTGGAATGGTTGAAAGCCTTAAAATTGTTCACGTGGAAGACCATGGGGTTCCGAACGAAGAGCACATCGCGATATCGGTCAAACAACGGTGCGACCTTTCGGACTTTTGCTTACTCATCGGTTTAGCTGGTATGGATGGCCGTGCTACGCCAGTTAAAGATCACATGCTTTGGTTCGGGTACGGACAGGTGAACCCTGGCGATTGGATCATTGTGTACACAGCGGCGGGCTCTACGAGAATTACTCCATTAGGTGACTCCGCTGGCTATGCGCGCGGCGCACGCGCCATTGCTATCCACTGGGGAAAGGAGCACACCATTTTTCAGAATAGAAGTTTGATTCCTATGATTGTTCGAATTGGTGCAGTTGGGATGGAAAAACAACCTGAGCCCCAATTCCAAGGTGTTTCGAAAGACGAGCAACGTAGATTGTTTTGAATCACCGAAGCATTTTGCCCGCTATCCAGTCCCAAGCTGATAACGAGGGTTCGATTCCCTTCACCCGCTCCACTATTTTCAAGGGCTCCAGACGTGTCAGTTTGAGCCTCAGCGTGTTTGGTGACAGTTCCGGTGACAGTTTGCGTGTGAGCGAGCTGATCCGCGAGAGAGAACCTGCCGCCACCCTCCCCTATAGCCAGTCCCGTTTTTATGTTGACCCACGGGAAACTGGTATTTTTGGTAAGTTTTTCCTCCCCCCTTCTGAAAGCTAAGAACCACACGGCTTGTAGACGATTTGATTAGGTAAGTTTTAAGTAATATCTAGAAATAACATTACCTTTTACCAAGGTCAGAAACCGAAAATAAAATATCTATATAATTCATATAGTTATATAAAAATTACTTCCCTCCTTACTCAAAAAAGCTAGTGCAAAGTAAGTGCTCAACACTGCATCGCGTGCGGGCTGTAGCAGGTTTTTCACCTCCACATACCTAAATTACTTGTTTCCCATGGGTCACCTGAAAATAGGGGCTTGAGATGGCGCTGCTGGGCGGTCGAAAAAGAGGGGGTGCGTGCAGGGTTCTGCAGGGTTTTCTCAGCCCCGGCTCGCCCAGGAGAGGCCCAGCGGGCGCTGTGGCAGGCCTGCTGCAGGTGTGCAGAAATTGAGACCAATTTAGCCCGCAGGCGTGGCGGGGGGACGACGGCGCGCGCCAGGTGAAGCCCCATCCAGCCGCGCCGATGCCGCCCCAAAACGGTGCGCTCCCGACGCTGCGGCCTCGCCCCCCCTCATCCGGACTCTCCAGCGACCAGCTGACCTTCGCCCGACTCGTCAACCGGTCACAGTCATGTAGGTGTTCCCCCACGACTGGGCAGCCCTCTGTAGCGGTAACGACAACGTAGGGTGATAGTAAATATTGTCGGGGGACTCTTGATCCCCGGACATTGACGGGCGTAAAGTGCGGACGTCGCTGCCAATTCAGCGATCCGGTTTGGTCGCCGGGATAAATCAAGGCGCAACAGCGCCCCATAACGATTGCAGGCGCTTTTTTTGTGTCCGCAACTTCGTGTTATGGCAGCTGTGCGTGGGAGGGCTTCGGCCCTGCCGGGTTCCTTGATCCCCGGTCGACCAACCTACGTACAGCTGCCACCCCCATTGCTTGGTCGCGATTGGTGGCAGCTCCTCAATTCAAGGAGCTACACGATGACCGCTCTCATTCCGTCCAAAATTCGCGCACTTGCCCACCGCCGCATGGCTCTCGCCGCGCTGCACGCCAACTCCTCCCTCTCCACTCGCCTCAAGCGCTACAACCATCACATGCACCAGGTGCGCATTCTGGAAACGCACGGCGGTGCCCTATGAGAAAGCCCTACGGTCTCACCGATGCGGATCTGTTTGAGTTGGAACGGGTGCGGGATTCGCTTGCCCTGGTGCACGCGCTCGCCCAGCAGGCTGATCACCCTGGGTTGTATCAGCCTCAGATGCTGGCCGGCTTCCTGGACCGGATCTGCGATGACCTGAACAGCGTAATTCGCTCTGCCAACAGCACCCAATCCCGCATCTAAATACTGAAAGGACTCACATCATGAACACCCAACTTATGCCCGTTCCGTTTTACGGCGACACCGTTGTGCTGGTTGGCAAAGACAACGCACCCTTTGTCGCTATGCGATCTATCGTAGAAAACATGGGACTGGCCTGGCAGGTGCAGCACAGAAAGATAAACGAGCGGTTCGGTTCAGTTGTCACCGAAATGGTGACAACTGGCGCCGACGGCAAACAGTACGGAATGACTTGCCTCCCCCTCCGCAAGCTTGCCGCCTGGCTCTACTCGATCAGCCCAAACAAGGTGGCGCCCGAGTTGCGCGACAAAATCGTCCAGTACCAGGAAGAATGCGACGAGGTGCTCTGGAATTACTGGACCAAGGGCGCGGCCGTTCGACCTGGTGCCGTCACCATCGCGCAACAAATCAGCCTTTCGAAACATCGCATGGTGCTGCTGAAAGAGCTGATGCGTAGCCGCAATCGGTCGATGCGGGACCTGCTTGGCGTCGAGATCACAAACCTATCCAACGCCATGGGCCTGCCTGTGCCAGATCTGGACGCCATCGGTACGGTCGAGCCGCCCCAAGCGGACGTGGTCGCAGACTTCTGGGGCGCGCTCCTGCAGCTGGACACCAAGGGCATCGTCTACAACCACTCCAAGGATCCGCAGTTGATCGCGCTGAACATGCCGCACCTGGTCGAACTGTTCGCTGCCAATGGCATCCAGACCGTGATCAGCACCGAGGTCACCACCGCGTTGAAGCGCTGCGCCGAGCCACAGTTCTTGGGATTAAAGGCGGTGGACAGCATCATTCGCAAAACCACGACCAAGTGCTGGGTGTTCAAGAAGGTCACCCAGATCCAAGCCCAATAGCGAGCGCAGCCTTACCGTCTGGGTAAGCAGCCGGTAAGCTACCTCCGCCACGTGACCTATAACGAACCGAAAGGAACCGCCGCCATGACCGAGCTGTGCACAGTAGATAGGCTGTATCAGGGTGATACCGTGGCGCTCTTGATGGAGCTGGCCGAGAACCCCAGCGAAAGGCTCGCGCAGCGGCTGGATGCCCTCACGGCACTGGGGATGTGGCCCCCGTCGCTGAAAATTCGTGATTTCCTGATTCGCTTCAAGAATAACCCAGCATGGGAGGCGCCATTGCGTGAGGTCGCTACGGCGGCGCTGGTGCGCAGCTTCGATTAATTCAAACAAAGGAACCCGGGGCGATAGTGCCACCGGTTCAATTAAGGAGCAGTAACGATGAGCAAGACCGATGCAGTGGACTACCTGATCAGGGCAATTGGTGACAACTCGAAAGGCAGCAACGCGCAACTGGCGGCCGTGGAAGCGCTGGGCGAAGCCGGTGGAGATCAGGCGATTGATCATCTGATCACCTTTGCCAGCGACGTGGCTCGTGGCAGTAACGCGCATATGGCAGTGATCAAGGCGCTCGGACGCGCCGCGCGCAACGCGTGATCCCGCGTTACGAGTAACGCCGTTTATGTTGAATCGGGGGGTACACCTGGACAAAGGGTGGCCCCCTTTTATTGCCCACTGAAGCCAGCACCACCTAGACTCGTAACCCGACACCCGGCCTGCTGGTTTTCGCAGAGTTGGCCACTCACTCGAAAAGGAAAGCACCATGTCCGACATTCATCAGGAATTACGCGGGCAACCGCTGTTGCCGAATGACCGAGCCCAAGGCGCCTGGTTTAGCATGCTGACCGAAATCATGGGGGCTCGCTCGAAAGCGGGCGCGCGGGAGACTTACCATCAGGCTCAGGGCTATATGGTTGCGCTGCATGATGTGGACTTGATCGACGCAACGGATTTGAAGCTCATGGGCACAACGGTCCTGCGCGCCCTGAATGACGCCTTGGAGCGTTTGCATGCAACAACAGACGCGAATAAGCCATGAGCGCGCGTGATGGTCACGACCCGTTCGCGGGACAGCACTGATGGCTCTGGTGTATCGCGGCATGGTCAACGTGGTGTTGATAGCGGCGGACGGCAGCGAGTACGTGACGTGCTTCCCGGCCATCCTCAACGAAACCATGCCAGGGCTGTTCGAAATGAGTACGCCGCACAAGCTGCCGGCGGCGCGCGACTCGCATACGATCCGCGTCATCCTGGACGACGGCCAGAGCCTCGGTGGTGACGTCGGCTATGTCGGCGACTTCGGCCTGACCTTCAGCCGGCCCCGGGGGCTCGAATGATCGGCGAAGCCATTCAAGAAGACGTGTTGCGCGCTGGGTGCCGGTGCGCTCCAAGCGCGAAAAGGTGCGCACCTGCCCGAGTCTAATCGCCGTGGGGCGGTTTGCTGATATGGGTGCGTGACCACCGGAGAACGGTGAGAAACAGGAGCATAAGGCCAGAAATAGACACCTGCCGCCATCTAAGCTCTTTGAACACGATTGACGTTGACCACATCGCTGCTCCGATCTATCGTTGCGCGTTTGCCCCAGATGAGGGCATCTGCGCGCCGAGATGTTGGACACAATGAAAAAGAGAACGGAATCAGACTTCCTCAAACAGGAACTTAAATCTCGCAGGGCTTTAATAAACGCGAGACATCCGCGCAAGTTCAGCTTACAAAAACTTGAAAACTCACGACGCAAGGTTCTTGGCCGAACCATCATAACTGCGCCATCGTCATTTTCGTTGTTTGAGCCCAACTATGACGCGTTTGCCGCCTTCCTGATAAGTCTAGAAAAGGCGACGTCAAAAGGAAGAGTGCTTATTGACTTGCAGCATGTTAAGTCCGTAAAGGTCTCGGCACTTTTGGTCCTTTACGCAAATATCGAGCAAACTCAAAAAAAGTTAAAAGACAACAGTATTATTAAAACAACTGGCGAGTGCTCCAGAGAAGTATCAATGTTCTTTCGAACCTTTGGACTTTGGAATTTAACTGGCGAGTCTAGAATGAGGTCGTTGAGAGCTTATGCAGACTCTATGGAAATTTGCACCATGCCACCACAAACTGTGGAACCTGACTATCATAGAAAACAGCTTAAAAAAGTTTTAATTTACGCGCAGCAAGCTGTAGAAAAAGTCGGGATGCACGAAGGGGCCCTGCTCGCTTATAACGCTGTAACCGAATCAATATCCAACGTATGGCAACATGCTTACGACAACAGTTTTTTTGATGAGCCGGTGCCGCTTGAACTCCAGAATTGGTGGATCATCGTCCAGCATGTAGGAGATCAGTTCTTCATCGCGATGTATGATATGGGCGCTAGTATTCCTACAACCATTAGCACCAAGCCATGGGCACATGAACTTATTGAAACAATTTCAAAGTACCTTGATATCAAAGTGCTTTCATCGGGCGACGCTAAAAGCATTAAGGCTGCTGTTGACTACGGGCGCTCGCGATTCAAGCGTGACAACCGAGGCAAAGGCCTGACTGAAGCAAAAGACTTTGTCCAAAAAAACCCCAAAGGGTCGATGTTAATTTACAGCGGACTAGGGCATTATGAGTACAAAACTGAGGGTGACAAGGAGATCCTTGAAACCTTAGGATCTTATTTTAAAGGGACCCTTATTCAGTGGAACTTAATGCTGGAGAAGAAAAAATGAAAGGTGAGAGAACAGTAATTGATGTTGGCAACGACTTCTCTGACATGCCTTTTGGACGTGACGAAAAAGATGGAGAATCTAACGGCCTTCGTTTTAGAAAAGAATTCTTACTTAAAGAACTCGAAAAGTTTGAATACGTTACAATTGATCTTACCAACACTCTCGGCTGCCCCTCTTCATTTGCCGACGAAGCGTTTGCCGGGTTAGTTATTTATGAAAATTTCAGTAAAGAAGAAGTGCTTCGTCGCTTGACGTTTATTTCCGAATACGAAAGCGTGAAGAGCAATATCCTGAAGTACATAAATGAAGCAAAACCAGCAGCGCAAATGAGGTAGATCGATTGGACCTCGTGAAATTACTTGCTGAAAGCGGATTACTGGCAATCATCGTAATGCTGGCTGGTTGGCTATTCGTTTTCAAGAACTCAAGAGCGCTACACAAGCAATCTGAAATCAACACGATTGCGGCAGGCATCGAAAAGACACTGCAAGAGATAGCGGACGAAAACTATAAATTCTGGAAAGATGCAGAAGACGACGACGACGCTCATTTAGCAAAAAGCAAGCTGTTCAGCTCTTACATAGAACACCGCTGCAATATAATCGAACGAAAAATCGGTATAATTTACGGCAAATGCTGCAACAGCTTAAATCCTGCAGTGGAAAAAATGCAGTTCACTGAGACTTGCATCAGCCTTATTGCCAAAATTCGTGACAAGTCAACCATTGACTCTGAGAAGCTAAAATTAGTTAAAGACAAGTACACAAGAATCAGTGCAATCAACAATCTGACTTTGAAGCTTTCCAACGAAATTCATAAGCTCATACTTACTAGATACCAGCCCATCAATGAATGGAAATGGCCGGAGAATTACTAGTAAGGAACAAATGCCGTGGAATCGCAGGCTTGTGGTCCAGCCTGCGTGATCGATGCAGCCTTATTCGATCGATTCAAACACCCTGAACCGAATCACTTCCTCTCCCAGCCACTCATTGACCTGCTGCAGGCGCGCCTGGATCGGCTCAAGCTCGTTCATTGCCCAGATCTGCGCGGCCTCTTTGATCGAGCCGAAGCCGCCGGCGTTTTGCGGAACGATGCCCATCAGCTGAGGGGGAATCCGCAGCGCCGCGAGCATGTCGTCGCGGCTGATGTTCTTGATCGAGCCGAACTCATCCTTCGCCGCCACCTCGCTGACCGGGATCAGTTGGATGCCATCCTTCTTGCCGCCGGGGGCATACATGAACAGGTTCCGGAAGTTGCCCGGCCCTTTGGCTGACTTCAACGCAGACCGGAGCGCGGAAACGTCCGTCTCGTTCTGCGCGGTGTCGGTCATGTACATGATGAAACCGGCGTGGCTGCCGTTGTTGTAGTACTTGCGCCGGAACAAGGTGGCGGACTCATTGAGCAGCGCGCTTTGCAGCGCCGGCAGCCACTCCGGAAGGCCGTAGATTTCCTGGTTGATGTCAGCCTCGCGCTGGTGGTAAACGGTCCCACGCTTGAACTCGTACTCATCTCGCCAGCCGCGCACCTGGTAATAGGTTTCGAGGTCCGCGCCGCGTCGCATGTACTTGCCCAGGGCGGGCTGCAGGCCCAGCGTGCTGCGCAGCATGTTTTCGCGCTTTTCCAGATAGCCGTTGCCGCACCAGAGGAAGTCCAGAGCGAATTGCTCGAACGTCTGCCGCGACAGCAACTTGTGGGGAATGAAGGTGCGGGCCAGCATGTTGCGTTTGAAATTCAGGCCCGATTGCAAAAATACGCTGGCTCGAGAGGACTTGGCCAACCCATCGAGGGACATCGGCGGTTCATACCACCGGCCGTTCAGCCAGCACTCCAAGTAGTCGAGGATCCCCCGCTCGTCGAGCACCGGCGTGGGATCTCCGAAGGTGAAGGCTTCCATCTTGCCGCCTGTTGCCGGCAGCACCTGTCCCTCGGCCGCAGCCGGGGCTGAAGTGGACGATTGCGTGGTTTCGCTGCGGCTGTTGCTCATCAGTAAATCTCCATGAAGCCGGTATTCGTTGAGGTTTGGCCCTCAAGCGGTTCGTTCTGTAATGCGTGGAAAAGCGCCCATGCGAGATCCGCGTGTCCGGTCTCGTCGGTGCGGCCTGCCGTGTAAGTGAACTGCCGGCCGCTGGCCGTGATGGTTTTGCGAATCGCCATGAGCGACTGGGCCATGTCGATCCAGCCGGCGTCGAACTCCAGGCGTCCTTTGTGAATAACGTCGTAGGCCTTGAGCACCAAGCGCGTCTTGACCTCGGGGGAATAGCTGAAGGTCGTCACGTTGGGGAAAAATTGGCGCACAAGCTGGGCCACGCCAGAGCCCATACCAGTGATGTCGATTCCGATGTATGTCACCCAGTAGCGCATCGTGACCAGGCGGATCGCCTCGGCCTGGGCGGCGAAGTCCATACCGCGGAACTGATGGCGCTCGAGCACGCGGAATTTCCCACCTGGAACAGTTGGCGGGGCCACGACCACCAGGCCGGAGCTGTCACCGGTTTCCGCCGGGTCGTAGCCAATCCACACCTGCCTATCGGCAAACGGCCGCGCGGCGAAAGGCTTGTAGTCCTCGGACCACTCGACCCAACTGTCGACCATGCAGGGCTGCAGGACGTTGAGCGGGAAGATGCTCGCCCCGTCGTCGACGAACTGGCACATGAGCAGGTTCGCGAAGGCGTCCGCGTTGTACTCGAGGCGCAGCTCTTCCAGGTCGAACAGATCACAGCCGCGCTGCTCGGCATCCAGGATGGTGACGATCTGGCGCCAGATCCGGTCCTCGCACAGCCGGCCCTGCTGCAGCGCATCGTGCGAAACGTCGAGTTTCAGCCGCTGGGCAACAGGCTTGCCCTTGTTGAAGCGCTCGCCGGTCCAGAACGTGTAGGCCTCATGCGCCATGCTCGATGGTGTCGAGAAGTAGGTGCGGCGGTATTGTTTCTGCATCGCCATGCCGCTGGCGACCTTGTTCAACTCGTTGAACTTGAAGGTCCAAAAGAATTCGTCGAAGTAGAAATTACCGTGGTAACCCTGAGCGGTTCGGGCGTTGGTACCGAGGAAATGCAGCTCGGCGCCGTTGGCCAGGATGATCGGGTCACCGGTGAGCTCTACGCCGCAAACCTCGCGGGCGAAGCCTTGTATGTATGCCTTGAAAATGTGCGCCTGGTTCTTCGACGCTGACAGGAATATCTGATTGCGTCCGGTGACCAGGGCATCAATGAACGCTTCCCGGGCAAAGTAGTAGGTGGCACCGATTTGCCGGCTTTTCAGGATTGCCCTGGTGCGCTGATTGCTCGCCCGGTACCAGTCCAACTGATAGCCAAAGCAGCCGTCTTTGAACGCCTCGGTCAACTGCTCGATTTGCTCTTCGCTGAACTCGTTGCGAGCCGCTTTCTTCTTTGGACCTTCGTTGCGTTTGGCCAGATTGGGGTTCAGATCCGTGTCGGTACCGCCGGCCTTGTAACGCTCGATCCGAGCCTGACGTTCCAGCTGACGGTGCAGCAGGTCAATTTCCTTGAAATCACCACCGGTCTTGCCATCCTTGAGGATCAACTGCACCAGGCGCGCTTCCAACGCACCACCGATGCGCTCGACGTTATCGGCCCGATCCCATTCGTCACGCGTTTTCCACGCGTGAACGGTCTTTTCCTTTTCATCCAGCATTTCGGCGATCGCACAGACCCGCAGGCCGGTCCAGTAGAGGAACTTGGCCTGACGGCGGTTATCGCGGATTGGAGTGGCGTCGGTTGTCGTCATGGCGGCGATGCTGACGCCTCGCGCGCGTGAAGGCGTAGCGATGTGCCATGTAGCGCCCGGACCTACAACTGGCGCTGATTGCCCGTAACGACGCTACTGCCGACGATGCACCTCAACGCAACTGCACCCAGCAGCACCGCTTTGAGGACTCGCTCAATGAAAAAGAAGTTTCGCTCCAAATGGTTCCGCGTCGCCGTCGAAGGTGCGACCACTGACGGTCGTCAAATCGAGCGCCAGTGGCTGGTCGATGCCGCTGAAACCTACAACCCGAACACCTACGCCGCTCGCGTCTGGGTGGAACACTACCGCAGCGTCCTGCCCGACAGCCCGTTCCGTGCTTATGGCGATGTGCTGGCCGCGAAGACTGAAGAAGTCGACGTCAATGGCGTTAAGAAGCTGGCTCTGTTCGTTCAGATCGAGCCGACCGCCGACCTGATCGCCATGAACAAGGCGCGCCAGAAGCTGTACACCAGTATCGAGATTTCGCCGAAATTCGCTGATACCGGCCGCGCTTACCTTGACGGGTTGGCTGTCACCGATTCACCGGCGAGCCTGGGCACCGAAATGCTCACCTTCAGCGCGCAGAACCCTGATGCCTCGCCGCTGAAGGCCCGAAAAAGCAAACCGGACAACTTGTTTTCGGAGCTGGTCGAAGCGCAGTTGGAGTTTGACGAAGTCGTCGAAACCCCGAGCGTGATCGACGGCCTGTTCTCCCGCGTTTCCGATTTGCTCGGCCGGAGCAAAGCCAAGGCCAACAAGGACGACGCTCAGTTTTCCGAATTGAACGACGCCGTCGAGGCTCTGGCAGGTCACGCCGCCGATCAGGCCAAAGTCGTCGCCTCAGCCGATGAAGCGCTGAAGTCTCTCCAAGGCAAACACGAAAAGCTGACCACCGACTTCGCGGACCTGATCAAGCGCCTGGGCGAAACCCAGGACCACAGCCAAACCAACCGCCCAGCCGCGACCGGCGGCGACGGCGCTGCGCTGACCGCCTACTGATCAAGTCGGCCCTTACAAGCTCCCCAGGAGAACACCATGCGTAACGAAACACGGCTTGCCTTCAACGGCTTCACCAAACAGGTTGCATCGATCAACGCCGTCGGGTCAGTGGCGGAGAAATTCACCGTCACCCCTTCTGTTCAGCAGAAGCTGGAAACGGCTATTCAGGAATCCAACGCCTTCCTGAAAAAAATCAACGTGCTGGGCGTCGACGAAAAAGACGGCGAGGCCATTGTTCTGGGCGTCGGCTCGACGATTGCCGGCCGCACCGACACCAGCCTGGCCGCACGCAACCCTCGCGGCGTCAGCTCGCTCAAGAACGACACGTACAGCTGCAAAAAGACCGACTTCGACACCGCGATTCCTTATGCGCTGCTGGATGCCTGGGCAAAATTCCCCGATTTCCAGGCTCGCCTGTCCGGTGCGATCGTTGAGCGCCAGGCGCTTGACCGCATCATGATCGGCTTCAACGGCACCAGCGCTGCGCCTACGACCGATCGGGCCACCCACCCATTGCTGGAAGACGTGAACGTGGGCTGGCTGGAGAAATACCGCACCAAAGCGCCAGAACGTGTGCTGAGCAGCGGCAAGGTTGCTGGCAAAGTCACCATCGGCCCGACTGGTGACTACAAAACCCTCGACGGCCTGGTTTACGACGCCATCCAGCTGCTGGACCCATGGCACCGCAAACGTCCGGACTTGGTCGTACTGGTCGATCGCAACCTGCTGCACGCGAAGTTCCTGGCCAACATCGAAGGCGCAGCCGACAACGAAAACGAGTTGGCAGCCGCGCGGATCCTCGCTAACGGCACCTTGGGCGGCTTGCCGATCGAAGACGCACCGTTCTTCATCGACGGCGGCATCATGATCACCACGCTGAAGAACCTGTCGATCTACTTCCAGATCAGCAGCCGTCGTCGCATGACCAAGGACGAGCCAGAGCGTGATCGCATCGCCGATTATCAATCGTCGAACGAGGACTACGTGATCGAAGACTTCGGTCTCGGCGCCCTGGTCGAAAACATCGAAGAGGCCGCGTAACAATGGCCCTCTCCCTCGCTCAACGTCACCGGCTGAAGGCGCTTGCCTCGCAGGAGGCTGCTGCCGCTTCGCCCGCCGTTTCGATGGCGGGCGGGACGGCCTACGAAATGCAGCTGGCCCAGCTGCTGCAGGATCGTCTGCGCCTGAAACAGATCCAGTCGAACGAAGGCAAAGCCGCGCTCAAGTTGCAGCTTCTGCCGGCTTACGTGCCTTACGTCGACGGTGTTCTGGCGACGGGCAACGGCGCCCAGGACGAAGTACTCACCACCATCATGATCTGGCGTGTAGATGCCGCCGACTACAACGGCGCGCTCGATATCGCAGCGTATGTGTTGCAGCACAACCTACTGATGCCCGACCGCTTCGAACGTACCACCGGCTGCCTGATCGCTGAAGAAGTCGCCGAAGCGGCGTTGAGCTCTCAGAAAACCGGTGGTGGATTCGACCTGGCCATCTTGCATCGGACGATGGAGTTGACCGCCGAGCAAGACATGCCGGACGAAGCCAGAGCCAAGCTGTATCTGGCTACAGGGCGCGCCACGGTGGCTGGTCTGAGCGCCGATAACCCGGGCCAACCCGGTCAGGTAATGGCCGGTATTGAACTGCTGAAACGAGCCATTGAGCTGAACAACAGCTGCGGTGGCAAGAAGGATCTGGAAGGCGCTGAACGCCTCCTGAAAAAGATTGCTCCCCCACCAGGGAGCTGACTGAGCGTACCCCGCAACCCCGGCGGCCCGGGGGTGAACAGCAGGTTTCTCTCCTTTCCTTGCTGTGACGCCCCGGCCACCGCCGACTTAGGGCTGAACCATGAGCGGATTTATTGCCACCGGCAGCACCGATGAACCCTTTGTCATCACCAATGACGGGTTCTGGCCTGACATCGATGTCGTACACCTGCGATCCGCTATTCGCTTGGATGGCAGCATCACCGACGCACGCATTGAAGTCGTGACCGTCAACGCGTTGATCCAGGTGAACGGCGAACTGGCCAAGGTGAAGCTGAATCATGTGGAGAACGGATACACCACCATCGCGGCTGTGCCGGCGCTTGAAGTTAATGGCGAAAGCCACTTCATCCACCTTTACCGCCGTTCGATCTATTGCAGCGTTGGAGCTGAGCTCGCTGAGCGATATCGCAGCTACGACACCAGCGTCGACGGCAACAAGAACGCAGACGAACTGACACCTTCGGTCGATGAATACCGTCGTGACGCCCGCTTCGCCATTCGCGATCTATTAGGCGTCGGCCATTCCACCGTGGAGCTCATCTGATGACGACCTCCGTGTATGCCGCTCAGGGCGACACCGTCGACGCCATTTGCTGGCGGGTCTACGGCCGCACTGCCGGCATCACCGAGGCAGTCCTTGAGGCAAACCCGGGGCTATCAGATTTCGGCACAATCATTCCGCACGGCACGCTGGTAGCGCTCCCGGATATCGCGCCGCAAGCCCCGGAGCTGCAAATGGTGAACCTATGGGATTGAGTCATCCGAAATCGCAAGCACACACACCATTACCTTCAACCTTGGACAGCGGAATCACGCGCATGCCTGACAAACCGGATACATGGGCCTGGTTCGCTGCCTGGCTCGAACTGAACTGGCCTGCCTTCTACGCAGGCGGGCTCGCCTGCGTGATCGCCGCTCTGCGGATCATTTACGGCGGCGGCACTTGGCGCCGGGTTTTGCTTGAGGCTCCGCTGTGCGGCGCCCTTGCGCTTGCGGCCAGCCACGGACTCTTTTTGTTGGGCATTCCCGCGACCACCGGCCCTTTCTTCGGTGGAGTGATCGGACTGCTGGGCGTTGAGGGAACCCGTGCACTGGCCAAGCAATTCTTCAACCGCAAGGTGGATCAGCTATGAGTGTTTTGCGCCACGGCGATCGCGGGCAACAGGTCCGCATACTGCAACAGCGGCTCAACATGCACGGCGCCGGTCTGGATCCGGACGGCGATTTCGGTGATGCCACCGAATCCGCAGTGCGTAATTACCAGCGTCAGGTTGGGTTGGTAATTGACGGTATTGCGGGCTCGAAAACCGCTCTGGCGCTGGCCGGCGCCGATTGTTCGAACCTGCTGCAGCACGCCCTGTTGGTGAAAGCCGCTGCGCGCCTTGGCGTTGAGCTCGCGGCGGTCATGGCGGTCAACGAAGTCGAAAGCCAAGGCAGCGGTTTCCTGGACAACGGCAAGCCGAAGATTCTTTTTGAACGCCACATCATGTATCGCCAACTCAGCACGCCGCGCACACCTGGTGATGATCCAGACGATTTGAAGGCAAACGCCGACCAATTGGCTGTGCTCCAGCCCAACCTGGTCAATCCGAAAGCAGGTGGTTACGCCGGCGGAACGGCAGAGCACCAGCGCCTGGCGAATGCCCGACTGATTGACGATCTGTGCGCGTTGGAGTCGGCCAGCTGGGGCGCCTTTCAGGTGATGGGTTACCACGCAGTGCGCCTCGGATACGCCAGCGTGATGGAATTTGCCGATCGGATGGCCCGGGACGAAAACGAGCAATTCGAGGCTTTCGTGCGGTTTATCGAAGCTGACCCGACGCTGCTCAAGGCGTTGAAGGGCAAAAAATGGGCAGCCTTCGCCAAGGCCTACAACGGCCCCAACTACGCCCGCAACCTGTACGACACCAAACTGGAGCGCGCCTATCAGCGTCACGCTGCAGGCTGCCCTATTCTGGAGGCCGCATGATTGACCACGAACAGATCCGCAAGCTCAGCCCCGTCGATGGCGACGTCTTTCTCCTGCCGGAGGGCTCTCCCTTTGAACTGGCCCGGGCACTCGGTGAAGCGATCGCAGTGGCGAAACCGGGCGTAAAGGCTGTGGTCATCTGCGGCGACGTGCGCAAGCTCGATACGACTGCGATGAATGCAGCCGGCTGGTACCGCGCGTGAGCACGCTGCGCCAGGCGCTATATGGCATCGCTTTGCTCGCCTCGATCGCGCTGCTGATCTGGGCTCAGAGCCAGCAGATTGAGGTCTCAGACCAAAAGACAGGCCGAGCGAAAGATGCCGCTGATGCAGCGCTTGCTCGAGCGACGCGCAGTGAGGAGACGGCCGCTCAACTTCTGGCGTCGCTGCAGCACGAACGAACCGCCCAGACCGCATTGCGCAGCGTTCAAAACCAACTGCGCCAAGGGCTCGCCGCCCGTCAACGAACGATTGAGGAACTGAAACGTGAGAATGCCGAACTTCGCCTATGGGCTAATCAGTCTCTCCCTGATGCTGCTCGCAGGATGCGCGAGCGCCCCGCCATCACCGGAGCCGCAGCTTATCGTGACTGGTTGTCCGGCCGTCGTGCCCTGCACCCTGTCAGCGACTAAGCCGGACAAGAACGGCGCCCTGCTCACCGACCAGGAGGCGACTGAGGGCGACTGGGCCCAATGCGCTGCGCAGGTCGATATGGTTTATCTGCATCAGCAAGCACAGGCCGGCAAACAATGAACAAACCTGATTCGCTTCGCGCTCACCTGCTTAACTCGGTACCGGATTTAAAGAAAAACCCTGACCGTCTGATGGTGTTCATCGACAACGGCACCATGCGCAGCACTGCGGCCTATGGGCTGTCGTTCGAATACAGCTACACGCTGAATCTGATTTTTACGGATTACGCTGGCCACCCCGACGCGATCGCTATTCCGCTGTTCGCGTGGATCCTGGTGAATCAGCGCGAGCTGATGGAGAACGTCGACCGCAGCAAAACGGCCGTCGCATTCGAGGCTGATGTCCTGGACAACAGCAAGGTCGACCTGTCGATCAAGTTGCCGCTCACTGAGCGAGTCATCGTCAAGCGCCAGGACAACGGCAACCTGGTCGTCAGTCATCCGCCGGAGCCAGTGGTCGACGATGATCCGTTCACCATGCCTGGGCTTGAGCTATGGACGGCCGAAGGCGAGTTCATCACGCGGTGGGAAAAACCGTGAGCAATGACCTGCAGGCGCTGGAAACATGGGTCTCTGTGTTGTTGGCCAAACTCGAAGAGGGTGAACGCCGCAAGCTGCTCGGCGCCGTCGCCCGGGATCTACGTCGCAGCCAGTCAAAACGCATCACGACGCAGCGCAACCCTGACGGCTCGGCATACGCGCCCCGCAAGCCCAAGGACCTGCGTGGAAAAAAGGGCAGGATCAAGAACAAGATGTTCGGCAAGTTGAAAACGGCCCGTTACCTGCGCACCGAAGCCACAGCCAACGGCGTAGCGGTCGGATATGTCGGGCGTGTGAGCCGCATCGCCCGGGTTCACCAGTATGGCCTCAAGGATCGCCCCGAGCGCGGCCAAGCGGACGTGCAATATGAAACACGACAACTGCTGGGATTCAGCGGCGACGAGCTGGAGAACATCCGAAACTTGCTCATCGATCACCTCGGAAGCTGACGTTCTACTGTACGCACTCGCGCTACAGCCCACCGCCGATGCAGCTTGCACGCGCGACCTGCAACATCGGCGGTATGGACTCTCTTACTGAACTGACTCGACGCCTTGAAAACCTGATTCGTGCCGGCACCCTCGCCCAGCTCGATCCGGAGAAGCCGCGTTGTCGTGTGAAAACCGGTGGTCTTCTGACCGGCTGGCTGCCGTTCTTTGCCCTGCGTGCTGGGGAGGACAGTGACTGGGACCCGCCGAGTATCGATGAGCAGTGCCTTGTGCTTTCGCCTTCCGGCAACCCAGCCCATGGCTTCGTCATTTTCGGCCTGTACAGCGATCGCTTCCCCGCTCCGGACAACGTGCCGACGCGCCGACGACGTCGGTACCGTGATGGCGCAATTGTCGACTATGACACCGAGAGCCACACGTTGACCGCCACATTGCCTGACGGTGGTAGAGCCAACCTGGTGGCCCCCGGCGGGATCACGATCACAGGCGACATCACGATTACAGGCGACGTCAACATCGAAGGCCTGGTGACTGTCACCGACGACGTCGTCGCTGGCGCGAAGAACATCAGCCTGGTGAAACACCGAACGACCGGCGTGCTGTCCGGCGACGGTGTATCCGAGGGACCGATTCCATGACCGGCATGAACAACCATACCGGCCTGGCCATCAGCGGCAACGCCCATTTGGCCCAGTCAATCGCCGACATCCTGACTACCCCACTGGGCTCTCGGATCATGCGCCGCGAGTACGGCAGCCTGTTGCCTAACCTGATCGATGCCCCCTTCAACCCGGAGACCCGGATGCTCTGCTACGCCGCTACTGCGACTGCTCTTATCCGCTGGGAGCCCCGCCTTCGTCTGTCGCGTGTGCAGTTTAGCGACATGACCGTCCAGGGAAACGTGGTGATCGACATCGAAGGCACCCGTGTCGATACCAATGAACCACTGAACCTGCAGGTTCCGCTCAAACTGGGAGCTACGGCATGATCGATCTTTCCCTGCTGCCCATGCCCGAGGTCGTCGAGACACTGGACTTCGAGGTGATCCTGAGAGCGCGTAAAGCGCGTTACCTGAGTCTGTACCCGGTGGATCAGCAAGAGGCGGTAGCGGCCGTGCTAACCCTGGAGTCCGAACCGGTAACCAAGATGCTGCAGGAGAACGCTTACCGCGAGATGGTGCTTCGCCAGCGCATTAATGATGCTGCCAAGGCGAGCCTACTGGCGTACGCGAACGGTACCGATCTGGAGAATCGCGCCGCAGATTTCGGCGTAGAGCGCCTGGTGATCACTCCGGCCAATCCCGACTCAGTACCACCGACCGCTGCAGTAATGGAGCTGGACGACGCATTGCGATATCGCGCCCAACTCGCCCTGGAGGGCTTGTCCGTAGCCGGTAGTACCGGCGCCTATGAATTCCGCGCTCTCAGCGCTTCGGCCAACATTGCCGCTGTCTCGGTCGATTCTCCAACCTTCCAAGCGGCCGAGGTCAGCGCGGCCGTGCGTGCCCAACTACCGGCCAATGCAATCGTTTTAGTGTGTGACTACGCGGCGGGACTGACCAACCCGTTACCAGGTGATGTGTCCTTAACAGTGCTTCCGGTAGCCAACGGCACTTTGGCACCGGCGTCATTGGTGGCCTCCGTACTGGATGCCTTGTCGGCTGAGGACGTTCGTCCTATCACCGATAGGCCCCGCGCGCAGCTCGGGCAGCCTGTCGACTTTTCCATAGTTGCAACGCTCGAGCTTGAACGCGGACCTTCGGCCGCCGTGGTATCCGCCGCGGCCGATTCAGCACTGGCAAAAACGATTGCCAAGGCCCGGGATTTGGAGGGCGAGCTGGCACGCTCAGCGATTTACGCCGCATTGCACGTCCCTGGCGTGGCTCGTGTGGTGTTGACACAGCCTCCTGCTGACATCCTCTGCGACAAGCGCCAATACCCGAACTGCACCGCTATCAATCTGACCAAGGTGATACCGGCATGAGCGAATTGTTACCTCCCAACAGCACTACGCTCGAGCGCGCACTCGCCACGGCGAGCGTCCTGGGCATCGATCCGCAAGCCATACGTGGTATCGCAGATTCGGCGCGCAGCCCGACCGACTTCCTACCTTGGTTGGCCTGGGCAATGTCGGTCGAAGGCTGGGAGGCCGCCGAAACCGAAGAGCAACAGCGCGCCCTGATTCGCGAGTCGATTCCGGTTCACAAACGCAAGGGCACGGTCGGTGCGGTGCGCCGCGTGCTGAAGGCGGTCGGGGTGAGAGCCGAGTTTAAGGAATGGACGCAAATCCCGGGCGCGGTGCCGTACACCTTTCAGTTGATCGCGTGGGCCAACGACAACCGAGGCGGCGAGGGGTCGATTCTGTCCCCGCAACTGTTCGACCGGTTGCGCGCCCTGGTCGATGCCACGAAGAACGAACGCAGCCACTACACGCTCAAGGTCGGCGCGCGGTTCGACGGTGGTTTGCGGTTGGCCAATGCCAGCCAGACCCGGCAACTGGACCGCCGCACGCTGGAAGCCCAGGGCGTGCCGATGGATACCGCCGAGTCAGCCCTGGGGTTGGCCAACGCGTCCAGCGTCCGCTGTGTGATTCATCAAAGCGCCGATCTGTTAGGCGTTCCCATCCATGCAGAGCAGGGCTTTGCGGTCGCTAACGCGCACCGTACCCGTATCGTTGTTCGCGCCACTATGGAGGCCGTCCTCGTATGAGCACCCCGTTACAACCCCTGATCACCAAGGCCGGCTTGGCCGCCATTTGGCGCGCCGACAACACCGGCGTGGCGGCCGAAATCACCCACATCGTGGTGGGCACCAGTGGCTATACCCCAGCCAATACGCAGACCGCTTTGCGCACCCAAGTGGCGAAATACGCCATTTCCGATGGTCAGCGCCTGAGTGACACCCTGATTCACGTCACGGCGGTAGCCGACGACGCCAAGGCCTATTGGGCGCGTGAGGTGGGCTTTCTGTTGTCGGACGGCACGCTGTTGGCGGTCTGGTCGCACCCTACCGAGGCGCTGACCTACAAGTCGGCCAACGCCGAGTTGCTGCTGGCCTACGACTTGTCGCTGACGGCGTTGCCAGCCAATAGTGTCACCATCACCTCGACCGGGGCGGGCTTGAACCTGACGCTGTCGGCCGAGCTGGCCGCGCTGGCCACGGCGCAGATATCCAGCATGTTGCGCGATCAAAAGAATCAGGACGCGCTCGACAGTCAGGACAAGCTGAACCAGTTGCAAGGCACGCAAATCGCCAACCTGCTGGAGCGAATAAAGGCCGTCGAGCTGCGACAGGATTCCGACCGCGATGGCCTGTTGACCGCCATTGCGGCCAACGCTACCGCAGTGATTTCCCTGCAAAACCTTTTCTCTAAAACCACCCTTGGAGTTTGAGCATGAGTCTCGAATCGCAAATTGCTGATCTGGTATCGGCAACCAATACCCTGATCGCCACTTACAACGGCAAGAAAAACGAAATCACGGCGGCGGTTAACGCGGCGATTGCTGGTATTCCTGAAACGTCCCGCACCTGGTGGGTGGATCAGGTCAACGGCCTTGACACCAACGCCGGCAACAGCAGCGCGGCACCGTTTAAAACCATCGGCAAAGCGTTGGCCTCTACGCCGGCGAGTGGGCAGTGTTCTGTCTATTTGCTGAGTGACTACGTGATGACGGCCAGTATTGCGGTTAGCTGCGCCTACCTGCTGATTTATGGTCCCAACGCCGTCACGTCGGGCGTTGCCCCAAAATTACGTCCTCAGTATTTTCTGGCGACCGATGCCTCCACGCAGATGGCGGGCTTCATTTTCTATAGCCAGGCTAACAATGTGGAACTGCGAAACGTCGACATCGTGTTGCCGTCGGTGGCGGGGGTGGTGCCGGCGCCGACGATTACCCGCGTCAATAGCTTTATCAAGACCAACTCTTCGTCTTCGTTGCCGCCAGTGCTGGGCGTTATGTTGCAAACGGTGGTGGTGACCAAGGCGGCGGATTTTTACGGCGCCCTGATTGGCCTGTCGGCCTCTTCGCTGGCGTTTGGTTGCTTCGCGGCGACGTTCCCAAGCGATATGTTGGGCAAGTATGTCAGCACCGTTTCAGCGGCGGGCGGCACGGCCGCCAATACCCTGTCGCAAATCACCACCAACCTTTCGACCCTTTAATCTCGCTGATACGGAACGCACCTTATGCAACTGCAAAATATTAACGTTGTTCATGGCGGCCAAAGTTATGTCGGCTTCGCCTTTGCTGATCTGCCCTTGGCGGCGGCTCTAGTCGTGGCGGCGCAGCAAATTGATCAGGCGGCCGACGTGGCTCGCCGGGCGGTGCTGGGCGATTCGTTGCGCGCCTTGGAATACCAGCGCGCGGCCACCGAGGCCAGGGCTTTTGCCGCTGCCGGTTATGCCGGAGCCATGCCGCCCTCGGTGCAGGCTTGGGCCGATGCGGCCGAGCTGGAGCCACAAGCGGCGGCTGATAGCATCATCACCGAGGCCGATGCCTGGCAAGCGGCGCTGTATGCGATCCGCGCGGCCCGCCTTAAGGGCAAGCAGCGGGTGCTCAAGGCCACCAGTCACGACGCCGCCGACGCGCTGGCTGACACCGCGATCGCGGAAATTCGCGCCAGCATTGAGGGTGTCGGCAACGCTATATAACCCCCCCCTGGCTACCGCCAAACCCCGCTTCGGCGGGGTTTTCTTTACTATTCAATGTGCCAAGGGCTCTTACAACCCCCGCACATCGCACCTGCCCCGCGCGCGCGTCAATCTATGGACTCACTGAACCGCGATCCTGCGCAGGAGCCGCCATACATGGCAACCGATTACCACCACGGCGTTCGCGTCGTCGAAATCAACGAGGGCAGCCGCCCTATTCGCACTGTCGCCACAGCTGTGGTCGGCATGGTCTGCACCGCCGAAGATGCCGATCCGATTGCGTTTCCTCTCAACCGCCCCGTGCTCCTTACCGACGTGCTTACCGCCAGCGGTAAGGCCGGTGTCAAAGGCACCCTAGCCAAAAGCCTGGACGCCATCGCTGACCAATCCAGCCCGGTCACCGTCGTTGTTCGTGTAGCACAGGGGCTGGACGCTGCCGAGACCACCACCAACGTGATTGGCGGTGTGACTGCCGGTGGCCAGTACACCGGAATGAAGGCTTTGCTGGCCGCAGAAGCGCAGCTGGGTGTGCGGCCGCGGATCCTCGGAGTACCGGGCCTCGACTCCTTGCCAGTGGCCACGGAGCTGGTGCTCACCGCGCAGAAGCTGCGTGGATTCGCATACGCCAGTGCCTGGGATTGCAATACCGTTTCGGAGGTCATTGCCTACCGAGAAAACTTTGGCGCCCGCGAGCTGATGACCATCTGGCCCGATTTCGTAAACTGGGACACCACCCTGAATGCCGATGCGCCGGCGTCTGCGATCGCCCGCGCATTGGGCCTGCGCGCCAAGCTCGATGAGCAAGTGGGCTGGCATAAAACCCTGTCCAACGTGGCCGTGAATGGCGTGTCCGGACTGAGCCGGGATATCTACTGGGATCTGCAGAATCCGGCCACCGACGCTGGATTGCTGAACGCGGCAGACGTCACCACGTTGGTTCGTCGTGATGGCTTCCGCTTCTGGGGGTCGCGCACCTGCAGCGACGATCCTTTGTTTGCCTTCGAAAACTACACCCGTACTGCCCAGGTACTGGCTGACACCATGGCCGAGGGGCAATTCTGGGCGGTGGACAAACCCATGCACCCAAGCCTGGTCCGCGACATCGTCGAGGGTATCAATGCCAAATTTCGCGAGCTGGTGCGCCTTGGCTACCTGATCGGCGGCGAGTGCTGGTACGACGAAGCCGCCAACGACAAGGACACCCTCAAGGCCGGCAAGCTGTACCTCGACTACGACTACACGCCAGTTCCTCCACTGGAGAACCTGGGGCTTCGCCAGCGCATCACCGACCGTTACCTAGTCGACTTCGCCAGCCGCGTCACCGCCTGATATTCATTCATCCGCGCGGCGATGGCCGCGCCTTTAGGAGAGCGCCCAATATGGCTCTGCCCAAGAAGCTCAAGAACATGAACTTGTACAACGACGGCGTCAGCTATGTCGGTGCTTGCAAGAGCGTCACCCTGCCCAAGCTCGCTCGAAAGCTCGAAGCGTTCCGGGGCGGCGGCATGGACGGCGCGGTGAAGGTCGACCTGGGTCATGGCGACGACGGGATTCAGATCGAATGGACCCTTGGTGGCTGGGATCTGACGGCGCTGCGTCAATACGGCGCGGTATCGGCCAGCGGCGTCATGCTGCGTTGGGCCGGTTCGATCCAGCGCGACGACACCGGTGAGGTATCAGCCGTTGAGGTGGTCGTGCGTGGGCGGCACGAAGAGATCGACATGGGTGACGCGGAAAGCGGTGAAGACACCGAGCACAAGTTCACCACCACCTGCAGCTATTACAAGCTGACCATCGACGGTAATGAAGAGATCGAGATCGACTTGCTCAACTTCATTTTCAAGGTTGATGGCAAAGACATGCTGGCTGAGCACCGCAAGGCGATCGGCCTGTAATCCCAGCTTTTCCCGCCGGCTCGTCCGGCACCCTCTCTTTCAAAGGATTTCGACATGATCACCTCCGAAAAAAACGAAGCTGTGGAAGCACCAGTTGTGAAAAACCCAAATCGCCCAGTCATCACCCTGGATACACCGATCGTCAGAGGCTCGACTGAGATCACCGAGGTGACGCTGCGCAAACCAGTCTCCGGCGAGTTGCGGGGCGTCTCCTTGACCGACCTGTTGCAGATGGACGTCCTCGCACTGCGCAAGGTCCTTCCGCGAATCACCACGCCAACCCTGACCGATCACGACATTGGCCAGATGGATCCGGCCGACCTGGTGCAGATGGCCACCGAGGTTGCCGGTTTTTTGCTGCCGAAGTCGGCGAAGGTGGATGCATCCCTCGTTGCGTAGATGACGCGATGGCGGATATCGCCGTGATTTTTCACTGGGGGCCAGCGGAGATGGATCCTCTCCCCCTAACCGAACTAATGGACTGGCGCGAACGCGCTCGTAAACGAAGTGGGGCGAAGGATGACTGACAAGCTGCGGCTGGAATTTCTGCTGTCGGCGATCGACAAGGTCACCGCGCCCCTCAAACAGATCAGCGCGGGGAGCAATGCTACGTCTCGCGCCTTGAAAGCGGCGCGGGACCAGCTGAAGGAACTCAACGCCCAGCAGTCCAACATTTCCAGCTATACCCGCCAGAAGGAAGCCGTCCGCCAATCCTCCGAAGAACTGGCCAAGGCGCAGGACAAGTTGCGCGGCCTGCGTGAACAGCTGCAGAAGATGGACGCCCCTACTGCGGCTTTTCAAAAGGCGTTCGTCAACGCCTCCGCCTCGGTGGAAAAGCTGACGAACAAACACACGGCTCAGCGCTCGGAGCTGCAGCGCCTGATCCCCCTCATGAAATCGACTGGTGCTGATACCCGCAACCTCGGCACCACCGAGCGTCGCTTAAAAACCGAGATCGAGGCGGCAAATAAAGCCATCCAGAATCAAAGAGACCGCCTCTCTGCGCTCGCCAAACAGCAGGAGCGGGTATCGAAGGCGCAGAGGAATTATTCCAAGGGCAAAGAGCTCGCCGGCAATGCCGCTGTAGCCGGCGCGAGCGCGGGTGCCGTGGGAGCTGCAACCGGCCTACCAATCATTGGGATGGTCAAAGATTACTCTCGCTTCGAAGATGCCATGGCGGGTGTCGCCAAACAGGTCGAAGGCGCACGGGATGGCAACGGACAGCTCACCCAGACTTATTACGACATGGGCGCGGCCATCAAGAAGATGTCCGAAACCATCCCCATGGCGACTACCGATATCGCCGCCCTGGTAGAAGGCGGTGCGCGAATGGGCATCCAGGGCAAAGACGACCTTCTGGAGTTCGCGCGCGTCGCCGCGACTGCCGCGACGGCTTTCGACCTGCCGGCACAGGAAGTCGGCGAGAACCTGGCGCGGATCGCGAACCTGTACAAATTGCCCATCAAGAACGTCAATCAGCTCGGGGACGCGATCAACTTCCTGGACGACAACGCCATGTCGAAAGGGGGGGAAATCATTGACGTCATGCAACGCACGGCGGGCATTACGGCCTCCGTCGGCATGTCGTTCAAAGACGCCGCAGCCTTGGGCTCGACCTTCCTGACGCTGGGCGCGTCAGCGGAAACCGCGGGCTCCGCCACAAACGCCATGATCCGAGAATTGGCTATTGCCACCAAACAGCCGAAGCGGTTCGTCGAAGGGTTGAAAGCGATCGGCCTGGAAGCACAGTCCGTGCAGGACGGCATGGCCAAGGACGCGACGGGCACCATTCAAAAGGTGCTAGATGCAGTCAACAAGTTGCCGAAGAATCAGCAACTCGGTGTGATGACTGAGCTGTTCGGCAAAGAATATGGCGACGACGCAGCAAAGCTTGCTGCCAACATGAGTGAATATCGGCGCCAGCTGGAGTTGGTGAACGGAGCGGACAACGCGCCCAAGCGCGACGGATCGATGCAGCGCGAAGGGGATATCCGTGGGGACCAACTGTCAGCCCGATGGGAGATGTCTCAAAACCGCATGTTTAACCTGAGCAGCGCCCTGGGCGAGACCCTTCGACCAGCACTTATTCAGCTGATTACGGGATTTAACGGCGTCCTCGAGCGCGTCAACGCGTGGGCGACCGCTAACCCAGGATTGGTGCTGGGCATCCTGAAGGTCGGCGCCGGCATCGCCGCATTGTCGATCGGCTTTAGTACGGTCGCTCTGGCGCTGGCGACTACCCTCGGACCATTCCTCGCCGTCCGTTATGGCCTATCACTGATCGGGATCCGCCTGCCTTCGTTGATCGGGCTGCTGTTCAATCTGGGTTCGAAGGTGCTGCCCTTCGTTGGCCAGGCGTTCATGTGGGTTGGCCGACTGTTCATGGCCAATCCAATTGGCTTGGCCATTACGGCAATCGCCGCTGCTGCGTATCTGATCTATGCGAACTGGGACAAGGTGAAGGCTTACTTCATCGGTGCCTGGGCTGAAATAAAACTGGGCTTCAGCGGCGGGATCAGCGGCATCCTGCAGACGCTCGCCAATTTCAGCCCCATTGGGCTGATCTACCAGGCCTTCTCGGCCGTGATGAACTACATGGGAGTCGAGATGCCAAGCCGATTCACCGAGTTCGGGGGAATGATCATCGCGGGGCTCGTCAATGGCATCACGAACGCGATGGGAGCCGTGAAGACTGCAATCTCTGACGCCGGTAGTAACACCGTCGACTGGTTCAAGGAAAAACTGGGGATTCACAGCCCGTCTCGGGTTTTTGCCGAGCTCGGCGGCTTCACCATGGCCGGATTGGCGCAGGGCGTTGCTGAAGGTCAGAGCGGGCCTCTGGAAGCAGTCAAGGCCGTCGGCGAGCTTATGACTCAAGCAGGGACTGTGACCATCGGTGCCATCACCGACGCGGGCGCAGCGCTGAACCCCGCCGCTGCCGTCCCCGGGGTGGCTGCAGCAGCTCTAACCCCTGCTGCTGCCGTACCCGAGGCCGCTGCAGCAGCATTGAGGCCAAGCGCATCCACACCCGCAGCGAAAGCTGCAAGTGGCGGCATGCTCGATTCGATATTGGGCATGGGCAAACGACTGGTCCAGGTGGGCGCGATGGCTGTGGGTATGGGCCCGGCACAGGGCGTTGCTGAAGGTCAGAGCGGGCATCTGGAAGTGGTCAAAGCCATGGGCGAGCTTGTGACTCGGGCAGGGACTGTGACCCTCGGCGCCATCACCAACGCGGGAGCACTGCTAAACCCTGCTGCTGCCGTGCCCACAGTCGCTGCAGCAGCTCTAAACCCAGCTACCGCCGTACCCGTGGCCGCTGCAGCAGCACTTAAACCAGCCGCCTCTGTACCCGGAGCGAAAGCCGAAAGTGGCGGCATTCTTGAATCGATCATGGGCATGGGCAAACGACTGGCCCAAGTGAGCGCAATCGCCGTAGGCATGGGCGGGGCTCAAGGCGCGATCGCGGTCGACAACCGCCCGCCAATTGGTCCAGCAGCAGCTCCAGCGGCGATGCAGATGGCGCCCGATAAAATCGTCATCAACATTCACCCCGCCCCGGGGATGGATGCCGCTGCGATCGCTCGGGCCGTGTCTGCAGAACTGGACAAGCGGCAGCATGCCAAACAAGCCAAGGGGCGCAGCGCCCTTTTTGACCAGGAGTAAACGGACATGATGATGTCACTTGGCATGTTCATTTTCAGCCTCGAAACCCTGGCTTATCAGGAACTACAGCGGCAGACAGAATGGCGTCACGGCTCGACCTCCCGTATCGGCACCAATCCATCACGCCAATTCCTGGGCCGTGGGGAGGACTCAATCAGCATGCCTGGAATTCTTCTGCCGGCACTCGCCGGAACCCCGCTCAGCCTCGACACACTTCGCGCCATGGCCGATACAGGCAAGGCCTGGCCGTTGATTGAAGGCACTGGCAGGATCTTGGGCATATGGGTGATCGAGAGCATCAACGAGACGAAGACTCTGTTCTTCTCGGACGGCGCAGCGCGTCGGATTGAGTTCACCATCGCGCTTAAGCGGATCGATGACGGCCGCGTCGACCTGCTCGGTGCAGGCGTCAGCACAGCCGGCAACATTCTGAGGAAAATCCTGTGATCGACCAGGCACTGAGCCAGATCGATGGCTATCTGAATGATGCGCAGGCCTCCATGCGGGAAGCGAAAGCCTACCCGCGCCCGATCTGCCGGCTGGAGGTCGACGGACGCGACATTACGGCGGCTATCGAAAAGCGTTTGATGAGCATCGAGTTGACCGATAACCGCGGACTCGCGGCGGACCAACTGGATGTAACGCTGTCGGATCATGATGGCCGCCTGGTCATTCCACCGAAAGGCGCAACCCTGCGCTTGTGGCTTGGCTGGAGTGATACAGGATTGGTCGACAAAGGCTCGTACACGGTCGACGAGACCGAACACAGTGGCGCGCCGGACCAGTTGAACATTCGAGCGCGCAGCGTGGACCTGAGTTCGGGACTGAAGGTCAAACGGGAACGAAGCTGGCACGACGAGACGATTGAGTCAGTCGTGCAAGCAATTGCGGGAGCCTACGGCCTTGGCCCGCTCGTCAGCGCTGCCCTGAGTGCCATCCAGGTAGTCCACCTTGATCAGGCCAATGAATCAGACGCGAACCTGCTCTCTCGCTTGGGACAAGAGCATGATGCGATCGCCACAGTGAAGGCCGGCAGGCTGCTGTTCATGCCGATCGGCAATGCAACCAGCGCCAGCGGATTGAATCTGCCGCACATCACGCTGACCCGCCGTGACGGCGACCAGCACCGTTTTCTGCAAGCAGATCGAGACAGTTACACAGGCGTAAGGGCGTTCTACTACGACGTCAACAGCGCCGAAAAAAAAGAAGCGGTATCCGGCGGCGGCGAAAACATCAAGGACCTCCGGCACTCCTACACCGACCAAAAAAGCGCGCTTGTCGCTGCCCGGGCTGAGTGGAATAAGCTGCAGCGGGGAACGGCGACGCTGAGCTATTCACTGGCGCGTGGTCGTCCGGATCTAACCCCAGAACTCACCTACTCCCTGACAGGAATCAAGCAGGAAATCGCGGACATCATCTGGCTGGGGGGCAACGTCAAACACAGTTTCACGTCGGACTCATTCACCACGAGTCTTGAGCTTGAATCGAAGTTACCGGATGGCGACGAGGTAGCGGAGCTGGCCGACGATGCCAAGGACTATTCAGGCATCGTCGCGTGGTACCGCGACAAGAAGAGCGGAAAGCAGCAAAAACTTACCGAGGGTGACCAGAGCAAGCCAAAACGGCTGACGCACCTGTACGAGAGCAAGGCTTCGGCACAGCGTGCGGTGGACAGAGAGTACAAGAGATTGCAGGCCAAGAACGGTGCTGCTACCACAGGAACCCCGGCGTGATCAGCCGGGGCGCGGGACATTGGCCAGGAGTTACTCCGTATCGGCCATCATCTCCGCCAAGCGTCGTAGATGGCTCTGGTCCGTTTCCGACATTTTTCGGTACATGCCAAGCAAAATGCACTCCAGCTGCGTCAGCTGAGGTGCGGAACACTCCCTGTCCCGAACGTCCTGTTCAAGTTGCTCCAAAACGCCTCGATCCAACATGCTCAATACTCCTTAAAGCCGCAGAGCATCGGCGAAATCGAGATTTTCTGAAGCACCAGGTGAGCACTATTTCGCATGGTAGCGCTAGATCGAGTGATGCAATTTCACTCCAGAGGAAGCGTGCCCTGCGACTCTTTCGCTGCCATTTCGGCGAGGCCAGTAGCGATCCGATGCACCACAACTTGATCACCAGGACTCAGCGAACGAAAACAGTTAAGCACTTCGTTTTCGATAGTGGTCTGCGTTCCCGCTGTCGTATCCCTCCGACCGAAAAGCACATACAACACGTCCACGCCGATCTTCGAGATCGCCAACAGATAAGCCGTGTCCGGCCTCTGTCGGTCATTCTCGTAATTGCCTTGGGAGTTACGTTTCACACCGCCTATATCAGCGAAATCGTTCTGATTAATTCCAAGCCGGTCGCGCTCTTCCCGGAGCCTCTCGCCCAAAGTTTTTTCCAAGGATTCTCCAGACGCACAAATTTTTGGCATGCACCGCTTTACACAGCCAAAGTTTTGGGCATAATGATGGCACATACAACACGATTGAACACACATGAACACTATGCCCGTCCTCCTTACAGCCGAGCAAGCCCGCGCAGACCTTGACCGCAACGGGATCACCATTGCTCAGTTCTGTCGGCAACATGACTTGAACAAAAATTTGGTCAGCGATTTGTTGAACGGTCGCAAGAAGGGCGTACGAGGTGAAGCCCGACGAGCAGCTGTACTCCTGGGAATCAAAGACGGCGTGATATCAAAATAATTGCAGCGGCCCCGGCGAGAAACCAGAAAATGAAACGCATCGTTCTAGAAACCCGTAGGCAAGTCGTTAGCGCCGTTATCTGTGCGTACCCAGGCGGTCGTGATTGCGCAGCTCCGCGTCTAGGGATGTCGGTCAAAAAGTTCGACAACCACGCCTATGAAAACGCTGGCAGCCGCCCACTGACTGATGAGCAGATCTGCCTTCTGGAGTTACAAACCGGCACCACTCACCTCCCCGACTTCGTCTGCAATCTGTACGGCGGCGTGTTTGTCCCAGTAGCCGAGGCTGGGCAGCTCGACAACCTCGACCTGTACGCCCGCTCGATCAATACCGCAGTCAAGCGTGGGTTGGTCGACGCCATCATTGGCAAAGCACTTCAAGACGGCGTCATTCAGGACGACGAGGTGCAGGCCATTCTCGTAGCGCACCGTGCACACGTTGCAGCCAGGCATGAAGAGATCACTGCGGTGATCGTTCTGCACCGGGAAAACCCGGGCAGCGAAGATTCGAAGTAGGCGCGGGAAGCGTCGTCATTTCTCGGCATTAGCCGAAGGCCGCGACTAGCGGCGGGGAGAAAAAGTGAGCACTTACAAGCTGGTATGTCCGCACTGCCAGGAGCGAATGCGCATCCGAACCAGTGAAGGCACGCATATCTTTTTGCGTATTGCCTACCTGCAATGCATTAACGAGGCCTGCGGCTGGTCAGTTCGAGCTCAGTTCGAAATGACTCACGAAATGAGTCCCTCCGGTATGCCAAACCCATCGGTTTCCTTGCCGGTTGCGCCGGTGGCGATTCGGCGGCACGCGATGAAGAAGGAAGGCGAGCAACAGATGGACCTACTTGGACTGGAGACGGCCTGATGAACATGACGATCACCGCGCAGAACCCCGAAAGCGAATACCGCGTCGCCATGCAGAGCGCCGCGCTTTGCTACATGCAACGCCACCAGGCTGAACACCTGGGAAATGACCAGCAGCTCTTCAACCGCACCGTCAATTACCTGCAGGCGACACTGGAAGTGCCCGTCTACCTTGCCGAAACACTGACGGGCTTGGCATACGGCGAATTGCTTTCCGGCGGTGGCCAGCGCCACCTCGACCTGAAGGGCAGTAGCGCATCCGTAGCGGTACTCACCGATCCAACCAGTGGCAAGTCCTTCGCCATTCCCGTCGCTTTGATTTTTAAACATCTGGTCGACGCTACCGAGCCTTAGCCAACAGCCCCTTTCAACAGACCGAATAGCACCACCTTTCGCGAGTGGGTTTGGGCAAGTTGCGCCCGAAATCAGGGAAAAAGCCATGAACACAGCACTTTCCATCCGGATGGACCTTAGCAAAAACCTCGCTGAAGCCCTGCATCAGGAGATGCGTGAGCGCCTTCGGATGGGCATTCAGGAGCATTGGTATTCGGACGAGTTCCGACGCGTTCCTGATGGCTTGCGGACTAGCGCAATCCTGTCTGCCTACCCCGCCTTGGCGGCTCAAAAAACAACTCTCGGCGCCCTTCAGGTCGCCATCAGAAAGCAGGCGTGAAGATGGAACAGCAAATCCGGGGTGACGTACTGACCCGACTCGAATTCGACTATGGCCTGCGGCACCGCACAGGCACCGACTTTATGCGCGGTGGCACCTGCCCTGCCTGTAACAAGAAGGAACTGTATTCCAGCTTCATTAATCCGTGGTTCATCAAGTGCGGCCGCGAGAGCAAGTGCGGTCAGCAGTGGCATGTCAAAGAGCTGTATGCCGACCTGTTTGACGATTGGAGCAAACGTGCCCCGTCCACCAACGAGGACCCTATTGCCACAGCGCGTGCCTACCTCGAGTTTGCCAGGGGCTTTCGCTTCGATCTGGTGCAAGGGACATTCACCCAGGAACAGTTCTACGATCCGGATCTTGGGATCGGCTCCGCCACCGTGCGCTTTCCCCTTCCGAACGGTAGCTACTGGGAGAGGCTCATTGATAAGCCACAGCGCTTTGGCAAGAAGAAAGCTCGGTTCACAAAGGGCGGCGGTGCCAAGGGGCACTGGTGGTGCCACCCACGTGTAAGCCTGTCAGACACGAAAGAAATCTGGATTGTGGAGGGCGTTTTCGATGCCATTTCCTTGATCCATTGCGACATCGATGCCGTCGCTGCAATGTCCTCAAACCAGTTTCCTGAACAGTCCTTGCGTGCGCTGGCCACCGAACGGGCCGGCGATCTGCCGAAGCTCGTCTGGGCTCTGGATAACGAACCAGGTGCACACCGCTACACCCGTAAATGGGTGGCCATGGCCCGTACCATGGGTTTTATCTGTGAAGCGGCCCAGATCCCTCAGCGCGATGCCCGCAAATTGGACTGGAACGACCTCCACCAGCGGTGGGGTTTCATCGATGACCTGGACGCACGTCGCCGGCGCATCGATGCAGATCTGGAGGAAACCAGGCACCACGGCGCACTGCTGATCGCAGAGAGCGCGTCCGAGAAAGCGATGCTCATGTACACCTGGCGCGAGCGCGAAGAATTCCACTTCGGCTTCGACTCCCGGCTGTACTGGTGGAAGCTGGACATCAGCAAGTTCAATAACGCCATGCAGGCACTGGAGACCAGCGACAACCATGAAGAGCAACTGCTGAACGAGAAGGCAATGCGGGAGAAAGCGCTGCGCATGTCGGGCTGCGTGGTCGAGATCGCCAACTGCTACCCCCAGGCGCTGTACTTCCAGCGCAATGAAATCACCGACGAGTCCTGGTACTTCTTCCGTGTTGATTTTCCGCACGACGGTGGTTCGGTAAAAAACACCTTCACCGGTGGCCAGGTAGCCGCTGCGAGCGAATTTAAAAAGCGTCTGCTCGGCATGGCCGCCGGCGCAGTGTTCACCGGCAGTGGCCAGCAGCTCGACAAGATCATGAAGGACCAGCTGTTCGCGATCAAAACGGTTCAGACGATCGACTTCGTCGGGTACAGCAAGGAATACGGTTGCTACGTATATGGCGACGTGGCTATCAAGGATGGCCAGGTGGTCGACGTCAACGACGAGGAGTTTTTTGAGTTCGGCAAGCTGCGTCTGAAAACCCTGCAACGCGCGGTACCGGTGCGAATTCAACGCGACCCGAAGGAATACAGCGACGAATGGGCGAAATTGTTGTGGACATGCTTCGGCGCCCAGGGCGTTGTCGCGCTGACCTTCTGGTTCGGCTCGCTGTTCGCCGAGCAGATCCGCGCTCGATACCAATCGTTTCCATTCCTCGAAGCCACCGGCGAGGCCGGGGCCGGCAAAACCACACTTCTGAACCTGCTGTGGAAACTGCTGGGCCGCGCCGGCTACGAAGGGTTTGACCCTTCAAAATCTACCAAAGCTGGCCGCAGCCGCTTGATGGGGCAAGTGTCCGGGATGCCGGTGGTGCTGCTGGAGTCCGATCGGAGCGGCGACGACAAGTCCCACGCAAAAAATTTCGAATGGGACGAGCTAAAGGACTACTTCGGCGGCGGCACCCTGGCGACAAAGGGCGTTAAAACCGCCGGTAACGAAACCTACGAGCCGCCCTTCCGAGGCACTATCGCGATCAGCCAGAACGCGCCTGTGATTGCTTCCGAGGCCATCATGACGCGGATTGTGAAACTGCATTTCGTGCGGCCGAACGTGACGCCAGAAAGCCGAACTGCGGCTGACCGGCTGACGGCCCTGGACGGCAACCAGCTCAGCCACTTCCTGCTGCAAGCGGTGAAGCGTGAAACCGATGTCATGTCCACGCTCGCCGACAAAATCCCCGCACACGAAGCGCGTTTGCGCCGGCTGCACACCCACTGCATCAGCTGCGACACCGAGTACCCGGCCAACAACGACAAGGCCGCATGCCAAAACTGCGGGAATCAGCTGCGAGGCTATATCCGAGTTGAGCGGATTGTTAAAAACCATGCCCAACTGCTCGGCCTGCTGGACTGCATCCGCTCGCTCGTACCCCTGAGCGATTCCCATATCAGTACCTCCCAGCGTTGCATCATTTCAATGGCGATCGAGCGCCAAAGCTCGATCAGCGCTGACCACCCTGTCGTCGCTGAATTCTGGGAAGTCTACGACTACCTCCAAGGCCTCGACGCCGATGGGCCGGTGGTCAACCACAGCAAAAAAGACAACGTCATCGCCATCAACCTAAACGAGTTCGTCGAGCGAGCCGCAGAACACCGGCAGAAGCTGGCCGACGTCAGCGAACTGCGCGATCGCCTCAAAGAATCGCGGTGCCGAAAATTCCTGGAATCGAACAAAGCGGTCGACAGCGCAGTGCGTGCTTATCAGGCCACGCGAAATAACAACACGATCACCAAGTCACCAACTGTCAAGTGCTGGATGTTTCAGGCGTAGGGCTGCAACCCACGTCGAACAGCCCTGAAAGGAGAGAACCATGCAGATTCAAGTCGTTGCCGGCACTGATTGTAGTGATGCGAAAAGCCTGCAGGACCGCGTCGCTCAGTTGCTCAGTGAGCTGGGAAACGATCACCGCAAAACCGTGCAGGCCGAGGCCTACGGCGCCAACGGTCTGGTCGACATTTTGGAGGTACGGGCCACGGACGGTCAGCGCGAGATCCTGGTGCTGAATTGTTCAAGGCAACAGATCCAGGCGGTTTTGGACTGGCAGTCATGCACCGAAGACACGAACGAATTTGAAGACCTGGTGCTGCACCTGGTGCGACTGCCAGACAGCAACCTGTAACGCCGGCTGCAACCGGCATTTTTGAAGGAGAGAACCATGCGCAACACAGAGCAGCTTGAACAGACGGAACGCGGGGCCCTGCTTGGGCAACTGATCGGCGCGGTCGTGACGGTGGCGTTAATCGCCATTGTCGCGGTCCAGGTGCCAGATCTGATGATTTGGATCCTTAGCTAAGGATCCGCAAAGAGTTGGTGCCACGGGGCTGCAACCCCATGGCAAGGGGCATCTCTCCACAACACCAATAGAACCTAAGCCCATAACTTCTAATAACACCAGCCCCGGCGCAGAGCCTACACTCCCGGGGCGCTCCATATGATAGAGGGCAAACCATGAACTCCCGATCGGACAACGTCCTGGTGTTCGCAGACCTTCAGCGCGTCACCGGCTACCAACGCCGTTCCGATGTCGAAAGGTCGCTTATCGAGCAGGGCATCCGGATGTTCCGGGGGCGTACAGGCCCGTGGACTACATTGGAACTCATCAACCAAGCGGCGGGAGTGAAGCCAACCGCTACAGAGCGATACGACGCCGATATCCTATGAGGAAAGCAAGGAAGCGGAAGCATAATCCGCACATTCCCTCCCATATTGACCAGGCCGCACTCCCAGCGGCCGTTTACTTTGACCAGCGGAATGCCGGGGTCTGGTACACACTTCATTACGACGAAACGGGCAAGCAACGACGCCGAAATATTGCCCCGGCAGACGTCACTCTGGCGGAACTGCACCAAATCATGGAAGAAAGCTCCGGCGTCGATCGGGGCACCCTGCGCTTCGTCTGTCAGCAGTTTCACGACAGCGATCGCTATAAAAAGCTGAGTCCGAAGACCCACGACGACTACTGCTACTCCCGCGATGTCCTGCTCAATATCCCCACCAAACTTGGCAAGCCGTTGGGCGACCTGACCGTGAAGAAATTCACCTCTGCACTTGTTCAGCGGATCGTGGATCGTCTGGCTGACGAGGGAACGCCATCAAAAGCGGCGCATGCGTTGCGGTACCTGCGCCGGGTACTGCAATGGGGCCGTAACCGTGGCTTTCTGGACATCAACCCCGCCCAGGGCATCGAAGCGCCTATCGAGCGGAAACAACGCCGTCTTCCTGGCCACAAGGTCATGAATGATTTACTCGACCGTGCTCAGGCGTTTGGCCGACTTGCCAGGAACGAAAAGGGTGGTTGCCCTGAGTACCTTTGCTACGTGATGGAGATATCCTACCTCTGCCGTCTACGCGGCATCGAAACCATCACACTCACCGACGCGCATGAACTGGATGAAGGTGTGATGACGAATCGGCGAAAAGGTAGTCGGGATAACATCGTCCGGTGGACACCCAGGCTTCGTGCTGCATGGGAGGGAGCGAAGGCGTATCGCACTAAGATGTGGGACCGCAACACCACTGCTATTCCTATCCGGGCCGACCGGCGCTACATCATTGTGGCGAGCCACGGCGGCGCGTTGCGCAAGACTAGTTTGGATACTGCATGGCAACGCTTTATCAAATCAGCGATCGAGGACGGCACCATGACCGCCGAACAGCGATTCGGCCTTCACGATCTCAAGCGCCAGGGAATTACAGACACCGTCGGCAATCGCGCAGACAAACAGGAGGCCAGCGGCCACCGAGACGGGGCCATGATGGACGTCTACGACCTCAGCTTACCGATCGTTAACCCGTCAGCTGATTGAGCAAACCCCACGTAAGAAAGACTCAACAAGCCCTGTATATGCGGGGCTTTTTTACGCCTGCACGTAATAAGAAAACCCATAAGTAGCTGATTTTGCTATTTAAAGCAGCTTCCTTGTAATCAGTAGGTCCCGGGTTCGACTCCTGGTGCCGGCACCATACAAAACAAAGCCCTCGTAGAAATACGAGGGCTTTGTTGTTTCTGGGTTTCGGAATGCCCTTACGTCAAATCGTGTAAATGACGCGCATAGAACAACAGCGATTGTCCCGCTGGCGTCCGACACCGCGGGCATTTCACACCAACAGAAACGACCCAATGGTGGCGTCGTTCGCGCGTTCCAAGCGCTAAGCACTTAGCTGCTTAATCCAGTCAAGGCTCGCAATGGTAGAACCGGAAGGACGGTATTCACACCCGATCCATCCTGGGTAGCCACGCTGCTCCAGCGCCGCGAACAAGGCAGCAAAGTCGATGCTCCCCGTTCCCGGTTCGTGACGACCCGGGCAGTCGGCAATTTGCACATGGACGGTTCTGTCATAAAACCGAGCCAGAACATCTGCTGCGTCTCCGGTCAGAAGCTGGGCATGGTAGAGATCGAGAATCAGCCCAACACTCGGGAAGGTCTCCAGCACCTGTTGCGCCTTGCTGAAGTCAGACATGTAATAACCCGGCATCGCCTGCGAACCGATCACTTCGATAAGCGGCCGCAAACCCTGATCTTCGAAGTACTTGACTGCATACTCCAGGTTGCCCCCGAAGATAAGCGCTGCCTCATCCTGCGTTGTAACGCCAGACATGATGTGGACATCCGAACACGCCAGCGCCTTTGCATAGCGGGCGGCCTGGACCAAGCCAGCACGAAACTCTTCTTCCTTGCCCTGCAAGGCAGCGATGCCTTTGGTAACGCCAGCCGGTGCGGCGAACTGAATCAACGGCAGACGGTATTGAGCCAGGTGATCGGCCAGTTCGCTGGCGTCGAATTCATAGGGCGACGGGAACTCCACCGCCTGAAAACCAGCTGCGGCGGCGGCTTCGATGCGTTGCAGAAAAGGCAACTCATTGAATTGGAAACCGAGATGAGCATTGAATTTAAGCATTGGGTAAACCTCCATCCTGGGAAGAAACGAAATCATCAACCTGGAGCATCCTTCGCAGCTCCAGCACTGCACTATCGGGAGTGGTCAATACAGGTAGACCAGATCGAGCCTGTGCTTGCCCTGCGGCGCTCGTCATCGAAAACTGTGCGAAACAGATCAGATCGCAGTCCCCGACCTGACCGGCCATTTCCGCGATGGCGGTATCGTGGCCTTCTCTGTTCCCTTCACTCAGTGCCTGCATTGCACCAGGGACAAAATAGGGCACCACCTCCAGCGCTCGACCACTGCGCTCAGCCACTTGCTTGAACTCGGCCATTATCGAGGTGATGGTAGGCTCGAACGTCGCCAGCACGGCAACACGCGATGCTTGCGCTAGAGCCAGATTGATCATGGCTTCGTTCGGCTTGAGTACTGGAATGGAAATGTCAGGCTTGCACAGGTCGATGGCATCGCCGAAAGCCGAGCAGGTAAAAAGAATGGCATCCGCTGCGCTTTGTACTGCGTAATGGGAAAGCGTCAGAAAGCGCGCCTTCATACTCGTGGTTAATCCGCCCTCCTCCACTCGGTCTCGGGACAACGAGTCCTCGAGCAGATTGATGATCTGTGCCTGCGGCCATAGCCGGGCGAAAGCCGCCGTGATGGGATCGATCGCCAGTGCGGTCGCGTGGATCAGAAAAATGCGTGGAGCCTTCATACTCATGTGCCTCGACAAGGTTGGTCGACAAGTCCACCTGCGCTCTTTGTGCAGATACCCACATCCTCTTCGTATGGTATTTTCCAACTCCAGTCCGATGGGGGTATCTACCCCAACGGGAACGGACTGAAGCTAACCATTCGAGATAGAGCCTGTGATCAAGAAAGACCTCGCCTTGCAGTTGGCCCCACGCGTCATCGACATGGTTCGCGCCCGGTCGATGAAAGCCGGTGAGCCGTTGCGCGAGCAGACGTTCGCGCAAGCGCTGGGTGTTTCGCGTTCGCCTATTCGGAGAGTTTTTGCCTTGCTCGCTGAGTGGGATCTCGCGATTCAGGAACCTAATCGTGGCTACTTTCTGAAACAAGGTGCAGGGCAGATTCAGGAAACAACATTCCCTCTCGCCAGTGATCCTTTCGAAGACTTTTACCTTCGCGTGGTCGACGACATTCTTGGCGGGGAAATACCTGCCCACTTTTTCGAAGCGCAGCTGTTGCGCCGTTACGAAGTGCCCCGCGGACAATTGCTCAAGGTATTGAACAGGCTGGCCAGCGAAGCCATGGTGGAGCGCAAGCCGGGGCAAGGATGGAGTCTCAAAGACTTCGTGCATAACGCCCAGACACACATCCAAAGCTACCGCTTCCGAATGGCCATCGAGCCGGCCGCCCTGCTTGAGCCCGGTTATCAGATTAATCACGCAGCGTTTGCCAAGGCCAGGCAGCAACAGCAGGCCATGCTCGATGGGGATATCCACACCTTGTCCCGCGCCCAACTGTTCCAAGTGGGCGCCCAGTTTCACGAACTGATCGTGCAGTGCTCCGGAAATGTCTTTTTCATCGATGCCATACGCCAGCAAAATCAACTCAGGCGATTCATGGGCTACAAAGCCAACGTCGATCGCACTCGCCTTATGGTGCAATGCCAGGAACACATCCATTTGCTCGACCTCATCGAGTCTGATCTGCGCGAAGAAGCCGCTCAATTTCTCTGGAGGCATCTGGACGAAGTGGGCCGGCTCAAGACTCAACAGGACGTCTTGCCAGAAGCGCACCCCGAACACCCCATTACGGATTGAAGCCTCGTCAGAGCGCTCCCCAAAAATTCGCTGGTCAGCTTAGCATGATTGTTTCTAATCGAAACAAGATACAAAAATATGGCACGTCCGTACTAGGCAGTTAATTTTTTTCGTCGGATATTGTATTTCATTACAACAATAAGCAATTATGCGCGCCGCTGGACGCTGAGCTATATCGAATTACACAGGGATGATCGCAGTGAAACAAAGGACGTTGGGTAGAGGGCCGGGAGTCTCGAACTTTCTGTTCGGGGTGTACACCATATTGGTTGCCCTGCTTGGAGCGTCACTCGCCTATAGAGGCGGGGCTCTGGTGGCAGCTGGCGGATCACCCTATTACGCCATGATGGGCACCGCCCTGTTGCTATCGGCCATCCTCATCGGCCTGAAACAGGCTCGCGGCATTTACCTCTATGGTGCGGCCTCCCTGGCCACCTACGCCTGGGCGATCTGGGAGTCCGGGTACGATGGTTGGGCCTTCATTCCACGCTTAGCCTGGCTGGCCGTTCTCAGCGTACCGTTTCTGGCTTTTTGGCCTTTGGTGCGTCGTGACTTTGCCAACGCTAAAAGAAGCCATTACTTCACCATTATGGGTCTACTGCCGATACTTATGGCGATCACCATCCTGGTGCCCCTGTTCTTCCCAACAACCGTTCATCTTGCCGACTCGACGCTCGCAACGACGCGTCCCGAACAACCGTTCAGTCGCAATACGGTAACTTCACCGGACGGTAATATTGCCGCGTCACACGACGAAACCAACTGGACCGCCTATGCAGGCTCCAACTTGGGCAATCACTATTCCGCAGCATCGCAAATCACCCCTTCGAATGTGTCGGGCTTGGTGAAAGCCTGGGAATACCACCACGGCGACGTGAAGCAACCCGGTGAAAAAACCAAATACTTGAACGAGGCCACTCCGATCAAGGTGGGTAACTCGCTCTATACCTGCACTCCGAAGCAAATCATCATTTCTCTGGATGCCACCACAGGGAAGGAGAACTGGCGGTTTGACTCCAAAGTCGACCCAGCCTACTTCGACAATGGCGGCGCATACTGCCGTGGTGTCTCCTATTTCGAAGTGCCAAATGCCAGTGGCCTGTGCGCCTCGCGCATCATCTGGGGCACCAACGATATTCGCTTGGGAGCGGTAGACGCCTTGACTGGCCAAGCGTGCCCCGGATTCGGCAACGCAGGTTTTGCGGATTTGAAAGACGGGTTAGGCACCTTCAGAAAAGGGTCGACCGGGATTACCTCCGCGCCCATCGTAATCCGCGGGGTAGTGATCACCGGGGGCCGAGTCCTTGATTCAGATGTGCGCCCAGCGCCCTCGGGAGTGGTTCGTGCCTACGACGCGGTTACCGGCAAACAAAAATGGGCTTGGGACTTGGGCCGCCCAGACACCAATGCCCCCGCTCGCGACGACGAGAACTACACGCTCAGCACACCCAACTCCTGGGCACCGCTTTCCGCCGACGATGAACTGGGATTGGTGTATGTCACCACCGGCAACGCTGCCGGCGACTTCTATGGTGGTACTCGCACGGAACAAGAGGACAAGTTCAGCTCCTCCCTGGTTGCACTGGATGCGGCCACAGGTAAGGTCAGATGGCATTTCCAGACAGTTCACCACGATCTATGGGACTACGACCTGAGTCCACAACCCAATCTGATTGACTTCCCCACATCAACGGGCACACGCCCTGCCGTCATTCAAGCCACCAAATCCGGCCAGCTGTTCGTACTTGACCGCGCCACCGGCGAACCTTTGGTGGATATCGTGCAATCTCCCGTCCCACAGGGAACCGCTCCTGGCGACTACACCTCGGCCACCCAGCCGCTTTCGCCCAATATGCCGAGCACCATGGGGCGCCCATCGAAAATGCCGGAAGTACTGACCGAGGCAAATGCCTGGGGCTTAACGCCATTCGATCAGTTGCAATGTCGCATCGAGTTTCGCCAGGCACGCTACGAAGGGATCTTCACACCACCAGTCGTAGGCCAACAAAGCCTGATTTTCCCCGGCCATCATGGCGGCTTGAACTGGGGAGGCGTGATGGTAGACCTCAAACGAGGCCTGCTGATCATCAATAACCAGCGGCTCCCTTACATGCAGGGGCTGGTTCCTCGCGAACAACTCGACGCCATCAATGCCAAGTCATTCCAAGAAGCGCCGGGCAACAGCCAAGGCTTCCGCGTCCAGGCCGGACTGCCTTACGGCGCCATCAAAGATCCATGGATGTCATCCCTTGACCAACCTTGCATTGCGCCACCCTGGGGCTTCATTACTGGTATAGACCTGCGCACGCGCGATGTAGTCTGGAGTCGCCCGTTCGGTACGGGGTACGACAGCGGGCCTTGGGGAATCGCCTCTCGTATGCGCTTCGAAATCGGTACGCCGAGTGACGCGACGGGCGTGACAACAGCTGGAGGCGTGACGTTCATCGGTGCCGCCATCGATCGTTTCATGCGGGCTTACGACAGTGAAAGTGGAGAACTACTGTGGGAAGAACGCCTTCCCGCGGGCAATCAGGCTTCACCCTTGACCTACATGAGCCAAGGCCGACAGTACGTCGTGGCAGTGGTCGGCGGTCATGACCGAATTCCAACCAAGTTAGGTGACAGCATCATCGCCTGGGCCCTACCCAAGAAGTAAATCGCGCTCTGCCTGAAAAGGCTCTCCGTAACATTATCGGACCGGGATGGAAGGGAAGTTAGCAGTCTAACTTCCCACTTACGAGAGAAGTAATTTTGTAGCTGCTTATCACAGCCCCGGACAGGGGCGACCCTCTTAACTTTGTTTGAACAGTGTGCGGCACGGCTGATGACGTCATTCGCGTTATCGGACGCGTAAGTGCGCGCCGACATAACTGGAAGCCGCTGCATAGAGATGCAATTTTTATCTTAAGAAACCGAACAGGAATTAAACATGTTTGAACTCTCTTCTGGCTTATACGTTTTGGTGGGTGTCAGTTTCATAACTTCATTCATGACTGCCGCCATTGGTGTCGGTGGCGGGATTGGATTGCTTGCTGTGATGCCTCAATTTATACCTATCTCTGCGGTTGTACCGGTTCACGGCTTGATTCAAATGGTGAGCAATGGCAGTCGATTCGCATTTGACTACAAGAGCGCAAAAATAGAGATCCTTCCCAGATATATCATCGGCTGTCTGACGGGAGCTTTTATTGGATATTTCTTCATAGGGAATTTCCCTGAAAAATACTTATCATTGATCCTTGGCATTTTTATTCTAGCAATCACATGGACCAAGATTGTTTCATCATTAGGATTCGTGCTTAAAAACTTTGCCATCGTTGGTTTTCTTCAAACATTTCTTTCGCTTTTCGTTGCTGTAACCGGTTTGATATCACAGCCCATCTTGATGAAGATGAATATCAATAAAAATGAAGTAATCGTCACGCATGCCATGCAAATGAGTGTGCTGCACGGCTTGAAAGTCGCTGCTTTTGTTATTGCGGGCTTTGCATTCATGGACTACGCAGAACTCATAATCATCATGATAGCAGCATCCACTATCGGCTCGTATCTGGGCGGGTTTCTTAGAGATCGAATATCGCAACGTGTAGGCGCCATGCTTTTAAAAGCGGGGGTCACTTTTTTTGGTTTTAAAATGATTCTGGATCATTTTATCAAGGGCATGTGAAGTTTATCAAAACAGGGAGTGTGAAATTACCGCGAGCAAAAAGTTTGATTTCTTTGACACCCAAGGAATCTCCAACTTTCTTAATGAGCATGGATATTGTGTTGTCAAGCCTCAAGACAACTCTTTGGAGGCATTTAGAGATGTCGCGGGCAAGTTTGGGCTAATTCAATTCCACACAAAATCTGACGAACATGGCGTCGTGGGCGGTGGAGAGCCAATTAATAAGGATTGGCAAAGCTTCAAAGATGATTATCATGGTGAATTATCAAGTGATTTTTTCCCTCATACTGATGGATCTTTCTTGAATGGGATAACTTATGTTGATGGCGTGGCAAAGAAAATCACGCCTCCCAAATTTGTAATTCTTCAGTGCGTATCAAAACCAGAGATTGGCGGAGATAATTTTTTGGTTGACGGGCAGAAGATTTACAATGACTTACTTGCAAATCAAGCTGACATATTAAAGACATTGATGACGAGCGGAATTGTCACTTACTGTCGAGACGACCTGTTATCTATGGATTGCTCTGTATTCGAAAAAATCAATGATAATAAATTAAGAATCCGCTACAGGTATGACAGCACCGCGTTTATTCCTGAGTGGGCCAGCGCTGCATTTAATTACATCCAAAATGAATACTCCACCAATGAGAACTACATTATTAATGTAAGTCTTGAGCCTGGGGATATTCTGGTGATGGATAACCTTAGAGTCTTACACGCACGCCATCAATTCTTTGATGGCAGCAAGAAACGAAAAGTAAGAAGACTTTGGATTGCTGATGACTCACAAGTTATATTTAAAAATATATTGAATCAGTCACCTGTGCGTAGAGCAATGCTCCCCTTTCAGAACTATAATACTTCCCAACAAGAAAATGCAGAGCATTTACGTATTGAATATACATGTGGCATTCATTATCAACCGACCAAGAGCTTATCAAAAGCTCACGACGAGCTTGATATGATTGTCGAGTGATAGCCTCTGCCCGCCAATCTGCTGCGCATCGAGATCATCCACGAACTTCCCTAGCATGAACTGACTTGCGCCTGCGGCTGCAGTAAACACGCCATCGGCGAAGAAGTCAGCGAGATTACTACACCATACAAAACAAAGCCCTCGTAGAAATACGAGGGCTTTGTTGTTTCTGGGTTTGGAAAACCAGGCCTTAGTGACCCGCGCTCTGCCCACCATCAACGTGCAGAATCTCGCCAGTAACAAAGTTGGCGCTATCCAGATAAACAACCGCCTGCGCAATATCACTGATCTCACCCATATGCCCGACCGGGTGCAGATTCCCCAGCGCTTCATGAGTTTCCTCACCATGCATCGGCGTCTTGATGATGCCTGGAGAAACAGCATTCACCCGAATCCCACGCTTGGCGTACTCGATGGCCAGGGATTTGGTCGCCGCGTTCAAGCCACCTTTCGTCAGCGAAGCCAGTACCGACGGCACACCGTCAATTGCGTGGTCCGTCAGGCTGGTGGTGATGTTGACGACGTGGCCTTTGCCCTGTTTTTCCATCTCGGCGATGGCGAGCTGAGTAATGTAGAAGAAACCGTTCAGGTTCACCGACAGCACGGTGGCGTAGTCTTCAGCGGTGTACCCGGTGAACGGCTTGGCAACGAAGATCCCGGCGTTGTTGACCAGGGTGTCGATGCGGCCAAAGCGTGCGATGGCTTCACGGATGACTTGCTGGGCGACTTCCGGGTTGCCGATGTCGCCCGCCACGGTGAGGATGTCCGGGTCGGTGGACGGTTTGATCGAACGCGAAGTGGCGACAACCTTGTAATCCAGGTCACGGAAAGCCTTGACCATGCCTGCGCCGAGACCTTGGGAGGCGCCAGTAATAACGATGACTTTCTTCGAATTGCTCATGATGAACCTCTACTAATAAATGATGGTTTGAAAAAGTAAGTAATCAGGCTTCGGCGGGGGCCTTCGCCATTTGTCTCAACATCTGTTCGTAGTACTCGACCGACTGCGAACCGGACACCAGGTGACGACCGTTAAGCACCATGGCCGGAACCGAATTGATGCCGCGCTTGCGGTAAAACTCTTCAAGTTCACGCACTTCTTTGGTGAACGCTCCGGACGCCAACACCTCTTGAGCCGCCGCCGCATCCAGTCCCGCTTCAGCAGCCAGACCCACCAGCGTCTCGCGATCGCTCGGGTTTCGGCCGTCGGTGAAATAGGCGCGCAGCAGGATTTTCTTCAGTGCGACCTGCCGCCCTTCCTGCAACGCCCACATCAACAACCGGTGAGCATCAAACGTGTTGTAGAAGTGGCTGCGCTTCTCCAGATCGAACTTGAAACCAATGGCCGCGCCACGTTCGATCTGCATCGCTTTGCCGGCGGCGACGTCTTCGGCGGTTCGTCCATATTTGCGCATCAAATGCTCGACCGCTTTTTCGCCGACTGCCGGCATGTCCGGGTTCAGCTCGAAGGGCTTGTAGGTCAGCTCCACCGAAACCTCACCGGCCACGTTCTCGATCGCCTGCTCCAGCGCCGTCGCACCCAACGCGCACCACGGGCACACCACGTCGGAGATGAAATCGATGGAGACGGTCGCGGTCATGACTTGTCCTCCGCCTCTGCCAGCTGCCTGCGGTACTGGGTGGTGGTGATGCCGGCGTAGCCCCAGTTATCGGTGTCGACTTCTTCGATCACGATGTGGGTCAGGTGCGGGTCCTTGTTGAGGACGCGTTCCAGGGTTTCAGTGATTTCGGCGATCACCTGAGCTTTCTGCTCCGAGGTAACGCCATCGCGGGTGATGCGAACGCTTACGAAAGGCATGAGGAATCTCCAGTGACCTTCTCATCGGGATGATGGGGAGGCGTTGGAGCTCAATGTAGGGAGTTAGCTGGAGGGGATAAAGGTGGGGACGGGAACATCATTAGTTACGTGGTGTAATGAGTTATGTCTCGCAGACACAATACGTCTGCATCAAAAACGATCAATCGACTAGCCTGCGTTTATCGCAAATTTTAGATAACCCAAAGGTGGGAGGCGTTCATGGCAGTTCAATTTTTCGACAGCCCATTCCATGTCACGCATGACAGCGAAGTCGCTAGCAAAAAAGCGTTGAAGATGGAGCTATCGATATTCATCACTGACTACATCAAAACCCTGGGCCTCAAACAAAGTGAGGTTGCAGCCAGGTTGAACGTGACCCAATCACGCGTCTCAGAACTCACCACTGGCAAGATCGAGAAATTTACGATCGATGCAATGATGGACATGCTGGATAAACTCGGCTTTCGAACGACTTTTACGTTGCCATCCAACGATGCCGGGGCTATGCCTCAGATCGTCGTCATTTCACAAGTTCACACCTGCTAGACGTTGTGCGATTTTGCAGTAGGACTCAGCCCCTTCTGATGTAGTCCATCTTGTTACGTGTCGCTTTTTTTCACTTCCAGCGACACGTTATTAGAACGTGTCGCTGGAGACGACATAGGCGAGTCGATGCGTTCCTTCGTTAACGGCCTCTCCTCAGCGATTGGAAGCGTTTGGCTCTCATTCATTTCGCGTACCGATTCCAGCAAATCCTTTTGAAACTGATCCAATTCAATGTCCATTCCTGATATCTCCTTCAGCAAGTCGGCAAGTCCATCAGCACGCCTTTTTCAAATTATGAAAATTATGGCTGGCCAATAATTATTGCCCAGCCATAAAAATCACTAAACCTTCAAACCACGCCACCTAGCCACGATTGCGCATCCTCCCCCCTCAAGCTACCTTCAGACCGTCGTGTAGTGGTCAACTGATCCCGGACACGGTTTTAAGGTTTTCTTCGGTTTTTGCCG